>NZ_JBITDV010000006.1:0-559025 GCF_044454545.1 Cryptosporangium sp. NPDC051539 | reverse complement strand
ACCCGATCCGACAACCGCTCACCGACGACCTTTACCTGACCCGCACGTGGCACGACCTGACCAACGACCGAATTAGACCTAAGTTACCGGTATTGGCTCTAGCCTGAGTCGTTCAGGCCAACCCTGCCGATACGAGTTGAAGGCTAACTAGGCTTCCGCCGCAGGTCCGGCGACGACCTGCGCGCTACGCAACATGTTCGCCAGCTGCGCGGCAACGATGCTCTGCGTCCGCGGCGAGTGGAGCTCACCGTCGGCGTGCGGGTGAAGTCCGAGCAGGGCGGCGGTGATCGGTTCGACGAGGTGTTCGATACTGCGGAGCCGCCCAGTCAGCAGGTCGTCGGTGGCAGTTAGGGTGTCCTCGGTCCACCCGGCGGCAAGGCCGGCGGCGCGGTCGGTCCTTTCCGGGGCTTCGTCGGTGACGATGCCGTCGTCGCCCATCACGTCGACCAGTGAGTCAAGGTCCTGCTTGCCGTCTCGGAGCTGAACCTGACGAGTGACCGGGTCGTAGGCGACCGTGAGTGCATGTGGGCCGCGTCGAACGAGGAGTTCATCGAGACCGCCCTCCCACTCCGACCGGCCAATCTCGACCCATCCTGCCCGGTGCAGCAGGAAGGTTGCCTGACGGAGGACGTCGTCGGCGTACTCGACAAGACCGGAACCGTACATGCCGTCGTAAGTGGCCGCTGCCCACCCCGGCCCGGCCTGAGCGACGGCACCGATGTCGGCCGCGAGTGCCAGGTTTGCGGACAGGTGCCGTACGACGTCTGTGTCGGCTTCCGGGCAGCCACCGCGGTGGCACCACCCCTCGCCAGGGCAGGCGAAAATCACGCGGTGAATCGCGGCGATCGGATCACGGCTGTCGGG
This sequence comes from Cryptosporangium sp. NPDC051539, assembly GCF_044454545.1. Classification (NCBI taxonomy): domain Bacteria; kingdom Bacillati; phylum Actinomycetota; class Actinomycetes; order Cryptosporangiales; family Cryptosporangiaceae; genus Cryptosporangium; species Cryptosporangium sp. NPDC051539. Next base: position 558,161 of record NZ_JBITDV010000006.1, on the reverse strand, counting down.
GCTGCGGGCAATCCAGAGCAGGTAACTATGCAGCAGGCCGGGTGCGGGCAGGACGCCCTCAGTCTCATGCAGGGCACTGCCATCGACGTGGACGAGCAGGCCGCTGCTCGCGTCGTCTGCCCAGCCAGCGATCGAGGCGCGTGCGGCCACCAAGATCCTGACGTCCTGACCGGGATCCCACGCGTCGAGCACCCACCGGGCACCGTGGCGCCAGTCGCCCGCGTTGTCCAGAACATCTGCGGCAGCAAGGCATTCGTCTGTCGTCAGCGCGTCTGCGACCGGGACTCCGCCGAGCGTCGCCGCGGTGGCGAGCGTCTCACTAGCCACGGCCGGATCCTCGATCGGCTGCAGCGACCGGACCGGTTGATCGCTCCACCACCGGACCTCTTCAGGCACGAGCGCTTCGACCGCGTCGGCGTCAATCGATACGGCGCGGAAGGGCCCCGGGTCCATGCGTAGGACGGTGTGGAGGGCCAGTTCGAGCTCACCGACACCGCCCGGATCTATAGGTAGTTCGGGCCGCTCGGGGTCGCTGGCGGGCAGTTCGGCGTCAATGGTGCCCAACTCGCCGAACGCGGTGATTCGCACCGGGCGACGCGGGAACACGTCATCGGCCTCCGCCGCACCATCCGAGGTGATCGGCTGTCCGTCAGCACCGACCCGAGGAACCCAGGACGGACGGCGCTCCTGCCGTCGCGTGACCCGCGCAAGCTCTTCGAGCAGCCGCTGTTTGGTGGTGTACGAGGAGAGGAATCCGCCGGCCGCCGGGCGCACCAGCTCATCCAGTTGCGCCTTGGACAGCCGCTCTGGGACATCCGGAATCTCGATGAACAGTTCTGGTTGCAGCTTCGCGGCGACGATCGCCCGCAGCGCGGCGCGCCAGCGGGCCGGGAAGTCCCCGACCGTGGACTCGAAGGCAGCTTGGGCGACGGCGAGATCCTCGTCAGACCCAGCGAATGAATCGAACATCGCCAACCAGAGGTCGTTGTGTCCGTACGGCCCGATCATGTGGCCAGACCATAGTCTGTTGTCCGGCCGCGGCGGGGGCAGTGCGCTGGCGCCGACTGCCTCTCGGATCCGCGCCCTGCCGGGCGCGCCTATTGTCCGGATCACCGAGGAGCAGCAAGGTGCCTCAATCGAAGATTTGGGCCACCTGGACCTTGATCCGCGCGGGGTTGCTGTCGATGACGAGGTACCAGTAGTCGTCGTGGGGCACCTCAAGGACGACGGGGCTGATGTCGAAGAAGCCGCCGTGGAACTCGTACTCGTCGCCATCGAGATAGGCCTGGTACTCCTCGGAGTCCATGAGGCAGACCCTCGCCGTCGAGCCCCGTAATTCGACTTCGTAGAGTGCGCCGCCCGCGCACGAACCGAGATCCCAATAGAGGTGCTCCATCAGCCGGTATCCCTTCTACCGTGTCCGCCAAATTATGAAGCCAGGCGGGCGTTAGGGGCGTCACTCGCACTGGCGAGGGGCATGCCTGTTGCGCGCCTTTCGCCTAGGTCCGGTCATCACCGTCACCCTGCTAGCGGATGTGGTTGCCCCGTCATCGCGGCGAGTGCGCCGGCGACGGCTTGGAGATCGGCCTTGATGTAGGTCGTGGTGGCCGCACCTTGGGAGTCGGTGTGGCCGGCGTAGGCGCGGGCGATGCCGTACCCGAAGTGCCGCTCGATCCAGGTCAGCGTGGTGTGCCTTAGCCAGTGCGTCGAAATGCCCTGCGCCGCGACCCACGGTAGTTGCACTCCGATGCGGTGCCAGAGGTTGTCGTAGCGGCGGCTGGTCAAGGCGCTTCCGTTCCGATATCGCAACACGCTGTCGGTCGGAATCGCCCCGCCGCGCACCTGGGCGTGCTCGGCCAGCCGGGTCGCCAGGTCCAGACTGATCGGCTGCCACCGCACCGTTTCGCCTTTCTCCCGCAACCGCACCAGACCACGATGGGTGTCCAGATCCATCAGCCGCAGTTTGAGCGCGCCACCGCGGCGGCAGGCCGTCTCCGTATGCAGCCGCAGCATCAACGCATCTAGGACGACGTCATTTCCGGTGGTTCGAGCAACGAGGTGGATCTGCTCCAGTTCCAGGGCCTTCAGCGCGCGTCGGCATGAGGGCAGCCGGCGTGGTTTGGCCACGAGATGCGCTGGGCTCTTGTCCCGGTCGATGTAGCCATCGGCGATCGCTCGGAGGAAGAACGCACGCGCCGCGGCGATCAGATGCTCCCCGGCGTGCCGGCCGTCGCGGCCATTGCGGCGGACCAGCGCGTTGGCGCGCACTTCGCGCTGCAAAGCCTCCACATCCGACGCCAGGATCTCGGTCAACCGTCGCGTACCCCACGCCTCGGCCATCCGTGCCCAGTACGAGCCGTACGTACGTCGCGCACCGGGGCCTGCCGCACCCAGCACTCGCGGCAGATACTCCGCCACCGTCGGCACCACCGTGGCGGCAGGTTCCGCCGCCAGGTCGGCCACCGTCACGCCGAGTTCCTCAAGCGCCGCGCGTGCCGCGGCCAGCTTTTCTGGATCAGTCATCGTCATCGTCCTCCGTCGCAGACCGGGCGTGATGCCCGGCGATGAGCCGCAACACCGTCGACGCGGAATGCGCCACCAGCCTCTCCTCCGTCACCGCGGCCACCAACACCACCTGCGCACCGACCTCGATCCCGCACATGCCCCGCACCGCCGCCGGGATCGCGAGATCACCACGGCTGCCCACCACGCACGGACCCGTCAACGACGAACCCGCGACCACCGCACCCCCGACGGCGTCGATCGCCAGCCGGTGGCCGGCTGGCCATCCCAACGCCCCCATCAACCCGCGCGACGACAGCCGGCCGGAACGATCGACGCGTGCGAGATCCAGCAACAAGTCACTCCACGAAGCAACCGGAAGCACCAGCGGAGCCAAGCCCGGCAGCGGCGGTGACTGCGTCACCGGGGCAGGCTGGACCGCAGGGATCAGTGCACCGATGAGCTGCTCGTCGACCATCTTGGGTGGTTTTGACCGGTTCACGGCGGTCATGGTGACCACACCGCACCGCGACGGTCAACCCCGTAACGCAAGCAGAGCGACCGGCCAAATCGCCGATCGCTTGCGCTATGAATTCAGTTCGACTGGAATGCACTTCTGGCTCGATGGTGAAAATCCACCAGAACCAGTGTCCGAGGGGGGACTTGAACCCCCACGCCCTTTCGGGCACTAGCACCTCAAGCTAGCGCGTCTGCCATTCCGCCACCCGGACGCGGGACGCCTTCCGGCGACCGCTGGGAGAACCTTACCCAATGCTCTGACCAACTCCCAAGTCGGGCTACGCCCCTCTGGCAACCGAACTCCCGTTCGATTCTCGATCGTGTACCTCGGTGCCGCGAGCATCCCCCGTCAACAAACCACGGCCACCGCCGCAGGCTCCTCGGCGGCCCTCAGTTCAGCCACGTCGCCGAGAGCAAGGTGACTCCTTCCTTCGCCAGCGGCCCACCCGGCCGCTCGCGAAGCCCACCTCACGACCACACCAAGCCAGGGATCCGCAACACACCTCGGCCGACGCCGCGCGCCCCGGCACCCCGGGCACCCCGGGCACCCCGGGCACCCCGGGCACCCCGGCACGTTGAACCCACGGTTCACGCGAGCCGCCGCGCGAACGGGCGGGCAGTGCGGACGACGGTGGTGACCCGTCGCTTCCGCCACGCAGTCCAGACCTGCGACGCCAAAACCCCCGGTCCGTCGACTGCCGCACGCTCATCAACCACTTCCGCGACCGATCCGGCGTCACCCTCGCGTGCGGGCAGCGACTCGCCCGCCACTGGCCAGCGCCGCACCCCCTCACGCCGACCGTTCGGCCCCGAGCGCGGCGGGAGAAGCCCCCCACGACCGCGACGGTGTCACGGTCCGACTCCCGGACCGCGACACCACCGTCCGCCCGGACGTCACGAAGCGCCGTCCCTCCGGACGTCACAGAACGCCGTCCGCCCGGACGTCACGAAGCGCCGTCCCTTCGAACGTCACAGAACGCCGTCCTCCCGGACGTCACAGAACGCCGTCCCTCCGAACGTCACGAAGCGCCGTCCTCCCGGACGTCACAGAGCAGTGAAGCCGTTGTCGACGAACAGCTGCGCGCCGTTCACGAACGACGCCTCCTCGCTGAGCAGGAACAGCGTCGCGGTGGCGACTTCCTCGGGCGTGCACATCCGCCCCTGCTGGGCCGCTATGGCCGCCTCGGACACGTCCACCCCGTACTTCGTCAGCAGCTCGACCTCGCGCCTTCCGTGCGGGGTGTCGATGAAACCGGGACAGACGGCGTTGCAACGGATGCCCTGATCGCGGTACTCCACGGCGATCGCGCGGGCGAACTGGTGGACGGCGCCCTTGGTGACGTCGTACAGCACCTCGGCGGGCGTCGCCGCGACGGCCGAGATCGACGACGTGCAGACGATCGCACCGCGGCCGGCGGCCAGCATCCCGGGTAGTACCGCCTGGGTCATCACGAACATCGAGCGGACGTTGACGTCCATCAGGAAGTCGTAGTCCTCCTGCGTGGTCTCCAGGAACGGCTTCACGACGATCGTGCCGGCGTGGTTGAACAGCAGGGTCGGCGTGCCGACGGCGGCGGTGCCGTCGGCGACGGCGGCCCTCACCTCCGACGGCTTGCTGACGTCGGCCCGGACGAAGTGCGCGCCGACCTCCGCCGCCAACGCGCGACCGAGTTCCTCCTGCCGGTCGACCACGATCACCGAAGCGCCCTGGGCGACGAGGAGCCGGACGGCGGCCGCGCCGGCGCCACTGGCTCCCCCCGAGACCAGCGCGACCTGCCCGGAGAAACGACTCACGCCTTCTCCCCCACCGCTTCCTCGGCGGCGCGGATGGCACCCTCGCGGGCCGCGATGATGTCACCGGTCGGCGGGCCCTGGAACCGGCGCCGCTCGACGGCGAACCAGACGATCAGGGCCAGGACGACGAATCCGATCGTGATCGGCAGGGCGTAGTCGTTGGGCGGCTGCACGCCGATGAAGAACAGCAGCGCCATCGCGACGATCGACAGGACCGCGACCACCTTGAAGCGCGTGGCCCCCATGTTCCACGGGCCCATGTGCGGCCACTTCGGACCACCGATCGCGACGGCGCCGAGCGCGATCGGCACGGTGAACGACAGGAACAGGAAGATCACCGTGCACGACACGACGATCGAGTACGCCGGTGTGCCCTTGATCGTGATCGACGAGGTGAACCAGACGAACAGCACGGCCAGCGTGGACGCCGCCCAGATGGACCCGATCGGCACCCGGCGCCGCGGGCTGACCTTGGCCAGGAGCTTGGACGCGCCGGGGATGCCGCCGTCGCGGGAGAACGCGAACAGCATCCGGGAGACGCTGGTGACCGTGGCCAGCCCGCACAGGAACTGACAGACGAAAATCAAGACGTAGAGGACGTCGCGGACGCCGTGGTTCATCCGCTCGTCCATGGCCCAGAAGAAGACGTTCCAGCCCTGCTGGGCCGCCTGGTCCATGTTCGGGATCATCAGCACGAACGCGGAGAGCATGACCCACCCGGCCAGACCCGACCACAAAACCGAGGACACCATGCCCGACGGCACGTGGTGCGCGGCCTTCACCGTCTCCTCCGACGTGTGCGCGGACGCGTCGTAGCCGGTGATCGTGTACACGGGTAACAGCAGGCCGAGCAGGAACGCCATCCCGATCCCGACGGTCTTCGGCCACACCGCGTCCGAGCCCTGGCCGCCGGTGTAGTCGTGGAACGTCCACAGCCGGGAGACGTCGATGTCGCGCGCGGCGATCAGGCAGGCGATCGTCAGCGCGATCGCGGTCGCGAAGATGAGGTAGCCGGACAGGTCGGTGAGCCTGGCGGTCAGGCCGATGCCGAAGTGGTTGATCAGGGCCTGGATGCCGGTGATCCCGGCCATGAACAGCACGCGGGTGGTCAGGTTGTCTTCGAGGCCGAGCCGCTCGCCGAAGGCCCCGAACACGAAGTAGTAGGTGCCGACGTTGATCGCGCCCAGCACGGTCACCAGCCCGAGCAGGTTCAGCCAGGCCGAAAGCCAGCCGGTGAACCGGTTCCCGAGGATCGAGCCCCAGTGGTAGAGGCCACCCGCCGTCGGATAGGCCGAGGAGATCTGCGCCAGGCCCAGGGCGAAGACTCCGGAGATGAGGACGCCGATCGGCCAGCCGATGCCGATCGCGGCCCCGCCGGCACCGGACGTGGCCTGACCCAGTGAGTTGATACCGCCGGAGACGATGCAGATGATCGAGAACGAGATGGCGAAGTTCGAGAACTTGCTCATCCGCCGTTCGAGCTCCTGGGCGTAGCCCATCCCGTGCAGGACCTTGGAGTCCTCGTGCCGGTCGTCCTCGGTGTATTCCGCTCGCGCGGTCGTCTTCCGACGGGTGGATGCCATGCGGTCCTCATCTCACGAATGGTCAGACCATTGGGAGAATGTTTTAGGATGCGGCATGCCCTCTGTCAAGGGTCGCGACGCTGCGCGCACGGAACCACCACGTGCGGGGTTCGCCAAGGCCCGTCGTGTGCGGTCTTTCGACGACGTCGTGGATCAGGTCCGCGGCGCGATCCTGGACGGAACGATCCTCGCCGGGGAGCGTCTGCCCAGCGAACGTGAGCTCGCCGAGCAGTTCGGGGTCAGCCGGGCCACGCTGCGGGAGGCGCTCCGCGCGCTGGAAGCGGTGGGGCTGATCGAGATCCGGGTCGGCGCCCACGGCGGTGCGTTCGCGACCGAGGGCGGTTCCGGCCGCACGGCCGACACGTTTCGCCACGCGTTCGACGTCGAGTTCGCGACGCGCCCCGGCCACGCGCTGCAGTACCGCGCGGCAGCCCACGCCGACAGTGTGACCTGGGCCGACCCGGACGGCGAGGGCCTCGAGCGCCTGCGTCAGGCCATCGATCGCGGCGACGGTGCGTTCCTGCTGGCGCTGGCCGAGACCAGCCGGTCGCCGATCCGGGTGGCGCTGGCCGTCGCCCTGGAGTCGGAGCACCCGGCCGGGTCGCGTCCCTCGCTGACGCCGGCCGACATGCGCGAGGTGCTCGACCTGCTCCAGCGCGGCGACCGCGAGCGCGCTCGCGCTCTCCTCCACCGTCGGCTGAGCAGTTCCGTCGTCCCCGGGGACGACCGCTGAGCGGCGGGTCCCGGCCCGAGCCCGTCGGCTCGTCCGCCGGAGACGTCCGAAGAGCCGGCTCCCCCGCCTCGACCGGCACCGCTGAGGACCGGCACGGCTGACGCTCGTCAGGCCGCCGCCGCCGGCTGCTCCGCCGGCAGCGCGTCGACCGCCCCGTGCCCCGCACCGCCCGGAACGACGAACACGTGCGGCAGGCCCCGGGTCTCGATCAACGCATCGCTATTCGAGATGGCGTCTTGACGTACGGGATGAGCGGGGTCAAGGATCACCGGCATGAAGATCACGGCCGTCACGCCGATCCCGGCCTCCGTTCAGCTGGGACGCCTCCCCATGTCGTTCTGTTTCGTGCGGGTCGAAACGGACGAGGGGCTGGTCGGATTCGGCGAGGCCTGCGACAGCTTCGGCGCCACCTACGCCGGCGTGATCGCCGAGATCGTCACCCAGGCGCTGTCGCCGCTGCTCGTCGGTCGTGAGCTGGTCGCCGTCGAGCCGGTGGTCGAGCTGCTGAAGCTCTCGACCCGGCGCCGGCTCGGCGACAAGGGCGTCGCGGCCCAGGCCCGCAGCGCCGTCGAGATCGCGCTCACCGACCTCGTCGCCCAGGCTGCCGGGCGCTCGGTGAGCGAACACCTCGGTCAGGTCCGCGACCGGGTCGACGTCTACGCGTCCTCCACGTTCCTGGACGAGGGCCCGGCACCGTTCCACGCCGATCTGCTCGCTCCGCTTCTGGAGCGCGGGGTCCGGCTGGCGAAGGTCCGGATCGGTCCGGAGTGGCAGCAGGACCTCCGTACGCTGGCCGAGTTGCGTGGCCTCCTGCCGGACGACCTCGAGCTGATGATCGACGGCAGCGACACGTTCACGCTGCCGACCGCGGTACAGATCGCCGAGCGGCTGGGCGACCTCGGGGTGCGCTGGTTCGAGGAGCCGATTCCCCAGGCCAACCGGGCCGGCATCGCCGCGCTGGCGGCGAAGTCGACAGTACCGATCGCGTACGGCGAGCACCTCTACGGGCGTGAGGACTTTCTCGACGCGCTCGCCCACGACGGCATCTCGGTCGTGCAGCCGGACGCCTCGACGTCCGGCGGCATCGCCGAAGCGCGGGCCGTCGCCGGCCTGGCGGCCTACTACGGCGCACGGGTCGTGCCGCACATCTGCGCCGGCCCGATCGCGCTCGCGGCCAACCTGGCGCTGGCCGCCACGGTGCACACGATCAACCTGATCGAGTACCCGTTCTTCCTGGCACCGGCCTGGGACGCGCTCGGGGCCGGCGAGAAGTTCGGGATCCAGGCGATCGAGAACGGCTCGCTCCCGGTGCCGTCCGGGCCCGGTCTCGGGGTCAGCCTGGCCGACGACGTCGCCACGCGGTTCCCGTACCAGCTCCCCGGTGCGCGGATCTCCGGCACCGTCGCCGGCGTGCTGGACCGCTTCGTCGGAGACCGCTGAGCACACCGCTTCGCCGGAGACCGCTGAGCACACCGCGCGGGTTCGCCTCCGCGGTGCCTGGGCGCCCCCGCCCGCCGGATCTCCCTAGGTGAACGACGAGAGCAGCGAATCGCCGGCCGCCGTGAGGTCTTGGTCCTTCGCCCCGAACGTGGTCGAGGTGCCGTCGGAGTAGTGCAGCGTGACCTCGTAGCCGAACCGCCACGAGTCCCGGGGGATCGGCGTCACGATCAGGCCGAGGTGGCCGGTGAGCAGGTCGGTCGCGGGAACGCCGGCCCGGACCGGCAGGGCGTACGGGCCCGGACCTTCGTCGAAATCGCCGGACAGATAGGCGGCGACCTCGTTCCGGCTGGTGAGGACTTCGACCAGGAGCGTCGCCCGTTCCGACGTGGGCTCCCGGGTCGTGAACGTGATGTCGGCGGCGGTGAGTACCGCGAAGCTCGGATTGCCGTTGTTGGGGGTCAGTTCGCGGGCGTCGGCCGGTCGGGCGACGGCCAATACGGCCGCCACGATGACCAGGGTGCGCAGGAATGTGCGCATCACGGATGCACTCCTAGTTCGGGGACGTAGCCCATTCAGAATCGGTGGGGGTCCCCGATCGGACATCGGGTGTTGTTCCTAGGAAGCGCCCCGGGCCCGACCTATTTCCTCGTCGCGCGGGCCGGCGGCCTGGCGGCTGCGTGCCGCCCAGAGCGGTGCACCCAGCCGGTCGGCGACGACCGTCGCGTCGGCATAGTGGCGGACGGCCGCGGCCGGGCGGTGCAGAGCGGACGCGAGGTCGCCGAGCGTGTGGTCGACGGGCGCCAGCGCCACCTCCCCGCCGAGCAGGCCCGGCACGTGACCGGCCCACGGGAGGAGCTGCCGGTAGCACCGGGCGGCGGTGACCGAGTCCTCCATCCGCAGCGCGTTCTCGGCTCGCACGACCGTCCAGAACGACCAGTGGTCGTTCAGCGAGAGCGGCACGTGCGGCTTCCAGACCGCCCGGGCCGCGCAGGTCTGGCCGGCGCGCAGCAGCACCCACGTGAACGCCTCGGCGGCGTCCTCGCCGAGCCGCTCGAACAGCGCGTGGAACGCGTCGACCGAGGTACCGGGCACCTCCCGCGCGTGTTCGACGGCGAGCAGCGCGCGCAGCCGGGCCCGGCCGGCCTCGGGCAGCAGGCCGCCGTAGGCGCGTTCGGCCTCGTCGACGCGACCGGCGATCAGCAGGCGCAGCGCGTCGAACAGCCCCCGGGTGCGGTCGAGGGGGCCGAGCTGGCCCGGGGTGGCGTGGCCCCCGGCCTCGTCGAGATGCCAGGCGGCCATGCGCAGGTCGTGACGGGTGAGCTGGACGGTGCCGAGCACGTGGTGGGCGCAGGCCTGGTAGGCCGGCAGCCCGGCGGCACCGGCCAGCACGAGCTGCTCGCGGGCGAGGGGATCCAGCTCCGCCCAGCGGTCGGGGGTGAGCCCGGCGACGTAACGGCAGCGGGCGCTCAGGGCCCGGCAGAGCAGCTCGGGATCGTTCAGGCGCCGGGCGATCGCGAGCGCCTCGGCGCTGGCCCAGTCGACCCGCGCGGGATCGTCGGATCCGGCCTCGAGCGCCAGGCCGGCCAGCAGCCGCCCGCGCAGGACCGAATCACCGCTGGGCAGCGCGTCGAGCACGGCGGTCATCTCCGCGAGGACGGTCGCGTCGACCGGCGCTCCGGCGCGCAGCGTCCAGAGCGCGCCCGGGTCGTAGGCCGTGTAGGCGCGGGCCAGCAGCGCCGGGTCGCCGAGGCCGCGGGCGGCCCGGACGGCCTGGTCACGGGTGGCACGGGCGCCCGGAACGTTGCCGGACCGGCTCTGGGCCGAGGCCACCTCGCAGATGAAGTCGAGCCGGGCCGTGTCGGCGGCCGGCGGACGCGCGGTGGCCCCGAGCGCGACCCGGCAGAAGTCGTCGCGCTCGACGCCGCGCAGGCCGAACGCGTCGGCGAGCAGGCGCACCGTCGCGGGCCGCGCGGTGTCGGTCTGCCGGGACTCGATCTTCCGGATGCCTCGCGCGCTGATGCCGGTCCGCGACGCCAGTTCTTCCTGGGAGAGCCCTAATCGGCGCCGGTGCTCACGCACGAGATCGCCCAACATCCGCGGTATCCCCCGAATCGACGCAGTATTTGATTTCCTGCATCGATGTTCACACGCTCGGTATTGCCGTTCTAGCGTGTAAATGACAGAAGGAATGATGTGCGGAATTCATAACCGGTTCGGTCCGGAAAGGCCGGGAAACACTCCTCTCTTGTGGATCCCCCGTCTAGGGAAAATTACGCGGAAGGCGTCGGTCGGTAGAGGCTCCGGAAGAACTCCAGATCGTCCGCGGTGTTGATGCCCCGCGCCTCGCGGGGGTCGGAGACCGACGACGGACGGACGTCCCAGCCGCGGGCGGCGAGCCGGCCGAGGAACGGGAGGAAGTTGACCTCGCCGGTCCGGGAGCCGAGTGCGGAGTCGGCCCGGTAGCGCTGCCACTCCTCGACCAGCTCCGGCGTCGACAGGACGAACGTGCCGACGTCGCTCCAGCCGCCGGGCCGGCACCGGTCACCCTCGCGGGCCTGGAGCACGTGGGTCAGCCGGCCGGACCGGTTGAACCGGTACTCGACGTAGGGCTCGGCGAGCCGGACGAGCGGCAGGACGACGCGGCGAGGCCGGCCCCCGTGCACCCGCAGCGCGTGGGCGATCGTGTCCCGCGAGACGTTCACCTGGTCACCCCAGATCACGACGACGACGTTCGCGTGCTGCCAGTCCGCCCAGCCCTCGAACACCGCGTCGCCCATGCCGGTCGGCGCCGGCTGCACGGCGAACGTCGTCGGCGGGGCGTTGCCGTCGGTGGCCGCGCGGACGGCGTCGAGGTGGGACGGTGCGACCACGACGTGAGCCTGATCCACCAGCCCGGCCAGCGTCCGCCGGAGGATCGTCCAGATCGTCTCGTGCCGGGTGACCGGGGCGAGCAGCTTCGGGCCCTCGGCGAGTCCGAGCCGGGTCCCCCGGCCCGCGGCCGGGACGATCGCGGTCGTGAACAGCGCGCTCACGAGGCACGCGCCGAGAGACTGGGCGTCGCCAGGGCCGCGAGCAGCGCGTCGACGACCGGCGCGCCGGCGTGCGTCGCCGGCACGGTGCCCGAGCGGTACGGACCGGCCAGGACGCTGATGCCGGCGTCGGCGCAGCGGCGGAACAGCTGGTCGCCGATGCCGGCCAGGGTCGACGTCGGGTCGTGCAGGACGTGCGTGACGACCCGGTTCGTGTTCCCGGGATCGCCCAGGTAGTGGAGCGCGCGCTCGACGACGTCCCAGGCCGAGCGGCCGCGGATGTCCTCGTCCGGGTCGAGGTTCACGACCAGGGCCTTCACCGGCGCGTGGCTGGCCCGCACCGCCTCGGCGGCGATCCGGTAGCTCGGGTAGAGCGACGAGTGCTGCGTGCCCGGCCCGAACACGACGACGTCCGCGCAGAGCAGCGCGTCGGTCGCCTCGACGCTCGGGTGTGCGGGGGCGGCCTGGGCCGAGAGCCAGGCGCGCTTCTGGTCCTTCGTGCCGCCCGAGACCTGCCGCCACTCGCTCGCACTGGGACGGTCGCCGAGCAGATACAGGTCGGCGATGGACCCGGCCGAGTGCGGCGCGACGATCTGGCTCTCGGACGTCAGCAGCGTCCCGTCGGCGGTCAGCGCGACGAGCCAGCGGGGCTCGCCCGCACTGACGTTCCACACCTCGGCCGGTACCCGGCACAGGCGGCCGAACAGCGTGATCGTCGCGTTGAAGTCGCCCAGGCCGTACGGGCCCAGGAACAGGCCCGCGATCAGCAGGTTCCCGAGCGCGAAATCGCGGTGGTCGACCGGTTCGGCCCGCCGATCGACGAACTCGAAGTACGTCCGCAGGCACTCCTGGAACACCGTGGCCCGTCCCCGGTCCAGTGCTCGCAGAGCGTCCGCCGCTGTCGCCGGAAGGTCGGAGGGGTCGAAGTCGCGCGTCGTGAGCCGGTGCCGGAGCAGGACGCCGACCGGGTCCTCGAGGTCGAGGAGCCCGGCGAACACCTTGCGGAAGTCGGACGGGCCCAGCAGGCCGGGGATCAACCGGCGCAGCGCACCGGTGGAGAGGCCGTCGTCGTAGGCGTTCACCAGGACCGACGTGTGCAGGTCCGCGCGGCGGACGAGTTCGCGCCCGATCGACGCGCTGCCTCGGCCGCCGGAGAACAGGGCCACCCTGGCGGTGGTCATCGGAAGTATCCGGCCAGGTCGGGGACCCGGGACAGCGCGCTCGCGGAGTCCGGGTGGTCGGCGATCAGGCGTGCGCTCATCCGGCGGCAGAGCGACTCGCGCGCGGTCCGGTCCTCCATCAACCGGCGTTTGTACAGCCAGAGGTGGGTGAACGCGGTGTTCGGCGTGCCGTCGGCGAGGTGGGTGCCGTGGTGGTCGGCCAGGAAATGGCCGACGGTCGCGCCCAGACGCTGGGCGATCATCGGGTAGAGGCGCTGCTCGACGAAGACGGCATACGTGGGCAGATCGAGGCCACCGGCGTCGTTGTCGGCCACGAAGTCCCGGCCCATCTCGGCGCAGTCGGCGCGGACGGCTTCCGACCCGAAGTACAGCAGGGCGGCGTTGCACGGGGTGACCGTCCAGTCCAGGTCGTCCCAGACGTAGCCGGGCGGAGTCCGGAGCTCGTCGCGGGGGACGTACACCTGGAAGTCCAGCGGCTCGGTGTGTATCGCCATGAAATCGGCCGTGATCAGGTTCTCGAGGTTCTTCCAGACGACCAGGTCCATGTCGAGCGCGACGCAGGGCGCCTGTTCCTCGGCGAGCGCCACCGTCTTCGCGAACGCCCAGAACGCGCCGAAGTTCGTGTCGACGTCCGCTTTGCCGAGCACGTCGACGTCGACGTGGTCCCAGAGGCCGGTCAGGCCGCGGTCCTCGAAGTAGGAGGCGCACGGGTCGTCGGCGTAGAGCGTGATCGGCCCGTTGTGCCGGCGCCACTCGAGCGCCGACAGCGCGGTCATCAGCACCTCGAAGTCCTCGAAGTGGCAGCGCCCGTCGGTCCGCTCGGTGCCGAACCACTTCTGCGGCGGCTTGCTGGAGTAGGCGTGGAAGGCGCGCATCAGAGCTGGTCCCGGACCAGGAACACGGTCTGGGCGGTCTGCTGGTCGACACGGACGGCCGACGCGACGATCGTCGTCAGCTCGACTCCGGCCGGGGTGACGCGGCCGCTCAGCTGAGTCGGCGCGCTGCCCGGCCGGGGCGAGTCGGTGAGCGTGAACGCGTTCCCGTCTCCCTGCCGGTGGGCCTCGCCGACGTAGGCGACCTGTCCGTCGGAGCGGACGACGTCGAAGTGCAGCCCGTCGCCGAGCGGCCGGGTCAGGACGACCAGGCGCACCATCGACCGCTTGTTCGCGGGGAGCTGCTGGGCCAGGACCGCAGCGATCCAGGGCCGGTCGAACAGCCGCGCGGTGGCGAGGTTCGTGTCGAGCTGGGCGTTCGGGAGGATCGTCCAGTTCGTCGTACCGCAGCGCAGCGCGTACCCGCGGTCGGCCGGCGCGATGCCGTACGTCGTGCCGCGCAGCCGGTCGTCGCGGGCGATCGCGGAGGTGTCCGCGGGGGCGATCGTCACCGCGGTCTGTTCGCCCGGGATGGTGAACGGCCCGGTGCGGGCCGGTGCCGCGGGCAGGAACGGGCCCACCTGGGCGTGCCGGTGGGTGACCAGTGCGCGGGTGAACGCGAGCTGCCTGCGCGCGGCCGGGTCGTCGGGCAGCGGGAGCCGGGCCAGCACGGAGCCCGCCGCCGCGTCGGCCACCACGCCCAGCGCGGCCAGCACCTCCTGCTGCAGCCGGGGATTCGGCTCACCGGCCTGCCGCAACAGCGCCTGCTGCGCGGCGACGCCGCCCAGCCGGGCGAGTCCCCGGGCCGCGGCGGCGCGGTCGGTCTGGGTGGCGGCCCGATCGGCCAGCACTCCGGAGAGGACCGGCACGCCCGCGTCCGGCGGGACGGCCGCGGCCAGCGTCGCGAGGGCCAGATGCCGGTGGTTCGGCGCCAGGTCGCCTTCGATGACGTCGATCAGCGCGGTGATGTCGTCGGGGTCGAACGGGCCGGGCTGCGGGCGGCCGGATTCGATGAGATCGCGGATCTTGGGGGTGAGCACGAGGGTTTCTCCGGGTCAGATGAGTTCGAGAGCGATCGCGAACTCGGCCGAGGCGCCGTAGTACGGCAGGGGCTTGGTGAAGACCTGGCAGTGGGCGCGCATGGTCGCGCCCTGCGCGGCGGTCAGGCCGGTGCTGGTCGGTCCGGTCTGGCCGACCCCGTCGCCGTCCGGGTCGGTGCCCATGACGTTGTTGACGTCGGTGCCGTGCACCAGGCCGAGGACGTGGCCGACCTCGTGGGCGAGGAGGATGCCGGAGTCGTGCCGGCCGAAAACCAGCGAGAGCACGGAGCCGGTCATGTCGAACTTGGAGTCCTTGCCGCACGGTCCGCCGATGGGTGACCAGCCCCCGGCGTCGCCGATCGACTGGACCCAGAAGACGTCGATCCCGCCGTTGGGGCCGTTCCAGTCGTCGGTGAGGTCGATGGCCTCGCTGCGGTCGGCGATGTCGACGAACCCACCGGCCTGGGCCGGCGTGAGGAAACCCCAGATGATCTTCCGGATGCCGACGTTCTGCTGCGCGTAGATGTCGCGGGCGATCTGGATCGCGTACTGGATCTTCGTCACCTGGTCGCGCGTGACCCGGCCGGAGAAGTCCGGCACGTGCCCGACCAGGACGATCGCCAGGTCGGCGGCCTCGCCGGAGATCGTCTGCAGGTGCCTGCGCAGCGAGCGCAGGCGGGGCTGGCCCGAGCCGGGAAGGGTGTCGCCCACCCCGAGCACGCCGAACAGCGAGTTGTCGGTCTGCCGGTGGACGTAGCCGTAGACGTGGGTGTTTATCGAGAAATTGCCGGTGAGGTCGAGGCACTCCCGGGCGATCTTGCGGACGCTCAGCGTGGCCATGTCAGTGCAGCGCCACCAGGACGGGGATCAGGCCGGTGCCCTGCGCGAGCGGCTGGAGCGCCTTGCCGAGCGTCGCACCGAAGGCCTTCTGCGGGTCGGTGGCCTTCATCGCGTAGCCGGTGCGCGCCGATGTGGTCAGCAGATCGCCGACCTCGACCGGTTCCTCGCTGGCGTCGACCTTGCAGAACGCCTTGCCGCTGAGCGCGACCGGGGTGCGTTTCTGTCCCGGGCGGCTGTCGAGGACGACGCCGGGACGGTACCCGCCCGCGCCGGAGACGATGCCGGCCACCCGGCGGTCGTAGGCCTTCTGGCACGACTCGAGGCGGCCACCGGCGCCAATCGTGAGCACGGACCCCGGCCCGACCGACGCCGGGTCGATGACGTCGAAGTCCTCCGCGCAGTCGGCCCCGTTGAGCTGGATGTCGCCGCTGTTGCCGTCGAGCGTGATCGTGGGGGCGCCGGCGGCGTTGAACATGAGCAGGAGCTGGCGGCCGCCGTCGAGCTGGATCTTGGTCTGACCGTCGTCACCGCGCAGGCGCAGGTCGCCTTCGTTGTTCAGAGCGCCGAGGTCGAGGACGGCGAACTGCGAGTCGAAGATGAAGGCCTCTCGTCCGGAGACGTCGGTGATGGCTACTCGTCCGTTGAAGGTTTCGGACACGGTTGTGCTCCCCGTTTTTTGGCGATAGGACGATGGTCGACGTCTTTTTGGGGGCAGACGAGGACCGGAACCGGCACTTGACCGGAACTTCGCGGCTCAGACGGCGTCTTCCGGGAGCACTTGCCACCGCTGGGCCGGGTCGGCGGCGTCGGGTGGGGCCATCGTCACGAAGGTCGAGGGCGCGGCCAATGCGCCACCGGTTCCGGCGTTGATCAGCTGGACCAGGCCCGGAGCGAGTGGCTGCTGCCGCCAGAACTGCTGGTTGTCGGGGAAGCCCGGCTCGGCGCAAACCTTGTCGAACCTGGTTCCGGGACTCGACGGCAACAGGCAGCCGCCCGGCGGGGAGTTCAGCAGCGAGGTTTGGGTGCCGCCGGTGACGCTGCTGTCGAGGACCTGCCAGAGCTGATCCGGGGTGAAGGTGCAGGGCAGGAGCCGGGCCGGGAACGGGGTGTGCCGCACCGCGCTGAACGACAGGCATTGACCGCCGTTGATCAGGTAGACATTGGTGCCCTCGGGCACGGCGGCGTTCGCCGGGGTGCCTGGTGTGAGTACGGCCAAGGCGAGTACCAGGACGCCTAATGTGCGCCGCACGGCGAGTTCAACGGTGCGGTGCTGTTCGAATTCTCCGCGGAGAGAGCGAGCCCGGTCCCGAATTCTCACGGGGTGGCTTCCCGGGTGGTGGCCGGGGTGCTCGGCAGCGGGAGGATCGGGTTTCCTTCGGTGCCGATGATCACCGGCGGGCCCGGCGGGAAATGCGTCAGGCCATCGGTCTCCGACGCGACGGCGCTCGAGCCGTGGCCGCCGGAGGAGAGTGCCGCCAGCGAGAGCGCCGCGGCGGCCAGCGAGAGGGCGCCGGCTCGGGCGAGGTTGGGATTCATCGTGGTGCCACCTCTCAGGCTTTGCATCCACTGTGGGATCACGCCGTGTGAGCAGCCGTGTGACGCCATAGTGGTGACGAGCCCGCAGGTCACGCATCGGTCAAAGCACCTACGATGGCCGGCCTGCAGCGCCCGAGAGGCCGCCGTCGCCGCGGACGACGGCGGCGGCGCGGCGGCGGCCGTGGGCCGCGCGGCTCCGCCGTGTCGTAACCGACCAGTGACGCTAGGCGATTTCGGCCGGGCGGCGGGCGAAGACGTCCGCCACCTCGTGACCCTTCGCCCGGCCCCGGGCCTCGTACTTGGTGACCGGACGCCACTCCGGCCGCTCGACCGGGCCACCGTGCTCGAGTTCCAGCCCCGGCTCCGCCCGCAGCACCTCGACCATCTGACGCGCATACGGCTCCCAGTCCGTCGCGCAGTGCAGGCGACCGCCCGGGACCAGCCGATCAGCGACCACCGCGGCGAACCTCGCGTCGACCAGGCGCCGCTTGAGATGGCGCGCCTTCGGCCACGGGTCGGGGAAGTACAGGCGCACGCCGGCCAGGCTCGCCGACGGGACGCGTCGCTCGAGCAGCTCGGCGCCGTCACCGTGGAAGACCCGTACGTTGTCCAGCCCGCGCTCGTGCAGGCCGCGCAGCAGTGCGCCGACACCGGGCGCGTGCACGTCCGCGGCGATCAGGCCGGTCCCGGGATCGGCCTGGGCCATCTCGAGCGTCGTCGCGCCCATGCCGAACCCGATCTCGAGGACGACGGGTGCCTCGCGCCCGAACAGGGCGGTGAGATCCAGCGGTCCGTCACCCGGCACCGCGAACCGGTCGGCCAGCGAGTCCAGCGCCCGCTGCTGACCCGGCGTCACCCGCCCGCTGCGCAGCTTGTACGTCCGGGTGAGAGGTTCGGCCACACCCCATTGTCCGCCACCGGCGCCCCGGCAACGGAGCGAGCCCCCCACCGCGACCGGGCCGTCTCATCGACCACGACCGCCGCGGCGAATAATTGTTTTCGACGGCAGGCAACCCCGCCGGTACCCCCGTCCGTCCATCCGGTCGAAGGAGGTGCCGATGCAACGACGGACGCTCGACGCGGAGTACGCCGGCTTCGTCCGGGACAACCGGGCAGACCTGCTGCGCACCGCACGACTACTCGCCGCCGGTGATCCACACCGGGCCGAAGACCTCGTGCAGACCGCGCTGGTACGGGCCTACGTCTCGTGGGCCCGGATCCGGACCAGTGACCACCCGGTCGCCTACGTCCGCCGCAGCATCGTCAACGCGCACATCGACGAGAGCCGCCGACCGTGGTGGCGCCGGGAACGCTCGACCGATCAGTTGCCCGAACGAGCCGAGTTCCCGGAAAGCCACTCCCTGGGTGACGAGGTGCGCACCGCGCTCGCCTCGCTCCCGTCGAAAATGCGCGCGGTCGTCGTCCTCCGGCACTGGCTCGACCTCAGCGTCGAACAGACCGCCGAGTGGCTCGGCTGCAGCGAAGGGACCGTCAAGAGCCAGAACGCGAAGGCGGTCGCGAAACTGAGGCATCTCCTCGCGCCAGGCGGCGCCCCGCCCCCGATTCCCGTATCACCCGGGCGGAGGTCCCGATGAACGACATCAAACGCCTGCTCAACGCAGCACTCGACGAGGAGAACCTCCCTATGAACACCGATCCGACGGACGACCTCGCCCGCGGCCGCCGCCACCTGGTGCGCCGTCGCGCGGCGATCACCAGCGGCGTCGCCGCCGCCGCCCTGCTGGTGGGCGGAGGGGTCGCCTGGGCCTCGGTCGGCACGACCGACACCACCACCCACAAGGCCCCCGTCGCCGCCGCGCCCATCACGAAGACGGTCGACAAGCCGGTCGAGCAGCAGGTCACGCTCGTCGCGTACACCGGCAAACAGCCCAAGGGCTACCGCGTCGAGCAGGTGCCGGACGGCTGGGTCATCCAGGGCGGCAGCGAGGCCTCACTGACGATCGCGCCGAAGGACGCCAAAGACAAGAACCCCGACGTGTTCCTCGACAAGCTGACCGTGCTCTCGGCCTCGTCCGACACTCCGGCCGACCAGCTGAAAGAGGGCACTCCGGTGCCGACGGGCGGCCGCACCGGCTACCTCCGCAGCACGGACGGAATCCAGATCTTCACCTACCAGGACAAGTCCGGCCGCTGGGTGCAGATCCAGGTCCCGGCGCAGCTGCACTGGGACGGCGCCCGCATCGCCGAGTTCGCCACCGGCATCACGGTCGTCAACGGCGCCGGCGACTCCCACGGCTGAGCATCACCCGATCCGATCGTCCGGCCGGCGCCCGCCTGCCGGACTTTCGGCACGCCGGCCCTCGCGCCACGAGGTGATCCGCGGCGAGTCGACGCACTGACGATCTGTGGAAATGACCCCCGAATCGGGGCCGATTTCCCGGCCGCCCGATTCTGACTATTCACCGAAATCGTCCGCTCCCCCGTTACACGGCCACGAATTCGACAGCGTGACGTAATCGGCAATTTGCGCTCGCAGTTAGCGTTGCCGGTAGTAAATCAGTCGGCTGGGGGGATTTCGGTAATGCCGATACGAATTCGCGTTCTGTCGCGCGCCGCGCTGGTCGGTGCCTTACTCGTGGGGGGAATTGTCGCCGTGCCGTCGGGGGCCTCGGCGGATCCGCCGTCCGTGGCGGACGGCCAGATCCCGGTCACGCGCATCACGGCGCCGTTCACGGTCGCCACCGAAGGCGCCGGTTCGGTCCTGCTCGACAAGACATTTTCCGTTCCGTACGTCCCGCAGGTGCCGATCGTCCTGTCCGGACGGGGAGACGCCGACGCGCGGTACGCGGTCGACGACATCCTCGAGATCACCGTGGTCCATCTGCGCGAGCCCGCCTCGTCGCCGCCACCGACGAGGATCGACTTCAGTAACGGCTGCTCGGGCCGGATCACCCCGAGCAGGCTGAACGAGCCGTTCAACCTGGGCGCGCTGCTCGACGCCGACGGACGCAACACCGTGCGGTTCCGGATCATCGACGCGTGTGGTGGTGGCGCGGGAGGCAGCACCGGCCTCTACATCGACAACCTCCATCTGGTGCAGACGGCGGGCGACCGCAGCGACGAACCCGGCGACCTCTACACCCCGGGCTCGGAAGGCTCCCAGCGAGACCTGAGTTGCGTCCTCAGCGGCCTCGGAATCCTGCCCGCCGGGCTCGGGACCGAGTGGGCCGGTCCGTTGTACCTGGACGGCAAGGTGACCGCGAACGCGCGGATCAACACCCGCGACTTCTTCTGCGGATTGTTCAGTGCGGTCGTCCGGCTCACGGTGGCGGATACCGCGGACGGGCCGTACCGGATGCTCGACGGGGACATCGTCGGCCCGTTGCCCCAGACCGGGAACTTCCGGCCGGCTCCGCTCTCGGCTGATCTGCTGCCGGGTATCCATTACTACCGGCTCGAAATCACGTATTACCGTCCCGAGATCGACAAGAACGTGAAGACGCCCGACCAGGAACCGAGCAACGACTCGAAGGCGGAGGGCTCGATCAAGTCGGACGACGCCCACAGTCCCGCGGTACAGCTCATCGGCTGACCGTCGGGCCGCCTGTCCGGGCCGCTCCGCGCTCTCCGGCGCGGAGCGGCCCGGCCATGTCCGGTCCTGACGACCGACTGGTCGGTCGTCAGGCGTGTTCACCCCGCTTCATCAGCAGATTAGCGACGGTTGACAGCACGGGATCGGCAGTGTAGGAACAGTGAACCGACCGATCGGTCGGTGATCGCGCACGCCCAGGAGCGAACGCCGTGCCCTCAGACCCGGACTCCCCGTCGGCGCTCGGGCCGGAGGCGTTCAGCCTCGACGGCCGCGTCATCTGGATCACCGGCGCCAGCCGCGGAATCGGCGCCGCGATCGCCCGCCAGCTCGCGCTCTCCGGTGCCCGTCTCGTCTTACAGGCGCGAACGGAGGCCGCGCTGCACGACGTCTGCGCGAAGGCGGCCGCCGACGGCGCCGAGGTCCTCCCGATCGTCGGGTCGATCACCGACGAGACCGTCGCCGCGGACGCCGTGCGGGCTGCCGTCGACCGCTGGGGGCACCTGGACGGGCTCGTCAACAACGCCGGGATCAGTCCGGTCCTCAAGCGCAGCGAGACGATGCGACTCGACGAGTGGCACGAGGTGAACCACACCAACCTCACCGGCACGTTCATCTCGACGATGGCCGCCGGCCGCCGCATGCTCGAGCAGAACCGCGGGAGCATCGTCAACGTCAGCAGCGTCCACGGCCGGACCGCCGGCCCGCGCATGGTCGCCTACGCCGCGAGCAAGGGCGGCGTCGACATGCTGACCCGCAGCCTCGGCGTCGAGTGGGCCGAGCGGGGAGTCCGGGTCAACGCGGTCGCGCCCGGCTACGTCGAGACCGACATGACCGAGGCGCTGCGCGCACACGACCGCTGGTCGGCGATGTTGCTCGGCAAGATCCCGATGGCCCGGTTCGCCACCCCGCAGGACGTCGTCGGCGCGGTGCACTTCCTGCTCTCGGACGCCGCTCGCTATCTCACCGGAACCGTCCTCGACGTCGACGGAGGCTGGACTGCCCAATAGCGACCGGCGAGTATCCCGGCCCGTACGCGGCCGAGTCGTACACCGACGTGCCGGGGGCCGGACCGATCGGCCCGGCCCTCGGTCGCACGGCGTCAGGACTTGAAGACGTCCTTGATCTTCTCACCGGCCTGCTTGAGGTTGGCGCCGGCCTGGTCGCCCTTGCCTTCGGCTTCCAGGTCCTTGTCGTCGGTCGCCTTGCCTGCGCCTTCCTTCACCTTGCCGCCGAGCTCTTCGGCCTTGTTGCTGAGCTTGTCGTCGGCGCCCATGGTCGTCCTTCCGTCCGCCCGCCTCGCCGTGCGCGGGGCCGGGAGTACCGCAATACCCATCCGCCGAGGCATCTAACGGGCGGCGAGCGGGAGGCGCACCGGGGGCGGCAGGGGCGCGCCGCCGGGGTCGGGCCGGAAGGACTGGAGCATCAGCGCGGCGAAACGGCGCGAGGCGGCGGCCTGCTGCTGGGGCGAATCGGCGCGGATGCCCTCGTTGGCCATCAGTACGAGGATCGCGTCCTCGAGGACGAAGTCGGCGCGGAGTGCGCCCGCGTCCTTGGCCCGGCGGATCAGTTCGAGCATGCCGCGCAGCGAACGGTCGCGCTCGGCGCCGAGCCCCGCCGGTTCGGACGTGAACGCCCGGGAGAACCCCCGGTTGAGGGCGTGGACCTCGAGCAGGCGCGCGATCACGAACGCGAAACCGTCCCACGGATCACAGACCGCCAGACCCTCTTCGACGATGTCCGAGCACAGCGCCATCTCGTCCGCGAAAGCCGCGGTGAGCAGCGCTTCCTTGGTCGGGAAGTGCCGGTAGACGGTCGCCGGGCCGACGCTCGCGCGCCGGGCGATCTCCCGGATCGGCACGTCCAGGCCGTCGCGGGCGAACATCACCCGGGCCACTTCGACGATCCGCTCGCGGTTGTCGCGGGCGTCTGCTCTCAGTTGTGCCGCCACGGCTCTCAGATTAGCTAACCGGACGGGGCGTTCCGTTAGCGTCGACGGGCATGAGAGCTGCGCAGTTTTCCGAGTACGGTCCGCCCGGTGTGATGCAGGTGACCGAGGTCGAGGAGCCGCACGCGGAGCCGGGTTCGATCCGCATCGCCGTGCGCACGTCCGCGGTCTCGGCCGGCGAGACGATGATCCGGTCGGGTGCGCTGCGCGAGATGGTGCCGGTCGAGTTTCCCTGGCGCACCGGGTTCGACGCGGCGGGTGTGGTCGACGAGATCGGCGCGGGGGTGTCGGGCGTCTCCCTCGGGGACGCGGTGTTCGGGTGGACGGCGACGGCCGCGCGGGGCGCCAACGCCGACTACGCGGTGCTGGTCGCGTGGGCGCCGAAGCCGGACGCGTGGACCTGGGAGGAAGCGGGCGGCGCGGCCGGTGCCGTCGAGACCGCGACCCGGGTACTCGACCGGCTGGAGGTGGGTGCGGGCCGGACCGTGCTGATCAACGGGGCCGCCGGTGGCACCGGTGCGGTCGCGGTGCAGATGGCGGTGGCGCGCGGGGCCCGGGTGATCGGCACCGCGCGAGCGGAGAACCACGAGTTCCTGCGGTCGCTGGGGGCGGAGCCGACGACCTACGGCCCGGGGCTGGCACACCGAGCCGGCGCGCTGGCACCGCACGGGGTCGATGCGGCGTTCGACTGCGCGACCGGTGCGCTGCCGGACCTGATCGCGCTCACCGGCGACCCCGGGCGTGTGGTGACGATCTCCGACTTCACGGCGGCGTCGCACGGCGTCCACCTGTCGCACGGGGCACCGTCCGACGACACCGGCGCGGCCGTCGGGGCCGGTGCCGACCCGCAGGCCGTGCACGGCCTGGACCTCGCGGTCTCGCTCGCCGCCGACGGACGGCTCCGGATACCGGTCGCGGCCACGTTCCCGCTCGGCCAGGCCGCCGCCGCCCACGAACTGAGCGAGAGCCGCCACGCCCGGGGAAAAATCGTCTTCGTGCACTGAACCGACCCGCACCGGGCCCCGCCCCCGCCGAACGGCCCGCCGCGGAACCGCCCGCGCTCGGGCGCGCAGGGGCGGTCAGCGGGTGCGGCCCTCGCGGACCATCTCGACGGTCTTGGCGACCCGGTCGGCGCGGGTCGCCTCGCGCTTGGCCTCGGTGACCCAGCGGACGTACTCCTTGCGGTGCGAGTACGCCATCGTGGCGAACGCCTTCTCGACGACCGGCTCGGCGGCCAGCGCCGCGGCCAGGTCGGCCGGGACCTCGACGGTCCGCTCCCCCGCGTCGGCCGCGATCTCGACGTCGTAGGTGGCGCCGAGCTCGACCCCGGCTTCGGCGCGAGCGGCCTTGGCCAGGCCGATCATGTTCTCGCCGCCCATCCGGGCCAGCCGCAGCGAAAGCGTGACGCCGTTGACCGTGACCCGGACCGGGAACGCCTTCTTGCCGTCGCCCAGCGCGGCGGCCTGCTCATCGGTGAGCACGAAGGCCCCCGCCGGGCCGCGCGGTTCGAGGGGCGCCGTCAGGTGGAGCGTCTGAGCCATGGCTGCACGGTACGCCGACGGGCGGCGATCGGGACGATCGACCAGATCAGCGGCATCAGGCGGCCTACGCCTCGGCCCAGACCCCGAGTTCGTTGCCGCTGGGGTCGGCGAAGTGGAAGCGGCGGCCGCCCGGGAACTCGTACGGGCCGTTCACGACCTGGCCACCGGCTTTCTCGACCGCTTCGGCCGACCGGTCGAGATCGGTGGAGAACAGCAGCACGAGCGGGCCGCCCGGGCGTACGGCGTCGCCGGCCGCGAGGCCGCCGACCTCACCGGACGGACCTCGGATGCCGGCGTACCCGGGCCCGTAGTCGTTGAACTGCCAGCCGAACGCCTCGCCGTAGAAGCGTTTGGCGGCCTCGAGGTCGGTGACCGTGAACTCGAGGTAATCGATCGCGTGGTGGCGGTGCGCCGGCTCAGTCATGGCTAGCATCGTGCCCCGGGGGTACGACAGAACCACCGAGGGCGTCCGCGGGTTCGAGGCGCGCGCCGACGGCGAGGTACGGGACGAACTCGCGGTCACCGTTCCGGAAGACGCGGTCGCGGACGCCGTCGAACAGTTCGCGGGCCCGGTCGAGGTGACCGAGGTGGAGCTCGGTGAACCCGAGGTTGTACGACTCGGAGTTCACGGCCTCGGGCCGCCCGAGTTCCTCGTTGAGCGCGATGCCGGCCAGATACCGCTCGCGGGCCAGCGCGTAGTCCCCCGACAGCCGGGCGACCGCGGCCAGCACGTGCCGGGGTCGTTCCTCGATCGCGCGGCTCTGCGTGGTCAGGGCCACCTCCAGGGCGGCGCGGGCCAGTTCCTCGGCGCGGGGCAGGTCGTTGCCGCGCAGGGCGACCCGCGACAGGGCGTACAGCGCCTCCACCTCGGCCGGGGCGTCGGCGGCGGCGCGGGCTCGGGTGGCCTCGGCCCGGGCCATCCTGGCGACCTCGTCGGTGTCGCCCCGGCGGAACGCCGACCGCACGTCGTCTTCGAACCCCACGGCGCTCCCTTCCGGGCCCGGCTGCTGCACCCAGGGGATCACACGGCCCGGGCCCGGCCCGACGGCAGGCGCGATTCGTCGGAGGGTGGACGTACGGTCGGCGCATGAACGATGCCCTGCCGCTCTTCGAGGACGACGGCTCGACGCGTCCGCTCGCCGACCGCGCGCGGCCGGCCGCTCTCGGCGAGGTCGTGGGCCAGGAGCACCTGCTGGGCTCGGACGCGCCGATCGGCCGGATGGTCGCGCAGCACCGGCTGGTCTCGATGATCCTGTGGGGGCCGCCCGGCTGCGGGAAGACGACGATCGCCCGGCTGCTCGCCGAGAGCAGCGATCTGGTGTTCGAGCCGCTCTCGGCCACGTTCTCCGGCGTCGCCGACCTGCGGAAGGTCTTCTCGGCCGCGACGAAGCGGCGCGAGATCGGCCAGGGCACGCTGCTGTTCGTGGACGAGATCCACCGTTTCAACCGCGCCCAGCAAGACAGCTTCCTGCCCTACGTCGAAGACGGCACCGTCGTGCTGGTCGGCGCGACGACGGAGAACCCGAGCTTCGAACTGAACGGCGCGCTGCTGTCGCGCTGCCAAGTGTTCGTCCTCAAACGCTTGGGGGACGAAGCGCTCCTGACGCTCCTCGCGCGGGCCGAGCAGCTCATCGGGCGCCCGGTGCCACTCACCGGCGACGCCCGCCAGGCCCTGATCGCGCTGGCCGACGGCGACGGACGGTACCTGCTGAACATGGTGGAACAGCTGCCCGAAGGCCCCGCGCTCGACGTGGCCCAGCTCGCCGCGCAGGTGCAGAAGCGGGCGCCGCTCTACGACAAGAAGCAGGAGGGGCACTACAACCTGATCTCGGCGCTGCACAAGTCGATGCGCGGCTCCGACCCGGACGCGACGCTGTACTGGCTGGCCCGCATGCTCGAAGGCGGCGAAGACCCGCTCTACGTCGCGCGCCGGCTCGTCGGGTTCGCCACCGAAGACGTCGGCATGGCCGACCCGCAGGCCGTCGCGCAGACGCTCGCCGCCTGGGACGTGTACGAGCGGCTGGGGTCGCCGGAGGGTGAGCTGGCGATCGCGCAGGCAGCGGTGTACCTGGCGACGGCGCCGAAGTCGATCTCGGTGTACCGCGGGTTCGGGCAGGCCCGGCAGCGGGCGCGGCAGACCGGGTCGCTGATGCCACCGGCGCACATCCTGAACGCACCGACCCGGCTGATGCGCGACATCGGGTACGGCGAGGGCTACCAGTACGACCCCGATACCGCCGACGGGTTCTCCGGCGCCGACTACTTCCCGGACGGGATGGAGCGCGAGACGTTCTACGAGCCGACCACCAACGGCAACGAGGCCGCGATCAGCGAGCGTCTGGCCCGCTGGAACGCCCTCCGGGCCCAACGCTGATCCGGGTCGCGGGCCCCCGGAGTTCGCCCGGACGTCACACCGCGAACCGCGGCCCGCAACGCAGCCGTCCATCCCGCCCGGATACCGTCGGAAGCCTCGACGGTAAGGAGGCCGAGGTGGCACCGTTGATCTCCGCGCACCGCGGCGGGCCGGAAGGCATCCACCGCCCCAACAGCCTGGAAGCGATCCGGGCCGCGGTCGACCTCGGCGTCGACCTGGTGGAGTTCGACGTCCGCCACGCGGCCGACGGATCGTTCGTCGTCGTGCACGACGCCCAGCCGCGCAGGGGCGAACGTCCGGCGAGCCTGCGTGCGGTCCTCGACGTCATCCGGGGCAGCCGGACGATCGCCCACGTCGACCTGAAAGAAACCGGCGGGGAGGCCGAAATCGCGCGGCAGTGCGAGCGCTACCTCGGCAGCGACGGGTTCTTCCTGACCACGCCCGAGGACGACAGCGTCCGGCTCCTCCGCGCGGAGCTGCCGCATCTGTCGGTCGCGCTGTCGCTGGGCAAGGTGCCGCCCGTGCGAGCCGTGCTGGCCGAGCTGTTCCCGGGCGGCCGCATCGCCCGGTGCTCGCCGACGATGCTGGCCGTCAACCACCACCTGGCCCGCGCGGGCCTGCTGCGCTGGGCCCACGAACGCGGCCTGCGGGTGCTGGCCTGGACGGTGAACACGCCCCGGCTCATCCAGTGGGCACAGGACGAGCCGCGGCTCTGGGCCTACACCACCGACCGCCCGCGCTACGCGCTCTCCCGCCGCGCCGCCGCCTGAACCGGCGGCCCACACAGCCGCCGCCCCTCCGAGCCGGCTGCCGCCCGAGCCGGCCGCCGCCCGAGCCGGCCGCCGCCCGAGCCGGCTGCCGTCTACGGCTGGGCGAGGAGGAACGGCAGGAACGTCCGGACCTGGGCGACGAGGTTGTCGAGCGCGCCCTCGCGGCCGGTGAGATGCCCGAGCAGCGCCTGCTGGAAAGCGCCGTCGAGCAGGCCGTACGCGGCCTGCGGTGTACACACCGGCGGACGGCCGCTCAGCTCGGCGTAGCGTTCGACGACCCGCCAGATCATCTCCTCCAGCGTCTTGTCGATCATCAGGACCGCCTCGCGCAAGCCCTCCTCGAACATGCTCTGGGTACGCAGGTCGTACCAGAGCCGGTGCATCGGCGCCTCGTCGACGATCGTCTCGACGAGCTTCGCCGCGAAAGCGTCCAGCAGCACGTCGGGGGCCGACGACCCCGCGATCACCTCGTCGTAGCGCGTCACGCAGCGGGCCTTGTAGTACCGCACGCAGTAGATGATCAGCTCGAGTTTGTCGGCGAAGTAATAGTGGACGACGCCGTGGCTGAACTCGGAGTTGTTGGCGATCTCGCGCAGGCTGCTGCGGGCGTACCCGAGCTCACCCAGCGTGCGCAGCGCGGACTCGGCCAGCTGATTGCGCCGCTCGTCGTGTTTGTCGTGTTTATCCGTGGGGGCTCCGCGGGCCGTGCGGGTCGCCGCCATGCTGCCTCCTCGAGTCTCCCGAAGCCGATCGTACGAGGTGCCACCCCCGCCGTCTTGACAGTTGACCAGAGAAATCCGGTCAGATGCCAGGACGCGTCTTGACAAGCGTCAAGCCTGTGGATTTACGTGGTGACCGCTGCCACAGCGGCCCCTCCTCATGACGCAATGGAGCGCCCCATGACTGTTTTCGACCTGACCGGACGCAAGGCTCTCGTCACCGGAGCGGCCCAGGGGCTCGGTGAAGGCATGGCGCAGGCGCTGGCCGCCGCCGGCGCGAAGGTCGTCGTCGCCGACCTGCAGGACGAGCTCGGCACCAAGGTCGCCGAGTCGCTCGGTGAGGGCCACGGCTTCGTGCACCTCGACGTCACCGACGACGCGAACTGGGAGTCCGCGGTGAGCACCGCCGCGTCGAAGCTCGGTGGGCTGGACATCGTCGTCAACAACGCCGGGGTCGAGATCACCAGCCTGATCGTCGACGTCGAGCCCGACCAGATCCGCAAGCAGCTCGAGATCAACCTGATGGGCACCACGCTGGGCATCAAGCACGCGTTCCGCACGATGCGGCCCGGCGGTATCGCCGGCAACGGCGGCGCGGTCATCAACGTCGCCTCGGTCGCCGCGACGATCGCGTTCCCCGGCATCGCCGTCTACTCGGCCACGAAGTCCGGAGTCGACCGGCTGACCCGGGTCGCGGCCGCGGAGTCGGGACGGCTCGGGTACGGCGTCCGGGTCAACGCGATCTACCCGGGGCTCGTCCCCACCGCGATGGGCGCCGGTCTGGCCAACGACTGCGCCCGGCTCGGGCTGTTCGGTTCGCCCGAGGAGGCCGTCGGCGCGGTCATCGCGCTCACCCCGTCGGGCCGGCTCGGCGAGGTCGCCGACATGGCCGACGCGGTCGTGTTCCTCGCGTCCGACGGCTCCCGTTTCGTCAACGGCGCGGGCCTGCCGGTCGACGGCGGAATGGGCATGTGACGTGCGCCTGGTCGAGTACCTCGACAAAGGGGCATCGCTCGGCCCGGACGCCCCCTGCCTGACGGCCGACGGGCGGTCCAGCACGTATGCGGAGGTGCAGGAGCTCAGCGTCCGCATCTCCGCGGGCCTGGTCCGGCGCGGCGTGCGGCCCGGCGACAAGGTCGCGATCCTCTCGGCGAACGATCCGATCGCGTTCACCTGCGTGTTCGGCATCAGCCGGGCCGGTGCGGTCTGGTGCCCGATCAACCCGCGCAACGAGGCCGCCGAGAACCGCGAACTGCTCGAGCTGTTCGAGTGCACGGTGCTGATCTTCCAGGAGCACTTCGCACCGCTCGTCCGGCAGATCCGGGGCGACCTGCCCGGACTGACGACGCTGGTCTGCCTGGACGCCACGGTCGAGGGCGCCCTGTCCTGGGACGAGTTCGTCACCGACGGCGACAACGACCGGCCCTCGGACGACGACCTGGCGATGATCGTCGGCACCGGCGGCACCACCGGGCGTCCCAAAGGTGTCATGCTCACCGGGGCCAACCTCGAGGCGATGACCGCGCTCACGCTGATGAGCTACCCGTTCGAGGGACGCCCGACCTACCTCGCGCTGGCCCCGCTGACCCACGCGGCCGGGGTGCTGTGCTTCCCGGTGCTCTCGCTGGGCGGCGAGATCGTCGTGATGCGCACGCCTGACGTCGGAGAGTTCCTCGGTCACGTCGAACGCCACCGCGTCACGCACACGTTCCTGCCGCCGACGCTGATCTACATGGTTCTCGATCATCCGGCGCTCTCCGCCACGGACCTGACCAGCCTGCAGTGCTTCTGGTACGGCGCGGCGCCGATGTCGGCGGTCCGGCTCGCCGAGGCACTGGACCGGATCGGCCCGATGGGCCAGCTCTTCGGGCAGACCGAAGCGCCGATGATGATCTCGACGCTGGCTCCCCGCGACCACTTCCGGGACGACGGATCGGTCGCCACTGAAAGGCTCTCCTCGGCCGGACGACCGACACCGCTGGTGACGGTCGCGGTGATGGCCGAGGACGGCGCCCTGCTCCGGAGGGGTGAGCGGGGCGAGATCGTGGTGCGCGGCTCGCTGGTGATGCGTGGCTACTACCGAAACGTAGAGGCCACGCACGCCGCGAGCGCGTACGGCTGGCACCACACCGGTGACATCGGCTATCTCGACGACGACAACGTCCTGTTCATCGTCGACCGGGCCAAGGACATGGTGATCACCGGTGGCTTCAACGTCTACTCGACCGAGGTCGAGCAGGCGGTCCTGGCGCACCCGGCCGTCCAGGATTGTGCGGTGATCGGGCTGCCGGACGAGAAGTGGGGTGAGCGGGTCACCGCCGTCGTGCAGTTGCGGCGTGGGTACGAGCTCGACCCGAAGGAGCTCACCGCGTTCGTCAAGCAGCGCATCGGCAGCGTGAAGACGCCGAAGCAGGTCGAGATCTGGCCCGACCTGCCACGTTCCAAGGTCGGGAAGATTCTGAAGAACGAGATCAAGAAGCAGTTCTAGGAGGAAGGCTTCGCTACGCCGCGGACGAAGATGTCCCAGAATTGGTAGGCGATCTCCCGCGGCCGTAGCGGCCCACCGGTGCGGTACCACTGGTACGCCCAGTTGCACATGCCGAACAACCCGAGCGCGGTCAGCCGCGGTTCGAGATCGCGGAACACGCCGCTGGTGACGCCGGCCTCGATCGTGCGGGTGACGGCCTCCTCGTAGCGGTCACGCTTCGCGCGCATGCCCGGCCGGGCGGCGTCCGGAAGTTCGCGGTGGTGCTCGAAGAAGACGCGCAGGTGACCGTGGTGGGTCTCCATGAGTTCGAGGATGTCGACCATCACTTCCAGCAGCATCTGCTCGGGCGGCAGCCCGGCCCGCCGCCGCCGCTCCTCCTTCGCCAGCAGGAGGTCGATGAACTCCTCGTGGATCGAGCTGAGGATCTCTTCCTTGCTGCGGAAGTAGTGGTAGAGCGTCGGCTTGGCGATGCCGACCGTCTTCGCGATGTCGTCCATCGACGTCCGGCTGTAGCCGTCGCGGTCGAACAGCCCGGCCGCCGCGGTGATGATCTCCCGCCTGCGGTCGTCGAGGCTCATCTGCCTGCGGGCGGACCGGACCGTCTTCGGGTTGGCCATCGAGGTACGTGCCCTTCCGGTGAACGCGGTGGTCGACCGCCGTGAGAGGCACAGTAGCCCGGAGGGAAGACAGAAACGGCGGCCCGTCGGCGCGAGGGGCGCCGGCGGACCGCCGTGGTTCGTGGGGTGGTTCAGCGCGTGCCGTACATCGCCTTCAGGCCGGCGTAGTCGCCGAGGCCGAGGGTGCGCTTGCCCGCGGTGCAGGCCGAGAGGGCCGGGGTCATGACGGCGCTGGCGTGGGCGGTCTGGTCGACGTGGTCGAGACCCAGCGAGTGGCCACGCTCGTGCAGGACAACCGACTGCAGGTCGTACGCGCCGTCGCAGTTGGCCGTCGTGGTGAAGAACTTGTACTGGGTGTTGAGCGCGGTGTCGGTGCCGGTGGCGGTCTTCACGCCGTTGACCGTCTTGAAGTAGGTGCAGGTCATGCCGAGCCAGCGGCCCGAACCGGCGACCCAGCCGGTGACGTTGCGACCGTCGTTGCCGGTGCAGTTGCCGGCGGCACCGACCTGCGGAGCAGCCGCGGTCTGGCCGACGTAGGCCGGGGCCAGGCCGATCGACTTCTGGCCACAGGCCGAGGTGAGCGAGGTGGTGGCGGCGCTGATCGCTGAGCCGGCGGTGGCGGCGACCGCGGCCGGGGCACCGGCCGGGTTGTAGAACCACTTGAAGTCGTTGAGCTTCCAGCCGGCCAGCGAGTAGGCCGAGTCGGTGCAGGTCTTCGCGGCGTTGGCCCGGGCGGTGCTGGGGGCCGCGGCCTGAGCGGTGTGGCGCTCGGCGTCGGTCTTGACGACGACCGAGCCGTCGGCGGAGCGGCTCACGGTCAGCGAGATCTCGCCGGAGGTGCTCTGGGCGGCGGCCTGGACGCCCTCGCCGGCGGCGGGGATGCGGACCGAGATGCCCTTGTAGGAGATGCTCTGGCCGGTGCGGACGACGTCAGCGGCGTGCGTCTCGGCGGCAACAGGAGCAGCGATGCCTGCGGTGACCGCGACGGCGGCGGCGAGGGCAGCGAGCGCGGCGACCGGGGCGGTCGGGGCGGAGGCGGTCCGGAAGTTCAGCAGGTTACGCATGCCCTCTATGTCGGGAGGGCCGAGTGCGCGGGACGGTGCGGAAAAGTTTCGGCTCGGGAGCCGCGGCTCCCGCCCCGCCGACGGCCCCGCCCCCGCCTAGTGCAGGGCGTCGGCGACGGTTCCGCGGAGCCAGCGGTGCGCCGGATCGGCGTCCAGGCGGGCGTGCCGGAGTTGCCCGACCTCCACGTCGGGCAGCCCGGCCTCGACCGGGAACCACCCCAGGCCGAGCCCGCCGGAGCCCCGCCGGCGGGCGTCCGCGTTCGTCAGCGGCGCCGACACCGGGTTACCGGTAGTCGGCGCCGCCGTCTTCGTCCTCGTCGGGCTAGTGGTGCTGCAGGCGCGCGTCAGTGCTCGCCGAGACCTCGTTCGCTCCCCTTCTTGAGCTTCCGGTCGTCCCGGAGCTCCAGGAACGGCTCGTCGGTCGGGTCGTGGCCCGCGGCCGCGGCCCGGCCCCGTTCGAGTTCGGCGTCCAGTTCCGCGCCGAGCAGGATCGCGAGGTTCGAGATCCACATCCAGACCAGGAACGCGATGACGCCGCCGAGCGTCCCGTAGGTCTTGTTGTAGTTGGCGAAGTTCGCGAGGTACAGCGCGAACACGACCGACACCACGATCCACAGGACGACGGCGAACAGCCCGCCGGGGCTGACCCACCGGAAGCCGCCGGTCTTGGCGTTCGGGGAGGCCCAGTAGAGGATCGCGAACATCAGGCTGATCAGGATCAGCAGCACCGGCCACTTCGCGATGTTCCAGGTGGTGACCGCGGCCGAGCCGATGTGGAGCGCGTCGCCGACGACCCGGGCGAGGTCACCGGTGAAGATGACGATCGCGGCCGAGGCGATCAGCATCACGCCGACGACCGCGGTCACGCCGACCCGGATCGGCAGCGTCTTCCAGATCGGCCGGCCCTCCGGGACGTCGTACACGGCGTTCGACGCGCGCATGAACGCGGCGACGTAGCCGGAGGCCGACCAGAACGCGGCGAGGATACCGACGACCGCGGCGAGTCCGGCGGCCCCCGGGTCCTGGACCTGGTCGAGGACCGTACCGACGAGCTTCTGCAGCTCCGCGTTCGGCGCGAGGTCGTTGACCGCGTCCTGGACGGTCTTCTGGCCGTTGTCGCTGAGCATGCCGAGCAGCGACACGATGACCAGCAGGCCGGGGAAGATCGAGAGCACCCCGTAGTAGGTCAGTGCGGCGGCCCAGTCCGACAGGTTGTCGCTGGAGTACTCCTTGAACGTGCGTCTGAGCGCCGCGAACAGGCCCTTGCCCTTCAGCGCGGTGGGGCTGTCGGGACCGGCGTCCGGCGGGACCGTGCTCAGATCGTTGGGCGTGTCGTCGCCGGTGCGGGTAGTCGCGGCCGCATCGACGTCGAGCTGGTCGCGCTCGTCGTGGTCGTCGTCTTTGCGGTGCCCCAGCTTCATCGTGGGTCCTCCCCCAGCCGGGCGCCGGTCCGATACCGGCGCCACCCGGCGGGGTCATACCCAGTCGTCCGCCGGACAGTCCGGCCGAAGATCGTTACGGACGGTGTCACGCACCGTGTGAGGTTAGAGTGCTGCGGGCGAGCGGGAGGAGTGGCGTGGAAGACGACCTACGGGTAGGACCGCCGGTGACCGGGAGCGAGCGCGAGACGCTGCGCGGGTATCTCGAGTACCACCGGGCGACGCTCGCGATGAAATGCGCCGGCCTGACCGACGAGCAGCTGCGCGAGCAGTCGATGCCGCCGTCGACGCTCTCGCTGCTGGGGCTCGTGCGGCACCTGGCCGAAGTCGAGCGGACGTGGTTCCGCCGGGTCTTCGAGGAGCCGGGCATCCCGCTGGTGTGGTCGGACGAGATGGACTTCCAGGCCGCCTACGACGCGAGCGGCTCGAACCGTTCCGAGGCGTTCTCGGCCTGGATCAGCGAGATCGAGCACTCCCGCCGGATCGAGCGGGCGGCCCCGTCGCTGGATCACGTCGGGCACCAGCCGCGCTGGGACGAGGACGTGTCGCTGCGGATGGTGATGATCCACGTCCTGCTGGAGTACGGCCGCCACAACGGACACGCGGACCTCCTCCGCGAGGGCGTCGACGGCGCGGTCGGGGCCTAGCGGCCAGCCGGGGCCCAGCGGCCGGCCGGGGCCCAGCGGCCGGCCGGGGCCCAGCGGCCAGCCGGGGCCCAGCGGCCAGCCGGGCCCCGCGACCGCCGGGTCAGCGTCCCAGGAACCCCACGCCGGACGTCCGCCGGCC
Source organism: Cryptosporangium sp. NPDC051539 (assembly GCF_044454545.1). Lineage (NCBI taxonomy): Bacteria > Bacillati > Actinomycetota > Actinomycetes > Cryptosporangiales > Cryptosporangiaceae > Cryptosporangium > Cryptosporangium sp. NPDC051539. Next base: position 523,796 of record NZ_JBITDV010000006.1, on the reverse strand, counting down.
GGCCGGACCCGGCGGGCGTGCAGGTAGCGCACGGCGACGTCACCAGCTCTCCCGGTCGCGGCACCCGCGCGGCCAGGCCGGTCAGCACGCTGCGGTGCAGCACCGGCCCGGGGTAGGTGCCCCGCACCAGGCCCGGCTCGTCCGGCGGACCGTCGAGGTTGTCCACCCCGTTGTCGGGCCGGGCGTACTCCTGCGACGTGCGGGGCGAGCCGCCGTACCGCCATCAGCCCGTCGGCCAGCCCGTCGGCCAGCGCGGGCGACACCCGCTGGGCGACGTAGAACCCGAGCGCCGAGTCGCCGACCGGCACCTCCCGCCGCGGCCGTGCGCACGCCGTGACGATCGCGTCCGCGACGACGTCGGGCGCGTAGACCGGCGGCGGCGGCTTCGGGTGGACGCCGAGTTTGCTGCGTCCGTGGTCGTAGAGCGGGGTGTCGATCGCGGCCGGGAGCACGGTCGTCACCGAGACCGGCACACCGATTTGGCCCGCTCGATCCGGAGCGCGTCGTAGAACGCCAGCAGCGCGAACTTGCTCGCGCTGTACGGCGCCTGCAGCGGCACCGCACGGATGCTCCCCACCGACGAGGCGCCCGTGACGACGACCTGGTCCTCCACCGGCTTCACCATGGCGACGCTCTACCCCGCGTCGACGTACCTACGCCGAGCTGCGTCGATTCACGGCTGGTAGGGAGGCGCCACTCCCCAGCCCCACTTCGGAACTGGTGCCTCCTGCATGACGTCGGCACCGGGCGCGGAGTTCGCCAGCGCGAGCCGCGTCCCCCACTCGACGTAGCCGACGAACGCGGCCCGGAACTCCGGATCGGCCGGGAGGCCGGCGTCGTCGGCCGCCAGGCTCATCAGTGACGCGAACCGGAACCGCTGATCGGGCGAGATCCCCAGGTTCACGTGTTTGTTCACCATGTGGTGGTAGCCGCCGTACTGCCCGGAGTACTCCGGCGGCCCGCCGAACACCTCGCGCCACCAGGCGATCACGTGCACCCGGTGCTCTTCCGACACCCCGCCGGGAAATAACGGCGAGAGCAGCGGATCCTTCTCCACCCGGTCGTAGAACGCGTTGATCAGGCGCTCGAAAGCCTCGGCGCCGCCGGCCCAGTCGTATAGCGTCGGAGTCACGTGTAACACTGTAATCAAATTCGGAAGCGCGACACCAGAGTCTGCAGATCCGACGACATCCGAGACAGTTCCTCCGCCGAGCGCTGCGTGTCGGCGACCGACGAGGTCGTCGTCTGCGCCGCCGCCGCCACGCTCGCGATGTTGTCCGCGATGCTGGTCGACCCGGTCGACGCTTCCGTGATCGAGCGGCTCATCTCGTTCGTGGTCGCGGTCTGCTCCTCCACCGCGGACGCGATCGTCATCTGGTAGTCGTTGATCTGGGCGATGATCCCGGAGATCTCCGAGATCGCCGCCACGGCCGACTCGGTGTCGGCCTGGATCGCCTCGACCCGCTTCGAGATGTCCTCGGTCGCCTTCGCCGTCTCCTGGGCGAGGTCCTTGACCTCGTTCGCGACGACCGCGAAGCCCTTACCCGCCTCGCCCGCCCGCGCGGCCTCGATCGTGGCGTTCAGCGCCAGCAGGTTCGTCTGCTCGGCGATGCTCGTGATCACCTTGACCACGTTCCCGATCTCCACCGACGACTCGCCGAGCTTGGCGACCGTCGCGTTCGTCGCCGCGGCGGCGTCCACGGCCTGCGACGCGACGCCCGCCGCGTCGTTCGCCGACTGCGAGATCTCGCGGATCGCGGAACCCATCTCCTCGGTGCCCGCCGCGACCGTCTGCACGCTGCGGGAGACGTCTTCCGACGCCGACGCCAGCACGCTGGTCTGCGCGGACGTGTCCATCGCGGTACCGGAGATCGACTCGGCCGACGCGGTGAGCTGACGAGAGGAGTCCGACAGCGTCCGCGCCGAGTCCGACAGTGCCGTCACGGTCTGGCGGATCGACTCGATCGCCCGGTTCACCGCGGACGCCATCCGGCCGACCTCGTCGCCGGAGTCGACCGGCGCGTGCTGGGTCAGGTCACCGTCGGCGACCCGGTTGAGCGAGTCCTCGACCCGGCCCAGGCGCCGGCTGATGCCCCGTCCGATGACGACGGCGATCGCCACCGCGATGATCAATCCGACGACCAGCACGATCGCGATGAGCGTCCGGGCGCTACTCGCCGACGAGTGCGCGCCGCTCGCCGCGGTCGTGGCCTGATCGGACTCGAAGTTGTTCAGCGCCGCCATCGTCGTGGTGAACGCCTTCTCCACCCGCGCGAACTCGGCGCTCTGCGCGGCGGTGTTCGCGGGCGCGTTGATCCCGGCCGGCAACGGATCCTTGAACAGGATGTTGTTCGCCAGGGCCACGTAGGTCGTGAAGGCCTCGTCGAAGTCGGAGACCTGCTTCTTCCACTCCGCCGCGCCGCTCGGGTGCGCCTTGAACTCGGCGAACGCCGTGCTGACCGTCTCCTGCCCCTTCTTGACCTGCTGTTCGGTGGTGGTGTCGGTCGGTGCCACGTAGATGTTGAGGATCCCGCGGTACATCTTCGCGAGGCCGGTCTCGATGTCCACCATCGCGTTCAGCCGAGCGATGTTGTTGTCCTTGACCTCTTGGATCCGATTGTCGAGCGTGCCGAGGCGCGCCCAGGCCAGTCCACCGGTGACCAGCGCGACGACCGCGACGATGGCGACCGAGAGCAGAATCTTCTGCCCGACTCCGAGACCGCCGAGACGGCCTCCCGCACCTGTGTTCGACTCCGACGAGCTGGTCATACGTGCTCCGACCTCGCGCAATCGGCTTACGCCGATCGTCCGACAGTTCTCCGTTCCGATCGGCGGGGAAGGGACATCGCTGAGGTTTTTGCACCGCGGGCGCAACCGATCGGCTCCGGAGAGCCGTTTGGGAGAATGGACCGCATGCGCCTGATCCTGATCCGCCACGGCCAGACCCCGTCGAACGTCGCCCAGCTGCTCGATACGGGAACGCCCGGACCAGGTCTCACGGAGCTCGGCTCCGAACAGGCGGCCGCGCTACCGGCCGAGCTGTCGGGCGAACCCATCGAGATCATCTACGTCTCCACCCTCGTTCGGACGCAACTCACGGCGGCGCCGCTGGCCGAGGCGTTCGGCCTCGAACCGCGCATCCGCGCGGGCATTCGGGAAGTCGAGGCGGGCGACCTCGAGATGCTCGGCGACCAGGCGTCGGTGCGGACGTATCTGACGACCACGTTCGCGTGGACGGCCGGCGACCTCGCCCTGCGTATGCCCGGCGGCGAGAGCGGTACCGAAGCGCTCGGCCGCTTCGACGCGGTCGTCGAGGAGGCGGCGGGCACCGGCGCACAGACCGTCGCGCTGGTCAGTCACGGCGCGGCGATCCGGATGTGGGTCGCGGCCCGGGCGTCCAACATCGCGGTGGAGTACGCGGCCGAGCACGCGCTGAGCAACACCGGAATCGTGATCGTCGAGGGCTCCCCCGCCGGCGGGTGGAACGCGACGAGCTGGGAAGGAAAAGCCGTCGAGCTGCCCGACGACCTGGGCTCCGCGGAAGACAGCGGTCCCGCGGGCCAGGCCCTGGACGAGCCGGCCGAGGCTTAGCCTCGACCCGAGGTCGAGCCGCTTCCACCGGCGGCGGCCAGGCCCGACCCTCGGCTCGGGGTCAGGTGCACGGCTCGCTCGGAGAGACCTTCACCCCGGAGGTGTCGTTCAGCCCCAGGTGCTGGAACAGGAGGGCGACGACACCGTGACATCCGACGATCCGGACCAGTCCGGACGTGCGGGTGGCCAAGGAGCTCACCGCCGCTGCGACGGACACGTCGGCAAAATGTAGCTCGCTCACGTCTAAGACCAGCTCACTGCAGTTGTCGGGTCGTGCGTCGAGGGTTGCGTTCAGCGCCGACTGCACGGCGTTCCGGTTGCTGATGTCGGCCTCCCCGTGGAACGCGATCCCATAGGGCCGGTACGTACGCCGCATCCGTAGCTGAGGGGCTACCGGCGGATGCCGGGTGGTCGCGGGGTGCGACTGGATAATTGATCGCATCAGCCCGGGATCCATGCCCCGCCGCTCGTAGAGACACGCGCCGAAGGCGCGCCCGTCCAACGCCAAGGCGTTGACCGCGGCCTCGTAGTCCGCAAGGCCCGCGGTGTCGACCGACGGCGACACCGCCCACGTCATGTCGGCGGCCACCCGTAGCCCCGAGTATCCGGCGGCGAGAGCCCCGTCGATGGCACCGGCCATCGCTTCGAAGACCCTCGGATTGAAGCGGTGGTCCGCCAGGTACAACTCGCGGGCCGGCAGCACCTGAAGTTGCCCGGAGTCCAACCCTGCCGCCGCACCGTCGATCCGCTCGGTCAGTACCTCCTCCACAGCGGCCGGCGGCGGGGATACGCTCAGGACCATCACCATCTGCCCGCCGGCGAGGCCGTCTGCCGCCACTGCGAGCATCGTTGCCAAACGCTGCTCAGCGGTTGAAGTGAGCACGCAAATGTGATCACCGAGGTCGAACGAGTCGCTCCGAGACATTGAGCCCACCCCCATGACGACGGGTGCACGCGGACGGCTCCCCTCGGCGTCCTAGCCGACAGGACATCCGGCGTGATGGACTCATCGATCGTAGCGATCTGGCACCGGCTCAGCTGCCCCGCTTCCGGGCGCCGACAACGAGATCCGCCGTATGCCGGCACGTCCGAGCGGGGTCGTCCGGGCAGTCAGTCGTGCCGCCGTTTCGGGCGGCAGTCCTCCGCCGGGCCTAAGCTCGGGCGGGTGCCGATCGACTACGCCACGCCCGGTCCGTTCACGACGCTCGACGGTGTTCCGGCCGCGGCGCTGGAGCCGATCGCGTCCTCTCCGGTCGACATCTGCCGTCCGGTGCACGGGCTGGTGGTCCAGCCCGGTGACGCCGAGGCCTCCGGGCTGCCGGCCGACCGGCTCGGGGAGAAGAACCTCCGGCCCGCGGCCTCGATCGCCGCGCTCCTGCTCGAACTCGACCCGGCCCCGCTCTCGGCCACCCGCGAGCCCCTCACCCGGGTGGTGGGAACCTGCCGCCACTACGCGGTGCTCGCGTGCGCGCTGCTGCGCTCCCGAGGCATTCCGGCGCGGGCCCGGTGCGGGTTCGCCACGTACTTCCGGCCGGGCCAAGGCCTCGACCACTGGATCACCGAGTACCACGACGACGACCGGTGGGTACGCGTCGACGCCGAGGCGATGAGGTGGACACCGGCAACCAGTCGCGCGGCCCGCTGCTGCTGATCACCGGCGGCCGCGACCACACCGTCCCGGGGGCGGTCACCCGGTCGACGGCCAAGCAGTACCGGCACTCCGAGGCGGTCACCGATCTCCTGGAGTTCCCCGACCGCGGCCACTCGCTGACGATCGACCACGGCTGGCGCGAGGTGGCCGACGCGGCGCTGACCTGGCTGAACCAGTACGGTCTCTGAACCATGGACCTGAATCTGTCCGGAAAGACCGCGGTGGTGACCGGCGCGAGCAAGGGCATCGGGCTGGCCATCGCGACCGCACTCGCCGCCGAGGGCGCCCAGGTCGTCGCCGGCTCCCGCGCGGCCGGCCCCGACCGGCCCGGGGTGCGCTACGTCGCCGTCGACCTGTCCACTCCGGACGGGCCCGGCACACTCGTCGAGGCCGCAGTCGAGATGTTCGGCGGGCTGGACGTCGTCGTCAACAACGTCGGTGGCGCGCGCCCGCGCACGGGCGGGTTCCTGTCGGTCACCGACGACGACTGGATCTCGACGCTCAACCTCGACCTGCTGGCCGCCGTCCGGATGACGCGAGCAGCGGTGCCGCACCTGCTCAGCCGAGGCGGCGGCAGCATCGTCACGGTGAGCTCGGTGAACGCGACGCTGCCGGATCCGCTCGTCATCGACTACAGCGCGGCCAAGGGCGCGCTGACGAACTTCTCGAAGTCGGTGTCGAAGGAGTTCGGGCCGCACGGGATCCGGGTCAACACGGTCAGCCCTGGTCCGGTCGGCACCGACCTCTGGCTCGGGGAGCACGGGGTGGCCGCGACCGTCGCCGGCAAGACCGGGGGCGACCCGGCCGCGGTCGCGAAGGCCGCGGCCGGAGACTCGGTCACCGGCCGGTTCACCCGGCCGGAGGAGGTCGCGGACCTGGTCGCGTTCCTGGCCGGCGACCGCGCCACGAACATCACCGGTGCCGATTTCACGATCGACGGCGGCCTGGTGACCACCGTCTAGAACGGCCGGCGAGGGCGATCGAGTTCACGGACGCCCTCGCCGTCCGTCCCGGCGGTGCGGGCTAGCCGCGATCCGCGATCGGGTCCCGGTCCCGCAGCCAGGCCAGGGCCAGGCCCTTGCCGATCGCGACCGTGGTCAGCTCCGTCCCGGGGTCGGCGCCGACCAGGGCCAGGAACTCGGCCACCTCGTCGTGCTCGGCCGCCGCGACCCGGACGAGCATCGCCAGCAGTTCCGCGGTCTCCGGCTCCAGGTTGCGCCGCCGCCGGAGGCGATCGGCCTCCCCCGCGTCGTGACGCCCGCCCTCGGCGTACAACGAGTCCAGCCGCGCGCGGAGAACGCCGTCCATCAGCTCTTCGGCGGGGTCGGCGGGGTCGGCACGGTCGGAGCGCCTGGCGAACGTCGCTACTCGATCGGCTGGCCGTGGACGCGCCGGGTCAGCAGTGTCCCGCCCGCGATCGCGGCCGGGATCACGATGATGTTCGCGAACGGGATCAGCGACAGCGCCGCCACCGGGATGCCGAACCCGAGCGCCAGTGCCCGGTTCTTCCGCAGCATCGTGCGCCGCTCGGTCAGGAAGATCCCCCGCCGGTTGAACGGGATACCGGTCAGGTCGGTGGTCAGCAACCACCCGCCGATGATCAGCCCCAGGATCGGCGCCAGCACCTGCCCGACGAACGGGATCAGCCCGATGAGCAGCACCGGGATCGCCAGCACGAGTTGCGTCCCGATCACCCGGATCGAGTCGCCCGCGTTGCGCGGCAACGTGCGGTACCAGGGCAGTTCGGGGTGGTCCACCGCGCCGAGCCGCCGCTCGATCTCCTCGGAGATCTTCTCGTAGAACGGGTCTCCGATGATCAGCGTCAGCGCGGTGTAGGTCACGACCGCGAGCCAGAGCGCCCCGATCACGATCGCGGCCTCGATCAAGATCCGCACCGCGGTCCGCGCGTCGCTCGACCAGCCCGACGCGAACCACCCGGTGATCCCGTCGCCGATGTCGTCGAGGAACACCAGCAGCAGGATGAACGCGGCCAGCATCACGACGAACGCGATCACCGCCGGGATCAGCCCGAGCAGCAGCAGCCCGGGGTACTTCCCGTACATCCCGAACCCGCGCCCGAGCAGCCGCAGCCCCCAGACGAACTCGGACCCGGCGCTCGGCCGAGTGGCAGGCGAGGAAGGTGGCATCCCGGCGGTCACGCGCCGGAGCCTATCCGCAGGCCACTCGCCTCGCCCGGCCGGTTACCCCAGAGGCTCCTGACCGTCCACATTGCCAGAGGGTATCGATGGCGTTACAGTGAGTCGCCGGGCGGCCGGTGGTGTCTCCGGAGCCGGCTGTGCCAGGGCCGGCAGGAGGTGATCGATGTGGTCGCCGCTGAACATGTGGACTCCCCCGATCGCACCGTGATCGCCGCCGCCGCCCGGTCGCTACTGGCCACGGTTCCCGAGCTGACCGACCGGCTCGTCGCGGAGTTCGCCCGCCGCGAAGGCGTGATCCTCGCCGCCGAGGTCCGCACGATGCTCTCCGGGCTCTGCCGCTCCGGCCTCGAGGCGGCCATCGCCACCCTGGAACGACCCGACGGCGACCGTCCCGACCTGCGCGTCGCCCACGAGATCGGCACGCTCTGGGCCGCGCGCGGCCTCCCGCTCGACTCGCTGCTCCGCCTCTACCGGCTCGCCGGCCGCGTCCTCTGGGAGAGCCTGCTGCAGGCTGCCGGTCCGGCCGCCGCCGGCACGCTCGCCTATCAGGTCGGCGGCGTCCTGCGCGGCATCGACCAGGAGTCGACCGCCGCCGCGTCCGCCTACCGCCAGGCCGAGGGACGCCTGCTCCCGGTCGGCCGCGCCCACGTCGCGTCGGCCATCGACGTACTCCTCAGCGGACGCCCGGCCGACGCCACCGCCGTCGAGGCCGCCGCCGACGTCCTCGACCTGCCCGGCCGGGGACGGTACGTCGTCGCGGTACAGCGGCCAGGGGCCCCGCGCTCGCTGGTCACCGCCTACGGCCGCACCACCCACGGAGGCCTGCGCTTCGCCTGGCGCCGGGGCCGCGACACCGACCGGGTGCTCGTCCTGCTCGGCGACGCGACCCTCGACGTACTGGAGACCGTGCTGCGGCCGCTGGCCCAGCACGCGGTGGGGATCGGTCTGCGGGTCGATCGGCTCACCGAGGCCGGCAAGAGCCTGCGCACCGCCGAACTCGCGGTCCGCACCTGCGGAAACGCCCCGGAGATCGCCCGCTTCGATCGGCGGCTGCCGCACGCGCTGGTGCTGGCCGAGCCCGAACTGGCCGACGACCTGGTCCGGGAGGTGCTCGGAGCCGTGCTCGCGCTTCCGGCCCGGCACCGCGAGCCGCTGCTCGACACGCTCGAAGCCTGGCTGCGCTGCGAGGGCTCGGCGGTCGCGACCGCCCGCGCCCTGTACTGCCACCGCAACACGGTCCTCTACCGGCTGCGGCGGCTGCAGGAACTGACCGCGAGGTCGCTGGGCAAACCCAGCGACCTCGTCGATCTCGCTCTGGCGCTGTACGCGGTGCGGGTGGCGGTTCAGCCGATGATGGACCTGACCAGCGGCGCGTAGCCACCGGAGTAACCGGCCCTGGTCGGGTGGTAGGTGTCGGTCGCCGGGATCACGACCCAGCCGTTCGTGTACGGCGTCGCCGCGCAGACGTCATGTCCCGACCAGGACGAATTCGGATCGGCGTAGGTGAAGCCGGCGGCTCGGGCCCGCGTCCGGATGACGTCGTCGAGGTTGTCGACGAGGGCGTTGAGCCCGTTCGCCTCGGCCAGAGTGACGCCGGGGGCGGCGGAGCAGGTGCGTCCGGCGAACGGTTTCGGGTAGCCGAGCACGACGACGGTCGCGTTCGGCGCACGGCCGCGGATCGCGGCGTAGGTCGCGTCGAGCTTCGCCGGCAGCGAGCCGGTGATCTGGGTGTTGGCCGAGGCGATCGTCGACGCGCAGTTGGCCAGCGTGCAGGAGACGACCAGGCTGACGAACCCGATGTCGTTCCCGCCGATCGTGATCGTGACGTACTTCGTCGAGGCGCTCAGGCTCCCGGCCTGCGAGTTGGTGACGTCCGTCGTCACCGCGCCCTGGCAGGCGACGAACGTCAGAGCGGTGTTCGGACGCTGAGCCGCCACCAGCGAGGGGTAGGCGTACGTGTTCCGGCCGCAGCCGAGGCTGAGGTTGCTGCTGGCGGCGCCGTTGCCGGCCGAGTAGGAGTCACCGAGGGCGACGTACTGGTCGGGCGCGGCCTGGGCGGGCGCGGCGTGGAGCGCGACCAGCGCGAGCGCGGCGACGATCGGTAAGGAAAGACGACGAAGCATGGCGGGACCTCCGATTCGAGAAGGCCGCCACGTCGACGCGATCGCGCGATTCGGTCTCCGGGGGGCGAAATCGACTGTCGGGCGTCGCCTCCCGGGCGTCAACGACTACGGACGAACGCTGTACCCGGTGCACGATCCGGAGCCCTCCGGTTGGTACCGGGTGAATACTGGATCGTTCCGCCGAATCGGCGCCGCCCCGCCGCACCGTCGGCAGCGACGATCGCGCCTGCACGGGCCGGAGACCGTCCGGCCCGCCCAGTCGTCCGCGGACGCGTTCCTCGCCGGCATCACCCGCTTGCTCACCCCCGGGTGGCGGCACGCACGAGGTCGGCCACCGCCCGCGAGCGGCTGTGCGGGGGCCAGGCGATCACGGTCGTCACCCGCGGGGCGTCGGCTACCGGCACCGCCGTGACGCCGTCGCGGACGCGCGTCCGGGCCGACTCCGGGATCACCGCCGACGCCCGGCCGAGCTCGATCAGCTGCACCAGCTGCTGATGCTCGTGCACCTCGGGTCCCGGACCGTCGGGATACGTCCCGTCGCGCAGCGGCCAGCGTGCGGACGGCAACCCGGGCAGCGTCGTGGCCTCGGCCAGCAGCATCGACGACCGCGTCGCCGCCGGATGACCCGACGGCACCAGCACGACCTGCCCCTCGGTCGACAGTTCCTCGAAGTCGAACCCCACCGTGTCGTCGAACGGCCGGTGCAGCAGCGCGACGTCGGCCCGGCCGTCGCGCAGGTACTTCTCCTGCTCGCCGATGCCGCACAGCTGCACGTCGACGGTGACCGCGCCGGGTTCGGCGGCATACGCGTCGAGAAGCTTCCCGAGCAGTTCGCTGGAGGCACCGGCCTTCGACGCGAGCACCAGCGCCGGGGCCTCGGGAGCGGCCCGGCGGGTCCGGCGCTCGGCGGCGTCCACCGCGTCGAGGGCGGCCAGGCCCTCGCGGAGCAGGACGGCCCCGGCCTCGGTCAGCGCGACGGCCCGGCTGGTGCGTTCGAACAGCGGCACGCCGAGGCGCCGCTCGAGCTGCTGGATCGTCCGCGACAGCGGCGGCTGCGCGATCCCCAGCCGTTCCGCGGCCCGGCCGAAGTGCAGTTCCTCGGCCACCGCGACGAAGTACCGCAGCTCCCGCGTCTCCATGCGCCCCACGCTACCCGCCGATCGATACCGCTGGGGTATCGATCACCACCCAGACGGTGTTGGCCTCCCGCCCCGGGCCGAGGCCACGATCGAAGGCATGAGCGACAAGACGACCGCGCTGGTCACCGGCGCGAACAAGGGCATCGGGTACGAGATCGCCGCGGGCCTGGGCGCACTCGGCTGGAGCGTCGGCGTCGGCGCCCGGGACGACGAGCGCCGCGAGGCCGCCGTCGAGAAACTGCGCGCGGCCGGCGTCGACGCGTTCGGCGTGCCGCTCGACGTGACCGACGACGCGAGCGTGGCCGCCGCGGCCGCGCTGCTGGAGGAGCGAGGCCACCTCGACGTACTGGTCAACAACGCCGGGATCACCGGCGGATTCGACCAGGAGCCCACAAAAGCCGATCCCGCGGTCATCCGGACCGTCGTCGAGACCAACGTCATCGGCGTCATGCGGGTCATCGACGCGCTGCTGCCGCTGCTGCGCCGCTCGGCGTCGCCCCGGATCGTCAACCTGTCGAGCAGCGTCGGGTCGCTGACCCGGCAGTCGCTCGACAACGGACAGACCGGACCGCTGAGCATGGCCTACGCGCCGTCGAAGACGTTTCTCAACGGGATCACGGTGCAGTACGCGAAGGCGCTGAAGGACACGAACATCCTGATCAACGCCGGGTGCCCGGGCTTCGTCGCGACCGATCTCAACGGCTTCCGCGGCGTCCGGACGCCCGAGCAGGGAGCGGCGATCGCGATCCACCTGGCCACGCTGCCCGACGACGGCCCCACCGGCGGCTTCTTCGAGGACGCCGGTCCGGTGCCGTGGTGATCAGCCGCCGCCGAGACCGGCCTTCGTGGCCGCGTTCTCGGCGGCGAGCCGCGGTCATCGGCGTTCGACCCGAGTCACGAAGACGTCCACCGACGCGGCCAGCGCCGGAAACGTCGACACCTGGACGTGGTCGCTGGCGGACAGCGCCCCCACGGTCAGGTCATGGCGCAGGATCGCGACGACCAGGGTGGCCGGGTGCTTCGCGCCCGTCTCGTGGCCCGCGCTGGGGTCGACGCGCGGGGCCGTCCACCGGTGCCGGGCGTTGTCGCCCGCGCACTCGCGCAGGACCCGGTCGCTGGCCAGCCAGTAGCCCGATCCGTCGTCGGCGAGGAAGCCGATCAGCGCGTCGTAGCCTTTCGGAACCGTGCACGTGCCGGTGGCCACGAACCCGGCGGTATCACCGCTCGAACGGATCGTGAGCTCTCCCGACCAGCCGGGCCGCGGCGAGGTGATCGTGGCCCGGCCGGCCGTCGGCGGGGCCTCGCGGCGCAGCGCCGCGGGTAAGACGGCCACCAGGACGGAGACCGCCAGCACGCCGGCCACGACGACCGTCCGGCGGCGGAACCAGCGCGGCAGCAGATCGAACGTCGTCGCCGCGAGCAGCGCCACGACCGCGAGCACGAACGGGAGCCGCACCTCCCAGGGCCAGGCCCAGAACCGCGTCAGCGACGGTAACGCCAGGAGTCCGATCACGACGCTCACGCGCTGCAGGACCGTGTAGACCGACGGCTCCCGGGGCAAGGGGTCGCGCCCGGCTGGTCTTCGCGAGGATTGCTTGCGCCTGAGCAACGATCGGCCCCCCACCCCGAAGCCCATGACCTGGCCCGCAGTGTAGCGACCCGGTCCGGGCCCGCTCTACCCCACTTGAGCTGCGGTTTCTCTGGCGCGGAGGTCAGCTGCGACGCAGGGTGCGGCCGTCGGGCAGGGTGCGGCCGCCCAGCAGCGCGACCAACGCGCCGGTGTCGGCGCGCACGACCCGGCCGGTCCCCCGGCTCCACTCGTCGTCGGTGTCCTCCAGCCGGACGCCGTCCAGGTCCAGCCCGAACCAGTTGGCGTCGGCCAGCCCGTCGCGAACCGCGCGAAGGGCCAGCACCGGCGCCGCCGGGGGCAGATCCCGCGCGATCGTGACGTCCAGAGAATGAATGACGGCGTGGCTCAGCGCGCCGGCCGCACCACCGCCGGGGGGCTGCCAGGCGTGCAGCTCCGGGGACCGGAGCTGACCGACGAGCTCGGCCACCGGTAGCGCTCCGTCCCGTAGGGCCACCGTGTCGGAGAGCACGCCGAAGTCGCCGTCGGCCGCGGCCAGCTCGGCTCCGAACAGGTCGGGGGTCAGCCGTACCGGCATCGTGACGTGCGCGATCACGTGGCGGACCAGCCATTTCTCGCACAGCGACGGAGCGTCCCAGTCGTCCGGAGACACCGACGCGAGCCGGTCGTAGGTCGTCGCGACCCAGTTCATGAACGCTCCATCCGTTCGAGGTGCTCCTCGAGCTCGTCGAGGGAGGTGGCGAAGCCGGCGCGGGCTTCCGGTTCGCGCGGGGCGTCGGGGACGTGCCGTTGGTGGATGACGACCTCGGTGGTGCCGTCCCCGAGGTCGGTGAGCGTGCTGGTCGTGTGCATGCCGCCGGCCGTCTCCACCCAGGCGAGCAACGACGGCGGGTCGACCTCGGTGAACGTCGCGACCATCCGGTGGCTACCGCCCGGCCCGATCATCAGCGTCTCGAAGCGGCCGCCGGGCCGGAGTTCGACGACGATGCCGTCGAGCGGGGTGATCATGCCGCGCGGCCCCCAGAACTGGGCGAGTTCGGCGGGTTCGGTGAGGCAGCGCCAGACCAGGTCGCGGTGCGCCTTGAACACTCTCCGGTAGACGAGTTCGTCCCCGCTCACTGCTCGTCCTGCAGGTGGGCGAGGCGCGTCTCCAGGCGGTCCATGCGGTCGGACCAGGTACGGCGGCTGTCGTCGATCCACGAGCCGACGGCGTCGAGCGCCGCCGGCTCGAGGCGGCACGGCCGGGTCTGCCGGTGCCTCCCGCGGGTGATCAGGCCGGACCGCTCGAGCACCTGGACGTGCTGCGACACCGCCTGCATCGTCATCGCGTAGTGCTCGGCCAGCTCTTTCACGGTGGCGTCGCCCGCGCTGAGGCGGACGACGATGTCGCGCCGGGTGCGGTCGCTGAGCGCGGTGAAGACGGCGTCGAGTTCCATGCCGGTTACTCAAGCATTTACTTGATCAAGCGTCAACTTGATCTCGAAGCCTCCCGGAACGCGGACACCAGCGGGCCGAGCGCCTCGGTCCTGGGCTCGCGCTCGACCGGCAGCCGGGACACGGCGAGCCGGAAATCCGTCACCCCGGCCGCGATCAGCGCGGGTACCGGCTGCACGGTCGCGGCCACGTCGAGCCGGCCGGCCCCGTCCCGGACCCCGCGCAGACCGCCCACCACCCCGATCCGCAGCGGATCGACGCCCGCCGCGGCCACGCCCTCCCGCATCGCGCCGATCGCCCGGGGAAGATCGGGCGTGTCCCACGGGATCCAGCCGCTCCCGTACCGCGCCAGCCGCCGGATCAACCGCGGCGACAACCGGCCGCTCACCCAGATCGGCACGCCTTCGGCCGCCACGGGTTTCGGCATCATGTGGATGCCGCCGGAACCCGGCACGGTCGCGACTCGCGAACGCCACAGCTCCTGACAGGTGGCGATCGTCTCGTCGAGCAGCGCACCGCGCGCCGAGAAGTCCAGGCCGGCGGCGTCGTACTCCTCCCGCTGCCACCCGACCCCGACGCCCAGATCGAGGCGCCCGCCCGACAGCACGTCCAGGGTGGCGGCCGCCTTGGCCAGCACGACCGGCCGGCGCAGCGCCGCCAGCAGGATGTTCGTCCCCAGCCGCACCCGGGACGTCTTGCCGGCCAGCACCGAGAGCGTCGTCATCGGTTCGAGCCAGTGCCCGTCGGGTCCGGTCGGCTGCCGTCCGCCGGTTATGCCGCCGAGGGACGGATCGCCGTAGGACGAGAGCGATTCGCCGAACACCACGTGGTCCGAGAGCACGATCCGGTCCACCCCGGACTCGTCCGCCGCCACCGCGGCGTCGAACAGGTGCTGCCACGACCCCGGATCCGACGCCGCGAACGACGGCACCGCCATCGACAGCTGCGGCCGGGTCATGACCCGATTTTCCGATCGTCGATCCACTGCACCCGGACGTCCCGGCGCGCGAAGCGCCAGTCGTCGCCGACCCGGCGATACCGATCCTCGTAGTGGATCGCGATCACCTTGTCGTCGGCGCCGGTCACGTGGTGGGCCAGGCAGTAGGCGTCCCCGGCGGCATCATCACCCCTGAGGACGGACACCAGGTGGTTCCCGACGAAGTGGAACGTCCGGTCGTAGCGGCCCAGCCGGACCGGCACCTGTGCCAGTTCGGTGATCACCGAGGGCGTCCGGCCCGGCCAGTGGACCACCAGCGAGGCGTCCGGCGCGAACAACGCCGCGAACCCGTCGCCGTCACGCCGATCGCACGCGAACGCGTAGAGGTCGACCAAGCCCCGCAGCGAAACCCGAGCCGCTAAATCCACGGTTCTTTATAGCGGCCGGACGGCTGTATCGGCGGGCGCCGGCACAGCCGCCCGGCGTCGCCTCACACGACCGCGGTGCCCAGCCACGCCGCCACCGCGGCCAGCACCAGCAGCACCACGTTCAGCGGCAGCAGTTTCGCCTCGCCCCGCCGCACGTGCGTGACGATGCCGCCCACCTGTACCAGCGCCAACCCCACGGCCGCCGCGATCGCGAGCCAGGCCGCGATCCCGGTCAGCGGCGGCAGAATCAGCCCGATCGCCCCGAGCAACTCCAGCACCCCGATCGTCCGCACCAGCGGCATCCCGAGCTGGTCGACCCACCCCATCATCGGCCGGAGCTGGTCCTGGCTCCGGACCACCTTCTGGCCACCGGCATAGAGATAGAACACCGCCAGCAAGCCGGCGACGATCCAGTACGCGATTTCCATGGCGACCTCGTTAGTGACGACCGGTGAGAAGCCACATCATGCGGCACCGAGGACCCCTGCTCGTCGACGGGAGGAGCCTGATCGCGCCCGCGCCCGCCCCGGCGAGCCGGGGGATCGCGCCCGCGCCGGGAAGTAGCACTTCACGTCGTAGCTGTGTCGTATTCGTCGGGTAGCCCCGCGGCGGAGTTACGGTCCGGAAGTGCCGAAGAGCCTGCTCGCCGGGCGGCGACCACTGCCCGCCCACCTGACCGTCTACGCGTTCGTCGTCCTGCCGTTCGTCGCCCTGCTCGCGGCGGTGCCGTTCGCCTGGGGCTGGGGCCTGAGCTGGGTCGACGTCGCCTTGGCGGTGATCTTCTACGTGGTGACGTGCCTGGGTACGACGGTCGGCTACCACCGATACTTCACGCACGGGTCGTTCAAGGCCAAACGTCCGCTGCGGGTGGCACTCGCGGTCGCCGGGAGCATGGCCGTCCAGGGGCCGATCCGGCACTGGGTCGCCGATCACCGCCGCCACCACGCGTTCTCCGACCAGCCGGGAGATCCGCATTCGCCCTGGTTGTTCGGCACGTCGCCGCTCGCGCTGGCGCGCGGGTTCTGGCACGCGCACCTCGGCTGGATCCTCGACCGGTCGCTGACGAATCAGGAGCGCTTCGCGCCCGACCTGATCGACGATCGAGACATGCGGATCGTGCACCGGTTGTTCGGCCCGCTGACGGTCGTGACGCTGGCCCTGCCCGCCGTGCTGGGCGGCGTGATCACGATGTCGTGGTTCGGGGCGCTGACCGCGTTCTTCTGGGCCGGGCTGGTCCGGATCACGCTGTTGCACCACGTCACCTGGTCGGTGAATTCGGTCTGCCACATGGTCGGCGAGCGTCCGTTCGCGGCCCGCGACAAGGCGACGAACTTCTGGCCGCTGGCGATCCTGAGCATGGGTGAGGCCTGGCACAACCTGCACCACGCCGACCCGACCAACGCCCGTCACGGCGTCCGCCGCGGCGAGATCGACGTCTCGGCCCGGGTGATCTGGATCTTCGAGCGTCTCGGCTGGGTGTACGACGTCCGCTGGCCCACCCCGGAGCGCCTCACCAAACTCCGCCGCGTTCCCGCTTGAGTTTCCAGCCACTGGAGGCTGCACCCTGAGGTCGTGAACGACCTCTACTCCATCGGCGAGCTGTCCGCCCGCACCGGCCTCCCGGTCCGCACGATCCGTTTTTATGCGGACGAAGGAATCGTGCCGCCCACGGCCCGGACCGCGGCGGGCTACCGGCGCTACGACACCGGCGCGCCGGCCCGGCTCGAACTCGTCCGCGCGCTGCGGGACCTCGGGCTCGACCTGGGCACGATCCGGCGCGTCCTGGAGCGGCAGGTCGCTCTCGCCGACGTCGCGGCCGCCCACGCGGACGCGCTGAAGGCCCAGGTCCAGCTGCTCCAGGCCCGTCGCGCGGTGCTCGGACTGATCGCCGCACGCGGCACCCAGCCCTCGGAGGTGTCTCTCTTGAACCGTCTCGCCCGCCTGTCCGCCGCCGAGCGGGAGCGTCTCGTCGCCACGTTCATCGACGAGACGTTCGGTGATCTCGACGCCAACCCCGACTTCGTCGCGCTGCTGCGCGCGTCGCTGCCGGAGCTGCCCGCCGACCCGACCCCGCAGCAGCTCGACGACTGGGTCACGCTCGCCGAGCTGATCAACGACCCGGACTTCCGCGCCGCCGCCCGCCGCGCCGCCGAGCACCAGGCCGCGAACGACGAGGCCGGCCTGCACGGCGCGCTCACCGAGCACGTCCGCGCGCGGGTCGAGGTGGCCCTCGCCGATGGCGTCGACCCGGCCTCGCCCGAAGCCGGCCCGATCGTCGACGAGCTCGTCGCCGCGTACACCGCCGAGTTCGACCGGGCCGACGATCCCGCCTACCGGGCCGCGCTGCGCACCCGGATCGAGATCGGCGCCGATCCGTACGCCGAGCGGTATTTCCAGCTCGTCGCACGGCTGGCCGGAGCGCCGGAGATGCCGACGCTCCAGCCCGTCGCCCGCTGGCTCACCACCGCTTTAGGAGCCCACCCGGCCCCGCGCTGACCGGTGCTTCCGGGCGATGTGCACCCGGGTGGTCGCCGACTCGACCACGGCGCTGAGCGCAATCGCGGCGATCATCGTCGAGCACGGCTGGATCCACTCGTGCCACTCGACCGCTCGCGTCAGGCCCGGGTAGGCCGTGATCGCGTAGGCGAACGCGAGGCAGCTCACCAGGTGGTAGACGAACGGGTTGCCCTCCCAGAACCCGTAGATCAGCGCGGTGCAGACCACGAGGACCAGAAGCGGGACGAGCGCCCGCACGTCACCGTCGGACAGGCCGAAGGCCGTGACCCAGATGACCTGGGCCAGCACGAACTCCATCACGACGAGCGTGAGCCGGGGCGCAACCGGCCGCGGCCCCGGCCCCGGGGACACGGCGGGGTTCACCGGGCCACCTGCCCGCGCCGAGCCCGCTTGGGCCGGACGATCCACGGCCGGGTCGTCGACGACGAGATCAGCACGTCGATGACGAACCCGGTGGCCATGATCAGGCCCGGGCCGATCCACTCGTACCACTTGTCGGCCCTGGTCAGCGAGGGGTAGGCGGTGAAAATGTAGGCCAGCGCGAGCAGGATGGTCGCGACGTACACGAACCGGTTGCCCAGGAACTGCCCGGCGACGAGGGCGCTGGTGAGAACGAACAGCATGGCCGGGATCAGCACCAGCAGGTCGGCCGCGAGGATGCCGTCGATGGTCACCCAGACGAGCTGGATCAGCGCCAGCTCCATCAGGACGACCGTGACCTTGCCGATGAGCGGCTTGGGTAGGAGCTCGGACATCTGTTCCATGGAGTGACCCCCGGAGGTGTGGACGACGATGTCCACAAGGGTCAATCACCGGGCGGGGGAACTCGTTTCCAGCGGCGACGCCGCGACTGTTCGGTCGGTGACACATCAACCGCCGCGGCGGGCGAGGTGGCCCAGATGCCGTACCTGTTCCCGTTTGAACGTATAGCAGCGGGGGGTTGTTGCGGCAAGCCCCGGGTCAGGGCCCAGAATTGCCCTTCGTGAACGCATTCGATCTCCCCGCGAACCTCGCCGCCAAGGCCGGCCCAGCGCTGATCGCCGACGACGAGAAGCACTTCGCGGCGATCGCTGACACCCTCACGCAGACGATCGCCGACCTGTCCGACCGCCTCGACGCCGCGCGCCGGGCCCCGGGCGGCCTCGGTCAGGAGGCGCTCGACCGTGACCTGGAGGTCCACCGGCTGACCGCCCGTCTCCGGACGATCCGGAGGTACGGTCTCGACCTCACCCTGGGCCGGATCGTCCGCGCCGGCGAGCCCGAGCCGCTGTACATCGGGCGGCTCGGCCTCACCGACAGCGACGGCCACCGCCTGCTCGTCGACTGGCGGACCGCCGCCGCCGAACCGTTCTTCGGTGCGACCCACGCCAACCCGATGGGCCTGGTCAGCCGGCGTCGTTACCGCTGGACCCGCGGCCGGATCACCGACTACTGGGACGAGGTCTTCACGCCCGACGGGCTCGAGGGCCACGCCGCGCTCGACGACCAGTCGGCGTTCATCGCCAGCCTCGGCACCAACCGGTCGGCGCAGATGCGCGACGTACTGGGCACGATCCAGGCCGACCAGGACGCGATCATCCGCGCCGGTTCCCGGGGTGCGCTGGTCGTCGACGGCGGCCCCGGCACCGGCAAGACCGTCGTCGCCCTGCACCGCACCGCGTACCTGCTCTACTCCGATCCGCGGCTCGGCTACCGGCGGGGCGGCGTCCTGTTCGTCGGACCGCACCAGCCCTACCTGGCGTACGTGGCCGACGTGCTCCCGAGTCTGGGCGAGGAGGACGTCCAGACCTGCACGCTGGGCGATCTCCTGCCCGAGGGCGCCGGAGCCGTACCGGAGACCGACGACGAAGCGGCGCGCCTCAAAGCGTCCGCCGAGTGGGTGAAGGCCGTGGACGCGGCCGTGCGCTTCTACGAGGAACCACCCACGAAGGCGGCGCGGATCGCCGGCCTGTGGCTCTCGGCCGGCGACTGGGCCGAGGCGTTCGACGCACCCGGACACGGCACCCCGCACAACGAGGCCCGGGAGGCAATCTGGGAGGAACTCGTCGAGATCCTGGTCGCCAAACAGTCCGACGCGGCGAAACAGGACGACCTGCGCAAGGCGCTGGAGCACCACCAGGACCTGCGGGCGATGCTCAACCGGGCCTGGCCGCTGCTGGACCCGGCCGACGTCGTCAGCGATCTCTGGTCGGTGCCGGCCTACCTGCGCAAGTGCGCGCCCTGGCTCGTCCCGGACGAGGTTCGGGCCCTGCAGCGGACGGACGCGAAGGCCTGGACGGTCGAGGACCTGCCGATCCTGGACGCCGCCCGGCAGCGGCTCGGCGACGCCTCCGCGGGCCTGCGTGACCGGCGGCGCAAGGCGCTGCTGGCGCGCCGGCGCGAACAGATGGACCAGGTCGTCGACAACCTGATCGAGGCCGCCGACGACGAGTACGGCATGGGTCTGGTCACGATGCTGCGGGTCGAGGACTTCCAGGACGTGCTGGTCGACGACAGCGGCCTGCCGGTCGCCGACCCGGACGCGCTGGCCGGTCCGTTCGCGCACATCGTGGTCGACGAGGCGCAGGAACTGACCGACGCGGAGTGGCAGATGCTGCTGCAGCGCTGCCCGTCCCGGAGTTTCACGATCGTGGGCGATCGCGCGCAGGCCCGCCACGGGTTCACCGAGTCCTGGGAGGAGCGGCTCCGGCGCATCGGGCTCGACCGCGTCGAGCTGGCGTCGCTGACGATCAACTACCGGACGCCGGAGGAGGTCATGGCCGAGGCCGAACCGGTCATCCGGGCCGCGCTGCCGGACGCGAACGTGCCGACGTCGATCCGCAGCAACGGGATGCCGGTGGTGCACGGCCCGGTCGCCGCGCTCGAGGGGATCCTCGACGAGTGGCTGGCCGCGCACGCCGAGGGCGTGGCCTGCGTGATCGGTGCGCCCGGGTTCGAGGCGCGGCCCCGGGTGCGGTCGCTGACCCCGGTGCTGTCGAAGGGCCTCGAGTTCGACCTGGTCGTCCTCGTGAGGCCGTCGTCGTTCGGCCAGGGCATCGAAGGCGCGGTCGACCGCTACGTGGCCATGACCAGGGCGACCCAGCAGCTGGTGATCCTCGAATGACCCGGGCCTGAACTCGCGGACAACCGAATCCGCCGCCGGGCGCCTCTGTCGAAAGGAGGGACGTCCGGGAGCGAAGGGGATGGCGTGGTCGATCCACGGGAACAGGCGTATCGCGAGTTCGCTCAGGAACGCCTGCCGAGCCTGCGCCGGTTGGCGTACGTGCTCAGCCAGGACTGGCACCGCGCCGACGATCTGGTGCAGGGCGCGCTCGTCCAGATCTACGTGCACTGGGACAAGGTGTCCGCGGCCACCGACCGCGCCGCCTACGCCCGCACCACGCTGGTGCGGGTGTTCCTGAACGAGCGCCGGACGTCCTGGGCGCGCCGGGTGGTGCTCGTCGACGAGCCGCCGGACGTGGCGGCGCGCCCCGAGCCCGACTCCTCGGAGTCGCTGACGCTGCGGTCGGCGCTCGCCGGGCTCCCGCCGCGGCAGCGTGCGGTGCTCGTGCTGCGGTTCTGGTCCGACCTCTCGGTCGAGCAGACCGCCTCCGCGCTCAGCTGCTCGCCCGGCACCGTCAAGAGCCAGACGTCCAAAGCGCTCGCGTCCCTGCGCCGCGTACTACCCGACAACGAACACACGACCGGGCGGAGGAGCTGACCATGGATGAGACCCGCACCCGCGCCTTGCTGGCCGAGATCTCCGCCGATCCGTCGCCGCCGACCGAGGTCGACCTCGACCGGGTCGTGGTGCTCGGCCGCCGTCAGCGGCGCAGGACCGGGCGGTGGGTCGCGGCCGCCGCCGCGGTGGTGGTCCTGGTGGTCGCCGGCACGACCGTCGCGCTGCTCCGCCCGGACCCGGTCCGGCCCGCTCCGGCGGTGACCGCACCGGCCCCGCCGCCGGTCACCGCTGCCCCCACCAGCTTCGATCCGCTGCGGACGCTCATCGAGCCCGGGTGGTTGCCGGAGGAGCTGAAGCAGGTGACCCACACCGTGAGCCCCACTCGCGAAACCTACGAGGTGTGGGGGTACACCTGGGGAGACATCACGATCGACCTCGTGGTGCCCGGAACCAAGGGTCCTTTTTATGGTGGCCAGACGGCAGCGCCGGTGCCGGCGCCGAAGGTCAACGGTGTGCCGTCGACGTGGACCGCCGGGCCGAAGGGCAAATCGGGGGGCGGGTGGCTCACCTGGGAATGGGCACCGGGAGCCCAGGCGGTCGTCCGGGTGCTCGGCTTCGAGGACGCCCGCACGGTCGCGGTGCGGGTGGCGTCGTCGACGCGGGCCGGCGCCGGAAAACCGGTCACGATGCCGTTCACCGTGCGGCGGCCGACCGGGCTGACGCTGGTCCACACCAGCGTCGCGCGGGTGCTGGGTTCCCCCGAGGCGCAGATCTCGTTCAACGGCGACGGCGGTGCCGCCCACGCCGTGACCGTCGCTCTCGCCCCTGGCCCGCCCTCGCCGCCTCTGGACGTGAACGCCACGCTGAACGGCGTCCCGGTCAGGATCGAGGAGACGTCGCTCGAGGTGACGATCCAGCGCCAGTCCGGGCCGGACGTCTACACGGTGACCTGCCAGGTCCGGAAGGGCCACTCGGTCGCCGAGGTGCGGGCCGAGTGCGAACGGGTGGGCGGGAGTCTGCGGCCGGTCGGCTCGCTCGCCGACGACTCGACCTGGACCACCACGCCGGTCCGCTAGGTCGCCCGGGCCGGGTCGACGACGTGGAGCGCGCCGGCACCACGGCCGGGCCGGCGCGTCCGCCACTACCGGGGCGGTAGCTCCCAGAACTCCGCCGGGAACGCCTCGATCTCGCCGGCCGACCGTTCGAGGTTCTCGGCCACCGGGATCAGGGCGGTGCCGGCCGGGTCGCCGGTGCCCGCCAACTGGCGGATCACCTGGGCCTGCACCCGCGCCCGCTGCACGACGACCGCGCCGAACGCGCCGCGGTCACCGGAGTACCCGTAGGAGTCCAGCAGCAGGTGCAACCGGCGCGAGCGGTCGTCGGGTGCGGTGAACCCGAACATCCGGGCGGCCTCGGGCGTGTAGAGCGGTACCCACGAGAGCGCCGAGAACGCCAGGTCGAGCTCCCGGGTGGACGGACCCGCCGTATCCCAGTCGAAGAACCCGAGCAGCGTGGCGCCGGAGTACACCGCGTTGTACGGCGCCGCGTCCTGGTGGCCCACGACCAGCCCGGGCTTCAGCTCCCGGCCCGAGAACCACCGTTCGCCCTCCGGCGGCACGAACGACTCGGTCGCGTCGTGCAGACGCCGCAGCCAGGCGCCGACCTGCACCAGCGTCGAGTCCTCGAACGCCCAGCCCGGCCACGGAACCCGTGCCCCGATCACGTCACCCGGCAGGTACGAGAGCATCTCCCGGCCGTCCGGATCGAATCCGAGCGCCGTCGGAGCGCCCTCGAAACCCACCGAGGCCAGATACTGCAGCAACGCGTGCACGGTCGCGGTCCACGGCTTCGCCGGCTTGTGGACGACGTCGTCGATCCGGACGGCGCCGCCCATGTTGCCGCCCGCCAACCGCTGTTCTGTCATAGGCGAGTGATACCAACGTAGCGAACCGTGCCGATACTCAATTTCGCCGGAGGCCCCGTGGCAATCGCCCGTTTCCCCAGCCTGGTCATCGACTGCGCCGATCCCGGCGAGCTCGCGGCGTTCTACGGCACGATGCTCGACTGGAAGGTGCGCACGTCCCCCGGCTGGGCCGACGTGAAGGCCGACTACGGCCAGTGCATCTCGTTCCAGCAGGTGGAGAATTACCGCCCGCCGGTCTGGCCGGGTCAAGACGTGCCGCAGCAGCTCCACGTCGACGTGGTGGTCGACGATCTCGACACCGCCGAGGCCGCGGTCCTGGAACTCGGCGCGACCAAGCACGAACACCAGCCCGGCACGACGTTCCGGGTCTTCCTCGACCCGGCGGGCCATCCGTTCTGTCTCTGCGTCAGTTGACCGAATCGAACAGCGCGCTCACCGACTCGCCGTCGTGGATCCGGCGCATCGCCTCGGCGAGCGCCGGAGCGATCGACAGCACCTTCAGCTTGTCGATCCGGTCTCCGGCCGGGATCGGCACCGTGTCGGTGCACACGATCTCGGTGACGTCGGGCTGATCGCCGAGCCGCTTCAACGCGCCCGCGGCGAACAGGCCGTGGGTGCACGCGAGCCGCACCGACCGCGCGCCCAGCTCGCGAAGGCGTTCCAGCAGTTCGAGTACCGTGCTGCCCTTCGCGATCTCGTCGTCCAGCACGATGATGTCCCGCCCGGCGACGTCGCCGATCACCGAACTGATCGACACCCGGTCGTCGGCGAAGCGCTGCTTGGCCCCGGCCGCCACCGGCACGCCGAGCCGCCGCGCGAAGCGGGCCGCTTCCTTGGCGTTGCCGAGGTCGGGCGAGACCACCGTGGTGTTCGACAGGTCGTACTGCGAGAAGTGCTCCGCCAGCTCGCGCAGCGCGTGGAGGTGATCCACCGGCACGCTGAAGAACCCGTGCACCTGCGGCGAGTGCAGCGTCATCGTCAGGATGCGGCTCGCACCTGCGGCGACCAGCAGGTCGGCGACCAGGCGGCCGCCGATCGAGATCCGCGGAGTGTCCTTCTTGTCCGATCGCGCGTAGGCGTAGTGCGGCAGGACGACTGTGGTTCGCGCCGCCGACGCGCCGCGCGCGGCGTCCAGCATCATCAGTAGTTCGACGAGGTGCTCCTGCACGGGCCGCACGAGCGGCTGGACGAGGAACACGTCGCGCTCCCGGCAGTTGCCCTGCAGTTGTACTTCGAGGCAGTCGTTGGCGAACCGGTCGACGCGAACCGGCAGCAGGGGGGTCTCGAGGTACTCGCAGATGGCGGCGGCCAGGTCGCGGTGGGCACTACCGCTGAAGACAGCGATCTCCCGCACAGAGTGCTCCAGTCAGATGCGTGATCGACGACCCGAGCTTATCGGTTGCCACCACCGGACCCGGGGCGCGGACCGGCGCTCGTCCGCGTTCGAACGGCCTTGACACGCAACTTTTCGGTTCCCTATCTTAGGCAACCGGGAGGTTGCCGATGGATGATCCGATCTTCAAAGCGCTCGCCGACCCGTACCGCCGGCTGCTCCTCGACCGGCTGAACGAACACAACGGCCAGAGCCTGCGGGAACTCTGCACCGATCTCGACCTGACCCGCCAGGCGGTCAGCAAGCACCTCGCGGTGCTCGAGGCCGCCGGCCTGATCCGCGCCGCGCGCCAGGGCCGCGAAAAACTGCACTATCTGGACGCGGGGCCGATCACCGCGATCGCCGACCGCTGGATCAACCGGTACCACCGCGATCGCACCCGTGTTCTCGCCGACCTCAAGCACACCCTGGAGGCCCCCATGAGCCGCGCCGAGTTCGTCTACACGACCTACATCCGCACGACGCCGCAACAACTGTGGAACGCGCTGCGGGATCCCGAGTTCACCCGCGCCTACTGGGGCGTGACGTTCCGCTCCGACTGGACCGAGAACGCACCGATGGCCTGGGAGGAGAAGGGCAACACGACCGACGATCCCGCACAGCGCGTGCTCGTCGCCGACCCGTACCGGCGCCTCTCGTACACCTGGCACACGTTCACGCCGCAGTGGGCCGAGGCCGCGGGCGTCGACGAGCAGACCCGCGCGACGATCGCCGCCGAGCCCCGCTCGACCGTCACGTTCGACCTCGAACCGGCCGAGGACGGCGTGGTGAAGCTGACCGTGATCCACGGCGACCTCGA
Organism: Cryptosporangium sp. NPDC051539; assembly: GCF_044454545.1. NCBI lineage: Bacteria > Bacillati > Actinomycetota > Actinomycetes > Cryptosporangiales > Cryptosporangiaceae > Cryptosporangium > Cryptosporangium sp. NPDC051539. The sequence continues at coordinate 498,452 of NZ_JBITDV010000006.1, read as the reverse complement.
CCCGGACGGCCTCCTCCACGACATGCTGCGTGGCGGCTGGTCGCGCCTGCTCTCGGACCTCAAGACGCTGCTCGAGACCGGCCGCGTGCTCGCCGAGGTCGGGTAGCCGGCGGCCCGGCCGAACCGCGCCGCCGGCCGGCCGGTCTAGTAGTAGCTCGGGCTCCTTCTGCGAGGATCGGCAGTCGCGAGCCCGTACGCCTCCGCCCGGCGGGCACGCCGAGTACTCCAGATGGGACGATGGAGACCTCATGATTCGAGAAGCGCGCCGCGCGATAGCCCAGGAAACGGTGGAAATCATCGAACGCGGCGGCTACGGCGAGGTGGCGTTCCCCGACGCCATCACCGCGGCCGTGGCCGGAACCCGGCTGTACCGGCCGGGCGACCCCGTCCCGGCCCCGACCGGCGCGCGCGGCGTCGCGTCGATAGCGGTGACCAACGAGACCTCGCTGGCGGCGGCGCGGCGGCTCGGCGTCCGCAGCGCCTGTCTGAATTTCGCCTCGGCGCGCAGCCCCGGCGGGGGCTTCCTCAACGGCGCGGAAGCGCAGGAGGAGAGCCTGGCGCGCGCCTCCGCGCTCTACCCCAGCCTGCGCGCGGCCGACGAGTTCTACGCCTACCACCGCGCGAACCCCGACCCGATGTACTCCGACCGGGTGATCTACTCCCCCGGCGTCCCGGTCTTCCGCGACGACGACGGAACCCTGCTCGCCGAGCCCTACCCGGTCTCGTTCCTGACCTCGGCCGCCCCCAACCGCACCGCGATCGCCCCCGAGCACCAGCCGGAGATCCCGGCCGTGATCGCCCGCCGCGCCGGCCGCGTCCTCGCGATCGCGGCCGCGCACGGCCACCGCCGCCTGGTACTCGGCGCCTGGGGCTGCGGTGTCTTCGGCAACGACCCGGCCACCGTCGCGGAGATCTTCGCGACCGCGCTGCGCGAGGGTCCCGCTTTCGACGAGGTCGTGTTCGCGGTCCTCGACCGCGCGCCCGGCACCCCTACCTACCAGGCCTTCGTGGACGCGTTGCCGCGCTGAGCCGCCGGCGGTCGTCTTCAGCGTGCGTTCAGCTCCACTGCGGTGATCTGCTCCCATGACTCTCCCCCGGGCTGCCGCCGCACGCTGGGCCACCCGCCTGACGTTCGCGACCGGCGTGGTCATGCTGGTCTCCGCACTGCTGCCCGCGTTGCCGCGGCGTGAGCACCTGCTGGCCGAGTTCCTCCCGGTCGAGCTGTCGGCGACGGCCAACGCCGCGGTCGCGGCGACCGGCGTGCTGATCGTCCTGCTCGCCGGTGGGCTGCGCCGCCGCAAGCGCGCCGCCTGGCGCGCGGTTCTGGCGCTCTGCGCGGCCGCCGTCGTGCTGAACGTCGTCAAAGGTCTGGACGTCGAGGAGTCACTGCTCGCGGGCCTCCTGGCGGTGCTGCTCGTCGTACTGCGCGACGAGTTCCGGGCGACGCCGCCGAGCACCAGGTGGTGGCTCCCGCTGGTCACCGTGGGCGCCCCGGTGGTGGGCACCGGCTACGGCGTGGCGTTCCTGCTGCTGCGGCGCGACCACCTGCGGGGCACGGCCGACCTGGCCTGGCAGGCGTTCTGCGGGCTGGCCGGACAGTCGGCGCTGCGCTTCACCGACACCGCGACCCAGTGGCAGTTCGAGACCATCACCGGTACGTTCGGCCTGCTCACGGTCGTGCTGGCGGGCTGGACCGCGCTCCGGAGCGGCCGCCGCGAACCCGGGCTCGACCCCGCCGACGAGAGTGCGCTGCGCGGCCTGCTCGACCGCTACGGCTCGAACGACTCACTCGGATACTTCACGCTGCGCCAGGACAAGTCGGTGATGTTCTCGGCCAGCGGCAAGTCGGCGATCGGCTACCGCGTGCTCAACGGCGTCAGCCTGGCCGCCGGGGACCCGATCGGCGACCCGGAGGCGTGGCCGGGCGCGATCGAGGCCTGGCTGTCCGAGGCCCGCGCGCACGGATGGGCCCCGGCCGTCCTCGGCTGTGGCGAGCGGGCCGGGGAGATCTACGCCCGCTTCGGGCTGGGCGCGCTGGAACTCGGCGACGAGGCGATCCTCGACACCACGTCGTTCAGCCTCGAGGGCCGGACGATGCGGGTGGTGCGGCAGGCGGTGAACCGGGTCGAGCGATCGGGCGTCACCGCGACCGTGCACCGTGTGGGCGACCTCGACGCGGCCGAGGTCGCGGAACTCATCGCCGCCGCCGACGCGTTCCGTGACGGCCCGGTCGAGCGCGGGTTCTCGATGGCGCTCTCGCGTCTCGGCGATCCCTCCGACCCGGACTGCGTCGTGGTGGTGGCGCGCCGCGACGGTCAGGTGCAGGGGTTGCTGCACTTCGTGCCCTGGGGGCCGAACGGGCTGTCGCTCGACCTGATGCGCCGCGAGCGCGAGAGCGTCAACGGGATGGTCGAGTTCCTCGTCGTCGCGGCCGCCCGGGAGGCCGCCGCGCTGGGCGTCGACCGGATCTCGCTGAACTTCGCGGTGTTCCGCTCGGTGTTCGCGCGCGGTGAGCGGATCGGCGCCGGTCCGGTGCTGCGGGTGTGGCGCGGGCTGCTCCTGTTCGCGTCCCGGTTCTGGCAGCTCGAGTCGCTCTACCGCGCGAACGAGAAGTTCCGGCCCCGGTGGGAGCCGCGATTCCTGTGCTACGCGTCGGCCCGGGACGTGCCCCGGATCGCGATGGCGGCACTGCGGGCCGAGGCGTTCCTGGTCTCCCCGCACGTGCTGCTGCGTGGGCGCGCAGCCGTGAGATGACCCTACTATCGCAGAGGGAGGTCACCGTGCGTGTGCTGCTGGTCGAAGACGAAGCCGGGCTCGCGGCCACGCTCAAGCTGGGCCTCGCCCGCGAGGGCTGGGCCGTCGACGTCGCCGACAACGGCATCGACGGCGTGTGGGCGGCCACCGAGCGTCACTACGACGTGATCGTGCTCGATCTGATGCTGCCGGGCCTCAACGGATATCAGGTGTGCGAACAGCTGCGCGCCGACAAGGTCTGGACGCCGATCCTGATCCTCACCGCCAAGGACGGCGACTACGACCAGGCCGAGGCGTTCGACACCGGAGCCGACGACTACCTGGTCAAACCGTTCAGCCTGGTGGTGCTCACCGCCCGGCTGCGCGCGCTGGTGCGCAGGGGCGCGCCGGAGCGTCCCGCGGTGCTGAGCGCGGGCGACCTCACGCTCGACCCGGCCCGCCGGGTGGTGGCCCGCGCGGGCTCGGAGATCGCGGTCACGCCCCGCGAGTTCAGCGTGCTCGAGCACCTGATGCGCCACGCCGGGAGCGTCGTCACGAAGACCGAGGTGCTGGAGAGCGTCTGGGACGAGAACTACGACGGTGACTCGAACATCGTCGAGGTCTACGTCGGCTACCTGCGGCGCAAGATCGACCTCCCGTTCGGCCGGTCGTCGCTGCGGACCGTGCGCGGGGCCGGCTACCTGCTCGCCTCCGACGGCGGTTGAGCGTCAGGAGCGTCGGCCGCGTCGTCCGGATGGATCGGAAGGGTGATCCGGAAGCGGGCTCCGCCGCCCTCGGCGTCACCGACGGTGACTTCTCCGCCGTGGACCAGCACGATCTCCCAGACGATCGCGAGCCCCAGCCCGCTGCCGCCGGACCCGCGTTCCCGGCTGCCGTCCAGCCGGACGAAGCGGTCGAAGATGCGCACGCGGTCGGTCGCGGCGACGCCCGGCCCGTCGTCGGTGACCTCGACGACGGCCGACACCTCCTCGCGGCGGACCGAGAGCGCGACCCGGGACGCCGCGTGCCGGGCCGCGTTGTCGGCCAGGTTGCGGATCGCGCGGGCCAGCTGGAACCGGTCGCCACGCACCCGCACGGCCTCGACCGAGGTCGTCACCACGACCTTCCCGGCGGTCGCCAGCCGTCCGCGTTCGGCGACCACCAGGTCGTCCAGGTCGACGTCCTCGTCGCGGCGACGCAGGCCGTGCTCGTCGGCCTTGGCCAGCAACAGCAGGTCGTCGATGATCAGGCCGAGCCGCTCGGACTCCTGCCGCGCCAGGCGCAGCGTCGGCCGGGAACCCGCCGGGAACACGTCGTCGTCGAGCAGGTCCAGCGCGGTGAGCACGGTCGCCAGCGGGCTGCGCAGCTCGTGGCTGGCGTCCGCGACGAACCGGCGCTGAGCGGCGACCGCGCCCTCCAGCCGGTCGAGCATGCGGTTCATCGTCCCGGCGAGCTGGGCGATCTCGTCGCGGGTTCCGGGCACCGGTACCCGGGCGCCGAGGTCCTCCGCGGTGATACCCGCGACTTTCGCCCGGATCCGCTCGACCGGCAGCAGCGACCGCCCGGTGAACCACCAGGTCGCGGCCGCGACGATCGCCAGCAGCACCGAGTTGACCAGCAGCAGGAGACCGGCCGCGTCGCCCACGCTCTCGTCCACCGGGCTCAACGCCCGGAAGGCCACCACGCGGTACGTCCCGCGGCCGGTCGAGACCCCGACCGCCACGAGGTGCACGCGCGCGTTCCCGGCCTCCGGCAGAACTACGTCTTTGCGGACGATCTCCCCGGCGCGAGCACCGGCGACCGCCGCCGGCCAGGCCGCCCCGGCCGCCCGGCCCCGGCCGACCGGGCGCCCGGACGGATCCAGGACGACGACGCTCGCCGGGTCTCCGGCACGCCGGCGGGGTTCGACCGGCCGGCCCGACCCCCGGATGTCGGCCGCGACCGTCGTCGCGCGCTCGGTCACCGTGTCGTCGACCCGCTGCAGCAGCGAATGCCGGTAGAGGACCAGGAACGCCCCGGTCGCGACCGTGAGTGCGACCGCCACGACGAGAGCCGCTGCCACCGCCGACCGGGTCCGGATCCCGGTGACGCGCCAGCGGGCCCGGACGGTGCCGGCTCGGCTCATCGTCGCAGGGTAACCTGCACGTCCGACCGGGGGTTGTTCTCGACGACGGCCGGGGTGGTCGGGGACGGCATCCGCTGCCCGAGCCAGTCCAGTGCCGGTGGGAGCGCGGCCTTCCAGACGCCGATGTTGTGCCCGCCGGACGGGACCGTGACCGTGGTGAGGTCCGCGTTCCTGCGCACGGCCCTCCGGAACGACCGGGCTTCGCGCATCGCGCTCCGGTCCCCGCCGCTCGCGAACACGTAGAGCGAGGGACGCACCGGGTGATGGCGCACCCACCACTGCGGCGAGTTGGCGCGGCGCACGGCGGCGTCGCCCTGGTAGAGGTTGCCGGTCGTGCGGTCGGTGAGCGCGGTGAAGTAGCCGCTCAGCGACACCGCGGCCCGGTACGTGTAGGGGTAGTGCAGCGCGAGGTTGACGGCGCAGAACCCGCCGGTGGAGAAGCCGAGCGTCGACCAGGAGCCCGGGGCGGTCGAGGCCCGGAACGCGGCCCCGATGTCGGCCGGTACGTCGACGGCCAGGTAGGTCTCGTTGCGTTCGCCGTGCACGGCGTCCACGCACTCGCCGTCGTGGGTGTCGTAGAGCTTCGGGGCGACGGCGATCACCGGCGGGATTCGACCGGCCGAGATCTCCCGGTCGAGCACCGCGGCGATGTGCAGCGCGTGCGCCCAATTGCCCGGGCTGCCGGAGTAGCCGTGCAGCAGCTCGATCACCGGGAACCGCTGGGTGGGCCGCGCCCGGTCGAAGTAGGCGGCGGGCAGGTAGACCAGGCCGTCCCGGGTGAGGCCGGCCTTCGGGCCCGGCATCGTCCACGGCACGATCGAGCCGTGCCCGTGCGCGGCCTGCTGCGCCGCCCGGTTGAGGTCGGCGGTGGGCAACTGCTGGTGACGCAACTGGGCGGCGGCGGCCAGCCGGGCGTCCCCGGGGCTGTTGAGCAGGTCGGACCAGGAGCTGTAGAAGCCGAGGCTGCGGTTCACGACGTCGGCGGTCAGGCCGATCGGGAGTGCGATCACGAGCAGCAGGCAGGCGATCCGGAGGGGCCAGGCGACGGCTGCTTTCGGAGGCCGGGCCCACAGCGCCGTCATTCCGGCGAGCGCGGCGAGCAGGCCGGCCGCGAACAGAACGAGGAGGGGCACGCCGGTCAGAGTCACGGCCCGTAGTGTGGGCGCCGGAACCTGAAAACTCGCTGTACACAGGTTGGCGGGTTACCGTCCGCCCTGATGGCAACGTTTCGGCTCCTGGTGATGCTTCTCGCTACCCTGCTCGTGGTGGACTACATGCCGGCGCCGGTCGCGTCGGCCACCCGGCCGACCGGGCCGTGGACGATCACCGCGCTGGGCGACTCGGTGACGGCGGGCAGCGCGTGCGACTGCCGTCCGTTCACCGACCTGTACGCCGACCTCACCCGGGAACGCACGGGGGTGCCGGTGACCAGCCGGAATCTCGGCGTGCCCGGCCAGACCAGCGACGGCGTCCTCGCGACGCTCAACGGCGACAGCGAAACCGCCTGGCAGGTGGCCGACAGCGACATCGTCCTGGTGACGATCGGCGCGAACGATCTCGCCGGATCGCTGGCCGACTGGCAGGACGGCGGGTGTGATCTCGGCTGTTTCCGGCGGGAGATGCCGGGGATCCAGGCGGACGTCACCGCGATCGTGGAGCGGATCCGCGAGCTCCGGGCCGGTCAGCCCACGGAAGTGCTGGTGACCGACTACTGGAACGTGTTCCGCGACGGTGATCAGGCCGCGTCGCTCGGAACCGCCTACCGCACGATCAGCCGCCAGGTGACGGCGCTGGCCAACGCCGCGATCTGCGCGGGAGCCGCGTCGGAGGCCGCGACCTGCGTCGATCTGGTGGGGCCGTTCACGGCTGATCCGACGAAGTACCTGGCGGCGGACGGTGACCATCCGGACGCCGCCGGTCACGCGGAGATCGCCGAGGCGCTGGCGACGCACGGATGGCACGAACTGACGTCCGCCTAGCCCGGAGAGCGGGGCGGCGTTAACGGGGTTTTCGTCCGTAGGATCTCCGCGGCAGCGGCGACCGGGTCCCGCTCCCCTCCGGAGGTGACCCTGGCCATGGACGACGCAGTAGACCCCGTGCACCGGTTCCGCATCTCGACGCGCGACGAGGCGGAGACCGAGGAGTTCATCCGTCAGATCTACGTCGGCAACCGCATGCGCTTCCTCGGCTCGGACCGGAGCGCCCGGTTCACCGCGACGGTCGCCGAACACACCGGCATCGCCGCCGGCGAGGTCCGCTCCAACGTCGACTACAACGCGCTGACCGATCCGTTCGACCACTACGTCTTCCTGTCGATCCGCTACGGCCGCCTCCGGGTCGTGAACGGCTGCGAGGAAACGCTGCTGCACGCCGGCGACAACTACTTCTACCCGCTCGGCAGCCCCCTCGACGTCGAGCTGTTCGACATGGGCGTACGGACCCTCCAGCTCCCCGCGACGCGGATGGCCCAGACGGCCGAGCAGACGGCCGGGATCCGCCCGGCCGACCTCCGGTTCGACTCGACCCGGCCGATCTCGACGGCGCTCGCCCGCCAGTGGACCGCGCTGGTGAACCTGACCAGCGCGATCCTGCTGTCCGACGACGCACCGGCCCCCGACGCCCTGCTGTCGGAGGAGCTGACCCGCACGGCCGCGATCACCGCGCTGCACGTGTTCCCGAACAGCGCGCTGACCGGCGCCTACCGGCCCGGTCCGGGCTGGGTCGGCGCCGCACCGGTCCGCCGGGCCGCCGCGTTCATCCAGGCGCACGCCGACCAGCCGCTCACGCTGGAGCAGATCGCGGTCGCCGCGGGCATCGGCGGGCGAGCGTTGCAGTACGCGTTCCGGCGTCACGTCGACGCGACGCCGATCGGCTACCTGCGGCGGATCCGCTTGGAGCGCGCCGCCCAGGAACTCCGCGACGCCGATCCGGCGAACGGGGTCACGGTCGCCACGGTCGCGCGTCGCTGGGGCTGGGCCAGCGCGAGACAGTTCGCCGCGGCCTACCGACGACGGTTCGGCGTGCTCCCCAGCCACACGCTGCGCAAGTGAGGAGCGTCCGTGCAACCAGCGCCCCCACGCATCTCAGAATTCGATTTCTCCAGCGCTGACGGGGTCGAGCAGTTCCTCATCGAGGTCTACGGCACGTCGATGCGCATGCGCGGGGCGGCCGAGCAGCAGGTGTTGCGGCACAAGCGCATCGACGCGGGGGTGTTCGCGCTCGAGACCGTCTACCAGTCGGCCGACCTCCAGTTCGAGGTCGAGCCCCTGAACAAGCTGCTCGTGACCAGGACGGTGACCTCCCAGCTGGCCCGGGCCACCCACGGCGCCGATCGGCACTACGACGCCGGCGCGATCTTCCTCATGAACGACCCCGACCGCCCCCACTCCTCGCACTGGATGAGCGGCGAGATCCAGAACTGCCTCATCGACCCGGTGCTGCTCGCGCAGATCGCGGCCGGCGCTCCCGACCGGCAGCCGGCACCGATCCGCTTCACCGGATACGAACCGGTGAACGCGGCCTCCGCCGCACACTGGTGGGCCACCCGCCGCTACGTCGCCGATCTGCTCGCCAACCCGGAGGCCGCGGCTGCGCCGCTGATCATCGGTAGCGCCGCGCGCATGCTCGCGGCCGCGACACTGACCGCTTTCCCGAATACGGCGTTCACTGATCCCGCCGCGGCCGACCGGCACGACGCCCATCCGGACGCTCTGCGGCGCGCGATCGCGTTCATCGAGGACCGCGCCCACGACGACGTGGCCGTGGCCGACATCGCCGGGGCGGCCCACGTCAGCATCCGGGCGGTTCAGCTCGCGTTCCGGCGGCACCTGAACCTGACCCCGATGGAGTATCTGCGACGCGTCCGGCTCAGCCGGGCGCACGAGGCCCTGCGTGCGGCCGATCCGGCCACGACGACCGTGACCGCCGTCGCGTGCCGGTGGGGATTCCCCAGCCCGGGCCGGTTCGCCGCCCTGTACCGCCGGGCCTACCGCGTCACTCCGAGTCAGACTCTTCGCGAGGGTTGACCCGGCGCAGGAGTTCGCGGGCCTCCCGGCGGATGCGGTCGGCGCGGGCGATCGCGAGTTCGGCGTCCGCCCGGAGGTGCGGCGCGTGTACCAGAGGTCCCGCCGACCGCCCTCGCGCCAGGGGCCCCGCCGGCCGCCCTCGTACCGGCGGGACCCCGGCCGCCCGCCCGGTGCAGCCGGCCTCGGCCCGGACGGCCTCGGCCGCGACAACCTCGGCCGCGGGGGCCTCGGCTCGGGCGGCGTATCGACCGGCCCGGCGACGTCGGGGCTGCGGCGGCCGGGCGTCCGGGCCGCAGAGGGTGGGCCAGGCCCCGGTGACGTCGAGGATAATCGCGGTCAGTTCGCCCGGGTTGACCAGCCGGAATTCGCACCCGTACTCGGCCGCCGTCCGCGCGGTCCGTTCGAGCTCGTCGACCGTCGAGGACGCGAGAAACGTGACCGCGCTGACGTCGACGTGGACCGCGGCGTGTCCGCTGGTCACCGCGGCACGCAGTGCGGCGCCCAGGTTTTCGTCGGTCGCGGAATCGAGCGCGCCGCCGACACACAGCCGCAGCACCCTGTTGACCTTGTCGTCAGGCATGAGTACGAGCCTGCCAACCGCGCTCGCCGGCCCGACAGCCCGGAAACGAACGATACGGCCACGACAGGTGCCGAAAGCGAACGGTTAGCGTGGCCCCATGGTCGATCTGCGAAGCCACTATCTCGAGTATCTCGCGACCTTGAACAGTCGCCGGTTCGACGACCTGGCCGGGTACGTCGCCGATGAACTCGTCTACAACGACGGCCCGATGACGCTGGCCGAGTACCGCTCGCTCCTCGAGGACGACGCCCGCCGGATTCCCGACCTCCTCTACGACGTCCAGAACCTGGTCGTGGACGGGGACCAGGTCGCCTGCCGGCTGCGTTTCGACTGCACGCCGGTGGAGCCGTTCCAAGGGCGGGAACCGACCGGGACCCGGGTCACGTTCGGCGAGCACGTGTTCTACCGATTCCGGGAGAACCGGATCGCCGAGGTCTGGTCCCTTCTGGACGTCGACGCGCTACGCCAGGGCTGAGAGGGCAGCACCCCACCGTCCCGCCGCAACGGAGGACCCATGACCTACGACCTTCGGCCGATCGGTGTCGTGGAATCGCCGCTGGACGAGACCCAGAGCGCGCCCAAGCAAGGGGTGGAAGGCAGCCCCGACGCGTGGCTGGTGTTCGATCCGGCGGTCGCGGTCGGCCTGCGGAACCTGTCGATCGGTGACGAGGTGTTCGTGTTCACCTGGCTGCACCGGGCCGATCGGTCGGTCGTGGCCGTGCATCCGCGTGACGATCCGCGGAACCCGATGACCGGGGTGTTCAGCACCCGGTCGGCCGACCGCCCGAACCCGATCGGACTGCACCGGGTCCGGGTGCTGGCGATCGCCGGCCTGCGGATCCGGGTAGCCGACCTGGAGGCCGTCGACGGCACCCCGATCGTCGACGTCAAACCGGTCATCGACGCCGGTCGCTAGCCGGCGGGCACTCGCTCCGGAGCGGCGCGGCGCAGCCGGATCGCCGAGACCAGGAAGAAGATCCCCCCGAGGGTCGCGTACCCGGCCAGCGAATTCAGGGTCGGGTCGGACGAGCCCGCCTGCAGGACGAACGTCGTTCCGGCGATCGTGGAGAGACCGCCGCTGAGGATCATCGGCCACTGCCCGCCGAGCCGGCGCCGTCCCACCGCGACCACGAGTTGCACGAGCCCGGCCGCGACCGCCCAGGCGCCCCACACCCGGAGCACGGCCGGCACCCCGGACGCGCCCGCGAACGCCAGCCCGGCCGCGGCGAGCAGGCTGATCACGATGTTCACGTACAGCCCCGCGACTGGCAGCCCCCCGACCGGCAGCCCCGCGACCGGCCGGGACGACCGGGCATCAACGACCGCGGCCCCCACGTCGAACAGCGGGTACACCACGAGCAACGTCGTGCCGAGTGCGCCCAGTTCGGACCCGGTCGCAACCACCAGGGCTGCCCAGACGACCGCGAACCCGAACCGGACGAAGTACAGCCGCCGAAGAGCGGTGATCACAGGACCTCCAAGTGACAGAACGTTCGGTCTACCGACACGATCCCGGTCGCCCTGGCTACTTGTCAAGACCGAACGTTCTATCCGCTACGCTGGGCAACCATGAGCGACCGGAAGCCTTCCGAAGCACGCAGCCGCCTGCTCGCCACCGCGACCCGGATCTTCTACACCGAGGGCATCCACTCGGTCGGGATCGACCGCATCATCGCGGAGGCCCAGATCACCCGGGCCACCCTCTACCGCCACTTCCCCGGCAAGGAAGACCTGGTCGTGGCCTACCTGGACGACGTCGACCGCGCGATCCGCGCCCAGGTCGACGCCGTGATCGCGAGCGGCCTGAAGCCCGAAGAGGTGATCCGCGCCATCGCTGCGGGCATCGCCCACGACCTCCGCACGCCGGGTTTCCGCGGCTGCGCGTTCCTCAACGCGGTCGCCGAGTACCCCGACCCCGAGCACCCCGTGCACCGGGTGGTGCTGGCTCACCGGCAGTGGTTCCTCGACACGATCACCGGCCTGCTGGCCCAGACCGCCGACACGCCCCCGGAGCCCGCGGCCCGGCACTTCGTCATGCTGCGGGACGGCGCGATGGCCGCCGGGTGCCTGACCGACCCGACCACCGTCGGCGAGACGTTCCGGCACGGGGTGGACGGGCTTTTGCGGGCCCGCGCCGGTTCTCTCCCCTAGGCTCGGACCGTGTTCTCGCCCCGGGGTCCGTCGCTGCGCGAACTGTCCGTGCAAGCGTTCTCCTCGGTCGAACACGGCTACGACCTGCTCGCGCCGAAGTTCGACCACACCCCGTTCCGCACCGCGGCCGACGTCCTCGACGCGATGCTCGAGGTACTGACCGGGCTCGGCCCGTTCGGCGACGGCCTCGACGTCTGCTGCGGCACCGGCGCGGGCGTCGGAGTGCTCGAATCGGTGTGCCGCGGGAGCGTCACCGGCGTCGACTTCAGCGCCGGCATGCTCGCCCAGGCCCGCACCGCCCACCCCGACGCCACCTGGGTTCGCGCCGACGCCCGCGCGCTACCGTTCGCCCGCCACCGCGTCGATCTCGCGGTCACGTTCGGAGCGCTCGGGCATTTCCTGCCGTCCGAACGGCCCGCGGTCTTCGCGGGTGTCCACCGGACCCTGCGGCCCGGCGGGCTGTTCACGTTCGCGATGGAGGCACCGCCGCCGCGCTCGGATGCCTGGTACTGGGCGACGCTGGGCTTCGACGCGGGGATGCGGATCCGGAACGCGGTATGGCGTCCGCCGTTCGTCATGTACTACCGCGACTGCCGGCTGCCCGCGGTGAGCGCCGACCTGACCGCCGCCGGTTTCACCGTGACGTCGGCCGAATTGGACGGTGCGGGCCGGTACCGGGACGGCAGCAACCGATACCTCCTGGTCCTCGCGCGGAAACTCGCGCATGAAAACGGCCGTTCGGGGTCATAGCGCATACGACGCCACGATCTCCCGGAGGAACCCATGGTCGAGCCGCACGTCAGCCTGGACGAAGACACGCTGAGCCCGGCCGCGCGCAAGCTGCGCGGACCACTCGAGGACCAGCTCACCTCGGCGTTGAAGGCCGCGGCCGACAAGGTCGGCGCCGCCTACTCCGGCGAGGGCATCGACCAGGTCATGGCCGCGCTGACCACCGAGGCGAAGGCGGGCCTGCACCCCGACATCGCGGCCGGCTTCAACCCCGACCGGCAGCAGCTCCGCGCGCTGGCCGAGGCCATCGTCCGCGAACACGACTGACCTGGGACGACGCCGCCACCGGCGGATCGTTTCTCCCTGGGAGGCGAGCACCGTCCACTAGGGTGGGCGGGTGCCGCAGATCGTGCAAAGTCCGGAAGTGTCCCTCCTGCTGGACGAGCTGACGCGGATGGTCGGGCGGGAGAACCCCTACCCGCGGTACGCCCGTCTGCGCGAGATCTCGCCGATCGTCCGCGCGGACGACGGTGCGCTGGTGGTGACCGGCTACGACGAGTGCACCACGGTGGTCCGCGACGGCCGTTTCGTGCACCCGCCGGCAGAGATGCTGGCGTTCCTCGGCTTCGCCGACTGGGAGGACCACCCCGCGCTCCGGCAGATGTTCACCACCATGCTGCTGCTCAACCCGCCGGACCACACCCGTCTGCGCCGGTTGGTCAGCTCCGCGTTCACTCCCCGGCGGGTCCAGACCCTCCGTCCGGTGATCGAGACGCTGGTCGACGATCTGCTGGACGCGATGAGCGGCGACGTGGATTTTGTGGAGTCGTTCGCGTTTCCGCTGCCGGTAGAGGTGATCGGGGAGCTGCTGGGCGTGCCCGAGGCCGATCGGGCGCAGTTCCGGACGCTCGTGCGCGATTGGACGCAGGTGCTCGAGGTGATCACGCCCGCGGTGCTCGCCCGGGCGGACCCGGCCGCCGCGATGATCCGCGACTACCTCGCCGAGCTCCTCGACGAACGACGCCGATTCCCGGCCGACGACCTGCTGTCGGCGCTGGCGCAGGCCCAGACCACCGACGAACGCCTCACCGACGACGAGATCCTGGCCAACGCGGCGCTGCTGTTCGCGGCCGGCTTCGAGACGACGACCGGCCTGCTGGCGAACGGCCTGGTCGCGTTGCTGGACCACCCGGAGCAGGCCGCGGCGCTGGCCGCGCAGCCGGAACTGGCGCCGTCCGGGGTCGAGGAGTTGCTGCGGTTCGACAGCCCGGTGCACCTGAGCTCGCGGGTGACCGCCGAGCCGGTGGAGCTGGCCGGGCTGACCGTCGGCGCGGGCGAACGGGTGGTGGCGTACCTGGGTGCGGGCAATCACGATCCGGCCCGGTTCGCCGACCCCGATCAGTTGCGGCTGGATCGCGCCGACAACGCGCCGCTGTCGTTCGGCGGCGGTATCCACTACTGCCTGGGCGCTCCGCTGGCGCGTCTGGAGGCCCAGATCGCGTTCCCGGCGCTGTTGCGGCGTTTCCCGGAGCTTTCCCGGTCGGGGCGTGCGGAGCACCGCGACAGCCTGAGCATCAAGGGCTTCCTCAGCCTGCCGGTCCGCACCGGTTAGCCCGGCGTCTCCGTCCGGGCGTCTCGGTCCGGGCGTCGCTCCCAGCGGCGGCGGCGTTCGTCGAGGGTCTGCTCCCACCACGGCGTGCCGCGCTCGCCGAGCGCGACCTTCGCGGCCTGCACCCGCGCCCGGGCCGGCGCCGGATCGTCCCCGGCGCGCAGCGCGGCCCCGACGTCCCGGCGTGCGGCCATCAGCGCCCGCCGCAGCTCGGCGGCGACGTCCTCGGGGATCGCCGGATCGGTGGCCCGCCACCGTCGCCCGTCGATGACGACGAAATGCCCGTCTTCGGTCGTCGCCGGTTGCTCCCCCACCGGCCCATCTTCCCCCGCCCGCGGCCGCACGGCAGCGCGCCCCGCCCCGGCCGGCGTCCCGCCGCTCCTACCGGTGCAGCCCCGCGATCAGCAGCCCGACGAGCTGCCTGGCGTCGTAGCGCGGGTCGTTGCCGACACACAGGTTGCCCACCGCGTACATGAACGCGAACGGCTCCACATCGGACCGGATCTCGCCGGACGCCACGGCCGCCTCGAACAAGCCCGTCAGCACCGGCACGAGCCGATCCAGGAAGTACGTGTGCAGCGCCTCGAACTGCGAGTCGTCCGAGCGCAGGACCGCGGCGAGCCCGTGCTTGGTGACCAGGAAGTCGACGAACAGGCCGATCCACCGGTCGAGCGCCGCATAGGGCGAGGCCTCGGCGGCCAGTAACGCCGGGCCGGCCTCGGCGCACTCCTCGACCTGGTGCCGGTAGACCGCGACGATCAGGTCCGCGCGGCTCGGGAAGTGCCGGTAGACCGTGCCGACCCCCACGCCGGCCCGGGCCGCGATGTCTCGCACCGGCGCCTCGACACCCGACGTGACGAACTCCGCCGCCGCGGCCTCCAGCAGCGCCTTCGCGTTGCGCTGAGCGTCTGCCCGCCTGGTCGGTGCCGTCATGCCCCCATTCTGCCCTACCCCTGGCAACCGGAACATTGTTCCGCTACGTTAGTCGGAACAAGGTTCCACTTACCGACGGAGACCCTCATGCAGTACCGCACGTTGGGCCGCACCGGAGTGCAGGTCAGCACGCTCGTCCTGGGCGCGATGAACTTCGGCGCGATCGGCCGCACCACCCAGGACGACGCCACCGCGATCGTCGACGCCGCCCTGGAGGCCGGCATCAACCTGATCGACACCGCGGACATGTACAGCCAGGGCGAGTCCGAAGAGCTCGTCGGCCGGGCGATCAAGGGCCGTCGCGACGACGTCGTCCTCGCGACCAAGGCGAACGAGCCGATGGGCGACGAGCGCAACCACCGCGGCAGCTCCCGCCGCTGGCTCCACACGGCGCTCGACGACAGCCTGCGGCGGCTCGGCACCGACCACGTCGACCTGTACCAGATCCACCGCTGGGACCCCAGGACCAGCGACGAGGAGACCCTCTCGGCGCTGACCGACCTGCAGCGCGCGGGCAAGATCCGCTCCTTCGGCTCCTCGACGTTCCCGGCCTACCGGATCGTCCAGGCCCACCACGCCGCCGCAGAGAACAGCCTGCGGAAGTACGCCACCGAGCAGCCGAGCTACTCGATCCTGCAGCGCGGAATCGAAGCCGACGTCCTGCCGGTCACCCAGGAGTACGGCATGGGCGTGCTGGCCTGGAGCCCGCTCGCGTCGGGCTGGCTGAGCGGCGCGGTCCGCGCCGGGCAACCCGCCACCTCCCACCGGGCCTCCCTGATGCCGCAGAGGTTCGACACCAGCATCCCGGCCAACCAGCGCCGGATGGACGCCGTCGAACAGCTCGCGAAGGTCGCCGATCAGGCCGGCCTCACGATGATCCAGCTCGCGCTCGGGTTCGTCACCGCGCACCCCGGCGTCACCTCGGCGATCGTCGGCCCGCGCACGCTCGACCACCTGCGGGGTCAGCTGGAAGCGGCTGACACGGTGCTCGGGGCCGACGTCCTCGACGCGATCGACGCGATCGTCGCCCCCGGCCTCGACCTGGCTCCCCACGAGAAGTTCGCGACCCCGCCCGCGCTCCTCGACCCGTCCCTGCGGCGGCGCCCGTGAACCCCAGCATCGGGCTGATGACCGCGCCCATGCAGGTCGGCTACGGCGACATCCTGCGGGTCTGGGAGGAGGCGGACGCGCTGCCGGTGATCGGGCACGCCTGGCTGTTCGACCATTTCATGCCGATCGGCGGCCCCCCGGACGGCCCGGTCCTCGAGGGCTGGACGCTGCTCTCGGCACTCGCCGCCCGCACCGAGCGGCTCCGGCTCGGCCTGCTCGTCACCAGCAACCGGTTCCGGCCCCCAGCGGTGCTGGCCAAGATCGCCACGACCGTCGACGTCGTTTCGAACGGACGGCTGGACTTCGGGATCGGCGTCGGGTCCCGTCCGAGCATGCCGATCGCGCGCCGGGAGTACGACGGCCTGGGCCTGCCGTACGACGACGCCACGACCGCGACCGCGAACCTCTCGGAGGCGCTGACCACGATCAAACGGATCTGGACCTCGGCGGAGCCGTTCGACGCCGAGGCATTGAAGGGCGCGTTCCAGCGGCCCCGGCCGGTTCAGCGTCCCCACCCGCCGATCCTGATCGGCGGCCGCGCCAAGGCCACGCTGCGCGTTGTCGCCGAGCACGCCGACGTGTGGAACATCCCCGGTGGCGACCTCGCCGACGTCGTCGAACGCAGCGCGATGCTCGACGCCTGCTGCGCCGAGATCGGCCGCGACCCCGCGTCGATCGTCCGGTCGATCCACCTCGGCGTCTCGTACGACCATCCGGACGCGACGCGGCGCGCGATCGGCGCGGCGCTGGACGCCGGTTTCCGGCACGTGGTGCTGAGCGTGTCCCCGCCCTACCCCGAGGGCGTCGCCCGCTGGGTGGCGGACGAGATCATCACACCGTCAGCCGGCTGAGGCGGCGAAGGGTGCCGCGTTCGCGAAGCGGTGCCAGAGGGCGAACGCGCCCAGCGTGACCGGCCCGTTCTTGGTCACGACGGCCGAAGGGGCGCCGGGGCCGACGACGGGCTCGGGCCGATCGGACGGGGCCGTCGCCGCGGGGCGGGGCAGCTGGGACTCGACCAGTCCACGCAGCACGTACGCGAACGGTTTGTCGGCCAGCGAGGCCAGCGGAGCCGCTACCGGCTGCGGCCCCGCCGGCGACATCGTCGCCGTCGTGAGGGTGGATACCTGGGTCATGCCCCACTAGTCGGTTGCGCCAGGGGCGTCTGCAGCGACCGCGCCCCCACGCTCCCGTCCCGCACCGCGCCCGGTTGTCAGCTGGTCGCGGCGCAGCACTCGGCGTAGCGCTCGGCGTAGCCGAAGTGCGGGATTCCCCCGGCCGGCAGCTCTGGTCATGGGCGCCCGGCGGTCGGTGACAAGCCCCGCAGGAGCATACGGAGGCCCTCCGTGAACTCCTCGTCCGCGGTGACGTGCTGTGCGTACCGGGCGTTGGCCGTGGTGTGCGGGAACTCGTCCGGCGGCAGGCCGGCCAGCCGCTGGGTGCCGGCGCCGGCGAGCGGCCCGAGGTGCTCGAGCTGCAGTGCGCCGACCAGGTAACTGAACAGCGCCCGCAGCGCGACCAGCCGCTCGCGGTCGGCGAAACCCGCGTCGCCGAGGACCGCGAGGAGCGCCTCGGCCCAGCGCAGCGCGCCCCGGGAGCGGTGCCGGTGGACGAGCGTCAGCGCGACCACCGCCGGGTGTTCGGCGAACGCTTTCCGCACCCGTTCGACCAGGTCCTCGACCTGGCGCTCCCACGGCCCTCCGGCCGGGGGTCCGGCGTCGACCGCGTCGAACACCCGGTCGACGACGAGACGCTCGAGCTCGTCCCGGTCAGCGACGTACCGGTACAGGCCCATCGTGCTCATCCCGAGCTCGCCCGCGACCGTCCGCATGGACAGCCCCGACAGCCCGCCCCGGTCGACGACGGTGAGCGCGGCGGCGGCGAGCTGGTCGGTGGAGAGCGAACGTGGTCTCGGCATGACGCTTGACAGCGTACGGCTTACGCCTACGGTGGTAAGCGTAGGCCGTACGCTCATGAGGAGGCGGCAATGCTGCACGTACCCGTTCGCGAACTCCGGCCGGTCAACCGCGAGCCGATCCGCGTGCCGCTCCCCGATCGGCTCGTCCATTTACAGTTCCGGCGGTTCGCCGGCTGCCCCGTCTGCAACCTTCATCTGCGGACGATCGTCCAGCGCCACGACGAGCTCGAGCGGGCCGGCGTCGACGAGGTGGTGGTCTTCCACTCGCCCGCCGACGAACTGCGGCAGCACGCCGCGGGCCTTCCGTTCGCGGTCGTGGCCGACCCGGGCAAAGAGCTGTACCGGGAGTTCGGCGTCACGTCCGGCCGGGGTGCGCTGATGAACTCACGGGTTTGGCCGGTGATCGCGCTGGGCGTCTTCCGCAGCGCGATCGCGGTGGCCCGCAACCGCGAACGCCCGCCGAGCCGGTCGCAGCCCGGCGGGCGTCTCGGTCTACCCGCGGATTTCCTCATCGCGCCCGACGGCACGGTCGTCGCCGAGAAGCACGGCGAGCACGCCTACGACCAGTGGAGCGTCGACGAGATCCTGGCGCACGCTAAGACCGGAGCCACTCCAGCAGATCCGCGTTGATCGTGTCGGCCTGGGTGGTCGGCATGCCGTGCGGGAAGCCCGCGTAGGTCTTGAGCGTGCCGTTCTGCAGCAGCTCGGCCGAGAGCGGGCCCGAGTCGGCGTACGGCACGACCTGGTCGTCGTCGCCGTGCATGACCAGCGCCGGAACCGTGATCTTCGTCAGGTCCTCGGTGAAGTCGGTCTGGGAGAACGCGACGACGCCGTCGTAGTGGGCCTTCGCGCCGCCCATCATCCCCTGGCGCCACCAGTTCTGGATGATCGCCTCGACCGGCTCGACGCCCTCGCGGTTGAAGCCGTAGAACGCGGTCGACGGCAGGTCCCGGTAGAACTGCGAGCGCCGGGTGGCGACCTGGGTCTGGATGTCGTCGAACACGCTCCTGGGCAGGCCGCCCGGGTTCGACTCGGTCTGCACCATGATCGGCGGCACCGCGCTGATCAGCACCGCGCGCGCCACCCGCTCCTCGCCGTGCCGGGCGATGTAGTGGACGACCTCGCCGCCGCCGGTCGAGTGCCCGACGTGGATCGCCTCGCGCAGGTCCAGGTGCGCGGTCAGCGCGGCCAGGTCGTCGGCGTAGTGGTCCATGTCGTGCCCGTCGCTGGTCTGCGTCGAGCGTCCGTGACCGCGCCGGTCGTGGGCGACGACCCGGTAGCCGTGCTGCAGGAAGAACATGAGCTGGGCGTCCCAGTCGTCGGACGACAGCGGCCAGCCGTGGCTGAAGACGATCGGCTGGCCGGTTCCCCAGTCCTTGTAGAAGATCTCGGTGCCGTCCGTGGTCGTGATGGTGCTCATCCGCGCCTCCCCTAGATCGTTACAGTTCGAACCTAACCAGCCGGTCCCACTGCGACAAGTGGGACAGGTGCGTGGGGAAGTGAACTTCTTACCCGTTCCGCCCGGGTCAGACCGCGAGCGTGGCGAGCAGGGACAGGGCCTGCGCCGACCGCGAACCGGGTTCGGCCTGGTAGACCACCAGGACCTGGTCCTCGTCGCCGGCGACGGCGAACTTGTCGAGGTGTAGCTCGAGCTCGCCGACCTGCGGGTGCCGCACGAGATGGGCGCCGGCGCCGGGGTGCGGACGCACGTCGTGGCGGGCCCAGAGCCGGCGGAAGTCCTCACTCCTGACCGACAGCTCCCCGACCAGCTCGGTCAGCAGCGGGTCGTCGACGTCCGGGCCGGCCGCCGCGCGGATCATGCCGACGAGGCCGGCGAGGCTGTCCTGGGCGCCGAGCGCCTGCGCGGCGGGGTCGAGGAACGCGGCGCGCAGCACGTTCGTGCCCGGCCTCAGGATCGGCGACAGCGCGACCGCCATCCGGTTCGCGGCGAAGACGTCGAGGTAGCGGCCGTGCACGTAGGCCGGGTTGTCCCAGGAATCGATCAGCCGGGCGACGCTGGGCCGCAGCCGCTCGGCCCGGCGGGGTGCACGGCGGCGGCGCGGGGCCGGGCCGGGTCGGGTCGGGTCGGGTCGGGTCGGGTCGGGTCGGGTCGGGTCGGGTCGGGTCGGTTCGGGTCGGGTCGGGTCGGCGAGATCGTGCAGGTGGGAGGTGGCCGTGCGGTCGAGCCCCAGCGCGCGGGCTACCGCGTCGAGAACCTGAGCCGACGGGCGCGCCCTGGTGGCACCTCTCTCGGCGGGGATCTGGTGGTGCGGGCCGGCGCGGCCGAGCGTGGACGGCATGACACGAACCTGGCTCATCACCGGCATCAGCAGCGGCTTCGGCCGGGCTCTGGCGTCGGAGGTCCTGGCCGTCGGCGACCGGGTCGCGGGTACGGTCCGGCGGCTTTCCGCGGTGGACGACCTGCTGCCGCATCTGCGGGCCGACGGCGGAGGACGGATCCTCCAGCTCTCGTCGGTCGCCGGGCAGGCCGCCTACCCGGGTGCGTCGATGTACCACGCCACGAAGTGGGGCATCGAGGGGTTCTGCGACGCGCTCGCGGGCGAGGTCGCCCCGTTCGGCATCGGGGTGACGATCGTGGAGCCGGGCGGGGCGAGGACGAACTTCGCGACCGGGGGAAAGCAGTGGGGCGCTCCTCTCGAGGCCTACGCCGACGGCCCGGGCCGCGATGACCGGTGCGCTGTCGAACCGCCTGGACGCCCTGCGGGCCCAGAAAGACCTCGCCGCGTCCACGGACGAATCCCCGGGATAGCTTTCACGGCGCGATCGGCCGGCCGGAGCAGGGCGGTCGCCGCTCGGCCGAGGCAGAGTAGGGGCATGTCTCGCATCTTCGTCAGTGGGTCGGCGGACGGGCTCGGGCTGCTCGCGGCGCGGGCCCTGGCCGCGCAGGGCCACCGGGTCACGCTGCACGCCCGCACCGAGTCCCGGGCCGACGACGCCCGCAAGGCGCTCCCCGAGGCCGACGCCGTCGTGGTCGGGGACGTGTCGTCGATCGCCGCGACCCGCGACGTCGCCGCCCAGGTCAACGCGCTCGGCCGCCACGACGCGGTGATCCACAACGTCGCGGTCGGCTACCAGGAGCCCCGCCGGATCGAGACCGTCGACGGGCTCTCGCACCTCTTCGCGGTCAACGTCCTCGCACCGTACCTGCTCACCGCGCTGATCACCCGCCCCGACCGGCTGGTCTACCTGAGCTCGGGCATGCACCGCGGCGGCCGCGCCGACCTGCACGATCCGCAGTGGACCGAACGGCGCTGGAACGGCTCGCGCGCGTACTCCGAGAGCAAGCTGTACGACCTCATGCTCGCCCGCGCGGTCGCCCGCCGCTGGCCGGGCGTCCCGTCGAACGCGGTCGACCCCGGCTGGGTCCCGACCCGCATGGGCGGACCCGGCGCTCCGGACGACCTGACCGAAGGCGCGGCCACCCAGGCCGGTCTGGCCGTCACCGACGACGAGACCACCGGCCGGTACTTCTACCACCGGACACCGCATCCGGCCCTGGCCACGACCGAAGACTCCGAGGACGCCCTGCTGGCCTACTGCGCCGACCTCACCGGAGCAGCCTTTCCCGGCGGGCGCTGACCCGGGAGCCGGACTCCCGCGCGCCGTCCGCCGCAGCACGACCGGCGCGGCCACCACACCGGCGGCCGCCCACGCGCTCAGCACCGCGAGCGCCCCGAGAACGGACCCCTCGTCGGACGGCAGCAACGCGGCCCGCATGCCCACTCCCAGCCAGTACACCGGAAACACCTCGGCCCAGACCAGGTTCCCCAGCACCGCGAAGCCGGGCGCCCAGGCTCACCCCGTCGACGGTCCGGTTTCGCAGCACCACGATCACGATCAGCGTCACCACCGGCCAGAACAGCTGCGCCGGCCACTCCCGCGGCGCGAACGCCTGCCGTAGTTCGATCAGCCCACGCTCCCACCCGCGCCTCACGACGCCGCCCCTCTTCGGCCCGCCGAACGAGCGCCAGGTAGGCGTCCTCCAGCGACTCCCCGCCGACGCGGCCGGCGAGCTCGGCAGGTGTGCCGTCGGCGACGAGCCGGCCTCCGTCGAGGATCAGGATCCGTCCGGCCAGCTTCTCGGCCTCGCCGAGATCGTGGGTGGTCAGCAGGATCGTGGTCGAGGCGGCCAGGGTCCGGACCAGGTCGTGGAACTCCCGGCGGGCCTCCGGGTCGAACCGGCACCGTTGACGGCCCTGACCTGCGGTGACGTACGTCGTTGCAATGACCTGGAGGAGGACGCAATGCCGGGTACCAGGCTGACGCACCAGGAACGCGAGCGCATCGCGGCCGGGCTGGCCGCACACGCCGACTTCACGGTGATCGCTCGCGGTCCCGGGCGTCCGACCTCGACGGTCAGCCGGGAGGTCGGGCGCAACGGCAGGCCGACCGCCTACCGTTCCGACCGCGCGCACCGGGCGAGCAGGCACCGCGCGAGCAGGCGGCCCGCGATCGGCAGCCGAGCCACCGCGGACGACAGTCCCGAGGTGGCGGTATTCGTCGAACGGTTCTCGGCGCTGATGGTCGAGACCGGCGTGCCGCGGATGGTCGCGCGGGTGCTGATGCGCCTCTACGTGACCGACTCCGGTGCGTTGACCGCGGCGGAACTCGTGCGGCTTCTCCGCGTGAGTCCGGCCTCGGCTCGCGGTGGTCGGCCTACCCCTCGGAGCCGGCGCACTGGCCGGCGGGCTCGGCCGGGCGGCCGGGCGCCTCACGGCGGCACTGGAGATCTGAGAACTCTCCGGACCCGCCCGCCCGGGATCCGGCGCGGGCCTACGCGTGACCGCGGATCAGGGCTTCGGCCCGCGGCAGACGGGCCTTTTCCACGGCGGTGGTGCCCCGGTCGTCGCGGCGGCGGGACAGCGCCTCGTCCAGGCGGGAGAGCGGAGTTCCGGGGGCACGGCGCAGGAACGCGGCGAGCAAGGCGGCCGCGGGCTCGGCGAGCGCCCGGCCGGGGTCGATCGCGGCCTGCGCCAGGATGACCGCGCTCAGAGCGGTGTCGAGGTCCGGCGGCCCGCTGCGGGCGTTCCGCCAGTCGATCAGCACCGGCCCGTCCGGGCCGAGCAGCACGTTCTCCGGGTGCAGGTCGAGGTGCAGGATCCACTCCCCGGGAGACGTCCCGGGGAGTGGTGGCACCGCGTGGAGCCGGGCGTGCAGGTCGGCCAGGATCTGGGCGGCCTCGCCCGGCGCGATCGTCCCCTCCGCCACGGCTCGCAACATCGTCGGACCGTCGATGCGCTCCAGGACGAGGTCGGGGCCCTCGGCCTCGTACACCTCGGGCACCGGAAACCGTGCCGCACCGAGGTGCCGCATCAACGCGGCCTCGGCCGAGACGTCCCCGCCCCGCCGGTACCTCCGGAGCACCCGCCGGTCGTCCAGCGCGTACACGTCCGCGTCGCGCCCGGACGCGAACGGTCCGGACGCGGTCGCTGATCCGTCCACTCCGCGCACGCCTACGGTGCGCGGCGGGCGGCGTCGACGGCGGGACGCATCGCGGCCAGAGCCCCACCGACCAGGCCGGCGAGCGCGACCGAGAACAGGCCGATCGCCACCGCCCGCGCTCCGGACGCACCGGCGACCACCGCGCCGAGACCGCCCACGACGCCGGCCGCGGCGCCGATCCGGAGCATCGGCGCGGCCGCGACGTGCGCGGCCGTCCACGCGTCGTCGGACTTCATCGTGACCGGCAGCCGGATGCCGACCAACCCCTGCCGCGGAAGTCTCCGCCGTGCCCCGAGTCCGGCCACGACCCAGACGATCACGCCGACGACCGCGACGAGTGCCCCCGCGACCATCGCGTCGACCATGCTCATCCCGACCTCCCAGCGGCTCGCGCTGAGCCATCGACGGTACGCCGGTCGGGCCAGGCGTCGATACGCACGCCTCCGCCGGGAACCGGCCGCGACGGCAGCCGTACGCTCGGCCGGGAAAGGCGGCGACGACACCGTTTTCTCGTCGCCCGGCCACGGCCTGCGGCGGAAGAACTAGGGTTTTCCCATGCCGGAACCAGTGAAGGGCCCCGCGTCGTACTTCCCCTCGATCGAGAAGAAGTACGGCCGACCGATCAGCGAGTGGCAAACGCTCATCCGGGCGTCGCCCCTGACCAAGCACATGGAGCTGGTCAACTGGCTCAAGGCCGAGCACGGTCTCGGCCACGGCCACGCGAACGCACTCGTCGCCGCCACCCGGCCGGACAAGTGATCGACTACGCGGCCGCGCTCGTCGACGAAGACCGCCGGTTCGCCGACCAGCTGGCCGGCCGGGACTGGTCCGCGCCGGTCCCCACCTGCCCGGGCTGGACTCTCAACCAGTTGCTCCGCCACCTCGGCCGCGGGCACCGCTGGGCAGCCCAGATCGTCCGGGATCGGCGCGACACCGCGCTCGACCCCCGTCAGGTCGAGGGTGGCAAGCCCCCGGCCGACGAGGCCGGTGCTCTCGACTGGCTCCGGGCGAGCGGACGGACCCTGCTCGACGCCGTGGAGACCACCGGCTCCGACACCCCGGTCTGGACGTTCCTCGGCCCCCGCCCGGCCGGCTGGTGGATCCGCCGCCGCCTCCACGAGACCACCGTCCACCGCGCCGACGTGGCGATCGCGCTCGGCCTCCCGTTCGAGATCGACTCCGATCTCGCCGCCGACGGCGTCTCCGAATGGATCGACCTCCTCGTCGCCGAGACCGGGCCCGGCCAGCGCGGCCACGATTCGCTCGAGGCCGGCGTCAGCCTGCACCTGCACGCCACCGATACCGACGCCGAGTGGACGCTGCGCGGCGGGCCGGGCGGCGTCGCCTGCGAATCGGTGCACGCCAAGAGCACGGCGGCGGTACGCGGCCCGGCGTCGTCATTGCTGTTGGGCATCACTGGCCGCAAAACGGTCACCGATGTGTTCGGCGACGAATCAGTGTGGCGAACGTTCCTCGAACGCACCCCGCTGTAATCGCTCTCACCCGATACTTCACCGGGGCAGATCGCGGCTAGCGGTCGCCAATACCGGTGAAAGAAGGCGTCATGGCGGGAACCCCGGTCATTTTTGTTCACGGGCTCTGGGTCCACGCGACGAGCTGGGCCCCCTGGGTCGAGCTGTTCCGCGAGAACGGGTACGACCCGATCGCTCCGGGCTGGCCGGGTGAGCCCGACACGGTCGCCGAGGCCAACGCGAACCCGGACGCGGTCGCCGCACACGGCATCGAGGACGTCGCGAACCACTACGCGGCGATCGCCGAGGCGCTGCCGGTCCAGCCGGTCCTGATCGGGCACTCGTTCGGTGGCCTGCTGGTCCAGAACCTGCTGGGACGCAACCTCGCCAACGCCGCGATCGCGATCGACGCCGCGCCGATCAAGGGCGTCCTCTCGCTGCCGTTCTCCGCGCTGCGGGTGGCGTCGGTCGCGCTGAAGAACCCGGCCAATCGGAACCGGTCGGTCGCGCTCACCGCGGAGGAGTGGCACTACGGGTTCGGCAACGCGATCGGAGAAGAGGAGTCGAACGAGCTGTACGAGCGGTGGGCGATCCCCTCGCCCGGCCGTCCGCTGTTCGAGGCCGCGACCGCGAACTTCGTGCCGCACTCCCCCGCTGCCGTCGACACCAAGAACGAGAGCCGGGGCCCGCTGCTGCTGATCGCCGGCGGCAAGGACCACACGGTGCCGGAGGCGGTCGTCAAGAGCGAGGCGAAGCTGTACCGGAAGTCGTCGGCCGTCACCGACTACACCCAGTTCGACGACCGCGGTCACTCGCTGACGATCGACCACGGCTGGCGTGTGGTCGCCGAATCCAGCCTGGCCTGGCTCCGCTCCCAGGGCCTGTAGGAACGGCTACGCCGGTGTGAACCTGACCCGCCGCGTCGTCGGCTCCGCTTCGATCAGGCGGACGCGGAGCCGCGCGCCGGGGGTGAGTCCGGGACCGGCGCAGCGGGCCCGCACGGGCGGCTCGTCCAGCGCGATCGTGCCGCCCTTGCCCTCGCCCGCGACGTCGATCACGGCGGCGTCGAACTCCTCGCCGACCCGGTCGGCGAGGAGCACGGCCTCGGTCAGGTCGACGACCGCCCGGTCGAACTCGCCGGCTCGCCGGGTGGCGGTGGCCATCGTCGCGGGCAGGCCCGGCAGCGCCGAACGCACCCAGCCGGGCACCGGCCCGCCGGCGAACACCGCCAGGCACACCTCGGTCGCGTACCGGTCGGCGAGCCGGCGCAGGGGCGCGGTGACGTGCGCGTACGCCGCCCCGACCCCGGCGTGGAACGCGAGCTCGGGCCGGCCGTCGAGGAACGCGGTGTAGCCGGCGCCCCGCAGCAGCGTGGCCGCCACGTCCAGGAACGCGGCCCCGCGCGGGTCGGACGCGTCGACGCTCGCGACGACCTGGCCCGGCGTCGCCCCGTCCGGCCAGTCGACGCCGAGCCCCGGCGCCACGGCCCGGATCCGGGCGACGTCCTCGGGGGCGGCGGGCGGGAGCGTGCGCAGGAGCCCGATTCCGGCGTCGAGCATCAGCGTCGCGGCGCACTCGCCGGTCAGCAACGAGACCTGCGCGTTCGCGTGTTCCGACGGGGTCTGGGCCCGCAGCACCAGCCGCCAGCCGCCGTCGTCGTCGCGCTCGACGTCCTGCTCCGGGACGTCGAGGTCGATGCCGCCGCGGTCGAGCATCTTGCGGGCCCGGACGGCGCCGAACGCCGCCAGCCCGGTGAGCGCCTCGGGGCACACGCCCGCGTCGACCTCGGGATAGGAGAGCTGCGCGGTGCTCCGTACGGTGGCGCGCTCGACCCGGACGTCGAGCGGTGTGGCGTCCGCATCGAGTCTGAGCGACCAGACGACCGCGGGCCGGACCTGGCCCGGCAGGAGGCTGGCCGCGCCCTCCGACAGGACCGTCGGGTGCAGGGGGATCCGGCCGTCCGGAAGGTAGAGCGTGACGCCGCGGGTCAGGGTTTCGCGGTCGAGCGCGCCGCCCGGGTGGACGAACGCGGCGACGTCGGCGATCGCGTAGCGGAGCAGGAACCCGTCACCGTCGCGGACGAGGTGGACGGCCTGGTCGAGGTCGCGCGAACCGGGCGGGTCGACGGTGACGAACGGGACGTCGGTGAGGTCGGCCCGGTCGTAGGACGCGGGCGGCTCGGCGGCCTCGGCCAGCGCCTCGGCGGTGAAGTCGGGTGGGGTGCCGAGCTCGGCCCGGATCGCGCCGAAATCGATCTGGGGCGCGCGGATGCGGTGTGTCGGGAGTCCGAGGGAAGGCCGGGTCGGTCCGGAAGTCACCCCCTGACCCTACGGCCGGTGGGTGAGGAGCACGACTCGGCCGTCGAGAAGCTGCCGATCGTGCGGACCGGGCAGAATGGGGCCCGAACCGAAGGAGACGCGCGTGCCTATTCCCACTAAACCGCTACGCCGGCTGGGCTTTCTCACGATCGGCCTGTTCGACGGGGCGAACCCGCGGCCGGGGCACGAGTCGACGCTCGAGATCATCCAGCTCGGCGAGGAGCTCGGGTACGACAGCGCCTGGGTGCGCCACCGCCACCTGCAGTACGGCATCTCGTCGCCGGTCGCGATCCTGGCGGCGGCGTCCCAGCGCACCTCGCGGATCGACCTCGGCACCGCGGTGATCCCGCTGGGCTGGGAGAACCCGTTGCGGCTGGCCGAAGACCTGGCGACGGTCGACATCCTGTCCGGCGGCCGGCTCAACCCCGGCCTGAGTGTCGGGCCGCCGATGCAGTGGGAGCACGTGAAATCCGCGCTCTACCCGGACACGGCCGACGTGGAGGACTTCAGCTACGAGCGGGTGGCCCGGCTGCTGGCCGCGATCCGCGGCGAGCAGATCAGCGACTTCGAGGGCACCCAGGGCTTCGAGGTGTTCTCGAAGCGGGTCGAGCCGCACTCCCCCGGGCTGTCGGGCCGGATGTGGTACGGCGGCGGGAGCCTGCGGTCGGCGCGGTGGGCCGCCGAGCACGGCATGAATTTCCTGACCAGCAACGTGGTGCGGTC
Organism: Cryptosporangium sp. NPDC051539; assembly: GCF_044454545.1. Lineage (NCBI taxonomy): Bacteria > Bacillati > Actinomycetota > Actinomycetes > Cryptosporangiales > Cryptosporangiaceae > Cryptosporangium > Cryptosporangium sp. NPDC051539. The sequence continues at coordinate 470,566 of NZ_JBITDV010000006.1, read as the reverse complement.
GGAGGATTCGCAGAGCTTCGAGGCGATCCAGGCGTCGCACGTGGCCGCGTACCGGGCCGCGCGCCCGGACGGCCGGGTGTCGCAGGGTCTGGTGGTGATCCCGACCGACGGGGCGACGCCGGAGCAGCGCGCGAAGTACGAGGCGTACGTGGCCAAGCGCACGCCCCGCACCTCCGCACCGCAGGGGCCGCAGCAGATGCTGTTCGCCCGCGACCACATCGGCACGTCGGACGAGATCGCCGGGCAGCTGTACGCGAACCCGGCGTTCCGCGAGGTCGACGAGGTCGCGTTCGCGCTGCCGTTCAGCTTCGAGCACGAGGACTACGTCCAGATCCTCACCGACATCGCGACGAAGCTGGGGCCCGCCCTCGGGTGGGCCCCGAACTGGTGACGCCCACGTCCGCGCCGGTGACCCACCCGCTGCCGTTCACCCTGGCCGACGACCTGCGGACGCCCGCCGTTCCGGCCGGACCGCTGTTCGCGGCCGCCGTCGACGGGAGGGCACACGCCGGCGGCGGCGAGGTTCTCCGACGTGGTCGGGCCGGGGTCTCACCGCGGGAGTACCGTCGCCGCGAGCCCGAGGTGGTCGGAAGCCCACAGCCCGGAGAGCTTCCCGGCGAACAGCACTTCCGGGCCGGTCGCGTCGCCGCGGGTCAGCAGGTAGTCGATGCGGTGGCCGCGCGCGCCGGGCGGCAGGAACTCGGGGTGGTAGGTGACCGCGGCCGACCCCGCGAACGGGTCGTGCCAGTCGCCGACGAGCCGCGGGTACAACGGCGAATCGGCCGCGATGTTGAAGTCGCCGGAGACGATCGTGGCGGTCTCGAGCACTGAGTGCAGCAGGTCGAGCTGGTCGCAGTGGAACCGGTAGTAGCGGCTCGTTTCCGACCAGTCGCCGTCGCGGTTCGAGGTCAGGTGGGTGTTGACGATCGTGTGACCGTCCAGCGGCACGGTCAGCATGCCCTGACGGCTCGCGGTGAGCGCGCGACGGGCCCGGAACACGGCCGTGCCGGTGCGGGGAGCGGTACCGCGGAACGAACGGAACACCGGCGGCCCGAGCGGGTGCCGCGAGAACGTGACGAGCCCGCCGGACGGCCCGCCGGTTCGCGTCGGCACGAACGCCACGTGCGGGAACGAGGGCAGGGCCGGCCGCAGCGCGCCTAGCGCTCGGCGTCCCCAGGCCTCTTGGACGTTGAACACGTCGACGGCGGTGTCCTCGATCACGCGGCCGAAGGCGGCCGCGCGCCGCGCCAGCGGCGGCATCCGGGAGAGCAGCGGCGGCAGTCCGCAGACGTTCAGGGTGGCGACTCGGAGCACTCCGGCACGGTATCGGTCGGCGGGCCGTCCCACGGATCCGTATCATGCCTGCCGACGGCATCCCCCGGAGGCGCAGTGGCCACGCGCTCTGTCCTGCCGGTTCCCGGACGCGTGGGACTGGCCGGGTTCGGTACCGGCGCGCTGATCTTCGTCTGCGGCGCGCCCTACTGGTATGAGCACGTGTACGCGGCGCTGATCTCGGTGGTCGCCGCCTCGGTGTTCGCGGCCGCCGGCGGGCTGCTGCTCGGTACCGGTGACACGCGCCAGAGCAGTGGCGTGCTGCTGCTGCTCGGAGCGGTGTTCGGGTCGTTCGCCTGGCTCGCGTCCTGGAACACCGGGTTCCTGCCCTCGTTCGCGTTCTACAGCGAGGGCATCGCCCTGATCGTCTCCGGCGCGGCGGTGTTGTCGTACCCGGTCGGCAGACTCACCGACCGGGTCGACCGTTACTGGGTCTACGCCGCGGTCGCCGTGCTGATCGTGGGTGAGCTGTTCGCCGAACTCGTCTCGCGTCCGGAGTGGAACGGACTGTCGGCTCAGGTGGCCTGGCCCGGCGTCGCGCCGCACCGCGGGCTGTTCGACGCCGTGGTGAACGCGATCGTCGGCGCCCAGCTCGTGCTCGCCGCCTGGTACCTGGTGCTGCTCGTGCGGCGCGGCCGCCTGCTCTCGCGCACGGAGCGCCCGGCCGCGATCCCGGTGCTGATCGCGACCGGCATCACCGCCGCCGCCGTCGCGGCCACCGCGTCGTCCGAGGCGTTCCGGGACGTCGATGCGTTGCTGTCGCTCTACGTCGTGCAGAACACGATCTCGGTCGTGCTGCCGCTGGCGGTGCTCTCCGGCGCGCTCCGCGAACGCTGGCGCGAGGTCGACGCCCCGCACCGCGTCGTCCGCATGACGTCCGCGACGACCTCGGTCGCCACCGTCCGCGACGCGCTCGCCTCCGCGCTCCGCGACCCGTCGCTGCGGCTGCTGTTCTGGGTGCCGGCCGAGGAGGGTTACGTCGACCGGTCCGGCCGCCTGGTCCGTGACCGGCCGGCCGTCACCGGCCGCTGGTGGGCCGAGGCGCGCACCGACGAGCGCCGTCCGCTCGCCCTCGTCCAGCTGGACGACGGTCTGCGCCTGCGCCGGCCGATGGTGGACGCCGTCCTGCGGGCCGGAAGCCAGGCGCTGCTGACCGCCCAGCTCGAGGCCGTAGCGACCGCCCAGCTCGACCAGGTGATGGCCGCCCAGGCCCGGGTCGAGGAGCGGGAGACCGCCGAGCGTCAGCGGTTGGAGAGCGACCTGCGGCTGGGCGCGCAGCGTCAGCTCGCCGCGCTGGCGGATCAGCTCTCGCGCCTGCGGGATCTGCCGGAACCGGCCCGCGAGGTGACGGTCTCCTGTCGCGAGGAGGTGCTGGCCACGATCTCCGATCTGGAGGACCTGGCCCGCGGCCTGCACCCTCCGGTGCTGCGCACCGCGGGTCTGGGTCCGGCGTTGGACGAGGTCGCCGGTCGGCTCGGCCTGGTCGTCGTAGTGGCGGTGGACGCCACGCGCAAGCCGCCGCCGGTGGAGGCGACGGCGTATTTCGCCTTGTGCGAGGGGCTGACGAACGTGGCCAAGTACGCGCCGGACGCGCGGGTCCGGGTCGAGGTGACCGAGACCGACGGGTGGCTGCACGGACTGGTCTCCGACGACGGGCCCGGGGGTGCCCGGGTGGTGGCGGGGGGCGGGCTGGCGGGCATTCGCGACCGGGCGAGAGCACTGCACGGGTCGACGATCGTGGAGAGCCCGCCGGGGTCGGGAACCCGCCTCCGGGTCAGCATCCCCTGCGGCTGATCCGGGCATCGGGCGGTGATTTCGGTTGACCCGCCGTCGTCGCACTGCTGGACTGCGTCGGTGCGAGAGCAATCCGACACGAGCTGGGCGATCCGTACCGCCACCGCCGCTGACCTGCCCGAACTCAAGCGGGTCTACCGGGCCGCCTCCCTGTCCAACGAGGGTGACGCGCCGCTGCTGCTGGCCCGCCCGGAGTTCCTCGACTACGTCGGCGACGACCTCGCCCGGGGCCGCACCCGCGCCGCGGTGCGAGACGACGGCCGGGTTCTCGGGTTCGCCACGCTCGCCCGCGACGCACAGGGCGGCCCGGAACTGGAAGACCTGTTCGTCGACCCCGATCGGCGCCGGGAAGGTATTGCCCGGGCCCTGGTCGCGGATCTGATCCGGACCGGCTGCGACCCGGACGACCGGTACCTGTCGGTGACCGGCAATCCCCACGCCCTGGATTTCTACCGAGCCGTGGGGTTCCTCGAGACCGGCAGAATTTCCACCGCACTGGGCACGGGCCTGCGCATGCGACTCGACCTGACGACGGCGCCGTCGCGACGCTAGGTCGTCGCGGATTCGATGCCCAGGCCGCGCACTGCCGGAAGGGCCGCACACAGCGACCCCACGGCGGCCCGCCCTCGCCTCCGTCCGGACCGGCCCGTGCGGCGTCAGACGCGGGTGAACCGGGTGATCAGACGCTGCTCTTTCGACGGTCCGTGGACGTCCCACAGCGTCCGCATCCGGGTGCCGTCCCGGTCGACGTCGACGATCCCGTCGTACAGATCGGCGCCGCACGGGTGCACGACCGGCACCCCCGGCGTCCACCGATGGAACAACCGGCCGTCCTCGAACAGCATCCACCACTCGCCGTCGATCGAACGCAGCCGCGAGACCCGGCTCACCGGCAGCCGGTTCCCGTCCCAGAGCAGCGTCCCGCTCTCCGCGAGCACCAGGCCCTCGGCCTCCGCGCTGACGATCAGGGCCCCGGAGACCCTCCCGTACCCCCCGCTCCGGCGGTCGGCCACCCGGCGGGCGAGCGTCCATTCACCCACCAGGCCGTACGGATTCACCTGGCCACCGTACTGCCGCCCGGTGCTGACCTGCGAAACTGTGAACAACGATTCAGGAATCGAAGGGACAGTCGATGCGAGCAGTGGCGGCGATGGTCGCGCATTCGGCCCACGTGAAGGCGGGGCTCCTGTACGTGGAGGGCGCCGGCTGGGAGTGGGCCAAATTGCCATCCCTGCCCGCGACCGCCGACGTCACGTTCGCGATCATCCTCGGCGTCGAGCCGGACGAGGTCGACCGCACCAGGGTCCTGCGCATCGAGGTCGAAGGCCCGACGAAGCCGGTCGGCAACGTCGACCACGACTTCGTCGCGAACACCATTCACCAGATCCCCGGCACGCCGATCCACGAGCCGCGCGTCCTCGAGCTGGAAGACCTCCGGTTCGTCGAGTGGGGCCTGCACCGGCTCACCGCGGTCCTTCTCGACGGTGACGCCCGGCACGAGCTCGCCGTCGTCGAGTTCTCGATCGTGTCGGCCTGAGCCGCCACCCCGGAGACGCCGACCTTCGGCCCCCCGCCGACCTTCGGCACCCGCCGCCCCGAGCCCCCGCCGACCCGAGCCCTCGCCGACCGGAGCCCCCGCCGACGGTGCTCCGGGTGAATATCCTCGACGGGTGGACGAATTCGCGTCTCTGACCGAGGTCGCCGACGAACTCGGTCTCCCGCACGATCGAATACCCCCGATACGTCGCCGTCCGGTCGAAGTGTCACCCGGCTGGATGACGAGCGTCGTCACCTGGGGCACCGGCCCGCCGGAACTGGTGTTCCTGCACGGCGGTGGCCAGAACGCCCGCACCTGGGACCTGGTCGCGCTCTGCCTCGACCGCCCGGCCATCGCGGTCGACCTGCCCGGCCACGGCCACTCGTACTGGCGCGACGATCACGACTACGGCCCGGTGCGCAACGCGCAGGCGGTCGCGACGGTCGTCGAGCGGCTCGCACCGGACGCGGCCGCGGTGGTCGGGATGTCTCTCGGCGGGCTGACCACGATCCGCCTCGCGGCGACCCGGCCCGACCTGGTCCGGCGTGCGGTCCTGGTCGACGTCACCCCGGGCTCGCCCGAGGTCGCGGCCCGGATGGACGACCGGCAGCAGGGAGCGGTGGCCCTGACCCACGGTCCCCGCACGTTCTCCGATCGGGACGCCATGGTGGCGGCCGCCGTGGCCGCCTCCCCTCGTCGCCCGGCCACGGCCGTGCGGCGGGGCGTCGTCCACAACACCAGACAGCTGCCCGACGGACGCTGGACCTGGCGCTACGACCAGCCCCGCACGGGCATCACGGACTCGGTCGGGCTGCTCTGGGAAGACCTGGCCTCGCTGACGATGCGGGTGCTGCTGGTGACGGGGGCGGAGTCTGAGTTCGTGTCCGGGCCCGACCTGGCCGAGGCCCGGCGGCGGTTGCCGTCGATGCGGGTGGAGACCGTCGACGGAGCGGGTCACGCCGTACAGAGCGACCGGCCGCAGGAGCTGGCCGCGCTGATCCAGGGGTTCGTCCGCTGACGGCCACCCGAGGCCCGCAGAACCGCTCCGGACGAGCGCCCGGGGGCGGCCAGGTTTATTCCGGTAAGTTGGATGATCCAACTCACTCTGGTGTCGACAGAAGCAAAGTGCATACGCTTACGTCATGACGACAATCAAGGGCGCCGTGGCGCTGGTGACCGGTGGGCAACGCGGGCTGGGCAAGGCCTTCGTCGAGGAATTGCTGGCGGCCGGAGCGGCGAAGGTCTACGCGACCGCTCGCAAACCGGTCGAGTCGGAGGACCCGCGGATCGTTCCGCTCCCCCTCGACGTGACCGATCCGGCCTCGGTAGCCGCGGTGGCCGCACAGGTCGGCGACGTCACCCTGGTGATCAACAACGCCGGGACGACTGTCCGGGGCCCGCTGCTCGGCGCCTCCCGTAACGATCTCGAAGAAGTGTTCGCGACCAACGTGTTCGGGGTCGTCGCGGTCTCCCAGGCCGTCGCGCCGATCCTGGCCCGGAACGGCGGCGGGGCACTGGTGAACGTCGCCTCGGTGCTGTCGTGGGTCGCCGGCGCGGGCGTGTACGGCGGCTCGAAGGCGGCGCTCTGGTCCGTGACGAACACGCTGCGCCTGGAGCTGGCCAGGCAGAACACGCAGGTGGTCGGCGTCCACCTCGGGTACACCGACACCGACATGACCCGCGCGCTCGACGTTCCCAAGAACGACCCGCTGGACGTCGCCAGGGACACGATCGCCGCGGTCGAGCGGGGCGAGACCGAGGTGCTGGCCGACGAGGTGAGCCGCGTCTACAAGGCGGCGCTGTCCGGACCGGTGGAGGGACTTGCCCTTCAGGGGTGACGAATCGTGCTGCGCCCTGAAACAGTGACGTGCGTCGTGGAGCGTCTCTACTAAGGACGTGCGTGCTGGTGATGATCGATCGCTCGCAGATCGCGGACGCGTTGCCCGGCTACGACATCGGGGAACAGATCGGGCAGGGCGCGCACGGCGTGGTCTACTCGGCGCGGCATCGGCGGCTGAACGCGCAGCGCGCGGTGAAGGCGATCGTGCTGACCGACGACCCGTCCGGGGACGTCGCCCGGCGGTTCCTCGCCGAGGCCCAGATCATGACCGAGCTGGACCATCCGCATCTGGTCCGGGTGCTGGAGTTCGCCGAGCACGAGTCGGTGCAGCTCGTCGTGATGGAGTACCTGGCCGGCGGGAGTCTGGCCGACCGCCTCGGCGAGCATCCGGCGCCCGAGCGGGCGTGCGCGTGGGCGCTGGCGATCGCGGACGCGTTGACCGCCGTGCACGAGCGGGGCGTGATCCATCGGGACGTGAAGCCGAGCAACATCCTGTTCACCGGCGACGGGCTGTTGAAGGTGAGCGACTTCGGGGTCGCGAAGGTGTTCCAGGAGACCGCGTCGGCGACGTCCGGGCTGGTGGGGACGCCGCAGTACATGGCGCCGGAGCAGATCACGGGGCAGCGGCCGGTGCCGGCGACCGACCTGTACGCCACCGGCACCACGCTGTACCGGCTGCTGGCGGGCCGGACGCCGTTTCCGGAGCACCTGTCGACGCCTGCGCTGATCCACCACCAGCTGGACGTGCGGCCGGAGCCGCTGGACGGGGTGGCGCCGGAGGTGGCGGGGGTCGTGCTGCGGACGCTGGCGAAATCCCCGGACGACCGGTACCCGACGGCGCACGAGTTCGCGGTCGCGCTGGCCCGCGCGGCGACCGCGGATTTCGGCCCGGATTGGCTGGAGCGGTCCGACGCCCCGCTCCGGGTGAGCGCCACCCTCCTCCGCGCTGCCACCCGACCCGCCCCGAACACGCCCGCGCCGAGCAGCCCCGCGCCGAGCACGCCCGCCCCGGGCAGCCCCGCGCCGGTCGGCGAGGGAACACCGCCGGGGGCGAGCCGGCCGATCTCGTCCGTTGGCGAGTACGGCCTCTACGTCCCACCCCGCGGTCACGCCACCGGCTCCTACCCCGTGGTCCCCCCGCCGGCCGCGCCCCCACCACCGACGCAGCCGCCGGTGCCGCCGTCGATGCCGTCATCGATGCCAGCAGTGCGGCCGGTTCCACCCCCGGGCTACCGCCCCGTCCCACCCCGCCCCGTCCCGGTCGGTCCCGTCCCCTTCGGTTCCGGCTCGGCCGGTCCGGGCGCGCCCTACCTCCCTCAGCGCCCCGCCCCGGGCCAGCCACGGGGCAACCGGGGCCGGCTCGTCGCCGCGCTCTCGGCCGCCACCGTCGTGCTCCTCGCCGGCGTCGGCTATCTGGTCTGGCTCGCCTGGCCCGAGGACGACGGCACCGGCAAGTGGACGGCCGCCGCCGCGACCGAGTCCGCCTCTCCCACCCCCACGATCACCCTGCCGCCCCGCCAGCCCCTCACTCCCGCCACCGACGCCAAGACCCTGCTCACGCTCCCCGGCCACGCCGACGTCGTCTTCGACCTCGCGTTCAGCCCCGACGGCAAGCGCCTGGCCTCGGTCGGCCACGACGGCACCGCCCGCCTCTGGGACGCGGAGTCCGGCGCCCCGATCGGCGCGCCGATCGTCCCCGGCGGCAGCAAGTACCTCCAGGCCGTCACGTTCACGGTCGACGGCTCCCGCTTCGTCACCGAGGGGCGCGACTCCGGCGAGCAGTTCTGGGACACCCAGACCGAAGGCCCGGTCGAATCCTCACCCGGCCCCGACACCTACGGCGTCTACGACCTCGCGTTCAGCCCGGACGGCTCGATGCTCGCGGCCGCCGCCGGGAGCGGCAACGTCCGGCTCGTCAACGCCAACCGTCCGGCCGACCCGATCCGGCAGCTCAGCGTCTCCCCCGGCAAGCCGGTCTACTCGCTCTCGTTCGGCAGCGACGGCCGTCTGGTCACCGGCGACGGCGGCCGCACCGTCCAGATCTGGGACGCGGTCTCCGGCAAGCGCGTCGGCGCACCGGTCGGAGGATTCGGCGACTCGGTCCGCTCGGTCGCGTTCAGCCCCGACGGCAAACTGTTCGCCGCCACCGACGAGAAGCAGGTCCAGCTCCGCGACGCCGGGACCCGCGGCCTGATCCGCGCCGGCCTGCCCGACGTGAACACGGTCACGTTCAGCCCGGACGGCAAGGTCCTCGCCGCCGCCGCGCTCGACGGAATCCACCTCTGGGACGTCGCCACCGGCGCCGACCGCACGCTGCCCAGCTTCGTGCAGTACGGCTCCCGCTTCGCGCTCGCGTTCAGCCCCGACGGCAAGCGCCTGGCCGCGTCCGCCAACAACGACATCACGATCTACGACTTGGTTCGCTGAGCACCTCCACACCGAGCGTCTCTCGCCGCGTCTACATTTCGACGGCGGACGAGAGGACCACGGGTGCCGACCACACCGACCACGGCGAGCTTCGACGATTACGTCGCGGCCCGCGGCACGGCGCTGTTGCGCTTCGCCTACCTACTCACCGGCGATTACCACCTCGCCGAAGACATGCTGCAAGAAGCGCTGGCCAAGGTGCACCGGCGCTGGTCACACCTCGACGACGCCGGGCGCCCGACGGCCTACGTACAGAAAGCGATCCTGCACCAGTACCTGTCCTGGCGACGCCGGCGGTCCTCCGGCGAGACGCCGATCGCGTCCGCGCCCGAGCGCCCGACCGTCGACCACGCCGAACAGCACGCCGACCGCACCGAGCTCTGGCACGCGCTCTCCACGCTCCCGCGCCAGCAGCGCGCCGTCCTCGTCCTGCGCTTCTACGAGGATCTCGACGACACCGAGATCGCGCGTCTGGTCGGCTGTTCGGTCGCCACCGTCCGCAGCCACGCCAGCCGCGGCCTGGCCGCACTCCGCACGTCGGCCCAGCTGGTCCGAGGGGAGGCCCGATGAACGAGATCGAGAACAGCGTCCGCCTGATGCTGACCGAACGCGCCGACGCCGTACCGGAGAGGTACGACCTCCTGAGCGGCGTCCGGCGCACGATTCGCCGCCGCCGCACCCGCCGCCGGGTCGTGACCGGCTCCGCACTGGCGGTCGCGCTGCTCGCCGCGGGCACCGCCACCTGGAGCGTCCATGGCCCCGACGACCACCTGGTCCCGGCCGATCGTCCGCCCTCGCCCGTCACCGCGAGCGCCACCCCGGTGACCGGGCTCACGGCGCCGGCCTCGCCGATCAGCCTCGGCCGTCTCCCGGACGGATTCGGCCCGCCGACCGTCACGCTCGACTCGCCCTTCAGCTGGACGCTCACCGCGACCCGGCCCAGCCCCCCTGCCACGATCGAGGTCCAGGTCAGTACCGAAGAGCTCACGGCGCGGGACGGCGCGTGGCAGAAGTACGCGAATTTCTCCACGATCGAGATCGCCGGTACGAAGGCCTCGCTCGCGACGGTCCCCTACCACCCGGGCTGGCCGGACGCATCCCACCAGTCCTACCTCGGCGCCTACTTCGAGGTCACGTATCAGCGCAAGCCTCGGCAGTGGGTCCGGATCGAGGCCTACGACCGCGACCACGAGACCCTCGATCCGAAGATCACCATGGACGACCTGCAAGTGATCGCGACCGGCCTGGCCGACCGCCCGTCGCCGGTGACCGACCTGCTCCGCTTCCCGGCCCTCCCGGCGAACCTGACGATCGGCGCCCTCGCCCCGGACCACGAGGTCGCCGGCACCGCCTCGGCGCTGCTCGTCTACGCCGTGAGTGCGCCCGCGCCCGTCAACCGGCCTTACGGCGCGACGCAGTGGGACCTCACCAGCGCGCCGATCGCCGTGCTGGTCGGCGCCGACCAGTACGCCGTCACGGGCCTCGGGGCGAACCCGAAGACATTCACCTCGTTCCAGGTCGACGGCCACGAAGTGCGCCGCTACGGGGAGGGCTACCCGGGCCGCTGGGTCCTGACCACGTCGTTCGGCCGGGACCGGACGATCGCACTCTCCGTCATGGAGAAGTTCCCGCTCTCCGAGAAACGCGCCGCCCGCACCCTGCTGGCGATCCGCCCCGGAGCCGACTTCCGTTAGTGCCCGCGGAACGCCTCCGCGAGCCACCACGAACCGCCGTCGTTCGCGACCTTCGCGTCCAGCAGCAGCGCCGACCTCCGGTCCCAGGTGTCCAGGACCGCGAGGTCGGCGCGCGTGCGCACGGTCGCGCCCTGCAGGCCGTACCCGCGGGCGATCGCCGCGATGTCGGTGTCCGGGAACGTCACCGTGGCCAGGTCCGCCGACGGTCCGAAGTGGTGGATCTCGGCCCCGTACGCGGCGTCGTCGTAGACCACGATCAGCAGCGGCAGCCCCAGCCGGGCCACGGTGTCGAGTTCCACGGCCGACATCAGCAGCCCGCCGTCGCCGGTCCCGAGCACGGTCAGCCGGTCCGGCCGGGCCAGCGCCGCACCCACCGCGGTCGCCAGCCCCAGCCCGATCGACTGGAACGCCTGCGTGAAGCAGAACCCGGCCTCGTCCGGGACCGAGAGGAACGCCGCCGGGTAGCCCATGAAGTTGCCCGAGTCCACCGCGACGGTGCGCTCGGCCGGCAGCAGCCCGTCCAGTGCGACCGACAGCTCCCGCGGGTCGATCCGGTCGGCCGTCGACAGATCGAACGGTCCCCAGCCCGGCCCGCCGGCCAGCCGCGCCGCCACCTCGGCGGTGCGGTAACCCGGCTGCGACTCCACGAGCGGGAGCACGTCCCGCGCCGTCGCCCCGACGTCGCCGTGCACGCCGAGGTCGATCGGGCGGTTCGCTCCCAGCGCGTCCGACTCGGAATCGACCTGCACCAGACGCGTGCCGTCGCCGATGAGGCGGCCGTGGCGCATCGTCCACATGGTCAGCGAGCAACCCCAGCCGACCAGCAGGTCAGCACCCCGGATCAGGTCCGCGGTGACCGGGGCCGAGAACCCGCCGGAAATCCCCAGGTCGAACGGATCACCCGCGAACAGACCCTTCGCCACCGCGGAGGTCGCGACGAGCGCACCCGTCCGCCCGGCGAGCTCCCGCAGCACCGGCCCGTGGCCCCGGGCTCCGCGCCCGCCGAGGAACACCGGCCGTTCCGCGGCGGCGAGCGCCGCGGCCAGCGCGTCCACGGCGGCAACCCCGGGCCGCACCGGCTCCGGCGGTGCCGGGATCACCACGTCGCCGGGTGCCGCCTCCTGCGCCTGCACGTCCAACGGCAGGTTCAGGACGACGGCCCGCCGGCCGTCGCGGGCCGTGCGCCAGGCCCTCCGGACGTCGTCGACGACGGTCGAGGCGCCGTACACGCGGTCCGGCACGGCGCCGACGCTCGCCACCAGCGCGTCCTGGTCGATGCGGAAGTTCGACCGCACCGACGAGGCCGCGGTGTCGGCGGTGAGCACGAGCAGCGGCGTGCGCGACTTCGCGGCCTCGGTGAGGCCGGTCATCGCGTTCGTCAGCCCGCAACCCTGGTGCAGCGACACCACTCCGACGCCGCCGCTGGTGCGCGCGTAGGCGTCCGCCATCGTGGTCGCGCCACCCTCGTGGCGGGTCGCGACGAACTCGACCCCGGCCGCCCGCAGCGCGTTCGTGACGTGGAAGTTGCCGCTGCCGACGACGCCGAAGGCGTAGCGCGCGCCGAGGCGCCCGACCAGGGTGCCGACGACCCCGGCCACGGTCGTCACCGCTCGACCAGCGCGAACACCCGGCTCGGGCTGCCGGTCCCCCCGACGATCGGCAACGGGCTGACGACCAGCACCGCACCGGTCGCGGGCAGCCGCTCCAGGTTGCGCAGCTGGGTCAGGCCGTACGTACCGGCCTCGAGCAAGAAGTAGTGCGCCGGGAACGGCGGTTCGAAGCCCCCGGCGGCGCCGGCGTCGATGCCGACGGTCTCGACGCCGAACCCGGCGATCGTCCGCTCGGACGCCAGCCACTGGGCGGCCTTCGCCGACGGCCCCGGGGTGTGCGGACCGTTCTCGTCGGCGTTGAGGAACGCGGCCGCGTCCTCCTGCCGGACGCTCCAGCCGGTCGCCAGCAGCAGCCAGGCGCCGTCCGGGATGCGGCCGTGGTCGGCCTCCCAGGCCAGCAGGTGCTCGGGCTCGAGCAGGAAATCGGGGTCGGCGGCCACCCCCGCCCGGACGTCGACGACGACGACCGGTCCGATCAGCTTCGACGGCGGGATGACGTCGACGGTCTCGCCGTCGCGCGCCGAGATCCAATGCGCGGGCGCGTCCAGGTGGGTACCGGTGTGCTCACCGGTGTGGATGTTGTTCCACTTCCAGGCCGGACCGGCGTCGTCGAACGCGCTCACCGTCTCCAGGCTGAGCGGGATCGTGTTGGCGAACGGCGGCGGCAACTGCAGGACCGGCGTCGACGGGCTGAGCGGGGCGGTCAGGTCGACCACCTCGACGTCGGCCGAACCCAGTGCAGCCACCAAATCGGACAGAACAGACACCAAGACCTCCCGGGACGACTGGCTGACACCGTAGCCGGAACGGCGGCACGACCAGCGGGGATCCCGTGCTCCGGTTGCGGCCCGGAATTACCGTTCGTGCCATGACCGACGTGGCGCCGGAGGTGCTGGCCCGGCTCGTCCGGCGCAGCCGCGTACTCGCCGTGGCCCTGGGCCTCGCCGGGTTCGGCTACGCCGTACTCGTGCCGTTCGTGTTCGACGACTGGCCGCGGGGCGAGCAGTCCGCGGTCCTCGACACCGCGCTGTTCCTGGTGGTGTTCGTGGCGCCGCTGCTGGCGCTGCCCGCCGTGCACTCGGCAGTGTTCCGGCGGGCGTGCCGCCGCCCCCGCCCCGGCTTCGCGCTCGGACGCTACGACGAGCAGCCGGCGTTCGCCGCACCGCTGACGCCGAGGATCGCCGGGCCGCTGGTCGTCGTGCTCTTCGAGGTCGCCGGAGCGGTGGTCCCGATCGGGGCGACGCCGGTCGCGGACGCGGTCGTCCAGATCGTGCTGGCCGTGCTCCTGGTGGCGTCCGCGCTCGTGGTGTCGCTCTCCCCTCCCCCGCTGCGGCTCACCACCGACGGCGTGGTCGTGACCGGGCTCCGGACCCGGCTCGTTCCCTGGGACGCGTTCGCGCCGGGCGGGCCGGCCGGGCCGGAGACCCGGCCGGATGCGCTCTGGCTGCAGGCCCGCGCCGGCAGCCAGGGGCTGGGCCGCTCGTGGCCGACCGACGTCCGCGGGCGGCCGCCGGCGCCCGGCCAGGCCTGGTACCGGCTGCGCCTGGGTGCGGTCCTCGTCGATCCGGAGTTCCTGGCCCGCAGCGTGCGCACCTATCGGAGCAACCCGCGCCTCCGCCCGGCGATCGGCACCGACGAGGGTGTGCACGACCTGTTCGGCTTCGCCGTGGGCACTTCCCCTAGCTGACCACCTGGTTCTCCCAGGCCCAGGCGGCGATCTGGACGCGGTTGCGGACATCGAGCTTGGTCTGGATACCGGAGACGTGTCCTTTGACCGTGCTGAGCGAGATGAACAGATCGGCGGCGATCTCGCGGTTGGTGCGGCCGCGGGCGACGGCTCGGACGACGTCGAGTTCGCGGTCGGTGAGAGGCCGGTCTGGGCTTGTTATTTTTGACGGCGCGCGGAACGCCCGGAGCAGCCGGACCGTCACGCTCGGGGACACCAGCGCGTCACCGGCGTCCGCGGCCCGCACCGCCTCGACCAGCAGCGCCGGGCCGGCGTCCTTGAGCAGGAAGCCGACCGCGCCCGAACGGAGCGCGCCGTAGACGTACTCGTCGGTGTCGAACGTCGTGACGACGACGACCCGGAGGGGGTCGGGCACGTGCGGCCCGGCCAGCACCCGGGTGACCTCGAGACCGTCGAGCCGGGGCATCCGGATGTCGACCAGGCAGACGTCCGGCCGGTGCTGCCGGGCCAGCGCGACCGCCTCGGCCCCGTCGGCGGCCTCGGCGACCACCTCGAGATCGTCCTGGTCCTCCAGGATCATCCGCAGCCCGCTGCGCACCATCGCCTGGTCGTCGGCGATCAGTACCCGGATCGTCATCGGGGCAGCTCGGCGCGGACGGACCAGCCGCGGCCGTCGCGCGGGCCGGCCCGCAGCGTCCCGCCCAGGGACTCCACCCGTTCGCGCATGCCGATCAGGCCGTAGCCGGAGCGGCCGGCCCGCCCGGGCGGGGGCGCGTCGTCGGTGACCTCGACCGTGAGTCCGTCCCGGGCCTCGGCGACGATCACCGACACCGACCCGGCGGACGGCGCGTGCCGCGACACGTTCGTGAGCGCCTCCTGGACCACCCGGTACACGGTGCTCGTGACCTCCGGCGGCCACTCGCCGAGCGTCACGTCCCGGTGCAGCACCGGGCCGCCGCGCCCGGCGAAGCGGTCGAGGAGCGCGGGTAGTTCCTCGGCGGTCCGGGGTGCGGCGTCGCCGGTGTCGCGCAGCACCCCCACCACCCGCCGCATGGCCGCGAGCGCCTCGGTCCCGGCCGATTCGATTCCGGCCAGCGGCGCACCGAGCGGTGCCAGCGCGGTGTCGCGGCGGGCCGCCAGCCGGGCCGCCTGCGCCTGCACCACGATCCCGGTCACGTGGTGCGCGACGACGTCGTGCAGCTCGCGGGCCAGTTCCAGCCGTTCCTCCCGCCGCACCAGGTCACGGGCCGCCCGCCGCCGTTCGTCCACCACCCGGGCCCCCAGCCCGGCCGCGACGGCCGCGACGGCCAGCACCGCGTTCCCCACCGGCACCGGCGCCAGCCCACTGACCGCCATGCTCGCCACCGCCACCGCGATCCCCCCGGCCGCCACCGGGACGCCGACGAACCGGCCGGCTCCGGCCTGCCCGCCACCGCCTCCGCTCCCGCGCACGGACGTCGCGATCAACACGGCCAGGGCGAGGGCCGCCACCGGGCTCGGTTCGTCGGGCCACCCGAACACCGCTCCGGCACCGGTCGCCGCGCCCGCCACGACCAGGGCCGCCACCGACGCGGGCACCAGCCGGCGATGCCGCGCCAGTGCGCAGGCGGTCACCAGCACGCCGCTCACCGCCCCCGGCACCCAGTAGGCCCCGCCCCAGCTCACCCGGATCGCCACCGCGGTGAGCACCACACCGGCGCCGCACACCGCGCCGAACAGAAGTCGCGTCCACACCCGAGCAGGCTACGAAATCCGCACGCCGTCCCGAACCGGTCAGAAGTACTGGCCGAACCCGTCTTCCGACCGGCGCGGCCCGGAGGCGCCCGGCCCGAGGCTCGAAACCATGGAACCCACTCCCGTCCTCTCCGCCGACGGCCTCGGCAAACGCTACGGACGCCGGGCCGCGCTCTCCGACTGCACGCTGTCGGTCCCCCGCGGTCGCATCGTCGGGCTCGTCGGCCCGAACGGCGCAGGCAAGTCGACGCTCCTCCAACTCGTGTGCGGTCTGCTGGCCCCGACGAGCGGCTCCCTGCGCGTGCTCGGCGCGCCTCCGGCGGCCGGTGCCGCCCACCTCGCGATGGTCGGCTTCGTCGCCCAGGACGCGCCGGTCTACGCGAGCCTCTCGGTCGCCGATCACCTGCGCCTCGGCGCGCACCTCAACCCCCGCTGGGACAACGCGCTCGCCGAGCGCCGGATCGCCGAGATCGGCGTCGAGCCGGGCCGGAAGGCCGGCCGGCTCTCCGGTGGCCAGCGTGCCCAGCTCGCGCTCACGCTGGCCGCGGCGAAGCGTCCCGAGCTGCTGATCCTCGATGAGCCCGCGGCCGCGCTGGACCCGCTCGCGCGGGTCGAATTCCTCCGTCACCTGCGCGACTCCGTCGCCGAGCTGGGGGCCAGCGCCGTGCTCTCCTCCCACCTCCTGTCGGACGTGGAACGGGTCTGCGACTACCTGATCGTGCTGGCCGACGGACGGGTCCGGGTGGCGGGCGACGTCCGGGACCTGCTGCGCGGCGGGCCGCACACGTCGCTGGAGCAGCTCGTCCTCGCGAACCTGGCGGCGGTGACCCGATGATCTGGCTCAGCTGGCGACAGTTCCGCACCCAGGCGATCGCGGCCGGCGTCGCGCTGGCCGCGGCAGCGGCCGCACTGATCGTGATCGGCCTCACGATCCGGCAGGACCCGTATCTGGACTGCACCGCGAACTGCGGGAACCTGGCCGCGGAATTCCGCGATAAATGGGTCAACTTGCTGTACTTCGTCGACGCCGGGCTGCTCGTTCTCCCGGCGGTCCTCGGCATCTTCTGGGGCGCTCCGCTGGTCGCCCGCGAGCTGGAGTCCGGCACGCACCGGCTGGTCTGGAACCAGAGCGTCACCAGGAACCGCTGGCTGGCGATCAAGCTGCTGGTCGTCGGTGCGGCCGCCGCGCTCACCGCCGGTCTGGCCGGCGCGCTGCTGACCTGGGCGGCGTCCCCGTACGACGCGGTGGCGGGCGACCGGTTCTCCGGGCTGATCTTCGGGCTGCGCAACCTCGCCCCGATCGGCTACGCGGTCTTCGCGTTCACCCTCGGGACGACGCTGGGCCTGCTGCTCCGGCGGACGCTCCCGGCGATGGCGCTGACCGGCCTGCTGGTGATCGTCGTCCAGATCCTGGTACCGACGACGCTGCGCCCGCACTTCCTGACTCCGGAGACGCGCGAGGTACCGATGACCGCCGGGGTCGTCGCGAACCTGAGCTTCCTCGGCAGCGACGCCGACATCAGTGGCCTGTCGATGCCGGACGCCCTGATCGTGTCCACGAGCCGGCTCCTCGGCGCCGACGGTCGCGTGGTCGACCTCGATCGGTACCACGAGTGCGTGGCGGGCCCGCCGGAGACCGCACCGGCCTGCCTCGAGAAGCTGAACCTGCACGTGCGGGCGGTCTACCAGCCGCCGAGCCGATACTGGACATTCCAGACACTGGAGCTCGGCCTCTACCTGGTGCTGGCCCTGCTGCTCGCCGGGTGGGCCCTCGGACGAATTCGTCCGAGCCGGTAGTCCCGCAACCTGGAGTGTCTATTCTCGCCTCATGCTCGGATACGCGCCGGAAGAGTTCGATCGCCTCGTCCGGCGCGGCCGAGCGCTGGCGTTGTTACTCGGTGTCATCACGTTTGCTGTCGTCGTGACGGCGAAGGCCGGGGGGCTCGGCTGGTTCCCGGCCGACCCCTGGTACGTGAACCTCGGCCTCTTCCTCGCGACGACCCTGTCGGTCATCGGCGGACTTCCGCTCGTCCACACCGCGGTGTTCTGGCGGGCGTGCCGGCCGCCGCGGCCGGGCTTCGCGATCGGACGGTACCGGGGGCGGCCGGTCTTCGCCTCGCCGATCAGCCCGCTGTTGGCCGGATGGGTGTTCATCTCGCAACTCGGGGTCCTCGGGATGATCCTGCCGGTCGGCTCGACGTGGTCGGGATCGGCGTCCGACGACGATCCGCCGTTGCGCACGATCCTGGTCGTGTTCGCGGCGATCGCGCTGGGCCTGCATCTGTGGGCGCTGTTCCGGCCGCCCGCCCTGCGCCTCACCGCGGACGGCCTGATCCTCAACACGCGGATCCCGTGGGGACGGACGATTCCGTGGGACGCGTTCGCACCCGGCGGCCCGACCGGCCACGAGGCCCGGCGCGGGCTGGTCTGGCTCCAGGCCCGCCCCGGAACCCGCAGCCTCGGCGCTCCGCACCCCGTCGACCTGTACGGACGCCCGCCGCTGCCGGGCTACTTCTGGTACCGGCTGAAGCTGGGCAACACGCTGGTCGACGCCGAGTTCCTGGCCCGCGCGTTACGGACCTACCGCGACGACCCCGCGGCGCGGGCCGAGATCGGCACCCCGGAGGGCCTCCCCCGCCTGCAGGCTCAGGCGCCCGCGGTGAACGTCCAGATCCGGGCGGTCTGATCGTCGCCGCCGGTCGCGACCCGGGCGCCGTCCGGACTGAACGCCAGGCAGTGGATCGGCCCGGTGTGCCCGGCCGGTGAATCGCCGAGCGATCGGCCGGTGACCGGGTCCCAGAGTCGCAGGGACCCGTCCCAGCCCCCGGTGGCGAGCAGGCCGTCGGGTCCGAACCCGACCGCGTTGACCGCGCCGCGGTGGCCGATCAGTGGGCGGTGACGTTCGAGGCCGGTGGTCTGGTCCCACAACCGGACCGTGCCGTCGTTGCTCCCGGCAGCGAGGATCGACCCGTCCGGGCTGAACGCCACCGACCACGTCGTGGAGGACCGCCCGCCGGAGGCCGCGCCGGACGTCTCCTCGCCCGTCAGGACGTTCCAGACCCGCACGGTCCGGTCACCGCTGGTGGTGGCCAGCAGCGACCCGTCGGGGCCGAACGCCATCGAGAGCACGAGCGAGCGGTGGCCGGAGAAGGACGGCGGGACGTCGGTCCCGGTGGACGGGCGCCAGAGAGTCACCCCGCCGCGGCCGTCCCCGACCGCTATCCGCGAGCCGTCGGGGCTGAACGCCATCGACCAGATCGCGACCACCCCGCTGCCGTCGGTCCGTCGTGCCACCCGGTGCCGGGCGCCGTCGCGGACTCCGCTGTCGCGGTTCAGATTCCAGGTACGAACGGTCCCGTCGTCGCCTCCGGTGGCCAGCAGGGTGCCGTCCGGGCTGAACACCGCCGCGCGCACGGTGCCGGTGTGACCGGTCCGCGGTGGGTGGGCCGGGCGGCCGGTCGCCGGGTCCCAGAGCCGCACCAAGCCGTCGGCGCACCCGGTGGCCAGCAGGCGGCCGTCCGGGCTGAACGCGACCGCGCGTACCGGCCCGCCGTGCGCGAGCGACGTCCCGGCTACCGGCGTCACCGCGGCCGCTGACGCAGTACGCTCCGGAATCCGGCGCGCGCTGAACACCACGTTCCGCCGGGAACCACCGGGCTGACCGGCGTCACTCACGGGCGCGGCGCCGCCGAGCTGGCTGAGCAGCGAGACGCCCGGCAGGAGCCCGCCCCGGACGTCGACGTGGTGCACTCCGGCGAGTACGAGCGGCGCGGTGCAGTCGGCCAGCAGCAGCGGGATGATCCGCTTGCGCTGATCCGCGGCGTAGTGCAGCTCGCGGCGCACCCATTTCGAGCTCGCCGAGGCCGGTGTCAGCACCACCAGCACGACGTCACAGGCGCCGATCCGCCGCTCGATCTCCTCGGCCCAGGCGGCGCCGCCGGGCAGCGCGAGATCCCACCAGGCATCGATCGACGCCGACCGGAGGTGACCCGCGAGCTTCTCGACGTACGGCCGGTCGGCACGGGCGTAGCTGAGGAACACCGACGCCTCCACCGGACCATTGTGGGGGGCCGGGGCTCAGGTGTGGGCGCTGTCGTGGATCTCGCCGACCAGCTCCTCCAGCATGTCCTCCAGCGCGACCAGGTCGGCCGAACCCTCCAGCCGGGCCAGGTGCGCGCCCTGCCTGCGCAGCGTCGCGATGCCCTCGCGCAGGCTCGCGTCCGGCGAGACGGTGGGCAGCGCCCGGACCAGGTCGGCCGGGATCTCGGCGTCGTACGGGACGCCCTCGGTCTCGGTGTCGATGACGACGTCCTTGAGGTGCAGGTAGCCGGTCGGCGACCCGAGGCCGTCCACGACCGGGAACCGCGAGTACCCGGTCCGCGCGGCCACGTCCTCGACGAACTCCAGCGTGGCCGAGCGCGGCACGGTCACCAGCGACGCCAGCGGCAGCGCGACCCGCCGGACGGTCCGCTCGTCCAGCGACAGCGCGCTGGTCAGCAGCGTCTGCTCGGCGTGCTCGAGCAGTCCGGCCCGGCGCGACTCGGTCACCGCGTCGGCGAACTCGTCCCGGGTGAACGCGCTGGTCACCTCGTCTTTCGGCTCGACCCGCACCAGCCGCAGGATGCCGTTCGCCATCGCGTTCAGCGTCACGATCACCGGCTTGAGCGCGACCACGACCATCGCGAGCGGCGGCGCCAGCAGCAGGGCGGCCCGGTCCGGACCGGCCAGCGCGATGTTCTTCGGCACCATCTCGCCGATCACCACGTGCAGGCCCACGACGAGGAACAGCGCGATCGCGAACGCGACCGGGTGCAGGAGGTCGTCCGGCATCCCCAGCGCCCCGAACGGGCGCTCGATCAGGTGCGCGATCGCGGGCTCGCCGACCGCGCCGAGCGCGAGCGAGCAGATCGTGATGCCGAGCTGGGCACCGGCCATCATCAGCGAGACGTTCTCCATCGCCCGCAGCGTCGTCCGGGCGGCGCGCGACCCCGCCACGGCCAGCGGCTCGATCGACGTCCGCCGGGCCGAGATCAGCGCGAACTCGGCCGCGACGAAGAACGCGTTCGCCAGCAGCAACCCGACGGTGAGCGCGACTGCGGCCCAGTCGCTCATCGGGCACCCCCGCCGGCCCCGCCGGCAGTGCTTGCAGTGCTTGCAGTGCCGCCCGGGCCCGGCGACGCGACGACCACGCGGTCGACCCGACGGCCGTCCATCCGGTCGACCGCGAGCCGGATCCGCCCCGGCTCCCCGTCGGTGTCCGGTGACTCGCCCGGCGCGGAAACGGCGAGCTCGACGACGTCGCCCTGGTGGGGAAGGCGGCCGAGGCGGACGGTCAGGTAACCGCCCAGCGTGTCGTATTCCGGGCCGTCCGGGACCGGCAGACCGGTCTGCTCCCGGATCTCGTCCGGCCGCAGCAGGCCGGAGAGCACCCACGACCCGTCGGCCCGGCGCCGGAGCCCGGCCGGCTGGGAGCGGTCGTGCTCGTCGGCGACCTCGCCGACGATCTCCTCGATCAGGTCCTCCAGCGTGACGATCCCCTCGGTGCCACCGAACTCGTCCACGACGACCGCCAGCTGCAGCCCTTCCCGCCGCAACTGCGGCAGCAGGTCGTCGGCCGGCACGGTCGACGGGACGAACACCGGCGTCTGCATGACGACCCGCACCGCCACCTCGGACCGCCGGTCGCGCGCCACCGACACGGCGTGCTTCGCGTGCACGACCCCGACGATGTCGTCGATGTCGTCGCCGACGACCGGGAACCGCGAATGTCCGGTCGCTCCGGTCGCGGTCAGCACCGAGCGCACGGGATCGGAAGCCCCGACCACCGTCAACCGGCTCCGCGGCGTCATCACGTCGGCGGCGGTCAGCTTGCCGAGCGCGAGCGTGCGGTCGACCAGCCGGGCGGTCTCGCCGGACAGCGTCCCCAGCTGCGCCGACCGGCGGACCAGCGAGATCAGCTCCTCCGGTGCCCGGGCCGACGACAACTCCTCCTGCGGCTCGATCCCGATTCGCCGCAGGATCGTGTTCGCCGCCCCGTTCAGCAGCCGGATCAGCGGCCAGAGCAGCCGGGTGAACCCGCGCTGGAGCGGCGCGACCGCGATCGCGGTGCCGAGCGGCCTCGAGATCGCGATGTTCTTCGGCACCAGCTCGCCGAACAGCATCGTGATCAGCGTCGACAGGGTCAGGGCCACGGTCACCGACACGCCCGTCGCCGCGCCGGAGGACAGCCCCAGAGCTCCCAGCGGCCCGGACAGCAGCGACGCGATCGACGGCTCGGCCAGGAAACCGATCGCCAGGTTCGTGATCGTGATCCCGACCTGGGCCCCGGACAACTGCGTCGACAGCGTCCGCAGCGCGGCCTGCACCCCGGTGACCCCGGCCCGGTCGACCGCACCCCGGTCCACGGTGACGAACGCGAACTCGGCCGCGACGAACACTCCGCAGGCCGCGACCAGCAGCAACCCCGCGAGCACCAGCAACCACTCGACCATGCCTGGGTTATCCCCCCGAACTCCGTCAGACGACACGGGGACCGGTCACCGCGGTGACCGGTCCTCACCGGTTCCAACGGCGTGCAGGGGTTATTCGTCCCCGGAAAGGCCCCGGTGGAGGAGATCGACCGTAGTGACGATCGCCTCTTCGGCCGGCACCCCCGCGAACATTCCCCGCGCCATCATCGCCGCGACGCCGTGTACCTGCGCCGACGCGACGATCGCCAGCGTGTACGGGTCGCCGGCCCGGATCTCGCCGTCGGCCTGACCCTCCGAGACCAGGTCGAGGGCCACCTGGAACCCCCGGGCCGCCGCCGCGGCCAGGGCCGCACTGGCGTCGGGGTGGTGCTTGGTGCCCAGCATCAGCGTGAGCAGTTCCTCGTGCGACGTCGCGAACCCGATGTAGGCCCGGGCCATCGCGTCCAGCCGCTCACGCAGGGAGCCGCCGCGCACCGCGGCCGAGGTCGCGTCGGCCAGCCGGGTGAACCCGTCGACGGCCAGCGCGTCCAGCAGGGCCTGCTTGTCGCGGAAGTGGTGGCTCGGGGCCGCGTGCGACACCCCGAGATCGCGCGCCAGCCCGCGGAGCGAGATGCCCTCGGCTCCCACCGTGGCCAGCGCTTTTTCAGCCGCGGCGAGCAGGTCGGCCCGCAGGTTCCCGTGGTGGTACGCGCCCTCCTTCACACCGGGATCCTACTCCCATCTTGTCATTGACAAGAATCCTGACACTGCCTAGTTTCCCGGTCATGGACTACCACGGCACAACCGCCCTCATCACCGGCGCATCGGCCGGCATCGGCGCCGAATTCGCCCGCCGGCTCGCCGCCCGCGGGGCCGATCTCGTTCTCGTCGCCCGGCGCAAGGACCGGCTGGACGCGCTCGCGGCCGAACTGCGCGCCTCCCACGACGTCCGGGTGGACGTCGTCGCCCTGGACCTGACCGAGCCGAACGCGGGCCGCACCCTGCACGAGGCGGTCGGACGACCGGTGCAGGTCCTGATCAACAACGCGGGGTTCGGGTCGTACGGACCGTTCGTCGACGAGGACCCCGCCCGGTCCGCGGACCAGATCCTGGTGAACGTGGCCGCGCTGACCGACCTCAGCCACGCGTTCCTGCCGGACCTGATCGCCGGCGGGGGCGTCCTGCTGAACATCGCGAGCGTCGCCGCGTACGGCCCGACCCCGTCGATGCCGGTCTACGGTGCGACCAAGGCGTACGTGCTGAACTTCACCGAAGCGCTGGCCTACCAGTTGCGGAACACCCCGGTGCGGGTGCTCGCCTACTCCCCCGGCGCGACCGAGACCGAGTTCTTCGACGTCGTCGGCACCCGGGACGCCGGCGGCGGCGTGTGGCAGAGCCCGGCACAGGTCGTCACCGGCGCGCTGCGTGCGCTCGACGGCCGCGCGCCGAGCGCGGTCGCCGGCCGCACCAACCGGATCGCCACCGCAGTGGCCCGGGTCCTCCCCCGCCGGTGGGCCCTGACGCTCGCCGGTCGTCTCGCCTCCGCGTAACCGCGATCGCCCGGCCCGGACCCGTTACGGCCGCGTCACCCCCGCTCGGGGGTGTTTGCCGGTGCGCGGTATTCGTAGGGTGCGCGAGGCGCACCCAACCGGAAGGCGACGACGATGTCTGCGATCGAGATGTCTGGGACCGAGATGTCTGGGACCGAGATCTACCGCGAGGCCCGCGACCTGCTCCTGCGGCACCGCACCGACTACGACCGGGCCGTCGCCGAGTTCCGCTGGCCCACGTTCCCGGACGGGTTCAACTGGGCGATCGACTGGTTCGATGCCTACGCGCGCGGCAACAACCGGATCGCGCTGTGGATCGTCGAGGAGGACGGCTCCGAGGCGAAGTACACGTTCGACGACATGGTCGCCCGCTCCGACCGGCTGGCCGACCTGCTGGCCGCGGACGGCGTCGGCAAGGGCGACCGGGTGCTGCTGATGCTCGGCAACCAGGTCGAGCTGTGGGAGTCCGTGCTCGCGATCACGAAGCTCGGCGCGGTGATCATGCCGACGACGACCGCGCTGGGCCCGGCCGACCTGGTCGATCGGATTTCGCGGGGCGGCGCGGCCTACGTGATCGCGAACACGGCGGACACCGCGAAGTTCTCCTCGGTGCCGGGCACCTACGGGAAGCTCGCGGTCGGTGGGGCCCCGGGCTGGCGGTCGTTCGGCGAGGCGGCCGGTATGCCCGGGACCCGGCGCGAAACCCTCACGACCCCGGACGACACGCTGCTGGTCTACTTCACGTCCGGCACCACGAGCCGCCCCAAACTCGTCGAGCACAACCAGGTGAGCTACCCGGTCGGCCACCTCTCGACGATGTACTGGATCGGCCTGCAGCCGGGCGACGTCCACCTCAACATCAGCTCGCCGGGCTGGGCCAAGCACGCCTGGAGCAACGTCTTCGCGCCCTGGATCGCCGAGGCCACGATCTTCCTCTACAACTACACCCGCTTCGATGCCGCGAAGCTGCAGGAGCAGATCCGCCAGGCCGGCGTCACGACGTTCTGCGCGCCGCCGACCGTGTGGCGGATGCTGATCCAGGCCGACCTCTCCGGCGGCCCGGGGTCGCTGCGCGAGGTCGTGGCCGCCGGTGAGCCGCTGAACCCCGAGGTCATCGACCAGGTGCGGGAGCGCTGGGGCCTGACGATCCGCGACGGCTTCGGCCAGACCGAGACGTCGGTGCAGGTCGCGAACACCCCGGGCCAGGAGGTCGTGCCCGGGTCGATGGGCAAGCCGCTGCCGGGCGTGCCGGTCGTGCTCGTCGACCCGCTCACCGGTTCGGAGGCCGCCGACGAGGGCGAGCTCTGCCTCGACCTCGCCGCGAAACCGGTGAACCTGATGGTCGGTTACACCGACGACCCCTCCCGGAACGCCGACGCGATGGCCGGCGGTTACTACCACACCGGGGACGTCGCGAGCCGCGACAAGAACGGCTACATCACCTACATCGGGCGCACCGACGACGTGTTCAAGGCCAGCGACTACAAGATCAGTCCGTTCGAGCTGGAGAGCGTCCTGCTCGAACACCCCGCGGTGGTGGAGGCGGCGATCGTGCCGGCGCCCGACCCGATCCGCCTCGCGGTGCCGAAGGCGTTCGTCGTGCTGGCGGCCGGATGGGAAGCGACGGCCGAGACCGCGGACGCGATCCTGGTGTACGCCCGGGAGAACCTGGCGCCGTTCCAGCGCGTGCGCCGGATCGAGTTCGCCGAACTCCCGAAGACGATCTCGGGCAAGATCCGCCGGGTGGAACTACGCACGCTCGAGCAGGAGCGTTTCGACGCGGGCGCGTCCGGAATCCCGGAGTTCCGCGACGACCACCTGCGGAGCTGACTCCGGCCCGGGGGTGCGGGCGCGCGGCCCGGGGCGCGGGGGCGCGGCCCGCGCCCTCGGATCAGGCGATCAGCGCGGCGCGCAGGCGGGTGATCGCGGCCGGGTCCAGGCCGTGCGCCAGCAGGTACGTCTCGACGTCGCCGATCCGCGCCAGCGTCGCCCGGATCAGCTCCGGCGGGCAGTCGAGCATGTCCTTGAGCATCGCGTCGGTGTGCTCACCGGGCGGCATCGTCGCCCGGATCTTGTCGGCGAACCCGGTCGAGAGGTTCTCCGCGGTCAGCGCGTAGTCGTGCTCGATGTCGGCCGCGCTCACCCCGAGCAGCGCGTGCACGATCGCGATCACGGTGCCGGTGCGGTCCTTGCCCGCGGTGCAGTGCACGACGGCGGGCAGCGCGTCCGGCTCGGCCAGCGCGCCGACGATGCCGGCGAGCGCGTCGCCGCACTGGTCCACCATCAGGTCGTAGGCCTCGGCCAGGCTCGTCGGGCGCTCCGCGGCGTCCAGACCGGCGAACGCCGGCAGGTGCCGGTAGGTGATCGGCAGGTCACCGAGGGCGTCCGGGGCGATCTCCAGCTCCACCGCCTCCCGCAGGTCGATCACGGTCCGGACGCCGAGAGCGGCGAGCCGGGCCCGGCCCTCGTCGTCCAGATCGGCCAGACCGTCGGCGCGGATCAGCAGCCCGGTACGCACGGCCCCGCCGCCCGCGGTCGCGTACCCGCCCGCGTCGCGCACGTTGTACGTACCGGGTAACGGCAGGCGCCGGGTCGCAGCGGCCGTCATGTCTGCCTCCAGATGGATCGCTCGGTGGGGACCGGGCGACCGTACTGGGGCCCGATCGGGGCGTGCCTAGCGGACCACCTCGTACCAGAGGGTGATCGCGTGGGGCGTGGTGTGTACGCGCGGCTGGTCCAGCCGGATGTTCGTGCCGCCGAGGTGCCGGAACAGCGGGACGCCGTCGCCGAGCAGGATCGGGGCCACGAACACCAGCACGTCGTCTACCTCGCCGGCGTCGAGACACTGCCGGCCGACGTCGGCGCCGATGAGGCAGACGTACTTGTCGCCGGCGGCGGCGCGGGCTTTCCGGAGTGCGGTGTCCAGGTCGCCCGCGAACGTGACGCCGGGGACGTCCACGGCGGGCGCCGACCGCGTCAGGACGATCTGCTCGCCCGTCCAGGCCCCGCCGAACGGGCCCTCCTTGTCGGTGCCCATGTTCGGGTCGTCCCCGCGGTACGACACGCCACCGATCAGGCACGACCCGACGTTCGCGACCAGCTCGTCGGCGATCGGGTCCGGGCCCTGGTAGGGCTGCATCCAGGACATGTCGCCGCCGACGCCGGCGATGAAGCCGTCGACCGACATCGTCGCACCGTAGAGCACTTTCGCCATGGTTCGTCTCCTCCGAACGAGTACGTACCCCGGTTGAGACGGCAACCGCGCGGAAAACTCATCGGCGCAGTTCCGGCGGCAGCCCGAACGCCGCGAACAGCCCGGGATCGTGGAACGCGACGATCTCGCCGATCAGCCCGGCGTCGAACGTGCAGACGCCGATCGCGAACGGCCGGAACACCGCCTCGCCGGGTCTGCGGACGTACGACGCGACGCCGAGCTGCCCGTTCACCCCGACCGGACGGGGCGCGAGCTCCCCCACGTACCCGGGCCGGGCCGGATCCCAGCTCGACTCCAGCGCCCGCCGCACGGCGTCCCGGCCTTCGAACCACATCGGCCAGGGCGGCATCGTGGTCCGGACGTCTTCGGCCAGCAGCTCGGCCACCTCGGCCGGATCGGCGCGCCGCACGGCGTCCAGATAGCGGTTCAGTAGTTGCTGTTCGGCCGGTCCGGGCGGCGCGGCCCGCCAGTCCGACCGGCGTTCGGGCAGGTGGGTCCGGAGGGTGGCGCGGGCGCGCTGCAGCGCGCTGTTCACCGCCGGGACGCTCAGGTCGAGCGCGTCGGCGGTGGCCGACGCGGGCCAGCCGTGCACGTCGCGGAGGATCAGCGCGGCGCGCTGGCGGGGCGGGAGGAACTGGAGCGCGGCCAGGAACGCGAGCGCGATCGTCTCGCGGTCGACGGCGATCGTCTCGGGGTCGTCCGGGGCCGGGAGCTCGAGGTCGGGATAGGGCTGCAGCCAGGGGACGTCGGTTCGCGGCGGAAAACCGGCCGACGGGTCCGACGGACCCGACAGGTGCTGCGGCAGGACCCGCCGGGGCCGCGACGCGAGCGCGTCGAGGCAGGCGTTGGTCGCGATCCGGTAGAGCCAGGCCCGCACCGAGGAGCGTCCCTCGAACGTGCCGAGGCCCTTCCAGGCGCGCAGGAACGTCTCCTGGACGAGGTCTTCGGCGTCGGTGTACGAGCCGAGCATGCGGTAGCAGTGGACCCGCAACTCGCGCCGGTGGGCCTCGACCGTGTCGGCGAACGTGGCCTCGTCGATCACGTGGGGAGCTTCACCTGCTGGTCGATCCGGAAGAAGGCGTCCGCGGTAGGCACGGACTCGACGCTAGCGCCGGGCCGCCGCCGTGACGAGTTCCTCGAGGACCGCGGCGTCGACCGCGTCGAGGCGCTTGACGTAGACGCAGCTCTTGCCGACGGTGTGCGGGCCGAGGCGGGCGAGCAGGGCGTCCTTGTCCGGGAAGTCCTCGCCCAGGTAGAGCGTGGTGGACGTTTTCCGCGGCGAGAAACCGATCACGAACCAGTCGACCTCGCGGCCGGTCGCGTAGCGCAGCGGGACCGCGCCGAACCCGACGATGCCGGGTCCCCACATCGCGCCCGGGTCGCCGGTGACGCGGGCCATCAGGTCGCGGACGGCGATCGCGTCGCCGCGCCGCCGCTCGTCGCTCACGGCGCCGAGGAACTCGTCGACGCTCGCGTCGGTGCGGGCTGTCTTCACGCCGCGAGTCTCACGGGTTCAGCCGGTGCGCACAAGGCGGTTGCGACGGTGGGCGGTCATCCGGACCGGGGCGTCGGCCCAGCCGTAGCCGTCGTAGCCGTCCAGGCGCTGCACCAGGAGCAGGAACAGGCGACCGCCCAGCAGGTCGCCGACCGCGGACGCGACGTACTGCGGCTCGGCGACCGCGGGCGCCCAGTCGCCGCGCCGGAGCCTCGCGACGGTCAGGGCCAGGCGGACGGTCCGGTCCCGGTCGGCGAAGGCCCGGCCGCGGATCAGGCCGAACGGGGCGGCGAACTCGTCGGCGGACTCCGGGGTGAGGCCCAGCACCGCGCGGTGGAACAGCGCCGCCTCGTCGAACCGGTCGAACGGCTCCGAGAGCCCGATGTGGTCGATGCTCACCACGCCTATCCCCGCGGTCGACGTCCGGACCGGGTCGAAGTCTCCGGGCCAGCCCCCGGGGCCGGTGCGGCAGAAGAACAGCGGAGTGCCGTCCGGTGCCCGCACGGCGGCGAGGTCGGCCTCGGCCGGGCCGCGTTCCCGGGGCAGCAGCGGCGCGAGCAGCCGCTGGGCCCGGCGCCGCGGCCGGCGGGTCGGCCGACTCCACCGCCAGCGCGCCGACCACCGCTCCCCCGTCGCCACCGGCGTTCACCAGCACCCGCGCCCGCCCCTGTTCCCACCGCTCGACCGGCTACGACCGGTGCCGCCCGGTCCGCGCGAACCCCAGCGCGCCGAGCACCCCGCCGAGGTGGTCGGCGTCGGACGGCGAGGCCAGCAACTCCACGAACGCGTGCCCGGCCAGCGCCGGTGCCGGCTCGGCCGCGTCCTGAAGGGCGAGCAGCGACCGCCGGGCGTCCACCGCGGTACGGGCCGGGTCGGCCTGGCGGAACACGTCGTTGAAGACCTCCAGCGACAGCGGCCCGTCGTAACCGGCGGCGAGCACCGGCGCCAGGAACGCCGGCAGGTCGAACGCGCCCTGGCCCGGGAACAGCCGGTGGTGCCGGCTCCACTGCAGAACGTCCATCGAGAGGTAGGGCGCGTCCGCGAGCTGCAGGAAGAACAGCTTTTCGCCCGGGATCGCGGCGATCGGCGCCGGATCCGATCCCCGCGACAGGATGTGGAAGCTGTCCAGGCACAGCCCGAGCGCCGGATGATCGGCTCGCCGCACTGATGTTCGCGTACCTGTCGGCGATCGGGCACGGGAACTGGCTGCTGATCTTCGCGGTCGGGATCCTGCTGTCGGGTGTCGTGTACAGCGCGCCGAACTCGACCTGGCCGGCGTTCTACGGCGAGATGTTCACCACCCGGGTCCGGTTGTCCGGGATGGCGATCGGGACGCAGATCGGGTTCGCGATCGGCGGATTCGCCCCGACCGTCGGAGCCGCGCTGGCCGGTGAGGGCCGCGGAGGCTGGCTGCCGGTCGCGATCTTCCTCGCGGTGCTGTGCGTGATCTCCGCCGCCGCGACCGCCTCCGGACGCGAGACCGCCCACGTGCCCACCGCGGACCTGGGCCGCAAGCCCGTTCCGGCGCCCGGTCCCCACCACGTCCCCGCGACTGCCTGACACGTCACACCGCGCGCCCGGTTATTGCGTCGATTGACGGGGGATACCGCCCACCTGCGGAAACCGGGGAGGGCACCAGGTGGCGATGGCGACGGACACGATCTCGTCGGCGGTGGCGGCGCCGCTGCGCGCCTGGGTGCGCGTGATCGCCACCGAACTCGCGATCGTCGCGCTCGGCGTCGGCGCCTACCTCGCGGTGGGCGCCGGCTCCGCCGATCGCGCCGGCGCCGCCGTCACCAACGCCAGGACCCTCCGGTCCGTCGAGGCCGCGATCGGGCTGAACCGCGAGAACGCGCTCAGCACCTGGTGGGCGCGCGACGAAACCCGCCAGGCGGTCGCCAACGCCTACTACGTCATCGGCCACTTCACGGTGCCGTTCGTCGTGTTCGGCCTGCTCGTCCTGTTCCGCCCGGACGCCTACCGCCGCTACCGCACCGCGTTCGTGGCCGCCAGCCTGATCGGCGTCGCGGTGTCGTGGGCCTGGCCGACCGCCCCTCCCCGGCTGGTCGACGGGCTCCCCGGCGCCCCCGTCATAGCCGGGGCCGAGAACGCGTACGCCGCGTTCCCGAGCATGCACGTGGGCTGGGCGGTCTGGTGCGCGCTCGCGGTCGCGGCGGTCACCGCACGCTGGTGGCTCCGCGCTCTCGCCTGGTTGCACGCCGGCGCCACCGGCCTCGACGTGCTGGTCACCGGCCACCACTGGCTCCTCGACCTGGCCGGCGGCGTCGCGGCCGCGCTGGCCGCGCTGGCGTTCGCCGGTTTCTGGCAGTTCGGTGAGCTGCACCACAGAACTTCGCCGGAGGTCCTCACCACGGATACAAGGGTGAGCGAGGTATTGCGGGATTCGAGGGGCGGAGAGAGTTCGAATGGCGACACTGCGTGACCGGTCCACCGAACGACTGATCACCAAGGAATTCGTCCTTCTCCTCGTCGCCGCCCTCGGAGCCTTCCTCTCACTCGGCATGACGCTGCCGGTCCTGCCGTATTTCGTCCAGGACCTCGGCGGCGGTGACCTGGCGATCGGCGTCGTCGTCGGGATCATGGCGGTCTCCGCGGTGATGGTGCGCCCGTTCACCGCGCGCGCGATCCAGAACCTGGGGTTCCAGCCCCTGGTCCTCGTCGGAGGGTTCGTCGGCGCGGTCGCCACCGCCCTGTACGCGCTGGCCGGCAACCTGCCCGCGCTGCTGGTGTTCCGGCTGCTCAGCGGTGCGGCGCTCGCGGTGATGTTCGTCGCCTGCATCGCCCGCGTGATGGCGACCGCGCACCCGGATCACCGCTCCAAGGCGTCCAGCTACTTCTCGGTGGCGCCCTACCTCGGTATCGGCCTGGGGCCGGTGATCGGCCAGCCCTGTTACGACGCCTTCGGCGTCGGACCGACGTTCGTCGTCGCCGGGGGCGTGCAGCTCGTCTGCACGCTGCCGATGCTGCTGGTCGCCAACCACCGCTCCCGCAGCGAGGGTGAGAACGCACCCCGGTTCCACTCCGCGGCCCTCTGGCCCGGTGCGGTGCTGGCCCTCGGCATCATCGGCGTCGTCGCCTTCAACGCCTACATCCCGCTCTACGTGGACGAGTTGCACGGCGCCAACCCGTCGTGGATGTTCCTGCTGTACTCGATCGTGGTGCTCGCGACCCGGATGTTCGCGGGCGGCCTCCCCGACCGGATCGGCGCGGTGCGGGCCGGCACGCTGGCGACGGTCGGCGTCGTGATCGGGCTGGTCGTGATCGCCGCGGCGCCGTCGCCGCTCTGGATCTACGTCGGGATCGTGCCGCTCGGCACCGGGATAGCGTTCCAGTACCCGGGTCTGATGGCGCTGGTGATCAGCCGGGTCAAGGAATCCGAGCAGGCCGCCGCCGTCTCCACGTTCACGATGTTCTTCGACGTCGCCACCGGCCTGGGTGGGCTGGTCGTCGGCCAGGCCGCCGCCCTCGGCGGCTACCGGGCCGCGTTCGGGGCCGCCGCGTGCTGCTCCGTGCTGGGCCTGGTGCTGTTGCGGACGACGGTCGCGCGCGATCCGGCGCGGGTCGTGACGCCGCCGGCCGGTCACTTCGGGGAGTCCGCCCCCTGCGACTCGAGCAGCGCCGCGTAACGAACCGCCCGGCCCGGTCGACCTGCGGACCCGCGAGATCCGGCGCCTGTCCGCGGAGAACTCGCCGGCCGACTCCGGCTGGCCGGACCGCAACTGGGCATCACCGCAACTGGGCATCACCGCAACTGGGCATCATGGCCCCATGACCGTCCACGCCGTCTGGTTCACCGCTCCTCGTGCCGTCGAGATCCGGCCGGTCCCGGCTCCGGAACCGGCCGACCTCCTCGTCCGCACGCTCTACTCCGGCATCAGCGCCGGCACCGAACTGCTCGCCTACCGCGGCGAGCTCAACCCCGACACCGAGCGGGACGAGACCCTCTCGGCGCTCGCCGACGGCGGATTCACGTACCCGTTCCAGTACGGCTACAGCTGCGTCGGCCTCGTCGAGCAGGGCACGCTGGAAGGCCGGACCGTCTTCTCGTTCCACCCGCACCAGGACCGGTTCGCCGCCGCCGCGGACGACGTCGTCGTCCTTCCCGACCACCTCGACCCCCGGCTCGGGACGATGTTCCCGCTGGTCGAGACCGCGCTCCAGCTCAGCCTGGACGCCGGCCCGGTCTTCGGGGAAACCGTCGTCGTGCTGGGCCTGGGCGCGATCGGGCTGCTCACGTCCCTGCTCCTCACCCGGGCCGGCGCCCACGTCGTCGCCGCCGAGCCGCGCGACGCCCGCCGCGCGCTCGCGGGGTCACTCGGCCTGCCGACCGCGCACCCCGACGAGCTCGCGGATCGGGTCGGCGACGGCGTCTCCCTGCTCGTCGAGACGTCCGGCGCCCCGACGGCGCTCGCCACCGGCCTCGCACTGCTCCGGCACGAAGGCACCGCGCTCGTCGGCTCCTGGTACGGCACCAAGCCGGTCCCGCTCCCGCTGGGCGAACACTTCCATCGCCGCCGCCTCACGATCCGCAGCAGCCAGGTCTCGACGATCCCCTACGCCGCCCAGGGCCGCTGGACCAACGCGCGCCGCCGCGAGGCCGCCCGCGACCTCCTCGACGCGCTCCCGCTCCGTGATCTGGCCACCACCGAATTCCCCTTCGAGGACGCCGCCGAGGCCTACGCGACCCTCGATCGCGGTGACGCCGGAGTTCTGCACGTGGCCCTCCGGTACAAATAACGGCATGTACCAAACCGGCACCGAGCGCGAGGTCCGCGCATTCCATGTCATGCCCGACATGCCGCCACCGGAAGGCGAACGGCACTCCCACGACTACCGATTAACGCTGGTCGTCTCCCGCGACGAGCTCGACGACAAGGGCATGGTCGTCGACCTCGACGTCCTCGTCGGCGCGCTCGAAGAGCTCACGAACCGGCTCGACGACGCCGACCTGGACGCGATCATCGCCCCGGAGCTCGGCACCGAGGCCGTCACCGTCGAGTCGTTCGCCTTCTGGGTGCACGGCCGGATCGGCGCGACGATCAACGCGCCCGGCGCGGATCTCGCGGTCCGCGTCTACGAGAACGCGACCGAGTTCGGCGGCTACTCGGGCGTGCTGGCCTGAAGCCCCTCACGGTCGCGCTGCTCACCCTCGGCGACCCGGCGACGATGACCGGTGGGTACCTCTACCACCGGCGCGTCGCCGATCGAGCAGCCGCCAGCAACGCGCGCCTCGACTTCGTCTCGGTCCCGGAAAAATCGTTCCCGGCCTCGGTCGCGTCCGGCCGCGGTCTGCTCGCCGCGCTCGTCGACCGGAAGCCGGACGCGCTGCTCGTCGACAGCATCGCCGCCGCCTACCTCGGCCCGTGGCTGCCCCGCCGCGGCCTGCCCCCGATCGTCGGCATGCTCCACCAGCCTCCGGGCGGCATCGACCACACCGGGGTGCGCCGGTACGTCCAGAAGGTCCTCGACCGGCGCGCTTACCGCTTCGCGTCGAGACTGCTGATCGCCAGCGAGGACCTGGCGGACACCCTCCGCGCGTCGGGAATGCCGGCGGACCTGCTGCGGGTCGTGGCCCCGGGCCGGGACCCGGCCGACGCGCCGGTCGCCCCGCAGGGCGATCTGCGGCACGGGCGGAAGATCGCGGTGCTCTCGGTCGGCAACTGGGTCGAGCGCAAGGGGCTGCTCGACCTGCTGGAGGCGGTCGCGTCGCTGCCACCGGACGCGGTGACCCTGCACCTGGTGGGCGATCCGAACGTCGACCCGGAGTACGCGGCGAAGGTCAGCGCCCGGCTGAACCGGCCGGATCTCGACGGCCGGGTCAGGACCCACGGCCTCCTGACGCCGGCCGAGGTGGTCGGTCACTACCGGTCGGCGGACGTGTTCGCGCTGGCCAGCCTGCGCGAACCGTACGGAACCGTGTACAGCGAAGCGATGACGGAGGGCCTGCCGGTGGTCGGCTGGGACGCGGGCAACCTCCCGCACCTGGCCCGGCACGGCGTCGAGGGGTTCGCGGTGCCGCCGGGAGACGTGCGGGCCCTCGGCGACGCCCTGCGAACCCTGGCCGAGGACGAGCCGCGCCGCCGGACAATGGCCGCCGCGGCCAGGATCCGGTCGGAATCCTTTCCGAACTGGGACGACACCGCTCGCGTGCTATTCACTGAGATTCGGGCCGTAGTGGAGGAGACGCGGACGTGAGCCAGTTCGACGCAGTCCTGTTCGATGCCGGTGACACGCTGATCCGGCTGTCCGGCAGCGGCGAGACGCTGCTGCACCGCGCAGCCGCCGACCTGGGCCTGGCCCCGCTGGACCCGGGAGAAGTGGCCGACGTCTGGAAGCGTGTCCTCGACACCAGCAGCACGGCCGAGGAGATGGCCAAGGGTCGCGACCTCTCCACCGGCCAGCACCACGACGTGTGGACCGCGCTCTACACCGCGGCCGGGTGCGAGAACCTCGCGCCCGGTCTGAGCGAGCGGCTCTACGCCCTGACCGTCGATGCCGCTTCCTGGGAGGCGTTCGAAGACACCGTGCCGACGCTGCGGGCGCTCTCCGAGCGCGGCACGAAGATCGGCATCGTCAGCGACACCGGCTTCGACCTGCGTCCGGCGATGGAACAGCTGGGCGTGATGGCCTACGTGGACACCGTCGTCATGTCGTTCCAGCACGGCATGTGCAAGCCCGCGGTCCCGGTTTTCCTGGCCGCCTGCGACCAGCTCGACGTCGCTCCGGAGCGGTGTCTGATGGTCGGCGACAACCCGCTCACCGACTCCGGAGCGATCGCCGCCGGCATGCACGTGTTCCTGCTGCCCCGGCCTGCGGCGACGGGCCCGCGGGGCCTCGGCCGGGTTCTGTCGCTTGTCTGACTCGAACCACTGAACCTTCTGGCTCCCAGCCCCGTGTTTCCCGGCGCGCGACACAACGCCGCGCCTGGGCGAAACGGGTGGATCAGTGACGGTCGACGTTCGAGTCAGCACGACGGGTCCGGTCGTCGGTCCCGTCCTCGGAGTGGTCGCGCAGTTCGGCGTTCTCGGCGGTCTGGCCGCGAGCGTCGGACTCGGCACCACCGGGTGGCTGGCCGGCGTCATCTTCGGGATCGCGACCTGGGTGTTCCTCTCCGGTGCGCTGCACCGCACCGGAGCGACCTCGTTCGGCCCGGCCAACGCGGTGACGCTGGCCCGCTGCACGCTGGTCGGCGGGGTCACCGCGCTGGCGGCGGAGTCGTTCAGCGGGCCCGACCACCGCTGGGCGCTCGTCGTCATCGCGTTCGTCGCCTGGCTGATGGACGGGATCGACGGCCAGGTCGCCCGCCGGACCGGCACCGCGACCGCGCTCGGGGGCCGCTTCGACGGCGAGGTCGACTCGATCCTGGCCCTGGTGCTCAGCCTCTACCTCGCGCAGTCGCTGGGAGTCTGGGTGATCGCGATCGGCGCACTCCGGTACGCGTACGTCGCGGCGGGCTGGTTCCTGCCGTTCCTCCGCGGCGACCTGCCCCGCCGTCAGTCGCGCAGCGCGATCGCCGCCGCGCTCGGCTTCGTCCTGGTGGCCGCCGCGTCCGGCGTTCTGCCGACGCCGGCCGCGGCCGCGCTCGTCGGCCTGTCCCTCGCGGTGGTCGGCTGGTCGTTCGCTCGCGACATCCGCTTCCTGCACCGGGCGGACGCCGCCGGACGCGCGGTCACTTCTCCGGTCGGCGTTCGAACCGTCAACGCCTCGCAGCCGTTCGTCGGAGTAGGCCAGCGATGAACACGAGCGGAGACCGGGTGACCCTCACGGAGGCGCCGCGCTATGCGTCGTCGTGGCTGGGCCTGCGCGAGCCGGCGGACGCCGCGGCCCGTGCGCACGACCTGCTCGAGCCGCTGCGGGCCCGGCTGGCCCGCCCGGGTGCGCCGGCCGACCTGCTGATCCGGGACCTCGGCACCGGCACCGGCTCGATGCAGCGCTGGCTGGCTCCGCTGCTGCCCGGCCCGCAGCGCTGGATCCTGCAGGACCACGACGCCGAACTGCTGGCGTTCGCCGCCGGGACCGCCGCGTCGGTCGCCGCCGACGGGTCGGCGGTCACCGTGATGACCCGGCACGCCGACCTCACCGAACTGAGCGCCGGTGACCTGCTCTCGACGTCGCTGGTCACCGCGTCGGCGCTGCTGGACCTGCTGAGCCGGGGCCAGCTCGACCGGCTCGCGGCGGCCTGCCTGTCGGCCGGCTGCCCGGCGCTGCTCACGCTCTCGGTGACCGGGGGCGTCGACTTCAGCCCGGCCGACCCGCTGGACGCCGAGTTCGCCGCCGGGTTCGCCGACCATCTCCGCCACCACGTCGCCGGCCGGGAGCTCCTCGGCCCGGACGCCGTGGACCACGCGGTCCGGGCATTCACCGAGCGCGGCGCCGTCGTGCAGGTCAGCTCGAGCC
The DNA here is from genome assembly GCF_044454545.1 of Cryptosporangium sp. NPDC051539. Lineage (NCBI taxonomy): Bacteria > Bacillati > Actinomycetota > Actinomycetes > Cryptosporangiales > Cryptosporangiaceae > Cryptosporangium > Cryptosporangium sp. NPDC051539. The sequence goes on along the minus strand of NZ_JBITDV010000006.1, from coordinate 433,785 downwards.
CGTGGCTGCTCGGGCCGGACCGCGCCGCACTCCTCGACGAGTGGCTGCGCGGCTGGGTCGCGGCGGCCGCGGAACGGCGTCCGGACCTGGACGCGTCCTCCTACCTGAACCGGCGGCTCGACGCCCTCGCCACGGGCGACCTCCGGGTCACTGTCCACCACACCGACCTTCTCGCCCTGCCGCACGGGGCGACGACCACATCCAACGGGGCAACGTCATGAAGCAACGAGTCTGGGGCTGGGCCAAGACGCTCGGCGGAGCGGCCATCCTGGCGGTGCTGCTCTGGCGTCTGGGGTCCAGTGCCTTCCTCGACGGTCTGCGGGTCATCAACGTCGGGATGCTGCTGGCCGCGTTCGGCATCGGGCTGCTCGCCACCGTGGCCAGTGCCTGGCGCTGGTGCCTGGCCGCCCGTGGGCTCGGGATCACGCTGCCGCTGAAGACGGCGGTCGCCGACTACTACCAGTCGCTGTTCCTGAACGCGACGCTGCCGGGCGGCATGCTCGGCGACGTCCACCGGGCCGTGCGCAACGGACGCGAGACCGGGGACGTCGGGCGGGGCGTCCGGGCGGTCGTGCTGGAGCGATTCGCGGGTCAGATCGCGATGTTCGCGATCGGCGGCGCGGTGCTGCTGGGCAACCCCGCGCTGCTGCTGTTCGTCTGGAAGCACGTGCCGAGCGCGCTGCTGCCGGTGCTCGGCGGGGTCGTGCTCGCCGGCATCGCGGTCGTCGTGTCGCGGCCGGGCCTGCGCCGGAAGGCCGCGGCGGTCGGCCGGGACGTCCGGCACGGACTGCTGGCGCAGCGCAACTGGCTCTGGGTCGGGTTCTCGTCGGCGGTGATCGTGGCCGCGCACCTCGGGACGTTCCTGCTGGCGGCGCGGGCGGCCGGGTCGGACGCACCGATCGGGTCGCTGCTGCCGCTGATGGTGCTCGCGCTGGTCGTGATGGCGCTGCCGCTGAGCGTCGGTGGCTGGGGGCCCCGGGAGGGCTTCTGCGCCTGGGCGTTCGGGGCGATGGGCCTGGGCGCCGACGAGGGCCTCACGATCGCCGTCGTCTACGGCCTCTTCGCACTGGTGGCGGCCCTTCCCGGCGTCTTCGTGCTGGCCACCCGGATCGTCCGGAACCGCCGCCGGCCGGTCGAGGACTCAGCGGTCGAGGACTCAGCGGTCGAGTTCGGCGAGCAGGTCGCGGATGACGTTGCCGGACGTGACGAGCCGGTGGCCCTCGTCGTAGGGCAGCGCGGGGTTGACGAACCGGGCAGCGGACTGCACGGGCTCCGTGGCCCGGAGGTGGACTTCGGGTACGCCGGTACGGCCGACGAGTTCGCGGACGCCGTCCGGGCGGACTCCCCCGCCCGCCATCACCGCGATCCGGCCTCCCGCGCGCTGGACGAGATCGCGGAGCACCTCGGCTCCCTCGAGCCCGCTACGGCGGCCGCCTGACGTCAGCACGCGGTCGACCCCGAGGTCGATCAGTGTGTCGAGCGACCGCTGCGGGTCAGCGGTCGCGTCGAAGGCCCGGTGGAACGTGACCTCGCTGTTCCCGGCCGCGTCGAGGAGCCGGTGCACGGCGGCGACGTCGATCTCCCCGTCCGGCGTGAGCGCTCCGACGACGACGCCGGCCCGCGGGTCGGAGAGCGGCAGCAACCGCAGGTCCTCGCACTGGACGTCGAGTTCGTCGGCGGCGTAGACGAAGTCGCCGCCGCGGGGCCGGACCAGCACCCGGACGCCGATCCGCCCGGTCGCGGCGAGTACCGACCGCACCAGCCCGAGGCTGGGCGTCACACCGCCCTCGGCCAGGCCCGAGCACAGCTCCACCCGGTCGGCCCCGGCCCGCTCGGCGCACCGGGCCCCGGCCACGTCGTCCACACAGATCTCCACGAGCGTCACGCCGCCGAATCATTCCGCCGCTCCGCCGGCCCGGCCGCAGCGACCCCCGCCCGGTCCGGCCCGCCCAGAGGAGGCCCAGCCGGCCCAGACCCAGCAGGCCCAGGCCCAGCCCCAGGCGGCGCGGCCCCAGGCGGCCCAACCCAAGCAGGCCCAGGCCCAGCAGGCCCAGGCCCAGCAGGCCCAGGCCCAGCAGGCCCAGGCCCGGCCAGCGCCGCCCCAGCCGGCTCAGCGGCGGAGGGGATCACCCGCCAGGCCACCGCAGCCGCGGCCACCAGCAGCACCGCCGCGATCAGCGACGTCGCCTGCATCGCGTCGACGAACGCGGCGCGCGCCGCACCGAGCGACACGTCGCCCGCCGACTCCGCGCCGGCCGCCGCGCTCGCCAGCGACTCGCGCACCGCCGCGTCGGTCCCCTCCGGTAACGCGTGCCGGTACAGCACGGTCTGGACGCTCCCGAGGACCGCGATCCCCAGCGCCACCCCGAGTTCGTACGCGGTCTCCGCCACCGCCGACGCCGACCCGGCCCGATCGGCCGGAACCGCCGCCAGCACGGCGTCCGTCGTCAGCGTGAACGCGAGGCCGACGCCGAGCCCCAGCAACACCAGGGCCAGCGCCAGCCACCGGAACTGCGCGAGCCCCTCGGCGGCCGCGAGTCCGGCGAAGCCCGCCGCGGCCAGCAGCAGGCCGCCACCGATCACCCGGCCCCGCCCCCAGCGGGAGACCAGCCACCCGGCGACCGCCACCACCGCGATCGACGCGAGCGTCGCCGGTAACTCGCGCGCCCCCGCGACCTGCGGGCTGTCACCCCGCACCAGCTGCAGATAGGGCGAGAAGAAGAACAACAGGCCGCTGAACGCGAAGATCGCCAGCAGGCTGGCCACGACCGCCCCGGTGAACGCCGGCCGGGCGAACAACCGCACGTCGATCAACGGCGACGACGCCCGCCGCTGCCGCCGCACGAACGCGACCCCGGCGACGACGCCGAGCAGTGCCGCCACGGCCGCGGCCGGCGAGACCCCGTGCGACACCGTCTGCTTCACGGCGAAGACCGGCCCGACGATCCCCACCACCGACAAGGCGGCCCCGACCAGGTCGAACGGCCCCGGGCGCGGGTCCCGCGACTCCGGCAGCAGCACCGCGCCGAACCCGATCAGCAGCAGCATCACCGGCACGTTCAGCAGGAACACCGAGCCCCACCAGAAGTGCTCGAGCAGCGCTCCACCGACCAGCGGTCCGAGTGCCGCACCCCCGCCGGCCGCCGCCGACCAGATCGCGATCGCGGTCGTCCGCTGCCGGGCGTCGAGGAACAGGCCGCGGATGATCGAGAGCGTCGAGGGCATCAGCGTCGCCCCGGCGACGCCGAGCAGCGCCCGCCCGACGATCAGCCAGCCCGGCGTCGGCGCGAACGCGGCCAGCAGCGATGCCAGCACGAAGCCGGCCGAGCCGATCAGCAGCAGGCGCTTGCGGCCGATCCGGTCGGCCAGCGTGCCCATTGTGACCAGCAGGCCGGCCAGCGCGAACGAGTAGACGTCACCGATCCACAGCAGCGCGGTCGCCGACGGCGCGAGGTCGGCGGTGAGTGCGGGCACGGCGAGCGAGAGCACTGTCGCGTCGATCGCCAGCACGACGACGGCGAGCGTCACGACGGCGAGCGCGGCCCACTCCCGGCGACCGGCCGGACGGATCGGAGCCAACGGAGTCATGACGATTAACGTACCGTCCAGACGGTCGGTTAGCACCTGAGTATCGTCTGATCTCACATCCACGACCCCCGAGGAGCCCGATGGCGGGATCCGGACCCATCCGGGACAAGGCGCGTACCCGCCGCGCCCTGCTCGACGCCGCCGCCCGCGCGGTGCTGGCCCACGGAGCCACCGTCAGCCTCGACGTCGTCGCCCGCGAGGCCGGTGTCTCCAAGGGGGGGTTGCTGCACCACTTCCCCTCGAAGGAGGCGCTGTTCACGGCGCTGGCCGACGATCTGATCGCGCAGTTCGACGCCGCCGTCGACGCCCAGATCGACCCGGCCGACACCGCACCCGGCCGCCTCACCCGCGCCTACGTGCGGGCGATCTTCGCCGACCTCGAGCGCACCGACAGCGACACGACCACCCGCGAGCAGGCCACGCTGATGGGCGCGATCGGCCAGCTCCCCCGCGCACTCGACCGCGTCCGGGCCGACGGGCGCCGATGGCGGGCCGCCCTGGACGCCGACGGGTTGCACCCGCAGCGAGTCATCGCGGTCACCCGGGCCGCCGACGGCACCGCGTCGGCCTCGCTGTACGAGGGCCGCCTGGACGCCGCCGACCTGGCCGAAACCCGTGACCTCCTCCTCGCCTTGACCCGGGAAACCGGTCCTTTAGTTACATAAGGTGCAACCTTCCCGCAACCGGGCTGCACCCGTCCCGCTCCCCACGCCGGGAACGCTGGAAAGGTCCGCCCGGATCACGGAGGTTGGATGAGCGCTGAGCTGAGGCGGTCGGCCCGAACACCCCGACGCCGGCTTCGACCGTCGGTCATCGCCACCGGTCCGGCCATGGCGTCGACCGCCGCTGCCTGCTACGTGGTCGGCGGGACCGTCGGAGTGCTGACGCCGCTGCTGGCCGAACCGCATCGGGACCTGCCCGCCTCGGCCGCGCTGGCGGGCGGCTCGCTCGTCATGGGGCTCCTCGTCGGGCTGTTCGGCCGGCACCTGCCGCAGCGCGTGTTCTACGGGCTGAACCTGGGGACGCTGGTCTTCGTCGGCCTCGGCGTCTGGATGCACCGCGGCGAGTACGAGGCGACGCTGACCGGCTGCCTCTACCTCGTCGTGTCGATGTACGTGTTCTTCTTCTTCGACTGGACCGCCGGGTGCGTGATGGAAGCCCTGGTCGTCGCCTCGATCGTGGCGTCCAAATTGGCGTTCGACGCGTACCCCTGGGGTGCCGTCACCACGCTGATCGGCCTGAACCTGCTGATCGCGGGTGTGACCGGCTGGCTGGTCCGGGCGGCGGCGGAAGCCGACGTCGACGGGCTCACCGGCCTGCCGAACCGCCGCGGGTTCGACCGGACCCTCCACGAGGCCTTGGCGGACGTCGAACGCGGTGGCGGAACGCTGACCGTCGCGATGATCGACCTGGACGGCTTCGCGGCGGTCAACGAACAGCGCGGCCGCGCCGAGGGTGACCGCTGGCTGCAGGCGTTCGCCCGGGACTGGCTCGCGCACGGCGGTCCGGACGCGAGCATGGCCCGGCACGGGGCGGACGAGTTCGCGGTGATCGCCGCCGGCAAGACGTCGGGGCAGCTCACCCGGGAGCTGGACGCGTTCCGCGCGACCCAGCCCGGCTTCTCGGCCGGCCTCGCGTCCTGGCAGACCGGAGACACGCCGTCGATCCTGGCCGGACGGGCCGAGCTCGCGCTCTACGAGGCCCGCAGCACCGGCGGCGGCCGCACGTTCAGCCGGGACGCCGGGGGCGAGGGCTGGGTGATGCTCAGCTCGGCGCTGGCCAACAACGAGTTCACGGTCGTCTACCAGCCGATCGTCAGCGCGAAGACCGGCCTGGTCGCCGGGGCCGAGGCGCTGCTGCGCTGGACCCGCCCGGGCAAGGGGCCGGTCTCGCCGGCCGAGTTCATCCCGATCGCCGAGAGCACCGGCTTCATCACCCGGCTCGACCACTGGGTGCTGGAGACCGCGTGCCGGGAGGCGTCGGCCTGGCCCCGCGCGGTCGCGGCGAAGGTCACCGTGAACGTCTCCGGCCGGGAACTGCACCAGCCCGACTACTACCAGCAGGTCGTCGACGTGCTGATCCGCACCGGGCTGCCGGCCGACCGCCTGGTCCTGGAGGTCACCGAGAGCACGATGGAGGCCGACTCCCAGGTCGCGCTCGACGTGCTGCGCCGGTTGCGGGCCGACGGCGTCCGGATCGCGATCGACGACTTCGGCACCGGCTACTCGTCGCTGAGCCGGCTGCACCACCTGCCGGCCGACATCCTCAAGATCGACCGCTCGTTCGTGATGACGATCAAGCCCCAGGACACCGGCGCCCCGGTGATCGCGGCGATCACCGGCATGGCGCACGCCCTCGGGCTGACCACCGTGGCCGAAGGCGTCGAGCACGAGTACCAGGCCGCGGTACTGGCCCATCACGGCTGCGACGAGAACCAGGGCTGGCTGCACGGCCGCCCGGACGCCCCCGAACTGATCCACGCGGCACTCGGACAGCAGGCCCTCTCGATCGGTGAACCTTTTGTGAAGACCTTCGTAGGCAATAGTCGCGGTAAGTCTTCGCCTCACGGGCACGACTAACGTAGGCCCGGAAAACGCAGAGCATTGGGAGGGCACGACCATGTCCCCGAAGACTGTCGACATCGACGCGACACCTGAGTGGACCGCGGTCCGCGAGCACGCCGATCGGCTCCGAAGCACGCACCTGCGCGAACTGTTCGCCGCGGACGCGGGCCGGGCCGACGCGATGACCGTCGAGGCCGCGGGCCTGGTGGCCGACTACTCCAAGCACCGCGTCGACACCTCCGCGCTGCACTCGCTGCTCGCACTGGCCAGGGCCGCGGACGTCGAGGGCCACCGGGACGCGATGTTCCGGGGCGAGAAGATCAACACGACCGAGAACCGGGCCGTGCTGCACGTCGCCCTGCGCGCTCCGGCCGGCGCGTCGATCACGGTCGACGGTGAGGACGTCGTCCCGCTGGTGCACGAGGTGCTCGGGCGGATGGGGTCGTTCTCCGACCGGGTGCGCAGCGGCGAGTGGGTCGGTTCCACCGGCAAGCGCATCCGCACGGTCGTGAACATCGGCATCGGCGGCTCCGACCTCGGCCCGCGGATGGCCTACGAGGCGCTCAAGCCCTACTCCGACCCGCAGATCACCTGCCGGTTCGTCTCCAACGTCGACGGCGACGACCTCGCGTCGAACGTGAAGGACCTCGACGCCACCGAGACGCTGTTCATCGTCGCGTCGAAGACGTTCACCACGCTGGAGACGATGACCAACGCCCGGGCGGCCCGAGACTGGCTGGTGGCCCAGATCGGAGACGGCGCCGACGTCGCCAAGCACTTCGTCGCGGTCTCGACGAACCTGTCGGCGGTCGAGGAGTTCGGCATCGACCCGGCGAACACGTTCGGATTCTGGGACTGGGTCGGCGGCCGGTACTCGTTCGACTCCGCGATCGGTCTGTCGCTGATGGTCGCGATCGGCCGGGACGGCTTCGGCGAGCTCCTGGCCGGCATGCACGAGGTTGACGAGCACTTCCGCACCGCGCCGCTGGAGCAGAACCTGCCGGTGCTGATGGGCGTGCTCGGGCTCTGGTACCGCGAGTTCTTCAACGCGCAGAGCCACGCGGTGCTCCCCTACGCGCACTACCTCTCCCGCTTCACCGACTACCTGCAGCAGCTCGACATGGAGTCGAACGGCAAGCGGGTGCGCCGCGACGGCACGCCGGTCGATTACGAGACCGGCCCGATCGTCTGGGGCACGCCCGGCACCAACGGTCAGCACGCGTACTACCAGCTGATCCACCAGGGCACGACGCTGATCCCGGTCGACTTCCTGGCGTTCCTGCACCCGGCGCACGAGATGGGCGACCAGCACGACCTGCTCATCGCGAACGTGCTCGCCCAGGCCGAGGCGCTGGCGTTCGGCAAGACCGCCGAGGAGGTCGCCGCCGAGGGTGTGGCGCCCGAGCTCGTGCCGCACCGCACGTTCCCCGGCAACCATCCGTCGACGACGCTCGTCGTCGAGAAGCTCACCCCGCGGACGCTCGGCGCGCTGGTGGCGCTGTACGAGCACAAGGTGTTCGTGCAGGGTGCGATCTGGCAGATCAACTCGTTCGACCAGTGGGGCGTGGAGCTGGGCAAGGCGCTGGCCCAGCGGATCGTCCCCGAGCTGTCGTCGTCGGACGACCTCGACCACGACTCCTCGACGAACGCCCTGATCCGCCGCTACCGGGCCGCCCGCCGAAGCCGGTGACCGGCACGGCGCCGGTCCGGGGACGGATCAGGCGGCGAGCGGCCGGGCGAACGTCCGGGGAGCTTCCTCGAGGAGGCTGAGGGCCCAGCGCATGCGCGGGGCGGCGAGCTCCGGGCAGTCCCCGTACGCGGTGGCCATCGTGGCCACGCAGCCGCGGGTTCCCCCGCAGGCGCGGACCGAGGTCGCGATCGCGGCGTCGACGGCGGCGCGGCCCGGACGGGAACCGGTGGACAGGTCGCTGGCGAACAGGGCGGCGGCGCGGGCGGAGAGGAGCTGGCTTCGCATCGGGATCAACTCCGGGATCTCTGTGTCGAGCAGTCGGGGGTGAGCGGCGCCACACCAGAATGGACTTCTGGTGTGGCGGCCGCCTCCGGGACAGCACCTGATCGCAACCCCTACCGCGCCCTCAGGGTCACCCTCGGTTCCGTGACCCGCGCCTCCGGGTAACCCGGCAGGCGCAGAGTCCGGTGCCGGAGCGCCGCGTCGGAGAACGCGGTCGCGCTCAGCGGGCGAGGACGGCGTCCGGGCCCAGGCGGGCGGTCTCGGCCAGGGCCCGCAGCGCGCCCTCCGACGCCAGCGGGTCGGAAGAAGTCGACACCGACAGCAGCAGGACGGCCTCCGGGTGACCCGGGACCCGGTACGCGAAGCGCGGGGTCGGCGTCGCGAAGTACCGGCCGCCGGCCGGGATGTCCAGCGGCTTCAGCGGCTCGGACCCGTCCGAACCCGGGTCGGCCTCGGACGGCAGCGTCGAGAGGGTGATGCTGTCCTTCGACAGCACTCCGACGCTGAGCCGCTCGCGCGGACCGCCCACGGGAGGCGGGCCCGCGTCGACGTAGCCGACGTAGGAACCAGCATCGTCGGCGATTACCCAGCCGATCTTGGCGCCCGCGGGAGTCGCCATCCGCACGACGTCCTCGACCGGCTGCGGCTGGTCGGTGATGCTCTCCGCCACCCGGACGAGATCGTTCTGCGAGACCGGTACGCGGGGCCGAGCCGCGCGATCGGCCACGACCTCGATCCACTGGCCCGGTTTGCGCTGGTAGGTCAGCTCGGCGAACCGATCGGGGTACGTCTTCGTCGGCGCCCAGTAGATCGTCGCCGGTGTCCCGCCGACGTCGATCGTGGTCACCGGGCTCAGCCGCGTCGGCGCGACCGGCGTCACCCACACCGACACGGTCTGCACCGCGTCCAGGCGACCGGCGTCGACCGACCACGTCTCCGGCCCTTGATAGAGCACCCGCGGCTTACCCAGCCCGGCCGGGAACCACCCGACACTGATCGGAGCCGGCGGCGCCGTCTCTCTCGTGCCGTCGGAGATCCGCAGCGTCCGGGTCTCGTCCGGCCGGACGATCGCGGTGATCCCGATGCCGCCGAACAGGAGCACCACCACGGCCGCCGCGACCCCGCTGAGCACCCGGCGTCGGTGGGCTCGGCGGCCCCGTTCCAGGACGATGCCGAGCAGCCCGTCCGGCGAGGGAGCCGCGTCGGCCCGGCGAGCCATCGTGGTCCGCAAGTCGGAATCCAGATCCATCAGAACTCTCTCCTCACCGGGCGTGGACGATCTCGGCCGACTGCCGTAGCCGGGCCAGGCCGCGGCTGGCGTGCCCGCGGACGGTGCCCGGTGAGCAGCCGATCAGCTCGGCGATCGCCGGGTCATCGAGGTCTTCGAAGAAGCGCAGCGTGAGAACCGCCCGCTGCTGGCGGGGCAGGGTGGCGAGCAGCACCCAGAGCGCGTCGCGGTCGGCGATGCCGTCGGCATGGTCCGCGGCCACCGAATCGACGCCGTCCGGCGCCGGGATCTCGCCGGACGACCGGCGACGGCGCCAGGACAGGTAGTGGCGCAGGATCGTCTTGCGCACGTACGGGCCCGGCTGCTCGATACGTCTCGACCAGCGGCGATGGACTTTGACCAGTGCTTCCTGCACCAGGTCTTCGGCGAGGTGGTGGTCGCCGGTGAGCACCCACGCGAACCGCAGCAAGGCGGCGCCGTCGGCCGCTACGTAGGAGCCGAAGTCAGGTTCATCGAGCATGCCTCTCCTCCCGTGTCGTCAGTAAGACGCGGGAGGAGAGGCGTTCTGTCTGCCGCCTACTCGAACAGTTTGGCCGCGGTGATCACGGTCTGGATGACGCCGTATCCGAGCAGGACCGTGACCAGGAGCCAGGAGATGACCAGCCGGACGGTCTGGGTGTTGTTCACGCGGTCGCCTCCTTCGAAGCGTTGGTGCCAGCAGCCGGTTCGGTTTCAGCCGGTTCGGGAGCCCGGGCGTCGGCGGTGGGCTCCGGGGGCGCCGAGGACGCGGGCTCGTGGAACCGCTCGGCCACCGGACGGATCAGCAGGTTCGCGACGAACCCGACGGCCAGCACGCCGACCATCGTGAACAACGCCGGCCGGTACGCCGACGCGGTCAGCGAACCGGGCTCTCCTTTGGCGTCCAGAAAGCCGTTGATGATGAGCGGCCCGGCGACGCCGGCCGCGGACCACGCGGTCAGCAACCGACCGTGGATCGCGCCGACCTGGAACATTCCGAAGAGGTCACGCAGGTAGGCCGGCGCGGTGGCGAAACCGCCGCCGTAGAACGAGATGATGAAGCCGGCGAGCAGGACGAAGAGCCAGGTCGCGGAGCTGCCGGCGGTCGCGAGCAACAGGTAGAGGACGATTCCGACGCCCAGGTAGAGCAGGTAGATGCGCTTGCGGCCGAGGTAGTCCGACGTCGTCGACCAGGCGAACCGGCCGGCCATGTTGAACAGGGAGAGCACGCCGACGAACCCGGCCGCGGCCGACACCCCGACCGTGGAGGTCCCGTTCTCGCGGAAGAAGTCCTGGATCATCGGGCTGGCCTGCTCCAGGATGCCGATCCCGGCCGTCACGTTGCAGAACAACACGACCCACAGCAGCCAGAACGACGGCGTCTTGATCGCGTTCGCGGCCGACACGCTCGCGGTCGTGACCAGCGGCTTGGCGGCGACCGTGGCCGGGTCGAAGCCCTCCGGCCGCCAGCCTTCCCGCGGCACCCGGACGTTGAACACGCCGAACATCATGATGAGGAAGTAGACGATGCCGAGCGTCACGAACAGCATCACCAGCGCGTGCCCGTCGGCGATCGACTTCGCGTTCGACGGGTCGTACCCCGAGTCGTAGAACCCCATCAGCTGACGCGACGCCGGGCTGGCGATCAGCGCACCGCCGCCGAAGCCCATGATCGCCAGCCCGGTGGCCAGGCCGGGACGGTCCGGGAACCACTTGATCAGCGTGGACACCGGCGAGATGTAGCCGATGCCCAGTCCGATGCCGCCGAGGAACCCGTACCCGAGGTAGACGAGCCAGAGCTGCTTCGTGCCGATACCGAGCGCACCGACCAGGAAGCCCGCGCCCCAGAAGCAGGCCGAGACGAACATGGCCTTGCGGGGACCGTTCGTCTCCACCCAGGTTCCGGCGACCGCGGCGGAGAGGCCGAGCATCACGATCGCGATGCTGAAGATGATCCCGATCGCGGTCTGGCTGACGTCGAAGTGCGCGATCAGCGAGTTCTTGTAGACGCTGGTCGCGTACGCCTGCCCGATGCACAGGTGGACGGCCAGCGCGGCCGGCGGGATGAGCCAGCGGTTGAACCCGGCGGGCGCAACCGTATGCTCCCGATCCAGGAAAGACAATGCGGACAAAGCGCCCTCCCCAGCGAGGCTGAGCGGCTAATGGGTGCCGATCGTAGGCCTGGTGTGGTGCAGGCCACACCACTTGGTTTCGCTGCGCGACGATTCCTCATTGACGTGTCACTCATGCCGATCCGTCCGTGTTCGGGCGGTGAAAGGTCGATTCGAGGCGGTAAGCGGTTAGCGCCGTTCGCCCCGGAGCGCGGCGCGGAGCCGGTCACCGAGATCCGGTGGGGGCCCGGCACCGGTGACCAGCATCGTGTGCACGGCCTCCCGCAGCACCTCGCTGAACAGCGCGTAGTGCGGCGACTTCGGCCGCGGCCGGGCCGCCTCGAGTGCCTTGAGCAGCTCGTCGGCGTAGGGATAGACCTGCTTGATCTTCGCGTCCTCGTACACGACCCGCCGGGTCGCGGCGAACCCTCCGCGCTCGAACAGGATCTGCTGGCTGCGGGAGTCGGTGAGGAAATTGATCAGGGCCTCCGCGGCCCGCGGATGGCTGCTGTGCTCGGCGATCGCCAGGTTTTGCCCGCCCAGGACGCTCGGCCACGGCAGCGGCGAGACCTCGAAGTCGATGCGCGTCGTGCCGGGTTCGGTGGGATTTTCGAGCCTCCGGTACGCGACCGGCCAGTTGCGCATGAACAGCGCCCGGTCGGCCCGGAACGCCGACGTGCTCGCGTCCTCGGTGTACTCGAGCGACGTGGGCAGGATCTGTTTCGGGTCCGAGTGCACCCCGTCGACGAGTTGACGCAGACCCTCCTGGGCCTGGCGGGAGTCGACGTGGACGTGGCCGTCGTCGTCGACGATGTCGCCGCCCGCGCTCCAGACCGCCTCGATCGCGTTGACGGTCAGGCCCTCGTAGTCCCCGAGCTGGGTGACGAAGCCGGCCTCCGGCACCGTGCCCGCCCGGGGATTGCCCTCCAGCACGCGGGCGATCGACGCCAGCATCGACGTCCAGGACGACGGGGCCTTCGGCACCAGGGCCGTGCGCCGGTAGAGCAGCGCGGCGTCGGTGTTGAACGGCAGCGCCCAGAGTTTGCCCTTGTACTCGCAGGTGCCGAGCGGGCCGGAGAGGAACGCGTCCCGGTCGACGTCGTCGTCGGGGAACTCGCGGAGCAGGCCCGCCTCGGCGAACTCCGGCAGGAACGCGACGTCGAGGTTCAGCACGTCGATCGGGCCGCCGTCGCCGTCGGCGCGGGCCAGCATCTCGCTGCGCTCGGCGTCGGCGATGTTCGGCACCTCCTCGATCCGGGCCGGGTGCTCGGGGTGCAGGCGGTTCCATTCCGCGATGAGCTCCTGGCGCTGGCCACCGGCGCTGTCGTCGGAACCGCTGAGCAGCACCAGCTCGCCGTCCTCCCAGGACGTATCGGTGAGGTGGGGGCGCAGGTAGCCGACGCCGACGACGACGAGCACGCCGACGAGGAGGCCGGCCAGGAAGCCGGACCAGCCCGGGTGGTCGCGCCGGAAGTCGCGACCGGCCTGCCACCAGGCCAGCGCCCCGCTCGGCCGGTCGTCACCGTCACCGGGAGCAGGCCGGTCGTCACCGGGAGCGGGCCGGTCGTCACCGCGAGGGGGCCGCTCTCGGCCCGCCGCTCCGGGCCGGCGCGCGGAGCCGTCACCCGGAACGGCGGAGGCGTCCGCTGCGGCGGCGGGCCGGTCCGGAGGGGCCGCGGGCCGGTCCGGCTCGTCGATGTCGTCGGAGAACATCGGCTGGTGCGGACGTCCCCGCCCCTCCGACTGCTCAGTCCCCATCGGTCCGGCCACCTCTCACTCCGCGCTCAGCGCGCCTCGAACAGATCGATCAGGACGCCGCCCAGCGTCCGTGAGTCGGCGCTCTCGCACTCCCCGCCGGACCCGTCGGTCAGCGTGGACAGCGGCAGCCCGGCACAGTCCGCGTCCCCCAGCGCCACCACCGAGATCCGGACCTTCGCCGTCGACGCGCGCGCGGCCAGTGCCCGGGGTGTCGGCGGGCGGCCTTCGTCGGTGTCTTCGCCGTCGGTGACCACGATCAGCGTCGTCACCTGGTCTTCGTCCGCACGCCCCAGGGCGTCCAGCCCGGCCTCGATCGAGCGGTAGAGCGGCGTGCCGTGGTCCGGGTGCACGGCCTTCAGCGCCCGGTCGGCGAGACGCCCCGCCTCCCCGGGCGGCCGGACCCGGAGGTCGAGGAGTTGCCGCGGCTGGGCCGGGAACGTCCACAGTCCCACCTCGTCGCTCTGCCCGATCGTGTCGAACGCCGCCGTGATCCCGGTGCGGGCCGCGTCGAACCGCGTCCCGGCGTCGACCTTCGTCTTCATCGACCCGGACGAGTCGAGCAGCACCAGCGTCCGGGCCGGGCGGCTCGCGATCGCGTACGCGTCGAGCGCCTGGTCGACGTCGGCCGACGGCGGGCCGGCGTGGGCGAACACGGCGTCGGGGTGCACACCCCAGCGCACGGTCAGCGGCTCGGCGAGCGAGGTGTCGCCCACCGGAGGCCGCAGCCCGACCGTGATCAGCGCGCGCCGCCCGGCCTCCGACCGCAGCCACTCGGCCCAGTCGCGTGCGGCGTCGCTCTGCCGCGCGGTGACGTGGGACCAGCGCAGCCGGACCAGCGGATGGTCGAGCGCCGCGGTGTCGGCCGGGTACGCGGCGACCAGCTGCCGATCGGCCGGTACCGGGTCGTCGGACGGGCAGTTCTCCCCCAGCGGCCGGCCGAGGTTGTAGCGGACGAGCTGCTGCTCGGTGAGGATCACGGCGGGCGTCCCGCTCCGGCTCGCGGCGACGGCGGGCGTCGCGGCGGGCACGTCCGCGGCCCGGTGGCGGCAGAGGATCGCGTCCGCGTTCCCGAGCGTGTACCGGCCCCGGTCGAGCGCGCCCCCGATCCTCCGCTCGAGCGCCCGCGCCGCGTCAGCGTCGTACGCTTTCGCGCCGTCGGACAGGCTGCGGTAGATCAGCTCGGTCGCGACCTCACCCGTCGTCGACGTCGCCGGTTGCGGGCGGACGACGGACAGCCCGGCGTCGTCCGCGGCGTCGAGCAGTTCGGCCCACGTGCGGCGGGTCCAGCGCTCGTCGCCCTCCGGAGCCAGTCGGGCCGGGATCCCGAGCACGAGCGGGGTGGTGGCGATCGCTTCCACCGACTCGATCAGCGAGCCCCGTTCGGACTTGCCCGCTTCGGCCACCCGGGTCACGTCCACCGTGGAGTCGGGCATCCACGCGTCCGGGCGTGGACCGATCTCCTCCAGGCTGTCGGTCGACCAGCCGTTGGCCAGCGCGTCCCGCGCGGCGGCCGGGTCGGCGGCGTAGGGGTAGACGTCGGCGCTCGCGCAGCCCTGGTGCCGCGCCGCGGACTGCTCCTCGTACTCGGTGGCCAGCGCGGACGTCGTCGCCAGGCTCTCCGGCGTCGTGAGGACGCGCAGCGTCGGCGGCGGCTGGCAGCCGATGATCCAGTAGTAGATCTTCTGCTGGCCCGACGGGACCAGGATCAGACCGACGATCAGGCCCAGCACCACGACGACGGCGGGCAGGCCGATCGCCCGTACCGGCCGCGGCAGCCCCGACCAGAGGTCCCGCAGCCAGGTGCGCACCGGGCCGGGTGGCAGCAAATCCCGCAGCACGTCGCCGAGCCGGCGCAGCGCCCACACCATCGCCTCGGTCATCGTCAGCGCCCCGAGCATGGAGAACAGCGCCAGAGCCGTCCAGGCCAGACCCGAATCCGGCAGGTCGGTCGCTGCGGCGGGCCCCCCGATCGCGAAGGTGGCGAGCACGAACGCCACCAGATACCGCCGGTGCGGCCGCAATCGCCGGCGCCCCGAGCCGGCGTTCGTCACGATCATCCTCCCTGATCACCGTGGGTGGCCAGGATAGGACGCCGGGTCAACTTCCGGCTTTCCGCCGGTTCGGGCGCACACCGGCGGCGACGACGGCGAAGGGCGGACCGGCCCGCCCTTCACGAGGAGTCGTCAGGCCTTGACGGCCGAGCGGGTGAAGTCCGCCGGGATGATCAGGTCGTCCGGCGTGAGCTGGTGGACCGACGACTTGCCGAGGCCGTAGAGGGTCTCCGAGATCCCGTCGCGGATGATCACCAGGACGTTGTTGACGCCCTTCTCACCGTTCGCGCCCATCCCCCACAGATACGCCCGGCCGATCATCACGGCCCGCGCCCCCAGCGCCAGCGCCTTCACGACGTCGCTGCCGCGCCGGATCCCGCCGTCGAGCAGCACCTCGATCTGGTCGCCGACCGCGTCGGCGATCGCCGGCAGCAGCCGGATCGTGGCCGGGGTCGAATCGAGGTTGTTGCCGCCATGGTTGGAGACCGAGATCGCGGTGGCGCCGATGTCGACGGCGCGACGGGCGTCGTCCGGGTGCGTGATGCCCTTGATCATGAACGGGCCGCCCCACTGTTCGCGCAGCCAGGCGAGGTCGTCCCAGGTCGGCGCCGGGGTCTGGATCCACTGGCCGTAGGCGCCGAAGAACGTCGGCACCTCCTGGCCCGGCAGCACCAGGTTCGGGACGCCGAGGTCGGGCAGCGCGCCGCTCTTCATCCAGCGCCACAGGTAACCGGGGCGAGCCGCGACCGGGAGCGCGTACTTCCGGACGGCCTCGAAGTTGATCCGCTCCGGGATGAACGGGCTGCCCCAGTCCCGGCGGGAGTCGAAGATCCAGTCGAGCGTGACGATCAGGCCCTTGGCCCCGGCGGTACGGGCGCGCTCGGCGCGGGCCAGCATGGCCTCCCGGTCGCCCACCCAGTACGACTGGAAGAAGAGCTTCGGGTTCTCCTTGATGACCTCTTCGATCGGCTTCGAGGCGAACGACGACAAGCCCATCGCGGTACCGAGCTGGGCCGCGGCCTTGGCGACGCCGACCTCACCCTGGGGGTCGACGGCCTGGACGCCGGTCGGCGAGAGGAGGACCGGGAACGGGATCTCCTGGCCCATGACCGTGGTGGAGAGCTCGCGCGCGGCCGGCAGGTCGGCGATACGCGGCCGGAATCCCAGTTCGCGGAACGCGCCGACGTTGTCGTCCATCGTCGCGCCGGCCTCCGCGCCGCCTAACAGCGCGAGATAGACGGCCTTGGGCAGCCGTTTCTTCGCCCGCCGCTGCGCTTCCGCGACGGTCTCGAACCAATCCCTGGTACTCGCCATGTGTCTTCGGCTCTCGGCTCGGTGACGAGGCATCGCTGCGCCCGCCGGGGGTGATGGAGCAACCCTACGGCCATTACGGCACCCGGTGCCATAAGTTGGGCCAACCGTTGCCGAAATCTCAACCGGGGGTCCGGGTAGTGGTGCGGTAGCCGGGCCCAGGCCCGGGCGAGCGACTGGCCCTCCGCCCGAACCCGGCCACCGCGACACCCGAATTCACGTACTGAGCCCCTTGACCTCGGAGGACAGCGTCTTCGCCACCTCCGAGTCGTCTCCGAGCTCGGCCGTGAGCTCGTGGCTCAGCGCCTCGAGTTCCGCGCCGCCGGCCATCATCGCGGTCAGCTCGTCCAGTGTGATCTCGGCCTTCGGGAAGTCACCCATCGAACGCCCGCGCCGCAGCAGCATGAACCGGTCGCCGACCGGATACGCGTGGTGCGGATTGTGCGTGATGAACACGACGCCGAGCCCCTTGTCGCGCGCCCGGGCGATGTACTTCAGCACCACCCCCGACTGCTTGACGCCCAGCGCGGCCGTCGGCTCGTCCAGGATCAGCACCCGCGCCCCGAAGTACACCGCCCTCGCGATCGCGACGCATTGGCGCTCACCGCCCGACAGCGTGCCGATCGGCTGGTCCACGTCCCGCAGGTCGATGCCCATCGCGGCCAGCTCGGACTTCGTCGTCTTCTTCATGAACGCGGTGTCCATCCGACGGGCCGGTCCCCACCCGCGGGTGGGCTCCGAGCCGAGGAAGAAGTTCCGCCAGACCGGCATCAGCGGCACGACCGCCAGGTCCTGGTACACGGTCGCGATGCCGAGGTTCAACGCCTCCCGGGGGCTGCCGAAATGGCGCTCCTCGCCGTCGACGACGAGCCGGCCGTCGGAGTGCGGGTGTGCTCCGGCCAAGATCTTGATGAACGTCGACTTCCCGGCGCCGTTGTCGCCGAGTACGCAGGTCACCTCACCCGGCCGCACCGACGTCGTGACGTCGGCCAGCGCGATGATGTTGCCGTACCGCTTGCCGATGCCGTCCACTTCGATCAGGGAAGTCATCGCGATCGCTCCGCTCGCCGACGCACCGCTTCGTTCAACAGGACCGCACCGAGCAGCATCACCCCGAGGAACGCCTTGAGCCAGTTGTTGTCCCAGCCGGCGTAGACGATGCCCTGGTTGGTCATGCCGTAGATCAGCGCACCCAGCGCCGCACCGACCGCCGACCCGTACCCACCGGTGAGCAGGCACCCGCCGACCACCGCACAGATGATGTAGATGAACTCCTGCCCGACACCGGTGTTCGACTGCACGGTGGACGTCGTGAACAGCAGCAGCATGCCGACCAGCCAGCCGGCCCCGGCGCTGGTCATGAACAGCCCGATCTTCGTGCGGGCGACCGGCACGCCGACCTGCACCGCCGACGTCTTCGCGCCCCCGACCGCGAAGATCCAGTTCCCGACCCGGGTCTTGAGCAGCACCCAGGTGGCCACGAGCGTCACCAGGATCCACCAGAACACCGAGGCGTAGACCCGGCCGCCGAAGACCAGGACGTCCGACCCGAACACCGCGTGCGGCTGCGAGTAGAACGGCACGTTGGCCATGCCCTGGATCGCGACCTGGCCGATGATCGCCTTGACCGCGGCCAGGTCGATGCCCTGGAGCACGAAGAACGTCCCCAGCGTGACGATGAAGCTGGGCAACCCGGTGCGCATGACCAGCACGCCGTTCAGGAACCCGACGGCGAGGGCCAGGATCAGCGACACCAGCATCGCGGCCCAGATGTTCAGGCCCCACTCGGTCGTCATCACGCCGACCGCCAGGCCCGTGAACCCGGTCATCGCTCCGGCGGAGAGGTCGAACTCCCCGCCGATCATCAGCAGGGCGACCGCCACCGCCATGATGCCGATCGTCGACGCCGACCGGAGCCAGGTCGACGCTCCCGACGCGGTCGCGAACGTGTCGGTGATGACCGCGAAGAACACGAACACCGCGATGGCGGCGGCGAGCGCGCCGACCTCCGGCCGCCGCAGGACGCGCCCGAAGACGCCCCCTCCGGAGGTCAGCCGCTCGTCAGAGACAACTGCCGTCATCGCGTTCCCTTGGCCGCGAACTTGGCGACCTCGTCGGCGTTGTCCTTGGTCACGAACGCCGGACCGGAGTAGACCGGCTGGCCGCCACCGAGGTCGTTGCCGTTGATGCTCTTCAGGTACAGCGCGGTGACCGCGGCGTAGCCCTGGACGAACGGCTGCTGGTCGACCGCGAACTCGATCGTGCCGGCCTTGATGTCGTTGATGACGTCGGCCGAGAGGTCGAACGTCGCGACCTTGGCCGTGCTGCCCGACTCCTTGATCGCGCTCACCGCGTCGATCGCGTACTGGCCACCGAGCGTCAGCACGCCGTCGATCGTCTTGTCGGCCTGCAGCTTGGACGTGATCGTGGCCTGCACCGCGTTGTCGTCGGTTCCGTCGACCTGCAGGTTCGTGACCTTGCCGCCCATCGTCGAGGTGACCGCCTTGCAGCGCTCCTCCAGACCGACGTTGCCCGCTTCCTGGATCACGCAGAGCGCGTTCTTCCAGCCCGACGTCTTCAGCCGGGCCCCGACCGCGTTACCGGCGATCTCCTCGCTCTGACCGATGTGGGTCATCGCGCCGAATTCTTTCCACTTGTCGATGCCGGAGTTGATCGTGACGACCGGGATGCCGGCCGCGACCGCGTTCTTCACCGAGGTCTCCAGGCCGTCCGGGTTCGCCATCGAGACGACGATGCCGTTGACCTTGTCGGCCACCGCGCCGTCGATCAGCTGCGACTGCTTGGCCGGGTCCGGGTCGGACGCGTAGTTGACCTTGACGCCGTAGTCCTTCCCGGCGCGCTCGGCACCGGACTTGACCCGGTCCCAGAAGGCGTCACCGGGCGCCCCGTGGGTGATGACGGCGTATGTCAGGTCCAACTTGCTCGCGTCGGATGGCCCTTCCTCCTTGCCGGTCCCGCTGCACCCCGTCATGGCGAGGAACAGCGCGACTATCACTCCGGCTAGGGCGAACTTCTTCATTGAGTTCTCCTGGTGGGGCTACTGCTGGGGGTGTCGATCGTGGGGTGGAGTGTGGTAGACACCACTGGCGCTGTCAAGATTTTGTCTGGACATAATGACAACCGGTCGTGATGGAGGAGCGCCGATGCAGCCGCACATCACGCTCGACCGCAGTAGCCCGGTCCCGCTGTACTTCCAAGTCGCCGAGCAACTCGAGCACGCAATCGTGTCGGGCACGCTGGGCGCCGGCGACCGGATCGGCAACGAGGTGGCGATGGCCGCCGACCTCGGCCTGTCCCGGCCGACGATGCGCCAGGCGATCCAGGTGCTGGTCGACAAGGGGTTACTCGTCCGCAAGCGCGGGGTCGGCACCCAGGTCGTCCAGGGCCGGGTGCACCGCCCGCTCGAGCTGACCAGCCTCTTCGACGACCTGACCAAGGCCGGCCAGCAGCCCCGGACCGTCGTGCTGAAGCTGGAGCTGATCGAGCCCGACGACCAGGTGCGGGCCGAACTGCGCCTGGAAGACCACGCCCAGGTCTGGTACCTGGAGCGGTTGCGCTCGGTCGGCCCCGACCCGCTCGCCCACATGACGAACTACCTGCCGACCGACGTCGTCGACCTGGCCGCGGTGGACCTGGGCGAGACCGGCCTGTACCAGGCGATGCGCCGGGCCGGGGTCGTGATGCGGGTCGCCCGGCAGCGGATCACCGCCCGCCGCGCCGACGCGGCCGAAGCGCGGCTGCTCGGCGAGGTCGAGGGCGCGCCGGTGCTCACCATGGACCGGACCACCTACGACGACGCCGGCCGGGCGGTCGAGTACGGCACGCACGCCTACCGGCCCGACCGCTACGCGTTCGAGTCGACGCTGGTCGACCGATGAGGGAGGCTTCCGTGGGGCACTGGTTCCGGCCGGCCGGTTCGACGTCCGCGGACGGATTCGACGCGGTGATCACCCCGGAGGCCGCCGGGTGGACGTACTCCTCGCTGCGGGTCCTCACGCTGTCCCCCGGCTCCTCCCGCGAAATCGTCACCGGGCCGGAGGAGATGCTCGCGGTCCCGCTCTCCGGCGGCCTCACGGTCTCGGTCGACGACGCGTCGTTCGTCCTGTCCGGGCGGGCGGACGTCTTCGCCGGGCCGGCCGACTTCGCCTACCTCCCGGTAGGCGCCACCGCCGTTCTCCGGGCGGACGCCGGGGAGGCTCGGGTCGCGCTCTGCGGTGCCCGGACCGACCGGGAGCTGCCGTTCCGGTACGGTCCGGCCGCCGAGGTACCGGTCGAGCGGCGCGGAGCGGGGTCCGCGAGCCGGCTGGTCCGCAACTTCGGCACGGTGGACGCGTTCGAAACCGGTGCGCTGATCGCCTGCGAGGTCGTGACGCCGGCCGGCAACTGGTCGAGCTACCCGGCGCACAAGCACGACGAGGCCGGTCCGCACGAGTCCGAACTGGAGGAGATCTACTACTTCGAGATGTCGTCCGGGCCGGCGGGCGAACCCGGGTTCGGGTACCACCGCACGAGCAGCTCGGGCCGCGGCGAGATCGACGTACTGGCCGAGGTCCGCGATCGGGACATCGCGCTGGTGCCGTACGGCTGGCACGGCCCGTGCATCGCCGCGCCCGGCTTCGACATGTACTACCTGAACGTCATGGCCGGTCCGGGGGCCGAGCGCGCCTGGCTGATCTCCGACCACCCGGACCACGCCTTCGTCCGCGGCACCTGGGCGTCGGCGGCCGTCGATCCCCGGCTCGAGGAGATGCGCTGACGCCGGGCCTGACCTGAGCGGCCGGTCGGTAGGTTGGAGTGGTGCCGGGCGCGACGGTGTACTCCCTGGAGAGCATCCTCGTCGACCTCGCGATCACGGTTCCGGCGCTTCCGGAGCGGGGCGGCGACGTCCTCGCGACCGCCGCGCGCACGAATCCCGGCGGCGGTTTCAACCTCGCGTCCGCGGTCGCGCGGCAGGGGGTCCGGTGCGTCTACGCGGCGCCGCACGGCACCGGGCGCTACGGCGACGTCATCCGGGCCGCGCTCAGCGCCGAGGGCGTCAGCTGGACGGTCGATCCGCGTCCGGTCGGCGACTCGGGCTACTGCGTGACGCTGGTCGAGCCCGATGGCGAGCGCACGTTCGTGACGGTGGCCGGGGTCGAGTCCGGGCTGACCTCCGACGACCTCGACGGCGTCGCTCCCCGCGCGGGCGACGCGGTGGTCGTCTCCGGCTACGACCTCGCGTACCCGGGCAGCGGACCGGTCCTCGCCGACTGGCTCCCCGGCCTGCCGGACGGCGTCCTCATCGCGTTCGATCCCGGCCCGATGGTGCTCGAGATTCCTCCGGACCGCCTGGTTCGTGCGCTGAACTGCGTCGACGTGCTCACGCTCAATCAGCGCGAGGCCCGGATGCTGACCGGCGCGCCGTCGGTCGGCCGCTCCGACGACCTGGACGCCACCCTGCTCGACGCCGTCCGGCGGGCCGGCGTTCCGGACGAGGCGATGGTCGTCCTGCGGGCCGGGAGGCACGGGTGCGCGGCCACCGGAGGGCTGCTCGGGCGGCGGGTGTTCACCGCACCGGCACCGGTCGTGCGGGCGGTGGACACCACCGGAGCCGGTGACGTGCACACGGCGGTGCTGCTCGCGCGCCTGGTCACCGGCGCACCGGTGGAGGCCGCCCTGGTCGACGCCGTCCGCGCCGGCGCGTACGCGGTCCAGCACGCCGGCGCCGCGACCGGACCGACCACCGCCGAGCTGGAGGCTTACGCTCGCGTCGAGGGTCAGCCGGACGGGTAACGCGCGGCCAGCCACTGCGCGACGTCCGGCGCCGCCGCGACCTCCTCGGGCTCGTGGACGAGATGGAAGCGGTCGTCGCCCTCGGGTGCGTCGCGCCGGACGTCACAGACCATCACGTCGAGCCGCGCGGTGTAGTGCTGCATGACGAGCGTGTCCCGGCGCGGCGGCCCGACCACGATCTCGTCGTCGACGTTCGCCGTGGCGAGGTCGATCGGTGACTCGATCCCGATGATCATCGGTTTGACAGCAGTTGTGCCCATATAACCCAGGTGAACACCGCAAGGGTGCAAAACAAGCCGACACGCCGCCCGAAGTGTGACCCGCGCCAAACGGGTGGCGAATCCCACCGGGGCCGCAGCCGACATCCGCGTGTGACCAGCGCACGATTGACGAAGGGATCGATTCAGTACGGAAAGGAACACCCGTGTCTTACCCGGCGACGGTGCGCAGCGCCTGGCTCGTCTGGACCGTCGCACTCTCCACCTATTTCGTCGCCGTCTTCCACCGCTCGTCACTTGCGGTCGCGGGGCTCGTGGCCACCGACCGCTTCCACATCAGCGCCGCCCAGCTCGCCGCGTTCGCGATGCTGCAGCTCGGGATCTACGCGTTGATGCAGATCCCGGTCGGCCTGCTCGTCGACCGGTTCGGACCCCGGTCGGTGCTGCTCACCGGCGCGGTGGTCCTCACCGTCGCCCAGGCCGGTTTCGCGGTCGCCGACTCCTACGGCGCGGCGCTGCTGGCCCGGCTGTTCGTCGGCGTCGGCGACGCGATGACGTTCGTCTGCGTGCTGCGCCTGGTCAACGCCTGGTTCGCGCCCGGGCGCGTCCCGCTGATCACCCAGCTGACCGGCGTGGTCGGGCAGATCGGCGCGATCGTCGCCGCCGTGCCGATGACCTGGGCCCTCGCCCACCTCGGCTGGACCACCGCGTACGGGATCTCGGCCGGGTTCGGCGTGGCCGCGGCCGTCGTCGCGCTGATCGTGCTGCACGACCAGCCCGGCACCCGCAATCTCCGTGGCCCGAACTTGTCGCTCGGCGCGATCCGGGCCAGCCTCGCCCTGTCCTGGCAGCAACCGGGGACCCGGCTCGGGTTCTGGGTGCACTTCACGACCCAGTTCGCCCAGAACGCGTTCGCGCTGCTCTGGGGCTTCCCGTTCCTGGTGAAGGGCGAGGGCGTCTCGCCGAACGTCGCCTCGGTGCTGCTCACGCTGATGGTCGTGTCGCTGATCGCGGCCGGCCCGCTGATGGGCTGGTTCACCGCACGGCACCCGTGGCAGCGTTCGACGCTCGCGCTGGCCGTCGTGGGGGCGATCGCCACCGCCTGGACGCTCGTGCTCGCCTGGCCCGGCCGGGCGCCGCTGGGCCTGCTGGTGGTGCTCGTGATGGTGATCGGGCTGGGTGGCCCGGGCTCGATGATCGGGTTCGACCTCGGCCGGACGTCGAATCCGCTCAACCGGCTGGCCAGCGCCACCGGCATCATCAACCAGGCCGGGTTCGTCGCGAGCCTCACCGTCGTCGTGGCGATCGGCGCGATCCTCGACTGGCGCACCGGCGGCACCGGCAGCGACTACACCCCGGACGCGTTCCGCTGGGCGATGTCGTTCCAGTACGTCCTCTGGGCGCTGGGGGCCGTGCAGATCTGGCGTTACCGGGTACGCGGGCGGGCGCACGCCCTGTCCCTGGATCCGCTGGCCCCGACGCGCACCGCACTGCAGCCCGCGGCGTAGGCACAAAAGGCGTAGGCACAAGAAACCGGGCCTACAGCACCGTGCTGTAGGCCCGATCGGCTGCCCGCCCACTCATGCGGCGAGGGCCAGCGTGGCGTAGCGGCCCGCGGCCGCCACCAGGTCGTCGTGCGAGCCGGACTCCGCGATGCGTCCGTGGTCCACGACCGCGATCCGGTCGGCGTTGCGCACGGTCGAGAGCCGGTGCGCGATCGTCACCGTGGTGCGGCCGACCGCGAGCGCGTCGAACGCCTTCTGCACGGCCCGTTCGGTCGTATTGTCGAGCGCGCTGGTGGCTTCGTCGAGGACCAGGATGCGGGGGTCGCGCAGCAACGTCCTGGCGATCGCGATGCGCTGCTTCTCGCCCCCGGAGAACCGGTGCCCGCGCGAGCCGACCATCGTGTCGTACCCGTCCGGCAGACCGGCGATCAGATCGTGGATCTGAGCCGCCCGAGCCGCGTCCTCGATCTCCTCGTCGGTCGCGTCGGGCTTGGCGTAACGGAGGTTCTCCCGCACGGTCGTGTGCAGCAGGTAGGTCTCCTGGGAGACGATGCCGACGATCCCCGACAGGTCGGTCAGCGCGAAGTCCCGCAGGTCGACGCCGTCGATCGTGATCCGCCCGGCGGTCGGGTCGTAGAGCCGTGCGATCAGCGAGGCCAGCGTGCTCTTCCCGGAGCCGGTGGCTCCGACCAGCGCAAGCGTCGTCCCGGCGGGCACGTCCAGCGTGACACCGGCGACCGCGGCCACGTCGTTGCCCGGGTAGGTGAACGTCACGTCCTCGAACCGCAGGTCACCGCGCACCCGAGGGAGCGACACCGGGGCCGCCGGGTCGTCGACCTCGACCGGCAGGTCCAGGTACTCGAAGATCCGGGCGAACAGCGCCAGCGACGCGGCGATCGAGACACCGGTGTTCAGCAGCCCGGTCAGCGGCCGGAACAGCGTCGTCTGCAGGGTCGTGAACGCGACCAGCGTTCCGATGCTCAGCGTGCCCGCGGTGCCGGGCAGACCGGCGCTCAGGTAGATCACCGCAGGGATCGCGGCGAAGATGATGGTCATCGTGGCCATCCGCCAGCGACCGGCCAGCTCCGAGCGGAGCTCCAGGTCGATCAGCCGGGACGACGACGACGAGAAACGGTCGACCAGCGCGGCGCCGGTGCCCATCGTCTTGGACAGCTGCGCGCCGCTGACCGAGAGGCCTTCCTCGATCGTCACGTTCAGGTCGGCGAGCTCGCGCTGGCGCTGGGCGGTGATCACCTGGCGCATCCGGGCGACCCGGCGGGTCAGGTAGATCGCCGGCGGCAGCACCACGAGCGAGACCAGCGAGAGCCGCCAGGACAGCGCGACCATCGCGACGACGGTGGCGACCACCGTGGTCAGGTTCGAGGCGATCGAGGTCGCGGTCGACGTGACGACGGTCTGCATGCCGCCGATGTCGTTGGTGATCCGCGACTGCACTTCGCCGGTACGGGTCCGGGTGAAGAAACCGATCGACTGGCGCTGCAGGTGAGCGAAGACCTCGGTCCGAAGCCGGTGCATGACCTGCTGACCGACGGTGGTCGAGATCCAGGTCTGGACGACGCCGAACGCCGACGTCACGGCGGCGACGGCGACCATGCCGACGACCAGCCAGACCAGGAGGTTCAGGTCCTGTCGCGGAAGTGCGACGTCGATGACCTCGCGGAGCAGGAACGGTGAGGCCAGCGAGACCACCGACGAGGCCACGATGATCGCGGTGACGACGGTGAGCTGCCAGCGGTGGTCGGAGAAGAGACGGAAGATCCGGCGCAGTGAGACGTTGCGCGCCTGGGCCTTCTCGGCCTCGGACAGTTTGCGGGGGCCGCCTCGGCGGCCGGTGGTGGGTGGGGTTTCCAAGAGACGTTCCCTTCGTCGATTAATGCTGAGGTTACCTCAGCATGAGGGAACAACAGAACCCCCTGGTACGGTATTCCCGTGATCGAGGACGCCACCGACAGCCTGTCCGAGGCGTTCTGGTCGGTCGCTCGTCAGCTGCGCCACACCACCAAGGAAGCGCTCGAACCCTGGGACATCACTCCCGGCCAGTTCCGCGCGCTCGGTGTCCTGATGCGGCACGACGCGATCCGCCTGTCGGGCCTGTCCGAACACCTACGGATCGCTCCGCGCTCGACCACCGAGGTCGTCGACGGCCTCGAGGAGCGCGGCCTGGTCGAACGGCAGCCCGACCCGAGCGACCGGCGCGCGACGCTGGTCGCGGTCACCGAGCGGGGACGCGAGGTCGGCGCCGCGATCATGCAGGCCCGCCGGGCCGAGGGCGACCGGATGTTCGACGCGCTGTCGGCCGACGACCAGACCGAACTCGCCCGGATCCTGGGGCTGCTGCGCCGATGACCCCGCGCCGATGACCCTGCTGCGTGACGTCCGCATAGTGCCGGTGCGCGAGCCGGCGCCGGACGTTCCGGTAGACGTCCGGATGACCGGCGGGAGGGTGACCGCGGTCGGGACGCTCGCGCCGGAACGCGACGAGGTGATCGACGGCGGCGGACGGTGGCTGATCCCCGGTCTCTGGGATCAGCACGTGCACCTGCGCCAATGGGCGCAGGCGAGGCTGCGCCTCGACGTGAGCGGGGCCACCGACGTCGGCGAGGCCGTCCGTCTCGTCCGGGCTCATGTGGACGCCCGGCCGCCCGGCGGCGCCGTCGTGGTCGGCGCCGGATTCCGGTGTGCGACCTGGGCGGTCCGGCCCACGACGGCCGATCTGGACGTCGTGGGGGTGCCCACGATCCTGATCAGCGGCGACGTGCACAGCGGGTGGATGAACACGGCGGCACAGCGGTGGCTCGGGCTGCCGGAGCGGGCCGGTGTGGTCGACGAGAACGAGTGGTTCTCGCTCGTGCCCCGGCTCGAAGCGCTGCTCGCCGCGGATCTCGACGAGGCCTACCGGCTGGCGGTGCGGGCCGCGGCGGCCCTGGGCGTGGTCGGAATCGCCGACATGGAGTTCGAGGCGGGGTTCCGGGAGTGGCCCCGCCGGTTCGCGGCGGGCGTGGACGCGGTGCGCGTGCGCCCGGCGACGTACGCCGAGGGGCTCGAGGACGTGATCGCGGCGGGTCTGTCTTCCCGGGATCCGCTCGGCGGGCTGGTGACGATGGGCCCGCTGAAGATCATCTCGGACGGGTCGCTGAACTCGCTGACCGCGCGGTGCTGCGAGCCGTACGCCGACGGACGGCTCGGGATCCAGAACTACCCCTACGACGAGCTGGTGCGGCTGCTCGGGCGGGCCGCTTCCCACGGGCTCGACGTGGCGCTGCACGCGATCGGGGACGCGGCGCTGACGACCGCGCTGGACGCGTTCGAGGCCACCGGTGCCCGGGGCGGCGTCGAGCACGTGCAACTGGCGCGCTTCGAGGAGTTCGACCGGATGGCCCGGCTGGGGCTGCGGGCGTCGGTGCAGCCCGCCCATCTGCTCGACGACCGGGACGTGGCGGCGCGGATCTGGCCCGACCGGGCCGACCGGTGCTACGCGTTCGGCTCGATGCTGGCCGCGGGGGTGCCCCTGGCGCTGGGCTCGGACGCGCCGGTCTCGCCGCTGGACCCCTGGCTGGCGATGGCCGCCGCGGTGCACCGCTCGGCCGACGAGCGGGAACCGTGGCTGCCGTCGGAGTCGCTCGGTGCCTCCGACGCGCTGGCTGCCAGTGTGGACGGAGCCGGCACCGTCGCCGTCGGGAGCGTCGCCGACCTGGCCCTCTTGGACGCGAACCCGCTCGCGCCCGGCGACTCGGCCACGGTCGCGGCGCGTCTGCGCGGCATGCGGGTTGCCGCGACTTTTGTCGGAGGGCGCCCAACGCACGGGGCACACCAATAAGCTCAGCGGCGCTGAAGTTGGCATAGCCAAGCACAGGAGTGTCGACGATGACCACTGAGGCCGAGCGCACCGAACCGGGGCTGACCCCGGAGCCGATCGTGACCCGGCCCTGGCCGGTGCGCGGATCACTCAAGGGCAGCAAGCTGGCCTGGCTCATCCGGCAGACCGATGCCAAGCAGATCGGCATCATGTACCTGGTCACGTCGTTCTTCTACTTCGCCGCGGCCGGCGTCATGGCGCTGCTCATGCGGGCCGAACTCGCCCGGCCGGGCCTGCAGTTCCTCTCGAACGAGCAGTACAACCAGCTCTTCACCATGCACGGCTCGATCATGCTGCTGCTGTTCGGCACGCCGCTGGGCTTCGCGTTCGCGAACTTCCTGGTGCCGCTGCAGATCGGCGCCCCGGACGTGTCGTTCCCGCGGCTGAACGCGTTCGCGTACTGGGCCTTCGCGCTCGGCGGCCTGATGGTGCTGGGTGGCTTCCTCACCCCCGGCGGCGCGGCCGACTTCGGCTGGTTCGCCTACGCGCCGCTGAACTCCGAGATCAACTCGCCCGGCGCCGGGACCGACCTCTGGATCGTGGGCTTCGTCCTCTCCGGACTCGGCACGATCCTCGGCGCGGTCAACATCGTGACGACGATCCTGACCATGCGCGCGCCCGGCATGACGATGTTCCGGATGCCGATCTTCACCTGGAACATGCTGATCACCAGCCTGCTCGTCCTGATGGTGTTCCCGATCCTGGCGGCCGCGTTCCTGGCGCTGCTGGCCGACCGGCACCTCGGCGCGCACGTCTACGACGCCGATACCGGCGGCGCGATCCTCTGGCAGCACCTGTTCTGGTTCTTCGGCCATCCAGAGGTCTACATCCTCGCCCTACCGTTCTTCGGCATCATCACCGAGATCATCCCGGTGTTCAGCCGCAAGCCGCTGTTCGGCTACAAGGGCATGGTCGGGGCGACGATCTCGATCGCGGCGCTGTCGATGACCGTGTGGGCCCACCACATGTTCGTCACCGGCGCGGTGCTGCTGCCGTTCTTCAGCTTCTTGTCGTACCTGATCGCGGTGCCGACCGGGATCAAGTTCTTCAACTGGATCGGCAGCATGTGGCGAGGCCAGATCACGTTCGAGACGCCGATGCTGTTCGCGATCGGCTTCCTGGTGACGTTCCTGTTCGGCGGTCTCACCGGTGTGTTGCTGGCGAGCCCGCCGGTCGACTTCCACGTCTCCGACAGTTATTTCGTGGTGGCGCACTTCCACTACGTGCTGTTCGGCACGATCGTGTTCGCCGCGTTCGGCGGGATCTACTTCTGGTTCCCGAAGATGACCGGGCGGATGCTCGACGAACGCCTGGGCAAGCTGCACTTCTGGCTGACGTTCATCGGGTTCCACACGACGTTCCTGGTGCAGCACTGGCTCGGCAACGAGGGCATGCCCCGCCGGTACGCCGACTACCTGCCGTCCGACGGCTGGACCACGCTGAACACGATCTCGACGATCGGCGCGTTCATCCTCGGCATCTCGACGCTGCCGATCCTGTGGAACATCTGGAAGTCGTACAAGCTCGGCCGGGTCGTGGAGGTGGACGACCCGTGGGGCTTCGGCAACTCCCTGGAGTGGGCGACGTCGTGCCCGCCGCCACGGCACAATTTCGTCAAGCTGCCACGGATCCGCTCCGAGCGGCCGGCGTTCGACGCGGCGTACCCGCACCTGGCGCCGTGGGGGCAGCCGATCACCGAGCAGCAGCAGCCGACGGTCAGCTCGTAGGCGGGCAGGGCGGCCAGGCGGGCGGCTAGGCGTTGCGGGTGGCGGCCTCCGCTTGCAGGCCGAGTTCGTCGACGGCGGTCTCGCGCATCTCGACCTTGCGGATCTTGCCGGTCACCGTCATCGGGAACCCCTCGACGATCTTCACGTACCGCGGGATCTTGAAGTGGGCCAGCTTCCCCGCGCAGAACGCGCGCAGAGCCTCGGCCGTGAGCGGGCCGGCGCCGGGCCGCAGGCACACCCACGCCATCAGCTCCTCGCCGTACTTGGCGTCGGGCACCCCGATCACCTGGGCGTCGACGATGTCGGGGTGGGTGTACAGGAACTCCTCGACCTCGCGCGGATACACGTTTTCGCCGCCGCGGATCACCATGTCCTTGATCCGCCCGACGATGTTGAGGTAGCCCTCCTCGTCCATCGTCGCGAGGTCGCCGGTGTGCATCCAGCGGGCCTCGTCGAGCACCTCGGCGGTCTTCTCCGGCTCGTTCCAGTACCCGCGCATCACCGAGTAGCCCCGGGTGCAGAACTCGCCGGTCTCGCCACGCGGGACGACCTGCCCGGTCGCCGGGTCGACGATC
This sequence comes from Cryptosporangium sp. NPDC051539, assembly GCF_044454545.1. NCBI lineage: Bacteria > Bacillati > Actinomycetota > Actinomycetes > Cryptosporangiales > Cryptosporangiaceae > Cryptosporangium > Cryptosporangium sp. NPDC051539. The sequence continues at coordinate 403,489 of NZ_JBITDV010000006.1, read as the reverse complement.
TTCACCTCGAGGTGCGGGTGGACCCGGCCCACGGTCGCCGTCCGGCGGTCGAGGCTGTCGTCGGCACCGGTCTGGGTCGAGACCGGGGACGTTTCGGTCATGCCGTAGCAAATCGTGATCTCGGCCATCCCCATCTCGGCCACGACCCGTTTCATCACCTCGACCGGGCACGGCGAGCCGGCCATGATGCCGGTCCGCAGCGACGACAGGTCGTAGGACGCGAAATCCGGCAGCCCGAGTTCGGCGATGAACATCGTCGGCACCCCGTAGAGCGAGGTGCACCGCTCGTCCTGCACGGCTTTCAGCGTTAGCGCGGGGTCGAACGCGGGCGCCGGGATCACCATCGTCGCGCCGTGCGAGGTCGCGCCGAGGTTGCCCATGCCCATGCCGAAACAGTGGTAGTACGGCACCGGGATGCAGACCCGGTCCTCCTCGGTGTAGCCGCAGCCCTCCCCCACGAAGAACCCGTTGTTGAGCAGGTTGTGGTGGGTGAGCGTCGCGCCCTTCGGGAACCCGGTGGTGCCGGACGTGTACTGGATGTTGACCGGGTCGTCGGGGTCCAGGTCGTCCGGGAACGCGGACCGGTCCGCGGCCCGGCCGGACGCCATCAGCGCGTTCCACTCCGGGTCGCCGAGGAAGATCGTCCTGGTCAGCGAAGGGCAGGAGTCCCGCACCTCGGCGACCATCGCCCGGTAGTCGCTGGTCTTGAACTGCGGCGCCGCGATCAGTACCGAGACACCGGCCTGATTCAGTACGTACGCCAGCTCGTGGGTGCGGTACGCCGGGTTGATGTTGACCATGATCGCGCCGATCTTGGCCGTGCCGTACTGCACGAATACCCACTCGGCGCAGTTCGGCGCCCAGATGCCGACCCGGTCGCCCTTGGCGACGCCGAGGGCGTCGAGCCCGAGCCCGCACGCGTCGACCTCGGCGACCAGCTCGCGGTAGGTGAAGCGCCGGCCGGTGGCGCACTCGACGAGCGCCTCCCGGTCGCCGACGCGCGCCGCCGTGCGGTCGAGGTTGCCGCCGATCGTGTCGCCGAGCAGCGGCACCGTCGACGGACCGTTGGCGTAGGACGGTAAAACCGGCATCGATGCCTCCCGCGGTGACCGCCGTCACAAGTGTTCGTAGCGACTCTGTCACTGGTCAGGTCTGCGCGCCACCGGACAACTCCGGCACTCCGAAGTGCTAGCTGGGTGGGATTGCATTCCGGTCGGCTATTCGGCCGATCAGTGAACCGAAAGAAAGGCAAAGGCCACAGCCCCCGAACGGGGGCCATGGCCTTTTCAGCACCGGGTGAATCAATGCGCGGAATTCACCGGCCGAAGTACACCGTGCGGCCCGGCTTCACGCGATCCGCCTTGTAGGTGACCTGGTCCACGAGCGTGCCCTTGGCCTCGATCAGCGTGATCGTGTCGCCCGCGTTGCCGAGCGACAACGCGCCGCTGAGCGTCACCCGGAGGACGTCACCGGCGGCGAGCGAGCCGGCCAGCTCGTACCGGCCTCCGGCCGCGTCGACCAGGCCCCATCCGTCCAGTGGGACAGCGGCCGCCGAGACGTTCAGCAGCGTCACGGTCTCGTGGCCCCGATCGGTGCCGAGCGGATCCGGCAGGGCCGCGATGATCAGCACGTTCCCGGCAGCCGCGGGCTGCGGGCCGGTCGGGGCACCCGGCGGGGCCGGGTCGGGGCTGATCACGAAGTCTTCCGGCCAGGCCGTCAGCTGGATCTGCGTCCCCGAGGCCTTGATCACGTCGTGCATGTTGCTGCGCTCGGCCGTCGCGAGCAGCAGCAACTCGTCGTCGCGGTTGACCGGGTCGGCACGCAGCCAGGCGTCCAGGCCGTCGAAGTCGGTGGCGCCGGTGGCGAAGTACGGCACCAGGCGGCGGAACAGCTTCGGCCAGATCGCCAGCGTCTCGAGTGTGGCCAGGTCAGGGATGGTGGCGGCACCGTTCGGGTCGGCGGTCGACTCGGCCCAGATGCCGGTGTTCGCCGCGCGGGCCGCCGTCGAGATCCCCGACAGGTGCTGCCGCAGCGACGCCGGCAGCGACGCGTAGAAGGCCGGGTAGACGAGCCCGTCCCGCAGCAGGCGGGCGTTCGCCGACTGATCGACCAGCGTGTCGTCGAGGAAGATCGCCGCGCCGTCGACCGGGCTGGTGTCACCCGGGAAGACGAAGCCGATCAGGCGGCCGTTGGCGTCGATGCCGTTGGTCAGCACGTGACCGCGGATCGAGTCCTGATCGGCCGACTGCACCTTGTTCGGCTGGTCGGCGAAGAACACGACGTTCGTGAAGCCCAGCATCGCGAGCAGCGCGTCCCGGGCGGCATTCGCGCCGGTCGGCTCCTGATGAGCGCTCGCGAAGTGGGTCTCCAACGCGTCGATGGCCTCCAGGCGGACCGAGACGCCCCGCGCGTTGAGATCGGCACCCTGGCCCGAGGTGCGCGGCAGGGTGTCGACCAGAGCGGGTGTGTCGGGCCGGAACTTCACCGTGTCGCCGTCGGGCTGCGGACCCTGCCGGGGCAGGTCCGAATAGCGAATGACAAATGAACCCTTGAGCAACGTGTAGCTCATCGGGCGTCTCCGTTCACGTCGTGTTTCCGCGGCGCAGAAAGCTTCTTGGGTAATGGGCCGATCGGGTAAGGTGTCGGCTGGTCGAGCAGAGACCACGTGCCCATATGCTGCGCCACCTCGGCAACACCGGGAAAGAGAATCGACGACAATTCAGTGCTGGCACGCAGAGCGATTCTGCTCGCCGCGGCTCCCGCCCCGGGAAATCAGTGGTCAGCTCTGGGCACTTCGTCCTAACGTCAGCCGTTGTCCCTGGTAACGGCGGTCATCATCGTGGCCGCCCCGACGAATTGAAGGTACGATCTCCACATGGAGACAGCACCTCCGGTTACTACCGTCCCCTACCCTCCGCAGTCGTCCTACCCTGTCCCCGCGACATCCTCCGATGTCGGGCTCGCTTCCGGGCCGTCGGCGCGCCGGACGCGCCGCGACGCCGACCGTGACCGCTCCCGCATCGAGGAGACGGCCCGCGAGGTGTTCGCGGTCTACGGGCTGGACGTGACGCTGGAGGACATCGCACGGTTCGCCGGGCTGTCGGTCCGCACCGTGCGGCGGGCGTTCCCGAACCCGGACGAGCTGATCGAGTCGCTGTTCCAGCAGGCGCTCACCGAACTCGCCGACGCCGCCGAGGCCGCGACCGAACACGCCGACCCGCTGCTCGGCTTCCTCGACTTCCTGAGCGAGTCCGGCCGGGTGCAGTCGCGCAATTCCGGTCTGCGGATGCTGCTCCAGGGTGAGTCGACCAGCGAGCGTGCGGCCGCGACCGCGGAGGCCCGGCTGCTGCCTGCGCTCAACCGGCTGGTCGACCGGGCCCGGGCGTCCGAGGTCGTGCCGAGCCAGATGGGCCCGGCCGATCTGCCCGCGCTGCAGTTCGTGATGAGCAACCTCAACGAGTACGCCGAGAACGTCGAGCCCGAGCTCTGGCAGCGATACCTCGCGATCCTGCTCGACGGGCTGCAGTCCGAGCCGCTCGATTGTGATCTGGCTCTCCCCGGCGCCGGGCTGCGCGCGCTCGGCTGAGCCTGCGACGCCCGCGGCCGGGCCTACGACTGTCGCAGTATGGCCACATACGACTGTCGGACCACGCGGATGTGTGGCTCACCCACGTAACGTCTGACCTGTCACCGGGAGATCCGGTAACGGCGACGGACGGACGACGGGGAGCAGTGTGGGCACGGTACTGGTCGGCATCGCCCTCGCGTTGCTGTCGTCAGTGGCGTACGCCGCCGCGGCGGTGCTCCAGGAACGGCTCGCGACGCTCCCGGTGCGCAGACTCGCGGGCAACCTCCACTGGTGGCTGGCGACCGCGCTCAACGGGGTCGCGGCCGTTCTGCACCTGGCCGCGCTGCGCGCCGGTCCGCTCTCGCTGATCCAGGCCCTCGGCATCCTGACGCTGCCGATGGCGGTGCCGCTGGCCGCGATGACCGCGCGGCGGCGGGTGTCGGGATCCGAGTGGAACGGGATGGCGTTCACGCTCGCCGGGCTGCTGGGCTTAGTTTTCCTGATCGGCTCGGCGGGCAACGACGCGGCCCTGACCCTGACGCAGCTGATCACCGTGCTGGTCACCGCGGCCGCGGCGCTGGTCGCGCTGGAGGGTATCAGCCGGATCCTGCGCGGGTCCGTGCTCTGGACCGCGGCGGCGGCCGGTATCGCGTTCGGCATCTCGTCGGCGGTGAGCCAGACGATCACCGTGCGGCTCGCCGACGACGGGGTGTCCGCGGTGTTCACCCCGCTGGTGCTGATCGCCGGCCTGGGAGTCGCGGTGCTGACCGTGCTCGGGCTGTTGCTGACCCAGCACTCCTACCGGAACGGGCTCGGCGCGCCACTTGCGGTGAGCACGATCGCGAACCCGGTCGCGGCCGCGGTGATCGGAATCGTGCTGCTCGGTGACCGGGTCACCGGCGGGTACCCGGGCTCGGCGCTCGCCCTGGCCTGCGCGGTCGGAGCCGCGATCGGCGTGACGATGCTCGCCAACGCCAGCCGCGGTGGCCGCACCCGGCCGCCGGTGGCGGACGACTCCCTCGCCACCGCGCCGGCCGAGGCCTAGGAACCGAGGGCCATCGCCCTCCACAGCGCGTAGGCGACCGCGTCGTTGTCGATCGCTCCGTGGCCGGAGATGAACGGGTCGCCTTTGAGGTTGTGGACGTGCTTCGGCAGGAACGAATACGTCCCGCCCGGCGCGAGCAGGTCGGAGAACGACGCCGACGGCGTCTTCAGCGCGCCGTTGCTCCCCAGACCGCCGTAGGGGTCGTCCCGGTCGCCCACGCCGACCGCGACCTGCCCGGCGATCCGCGAGATGAGCGCGTACGCCAGACCGACCGCGCGGTCCTTCCGGGTGTGGGTGACGATCAGCGGGCCGGTGAGCCGGGACGGCACCCGGTGGAAGATCCCGTCCTGGCCGTCCTTCCAGTTCTCGGCCAGCGCGTAGTGACTGAACGCCGCCTGCAGCAGCGTCAGCGAGGCGATCGGCACGGTCGCGGCCGACGCGGCTGCGGTCGCCGCCCGGGCGCCGAACGAGTGCCCGACCAGGTGCAGCCGGGCTCCCGGGATCTCCCCGGCCAGATCGGCCAGCAGCCCCGCGACGCCGACCGACCCGGCGTCCCCCGACCGGGCCCGCATCTGGAAGTACGAGAACGTGTTCAGCAGCGAACGCCCCCGTCGCACGAAGCCCCCGAGGTTCAGCCCGGCCGCTCCACCCCCTGGGCCGGCACCCCCACCGGCCGCCGCGCCGTTCGCGGCTCCGCCGCCGGCCCGGCCTTCCCCGCCCCCGACGAGCGCGCTCGCACGCTCGAAGACGGTGTCGGCGCTCCCGGTCACGAGCGTCGGCGGCACCACGTCGGGATCGCCGGACTCCGGCGACAGGAGCGTTCGCAGCCCGCGAAGGTACTCGGCCCGCGCCGCCGCCGAGCCGTCCAGCTGCGGCACCAGTGCCGCCAGCTTCTGCGCCAGAGCGGCGTCCTCGACCCGGGCGACGATCGCCCGCCGCAACTCGTCGGCCGGCGACGCGACGCCCGCCCCGCCACCGGCCACCTGCGACTCGTCGGCCCACTGGATCGACGGCCACAGAACCCCGACGACCCGCGGATCTCCCGGCGCCGACCCGGCCCCGCGCTCCACCGACTCCAGGCAGCCGATCAGCCGCCGGTACAGCGACCGGGCCTGGTCCATGTCGTTGTTCCAGCCGTGCACCAGCACGATCACGTCGGTCGGTGCGTCCGCCGCCAGCACCGCGACGACCGACCGCGCCGCCGCCGCGTCCGCGAACGACCCGTTCTTCTTCAACTCGACCAGCGACAACCCGTACCGTTCCACGGCCCCCTCCTCATACCGACTGGATGGCCCGCATCGCGTCGACGAGGCCGCGACCCTGGAACGTGGGATCGCGCCCGAGGTCGGTCGCCGAGGCGAGCAGGATGCGTTTGACGTCCTCGGGGCGCCCGAGGAACTCCTGGTGCACGGACAGGAACCCGGCCGCCACCCCGGAGACGTGCGGCGCCGCCATCGACGTCCCCGAGTTCTCGACGTACCGGGCGCCCGGCACGCGCGCCTCGGCCTCGGCGAGCGCCTGCCCGGCCGCCGCGCTGACGACCCGCTCCCCCGGCGCGACCAGGTCGGGCTTCAGCCGGCCGTCGCCGGTCGGGCCTTTGGACGAGAAATGCGAGACCCCAGTCAGGTGCGGGCGGGTCGACGTCGCCCCGACCGTGATCGCGCACTCGGCGTTGCCCGGGTCGTTGATCGTCAGGCCGAGCCCGAGCTGGACCTGCCGCTCCTCGCTGTCGAACGCGTAGCCGTAGCCGGTGTTGCCCGCCGCGGCCACCACCACGACGCCGCTGCGCACGAGCCGGTCGACCTCCCGGCACACCGGGGTCTGGCCCGCGCTGAACCACGACGGGTCGAACGGGTAGCCGACCGAGAGATTGACTCCGTGGACCCGGAGATCCCGCCCGCCGTTGTTCACTTCCGAGACGTATTCGAGCGCGTCGAGAAGTGCCGCCGTGTCCCCCGAACCGTCGGATCGGAGCACTTTGAACGACAGCAGCGTGCATTGCGGCGCCATTCCGGAAATGCTGGCGATCGTCTGCGGCGAGCTGGTCCGATTTCCGGAGTCGTCCTGGTAATAGGTAGCGGCGATCACTTCACCCATCGACTCGCCCGCGATGATGCCGGCCACGTGCGTCCCGTGGCCGTCGTTGTCGACGAGCGGATCCTCTTCACCGGCGTCGTGGACGAACGATCGGTGCGCGAGCCCGGCCGGAAGAACCAGATTGTGGTACCGCTCGAAGTGCGCGTGGGTGCCGTCGATCCCGGAATCGAGAACGGCCCAGACGAGACCGGCGCCGGTCGCCCGGAACGCGCGCAGGCTCGCGTCGCATTTGGTCGTCGTGACGGTCCGGTAGGTGAGCGCGCGAACCTCGAAATTGGGCCAGATCCGATGGATCGCCCACCGCGGCGCGGACTGCGGCGGGGAGAGTCGGGCCTGGTCCGGGGCGCCGGACGGCCCGCCGGACGGTCCGCCGGGTGGCGCGTCCGGCGAGGTTCCGGCCTCCGGTGGCCCGCCCGCGAGATCGCGGTCGGTCACGACGAGTTCGCGGATCTGACGCGCGGTCAGCGCCGAACTCAGATAGGACCGTCCCGCGCGGATCGGCGCCTCCGGTGCGATTGTCTCCACCATTTCGGAGACCGCCCGGCGTGCGCCGTCGACCCCCTCCGGATGGCTCCCGCGCAGTTCGATGTTGACGCCCAGCAGCGCGGTCGGCGCCGCGGATTCCATTCGATCGCGGAGTGGCCTGGAAATCACCGAGTCCAGGACGAGATCAGGAGACGAGGGCACCGGCCCCTGCGAGAGGGATTCGTCCCCGCCGAACTCACGCGGTATTTCGCCGCCGTTCACGGCGCCTCAGGCTAGAGCATCGCGCCGATTCGAGAAATACCTTCCGCGGACGACACGGGGCCCCGGCGTGTCAGGCCACCGGCGCCGGGCGGGCGGCGGCGATCACCCGGGTGAGCGATGCGTGCAATTGGTCGAGTTCGGACAACTCCATTCCGAGCCGCGCCACCACGGCCGGCGGGATCTTCTCGGCCTCCGCGCGCAGCGCCACCCCGGCCTCGGTGAGCGTCACCGCGAGCATCCGCTCGTCGCGGCTGTCGCGCTCACGCCGCACGAACCCGGCCGCCTCCAGACGCTTGAGCAGCGGGGAGAGCGTGCCGGGGTCGAGTTGCAGCACATCGGACAGTTCACGGACGGAGCGCGGCGACCGCTGCCAGAGCGCGAGCAGGACCAGGTACTGGGGGTGGGTGAGGCCCAGCGGATCGAGCAACGGCCGGTACACCGCGATGACGCCGCGCGACGCGACGGCGAGCGCGAAGCACACCTGACGCTCGAGTGCGAGGGGGTCCTCAAGGTCCATGCCCGGCATTGTTCCACGGGAGAATGTGATGACGCCAACTGTTGGTGCACAAATGATTGGCTTACTATCGATCTCATGGACGAGAGCGAGCAGCGACGTACTCCCCGCAGCCGATTCGGCGAGTGGCTGTTCCAGATCTTCGGGCCGCCGACCGTCTCCGGAGCGATCCAGGGCCACAGCCCCGAGGCCCGCGCGGCCTGGAAACGCCGGGTGGAGGAGGAGCGCGCCGCCCGGCGATCCAAGGACACGTAGGTGGCCTGAGGGCCCCGACCGCTCAGGCCGTGGCTACGGCCGGCACCCGGGCGCGGGCCGCCAGTGGCGCCAGGGCGACCGCGGCCACCAGACAGAGCACGATGCCCACCCCCAGAGCCTCGCCCGGGTTGGTCGGCGCCAGCGACGCGGTCACCGCCACCCCGAGCGAGGAGCCCACGTACCGGGCCGTGCTGTTCGCCCCGGATCCCATCGCGCTGCGCTCCGGCGGCACCGTGCCGACCGCCAGCCGCGGCAGCGTCGCGTTGATCAGCCCGCCACCGAGCCCGGCCACCACGAACCCGGGGAACAGCAGCCCCCAGGCGTGGTCCACGGCCGCCAGCGACATCGCGACGCCCACCGCCGAGAGCACGAACCCGATCCCGATCTCCCAGCCCCCGTGGACGCTGGCCGGCATCCGCCGCGCCGCCAGGCCGACGACGAACATCGTGCCCGCCCAGGCGAACGCCAGCAGCGCGGTCTGCGAGGCGCTCCACCCGCTCCCCCGCTGGAGCGCGGTCGGCAGGAACGTCATCGGACCGATCACCGCGAGCCCGTTCGCCAGCGCGCTCAGCGTCGCCAGCAGGAACGGCGGGCGGCGGAACAGTGCCAGGTCGATCATCGGCTCGCCCGCCCGCGACTCGCGCAGCGCGAACAGCCCGAACAACACCACCGCGAGGACGATCGGCAGCGCGGTCGGCGTCCGGGCCCAGCCCGTACGGCCGTTCGTGGCCCCGACCAGCAGCGACACCAGCCCGGCTCCGAGCAGCAGTACGCCGGCCACGTCGACCCGCCGGGCCTGCGCCGCCTTCGACTCGCGCAGCGCCGGCCGCGCCGCGATCACCACGACCACCCCCACCGCGGCGGCCACCCAGTAGAACGACCGCCAACCGGCCGTGTTCTCGGCCGCGATCTGCAGCAGCGGCCCGGTCGCGATGCCGAGGCCGATCATCGAGCCCCAGGTCGCGGCGGCCCGGATCCGGTGCGGACCGACCGGGAACGCGTCCGCCACCAAGCCGAGGCCGGCGGCGAGGATCGCCGCACCGGCCACCCCCTGCACGACCCGCGCGCCGACGAACACCCAGGCGGTCGGCGCGAGCGCGCCCACGACCATCGCCGCCGCGAGCCCGCCGACGCCGCCGAGGAAGACCCGGCGTCGTCCGAAGTCGTCCGCGAGGCTGCCCGCGGGGAGCAGGAGCACCGCCAGCCCGAACGTGATGCCGTTCAGGATCCAGACCTGCGCGGTGGCTGACGCCTGCAGGTCGGCGGCGAGCGTCGGCACCACCACGGCCGGTGCGGTGTAGTCGGCGAACGTGAGCAACGTGGCTGCGCAAACCGCGAGCAGGACGAACTGCTCCCGCCGCCCGGGGAGGGCGGTCGTTCCGGCGGGCGCCGGCACTGTGGTCGTCATGACGGAGACCGTACAGGAGTCGGTTCAATGAATGAACCGTTTTGAACAGCACAGTTCGGTGAACGAACCGACGCGCTAGGATCGACGACGTGGGACTCGGAAAGGATTACGCGGGCCAGAACTGCGCGTTCGCCCGCACGCTCGAGATACTCGGTGAGCGGTGGACACTGCTCGTCGTCCGGGACGCGTTCTACGGCGTCCGGCGGTTCGGCGACTTCCTCGCCCACCTCGACGTCCCGCGGGCGGTGCTCTCCGACCGCCTGGAGACGCTCGTCCGCACCGGGATCCTGGAGAAACGCCGCTACCAGGACGCACCGCCTCGCGACGAGTACGTGCTCACCGACGCCGGGGCCGAGCTCTGGCCGATGCTCTTCCAGCTCACGGCCTGGGGCACCCGGCACCTCGACGTCGGCCCCTCGCTCCGGGTGTTCAAGCACGTCGGATGCGACGGCACGATCGCCGGGCTGACCGTCTGCGACGCCTGCGGCACGGTGGTCCCCCCGCAGGAAACCCGGATGGAGCCCGGGCCGGGCCTGGCCTATCTCCGCGAAGACCGGGTGAGCGTCGCGCTCCGCGGGCCGCACCGGATACTGCAACCGCTGGTCCTGACCTGACGGAGGCACACCTCATGTGGCAACCCCCTGGCCCGGCGTGGATGTTCTGCCCGGCCGACCGCCCGGACCGGTACGCGAAGGCCGCCGCCGCGGCCGACGTCGTCATCCTCGATCTGGAGGACGCGGTCGCCCCGGCCGACAAGGACACCGCCCGCGAGGCGCTGCACGGCAGTCGGCTCGACCCGGAGCGCACGGTCGTGCGGATCAACGCCGGTGATCCCACCGACGATCTGCGCGCGCTGGCCCGGACCGCCTACACCCGGGTGATGCTCCCGAAGGCGGAAAGCACCGCGGACGTGCTCGCCCTGCGTCCGTACGAGGTCGTCGTGCTGCTGGAATCGGCGCGGGGGGTGCTGGCCGCGGCCGACCTGGCCGCGGTGGAGAACACGATCGGCGTGATGTGGGGGCCGGAAGACCTGGTCGCCTCGCTCGGCGGCAGTGCGTCCCGCCACCCCGGAGGCACGTTCCGCGACGTCGCCCGGCAGGCCAGGGTCACGTCGCTGCTGGCGGCGAAAGCCCACGGACGGTTCGCGCTCGACACCGTGTACCTCGACATCGCCGACCTCGACGGCCTGGGCGCCGAGGCCGAGGACGCGGTCGCCAGCGGGTTCGACGGCACGGTCGCGATCCACCCGACGCAGGTCGCGGTGATCCGCGCCGCGTACACGCCGCCGGCCGAGGAGTCCGGCTGGGCCCGCCGGGTGCTGGACGCGGCCCGGACCGAGCGCGGCGTGTTCCGCTTCGAGGGCCGGATGGTCGACTCGCCCGTCCTCCGGCACGCGGAGGCCCTGCTCCGCCGGGCCGGAAAGCCTTAGCTGAGGCCGTTCCCGACCGATTACCCCGGCGGAAGTCTTCTTCGGCGGCGGGACGACGGATGCGGGCACTCCGGACGAGCACCGGGCAGCAGGCGGTGCTCCGGGAACGGGCGGTCGCCGCTGGTGCGGCCCGCCTCGCCGCGAGCAGTGAGCGGGACGTCGTCCACCGCACCGCGATCGAGACGACGCTGACCCTCGTCGCCGTCCCGGGCACGGTGCTGCTGGCGCTGGGGCACGACCTCCGCCACCAGGTCGTCGCCGCGGCCCCGGATTCCCCGATCGGCCGCACGCTCGACTTCGAGCCGCTGCCCCCGGATCTGGTCGCGGCGTTGCGCCGCGGCGACCCGGTCTACCTGGACGGCGCCGGCTGCGAGCACCTCCGCACGGTGGTCGACCTGCCGCCGCGCAAGGGCAGCGCGCTGATCCTGCGGCTGCGCGCCGGGGGCCGGGACGTCGGCGCGCTCGTGGTGTCGGCGCACCGCCCGCTCGGCTCCGAGGTCCGGGACGCGGTGACCGCCTGGAGCACGCAGGTGGCGGCCAGCCTGGCCGGTCTGGAGCTCACCGAGGAACTCCTGCACCGGGCGGCCCACGACCCGCTGACCGGACTGGCCACACGCGACCTGACCCACCGGCGCCTCGCCGCCGCCCTGGCCCGGACCCCCACCGCGTTCATCCTGGTCCAGGTCCCGCGCGCGAGCGACGACGTGCTGACCACGGTCGCCGACCGGCTCACCGCGGCGAGCCGTCCCGGCGACTCGGTGGGGCGGCTGGGGGCCGAAGAGTTCGGCGTCGTCCTCCCCGGCGTCGACGACCCGGACACGGCCACCGAGGTGGCCACCGCCTTCATCACCGCGCTCCGGGCGCCGATCCGCGCGGGCGCTCACGAGGTCTCGGTCGGCGGCGCGATCGGCGTGGCCCTGGGCACCCCCGGCACGACGGCCGACGACATCGCCACCGACGCGGCCGCCGCCCTGCACCGCGCCCGGGCCGCCGCTCCGCCCGGCGACCGGTTCGCCGCCGGTTCGGAGGCGTTCTCCCCCCGGCGCCTCTACGCGGTCTCCTGACCCGTCGCCCCGGTCCTCACGAGCTACGTCGACGGCGCTGACCTGGCCGTCCATGGCGGTGGCGAGATTCCGGCGAGGTACCTCGTGAATCCCTGACTATTCAGGCGTACAGTCTCCTGCACAAGCGTGTAGCCGACTACACGCCTGGATAGGAGATGCTGAATGTCCGACCCCGACGACCTCACCGCCCGCGCGCGTATCCGCGATGCCGCGCTGGCCCAGTTCGCCGACGTCGGGTTCCAGAAAGCCACGATCCGCAGCATCGCCGCCGAAGCCGGGGTCTCCCCCGGCCTCGTCCGCCATCACTTCGGCTCGAAGGAGGCGCTGCGCGACGCCGTCGACGCCCACGTGATGGACCAGATCCGCGACGCGAACGCGCTGGTCGCCGAAGCGGCCGGCGAGCACCGGTTCAGCACGGCGGTCTCCCCGCAGACCATGCGGCCGTTCCAGCGCTACTTCTCGCGCGCGCTGCTCGACGGCTCCCCCACCATCGCCGCGCTGTTCGACCAGGTGGCGACGCTCACCGAAACCTGGATCGAGGAATCCGACAAGCTGCGCGACGACGTCCCGATGATCGACGTCGGCACCCGCGCCGCGGCCTGGACCGCGATGGTGTTCGGCGTCTCGCTGCTGCAGAACCACGTCGGCCGGCTGCTCGGCGTCGACGACGTCTACGCGGATCCCGCGCACCGCCTCGAACTCGCGATGCTCGACATCTACTCGCACGCGCTGATCACTCCCGAGCTCGCCGAGCAAGCTCGGGCCGCCCTCTACCCCGACCCTCCTCAAGGGAGCAAGTCATGACCGCGCACCCCGAGCACCTCTCATGACCGCGGCCATCGCGGTGAACGGTTTGCTCAAGAACTTCGGCACCACCCGGGCCCTGAACGGACTCGACCTGTCCGTCCGCACCGGCGAGGTCCACGGTTTCCTGGGCCCGAACGGCGCCGGGAAGACCACCACGATCCGCATTCTGCTGGGCCTGGCCCGCTCCGACGGCGGCACCGCCGCACTGCTCGGCGGAGACCCGTGGCGCGAGGCGACCGCGCTGCACCGGCGGCTGGCCTACGTTCCCGGCGACGTCACGCTGTGGCCGAACCTCTCCGGCGGCGAAATCATCGACCTGCTCGGCCGGCTGCGCGGCGGCACGAACCCGAAGCGCCGGGCCGACCTGCTCGAACGCTTCCAGCTCGACCCGCGCAAGAAGGGCCGGGCCTACTCGAAGGGCAATCGGCAGAAGGTCGCGCTGGTCGCCGCGTTCGCGTCCGAGGCGGAGCTGTTGCTGCTCGACGAGCCGACCTCCGGCCTCGACCCGCTGATGGAGGAGGTCTTCCGCTCGGTGGTCTCGGAATTCGTGGCCGAGGAGGGCCGGACCGTGCTGCTCTCCAGCCACATCCTGTCCGAAGTGGAGGCGCTCTGCGACCGCGTGACGATCGTCCGCGACGGCCGCGCGGTCGAGACCGGCACGCTGACCGAGCTGCGCCACCTGACCCGCACGTCGATCCGCGCCGAGCTCGCCGGTCCGCCGACCGGCCTCGACGGCCTGACCGGCGTGCACGACGTCCAGGTCCGCGACCACCGGGTGTCGTTCACGGTGGACGCCGCCGAGCTCGACGCCGTACTCGTGCACCTGACGACGGTGGGCGTCCGCTCGCTGGAGTCGCGTCCGCCCACGCTGGAGGAGCTGTTCCTCTCGCATTACAGCGCGGCGGCGGCCTGATGTTCACCGGAACGGGTTCCCTGCTCCGGCTGGCGCTGCGGCTCGACCGGGTGCGCCTGCCGATCTGGGTACTGGTGCTGGCGATCATGCCGGCGGCGACCGCGGCGCAGTACATGGACCTCTACCCGACCGACGCCGACATCCGGGACGTCAGCGGCATCCTCGCCAACCCGGCACTGGAGGCGATCAACGGCCACCTGTTCGGGATCTCGATCGGCGGCCTGACCGCCTGGAAGATCGGCGCGACCGAGTTCGTGCTGGTCGCGCTGATGAGCCTGCTGACCGTCGTCCGGCACACCCGGGCCGAGGAGGAGACCGGGCGTCTCGAGCTGATCGGGTCGGCCGCGACCGGCCGATACGCGCCGCTGACCGCGGCCCTGCTCACCGCGCTGGTCGCCGACGCCGCCGCCGCCGTCCTGATCGTCGCGTTCCTCGCGTCCACCGGGCTGCCGGTCGCGGGGTCGCTCGCGTTCGGACTGGTGGTGGGCCTGGTCGGGCTGGTGTTCTCCGGGGTCGCGGCAGTCGCCGCGCAACTGGTCGGCGCCGGTCGCTCCGCGACCGGGATCGCGTCCGCGGTGCTGGGCGCCGCCTACCTGCTGCGGGCGCTGGGTGACACCGGCCCCGGGTGGCTGAGCTGGGCCTCCCCACTCGGGTGGGCCATGCGGACGCGTGCCTACGCCGACGAGCGCTGGTGGACCCTCCTGCTGTTCCTGATCGCCGCGGGCGGGCTGACCGCCGGTGCCTACGCGCTCGTCAGCCGGCGTGATCTGGGCGCGAGCCTGCTGCCGGAGCGACTGGCCCCGGCCGACGGAGCGGTGGACGGCCCGTTCGGGCTGGCCTGGCGGCTGCAGCGGGGTGTGCTGATCGGGTGGGTGGTCGCGATGGCGCTCGCGGGCGGGGTGCTCGGCGGATCGGCGAGCGGAATCACCGATTCGCTCGACGCCAACCAGAACATCACCGACGTGCTCTCCCGCCTCGGTGGCCACCAGGGGATCACCGACGCCTACCTGGCCGCCGTGTTCGGCATCATGGGGCTGACGATCGCCGCGTACACGGTTCAGGCGGTGCTGCGCCTGCACGCCGAAGAGGCCGCGGAACGGGTCGAGCCGCTGCTGGCCACGCCGGTCGGGCGGATCCGGTGGGCGCTGAGCCACCTCGCGTTCGCCGTGCTCGGGACGCCGTTGCTGCTGCTGGTGGCGGGCGTGTCGGGCGGGCTGGTGTACGGGCTGGAGACCTCCGACGTCAGCGGGCAGGTACCCCGGCTGGTCGAGGCCGCGCTGGTGCAGGTCCCGGCCGCCTGGGTGCTGGCCGGCTTCGGAGCGCTGCTGTTCGGGCTGGTGCCGCGCGCGAGCACGCTGGCGTGGGCCGGCCTCGTCGTGTGCTTCGTGCTACTGGAACTCGGCGCACTGCTGGGGTTGAGCCAGTGGCTCGTCGACGTGTCGCCGTTCGCGCACGTCCCGAAGCTGCCGGGTGACGCTCTGCGGGCGACGCCGCTGGTCTCGCTCACGGCGATCGCCGCCGCACTGGCTCTGACCGGCCTGGCCGGGTTCCGCCGCCGAGACGTGGGCTGAGCCCGGGGGCCCGGTCAGGC
This sequence comes from Cryptosporangium sp. NPDC051539, assembly GCF_044454545.1. NCBI lineage: Bacteria > Bacillati > Actinomycetota > Actinomycetes > Cryptosporangiales > Cryptosporangiaceae > Cryptosporangium > Cryptosporangium sp. NPDC051539. The sequence continues at coordinate 388,051 of NZ_JBITDV010000006.1, read as the reverse complement.
CGGAGGCCCGGTCAGGTCGGAACCACGGTGTGGTTCGCGGTCCGATGAGGAGTTCCGGCGCCGGAGCAGCAGGGGATCGCGTACCGCGTCCGGACGAGCTCCTCACCGGCCAGGCTCACCGCGGCCTCGAACACGTGGAAGCCGCAGAACTCGTCGGTCGTGAGGTAACGGGTGGCGAGCTCGGCGCTGGCGGGCGGGCGGCCGTCGCCGGTGCGGACCTCGAGGCCGCAGACCCCTCTCTGGTGCATCGCGGCGAGTGCCTCCGGGAGTTGGTCCGCCTCGACGACCCAGCGGAGCTGGTCCTCCTGGTAGAGCGAGTAGACGACCTCTGACATGACTACCTTCTTCTTCGGCTCGGGCGGCGCCTCTGCCACGTACACGCAGAGCGACGCCCCGCTGTTCAGCGGAGCGTCGCGTCCATCTGGTCACTGCGTGCACTTGCGTCACTCGGGCCAGGTCAGACCGGCTTCAGCACCACGCCTTTGTTGCTGTCGAGGTGGCAGGCGCCGTACGAGTTCTGGTAGCCACGCGTGAACGCGTCCATCCGCTTGGCCATCGAGCCGTGGGCCAGCGGGTGGAACCAGGCCTCGTACTGGCTGTCGGTCGCGGGGTCGGCGGCGTCGGTGAGCGACTTCTTGAGCCCGTCGAAGTCGGCGTCGGTGAGCTGGTACTTGTTGTCCCGGACCGAGTCACCCAGGAACGCACCGGACAGGCAGTCCGCCTGCAGTTCGTAGGTGATCGTGATCAGGTGGTTCGCCCCGACCTGGGTCTGCACCGAGTGGCCGTACTCGTGGGCGAAGAGGAAGAACAGGAACGAGCGTCCCCATTTCTGGTAGCTCGACCGGACCCAGTTCACGTCGTACAGGACCGTGTTGTCGGTCGGGCAGTAGAACGCGTTCCCGAGCTCGACCGGGCTACCGGCGCAGCTGGCTTCGGTCACCTTCGCGTACGGCACGACCTTCGTCGCGGGCACGAACGTCTGCCCGTTCGCCCTGAACTGCTCGGTCCAGTAGTCGACGACCGACTGGAGGACCTGCTGCACCTCGTCGTCCGACGTGCCCGACGCGCTCGGCGAGGGGTTCGCTATCGCCTGCTTGGGCCCGCCGGCCTGCGCGGACGGTGAGGCGGACGCCTGCGAGGCGACGGCGTCGAGTGGGCCGCAACCGGTCAGCGCGAGCAGTGCGACGGCACCGGCCGCCGCGACCAGAACGCGTATCGACCTAGGTAATCCGGGCATTGTTCCTTCCCCCGTGGGTGTGAGTCCGAGTTTCGGGCACGCGGTTGCGGCCGGAAATTACTGAACCATGGGGTCAGAGGGGCGACTGTAACGACGGAAACAGACCGTTAGCCAGAAAGCCGACGGTGCCGACGGACCCTGTGATCGGTCTGAGATCTCCGGCCGGAGAGATGACGAGGTCACGTACGTTAGGAGGGCAATGGACGAGAACAGAGCACGACGAGTCGTCGACGCCCTCCGCGACCGGGGCGTCGATGCGTTTCCGGCGAAAGTCGGCGTGTACCAGTTCGGGGTCGGCGTGATGCTCTCGGAGGGGCGCCAGGCGATCTGGGACTCCGACGGCACGGCCGGCATCGAGGCCCAGGTGATGCGCAACGGCGTCCTGGTGGGGTTCGTGCCGGTGATCGAGGGCTCGGAGAACTTCGACGAGCAGCAGGTCATCGACGCGATCGTGCACACGGACTACGACCAGCCGATCGCACGGAGGATGGCCACCTCGCCGCCGCAGGCCGCGCCGCTCCCCCGGTCGGGCGGGGTCTTCCGCCGGTTCTTCGACGGGTTCCGTTACCGCTGACGCAGGGCGTCGGCCTGCGTCCGGTGCCGTTCGGCGTCGTCGGTGCGGCCCAGCGAGTCGGCGAGGATCGCGAGGTAGTCTGCGACCGGGCCGAGCGTGAGCAGGCCGCTGCCGGCTCCGGCGAGCTCCCCGGCGGCGGGCAACAGGGCGGCGTAGAGGCGCTCCCGGGTAGCCCGATCGTCGGCGACGAGGGCGTGCAGGCAGGTACGGACCTCGTAGAGCAGGTCGCGCGGGGAGTCCGGGGGTTGCCGCGGGTGACCCGGACTTCCCGGGGCCCCCGGGTCGCCCGAAGCCCCCGGGTCGCCCGAAGCCCCCGGGTCGCCCGAAGCCCCCGGGTGGCTCGGAACTCCCGGCGGGCGGGGAGCCGCAGGAAGGTCCGGAGCCGCCGACGGACGGGGAGCCACCGGCAGGTCAGGGGCTGCCGGCAAGTGGGGAGCCCCTGCCGGAAGGGGAGCTCCCGGCAGGTGAGGAGCTCCCGGCGGACCGGGACTCACCAACGGGCGGGGAGCTAGCGGCGAGCGGGGAGCTCGCGGCGAGCGGGGAGCTAGCAGGGGGCGGCACCAGGGCTCGTAGGCGCCGAAGTCGGCGTCCGCGAGGGGTGAGGTGGGCTCGCCCCGGCGGAGGCGATGACACAGGAGCGCGAGCGGCAGCAGCGCCGGACTCATGCCGGCCATGCCGGTGCCGGCCAGCCGCGCGGCTGCCCCGCGGTACGCGGACTCCGCCCCGAAGCCAGCCGCCGACCGAGCAGCCGCGCCGGCGGTGACCGCGTCTACGGCGGCCGCATCGACGGAGGCTGCATCGGCAGGCAGGGGCGCGATGGCCGCGTTTGCGGAGGCCGCCATAGGGGCCGCGTCTGCGGCAGCCGGCACAAGGGCCGCGTCTACGGGGGCCGACGGCACGGGGGCCGCGCCCGCAGCGGCCGAGTGCGCAGCGGTCGAATGCGCGGCGGTCGCGCCTGCGGAGGCCGGGAGGCCGGTCGCCGCACCTGCGGAGGCCGAGAGGCCGGTGGCCGCCTCTGCGGAGGCCGCGTCTGCGGCGGAGTCGTTCGTGGGGCCGGGGGCGAGCGAGGCAGCGGCGCGGGAAGAGCCGACTCCGGCCGGGCCGGGGGTGGGCGGGGCGGCGAGGGAGGTTCGCATAGCGCGGTACCAGCCGGTGAACACCGCTACCAGCGGGGACTGGTACCGCTCGGCGAGGCGGTCGGCGACGGCGGCGTGCTCGTCGGCGGCGGCGAAGTCCGCCAAGGCGGACCGGGCCTGCAGCAGGACCAGGTGGCCGAAGATCTCGAACGTCGGGAGGTCGTGGCGCCGCGAGAGCTCGACGAGCTCGGTGCCGATCCGCGCGCGTTCCGGAGCCAGGCCGGCGCGTCCGAACGACTGCATGTAAGCGGCGTTGAGCGCGAACGCCATCACCTCGGGGTCGCCGAGTTCGCGGGCCAGCGCCTCGGCCTCGCGCGCCGCGGCGGCGGCCCGGGCGCCCCCTTCGCTCCGCATCTCGAGCGCGATCGTCGCCAGGAGTCGGCTCCGCTCGGCGACCCGGTCGGACGGGAGGACGGCGAGCGTCCGCTCGGCGACCTCCGCGATAGAGCGTCCCAGCGCCGGCTCGTCGTGGTCGGTCCAGATCGCCGGCAGATCGAACGCGGCGATGACCTCGGCCACCAGCGCCGGCCCGCTCTCCCCGCCGCCGGCCGCGGGCCCTCCCGGCACCACCTCGGCGCCGGCCACCGCCCGCCCCCCGGCGGTCGCGGACTCACCGGCCACCCCTGCCGCGGCGAGCCCCGCGGCAGCGCCAGGCAACCCATCAGCGGCAGCAGGCGGCGCCGCGGGGGCAGCTGGCGGCGCGGCGGCGGGCGGCGCAGCACCGGCAGGCGGCGCGGGGGTGGAAGGCGGCGCGGCGGCGGGCGGCTGGGCAGCGGCGGGCAGCGCAGCGGCGGAAGGCGGTGTGGGGGCGGTGGGGGGCAGGGTGGCTTCGGCGAGGGCGATGGCTTCGGCTCGGCGGCGGCGCGCTCGGGCCAGGTCTCCGGAGAGCGCCAGCGCTCGGACCTCGTTCATGATCAGGCGCAGTCGCGTGCGCGGGTCCGGGGCGCCGGCGTTGGCGATGTCGTAGGCGTGCAGGCCGGCTCGCCACAGGCGCGCGGCCTCGGCGGGGGCCGGGCGTCGTTCGGCGCGCTCGGCGGCGGCCAGGGCGTAGTGGGCCGCTCGCCCGGCGGTCCGCGGATCCTCCGCCAGCAGGTAGTGGTGGGCCAGGGCGTCGACGTCGTCCGGGCGGAGGCGCTCCAGGGCTTGCGCGGCCTCGCCGTGCCAGGACGCTCGCCGGGAGCGCGAGACGTCGGCGATCAGGGCGTCCCGCACGAGCGCGTGGGCGAACGAGAACCGGCGGGGGCCGTGCTCGACGAGGAAGCCTCCGGCGGTGGCGAGCTCAGTGGCGTCCAGAACGGTGGAAGGCGAGCCGATGAGCGCGCCGAGTAGTTCGACCTCGACCTCGGTGCCGAGCACGGCGGCGCGCCGGATCACGGTCTGAACCTCGTCCGGAAGGGCCGCGAACCGGTAGCGGACGACGTCTCGGACGCCCGGCGGAACGGCGGCCAGCCCATCCGGGCCGGAGGTGTCGACGAGGCGCGCGAGCTCCCGGACGAAGAACGGGTTGCCGCCGGTGCGCCGGTGGATCGTGGCCGCGGTGTCGGCGTCGACGTCGCGGCCGATCGTGGCCCGCACCAGGCCGGGGACGTCCGAGGCCGGGAGGCCGCCGAGGTAGATCCGGGCCGGCTCGGCGCGTGCGGCCCGGCCCAGGGCGTCGCCGAGCGCGGCGGAGAGGTCGGTGCTGCGGTAGGCGCCGACGAGCAGGACCGGCGCCGCGAGGGGTTCGGTCACCAGCGACGTGAACAGCGCCAGGGTCTCGGGCCCGGCCCAGTGCAAGTCGTCGACGACGAGCAGGAGCGGGGCGCGGCGGGCGGCCTCGGCGAGTCCGGCCGCTACCGCCCGCCGCCACGCGAACCGGGCCGCGGCCGGATCACCGCCTGCGGCAACGGAGGGAGAGATGCCCAGCGTGTCGAGGATCCGGTGCCAGGGCCAGTCGGCCGGGAGGCCCTGGTCGTCCGGGTTGGTGCCGCTCGCGGTGGTCCAGCCCCGGGCGGCGAGGTGGGCGGCGAGCGTCTCGGCGAGCGCCGTCTTCCCGGCACCGGCCTCGCCCGCGATCAGGGCGAGACCCAACCGCCCGGTCGCGACCGCGCGGGTCCCGGCGTTCAGCAGGTCGGAGAGCTCGGCTACCCGTCCGACCAGGGGCCGGGCCGCCAGTGGCCCGCCTCGGTCGGCCGGCTGCCCAACCGCACTTTTCGGACGATCGGCCCCACCGGCAGGGTGCTCGGACGGCCGGCCCGGACGCTTGGAGAGCCCGCCCGGATGCTCGGCCGACCCGGGGGGAGGCTCGGACAGACCGGCCGGACGCTCGGACAGCCCGCCCGGATGCTCGGCCGACCCGGGCGGAGGCTGCGCCGGTCCCGCCGGGGGCTGGGCAGTCCCGACCGGAGGCTGAGTGGGATCGGCCGGAGGTTGAGCGGGGCCAGCAGGGGCCGGGCCAGCAGGGGCGGCAGGCGGGGCGACCTGACCGATGCAGCCGGGCGGGGGGACGGCATCGCCGGCGAGATCGGCAGAATGTGCGGCGGCACCAGCAGGGGCGGCGGGACCGGCGGAAGGTACGGCAGGGGCTGCCGGAGGGACGGCAGAGACGGCGAGGTCAGCAGAACGTGCGGCCGGGCCAGCAGCTGCCGCGGGACCGGCAGAAGGGACAGCAGGGGCTGCCGGAGAGACGGCAGGAGCGGCCGGAGAGACAGCGGGGACGGCAGGGGCGGTTGGAGGGACAGCAGGGGCAGCAGGAGGGACGGCGGGGGCGGTCAGGGAGTCGGATTGGGCGAGGATGTCGGACTCCAGGCGGCGGAGGGCGGGTCCTGGGTCGAGGCCGAGGCCGTCGGCGAGCGTCCGGCGGGCGCGGCGGAGGGCGGCCAGCGCATCGCCCTGGCGACCGGCGCGGTAGAGCGCGAGCGCCAGCAACCGCCAGCCGGCTTCCCGCGCCGGATGTGCGTCCAGCAGGACCTCGAGATCCGGCACGGCCTCTGCCGGCCGGCCGGCCGCGAGCAGGGCCTCCGCCCGCCGCTCGGCCGCCAGCAGCAGCAACTCGTCCAGCCGGGCGACTTCGGCCCTGGCCCACGGCCGATCGGCGAACTCCGCGTACGCCGGGCCCCGCCACAGCCCGATCGCCCACTCCAACCGCCCCAGCGCCTCCTCCGCCGCGCCCCCCTCACCCACCGCCGAGCCCCCACGACCCACTCCCCCGCCGTATCCCCCAGCCCCGCCGCCATGACCCCCCACCCCGCCGTCGGAGGCCGCCGTCCCACCACCAGGCAGACGGTCCGCAGACACACCGTCCGCAGACACACCGTCCGCAGGCAATCGACCCGCAGACAGACGACCCGCAGGCGAAACGTCCGCCGCGATCAGGCCGACCGGTCCACCCCAGACGCCCGTCACCGCGGCCTCGAACTCCCACGCATCCACGGACTCCGCCCGCAGCGCGTATCCCGGACCCGACGTCACCAGCACCTGCGCCGGGGCCCGCGGCGCCCGGTCGGGCTCCAGCGACCGGCGCAACGCCGCCACGAACGTCTGGACCGCCCCGACCGCACCGTCCGGGGGCGCCCCGTCCCACAAGTCGTCCACCAGCACCGATACCGGCACCACCCGGCCGCGCGCCACCAGCAGCCGCGCCAGCACCGACCGGTGCCGGGGCCCCTTGAGGTCCACCGCGCCGCGGTCAGCAACCGCTACCAGCGGGCCGAGCACCCCGAAACGCACCGCCGAAGCCTACTCAGTCACTGCTGATTCACCGCTGATCGAGCCGGACGACCCTGGGACCATGCGTATCAACGGATTCGACTACCAGCGCGTCCGGGTCGCGGACGACGCCGAGCTCAACGTCGCCGTCGCGGGCACCGGCAGCCCGATCGTGCTGCTGCACGGCTTCCCCCAGACCCACCTGATGTGGCGCCACGTGGCCGCCGACCTCGCCGCCGACCACACCGTGCTCGTTCCCGACCTCCGCGGCTACGGCGACAGTGACAAGCCCGCGGAAATCGACGAGAACACCTACTCCAAGCGCACGATGGCCGCCGACGTCGTCGCGCTCGCCCGGGCGTTCGGCCACGACCGGTTCGCGCTCGCCGGTCACGACCGGGGCGCGCTGGTCGCGATCCGCGCCGGCCTCGACCACCCGGGCACCGTCACCCACCTGGCCTCCCTCGACGTCCTCCCGACGCTGGAGAGCTGGGAGGTGCTCCGCGGCGTGCGCGGTGCGATCGGCTGGCACCTGTACCTGATGGCGCAGCCGGCGGGCCTGCCCGAGAAGATGATCGCCGCCGTCGCGGACGAGTTCTACGGCTCGTTCCTCGACCAGTGGGCCGGCGACTCCGACGCGATTCCCGCCGACGTCCGTGCCCACTACCTGCACAAGTCCAGGGAGGCCACGACCTCGATCGTCGCCGACTACCGCGCCACCGCCGGCATCGACGTCGTCCACGACACCGCCGACAAGACTGCCGGGAACCGGCTCACGATGCCGGTCACCGTCCTCCAGCAGGACTGGGGAGCCGCCCTCGGCTTCGACGCCGAAGCGATCTGGAGCGCCTGGGCCGCCGACCTGCACCACCGAACCACGAACGCGCGCCACTTCATGGCCGAGGAGGCCCCGGCCGAGGTCGTGAAGGCGATCAGGGAGCTGCTAGCCCGCGAGTGACGAGCGTCGCCAGCTCGGCGTAGGCCTCGGCGTCCGAAAGCCCGGTCGCCAGAGCCACCTGACGATTCTGGATCCGCACCATCGTCGACGCGACCACGTCCGCGACGAACCCGGTGTGCGCCTCGCGGAACGCCCCCGAGGCCACCCCCTCGTCGACGAGGTCGCGGATCCGCCGCGCGGCGGCCCGGGTGTTGCGCTCGTAGATCTCCGCGGCCGGTGCGAACGACGCCACGTCGTCGAGGATCGCCGCGGACGCCGGGCGCAGCGCCGCCGCGACCGCCTGCAGGTACACCGCGATCCGGGCGGCCGGGTCGGGTTCCCGCGCGACCGCGGTTTCGACCGCGACCGTCGCCTGCCGGAAGAACCGGACGACGGCCGCCCGGACCAGCTGTTCCTTGCTCCCCGCGATCGAGTACAGGGTGCGCTTGGAGCAGTGCAGCCGGGCGGCCAGGTCGTCGAGTGTGAACGCCGCGAACCCCTCCGCGAGCAGCAGCGCGACGAGCGCGTCGAGCAACTCGCTGCGGCGGGCCACGCCGCGCCGGACCGGGGCGGATGTCATGACGCGCCATTCTGCCACGACGCCTATCGGCTATCCCCAAAGGTTCTGTAGTACCGTTACGAGTACCGAACCGAGGAGCCGACAATGCCGGTCGACCGCCTACTCCCCACGCCCGAAGCGGCGGACCTGATCGACCTCACCCGGACGATCGCCGACAAGGAGCTGGCACCGAAGGTCGACGCCCACGAACGCACCGAGACCTATCCCGAGGGCGTCTTCGCCACGCTCGGAGAGGCGGGACTGCTCGGGCTGCCCTACCCGGAGGAGTTCGGCGGCGGAGGCCAGCCGTACGAGGTCTACCTGCAGGTACTCGAGGAGCTCGCGGCCCGCTGGGCGGCGATCGCGGTGGCCACCAGCGTGCACGGGCTCTCCTGTTACCCGGTCGCCACGTTCGGCTCCCCCGAGCAGCAGGAACGGTGGCTCCCGGAGATGCTGGGCGGCACCGCGACCGGCGGATACAGCCTCTCCGAACCGCAGGCCGGCTCGGACGCGGCCGCGCTCACCTGCCGCGCCGATCGGGTCGAGGACGGCTACCGCATCACCGGCACGAAGGCCTGGATCACGCACGGCGGCAAGGCCTCCTACTACGCCCTGTTCGTCCGCGCGCCCGAGGGCATCGCGTGCTTCCTCGCGCCGGGCGCGCTCGACGGGCTCACGTTCGGCCCGCCGGAGCAGAAGATGGGCCTCAACGCGGTGCCGACCACGGCCGCCTACTGGGACGGCGCGTTCCTCGGCCACGACCGCCTGATCGGTCGCGAGGGCCAGGGTCTGCAGATCGCGTTCAGCGCGCTCGACTCCGGCCGCCTCGGGATCGCCGCGTGCGCGACCGGTCTGGCCCAGGCCGCGCTCGACGCCGCGGTCGACTACGCCAACGAGCGCACGGCCTTCGGCCGCAAGATCGTCGACCACCAGGGGCTGGGGTTCCTGCTCGCCGACATGGCCGCCGCCGTCGATTCCGCCCGCGCCACTTATCTGGACGCCGCCCGGCGGCGCGACGCGGGACGCCCGTACAGCCGCCAGGCCAGCGTGGCGAAGCTGATCGCGACCGACGCCGCGATGAAGGTCACCACCGACGCCGTACAGGTGCTGGGCGGGTACGGCTACACCCGCGACTTCCCGGTCGAGCGCTACATGCGCGAAGCGAAGATCATGCAGATCTTCGAAGGCACGAACCAGATCCAGCGCCTGGTCATCAGCCGCACGTTCGCGACGTCCGCCTAGCCTTCGAAGGGGGCGAGGCCCAGGCGGGCGCGGACGGCGGGACGGCGCAGCGGCGGGAGCGTGGCCGGCTCGCCCCGGCGCTCGGGAAGCTCGCTCAGCAGGTCGCGCACGAGGTGGGCGATCTGGTGGACCGCGTCGTCCACCTTCGGCGCCACCGACGGGTTCGGCTTCGCGATCCCGGTGATTTTGCGGACGAACTGGACGGCGGCCGCCGTGATCTCGTCTTCGGTCGCGGGCGGCTGCAGTCCCCGCAGCTCAGTAATGTTTCGGCACATGTCCCGACGCTAGCAATCCCGCCGCCCCGGGCGTGCCGCAGCGGCCCCGGACCACCTGCGGATCAGCAGCCGTCGTGGTGACGGTCTCCCTCCGGCGGACGTGATCGGGCTCTCGGCCGATCGGTGGACAGCCCCCTCCGGGGCCGGACGGCTAGCGTTGGCCACAATCGACGGCCGGGGGGCGGGATGGAGTTACCGGTGGTGCGGCGTCCACTGGTGATGGTGGCCGGGAGCCTCGATCCGGAGCGGGCGGTCGAGCTCAAGCTCCGCCCGGGGGCGATGCCCCACGCCACCAGCGCGTGCGAGGCGATCGGCGAAGGGCTGGCGCGGTCGGGATACGACCTGCTGGTCTTCTCCAGCGACGCGATGTTCATCGAGCCGGCCGTGGTGAGGGGTTATGCCCGCGGGACGACCGACGAGACACCGGGCCGGGTGGAGGTCCGCATCCCGTCCGATCTGGAGACCGACTTCGGCGAGCTCGACCCGACGACCGACCTCGACGTCATCCGAGACACCGTTCCGGACTGGGAGGTCTCGTACTACCGCGCGATCTTCGACGCGGACGCGGTGATCCTGGTCGGCGGCGGGGAGGCGACGCTGCTCACCGGTCTGCTCGCGCTCGCGCGGGAGATCCCGGTACTGCCGGTCGGAGCGTTCGGCGGCCGGTCCGACGCGTTCCGCGGCCAGGCCCGGCACAGCCCGCTGATGACGAAAGAGGAATTCGACCGGCTGGGCGACGACTGGCGTCCGGAGAGGTCGGCCGGTGAGCTGATCACGATGCTCGGCGCGCAACTCGCCCGGCGCGCCCGGGCGCTGGCGAGCGCGGCCACCGATCGGGAGGCGGCCGCCGCCGCGGCCCGCGAGGCCGAACGGGAGCGGGCCGCCACGGAGCGCGCGGCCGCACGGCGGCAGGCCCGCGCGAACTCCGCGGCGCTGGGTTTCGTGGTCTGCACGGTGGTGGTGTCGGCGGTGGTGCTGGCGATGGCGACGCAGGCGGCGCGCGCGACGGTCTGGTGGTTCGCGCTCACGGTGCCGCTGCTGGTGGCCGCGGCGGGTGCGCTGCTGAAGGCCTCGGCCCGGCGGGAAGACTGGGGGTGGTCGGTCGCCAGCGGGCTGTTCGCCGGCCTGTTGAGCGAGCTGGCGTTCCTGATCACCGAGTGGTTCGCGGTGGACGACTACGCCGAGCGGGCCGACCCGTTCAAGATGTTGCTGTCGCTGATCGTGATCGCCGGGGCCGCAGGTTTCACGTTCGACACCGTGCTGCAGAAGATCCGGTCGGGCGAGTTCCGGTTGCCCGGAACGCCACCGCCCGAGACGCATCCGCCCGGAACACAACTGCCCGGAACGCAACCGCCCGGAACGCCGGCGGGCGGCCCGGGCGGGAACGCCCCGCCGGCCTGACGCCGATCGGCCCGAGGCCGATCAGGCGGCGTCGGCGTAGGCCTCGGCCAGCATCTCCCAGGCCGCCCGCTGGTCGTCGGTGAGGCGCTGCGGTACGACGATCTTGACCTCGGCGTAGAGGTCGCCGGCGCTGCCACGCGGGTTCGGCATCCCCCGGCCGCGCAAGCGAAGACGTCGTCCGGACGACGACCCGGCCGGCACCTTGACGTCGACGGGCCCGGCGGGCGTCTCGACCGTGGCCTTGGCGCCGAGCGTGGCGTCCCAGGGGGTGACCGGGAGCTCGACGGTGAGGTTCCGCCCGTCCACGCGGTACCGGGTGTGCGGGGTCAGCCGCACGTGCAGGTACAGGTCGCCGCGGGGCGCGTCCTCGCCGAAGCCGTCGCCGCCCTGGCCGGCCAGCCGGATGCGCTGACCGTCGACGACACCGGCCGGGATGTTGACGTCGATCGTGCGGAGACCGGACGCCGTCTGCATGGTGAGGCTGCGGCGCCCGCCGGAGTAGGCGTCCTCGATCGAGAGCTCGAACTCGGCGTCGACGTCGGAGCCGGGCATCGTGACGTTGCCACCGTCGAAGAAGCGGCCGCCGCCGAAGAGGCCGCCGAGCAGGTCCTCGAAGCTCGCGCCGTCAGCGGCAAAGCCGCCAGCCCCACCGCGAGAGCCCCCGCCGAACGGGGAGCCGGCCTCGGCGTCGTAGTCCTCGGGGACCTTGCGCCAGTCGTCCCCGAACTGCGGGGAGAACTTGTCGTAGCGCGAACGCAGCTCGGGGTCGGAGAGCACCCCGTTGGCCTCGTTGATGCGCTTGAACGTCTCTTCGGCGTCGGCCGCGGTGCTGACGTCCGGGTGGTACGTGCGGGCCAGCTTGCGGTACGCCCGCTGCACGTCCTCCTGGCTGGCCGTCCGCTCCACGCCCAGCACGTCGTAGTAGTCGCTGCTCGTAACCGTGGCCACCTTCCACTCCCTGCCGCTCTCGGTACGTGGACGTCGGAACAGACGCTCGAGCAGCCCGATTCATTCCCGAACTTGAGCCTACGACGCTCAACTTTCGCCGGCGCGGCTAGATCGTGGCGGTGAGGGGCGTGTCGGTGACGGATCGGCCCGCGTGCAGGGTGAACTCGCCCGGCTCGCGGGTCCAGCCTCCGGCCGTCCAGTGCTCGAACGCCCGCGCCGGCAGCGCCACCCGCGTCGTGACCGTCTCACCCGGCTGGCCCGCGACCACCGCGAAACCGACCAGCCAGCGAGCCGGGCGGTCGACCGCACTCTCGCCGCGGGACGCGTACACCTGCACGACCTCACGGCCCGGACGCTCGCCCGTGTTCCGCACCGTCACGTCGACGGACCCGTCCGCGGCCGCGATCGACACGTACTCCCACGTCGTGTAGCCGAGGCCGTGCCCGAACCACCAGGCCGGCTCGGCACCGGACCGGAGCCAGCCCCGGTGCCCCACGTGGATCGACTCCGCGTACGTCAGCCCGCCCGCGACCGGCTGGGTCGAGAACACCGGCACGTCCGCCTCCGCCGCCGGCCAGGTGGTCGGCAGCCGCCCGCCCGGCTCCGCCGTTCCGAGCAGGACGTCGGCCAGCGCGTGACCGGCCTCCATGCCCGGGAACCAGGTCAGCAGGATCGCGGGGGCCGAGGACGCCCACGGCAGCACGACCGGCGCCCCCGAATTCACGACCACGACCGTCCTCGGGTTCGCCGCGAGCACCCGCCGCACCAGCTCGTCCTGCCTTCCCGGCAGCCCGAGCGAGGCCCGGTCGTAGCCCTCGCTCTCGACCTCCTCGTTGGTCCCGACCGCGACCACCACCGCGTCGGCCGACGCCGCCAGCGACACCGCGTGCGCGATCTCGTCGGCCTCGCTGCGGCGCGGCGCGGCGCAGACCAGCCGCAGCATCGCGGCCGGGAACGTGTTTCCCGGCGGCAGCAGGTGCGTCAGCGTGATCTCGGCGGTCTGCCCCGCGGCCAGCCGCACGGTCGACACCGCCTGCCCGGGGTTCATCATCGCCTCGACCAGGTCCGGGCCCGGCGGGTCGATCACCTGGTCGAGCACGTCGTGACCGTCGACGGTCAGCCGGAACGGCCCGACCCCGGCCGCGCCCAGCAGGTGCTCGCCGGCCACCGGCGCCGTGAAGCGGGCCACGAGCTCGATCGAGGTCACCTGCGACGCGTCCGCACCGGCGAAGCTGCCCAGGTAGGTGAGCCGGCCGCTCTCGCGGTGTTCCTCCGCCAGCACCGCCCCGGTCGCGGACAGGAACCGCACCCGCAGTCCCGGCGTCCCGTCCACCGGGTCGGCGATCTGCTCCAGCGGCACCGGATCGAGCTTCTCCGACGGGAAACACCCCTCGGCCGACACGATCTCGACCGAGTCCCCGAGCGCCGACGACAACCCGGCCAGTGGCGTCACCGTGTACGTCGGACTGACCGACGCCGAGCCGCCGCCCATCGTCCGCGCGTTCAGAGCGTTCGGTCCGAGGACGGCGAGCGTGCGCAGCGGCCCGAGGGGAAGCACACCGTTGTTGGAGACCAGCACCATTCCGCGGGCCGCGGCCTCCCGGGAGAGCGCGGCGATCTCGGCCTCGGGCGCCGGATCCACGACCGGAACCGCCGGCGCGACACCGTCCAGCGCCCCCACCCGCGACGCCAGCAGCAACAACCGCTCGACCTTGTCGTCGATCAGCGCCTCGGAGACCTCACCGGCCCGCACCGCGGCCACCAGAGCCGCACCCCACGGGCTGTCCGGTCCCGGCATCGCCAGGTCGAGTGCCGCGTTGGCCGCCGCCGCCGTCGAACGCGTCGCGAACCAGTCCGACATCACGACGCCGTCGAAGCCCCACTCCTCCTGCAGCACCGAGCGCAGCAGCGGGCTCTCGGTCATCGTGAAGCCCGCCACCGCGTTGTAGGCGGCCATCACGGCCCAGACGCCCTCGGCCACGATCCGCTCGAACGGCGCCAGGTACACCTCGCGCAGCGCCCGGTCGTCGACCGTGACGTCGACCGACATCCGGTCGGTCTCGCTGTCGTTGGCGACGAAGTGCTTCACGGTCGCGCCGACGCCACCGGCCTGCACGCCCCGCACGTAGGCGGCACCGAGTTCGGCCGAGAGCAGCGGATCCTCCGAGTACGCCTCGAAGTGACGCCCGCCCAGCGGTGACCGGTGCAGGTTCACGGTCGGCGCGAGCAGCACGTCGACGTTCTTCCGCCGGGCCTCGGCCGCGAGCAACCGCCCCAGGCGCAGAACCAGTTCCCGGTCCCAGGACGCTCCGAGCGCGGTCGGCGACGGGATGTTCGCCGACCGGTCGCGCTCGTCCCAGTTGTTCCCGCGCACGCCGGCCGGCCCGTCCGACACCACGATCTTGCGCAGGCCGATCGCCGGTTCGGCGTAGAGCGACCAGAAGTCCTCGCCGGTCAGCAGACGGACCTTCTGCTCGAGAGAGAGTTTTCCGACCAGGTCACTCATGCCACACTCCGAACTCTGGTGACGAGGAGCGCGCCGACGATGCCGACGGCGGCTCCGGTGAGGAACAGCAGCGGGTAGCCGCCGATCGCGATGAACACCGGCGCGATCGCCGGGGCCAGGGACTGGGGAAGCGCGTTGGCGATGTTGATGACGCCGAGGTCCTTGCCGGTGTCGTCGGAGCTCGGCAGCACCTGGGTGACCAGTGCGAGGTCCACCGCGTAGAAGCACCCGGTACCGACCCCGAAGACCACCAGGCCGACCACGACCTGGCTGAACGACCCGGCGAACGCGACGATGACCAGCCCGATCATCGCGACCACGGCCGCGACCATCACGAACGGCTTGCGCCGCCCCACCCGGTCGGAGAGCACGCCGCCGGCGATGCTCGTCGCGACGGTCATGATCGTCAGGACGACGGTGGCGAACGCGACCCGGCGCGGGACGTCGCCGGACGGGATGCCGATCTCGTCGGTCAGGAAGTACGGCAGGTAGGTGACGCCGGTCGCGGTCGCGAACATGAACGCGAACCGGGTGAGCCAGGTCCAGCCGAAGTCGGGGTGGCGGCGCGGGTCGAACACGAACGTGCCGAGGAGGGCCCGTAACCCGAAGCGGTCGGCCGGACGCGCAGGCAGCACGCGGTCGCGCAGCACGAACGCGAACACCGCCACCAGCACGACGGCGATGGCCGCCGGCACCAGGAACCGGGCCAGGTCACCGGAGAAGACCGCCGCGGTCACCGCGCCCGCCACGATCGCCACCTGCAGCGCGATGCCGGCCAGCCCGCTCACCGCGCCGCGGCGCGCTTCCGGCACCTGGTCGGGCAGCGTCGCGGTGAGCGCGGCCAGCGCGCCGTTGTACGCCACCTGTGCGAGGCACCAGCCGACGCCGATCAGCGGGACGTCGTCGGCGACGGCGACGAGCACCAGGCCGACCGTGCCGAGGAGCGTGCCGGCGATCAGCCAGGGGCGGCGCATGCCGAAGCGGGAGTACGTGCGGTCGGAGAGCCGGCCCGCGATCGGGTTGCTGATCATCGCGAGGAGCGCGCCGAGGCCGAGCACCAGGCCGAGATCGCGCTCCTTGGTCGCGGGCGCCACCGCCTCGACCTTCAGCGCGAGCGTGACCACGACCGGCGTCAGCAACGCCACGTACAGGCCGAAACCGGCCAGCGGCATCGCCGCGCCGAAGACGCCCAGCCGGGTGCGCTGCTCCACTGCCTGGGACATGGACCGCTCCTCTGCGGTTTCTCGGCCACCCCAAAAACCGAGTGACCGATAGGTTTTCATTCTAGGCGTTAGCGTTCGCTCGTGACCAAGCAACGCGGCAGCTATACCAAGGGCCGGGCCAGGCGCGCCGAGATCCTGCACGAAGCGATGGCCGTTTTCGCCGAATCGGGCTACCGCGGCGGGTCACTCAAGGAGATCGCCGACCGGGTCGGGCTGAGCCAGGCCGGTCTGCTGCACCACTTCTCGTCCAAGGAGCAGCTGCTCGCCGAGGTGATCGCGCTGCGCGACGCCGAGGACCAGACCCGCCGGTACCGCAGCGAGACCCCGTCGGGCTGGGAGGCGCTACTGGGCACGGCCGATCAGGTACGCCACAACACGACGGTGCCCGGGCTCGTGCAGCTCTACGCGACGCTCTCCGGCGAGGCCGTCGCCGACGGTCACCCCGCCCACGAGTCGTTCGTCGACCGCTACCGGACGCTGCGCCGGTACCTCGGCGCCGCGATCGCCGACGCCCAGCGGGCCGGCGACGTCGGCCCCGGCCTCGATCCGGAGACGACCGCCACGGCGCTGATCGCGCTGATGGACGGTTTGCAGATCCAGTGGCTCCTCGACCCCGGCGCCGTCGACATGCCGGGCACGTTCACCGCCGTCCTCGACCTGCTCCGGGTTCACCGAGAGTGAGTGCTACCGAGCGCAGGTGAGAGCTATCCCGGGCTGACGCAGGCCGGACAGTTGAGTTGGCGCATCCGAGTGGAACACCACGTTTAACGCTCGCACCCGGGGTATCTGCCCCGGTGCGGATAGGGCCGCCGGACTCCTGAGTGAGTCGTTCCGGCCGGCACACGACTCCCCCGCGACTACCGAACGCTGCCGCTGGAAGGGAGCCTTGCCGATGCGTGTCCTCGGCATCAACGCCTTGTTCCACGACCCTTCCGCCTGCCTCGTGGTGGACGGCCGGGTCGTGGCCGCGGCCGAAGAGGAGCGGTTCTCCCGGCGCAAGCACGGCAAGCGTCCGCTGCCGTTCTCGGCCTGGGAACTGCCCGGGACGGCGGCGGCCTGGTGCCTGACGCAGGCCGGCCTGCGCCCGCAGGATCTCGATTACGTGGCGTACTCGTACGACCCCGGACTGTCCGAATCGGCCGAAGAGCTCGGACTGCACGACCCGTGGGACCACCTGCGCCAGCGGTACGCGCGGGAGGCACCGAGCTTCCTCGCCTCCGCACTGCCCGGCCTGAACCAGGAGAAAGTCCGGTTCGTCCCGCATCACGTCGCGCACGCCGCGTCCGCGGTGTTCGCCGCGCCCGGCGCCGCCACCGGCTCGGTGCTCGTGCTCGACGGCCGCGGCGAGGCGACGTCGCATCTGGCCGGACGTCGGGTCGGCACCGAACTGCACACGCTGGCCTCCCAGCGGCTGCCGCACTCGCTCGGGCTCTTCTACGAGGATCTGACCGCCCACCTGGGCTTTCTCCGGTCGTCCGACGAATTCAAGGTGATGGCGCTGGCCTCTCACGGATCACCGCGGATGGCCGCCGAACTGCGTCGGCGGGTGTACTCCACCGAGGACGGCGGCTTCCGGACCACCGGCGTCGACTGGACCGAGTTCGCCCCGCCGCGCGGCGCGGACGAGCCCTGGACCCAGGCCCACGCCGACGTGGCGTCGTCCGCGCAGCTCGTACTCGAGGACGTGCTGCTCGACCTGGCGCGCTGGCTGCACGGGCAGACCGGCGACGACCTGCTGACGATGGCCGGTGGCACCGCGCTGAACTGCGTCGCGAACTCGCGGATCGCTCGCGAGGGGCCGTTCTCCCGGGTCTGGGTGCAGCCCGCCGCCGGTGACGCGGGCACGGCGCTGGGGGCTGCGCTCTACCTGACGGCCGTCGACGGGATCGATCCCGAACCGATGGCCGGCGCCGACCTTGGCCGCGGCTGGTCGGACGCCGAGCTCGAGGCCTGGCTGAAGACCGCCGCGGTGCCGTACGAGCGGTCAGACGACGTGGCCGAGTCGGTCGCCGAGGCGCTGGCCGGCAACCAGATCGTGGCCTGGTTCCAGGGCCGCTCGGAGTTCGGTCCGCGGGCGCTCGGGCACCGGTCGCTGCTGGCGCATCCGGGCCACTCGGGCAACCTCGAGCGGCTGAACGACGTCAAGGGGCGCGAGCAGTTCCGGCCGGTGGCGCCGATGGTGCTGGCCGACCGGGCCGCCGAGATCTTCAGCGGCGGCCCGTTCCCGAGCCCGTACATGCTGTTCGTCCACGACACCGCGCCCGAGTGGCGGGACCGGATCCCGGCCGTCGTGCACGTCGACGGGACCGCGCGGATCCAGACCGTCGATCCGGCCGCCGACCCGCGGCTGGCCGCGATGCTGCGCGGGTTCGAACGGCGGACCGGGTTGCCGGTGGTGGTGAACACCAGCCTGAACACGGCCGGGAGGCCGATGGTCGACGACCCCCGCGACGCGCTGGAGTGTTTCGGGTCGGCGCCGGTGGACCTGCTCGCGCTCGGGCCGTTCGTCGTGCGCCGGGGCCGGATGTTCGCGGGTGACCGATGACCTATTCGGTCGTGATTCCCACGGTCGGCCGGCCGTCGCTGGCCGACTGTCTGCGGGCGGTCGCCGACGCGAGTGGCCCGGCTCCGGCTCGGATCGTCGTGGTGGACGACCGGCCGCTGACCGAATGCGGTCCGCTTCCCGCCGGGCCACCGCAGGAGCCGGGACCGGTGCCGGTGCCGGTGCCGGTGCAGATCGTCTACTCGTGCGGGAACGGGCCCGCGGCGGCGCGGAACGCCGGGTGGCGGGCCGTGTCGACGCCGTGGGTCGTGTTCCTGGACGACGACGTGGTACCGGGTCCGACCTGGGCGGCCGAGCTCGCCGCGGACCTGGAGGCGGCCGGGCCCGGGACGGCGGCGGTGCAGGGGCGGATCTCGGTGCCGTTGCCGGCCGATCGGCGCCCCACCGATGCCGAGCGGAACACCGCCGGGCTGGCTTCGGCCCGCTGGATCACCGCGGACATCGCCTACCGCCGGTCGGTGCTGGCCGCCGTCGGCGGCTTCGACGAGCGCTTCCCGCGCGCGTTCCGGGAGGACGCCGACCTCGCGCTGCGGGTGGCGTCGGCCGGATGGGAGCTCGCCGCCGGACGGAGGGCCACCGTCCATCCGGTGCGCTCGTCCGGGCCGCTCGCGTCGGTCCGGGCCCAGGCCGGCAACGCGGACGACGTCCTGATGCGACGCGTGCACGGACCGGACTGGTTCGAGCGGGCCGAGGCACCGCGCGGCCGGTTCGCCCGGCACGCGCTGGTCACCGGCACCGGCGTGGCCGCCCTGGCGCTGGCGGTGACCGGCCACCGGCGGGCGGCGACGCTCGCGGCCGGGGGCTGGGCGCTGGGCACCGCGCAGTTCGCCGCGGCCCGCATCGCCCCGGGTCCTCGCACCAGGGAGGAGGTCGTCACGATGCTCGCGACCAGCGCGCTGATCCCCCCGGCCGCGGTCGTCCACCACCTGCGCGGCCGGTGGAAGCACCGCCACGCGGCCCCGCGCGGCACGGCGGTGGCGTCGTGAGGCAGGTCGTGCGCTCCTCGCCGTACGCCCGCGACGCCTGGGTCTACGTCGACCCGGAGCCGCCCGCACACCGGGCCGGCGGGGACGGGATTCCGGCCGCGGTGCTGTTCGACCGGGACGGGACGCTGACCGAGGACGACCCGCCCTACAACGGCGACCCGGACCGCGTCCGGCTCCGGCCCGGCGCGCTCGAGGCGGTGCTGATCCTCCGCGCCCGCCGGATCGCGGTCGGCGTCGTCAGCAACCAGTCCGGCGTCGGGCGCGGCCTGCTCACCCGTGACCAGGTCGAATCCGTCGCCACCCGCATCCAGACGCTTCTCGGCGACCCGCTCGACGTCTGGGTCTTCTGCCCGCACACCCCGGACCGGGGCTGCACCTGCCGCAAACCCGCACCGGGCATGGTGCTCGCCGCGACCGAGGCCCTCCGCGTCGATCCGTCCGACACCGTCGTGATCGGTGACATCGGGGCCGATCCCGCCGCCGCGGCCGCCGCCGGAGCGTGCGGCATCCTGGTCCCGACTCCGGTGACCAGGGCCGAGGAGATCGCGGCGGCCCCGGCCACCGCGCCCGACCTGCTCGGCGCGGTCCGCCTGCTCCTGCACCCGGAGCGGCCGGCGCTCCCGGCCGCGAGCGAGGTCCTCGGATGAGGACGCTCCTCGTCCGGCTCGACAGCGCCGGTGACGTCCTGCTCGCCGGCCCGGCCGTCCGGGCCGCCGCCCGGACGTCGGACTGGGTCGCGCTGCTCTGCGGGCCGCAGGGTGCCGCCGCCGCCCGCCTGCTCCCCGCCGTCGACGACGTGATCGTCTGGGACGCACCCTGGGTCGGCCTCGACCCCCCGGACGCGCGCCCCGACGACATCCAGCAGATCGCCGGACGACTCACCGCCCACCGTTTCGACCGCGCGCTGGTCCTCGCGAGCTTCCACCAGAGCCCGCTGCCGACCGCGCTGGTCCTGCGCCTGGCCGGCATCGGGTGGATCGGCGCCGACAGCGAGCACTACCCCGGGTCGCTGCTCGACCTCCGCCACCACCGCGCCCCCCACCGGCACGAGGCCGACGCCGCGCTCGACCTGGCCCGGGCCGCCGGTTACGACCTCCCGCCCGGCGACGACGGCCGGCTCGCCGTGCTCCCGCCGCCGGACGCCAGACGCCTCACCGGTGACGGCCCGTACCTGGTGGTCCATCCCGGCGCGGCCGTCGCGGCTCGCGCGCCCGCCTTCGGCACGGCGGTCGAGATCACCACCGCGCTCGTGCGCGCCGGCCATCGGGTCGTCCTCACCGGAGGAACCGACGAGGTCGCGCTGACGTCGGCCGTCGCCCGCCGGACCGGTGCGCTCGACCTCGGCGGCCGTGCCGACCTGCACGGGCTGGCCGGCATCCTGGCCGGCGCCGGCGTGGTCGTCGTCGGCAACACCGGCCCGGCTCACCTCGCCGCCGCCGTCGGCACTCCGGTCGTCTCGCTGTTCGCCCCGGTCGTCCCGGCCGAGCGCTGGGCTCCCTACCGGGTCCCGTCGGTCCTGCTCGGCGACCAGCAGGCGGCCTGCGCGGGTACCCGCGCCCGGACCTGCCCGATCGACGGCCACCCCTGTCTCACCTCGATCCGCGGCGACGACGTCGTCGCCGCGGTCGACGGCCTCATCCCCCGGGTCAAGCAGCGGCCCGCCTCTGTGAACACCCGGGAGGTGATCGCGTGAACATCCTGCTCTGGCACGTCCACGGGGCCTGGACGACGGCGTTCGTCCACGGACCGCACCGCTACCTGATCCCGGTGACGCCGGGCCGCGGCCCGGACGGCCTGGGACGTGCGCGCACGTACGACTGGCCGTCCGACGCCGTCGAGCTGAGCCCACGGCAACTGCGCGAGGCGGACATCGATGTCGTGATCGTCCAGCGTCCGCACGAGATCGCGCTCGCCCGCGAGTGGACCGGGCGCGACCTCCCGGCGGTCTACCTCGAACACAACGCGCCGGGCACGGACGGCACCGGCACCGGATCCGTGCCGGACACCCGTCACCCGATGGCGGACGCCGGCCTGCCGATCGTCCACGTGACGCATTTCAATCGGTTGTTCTGGGACAGCGGCCGCAGCCGGACCGCGGTGATCGAGCACGGGATCCCGGACCCCGGCCACCGCTGGACCGGCACCGTCGACCGGGCCGCGGTCGTGATCAACGACCCGGTGCGGCGGGGCCGGACCACCGGGACCGATCTGCTGCCGCGGCTGTCGGACGCGGTGGAACTGGACGTGTTCGGGATGCGGGCCGAGCAGCTCGACCTGCCCGGCGTCCGGACGTTCGACCTGCCCCAAGCCGGCCTGCACGACGCGATGGCGGCCCGACGTTGTTACCTGCACCCGATCCGGTGGACGTCACTCGGGCTGTCGCTGCTCGAGGCGATGTTCCTGGGGATGCCGGTGGTCGCGCTGGCCACCACCGAGGCGTCACGCGCGGTGCCGCCCGGCGCCGGGGTGCTCTCGACCGACCCGGACGAACTGGCCACGGCCGCCCGCCGCTACCTCGATGACCGGGATCTCGCGGCCCTGCACGGCGCCGCCGCCCGCCAGGCCGCGCTCGACCGTTACGGGCTCAAACGATTCCTCGACGACTGGAACGCGCTGCTCGAGGAGGTCGCGGCGTGAGGATCTCCCTGGTTTCGGAGCACGCGAGCCCACTGGCGGTGCTCGGTGAGGCCGACGGCGGCGGGCAGAACGTCCACGTGGCCGGTCTGGCCACCGCACTCGCCGAGCGGGGCCACCAGGTGACCGTCCACACCCGGCGCGACGATCCCGGCCTGCCGGAGACGACGCCGTTCGCGCCCGGTGTGCTGGTGCACCACGTGACCGCGGGCCCGCCGACCGCGCTGGCGAAGGACGACCTGCTGCCGCACATGCCGGAGTTCGGCGCCGCGCTGGCCCGGTACTGGCGGTCCCGCCGGCCGGACGTCGTGCACGCCCACTTCTGGATGTCGGGCCTGGCCTCGCTCACCGGCGCCCGGAATCTGCCCGGGCTGCCGGTCGTGCAGACGTTCCACGCGCTCGGGAGCGTCAAGCGGCGGCACCAGGGTGACGCCGACACCAGCCCGGCCGACCGGATCGAGCGCGAGACGACGATCGGCCACAGCGTCGCTCTGACGATCGCGACCTGCACGGACGAGGTCCGGGAACTCGTCGCGCTCGGGATCGCGCCGAACCGGATCCAGGTCGTGCCCTGCGGCGTGGACGTCGCCGTGTTCACACCGCACGGACCGGTCGCGGCCCGGGCGCGGCGGCCGAGACTGCTGCAGGTCGGCCGGATGGTGCCCCGGAAAGGTACGGACGTCGCGCTGCGGGCGCTGGCCTCGATCCCGGACGCCGAGCTGGTGCTGGCCGGCGGTCCGCCGCCGGATCGCCTGGACGACGACCCGGAGGTACGGCGGCTGCGCACGCTCGCCGGCGAGCTGGGCGTCGCCGACCGGTTCGTGCTGCTCGGCGGCGTCGACCGGCACGAGATGCCCGCGCTGTTCCGCAGCGCCGACGTGGTGCTGTGCCCACCGCACTACGAGCCGTTCGGCATCGTCCCGCTGGAGGCCATGGCCTGCGCCCGGCCGGTCGTCGCGAGCGCCGTGGGTGGCCACCTCGACACCGTGGCCGAGGGCCGCACCGGCCTGCTGTTCCCGCCCGGCGACCCGGACGCGCTGGCCGGAGCCGTGAACCGGCTGCTGGCCGACCCGGCCGCCCGGACCGGCTGGGGCGCTGCCGGGCGTCGCCGGGCCGAGGCCCACTACGGCTGGGACCGGGTCGCCGCCGCGACCGAAGACGCCTACCGGGCCGTCTGTGCGGGCCCGTCCCCCCGCCGCCTCTCGACGGTCCACCGGAACCGGTCGGCCGCCACCGCCTCAGGAGTCGCCTGATGACCTCGCAACTCGACCGGTCCCCCGGTCTCGTCAACGAGAGTGCCGCCGAGCACTGCCTCGCACTCGAGCAGACGCTGGCCCAGATCCGCCGGACCCAGATCCCGTTGCTGACGAGCTGGGGCTCGGCGCTCGCGGCCCGGCTGTCGACCGGGTCGCGGCTGCTCGTCGCCGGTAACGGCGGCAGCGCCGCGCAGGCCCAGCACCTCACCGCGGAGCTGGTCGGCCGCTACCGCGACGAGCGGCCCGCGTACTCGGCGATCGCGCTGCACTCGGAGACGTCGAGCCTGACCGCGATCGGCAACGACTACGGCTTCGAGGAGCTGTTCGCACGGCAGGTCGCCGCCCACGGCCGCCCGGGCGACGTGCTCGTCACGATGTCCACGTCGGGCAGCAGCCGCAACCTGCTGCGCGCCGCGGAAGTCGCCCGCGAGCTCGGGATCACGGTGTGGGCGATGACCGGGCCGCAGCCCAACCCGCTCGCGGCCGCGTCCGACTCGGCGCTCTGCGTCGATGCCGACGCGACCGCGACCGTGCAGGAGGTGCACCTGGTCGCGCTGCACCTGCTGTGTGCCGCGTTCGACGACGCGGTGGCCGGGCGGAGGCTCTCGGCATGAGTGCGCCGCTGGTCGTGGTCGGCGACGCGCTGCTCGACCGGGACGTGTCCGGCGTCGCGACTCGCCTGGCGCCGGACGCACCGGTGCCGGTCGTCGACGTCGCCGGAACGCACGAGCGGCCGGGCGGCGCGGCGCTGGCCGCCTGCCTCGCCGCCGAGCGCACCGGCCGCGAGATCGTGCTGATCACCGCGATCGGTTCCGGCCCGGACGCCGACGTCCTGCGGACCCTGCTCGCCGGCCGGGTGCGGCTGGTCGAACTGCCGCTGCGCGGCACGCTGCCGGTGAAGACGCGCGTTCTGGCCGGCGGGCGTCCGGTGCTGCGGCTGGATCGCGGCGACGGCGTCCCGGTGCCCGGTCCGGACGCCGGGGTGGCGGCGGTTCTCCGGGCGGCGGCCGGGGTAGTCGTGGCCGACTACGGACGCGGGGTCGCCGCGGCGCTGCGCCCGGAGCTGGCCGCGGTGGCCGGGTCGGTGCCGATGCTGTGGGATCCGCATCCGCGCGGGCCGGACCCGGTGCCGGGGGTCCGGCTGGCGACCCCGAACGCGGCCGAGGCGGCCGGTCGGTCCGCGTCGTCGCTGGCGTCGGCGTGGGGCGCCGCGTCGGTGGTGGTGACGATGGGGGCGCGGGGCGCGATGCTCAGCCGCGGTACCGCGTCGCCGATGCTGATCCCGGCGCCGTTCGGGGCGTCCGGTGACCCCTGCGGAGCCGGTGACTGTTTCGCGGCGACGGCGGCCGTGGCGCTCGCCGACGGTGCGCTGCCCGAGGAGGCGGTGACCCGCGCGGTGGCGTCCGCGACGGCCTTCGTGGACGCCGGGGGCGCGGGCGCGTGGCCGGCGGCACCGGCGCCGGTCACTCCGATCGGGACGCTGGACGCGGCCCTCGACCTGGCGACCGCGGTGCGGGCCCGGGGCGGGACAGTGGTGGCGACCGGCGGCTGCTTCGACCTGCTGCACGCCGGTCACGTGGGCCTGCTGGACGCCGCCCGGCGGGCCGGCGACTGCCTGATCGTGCTGCTCAACTCCGACGAGTCGGTGACCAGGCTGAAGGGGGCGGGGCGTCCGCTGAACCCGGCCGCCGACCGGGCCGCGGTGCTCGCCGGGCTGGCGTCGGTCGACGCGGTCGTCGTGTTCTCCGAAGACACCCCGGAGCAGGTCCTGGCGCAGCTGCGCCCGGACCGGTGGGTCAAAGGCGGCGACTACACCGTGGACTCACTGCCCGAAGCGGCGGCGGTGAGGTCGTGGGGCGGTGAGGCAATGGTGCTGCCGTACCTGGACGGACGCTCGACGACCGGCCTGCTCGAGCGGGCGGTCGCCGGATGAGCACCCGCGTGCTGGTTCTGCGGGCGCTCGGGCTCGGTGACCTGCTGACCGCGGTACCGGCGCTGCGGGGCCTGCGCCGGGCGCTCCCGGGCGCGGAGATCGTGCTGGCCGCGCCGGCCCGGTTCGCGGACGTGGTGACGGCGACCGGCGTGGTCGACCGGGTGCTGCCGACGGTCGCGCCGGATCGAGCGGTGCCGGCCCGGCTGGACTGGGACGGGCCCCCGCCGGACGTCGCGGTGGACCTGCACGGCAACGGGCTGCCGAGCCGGGCGGTGCTGCGGGCACTGGACCCGGGGGGACTGCTGGGCTGGGCCCGGCCGGGGTTCGACGGGCCGAGGTGGCGCGACGACGAGCACGAGCGCGTGCGGTGGTGCCGCATGCTCGAGTGGTACGGAATCGCCTGCGACCCGTCCGACCTGCGGATCGAGCTGCCGTCCGGCCCCGGACCGGCGGGTGCGGGCCCGGTCGTGATCCACCCGGGCGCGGACGCCGGAGCCCGGTGCTGGCCGCCCGAGCGGTTCGCCGCCGTGGCCGGGGCCCTCGCGCGGGCGCACGTCCCGGTCGTGATCACCGCGGGCCGGGGCGAGCGGCCGCTGGCCGAGGCGGTCGCGGCGCGGGCCGGCCTCTCCGGTTCGGTGGTGGGCGGCGCCGGGGATCTGCCGTTCTCCGAGCTGCTCTCGCTGATCTCGGCGGCCAGGGCGGTGGTGGTCGGCGACACCGGGATCGCGCACCTGGCGTCCGCCCTCGGCACGCCCTCGGTCGTCCTGTTCGGACCGGTCTCCCCGGCGCTCTGGGGTCCTCCGGCGTCGTACGCGCACCGGATCCTCTGGCGCCCCGACGATCCCTCCGAGCTCCGTCCCGGCAACGCGCACGGCGCTACCGCCGACGTCCGCCTGCTTCGCGTCGGGATCGACGACGTGCTGGAGGAGCTCGGGAACCTCGGCGTACCGGCCGGAGCCGTCGCATGACTTCGACCGGGATCGTGGTCATCACGCGCGACCGCCGGGAGCGCACCCTGGCCACCCTGGAGCGGCTGGCCGCGCTGCCGGAGCGGCCGCCGGTCGTCGTGGTCGACAACGCGTCGCGGGACGGTACCGCGGACGCGGTGACGGCCCGGCAACCCGGGGTGCGGGTGATCCGGCTGGCGCGGAACCTGGGAGCGGTGGCCCGGACCGTCGGGGTGCGTGCGGTGGGGACGCCGTTCGTGGCGTTCAGCGACGACGATTCGTGGTGGTCGGCGGGCGCGGTCTCCGCGGCGGAGCGGTTGTTCCGGGACCATCCGCGGCTCGGGCTGATCGCCGGGCGCACGCTCGTCGGCCCGGCGGACGAGCCGGATCCGCTGAACGCCGTGCTGGCTTCGTCGCCACTGGGGACGGCCGCCGATCTGCCCGGCCCGTCGGTGCTCGGGTTCCTGGCCTGCGCCTCGATCGTGCGCCGCTCGGCGTTCCTGCAGGTCGGCGGTTTCTCGCGGCTGCTGCACTTCGGCGCCGAGGAGACGCTGCTCGCGCTCGACCTGGCGGCCGCCGGCTGGGGGGTCGCGTACTGCCCGGAGGTGGTCGCGCACCACCATCCGGACGCCGGCGGGCGGCCCGGGCGGGTCGCCAGGGTGCGCCGGAACGCGCTGCTCACGACCTGGCTGAGACGGCCCTGGCCGGTGGTGGCCGCGGACACCGCGGCACTGGCCCGGCACGCCGGTCGCGACTCCGAGGCCCGCCGGGCGGTCGCGGCGCTGCTGCCCAAGCTTCCGGCCGCGCTGCGCTACCGCCGACGGCTTCCGGGTCGCGTCGAGAACGAATTGTCGCTGCTCTGAGGGGAATCATGAACGACGGACGGACGACGGTCGCGGTCATCACGCACAACCGACGCGACGAGCTCCGGCACACGCTCGACCGGCTGACGGCGCTGCCGGAACGGCCGCCGGTGATCGTCGTGGACAACCGCTCCACGGACGGCACCGCCGCGATGGTCGCCCGCGAGTACCCGGACGTGCGGCTGCTGCGGCCGGGCCGGAACCTCGGGGCGTGCGGGCGGAACCTCGCCGCGCGCGAGGTCACGACGCCGTATCTGGCGTTCTGTGACGACGACACCTGGTGGGAGCCGGCGTCCCTGCCCGCCGCGGCCGATCTGCTGGACGCCCATCCGCTGGTCGCGGCCGTGACCGCGCGGATTCTGGTGCATTCGGCCGGCGAGGTGTCCGAAGACCCGATCGTGCCGGAACTGCGGGAGTCGCCGGTGCCCCGGCCGCCGTGGCTGCCGGGACCCGCGCTCGGGTCGTTCCTGGCCGGGGCGACCGTGGTGCGGCTCGAGCCGTTCCGGGCGGCCGGCGGGTTCTCGCCCCGGTTGTGGCTCGGCGGCGAGGAGGAGCTGCTGGCGGCGGACCTATCGGCGGCGGGCTGGTGGCTGGTGTACGGGGAGCACCTGACCGTGCACCACCGTCCGTCGCCGGCCCGGGACGCGACGCTGCGGCGCCGGCACGGGATCCGGAACACGCTGTGGTTCACCTGGCTGCGCCGCCCGGCCGGCCGCGCGCTGCGCCGGAGCGCGTTCCTGGCGGCCACCGTGCCGAGAGACCGCACGTCGCTGCTGGCCTTCGCCGACGCGCTCGAAGGGCTGCCGTGGGTGCTGCGTGAACGCCGGGCCGCGCCGCCGCACGTGGAGCGGGGCCTGCGCGCGCTGGAGGCACCGCAGCGGGCGTCCGGAGCCCGGTCCTATGTCGGCTAAGACGCTCGTCACCGGGTGGTTCAGCTTCCTGCACGGGGAGGCGACGGCCGGCGACGTGCTCGCGGCCGGCGCCGTGACCAGCGCGCTCGACACGCTGGGGCGGCCGTACGACGTGGCCTGGTCGCCGGGGTTCCGGGCCGCGGCGCTGCATCTCGACGACGCCGACCCGCACGACTACGACGTCGTCGTGTTCGCCTGCGGGCCACTGCACAGCACGCCACCGGCACCGCTGCCGGAGCTCCACGCCCGCTTCGCGCGGTGCCACCGGATCGCCGTCGGCGTCTCGGTACTCGACCCGGCCGACCCGGCCGTGACCGGCTTCGACCTGGTCATCCCCCGCGACGGGCCGGGGCTCGACCCGCGGCCCGACCTGGCGCTCGAGGCCCCGGAGCCGGACGCCGTACCCGTAGTCGGTGTGATCGTCACCGACGGTCAGCACGAGTACGGCGTCCGGCGACGGCACGCCGCGGCGATCACGGCGATCACGGCCTGGCTCGCCGGGCTCGACGTCGCCCGGATCCCGCTCGACACCCGCCTGGACGCTCACGACTGGCGCCTCTTCGAGACCCCGGGCCAGCTCCGGTCCGCGCTCACCCGCCTGGATGCCGTGGTCACGACCCGGCTGCACGGCCTGGTACTGGGCCTGCAGGCAGGCGTCCCCGTGCTGGCGGTGGACCCGGTCGACGGCGGGGCCAAGGTGACGGCCCAGGCCCGGGCGCTCGGCTGGCCCGCGGTGCTGGGCGCCGACGCCCTGGACGACTTGCCGTCGGTGTGGCGCTGGTGCCGGTCTCCCGAGGCCCGCCGCCATGCCTCGGCCTACCGCACGTTCGGATCGCCGCTCACCACGGCGCTGATCGAGGCCCTGCGGGTACCGCCGCCGGCGTGACCGGCGTCCCGGGGCGCGGCCGTGCGGCCGCGCCCCAATCGGCTCAGGCCGGCGTGCGGCCGCGCCCCCGATCGGCTCAGGCCGGCGGGACCTGCGACGCCATCACGGCGTCGGCACGCTCCCACACCCGGTGCAGACCGACGTTCCGCACGAACGCCGCGGCGAAGTCGGCGTCCGCCGAATCCGCCAGCAGGACGCCCGGACCGCTGATCCCGGCACCCGCGAGCACCTTCGCCCCGTCGCCCCACGCGCCGATCACCTTGCAGTGCCGGAACGCCTCCAGCAGCAGGATCCGCGCCTTGATGTCACCCGCGTCGGGCGTCTCGGCCACGCCGGACGCCACCACGACCGCGTCGAACTCGATCGACCGCGCGGTGACGAACGTCCGTTCGACGACCTGCTTGTTCTTGCCCTTGCCGAGGATCCCGCCCTGCGGGGCGATCACCCGCAGCACCGCACCTTCGGCCTCGATCGCGGTCCGCAGCGCCTCGATCCCACCGAGGTCGGCGCCCGGCCCGGCGACCACGCCGACGATCCGCCCGGTGATCGGCCCGGGACCCGGCGGAATCTGCGACAGCACCAGCGAGATCTCCCCGTGGGTCACCGGCTTGCCCGTCGGCGCGGGCAGCCCCAGCCCGGCGGCCACCGTCTCGCACAGCGCCGTGTCGACCTTCGCGAGCACCTCGAGCTCCCGCTCCTTGATCGCCTGCTCGTAGCACTTGCCCAGCTCGAACGTGAACGCCTCGGCGATGTGCACCTGCTCCACCGCCGACAGCGAGTGGTAGAACAGCGCGGCCTGGCTGAAGTGGTCGTCGAACGACGCCGGGTTCTCCCGGACCGCCTGCCCGGCGATCGGCCGCGGCACCTCGACGTATCCGTCCGTCGTCAGCGGGCCGCCTCCGTCGATCGAGTTCGGCAGGTAGGGCGCCAGCCCCCGGTGCACGGCGGTCTGGTGCATCCCGTCCCGGAGGTTGTCGTTGACCTCGGTGTGCGGCCGGTTGATCGGCAGCTGCGGGAAGTTCGGGCCGCCCAGCCGGGTGAGCTGGGTGTCGACGTACGAGAACAGGCGGCCCTGCAGCAGCGGGTCGTTCGTCACGTGGATGCCGGGAACCAGGTTCCCGAGGTGGAACGCGACCTGCTCGGTCTCGGCGAAGTAGTTCGTCGGGTTCCGGTCCAGCGTCAGCTTGCCGACGAGCTGCACCGGCGCGAGCTCCTCCGGGACGAGCTTGGTCGGGTCGAGCAGGTCGATGCCCTCGAACGTCTCCTCCGGGGAGTCCGGAAGCAACTGCAGCCCGAGCTCGTACTCGAGGAACGCGCCGTTCTCGATCGAGTCGGCCAGGTCGCGGCGGTGGTAGTCCGGGTCGACACCGGCGGCGATCTGCGCCTCCTCCCAGACGAGCGAGTGCACCCCGGCGATCGGCTTCCAGTGGAACTTCGCCAGGCACGTCTCCCCGTCCGCGTTCTCCAGCCGGAACGTGTGGACGCCGAAGCCCTCCATCGTCCGGTACGAGCGCGGGATGCCCCGGTCGGACATGTTCCAGAACACGTGGTGCGTCGCCTCGGTGTGCAGCGAGACGAAGTCCCAGAACGTGTCGTGCGCGGACTGTGCCTGCGGGATCTCGCGGTCCGGGTGCGGCTTGCCGGCGTGGATGATGTCCGGGAACTTGATCGCGTCCTGGATGAAGAACACCGGGATGTTGTTTCCGACCAGGTCGAACGTCCCCTCGTCGGTGTAGAACTTGGTGGCGAACCCCCGGGTGTCGCGCACCGTGTCCGCGGACCCGCGGGAGCCCAGCACGGTGGAGAACCGCACGAAGACGTCGGTCTCCTTGCCCTTCTCGGCCAGGAATCCCGCCTTCGTGGCGGAGGCCGCGTTGCCGTAGGCGACGAACCTGCCGTGCGCGGCCGCGCCGCGGGCGTGGACCACCCGCTCCGGGATCCGCTCGTGGTCGAAGTGGGTGATCTTCTCGCGCAGGTGGTGGTCTTCGAGCAGCGACGGTCCGCGCGGACCGGCTTTGAGCGAGTGGTCGGTGTCGGAGAGCCGGAGGCCCTGTGCGGTCGTCAGGTGGTCTCCCGCCTGCGCGCGCGGGTCGCCGCCGAGCAGGTGTTCGCGCTCGGTGCGGCCGGTCGGGCTGACCGGCTTCGGCGCGGCCTGGTCGGGGTTCTTGCGGGGACGAGCAGGCATGCGGTCACTCCAGGGGCAGCGGTGCAGTGCGGACGCGAGCGGTTGCCCGGGGGAAACCGCTTCAAACTCCGGGTGTCAACCGCGCCGCAGCGGGCAACCGACGGCCATGGTGAGCATCGGATACTTCCTGTCCTGCGAGGAGTTCGGCCCCCGTGAGCTGGTTGATCAGGCGCGGAAGGCCGAGCAGGCTGGCTTCACCCGGCTCTGGATCTCCGACCACTTCCATCCGTGGAACGGCGAGCAGGGGCAGAGCCCGTTCGTCTGGTCGGTGATCGGCGCGCTGTCGGAGGCCACGTCACTGCCGGTCACCACGGCCGTCACCTGCCCGACCGTCCGGATCCATCCGGCGATCATCGCCCAGGCCGCGGCCACGGCCGCGGTGCAACTGCAGGGCCGTTTCGTGCTCGGCGTCGGCTCAGGCGAGGCTCTCAACGAACACATCCTGGGGGACGCGTGGCCGCCGGCCGGAGTGCGCCAGGAGATGCTCGAGGAGGCAGTCGCGGTCATCCGTGAACTGCACGGAGGGAAGATCGTCACGCATCACGGCGAGTACTACGCGGTGGAGAACGCCCGGATCTACACGTTGCCGGAGCAGCCGGTGCCGATCTACGTGTCGGCGTTCGGTCCGCAGGCGGCCTCGCTGGCCGCCGAGATCGGCGACGGGCTCTGCACGACGCAGCCGGATTCCTCGCTGGTCGAGACCTACCGCGAGGCCGGCGGGAAGGGACCGATCCAGGGCGGGATGAAGGTCTGTTACGCGCCCGACCGGGCGTCCGCGGTGAAGACCGTGCACCGGCTCTGGCCGAACGAGCAGCTGCCCGGGCAGCTGGCCCAGGAGCTGGCGACCCCGCTCCTGTTCGAGCAGGCGTCGGAGCTGATCACCGAGGAGATCATCGACTCCTCGCCGCTGCCGCTCGGGCCCGACCTCGACGCGCACGCGAAGTCGGTGCAGCAGTACGTCGACGCGGGCTTCGACGAGGTGTACGTCCAGCAGATCGGCTCCGACCAGGACGCGTTTTTCGCCGCCTGGCAGAAGGACGTGCTGCCCCGCTTCAGCTGAGCAGTACCACTTTCGCGCGCAGGCCGCCCTCCAGCGCAGCGTGGGCATCCGCCGCGTCGTCCAGCGGGAACTCGCGCCGGTCGCGGAGCCGGAGGTCACCGGATGCGAGCAGCGCAAGCGTGACGTCGAGCGCGTCCGGCGCGCGGTCGGGCGTCGGCGCGGAGAACCGGACCCCGGCGGTGTGGCCCGCCAGCGTTATCGCCCGTTCCGGGTGCTCGACCAGCGTCACTGCCTCGGCCAGGCCGTGCCCGGCGGCGTCCAGCAGGACGTCGACGGGTGCGCCGACCTGGGCGGCGAGGCCGCGGTCGTAGCGGATCGGTTCCGCGCCGATCTCGGCGGTCAACCGTTCGTCACGCGCGCCGACGACCGAGAGCACCCGCGCCCCGGCGGCGACCGCGAGCTGCACGGCGATCAGCCCGACCGAGCCGCCACCGCCGAGGACCAGCACCGTGTCACCGGCCGTCACCCCGGTCTGGCGGACGATCCCGACCGCGGCCTCGGCCGA
Organism: Cryptosporangium sp. NPDC051539; assembly: GCF_044454545.1. Classification (NCBI taxonomy): domain Bacteria; kingdom Bacillati; phylum Actinomycetota; class Actinomycetes; order Cryptosporangiales; family Cryptosporangiaceae; genus Cryptosporangium; species Cryptosporangium sp. NPDC051539. The sequence continues at coordinate 355,597 of NZ_JBITDV010000006.1, read as the reverse complement.
CGCCGGGAGCGCGGCCGCGTCGGCCCAGCCGACCGCCGCGGGCTTCGGCGCCCAGATCGACGCGAGCACGTACTCGCCGTAGCCGCCGAGGCGGGGCAGGAGGGCCGCGACCTCGTCGCCCGCCCGGACGCCGGTGACGCCCGGCCCGACCGCGTCGACGACACCGGCCGCCTCGAAGCCCAGCACCGCCGGGAACGTCAGCGGGAACGCCTGCTGCAGGGCGCCGCGGCGGATCTCGAGGTCGGTCGGCCCGACGCCGGCCGCGCGGACCCGCAGGCGGATCTGGCCGTCACCCGGCTCCGGCACCTCGACGTCGGAGACGACCAACACGTCGGCCGCACCGTATCCCGGCAACACCACAGCTCTGGACATACCTGCGAGAATACATGACATGTCACGTAATGCCGAGTGGCTCGATCCCGGGCAACAGCGGACGTGGCTCGCGTACATGCGGGTCATGCTGCGGCTGAACTACGAGATGAACCGTCAGCTGCTGGCCGACAGCGACCTGTCGCTCTCGGACTACGACGTGCTGAACGCGCTGTCGGAGGCGCCCGGCCGGCGGCTGCGGATCACCGCGCTGGCGGCCCTGATCGGCTGGGAGCGCAGCCGCCTCTCGCACCACCTGCAGCGGATGGCGACCCGGGGCCTGATCGAGCGGGCCGCGTCCACCGAGGACAGACGGGCCACCGACGCGGTGCTGACCGAGGCCGGCCGCGCGGTGCTCACCGGCGCCGCCCCCGGCCACGTCGCCCTGGTCCGCCGGATGTTCTTCGACGGCGTGGATCCGGCGCTGGTGCCCGGCCTCACCACCGCGCTGGAACAGATCCACACCCAGCTCCTCGCGACCGGCTCACTCCCCCGGCCGGCGGCCGATCAGCCCGAGAACTTCGCGTAGATGCTCATCACCCGCCGGTAGCCGCGGCGCTCGTAGAAGCGTTCGGCGCCGGTGTTGCCCTCGACGACGTCGATCATCACGTCGTGGACGCCGCGCGCGTCCAGCTCGGCCTCGACGCGCTCGGCGAGCACCGTTCCGAGGCCCCGGCCGCGGAAGCTCTCGGCGATCGACAGCGACTGCAGCACCGCCACGCGGTCGCCGGTCACCCAGGTGTCGTCGGGCCCGTCGACGACCTCCACCAGCGCGTACCCGACGGCGGCTCCGCCGGCGTAGGCGACCAGCACGAACGAGTCCGGCCGGGCGAGCCAGCGCCGGTACTCGTCGCGCCGGTTGTTCCAGGACGTCTCGTCCGGGTGATAGGCGAAACCCGGCAGGCACAGCTGATGGTGCTGGTGCAGTGCCTTCCAGAGAGGTTCCACGTCGCCCACGAGTTCGAAGCCGCCGCGCACGAGGTCAGGTTCAGGTTCGCTCACGCCCGAAGTATGTCCCGGGCGCCACCCCCACCGTCCGGTGGAACGCCGCCACGAACGCGCTCGGCGACCCGTACCCGGCTCGCCGGGCCGCCGCGGCCACCGGCAGCCCCGCGGCCAGCACCGGCATCACCGACCGCAGCCGGGCGTGCGTCCGCCACCGTCCGAACGAGAGCCCGGTGCCGTCCAGGAACAGCCGGCGCAGGGTCCGTGCGCTCGCACCGACCACGAGACCCCACTGATCGAGCGTCCGGACGTCGGCCGGATCGTCGATCAGGGCCGACGCCACCGCCGCGGCCCTGGCGTCCGACGGCATCGGAAGCGGAAGGGTCACGATCGCGAGAGGACGGAGCATGTCGAACACCACCGCCTCGGCGCGGAGGCGCTGTTCGGCCGCGAGCCCGAAGTCGGCCAGGTGGTCGATGAGCGACGCCAGCAGCTGGGAGACCCCGACGACGGTGGGCTCCGGCCAGTCCACCGGGCACCGCTCCGGCAGGAAGTAGGGGCTGCGGGTGAACGCCGGGTCCACCGCGCCGGTGGAGTGCACGGTCCCGGCCGGGATCCAGAGCGCCAGCGTCGGCGGCAGGAACCAGGTCGAGTCTTCGATCCGGACGCTGCCGACGCCCGACCGTGACCAGACCAGCTGGTGCACCGAGTGCCGGTGCGGCGGGAACCACTGGCCGCCGGCGAGTTCGAAGTCACCGACGACGACCGCCCCGGGAGCGGTGTCCCAGGCGATCCGGTGGCCAGTACGCGACATGACTTGGCAAGCTAGCGCATCGCGGCCGTGAACCCACCGGCCGTAGCGTCCCTCCATGCCGATGAACTGGATGCACCGCACGCTGTGCAGCTCCGACAAGTGGGCCGCGAAGGTCCGGGACCTGCTCCTGCCCTGGGCACTGAAGGATGTCGAGCTCGGCCGGGACGTGCTGGAGATCGGGCCCGGGTTCGGCGCCACGACCCGCGTTCTGGTCGGGAACGTGCCGCACCTGACCGCGGTCGAGGTCGACCCGGGCTCGGCCGACCGGCTGCGCCGGGAGTTCGGCGGCCGGGCGACGATCGTCACCGGCGACGCCACCGCGCTGGAGTTCCCGGACGACTCGTTCGACGGGGTCGTCTGTTTCACGATGCTGCACCACGTGCCCTCGGCCGCGGCCCAGGACCGGCTGTTCGCCGAGGCCTGCCGGGTGCTCCGGCCGGGCGGTCTGTTCGCGGGATCGGACAGCACGACCAGTGCCCGCTTCCGCTTCCTGCACCTCGGCGACACGAACGTCACCGTCGACCCGGACCGCCTGCCGGACCGCCTCACGGCCGCCGGTTTCGGGACGGCCGAGGTCTCGAAGGGCACCGGCAGCTTTCGCTTCCGCGCCCGCAAACCCTGATTCCGGACGCGGAGAGGGCAGCAAAGTCAACCGGGACTCTCGACAGGGACCTGTGGTGCGCGTCACGATGCCTGGGCCACGGCTCGACCGTCTGATCGCGCGAGGTGTTGCCCGTGTACCCAGGAGCCTTTGTCGCCTCCTCCCCCGACAAGCCCGCCGTCGTGATGGAGGACGACAGCGAGATCCTCACGTACGCCCAGCTGGAGGACCGGTCCGTCCGTCTGGCCAACGCGTTCACCGCGGCCGGGTTGCGTCCGGGGGACGTCGTCGCGCTGCTGACCGAGAACAGCCCGCGCGTGTTCGAGGTGTATTGGGCCTGCTTACGGTCCGGGCTCTACCTGACCGCGGTCAACTGGCACCTGGCGAAGCCCGAGGTCGCCTACATCCTGGCCGACTGCGGCGCCTCGGCGCTGGTCGTGTCGGCGGGGCTGAAGCCGCTGGCGGAGAACGACGTGCCGGCGCTGCACACCCGGGTACTGATCGGGGGCGGGCCCGACCCCGACTACGCCGGCTACGAGGAGTTCCTCGCCGCGGCCTCCCCCGAGCCGGCCGCGGACCAGCCCCGCGGCGGCGACATGCTCTACTCGTCGGGCACCACCGGACGACCGAAGGGCATCAAACCCGTCCTGCCCGACCGCCAGGTCCACGAGCCCGGTGACCCGTACGTCGGGGTGTTCGGGCCGCTGTACGGGTTCGACCGGAACTCCGTGTACCTGTCTCCCGCGCCGCTGTACCACGCGGCGCCGCTGCGGTTCGGAATGGTCGTCACCAGCCTCGGCGGCACGGTCGTCGTGATGCCGTCGTTCGACGCCGAGCGCGCGATCCGGGCCATCGCCCACCACCGCGTGACGCACAGCCAGTGGGTGCCGACGCACTTCGTCCGGATGCTGCGGCTGCCGGTCTCGATCCGCGGCGGCTTCGACCTGAGCTCCCACCGGACCGCGATCCACGCGGCCGCGCCCTGCCCGGTCGAGGTGAAGCGCTCGATGATCGAGTGGTGGGGGCCGATCCTCGAGGAGTACTACGCGTCCACCGAGGGTGCGGGCGGCACGTTCATCGGGTCCGAAGAGTGGCTCAAGCATCCGGGTGCGGTCGGCCGGCCGATGATCGGCGTCCCGCGGATCTGCGACGACGACGGCAACATCCTGCCCGACGGCCGGCCCGGGCTGATCTACTTCGAGCGCGACGACCTGCCGTTCAGCTACCACAACGACCCGGAGAAGACCCGCAGCGCGCAGCACCCGGCCCACCCGACGTGGACGACGGTCGGCGACGTGGGCTACGTCGACGACGAGGGCTACCTGTTCCTGAGCGACCGCAAGGCGTTCACGATCATCTCCGGCGGGGTGAACATCTACCCGCAGGAGATCGAGGACGTGCTGCTGCAGCACCCGCTGGTGCTGGACTCGGCGGTGATCGGGGTGCCGGATCCGGAGTTCGGCGAGTCCGTGCTGGCGGTGGTGGAGCTCGTCTCCTCGGGGGACGCCTCGGACGAGACCCGGGAGTCGATCGCCGAGTTCGCACGGGCGCGGCTGGCCGGCTTCAAGGTCCCGCGCCGGATCGAGTTCACCGACGCTCTTCCGCGGACGCCGACCGGGAAGCTGGTCAAGGGGAAGCTGCGCGAGGAGTATGCGTCTTGAACACGCCTGAGGGTTGCTGAGGGTTGCTGAGCCACCGGCCCGCGCCGCACCGTCCGGGAACGGCGCGGGCCGGCACTTCGGTCCTGATCGACCACGGTGTTCTGGCCGGCCGCGCGCTTCAGACCGAGCCCTCGCGCCGGCGCGGGGCGCCAGAATGGGGGATGGACCTGCGGGTGCCCGCGACGTTCGCGGTCACGCGGTGAGGTCGACCGAGGCCTCCCCGGTCTGCACCAGGAACGTCAGCGACTCCTGGAAGTACAGCTCGATCGAGTTCGCGTCGTGCGAGAGGTACCCGATCGACACGTCCTGGCCGAGGTGCAGCTCGTAGTCGCCCCCGCGGGTCGACAGCACGACCGCGCCTTCGATGGCCGGCGCCCAGATGATCTCGCCGTCGCGGAGCACCCGGGCGATGTGCTCGTGGATCGGGTAGCCGTGGTCGGCGGTCTCGGCGACCGCGGTGTAGGCCTCGGCCGAGAGCAGCAGGCTGTACGACCCGTCGACCCCGGCCAGGCGCAGCGACGAGATCGCCTGCGCGACCGCGTTGGGGTACTCCCGGACGTCGTCGGGCAGCGCGATCTTCGCGTTCGTGCTGCCCGGCCGCACGCCGACGATGCCGGCCGCCGTGTACCCGTCGAGGATCGCCCGGTCTTCCGCGAACGCCAGCGCCTTCGCGGCGTCCTTGACCGGCTGCCAGTCGGCATCCTTGGCGCCGCGCTCCACGTCGTCCACCGACTGCCGGTCGACGACGAACGGGACCCGGAACTCGACCAGCGGCTGCACGACCCGGCTACGGGCCCGCACACCCTCGGCCGGTGCGACGAGGTCGGACAGGTGACCGGTGCCGACGGCCGACAGCTCCTCGCCGGACGGACCGAGCACGTCGACGACCCGGCGGGCGGCCACGTGGCGGGTGAACGTCCGGCGGGCCTCGGTCTCGAGGTCGGCCCAGGCGGCGTCGGAGATCGGCGCGAGCTCGCGATACAGGTTGTTCACGGTGCGGTGCTCCTCTTGAGGCTGCCGATGCGCAGCGATCCGTCGTCGGTGGGGGTTTCCGCTTCCACGGGCGCGCCCGGCGCGGGCGGCCCCGGCGGGTCGTCCAGGAAGTCGGCGCTGGGGACGAAAAACAGGCTGCCGGTGACCGCGGACGAGAACTCGAGGATCCGGTCGGTGACTCCCGGCGGCCGGCCGAGGAACATGTTCCTGAGCATCTGCTCGGTGATCGACGGCGTCTTCGAGTAGCCGATGAAGTACGTGCCGAAATCTCCGGCCGCGATGGACCCGAACGGCATGTTGTCGCGGACGATCTGCAGCTCGTTGCCGTCCTCGTCCTCGATCGTGTTCAGCGCGACGTGCGAGTCCGGCGGCTTCACGTCGTCCGGGAGCTCGATGTCCTCGAGCTTCGTCCGGCCGATCACGTGCTCCTGCGCCTCGACCGGCAACGCGTTCCAGGAGTCGAGATCGTGCAGGTACTTCTGCACGATCACGTAGCTGCCACCGGTGAAGTCCGGATCCTCGTCGCCGATCGCCGCCGCGTCGAGTGCGGCCGCACCGGTCGGGTTCTCGGTGCCGTCGACGAAGCCCATCAGGTCGCGCTGGTCGAAGTAGCGGAAGCCCGCGGTCTCGTCGACGACCTCGACCGCGTCCTTCAGCCGCTTCATCAGCTGGGTGGCGAACTCGAAGCAGAGGTCCATCCGGCGGGCGCGGACGTGCAGCAGCAGGTCGCCCGGCGTCGACGGCGCGTGGTGGCGGGGCCCGTCGAGCGCGGCGAACGGGTGCAACTCGGCCGGGCGGGGACCGCCGAACAGCCGGTCCCAGGCGTCCGAGCCGAAGCCGGCCACGACCTTCAGGTCACCCTCCGGCGAGCGGAACCCGACCGAGCGTCCGATGCCCGCGATGTCGGGCACCACGTCGCGCACGGTGTCTTCGCCGCCGTCGCGGATCACCAGCACGAGAAACAGCGCCGCCTCGGTGAGCGGGGTAAGAACCGGCTGAGGCTCGACCGGCTTGACCATCGCGTCCGTCCCTCCGTTCACACTGCCGACCGACCCTATCGCGACCGGTGAAGTGTGCCGTGGCCCCTGTGACCCCTCACACCGGGTGGACTTCGCGGGTGGCTACCGCGGCGAGTTTGTCGGGGTTGGCCACGTTGTGGATCGCGGCGATCCGGCCGTCGTCGCCGAGGTCCAGCGTCAGCGTCCCGATCACCCGCCCGGCGCCCCGGAACACGACCCCGGGTGCGCCGTTGAGGTCCACGACCTCGGCCGCCATCTCGGCCGGGTGCACGCCCTCGTACGGACGCGTGGCCACGCCGGCGAACCAGGCCGCGACCCGCTCGGCCCCGGCCACCGGCCGCATCGCCTGCCGGACCTTGCCACCGCCGTCGGTCCAGAGCGTCACGTCCGGTGCGAGCAGTTCCATCAGCGTGTTGAGGTCGCCGCCGGTCGCCGCGGCGAAGAACCGCTCGGTCACCTCCCGGTGCCGCGCCCGGGTGGCCGGGAACCGGGGCCGCCGATCCGACACGTGCGCACGGGCCCGCACGCCCGCCTGCCGTACCGCCCCGGCCGAGCGCCCCACCGCGTCGGCGATCTCGGCGTAGTCGAAGCCGAACGCCTCCCGCAGCACGAACACGGCCCGCTCCAGCGGGCTCAGGCTCTCCAGCACGACCAGCAGCGCCACCGAAACCGACTCCGCGACCTCGGCCGGATCCGGGGAGGCCGGATCCAGGGAGGCCGGGTCCGGGGAAGCGGTCAGGATCGGCTCCGGCAGCCAGGGCCCGACGTAGGTCTCCCGCCGGGCCCGGGCCGACCGCAGCCGGTCCATCGCCGTGTTCGTCACGATCCGCACCAGGTAGGCGCGCGGATCCGCGACCAGCGACCGGTCGGCCGCCGACCACTTCAGCCACGCGTCCTGCATCACGTCCTCGGCGTCGGCCGCGCTGCCGAGAATCCGGTACGCGACCGAGAACAGCAGGTCGCGGTGTTCCCCGAAGCTCGACGTCGAGGTCATCGCGTGTAACGGCCTCCTCGCCGCCAGCCGAGCATCGTCACGGACGGAGCCGCCACCGTCCGGCCGAACGTCGGCCACGGCGCGGAGCTCACCGTCTCCTTGTACCAGCGCGCTGCCCGCCCGGTCAGCGCCAGGCGCTTCGGCGAATCGTCCGGGTGGGTGAACTGGACGACCGCGTCCCGGCGTCCGAGGCTGATCGGCACGTGGAGATAGCCGAACCGGAACGGCTTTCCCGGCTTGCCGCCGAGCGCCCGCGCGATCGCCCAGGCCGCGTAGGCCCCGGTCGGCATCCCGCTCTGGCAGGTCCCGTGCACGGTCCCGTACGGCTGCCGGATCGCCGCCGCGTCGCCGATCGCGTACACCTGCGGGTGCGAGACCGACCGCAGCGCCGGGTCGGTCACGATCCGCCCGCGGTCGTCCACGTCCAGCCCTGCCTCGGCCGCCAACGGCGACACCCGGACCCCGCTGGTCCAGAGCACCGCGTCGGCCCGGATCAGCTCGTGGCCGTCGACGGTCACGCCCTCGGGCCCGATCGCCGTGACGTCCGCGCCGGACCGGACCGACACGCCCAGCCGGGCCAGCGCACGGTCGAGGTGGGCCTTCGCCCGCGGGCCCAGATTCGTCCCCGGCCCGGTTCGGCCGACCAGCGTCACGTCGACCGCCGGGTGGGACTCCGCGATCTCCGCGGCGGCTTCCACGCCGGTCAGCCCGCCGCCGCACACCACCACCGACCGGGCGCCGGCCAGGCGCCGGGCGAACAGGTCCGCGTCGTCGACCGCGTACGCGTGCTCGGCCGCACCGGCCACGGATCCGGTGTCGGCCACCGCACCCAGCGCGTACACCAGCGTGTCGTAGGGCAGTTCCCGCTCGTCGTCGATCCGCACCGCGCAGGCGTCCGCGTCCAGCCCGGTGACCCACCCCGGCACCAGCTCCACGCCGGTCGGCGCCAGCAGGTCCGGGATCCGCAGGTCCGCGACCTGCTGCCCGGCCGCCACCTGGTGCAGCCGCAGCCGTTCGGTGAACCGCTCACCGGCGTTCACCACGGTGATCCGGACGTCGCTCCGCGACCGGAGGCGGCCGGCGAGCCCCATCGTCGCCGACAGCCCCGCGTAGCCCGCTCCGAGTACCACGATCTCGTGCATGGCGTTCCCCTCTCGTCGTGCAGGGGACGAGACCCGGCCACCCGGGTGTGAGCCCGGGTGACCGGGGTCACAAGGCATCATGACCTCATGTCGGTGATTTCCGCCCTGGTGTCGTTCGCGCTGGTAGCCGCGCTGCTCACGATCGTGCCGGGGCTGGATACGACATATGTGCTCCGTACCGCGATCGTCAGCGGACGCCGGGCCGCGTTCGCCGCCGCGACCGGGATCGGCACCGGCGCGCTGGCCTGGGGCGTGGCCGCCGCCGTCGGGGTGTCGGCGCTGCTCACCGCGTCGACGATCGCGTACACCGCACTCCGCGTCGCCGGCGCGTCGTATCTGCTCTGGCTCGGCGTCCAACTGATCCGGGCGACGCTCGGGAAACACCGCGCCGAGGCGGAAACGGACGACGACCGGCGCGCCACCGCGTGGCAGGCCTGGCGCCGCGGGGTACTGACCAACCTGCTCAACCCGAAGGTCGGGGCGTTCTACCTGGCCGTGATTCCGCAGTTCCTGCCCGAGGGCGCCCCGCACCTGGTGATGGGCGTCGCGCTGGCACTGGTGCACAACGCCGAGGGCATGGTGTGGTTCAGCGCGCTGATCCTGGCCGCGCACGGCGTCCGCGGCTGGCTCCGGCGACCGTCCGTCCGCCACGCGATCGACCGGGTCACCGGCACGGCGCTGATCGCCGTCGGCCTCAAGGTCGCCCTCACCCCGGGCTAGCGGCCGGTCGGTGTCACGGGCGGAGGTCGCTGCTCAGCGGAGCAGCGTCAAACCGCCCACGAGCTTGTCGACCTGGTTCTTCGGGCCGACCAGCCCGACCGCGTAGTACGCCAGTTCCTCGGGCGGCGTGGCCGCCATCGCGGCCTGGTACTCGACGTACGAGGTCGACTGCTGCGCGATTCGCGGCACGTCGACGACCAGGAGCGTCGGCTTCGTCGCCGCCTTGGTGCGGATCGCGTGGACCGCCGCGCCGTCCGCGCCCAGGATCGAGCATCCGACGTACGGCAGCGACGCGTGCTCGGCGCCCGATCCGTCGACGGTGGCCGGGCCGAGCAGATCCGGCAGGTGCCGCCCGACGGTCGCGGAGAGCAGCGCGGCCGCGTTCGCGATCAGCCCGATCGGCAGGTCCCGGTCGACGACCACGACCCACTTCGTGCGCTGCTGACGGGTGGTGAGCGCGAGCCGCTCGTCGTTCGCTTCGAGAAGTTGCACGGCGCGAACAGTAGGCTCCCGTTGCGCAGTTCGGATGTGAAGTGCAACTTCGTTCGACGAAAGCGGGAAACCTCAGTGCTTGATGCGATCGACCGTGCTCTTCTGCGGGAACTGGAAAACGATGCGCGGGCGACGAACCGCGACCTGGCCGCCGCGGTCGGGGTCGTGCCGTCGACGTCGCTGCTGCGGGTGCGGGCGCTGCGCGAGGCGGGCGTCATCGCGGGCTACCGGGCCGAGATCGATCTGGCCGCCGTCGGGCGGCCGATCCAGGCACTGATCTCGGTGCGGATCCGGCCGCCGTCGCGGCCGGTGATCACCGCGTTCCGGGAATGGGCGAGCGCGCTTCCGGAGACCGTCGGGCTGTTCGTGACCGCGGGCGGGTGGGACTTCCTGGTCCACGTCGCGGTGCCCGACAACGAGGGCCTCTACGCGTTCGTCATCGACCGCCTGACCGAACGCCGCGAGGTCGCCGACGTCAACACGAGCGTGATCTTCGAACACGTGCGCTCGCCGCACGTGGTGTGACTACCAGCTCTCGGTGGACGCGCCGGGCAGCTCGTGGACGGCCACCCGGTCTTCGCGGGCCAGCACGGTGAGCATCCGCTCGGCGTCGGCGGGGGTCGCGTGCGCACCCGTGGTGGTCTGCGTGACCACGTCCGGCGACTCGACCCAGACCCCGCCCTCGGGCCAGGTCAGCTGGACGATTCCCCCGCTGCGGCCCTTGGCGCAGAACCAGGTGCCTGCCGTCGGCATGCCGCGCAGCACGTCCAGGGCCTCGGCCGGCGTCATCGGGCGGTCGTGATGGTAGCGGCCGTCGTCGTAACGGATCTCCAGGAGCTCCGGCTCGTCGGCGGGCTCGGCCACCGGCTCCCGCCGGAGCAGCCGGAGCCCGTCGAAACGTCCCGCGACCCGCCCGTCGTCCGCCCGGAGACGGTCGAACTCCCGGCGGACGAGGACCGGGGTCCGGTCGCCGTCGAGCGGCTGGATCCGGAGCGTCACGCCTTCGGGGAGCCAAGGCAGCTCGAGCCGCGCCAGCAGCTCGGCCGAGTGCGGGCCCCCGATCGAGTAGTGCCGGCCGCCCTGGGCGACCTCCACCTCGACGTCGGGGGCCGGCTCCGGCGAGACCGGGAACGCGGCCCGCGGGCCGTGCCGGCGCACGGCCCAGCCGAGCGGGACGCGGATCCGGCGGGCGGTGGTGCCGTCCCAGTCCACGGCCAGGCCCGCGGTGGTCAGCGCGGCCGCCACCTCGTTGCCGATCTCCGCGGTCGGCGGACGTTCGAACAGCCCGTAGGCGAGGTGGACGCCGTGGCCCGCGACCGCGGATTCGGTGTCTTGCCGGTGGTAGAAGACGTACCCGCGGGCGGCGGCCGGGTCGGGCACCTCGCCGCCGATCTCCGACAACCCGCAATTCTGGCAGCAGGTGAAGTCCTGCCTGGCGACGATGCCGGCCGCGTCGAGCGCGCGGAACGCCTCGGTGAGCCGGTCGTTGTCGGTCTGCTCGGGCCAGTTGCCCTGCGCGGCGAGCGCGGCCGCGAACTCGTCGCTCGCGACCGACCAGGCCAGCGCCCGCAGCTCGTCCGGGTCGGCCTCTTCGCCCTCGAGGTACTCGAGCGTGCTGTCCACGACGTCGAGGAACGTGCCGGAGCCCCGGCCGACCTCGGTGCGGATGTGGTCGATCGCCGACGCGCGCAGGTCTTCGTCCATGGCGAGCACCGTACTCAGGCGCCGCACCGACCTCAGAGGCCGAACCGGGCGGGCCGTACCGGGCCCTGGGGGCCCGGCAGAGCACTCAGAGGCCTCGGAGGGATCGGTCCAGCAGTGTCATCGGGTGGTGGACCGGCACCGGCGTCTCCAGGTGCGCGGTGATCTGCAGCGCGCAGCCGGGGTTGGCGGCGGCGATCGCCTCCGCGCCGGTGGCGGCCAGGTTCTTCGCCTTGCGCACGCCGAGTTCCGCCGCGGCGGCGGGCTGGGTCAGGTTGTAGATGCCGGCCGACCCGCAGCAGATCTCCCACTCGGCCGGCTCGACCAGCGTGAGCCCGGGGATGCCGCGGAGGAGGTCGCGGGGCTGGGTCCGGACGCCCTGGGCGTGGGCCAGGTGGCAGGCGTCGTGGTAGGCCACCGTCAGCTCGACCGGGTGACGCTTCGCCTGCGGCTCGATCGCGCCGAGCACCTCGTGGACGTCTTTGACCTTGGCCGAGAACGCCGCCGCCCGGGCGGCCCAGGCCGGGTCGTCGGAGAACAGGTGACCGTAGTCCTTCATCGCCGAACCACAGCCGGCGACGTTCACCGCGATCGTGTCGTAGCCCTCGTAGGCCGCGATCGTCTTCCTGGCCTGCACCAGCGCGTCCTCCTCGACGCCGCCGTGCAGTTGCAGGGCGCCGCAGCAGCGCGGGGTGCGGGGCGCGTGCACCTCGAAGCCCTCGGCGGCCAGGACCCGCACGGTCGCCGCGTTGACGTCACCGAACAGCGCGCGCTGGATGCAGCCCTGCATGAACGCGATCCGGCCGCGGGGCTCGACGCCCGGCGCGGGCGGCGTCACGCGGTTCAGCTGCCGGACGGCGGCGGAGAGCTTCACCGGCGGCGCCAGCGACAGCAGCGCGCCGACGCGCGTCTTCGGGACCAGGCGGGCCAGCCGCGCCCCGAGGCGGCCCGGCAGCGCCAGCGCCGGCACCATCGCCCGCACCCGGCCGGGGTGGGTGAACAGCGCGAAGATCAGCCCGCGGTAGAGGCGGTCGGCGCGCGAGCGCGGCACGTTGCGCTCCACCTGCGGCCGGACCTGCTCGATCAGCCGGTCGTACTGCACCCCCGAGGGGCAGGCGGTGACGCAGGCCATGCACCCGAGACAGCGATCGAAGTGCGTCTGCATCGCGAGTCCGAGGGGATCCTCGTGACCTACGCGCATGAGCACGATCCGGCCCCGGGGCGAGTCGGCCTCGTCCTGGAAGACCGAGTAGCTCGGGCAGGTCGTCAGACAGAAGCCGCAGTGGACGCAGTCCTTGATGAGCTCGGGGTCGGGCGGACGGTGCTCGTCCCAGCCGCTCGACGCGCCGTGCAGCGCCGGCTGGTCTCCCCCCGAGGGCAGCACCGTCATCAGATTCCTCCCACGAACGCGCCGGGCCGGAAGATCCGGGCCGGATCGAACCGCGCCTTGACCCGCTGCATCACCGCGGCCGCGCCCGGCTCGACCGCCGGCCACGGATCCGCGACCCGGTCTCCGCCGTCCAGCACGGTCACGGACCGGGGCGCGAGCGCTTCCCGCAGAGCCCCCACGTCCGGCACGGGAAGCGCGATCCAGGCCAGGCCGAGTGCGGCTCGCGCCACCAGCCCACCACCCGCGTCCTCGGCCGCCCGGATCATCGGCGCGAGGTCCGTCGGCCGGCCCGCCACCTTCGCCACCACTCCGTCGTCCGACCGCTGGCCGGCCCGCTGGGCCTCCCAGATCGGCTCGTCGTCGGTGACGACGTCCACCTCCGAGGCGCCCGCCGCCGCCGACAACAACGACGCCACGGCGGACGCCTGCGCGTCGGCCGTCACTCCCCCGAACCGGACGAGAAGGCGCCCCGAACCGGCGCGCCACGCGGCGTCCAGATGAAGTGCTTCGAGCGGACGGCGTGACAGGCCGGCAGCGGCCGCGGCCAGCGCGGACGGGTCGGTGAACGAGGCCGTGGCGGTCGCGGTGCCGGACGGCAGCGGATGGAGGCGGACCGCGACCTCGGCGATCAGCCCGAGCGTGCCGTACGAACCGGTGAACAGCTTGCCGAGGTCGTAGCCCGCGACGTTCTTGATGACCCGCCCGCCGGAGCGGGCCACGGTCCCGTCGGAGAGCACCAGCGTCACGCCGATCACCAGGTCACGGACGCCGCCGTAGCGGTGGCGGGCCGGTCCGGAGTCCGCGGTCGCGACCAGGCCGCCGATCGTTCCGGTGGATCCCGGGTCGAGCGCCAGCCACTGGCCCGCCGACGCGAACTGCTTCTGCGCCTCCGCGAGAGGGACGCCCGCCTCCAGCACCGCCGTGAAGTCGCCCGGGTTGTGCTCGACGATCCGGTTCAGGCCGGTGGTGTGGAGCGGGGTGCCCTCGCCGGCGCCGCCCCAGCCGGCCCGGGAATCGCTGCCCACCGGTCGCACCGCGGTACCCGCCTCGCCGTGTGCGCGCAGCACCGCGGACGCCTCCGCCACCGAGGTGAACATCAGAACCGCTCCGCCAGGCCGGCGGCCTCCATCGGGTGCTGCCGGTACGGGCCGGGCACCTCGCCGCACAGCCGCGGAGTCGGCATCACCTTGCCCGGGTTCGCCAGCCCCGGCGGATCGAACGCGCAACGCAGCCGCTGGAACGCGTCCAGGTCCTCGGCGGCGAACATCTTCGCCATGTGCTTCCGCTTGTCGACACCGACGCCGTGCTCACCGGTGATCGACCCGCCCGCGTCCAGGCACACCTGCAGGATCGCGCCCGCGAGCTCCTCGGCCCGCTCGGCCTCGCCCTCGACCCGCCCGTCGTAGCAGACGAGCGGGTGCAGGTTCCCGTCCCCGGCGTGGAAGACGTTCGCGACGGTCAGCCGGTAGTCGGACGCCAGGTTCTCGATCCGCTCCAGCACCTCGGGCAGCTTCGTGCGCGGAATGACCCCGTCCTGCACGAAGTAGTTCGGCGACACCCGGCCCATGGCCGGGAACGCGGCCTTGCGCGTCTTCCAGAACAGTGCCCGCTCGGCCTCGTCCCGGCTCACCCGGACGTCGTCCGACCCGCACCGCTCGCAAGTCTTCACGACCTGGTCGAACAGGGCCTCGCACTCGTCCGTGGCCCCGTCCAGCTCGACCAGCAGCGCCGCGCCCCGCCCGACCGGGTACCCCGCGTGCGCCATCCGCTCGGCGGCGTCGATCGTCACCGCGTCCATCATCTCGATGGCCGCGGGCACGACACCGGCCCGCACGATTTCCGAGACCGCCTCACCGGCCGCGTGCGTCGAGTCGAAGAACGCGACGAGCGTCCGGATCGCCTCCGGCGACGGCACCACGCGCAGCCAGACCTTCGTCGCGACGCCGAGCGTGCCCTCCGACCCGACGAACGCACCCAGCAGGTCGTAGCCGGGCGCGTCGAGTTCGGCGCCGCCGAGGTGGACGACCTCGCCGTCGGTGAGCACGACTTCCAGCCCGGTCACGTAGTTCGTGGTGAAGCCGTACTTGAAGCAGTGCGCCCCGCCGGAGTTCTCGGCCACGTTCCCGCCGATCGAACACACGATCTGGGACGACGGATCCGGCGGATAGAAGAAGTCCGGCCCGACCGCCGCGGACACCGCGGCGTTGGTCACGCCGGGTTCCACGCAGACCCTGGCGTTGTCGAGGTCGACCTCCAGAATGCGGTTGAGCCTGGTCAACACGATGAGGACGCCGTCGGCGACGGGAAGTGCGCCACCGGAGAGACCCGAACCGGCGCCGCGGGCGACCCAAGGGATTTGCGCTTTTGCGCAGATTTCTACGATTGCGCGGACCTCGTCGCCGCTACCGGGGAGCACCGCCACCCGGGGCAGCTCGCGGTACTGGAGCAGCCCGTCGGACTCGTACGTGCGGAGCTCGTGCGGGTCAGTGAACAGGCGGTCAGCGCCGACGACCCTCCGCAGGGCGTCGATCAGATCGATGCCGTCTTTGCCCATCTCCCGACGGTAACCCGTGTGTTAGGCCTCGGGGGTCGGTTTGTGCGGCTCGGAGTGGGTCCAGTCGGCGAGCAGCGTGCGCAGGCCGGTGATCAGGCTGAGCGGCTGGTCGATCATGATGTGGTGCGCCGAGAACGGGATCTCGACCACCGGGACGACCCGTCCCATCCGCTCGGCGATCAGCTCGCCCATGTCGGCAGGCACGAGCCCGCGCTCGGCCCGGAACACCGCGACCCGGCACTGTGGCAGCGTGAGCGTCCGGAGCGTGGTGCGGCCGCGGAACACGTTCGGGTCGAACTTCCACGACCAGCCGTGGTCGCGCTCGCGGAGGCTGGTCTCGGCGATGTGGGCGAGGACGGCGGGAACGTTGCCGTCCTGCTGCGGGATCAGCTTGAAGCGGCGGAGCGCGTCCTCCTGCGTCGGGTAGGTGCGCAGCGGGCCGAACGCCTGCTGGGCGTTGGCCGCGGTGTCTTCCGGGAGGTTGTCCCAGAACGGGGTGTCGATGGCGACCGCGCCGGCCAGCTCGGTGCCGCGGAGGCGCGCGGCGGTCAGTGAGACCATGCCGCCCATGCTGTGGCCGATGACCAGGGGGTGCGGCCCGGCTTGACCGTTGTCGGCCACGGCCAGCACCTCGTCGGCCCAGAGCTCCATCCGGTACTCGGTACGGCGTCCGGAATCGCCGTGGCCGGAGAGGTCGAGCGCGACGACGCGGCGGTCGCCGGCCAGGAACGGGGCGATGTGATCCCACCAGCGGCTGTGCGCGGCGCCGCCGTGCACGAGCACGATGCCGTTCTCGTCGCGGCTGTTCTCGTCGCCGCCGGGCTTGCCCAGGCGCGGTAGTGGATCGGTGTGCCGTCGACGTCGACGACACCGAGCTCCACGGAGGCGGCCAGCGCCTCGGTGAACCAGGCCGGCGCGCCCTCCGGCGTCGTTGCGGTCATCACTCGTCTCCTCGCACAGTACGTGGTTCCACTCAACCACCTATCCGGCCATTTCCCCCGTCGCGTCCTCCCGACGCGGCGATCACCGCTTCTAGAACCTGTTACAGTCCCGCCATGATTCTGGAGCGGTTTCGGCTGGATGACCGGGTGGCCGTGGTGACCGGAGCCGGGCGGGGCATCGGGGCCGCCACCGCGGTCGGGCTGGCTGAGGCCGGCGCCGACGTGCTGATCACCGCCCGCACCGAAGAGCAGCTCCGGGCGGTGGCCGACCAGATCGCCGCCACCGGGCGCAAGGCCGAGATCGTCGTCGCCGACCTGTCCGACCCCGACGCCGCGCCCGCGCTCGCGGAACGGGCCGTCGACGCGTTCGGGCGCCTCGACCTCGTCGTGAACAACGTGGGCGGCGAGATGCCCCGGCCGCTGATGAAGACGAGCGTCCGCCGCCTGGAGTCGGCGTTCCGCTTCAACGTGTCGACCGCGCACGCGCTCACCACCGCCGCGATCCCGGCGCTGCTCGAACACAACGGCGCGATCGTCAACATCTCCTCGGTCATGGGCCGCCTGCCGGCCCGCGGTTACGCCGCCTACGGCACCGCCAAGGCCGCGCTCGCCCACTACACCAAACTCGCCGCGGCCGATCTCGCGCCACGCGTCCGGGTCAACGCGATCGCGGTCGGGTCGGTCGCCACGTCCGCGTTAGAACTCGTTCTCGAAAACGACGAGCTCCGTACGACGATGGAACGGAACACTCCCCTGCGCCGCCTCGGGGCCCCGGAAGACATCGCCGCCGCGGTGGTGTTCCTCGCGTCCCCGGCCGGCAGCTACCTCACCGGCACCGTGCTGGAGGTCGACGGCGGCTTGCGTCAGCCCAACCTGGATCTCGGTCTCCCCGACCTGTAGAAGGAGCCCCACGTGTCGTACCGGGTAGTGCAATGGAGCACCGGCAACGTCGGCAGGCACACGATCGCCGGTATCGACGCCCGCCCCGACCTGGAACTGGTCGGCGTCTTCGTGTCCAACCCGGCGAAGGAGGGACGCGACGCGGGTGAGCTGGCCGGTCTGCGCACCCCGCTCGGCGTACCGGCGACCACCGACGCCGACGCGCTGATCGCGCTCGCGCCGGACTGCGTCGTCTACACCGCGATGGCTGACGACCGGCTGATGGACGCGATCGGCGACCTCACCCGGTTACTCCGCGCCGGGATCAACGTCGTCGCGTCCGGACCGGTGTTCCTGCAGTACCCGTACGGCGTCATTCCCGACGGCATGCTCGCGCCGATCGCCGCCGCGGCCGAGGAGGGCCGGGCGTCGCTCTGGGTCAACGGCATCGACCCGGGCTGGGCGAACGACTGGATGGCGTTGACGCTGACCAGCATCTCCGAGCGGATCGACGAGGTCCGCTGCCTGGAGATCCTCGACTACTCCACGTACGACAACCCGACCGTGCTGTTCGACATCATGGGGTTCGGCCGGCCGGTGGACGACGACGACCTCCCGATGCTGTTGCGGCCGGGCGTGCTGAGCTTCGCCTGGGGTTCGGTGGTGCGGCAACTGGCGGCCGGGCTGGACGTCGAACTGGACGCGGTCGAGGAGTCGTGGACCCGGTTGCCCGCGCCGGAGGCCTTCGACATCCCGTCCGGATCGATCGCCAAGGGCACCGCGGCCGCACTGCGATTCGAGGTCCGTGGCGTCCGCAACGGCCGCGCGGTGTGCGTCCTGGAACACGTCACCCGCCTGCGTCCCGACCTCGGCGCGGACTGGCCGCAGCCGACCGGCCAGGGCGGATACCGGGTGGTCATCACCGGAGAGCCGAACTACACGCTCGACATGACGATGATGGCCGCCGACGGCGACCACAACACCGCGGGGCTGAAGGCGACCGCCATGCGCCTGGTCAACTCGGTACCCGCGGTGGTTGCCGCGGCGCCGGGCCTGCTGACCGCCCTCGACCTTCCGCTGGTCACGGGCCGCGGTCTCGTCCGCCCCTGATCTCCGCTCCCGCGGCGGCGGGCCGTGATCGGCGAATTGCCGCCGGGCCGGGACACGTCGCGGCGTACCCACCACTATGGAGCCCATGGCCACCGACTACACCGTCCAGATCGAGTGTTCCGACTACGACTACGACTGGCGAGTCGTCCGGCGGCTGGCCCACGTGACCGATGAGCGCACGTCCTCCGTTCTGGGCGAATGGTTCGTGCAGACGAATTGGATCGCTGACGGCGCCGACTGGCGGGTCCGCATCTGGCTCGGCCACGACGCCGATCCCGAGAGCAAGCCGGTTTACAACGGCGGATGGAACGACTACGAACCCTGACGAAGCGCGCCCGGCCTCACGCCGGGGCGATCCACTCCCGTCGGACGACCCGGCTGCCGAGCCAGGTGAGCACGCTCACCGCCGCCGAGCCCCAGGCCAGACCAGCGAAGACCAGGATCGCGCCGACCAGCCACAACCCGCTGTCGTCGGTGCTACCGGCCCACCACGACCAAACCCCGGAAAACGTCACGGTCAGCGCCGCCGGCGCCAGCCAAGGCCGCAGCGTCAGCACGCCGAGGACGACGATGGCGATCAGGCAGAGCACGCACCCCACCACCTGCCAAGCCTCGTACGGCCCGGACGCCTGCCCGGTGACCGGATCGACCTGGTACTCGTTGTCCCAGCCCAACCAGCCCCACCACGTCGCCACGGTCGCCAGCACCACCGCGACCACCCCTACCAGCGACCGCCCGCGCACTCCCGTCGATGTCATACGTCGATCGTGCCGATACGAGGACCGCAGCGGATGAGTAGGACTACCCGATCGACGGCGCCGGTCCTCGGCGTGGTCGACGGGAAGAACGCGCCCGGCGCGGGAGCCGAGGGTGTGCGCGGAGGGGCGCGGCCGCTGCTCACCCCGGACCACGTCCGCGGTGTTCTTGTTGAACGGCCCGATGAGCGAGCCGTCCACCCACACGGCCGTGCGGACGAGCACGGCAGGTCCCAGCCCGGCGCTGGTCAGCCGTAGCCCTGCGGTTTCGCCGGCGCGGAACCGGGTTTCCAGCACGAGCGCCGGACGTACGCTGCGCCGATTGTGGTCGCGCGCCAGCCAGGACTGATAGACCGAAACCGTCAGAGCCGCGACCGCGATCACGACGCCCGCTGCGGCGAACACCTCGCTCGATGTCATGACGACAATGGTGGACGTATCCGCCGGGGCCGGGCGCCGATCCTCGCCTACTCCACCGCGACCTGCCAGGATCACAGGCGCCGGATCACGTACGGAGGTGGCCGATGAACACGCCGAACGGTGCTCGATCGTTCCTGACGACCGGCGTCGCCTACGACGGCTACATGGGTCGCTACTCGCGTTCGCTGGCCGAACCGTTCGCCGACTCCGCCGAGATCGGGCCGGACTGGTCCGTGCTCGACGTCGGATGTGGGCCCGGCGCGCTGACCAGCGTATTGGTGGACAGGCTCGGCCCCGCCCGGGTTTCCGCCGTCGACCCCTCGCCTCCTTTCGTCGCCGAGTGCAGCGCACGGTTTCCGGGCGTCACCGTCCGCGAAGGGCGCGCCGAAGAGCTCCCGTTCGACGACGCTGCCTTCGACGGCGCGCTGGCCCAGTTGGTCATCCACTTCGTGTCCGACCCGACCGCCTTCGCCGGTGAGCTGCGCCGGGTCGTGCGGCCCGGCGGCGTGGTCGCCGCCTCGGCCTGGGACTTCGCCGAAGGTATGCAGATGCTCCGCGTGTTCTGGGACGCGGCGCTGGCCATCGACCCCGCTGCTCCGGACGAAGCGCAAACCCTCCGGTTCGGACGCGAGGGAGAGATCGCCGGGTGGCTGACCGCGAACGGTTTCACCCAGGTCACGGAAACGGTCCTGTCCGTGAGCTCGACGTATGCCTCGTTCGACGAGCTCTGGGCCGGATTCCTCGCCGGGATCGGACCCGCCGGCTCCTACCTCGTCGGCCGGTCCGACGAGCAACGCGCTGCGGTGCGCGAGGAACTCTTCCGCCGGCTCGGTTCCCCGGCCGGACGTTTTTCTCTGGACGCGCTGGCGCGGAGCGCCTCCGGCCACTGCCCGGCCTGACCCGGAACCTGACGAGGACCACACGATCCAGACGCTCCGGGACGCGGACATTCGTCCAATACGACGGCGCGGCGCGGTGGCGAGAGTGGCCACATGACTACTTCTGGCGGCAGGCAGCGAATCCTCATCGTCGGCGCGGGTATCGCCGGACCGGTGCTGGCGTACTGGCTGACCCGCAACGGCTTCTCCGTCACGGTCGTCGAGCGGGCGCCGTCGTTGCGCCGGACCGGGGGCCACGCCGTCGACCTGTTCCGGCCCGCGATGGACATCGCGGAGAAGATGGGTGTGCTCGCGCGCATCGAGGAGCGGGCGACCGGCTCGAATCGGTTGACGCTGTGGCCGGAAGGTGCGCGCCGTCCCGTGCGGGCGGACCTCTCCAAGATCTTCAGCGCCACGTCGGAGCGGCACGCCGAGATCATGCGCGACGACCTGAGCGAAATCTTCTACGACGCCACTCGTGACGACGTCGAGTACGTGTTCGGCGACTCGATCGCCGCGATCTCACCGGACGGCGCCGCAGTCTCACCGGACGGCGAGGTGCGATTCGACCACGCAGCGCCGCGCCGCTTCGACCTCGTCGTCGGTGCGGACGGCGCGCACTCCGCGGTGCGCGCGCTCGTCTTCGGGGCCGAATCGCGCTTCGGCAGCTACGCCGGGGCCCACTTCGGGGTGCTGGCCGTGCCCGACACCGCGGGGCTCGACGGTGAGCTGCGCATCCACGTCGGGGTCGGCCGCACCGCCGGCGTGTACGGCGCGCGGCACCTCGACGACGCGCGGGTGCTGTTCCTGTTCCGCAGCGACCAGCAAATCGACTACCACGACACCGACGCGCCCCGCCAGAAGGAACTCCTGCGCCGCGCGTTCGCCGGCCTGCACGCCGACGTGGACGGCTGGCTGGCCGAACTCGACGGCACCTCGGCGTTCTACTTCGACTCGATCACCCAGATCCGCATGGACAGCTGGTCCCGGGGGCGGGTGACGCTGGTCGGCGACGCGGGCTACGGCCCCGGCCCGGCCGTCGGGGGGAGCACCAGCCTCGCCATCGTGGGCGCCTACGTCCTCGCCGGCGAGCTGGCGCGGGCCGGCGGAGATCACGAGCGCGCCTTTCCCGCCTACGAGCGGGTGATGGCCGGGCACGTGCGCGGCAGCCGGGAGGTCGCGCTGAGCGCGGCGAGGCGTCTGATCCCGAGGTCCCGGCTGGGCGTCACGGGCCTGGCCCAGGGCGCCCGGCTGATCGCCGCGCTGCCCGCGG
Source organism: Cryptosporangium sp. NPDC051539 (assembly GCF_044454545.1). Lineage (NCBI taxonomy): Bacteria > Bacillati > Actinomycetota > Actinomycetes > Cryptosporangiales > Cryptosporangiaceae > Cryptosporangium > Cryptosporangium sp. NPDC051539. Next base: position 333,946 of record NZ_JBITDV010000006.1, on the reverse strand, counting down.
GCCCCGCGCGCGCCTTCGCCCGTCTCGCCACCAGCAGCGCCCGCGTGTACAACTCCATGGCCGTCGAGGACTACCCGACGTCGCCCCACCGGGACGCTCCTGCTTCCTCGTGACCTGCCCGAAATCACGTCGCGATCGGCACACCGAGGGCTCGGCGACCGCGTCGGTGCAGGCCCCACCGACTGTTCCATTCCGCCGCGGATGGGTACCAACGCCTATATCCACCGAAGCGATAAGGATCCCCATGCTGAAGAAACTCCTGGGCGCCGCAGTCGTCAAGAGGATCGCCGCCAGCACGCCGCTGGGCGCTGCCGTGGTCGTCGGCGCCACCGCCTACCTGCGCCACCGCCGCGCCAAGCAGGCACAGACAGCGGGAGCGCGCTCGTGACCGCCGCCCCGGGCGGCTGAACGCACCGGGCGGCTGACGCAACGGGCCGGGTGCGAGCCGGGTCGTAGCCCGCTCGTCGCCATTCTGCGCCGCCACGATGGCGCGGCCGTCGGCCGTGACAGCCGGCGCAACGGCGTTCGCTTCGACGCTCGGCGAACCAACTGGCTCCTAGCATCGGGCGATGACCTCGCTGCAGATCCGGCCGAACGTCCTCTACTTCGGCACCCCGGTCGTGCTGCTGACCACCGAGAACCCCGACGGCTCGGCCAACCTCGCGCCGATGTCGTCGGCCTGGGCGCTCGGCCGGATCGTCGTCCTCGGGCTGGCGTCCGAGGGTCAGACCGGCCGCAACCTCGTCGAGCGACCCGACCTCGTCCTCAACCTGCCCTCCGCGGTGCTCTGGCCGGCCGTGGAACGGCTGGCGCCGCTCACCGGACGGAACCCGGTCCCCGACGGCAAGCATGCGGGTTGCCGCTACGAGCCCGACAAGTTCCGCGCCGCCGGACTGGACCCGCAGCCGTCGGTGCGCGTGCGTCCGCCCCGGGTTGCCCAGTGTCCGCTGCAGCTCGAGGCCCGGGCGCAGCGCGTCCAGCCCGACGCGTCCGGCGACTTCCTCGTGGTGGAAGCCGCCGTCCTTGTCGTCCACGCCGATCCGGGCCTGGTCGTTCCCGGCACCGATCACATCGACCCGGCGGCCTGGGACCCACTCATCTACAACTTCCGCCACTATTTCGGCCTCGGCCCCGAGCGCGGCCGCTCCTACCGCTCGGAGACTCCGCGATGACCGCTCAGCCCGGTGACGCCGACCAGCGGATGCACGTCGGCGCGACCGTACGTGGCTCGGTGGCCGCGGTCGGCGTGTCAGCGGCTGGACAGCCCGCTCTCGCGCAGTGCCACGTCACGAGGCCACAGCCTGCTCGCCGATTCGACGGCGGAGCCCGGCCAGTGCCCGGTTCGCGCACGACACCAAATCGTTCCTCCCACCAGCGGGCGTAGGAACGATTTGCCGTCGACCAACGGTGCCCGTCGGCAAGGCACGCCCCCGCCGGCGCGTTCCGCGGTGTGGCGTCCCGCGGTGCGACGCCGACCGTCGCAGACGACTCAGCCCGACGTCTCGCGCAGCAGCGCGGCCTGCCAAACCGCGAAGACGGCGACCTCGACCGCAACGGCGAAGAGCAGCAGTGACAGCGCGTCGAGCGGCCGGCTGACCGCGAGCCCGGCCAGCCCGACGACCGCGACGACGTTCGCCGTCAGCACCGACCGCATCGGGCCGCGCAACCGGCGTCGGGAGGCGAGCGCGAACAGCAGCACCGCCCAGCCGAACGTCAGCATCGCCACCACCAGCGGCACCGCGGCCGAGACGCCGAGCGCGCCGCCGACCGGTCCCGCGAACAGCCCCAGTATCAGCGCGGCGACCGCACAGTACGCCGCATCAGCGCGCAGGCAAGTTCCCATGTGCTCACTCTAGAAGCCGAATCCGGGCAGCTCCTGCCGTCTGACGGCGCCAGAACGGGGCGCCGGCTTCCTGGAAATGTCAGTGGCTTCCGGGAGGCTGCCCGGCATGCTCCCCTGGGATCTGAGGACGCGCGACGAGGCGCTCCGCGCCAGTGGGGCCGCCGACACGTCCTCGCCGGACGACAGGGAGCGGGCCGATGATCCGGCCCGGGGTCGTTGCGACATCACCGCGTTGATCGTCAACGACATTGTCGGTGGCGATCTCGTGCTCGGTGAGGTCCACCGGAACGGCGAGCAGCAGGGCTTCCACTACTGGAACCGGCTGCCCAGCGGAGTGGAGATCGACCTGACTCGCGAGCAGTTCCGGGCCGGCCAGACCGTGACCGGCAGCCGCCTCGTTCCACGGCGGACCGCATGGCGGGTCTGCGTCCGGATCGGCTGCCGGCAACCGCTGCCGAGCGACTGGCCGCGTTCGTCGGGGGCTACGGGCTGGACGCCGGGGGCCGGGAACTGCCCGTCACGACGCGCGTCCGCGGTCGGCGACGAACACCAGGAGGTACGCCTCGGCGAGCGCCGCTACGGCCCAGAAGCCCAGGCTCAGGACGGCGAGCGAGGGGGGTTCGTGCAGGACGTTGAACGGCCCCATGAACTCCGAGAACGCGGCGCCGAGCCACACGGCGAGCGCGAGGCGCCAGGAACGCTGGTGCAGGCCTCGCGGCCAGGCCGGGGCGACCGATCGGTACAGCAGGGCGTAGCAGACCCCGAACACGATCAGGCCGGCGAGAACGAGGACCGGAGTTTCGATGATGCGGGGCAGGGGGTCGAGCGCCTTCCACACGGCGATGACCTTCGGACTCTGAGTGTCGGGATCGAACAGCAGTCCCTGATGGCCGCGCCGGGAACCGCCGAGCAGCCCGAACGTCAGGAACGTGGCCAGGACGAACGCGAGCCCGCCTGCGCAGCCGGCGGCCAGCGTGCGGGCCAGTGTGGGGGTTCCGCTCGTGGCCCTCCCGTCGGTCGCGCCTGCGAGCATCGAGCCGGCCCCGTCCGTCACGGCCGGCCGATCCGCACGGATCGGTCCACGAGCTGCTCGGGGTCGGTCTCGGCGATCTCCTGGAGCAGGCCGCGAGCGGTCTCGACGCGGGCCGGGTCGAACCGTTCGAAGATGCGCGCGGTGACCTGGTCGATACGGTCCCGCAGTTCCGCGTACCGGACGGTGCCTGCCGGGGTCAGCGACACCGCGCCGTCGGGTAATTCGACGAGTCCCGAGTTGCCCAGCGTCGTCAGCAGGTTCTGGACGGCCGCGGCGTCCAGACCATTGGTGGCGAGGAGGTTCGTCAGGACCTCCGTCGGGATCGAGCCGCGCAACCCGAGCGCGTGGAGAGTGAACCACTCCGGCATGGCCACGTTTTCGGCGCCGAGCACGGCCGCGAGCGGCGCGGTCAGCGTGCGCTGCGCGAGCGCGAGTGCCGTACCGAAGGGCAGGGTGGTTGCTTGGGTCATCGTGATCCTCCACAATTGGACAGCTACCTGTCCAAATTAGAAACTAGACAGGAGACTGTCAATAGTGTCGATCGACGAGACCCCTACGCCGCTGATCGGGCTGCTGCTGCGCCTCGCTGCCCAGCAGTGGGGAACCGACATGGACGCCGCGATGCAGCGGCAGGGCGTCACGGGTCTGACCCCGGCGCACGCCAACGTCATCCCGTTCGTCCCGCCGCAGGGCATTCAGATCGGTGAGCTGGCGCGACTGGCCAAGGTGCGCAAACAGTCGATGGCGCAGTCCGTCGACCTCCTGACGACCGCCGGGTACACGACTCGACACCCCGACCCCGCCGACGGCCGGGCCAGCCTGGTCTTTCTCACGGCCAAGGGCCGGGCGCTCCGGCCGGTCTCACGCAGCGCCGGCCAGCAGGTCGAGCAGGACTGGGCCGCCCTCGTGGGGCGAGACGACATCGAACACCTGCGCCAGACGCTCGTGCGCCTGCTTCAACTCGGCACCCCGAGCTGACCGGCCCTACCGCACTCGGCTCGCACGAACGTCGTCCCGAGACGGCCTGCGGGGACGGCGGTCGGGTTCGGCGTTGGCCCACAGCAGCAGCGCGAGCAGCGCGGCGAGCGTTCCCGCGACCGCAACGACCAGTGCCGGAGCGAGGACGGACGCCAGGGCGCCGGCCGCGAGTACGCCGAATCCCTGACCGGCCACCAGACCCGCGGCGACCACCCCGAACGCCTGGGCGCGGTGCGCGTCGGGAACCGCGCGGACGAAGGCGACGTTCGCGGCCAGCTGGTACCCGGAACCCGCGCCGGCGAGTGCCCAGATCGCCGCGGTGAGGACCAGGCCGGGGTGGAAAGCGCACAGCACCAGAGGCGCGCCGGCGAGGAGCGCCAGCGGTTCCATCAGCCGGAGTCGCCGTTCGGCCGGCACCCACCGGCTGACGACGATCATCGAGAGCGCGGTGCCGAAGGCGACCGAGGCGAGCAGGAGACCGACGCCGGCCGACCCACCGCCGAGATCGGCGACGTACGGCGCGACGACGCCGGCCGGGACGGTATGGAGCGACGCCAGCCACGCATAGGACGTGAGCCGGCGGAGCCGGGAGTCCCCGAAGACGAGTCGAACCCCGGCGGTCATCGCCCGGGATGGGAGGGCCGCGCCGGCCGGGCCCCGGGGCGCGGGCCGGCGGGTCACGGTCAGCCGGACGAGAATCGCCGACACGACGAAGGTGGCGGCGTCGAGCAGCAGCGCCTGGCGCGGCGTGGTCAGCCCCGCGAGCAGGCCCCCGCCCGCGAACCCGGCGACCTGGGCGAACTGGCCGGTGACGGAGGTGAGCGCGGTGGCGGCAGCGTATCGGTCGTCGTCGGGAAAGACGTCGCGCACGAGGGCGGACCGCGCCGCACCGAAGGGGCCGGCCAGCAAGGTCGCGGCGAACAGGAGGACGTAGAGCGCCGGCAGGGGCTGACCGGGTACAGCCATCGCGGCGATGAGGCCCGCACTGGCCAGATCGCAGGAGATCATGACCGCGCGCCGCGGGTAGCGATCGCCGAGCCAGCCCAGCAGCGGTCCGCCGATCAGCCACGGCACCATCGTCACCGCGTAGGCCGCGGAGGCGGCCGCCGCCGAGCCCGTCGACTGGAAGACCAGGACGATCAGCGCCACCCGCGCGAGTTGATCGCCGACGCGCGACAAGGTCTGCGCCGTCCAGAGACCCCGGAATTCCGGGTCGCGGAGCGCGACCGGCGTTCGGGTCGCCGCCATCTTCGGTCCCGTCTCCCGTCGAGCGTGCGGCGCGGCCGGACGGCGGGCCGATCGGACAATCCTGGCGGTTGGCCGTCGCGGATCAAACGACCGCGCGGGCCGAGCCGGCCCGCGCGGTCGCCCCCGTTGGCCCTGGGGCGAGTCATCCCGCCCCCGGACACACCTGGCGGTCGACGGGCGCCGCCGATTCACGCGGCTAGGGCATCAACGGCGGAGTGCGTCCGACTCCTTCCGGACTCGTCCGTTCCGCTCAGTCCCACTCGGTGATCGACATTCCGCCTCCCTCCGGCTCGTCACGCTGCCGTTCATGCCGCTCAGTCCCACTCGGTGGTCGACATTCGGCCTCCTTCCGGGCTCAACCGGGCATGTATCCCCCCACACAATGCACGGCAGGCGTTGTCGGACCGTTGCGTCGACGTTGTCCCGCAGGCCAACAGACAAATGGCGCAATGCGTCAACGAACGATGACAAGAAGTCCACTCTGGAGGTACTGTCCGACGCGCACCACGAGGACAAGGACCTCGAATGGAGTTCGGAATTCTCGGTCCCCTGGTCGTCGTCAGCGATGCCGGGCAGGAAATACGAATAAGCAGTCCGAAGGTCCGGACGTTGCTCGCCGTGCTGCTGTGCCGGGCCAATCGGCCGATCCGGATCGCCGAGCTCGTCGACGCCCTCTGGGATTCAGCCCCGCCTCCGAAGGCGCGCGACGGCCTGCGCGTCCACCTGCATCATCTGCGTCAGGCCATCGGGGCCGCGCGAATCGTCCGACGCCCGGAGGGCTACCAGCTGCTCGTCAGCCCGGGTGAGCTCGACGTCGACCGCTTCCGGACGCTCGTCGCGGACGCTCGTGGCGGTATGGCCGGGCAGGACCCGGTGCGGGCCGGGAGCGCACTGGGCGAGGCGCTCGCGCTCTGGCGCGGCCCCGCGCTGTCCGGTCTCGACCACGGGCACGTGCTCGTGGCGGAGGCCCGCCGCCTGGAGGATCTTCGCCTCGAAGCGCTCGAGCAGTACTTCGAGGCCGAGTTGGCGCTCGGCCGGTACATCGAGGTCTCCTCGGACCTCCGGTCGGTGATCGCCCAGCACCCCACCCGCGAGACGTTCCGCGGTCAGCTGATGCGCGCGCTGGCCGGCCGCGGGCTGCTCGCCGAGGCCGTCGAGGTCTTCCAGGACGCCCGCCGAGTGCTCGCCGACCAATTGGGCCTGGATCCCGGCCCGCAGCTCCGCGAACTCCACCTGGCCATCCTGCGGGAGGATTCGGCGCTCGTTTCCGGCCCGCCGGCCGGGACCGCCTTGACGGCGGGCACCGTCCTGACGGCGGGCACCGTCGTGCCCCGGCAACTGCCGGCCCATCTGGCCGGGTTCGTCGGCCGCGGCGCTCACCTCGACCGCTTGGACGCGCTCGTCGACGCGTCCGGCCGCGACGCGGTGGCCATGCCGGTCGTCGTCATCTCCGGCCCCGCCGGAATCGGGAAGACGACGCTCGGCGTGTACTGGGCGCACCGAGCCGCTGCCCGCTTCCCGGACGGACAGCTCTACCTCGACCTCCGCGGGTTCGATCCGGTGCATTCCCCGATCGAGCCGGCCACCGCGCTCGCCAATCTCCTGGTGGCGCTCGGCGTCCAGGCCCAGTCGATTCCGGTCAACGCGGTGGAGCGCGAAGGCCTGTACCGGAGCCTGCTCGCCGACCGCCGCGTGTTGGTCGTCCTGGACAACGCGCACGACGCCGCACAGGTCCGTCCGCTGCTGCCGGGCAGCGCCGGTTGTCTGGCCCTGGTCACCAGCCGGAAGAAACTCAGCAGCCTGGTGGCCTCCGGCGCCCGCCCGCAACTGCTCGACTTCTTCGACGCCGAGGAAGCGAGCGCACTGCTCCGGGATCGCCTCGGCGCGGAGATCGTCGCGCGTGAATCAGACGCGGTGGCCGACCTCATCGCCCGCTGCGGCGGCCTTCCCCTCGCTCTGAGCATCGTCGCCGCCCGCGCCGAGGCACTGCACGGCAGGTGGCTCCGCGACCTGGCCGACGAGATCGGCCGCACCCGCCGGAAGCTGGACGCCTTCGCCGGCGACGATCCGAGCGTCGATCTGCGCGCGGTGTTCTCGTGGTCCTCGCAGGCGCTCAGCGAGCCCGCCGCCCGGATGTTCCGGCTCCTGGCACTGCATCCGGGCCCGGACGTGACGGCGTCCGCCGCGGCCAGCGCGGCGAGCATGCCGTCCGGAACCGCCGAGTCGGCACTCACCGAATTGCTCGGGGCGAACCTGCTCCAGCTGAGCCGGCCCGGCCGGTACAGCTATCACGACCTGGTCCGCGCCTATGCCGTGGAACTGGCGGACGGGGAAGAACCCGCGGACGAGCGTAGCCGGGCCCAGCACCGAATTCTGGCCCACTACCTGCAGACAGCGGCCGTGGCGACGATTCTGATCGACCCCAATCAGACGGACACGGCCGTGGAGATGCCCACACCGGGCGTCGACGGCGATGCGCTCAGCAGCCGTCGACAGGCCCTGGACTGGTTCGACGCCGAGCGGGAAGTGATCCTGGCCGCGGTCGCCGGTGCGGCCGACGGCTTCGAGTCGCACGTCTGGCAGTTGGCGTGGAACTCGATCATCTACCTGGATCGCAGCGGACGCTGGCACGAGAAGATCGCGATGTTGCGTGCCGCGCTGGCCGCCGTCCGGCGGGTGGACAAGCCCGCGATGGAAGCTCATATCCTCCGCAGCATCGGTCGCACCTATGGCCGGATGCACCAGTACGAGACGGCGTACGAGTATTCGCAGGCCTCCATCGACCGCTGCCACGAGTCGGGAGACGTTCGCGGCGAGCTCCACGCGACTAATACCTACGCGGAAATACTGGAATTCGAGGGACGCCACCGGGAGGCGGTGGCGAAGGCCCGGGAGGTCGTGGAACTCGCCCGCCACATCGGCGACACGCTGTACGAGGCCCAGGCGCTCGGCGCCATCGCCTACAACCATGGACTCGCCGGTGAACCCGAAGAGGCGATCGAGGCCTGTCGGCTGGCGCTGGCTCTGTTCGAGGAGCTGAACGACAGCGACGGCCAGGCGGCCATCCACGACAGCATCGGCGTCGCCTACCAGCAGTTGGGCCGCCATCGCGAGGCGATCGCGCACCTTCGGCTGGCTCACGAGATGACCGCGGACGCCGGGGAGCGCTTCAACGAGGCCGTCGTCCTGGAGCACCTCGGCGACGCGTACCGGGCCGCCGGTCGAGCGGACGAGGCAGCGCAGGCGTGGCGGCAGGCCCTGGCCGTCTTCGTGGAGCTCGACGTCCGGGAAGCCGACACGGTACGCGAGAAACTGAATCCCCCGGCGTATCAGGAGTCTTGACGGGCGGGTCGCCGGTCCGGTGGCGGCGCACTCCCCCACCGCGGGATGAGCAGCTGTCGGCTGCGCGATAGGTATCGCTTGCTCAGGCGTGGTGCGTCCCCGCTGCCCAGAGTTGGTCCTCGAAGCGACCATCCCGAAGGGCAGAGAGATGATGACCATGGACTCGGTCCGGAAGGCACGCCCGCCGGACCCGGGGCTCGACGCGGCCTCGCTGCGCGCGACGTTCGCGGTGGCGCGGGAGGCGTCGGTACGTCGTGGCCGGCCGGTGCTCACGGTGTGGACCACGCCGGTGCCGGGGACGGCTCCCCGCGCCCTGCTGCGTCGGGCCGACCGGCTCGGCGGACGGGTGTTTTTCTGGTCGTCCCGGTGGACCGGCGTGGAGTCGGTCGGGATCGGAAGTTCGCTGGACGTCTCCGCGGAGGGGCCGAGCCGCTTCCAGGTCGTGCGCCGAGCGTGGCACCGGCACTGCCAGGGCCTGGTGACCGGTGGTTCGGCGATCGCAGGGCAGCCCGGGTTCCCGCTGGTGGTCGGCGGTTTCGCATTCCGGCCCGGACGGTGGAACCCGATCGGCGGGATGCCGGACGCGCTCTCCTGGTGCCCGGCGGTCCAGCTGGTACGCCTCGGTGACGGCACGACGCATCTGGCGCTGACCGCGCGGGTGACCCCGGACACCGAAGTCGACTCGCTGGCCGGCCGGAGGGCCGACCTGGCGCGCCGACTCCTGGCCACCCCGGAGCGCGACGCCGACGACGGGTCGCCCGGCGCGGTGGTCCGGTTCGACGTCCCGGACGCGACCGGCTGGCGGCGTGCCGTCACCGCCGCAGTCGACGAGATCCGACGCGGTGAGCTGGCCAAAGTCGTCCTCGCCCGGCAGGTCGTGCTGCACGCCGGCCGGCCGTTCGCGGTACCGGCGGCGGTGGCCCGTCTGCTCGGGAGCACCTCCGAGGGCGCGGTTTTCGCGACGAGGTTCAGCGGGCGGTGGTTTCTCGGCGGTACCCCGGAATGTCTCGTGCGTGTGGCCGACGGCCGGGTGACCGCGGACAGCCTCGCCGGCTCGATGCCGCGGGGCGCCACCGACGCGGACGACGCCGCCTGGGCGCGCGCTCTGCTGCACGGCGCCAAGACCCGGCACGAGCAGGGTCTCGTGACCGAGTTCGTGACCCGGGCCCTGGCGCAGTGCTGCACGGACGTGACCGCGCTCGACCGGCCGCAGGTCATGCGCCTGGGCAGCGTCCAGCACCTGGTCACCACCGTCACCGCGACCGTACCGGCGCACGGTCGCGCCGGCCTGCTGGATCTGGCCGAGCGGCTGCACCCGACCCCGGCGATGGGCGGGTATCCGGGACCGGCCGCGCTGCGCTGGCTCACTCGGTCCGAGCCGTTCGACCGGGGTTGGTACGCCGCACCGGTCGGCTGGTTCGACGCGGTCGGAGAGGGCGAACTCGCGGTGGCGATCCGCTCCGCGCTGGTGTCCGGTGATCGCGCCGCCCTGTTCGCCGGCTGCGGGGTGGTCGCGGGTTCGACTCCGGAGGACGAGTACGCGGAGACCGAACTGAAGTTGCACCCGATGCTCGCCGCGCTCGATGTTCCGGCGGCGGCCACGGGGAGGGCCGCATGAGGGGGCGGAAACTAGTCGCCCACCTGGCGCCGGACGGGCCGCGGTTCGTGGCGGCGGTCGCCGCCGCGCTGGACGGTGGGCCGGCCGTGCTGCCGGTGCCGCCGGGGCCGCCCGGGACCGTCGCCGCGCTCCTCGCCGAGCTGCGGCCGGACGCCGTGGTGGACGAGGCCGGACGGGTGACCGCGCTGCCGGACCCGGCACCCTGCGCCGACGAGGTGGCGGCGGTGGTCGTCACGTCGGGTTCGACCGGCCCGCCGAAAGGCGTCGAACTGCCGGCCGCGGCGTTACGCGCGTCCGCCGTCGCGTCGCTCGCCACACTCGGTGCCCGGCCGGGCGCGCGGTGGCTCGCCTGCCTCCCGCTGTTTCACATCGCCGGGCTCCAGGTCCTGGTCCGAGCCCTCGTCGGGGGTACCGAGCCGGTACTCGGCCCGCTCGGGACCGAGGCGGCCTACACCGCACTGGTGCCGACGATGTTGTACCGAGCGCTGCGCGACGGCGTGGAGCTGAGTCATTACGACGGGGTGCTCGTCGGTGGCGCCGCCGCCGCACCGGATCTGCTGGGGCGGGCCCGCGACGCCGGGGTGCGCGTCGTGACGACGTACGGCATGACCGAGACCTGCGGCGGCTGCGTGTACGACGGCCGGCCGCTGCCCGGCGTGAGCTGCCATCTCGACGCCGACGGGCGGGTCCGCGTCAGCGGCGCGGTCGTCGCCCGCGGATACCGGCGGGGAGCCCTGTTCCACACCGTTTTCCGCACCCACGACCTGGGCCGGATCTGGCCGGACGGCCGGCTGGAACCGCTCGGCCGGGCCGACGAGGTCATCGTCACCGGTGGGAAGAAGGTCCACGCGCAGAACGTGGAAGCCGCGCTGGCGGGCGACCCGTCGGTGGCCGCCGCCTTCGTGGCCGGGATCGCCGATCCCGAGTGGGGGCGGCGGATCACGGCGCTGGTCGTGCCCGCCGACGAACGGCGACCCCCCACGCTGGCCGGGCTGCGCCGTCATCTCGCCGCCCACGGCCCCGGTTGGACCGCACCGCGGGCCCTGCATCTCCTTTCCGACCTGCCGAGGCTCGCCTCGGGCAAAGTCGACCGCCGCGCGGCGGCCGCACTGCTCACTCACCTGGAGAACGAACAGTGACCACCTGGAACGCCAAGGGCGACTACACCGACATCCGGTACGAGATCGCCGACGGCATCGCCAAGATCACCATCAACCGCCCGGAGGTCCGCAACGCGTTCCGGCCCACCACGGTGGCGGAACTGAGCCGAGCCTTCGACGAGGCCCGCGACGACCCGACGGTCGGCGTCATCATTCTGACCGGCGACGGAGATCTGGCCTTCTGCTCCGGAGGGGACCAGCGGATCCGCGGCGACGGCGGGTACCGCGACGCGCACGGCAACGAGCGGCTCAACGTGCTCGACCTGCAGGTGCAGATCCGGCGCACGCCCAAGCCGGTGGTGGCCATGGTCGCCGGGTACGCGATCGGCGGCGGGCACGTGCTGCACCTCGTGTGCGACCTGACGATCGCGGCGGACAACGCACGCTTCGGCCAGACCGGACCCCGGGTCGGCTCGTTCGACGGCGGGTTCGGCGCCGGGCTGCTCGCCCGCACCGTCGGCCAGAAGCGGGCCCGCGAGGTGTGGTTCCTGTGCCGGCAGTACGACGCGCAGCAGGCCCTGCAATGGGGTCTGGTCAACGCGGTCGTCCCGTTGCGGCGGCTGGAGGAGGAGACCGTCGCGTGGTGCCGGCAGATGCTGGCGTACTCACCACTCTCGCTGCGGCTGCTGAAGGCGTCGCTCAACGCGGTCGACGACGGCATGGCCGGGGTCCAGCAGCTCGCCGGCGACGCCACCCTGCTGTACTACCTCAGCGAGGAGGCCCAGGAAGGGCGCGACGCCTACGTCGAGCGCCGCGAGCCGGACTTCTCCCGCTTTCCGCGGCGGCCGTGATGTCCGCCTACGTCTTCGCCATCCCGATGCGGCACCGGTTCCGGGGCATCACCGTCCGGGAAGGCGTGCTCATGCACGGCAAACACGGCTGGGGCGAGTTCTCCCCGTTTCCGGAATACGGGATCGAGGGAGGGACCCGGTGGCTGGCGGCCTGCCGCGAGGCCATCGACGAGGGCTGGCCGCCGCCGGTCCGCGACCGGGTGCCGGTGAACGTGACCGTGCCCGCGGTGGACCCGGCGCGCGCCCAGGAGATCGTGCGGAACTCGGGCGGCTGCCGCACCGCGAAGGTGAAGGTGGCCGAGGCGGCGCAGAGCGTGGACGAGGACGTCGACCGGGTCGCTGCGGTCCGCGACGCGCTCGGTCCCGGCGGCGCCGTCCGGATCGACGCGAACGGCGCCTGGGACGTCGAGCAGGCGGTGCGGATGATCCGGTTGCTCGATCGGTCCGGGCTGCAGTACGTCGAACAGCCGTGCCGGACTCCGGCCGAGATGGCCGCGGTGCGCCGCCGGGTGGACGTTCCGCTGGCCGCCGACGAGACGGTCCGGCTGGCGGCGGATCCGACCGCGGTCGCCGGTCTGCGCGAGGCGGCCGACGTCGTGGTGCTCAAGGTGCAGCCGCTGGGCGGGGTACGCCGGTCCCTGCGCGTGGCCGAGTCCGCCGGTCTGCCCGCCGTGGTGTCGTCGGCGCTGGAGACCTCGGTCGGCCTGGCCGCCGGGCTGGCCCTCGCGGCCGCGCTTCCCGAGCTGCCGTACGCGTGCGGACTCGGCACCGTGCCCCTGCTCGGGGACGACCCGGTCGCCGAGTCGCTGGTGCCGGTCGACGGTGAGATCCCGGTCGTGCGGCCGCCTCTCGACGCGGTGCGGCTGCTGCGCTGCCGGTCGTCCGACCCGGAGCGGACGAAGTGGTGGCTGCGCCGGATCGCGCTGACCCACCGGGAGATGGTCCGGGCCGCCGAGCGGGAGCTCCTGGAGGACCCGGCATGACCGTCACGGCGATTCCCGCCACAGTGGACGATGCGGCCACGGCGCTCGCTACGGTGCTCGCCGACGAGTTGAGCCGGTGCGGGGTCACCGACGCGATCGTCTCGCCCGGTTCCCGCTCGGCCGCGCTCGCCCGGGCGCTGTGGGCGCACCCCGGAATCCGGGTGCACGTGCGCATCGACGAGCGCTCCGCCGGGTTCCTCGCGATCGGGCTCGCCCGGGCCGGTGGCCGGCCCGCCGCCGTGGTCTGCACCTCCGGTACCGCCGCCGCGAACCTGCACCCGGCGGTGCTGGAAGCACACCACGACCGGGTGCCGCTGCTCCTGCTCACCGCGGACCGGCGGGCCGGGCAGGTCGGCTACTGGCGCTCGGTGGTGTGCCGCGCGGTTGACGCCGCCGGTACCGGCCCGTCGCACCTCAACGTGGCGCTGCGCTCCGGCTCCGGCGCGGACCCGGGCCCGGACGCCGGGCCGTGGCCGGAGCAGCTCGCGGGACGGGCCGGTTCGGCACCGTGGACGGCGGTGTCGCGGCCACCGGTGCCGGCGGTGGACCTGGCGGCACCGGCGCGCGGGCTGGTCGTGGCGGGCGCGGGCGCGGACCCGCGGGCGGCGGTCGCGTTCGCCGAAGCGGCCGGCTGGCCGCTGCTGGCCGAGCCGCACAGCAACGCCCGGTACGGGCGCAACGCACTCACCGCCTACGTGGATCTGCTCGCCCACCCGAAGATCCGGAGCGCACCGGCGCCGGAGGCGATCGTCACCTGCGGCCGTCCGGGACTGTCCCGCGAACTCCTGGCCCTCTACGGCGACGTGCCGAACACCGTCGTCGACCCGCACGCGGTCTGGGACGACCCAGGCCGCGCGGCCACCGCCGTGGTGCCGGCTCTGGGCCGGCCGCTGCCGACCGGCCCGCGCGACCCGGGCTGGCTGACCCGGTGGCAGGCCCTCGACCACGTGGCCGCAACGGCCCGCGACGCCCTGCTCGACACCACCGGGCTCACCGAACCGGTCGTGGCCCGGGAACTCGCGGCCCGGATCCCGGACGGCGGCCTGCTGTTCGTGGCGGCCAGCATGCCGATCCGCGACCTGGAGCGCACGATGCGCCCGCGTACCGGCCTGCGGGTGCTCGCCAACCGCGGGCTCGCCGGCATCGACGGCGCGGTCTCCACCGCGGTCGGCGCGACGCTCGCCCACTCCGGCCCGGGCTACGCGCTGCTCGGCGACCTGTCGTTCCTGCACGACCAGAACGGCCTGCCGAGCGCCGCGACGTCGGGCTTGACGCTCGTCGTGGTCAACAACGACGGCGGCGGGATCTTCTCGCTGCTCGGGCACGTCGACGCCACCGACGGCTCCGAGGAGTTGTTCGGTACCCCGCACGGGGTCGGCCTCGCCCACGTCGCCGCGGCCGCCGGCTGGCCACACGCGCTGGTGTCCGGCGTGGAAGAGCTCGCCCGGGAACTGGCCCGGCCGGGCGGGCGGATCGTCGAGGTCCGCTCGGCCCGCGAACCCAACGCCGCCCTGCACCGCAGGCTGCGCGCGAACGTCACCGCGGCACTCGACCGCGCCCTGTGACCACCCGACGGGAGAACCCCATGCCGAACTTCGATTCCACGCTGCTGTCCGTGCTCGCCTGCCCGGACACCGACCACGCGCCGTTGCTGCCGACCGAGGCGGGCCTCGTCTGCAGCGGCTGCGGCCGCCGGTACGACGTCGTCGACGGAATTCCCGTGCTGTTGCTGGAGCCCGGCGATGCCTGACCTCGCCGGGGTGGCGCACGTGGCGCTCACCGTCACCGACGCACCCCGCAGCGCCGCGTGGTACACCCGGGTACTCGGGCTCCGCGAGGCGGCCCGCTTCGCCGAAGGCGACGGAGCGCGCCAGAAGATCGTCCTCACCGATGCGGCGAACCGGGTGCTCATCGGCGTCGTCCAGCACGGCGGCGCACCTGCGGACCGCTTCGACGAACGCCGTACCGGGCTGGACCATCTCTCCTTCGCGGTCCCCGGCCGCGCGGCGCTCGACGCCTGGGCGGCGCATCTCGACGCGCTCGGCGTGCCGTACTCGCCGATCGCCCCGGCCACCCTCGACCCGCGCACCGCGGTCCTGGTCTTCCGCGACCCCGATCACATCCAACTCGAGCTGTTCACGATCTAAGGAGTCGTCCCGTGGTGCGTGCGCATCTGGACAAGAACGAACGGCAGGTCTCGGCGATGTTCGACGAGGTCGCTGCCGGCTACGACCGCACTCGCGCGGCCATCTGGCTCGGCCGGACCGGTGGCTGGGGCCGGGCCGTCGCCCGCGTCAGCGGCGCCGGGCCGGGACAGCGCGTCCTCGACGTCGCCGCCGGTACGGGCAACTCGGCCATTCCCCTCTACCGCACCGGCGCGGCGGTGGTCGGCTGCGACTTCTCGCTGGGAATGCTGCGGATCGGCCGCGAGCGGGCGTCGCGCGCCCGGTTCGTCGCCGGAGACGCGCTGCGGCTGCCCTTCGCCGACAACGCCTTCGACGTCGTGACGATGTCGTTCGGGCTGCGCAACACCGCGGACGTGCCGCGGGCGCTCGGCGAGATGCTCCGGGTGTGCAGGCCCGGCGGCCGGTTGGTCATCGGCGAGTTCAGCCACCCGCCGAACTCGGTGCACCACCGGCTCTGGATGGGCTACCTGCGGCGCGTCATGCCGCGCATCGCCCGGTTCGCGAGCACCAACCCGGCCGCGTACCGGTACCTCTGGGAGTCCATCAACGCCTGGCACCGCCAGCCCGACCTCGCCGGCCTGATCCGCGCGGCCGGCTGGGAACAAGTCGGGTGGACCGACCTCACCGGTGGCGCCGTCGCTCTGCACCACGCGGTGAAGCCGTGAGCAGCCCGCTCATCGACGTGCACCACCACGTCGTACCGGCGTTCTACCGCGCGGAACTGGAGACGGCCGGCTTGCTCCGGCCGATTCCCGGCGTCGACTATCCGCGCTGGGATCCGGCCGCGAGCCGCGCCATGATGGACCGGCTGGGCATCAACGCGGCCGTACTGTCCGTCACCGAGCCCGGGGTGCACTTCACCGCCGGCGAGTCGGCCCGAAGGCTCGCCCGGCGACTCAACGAGTACCTCGCCGGGCTGGTGGCCGACGAGCCGGCCCGGTTCGGGGCATTCGCCGTGCTGCCGCTGCCCGACGTCGACGCCGCCCTCACCGAGCTGGCCTACGCCCTCGACGTCCTGCGGCTGGACGGCGTCGGCGTGCTGACCAACTACCGCGGTACCTACGTCGGCGACTTCTCGTTCGAACCGTTGCTGGCCGAGCTCGACCGCCGGGAGGTACCGGTGCTCCTTCACCCGGCCCGCCCGCCCGGGCGGGATCAGCCGACGTTCGGGCTGCCCGCCTCGGTGTTCGAGTTCCCGTTCGACACCACGCGGGCGGTGGCGAACCTGCTGTACTCCGGCGCCCTCGACCGGTACCCCGGGCTACGTCTGATCGTCCCGCACGCGGGCGGAACCGTGCCGTTCCTCGCCGGGCGGCTCGCCGACGCCGCGGTCATCAGCCCGGAACTGGCCGGCCGGGCACCGGCGGACCCGATCGGCGCGCTGCGCCGGCTCTGGTTCGACACCGCCCTCTCCGCGAACCCCTACACCCTTCCCAGCCTGCATGCTCTTGCCGATCCCGGCCGGGTGCTGTTCGGTTCCGACTTCCCCTTCATGCCCTACGGGTACGCCCGGGACAGCCACGCCGCGCTGTGCCACCACCACGCCGGGAACCCGCACCTGCTGGAACGGATCCGCAGCGGCAACGCCGCCGCGCTGTTCCCGCGCCTCGCCCTCGTCACCACCAGGAGCTGACATGTCCCACACCTTCACCGACCGCGTGTTCGCCCTCGTCGACAAGCGCGACGCGACCGCCTTCGCCGCCCTGTTCGCCCCGCACGGCCGGTTCGTCTTCGGCAACGCCGAGCCGATCTGCGGACCGGCCGCGATCGCCGAGGCGGTCCAGGCCTTCTTCGACGGCATCCGCGGGCTGCGCCACACGATCGTCAACCGCTGGGAGGTAGCCCCCGCCACCGCGGCCGAACTGTCGGTCGAGTACCACCGGCTGGACGGTGAGTACGTCACGGTGCCGGCCGTGACGATCTTCGATCGCGGGGCCGGTACCGGCCAGATCACCAGCTATCGCATCTTCGTCGACCTCGCACCGCTGTTCGCCGTTCGCTGACCGTCCGGCCGACCACCGGGCGGTACAGTCTGCGGTGTCCTCGGCCGGGTGTCGTGGCGAGGACGCGGGAGGCGGTATGGGCTCGCTGTTCGACGAGATCGGTGACGCGGCGACGCTCCGGACCGCCGTCAACCTGTTCTACCGCCGGGTGCTGGCCGATCCCGGGCTCGCACCGTGGTTCGGCGGTGTCGACATGACCGCGCTCCGGGCCCATCAGCTCGCCTTCCTCGCCGACGCCCTGGGCGGGCCGGACCTGTTCAGCGGCCGGGACATCGCCGCGGCGCACGCCGGTCTGGGCATCACCGACCAGGCGTTCGACGAGCTGATCGGCCATCTCGCGACCGCACTGCGGGATCTGGGCAAGAGCCAGTCCATGGTGGACCGCGTGGTCCGGCGACTGGAGCCACTGCGCCACGCGGTCGTCGACGACGCGACGGTCAGCCCACCGGCCGCAGCGCCGAACGCAGCTCCGCCCGGGAGCTGACGCCGAGCTTGAGGTAGCCGGAGCGCAGGTGGTTGTCGACCGTCCGGACCGAGAGAACCAGACGCTCGGCGATGTCCCGGCTCGGCATTCCGGAGGCCGCCATCATCGCGACCTCCCGTTCCCGGGCCGTCAGCGGTTCCACGCTGTCGGCCAGCAGGAGCCCCGGGGTACGCGCCCCCTCGCAGCGTTTCGCCAGCGCCATGGTGCGGGTCAGCAGAGAGGTGGCGGCGCGCGGCGAACCGTCGGCTCGCGCGGCCTGCGACGCGTGGGCCATCGCCTCCGCGGCGAACAGGACCGCGCCCATCCGCTCGAACGCGTCCGCCACCTCGGTGAGCCGGGCGACGTCCCGCTCGGCGTGGGCGGCGGCGTGGTCCGCCCGGACCGTGATCAACGGGCTTCGTCCGCGCGCCGCCAGGTCGGCCAGGCGCTCGGCGACCCGGCGAGACCGGCCCAGCCGGACCACGTCGTGCCAGAGCGCGGCGGCCACGGCCAGCTGACCGCGTCGCCGGGCGTCCTCACCTCCGGTCTCCAGCAGCTCGACCGCGGTGGAGAGGTCGCCTTCCGCCGCGGCCAGCCAGGCTTCACCGACGACCCGCCACGCGCCGGCCGGCCCGGTGGCCACGGGCAGCTCCGCCCAGGCGGCCCGCGCGGCGGTCAGGTCGCCGGTCCAGGCCGACGCGACGGTCAGGCCGCACAGGCCGACCTGTCTGATGCCGGCCAGCCCGTAGGCCCGTGCTCCGTTGACGGCGTCCCGGTACAACCGGCCCGCACTGCGCGCAC
Source organism: Cryptosporangium sp. NPDC051539 (assembly GCF_044454545.1). Lineage (NCBI taxonomy): Bacteria > Bacillati > Actinomycetota > Actinomycetes > Cryptosporangiales > Cryptosporangiaceae > Cryptosporangium > Cryptosporangium sp. NPDC051539. The sequence goes on along the minus strand of NZ_JBITDV010000006.1, from coordinate 315,497 downwards.
GGCCGACCAACAGGTAGACCCCGGCCAGCCGGGTAGCGGCGGCGCAGGCCGACCGGTCCAGCCCGTCGTCGAGTGCCTGCGCCAGGGCCTGGCGGCCGGAGGCGACCGCCTCGTCGAGCCGGCCGTCTTCGGACAGTGCCAGGGCTTGGGCCATCAACGGGTCGCTGCCGTGCCAGGTGCTGTCCTGGGCGCCGGCCCGCCAGGCGGCCACCGCGTCCGCGGCGACCGTGACCGCTTCGTCGGTCCGCCCGGCGATCGCCAGCGCCGGCACGATCGCCATCGCCCAGCCGGCGCTTCGCCCGCCGCGCGGCCCGACGCGGTCGAGCTCGGCGAGCGCGGCGGCGGTCTGATCGGCGTCACCGAACAGGATCGCGGCGGTGTAGGCCAGCACCTCGTCCTGGTCCGGCAAGGCATCCCGCGCGGTGCGCAGTACCGTCAACGCCTCGTCCGGCTGCTCCCGCTGGTACGACAGGAGCATCGCGCGGACCACGGCGAGCTGCGCGGCCACCGGGGGCGAAGCCGGCAGCTCGGCCGCCCGCGCCAGGGTGGCCAGTGCCTCCTCGGCATGCCCCAGCTCACCCAGGGCCTCACCCAGCAGGAGCAGCAACTGGGCCCCGCCGTCCAAGGTCTCCGCGTGGGCGGCCGCGGCCCCGGCCAGGCGCCTCACCGCCGGGAAGTCGTGCGCCATCCGCGCCAGCCGGGTGGCGCGCAGGAGCAACTCCGGATCGGCCGTGCCGGTCGCTTCCAGCCGCCAGGCCGCCACCCGCAGCGCGTCCCCCGCGCCGTGTGGTCGTCGGTCCGCCGTCTCGGCCTGCTCCAGCAGCAGCGAACGGGCGCGCAGCTGGGACAGGCCCGCGCGGACCACCTCGGCGTACTGCGGGTGGGACAGCTCGGCGAACAATCGTTCACCGAGCTTCACGAGCCGCACCAGCCCGGTCTCGTCCAGACGGGCCAGCGCGTCCCGGTCGGCGTCGGCCGGGAACTCGTCCACCGCGAGGGATCGGCACACGGCCAGCCGCTCCAGTACGGCCCGCTCCCCCGCGTCCGTCACCACTCGCAGCCGGTCGGCGAGCCGGTCGTGCAGAGCCATGGTGACGGTCGGCGAGCCGACCAGCTGCCACACCCCGAGCACCTGGGCGAGCGTGCCGCTCATCTGAGCGCCGAGCACCAGTTCCCGGAGGTGCAGCACGCTGCCTCCGCTGGCCTGGTAGAGGGTGGCCACACAACTCGCGCTCACGGTCGCGCCGAGCACCGCGGTCAGCAGCGCGTGACACTCGCCCCGGCGGAGCGGCGGTACGTCCACCCGTAGTGCCCGGTCCCGGATCCACAGCCCGAGCAGGGCGTCGGGCACGGCCTCGCCGGTGGGCACCGTCGCCAGTAGCGCGGCCGCGTTCACCTCGACGAGTTGTGCGATCAGCGCCACCGACAACGGATCCAGCGCGGGCAGGTCGTCGATGAACAGCACCAGCCGGTGCCCCCGGCCGAGGGCGGTGACCACCGTGCGGGCGTACCCGAACAGCGTGACGAAGTCATCGAGGGCTGCCGACCGGCCGGTGCCGCCGCCGAGGGAATCCGTGCCGCCCGAGGCGAGCAAGGAGGCCAGCGCGCCGAGCGGGATCTGAGCCAACGCCCGGTTGGCCGACACCCGGGCCACCGGTCTGCCGGCCGCCTCCGCCCGGTCGGCGTACTCCTCCCCGAGCCGGGTCTTGCCGACGCCGGACGGGCCGTACAGCAGCACCGCCATCGTGCGTCCATTGTCGAGGGCGGCGTCGATGTCGTCGAGGAGCGAAGCGCGGCCGACGAAGGGCCACCGGCCGGCACCGGCCGCCGGCGCACCGGTCGGACGTCCGTCGCGCGCCACGTCAACAGGATGCCGTCTGGCCAATGTGAACACAACGTCCTTCGGTCGCCGGCCGGCGGGGCACTTTGTCGGCTGCGCGATAGGTATCCGCTACTCAGGTGTGGAGCGTCCCGGGCGTCGAAAGTGGAATCACGGCGGGCCGGTTCGGCACAGCGTCGATCCGACCGTCACCGTGAACCCGAATGGAGCAGCAATGACCAACACGACAGCGGCCATCCGCGGCCTGAACGCCGATCGCCACGAGACCGCGATCCGGCGGGAGCACCCCGTCAGCCTGAACCACAACGAGGCGGTCGTCCGTCCGACCGGCCGGGCGCTGATACCGAACCACAGCGAGACCGTGGTCCGGCGGGAGCACCCGATCAGCAACAACCACGACGAGGCCGTCGTCCGTCCGAGCGGGCGGACCCTGATCTCCAACCACAACGAGACCGTGATCCGCCGCGAGCGGGCGTTGAGCAGCAACCACAACGAGGCCGTCGTCGTCCGGGCGCTGACACCGAACCACAGCGAAACCGTGGTGGCTCCGGCGCATCCGGCTGCCGGTCAGTAGATCCAGGGTCGCGCGTCGGCGGGCGGAAGGTGCGAACGGTGGAGACGGACCGTACGGTCGCCGGGCTGCCGGGCCGAGCCCGGCTCGTCCTGGCGGGCGAGCTGGTGTCGTGTGCGGGTTCGGGCGCCACCGTGCCGTATCTGGTGATCTACCTGCACACCGTGTGCGGGACGGGGCTCGCCGCGGTCGGCGTCATGCTCACGCTACGTGCGGTTCTCGCCATCGCCGGAGCGGCGGTGGGCGGTACGGCCACCGACCGGGCCGGTGCCCGGACGGTGGCGGTCGCGGGGTTGGGCCTGGCCGCGGTGAGCTCCGTCGTCGCGGCATCGGCCGGCGGACCGACGACCGGGTTCGTCGCCGTGGCCGTGTGCACGTTGGCGTGCGCGTCGCTGGCGCCGGCCATGGACACGTTGCTGGCCCGGACCGTCGCCGCGGATCTGCGTCCCACACTTTTCGGATGGCGCAACGCGACCGTGAACTTGGGCGGCGCGGCAGGCGCCGCGCTGGCCTCGGTCGCGGTGGCGACGGCAGGCATCACCACCGGACTGCGCGGGCTCTACCTCGTGGACGGCCTGTCGTTCGGGATCCTCGCCGTGCTCATCGCAGTGGTCCTGCGAGGCCTAGCGAACCCGGCGGAAGGGGAGGTTCGCGGGGCCGGGGCGCACCCGGCGGAAGGGGAGGTTCGCGGGGCCGGGTACCGCGCGGTGGCGCGCGACCCGGCGATGCGATGGACCTGTGCCGTCGTTCTGCTCGCGGTCGCCGGCGGGTTCGCCGTGCTCCAGGTCGGGCTGCCGGCGTACGTGGCCGCCACCGGGATCGACGTCCGGGCGCTGGGCTGGGCCTTCGCCGCCAACATGGTCGGTGTAGTCGTCTTGCAGGTACCGGTGCAGCGTCTCCTGCCCGGCCGGCGCCGGGTCACCGTGCTGGCGTCAGGTGTGGTGCTGATGGCCACGGCCTGGGTGTTCCTGCTGGTGGTCGGTGTGTCCGGTGCCTACGCCCTGGTGGCCGCCGGGTTGGTCTTCGCCGCGGCGGAGACGCTGTTCATCCCGGTGGTGTCGACGGTGGTGAACGATCTCGCCACCCCCGGCCTGCGCGGCCGGTACAACGGGGCCCAGACGGTGGCCTGGACCAGCGGATTCCTCCTCGGCGCGGCCGGGGTGGGTGCGCTCATCGGGGCCGGCGCCACCGGGCTGCTGTTTCCGGCCGGTATCGCGGTGCTCGTCCTCGGCGTCTTCGCCGCCGTCCGGCTCGGCCGGCTACTTCCCGATGCGGTGGCCCGGATCCCGCGGGCCGGTCAGTCCTCCGGACGGTGCCCGGACACCGGGCCGGCCGATCCGCCCTCGCGCGAGCTGGCCGCGGTGTCCTGACGCGATGACGACGACCGAGATGACGACGGCAGAGAGGTGGACCGTGGAGGTGGCCAGTGCGGCCGAGGCCTTGCTCGTCCGCGCCGAGCGCGAGCGCGACGCGGGCGAATACCAGCAGGCCCGGCGCACGCTGCGGGCGGCGATCGCCGGATACCGGGCGGCGGACGACCCGGCCGGCCGCATCACCGCGCAGACCGTACTCGGAGGGGTGTGGCGCACCACCGGGCAGTACCGCCGGGCCGGCCTGCTCCTGCGGCGGACGCTCGCCGCCGCCGAGAGCCGGCTCGGGCCCCGGTCGCCGGCGGTGGCCGCGGTGTGCAACGAACTGGCTGTGCTCGGCAAGTACACCGGAGACTTCGACCACGCCGGAGAGCTGTACCGCCGGGCCCTGGACATTCTTCGCACCGAGCACGGCGAACAGCACGCCAGCGTGGCAACCATCTACCACAACCTCGGTGGACTCGCGCACGCCAGAGGTGCGTACGCGGACGGTGAACCCTGGGCCCGCCGGGCGGTCGAGCTGCGGACCGCGCTGCGCGGTCCCGACCACCCCGAGGTCGCCGCCGAGCACGTCGCGTGGGCAGCCCTACTGGACGGTTGCGGCCGGCCCGACCGGGCCGAAGCACTGCTCTGCCACGCCCTGGGCGTCTTCGAGGCCGCCTACGGGCCCGATCACTACGAGGTCGCGGTCACCCGCAACAACCTCGCTGCCATCCACCACCGGCGCGGTGACCTCGACACCGCCCTGGAGCTGTACGCCCGGGCTCTGGCCGCCAAAGAACGCCTTCTCGGTGACCGGCACCCCGACTGCGCCACGACCTTGGTCAACCTCGCCGCCGTTCACGAGGAGCGCGGCGAGTACGTTCCCGCCACCCGCCTCTACACACGCGCCGCGACGATCCTCGAACCGCTCGTCGCCCCCGACCACCCCACCCTGCAGACCGCCCGCGCCGGCGCCGCCGCCGCAGCCTTGGCTGGTGTCGCAGCCGGGGCTGAGGTCGGGTTCGAGACCGAGACCGGGATCGCAGCCGGGACTGAGGCCGGGGCCGAGGCCGGGGCCGAGGCTGAGGCCGGGGTCGGGGCCGAGGCCGGGGCCGGGGCCGGGGCCGGGGCCGAGGCCGGGGCCGAGGCCGAGGCCGGGGCCGTGGGCGGGGCCGAGGTCGCAGCCGGGGTCGTAGCCGGGGCGGGTAGCTCGGGAACGCTGTGAGTTCGGTGTCCCGGGGCCGACTTCCGGTCAGGGATGGGCTCGCCGTAACGATCGGTCGTCATCGTCTTCGCCGGGCAGCTGGGCTGCCGGGTCCGCCTGCCGACTGAACCACGACCCTGCAGAGCGCGGGCAGCGACGAGTGCCGTACCCCTCCCACCGGGCGTTTCTGACGTCGATCGTCGTCGCACGCCCACGAGGGTCGGCCGGTCCGACGAGCGCCCCGCGCCACCCGCGGAGAGGCAGTCAGCTGAGCTCCAGATAGTCCGCTCCGCCGAGGAGGGCGACGGTGGTCGCCGTGCGATTCAGTAGCACCGCGTATCCCCGCCTCGCGACGAGAGCGAGTGTTGCGAACCGAACGTTCGCGGCGTCGTCACGGCGATCGAGCGAGCGCGCGTTCGGCGAGAACCTAGTTCCAGGACGGGGACACACCCCGCCGAACAACCTCAGGAGGCTGGACGACATGAGCGGCTGCTACGACTACGACTACTCGTACGACTGCAACGACAACTCGTACGACTACGACTGCCGCCCCCGTCGCCGCCACCACCGCAAGCACTACAACGACTGCTGGGACTACAACTACTGCTCCTGAACCAACCCCAGCACCCCGGCCCGGAACGCGAAACCGCGCTCCGGGCCGCTCCACGTCCGAGCTAGTGGCAGAGTCTCCCCCACTAACCGCCTGACGATCGCCCGCGACTGGAGGCAGTGATGTACACGCCGGCCGAGCACGACGAGATCACCGGGCTGCTGCGCTATCTCGACCAGCAGCTGGACGCACTGCGCGCCTCAGCTTTCGGGCTGACGGAAACACAGAGCCGCGCTACCCCCTGCCGCAGCTCTCTCTCGATCGCGGGCCTGATCAAGCACGCTATCCACGGCATGCGAGGGGCAACCAGCCGGCTGCAGAGCACGGCGTCGACGGCAGATCCGGCTGCGATCGCCGCCTATGTCGCAAGCTTCGCGCCAGGCCCCGACGAAACCACCACGGCGTTGATCGCTGAGTTCGACGCAGCGCGAGTCGAGTACCTGAAGGCGTTCGCGGCGGCCGATCCCGATGCCCTCTCCGTGGAGCCGCCGGCACCGTGGCACGGCCGCTTCACCGAGCAACCGATTCGGTTGCGCTACTACCTCACCCACCAGCTCGAAGAGATGGCCCGTCATGCCGGCCACGCGGACATCATCCGCGAGCAACTCGACGGTGTGTCCGTCCCGTCGCTCGTCCTCACGCTCGAGGGTGCGCCCGCAAACGACTTCTTCCGCCCCTACACCCCCGCTCCGGGCACGATCGGCGCGTCCTGACCCGGGTAGTGGTGCCGCACGGGGAGTTTTTCCGACCAGATTCTCCCTCGTCGAGCGTCGGGTGTCCGTGGACGCCGATCCCGCCGCTGACACCCATCAGCCGGTCGTCGACGCGACCAGGGCGGACCTTCCGTCGGCCACGATGGCGCGCCGTCACAAGGCCGTGTCGCGACACCCTATGACGTCGCGAACACTGGAGCGGCAGGCGAGTACGTCGATCGTGCCCGGCAGACGGCGGGAAGGAGACTCGCGTCCTCACGCCGAGCCCCAGCGGTTCCGCGAAGAGTTCTTCGCTACCGGGAAGCGGCCGCGGACCGGTGCATACGTCCATCGATCGCGGGGAGCGCCTCAGCCGTTGCCCGAACGCGAATACGACCCGACGTCCGGTAGCCGCGAGGCGCGCAGCTCGGCAGATGATGATTGATCGATGGCATCTACGGCCGATCGATCCGCAGTTTGCGCAGTAAGCGCGCACGAAAAGTAGCTTTTTTGATTACCTTCTGCCCGAACTCAATGTCGTGCGCCATCGCGGTCACTAATTCTTTCTCGTTCCGCCACCTCGACGACGACTGACTAGTTTCTACAAGCGTTCTAGTTCGGTATTCCCAGAGCCGCGGCCGCAGGTCCTTCCCTGCTGCCAGGAGCGCAACATCGAAAGCATGCGCCGCCGCAGAGCGCAAGCCCTCGTCGTCGGGACGGCCTTCATATTCACGCACCGCAGCCAGGAGTTGCTCGTACCACTCCCGCTTCGCCATCTGCCAACTGGCGAATCTATCCGAGGTAGGTACGAAAGTGGTCGCGCGGGCTGTGGCTAGAGCTGATGCCTCTGCACCCCGCCGGGCCTGCAAAGACGACAAGAACGCGAACACGCCCGTTATCGCGACGCCCACGACAGTAATCACTTCGGCGGTTATGGCCGGCGGCCACATGGCGACCGCCTCAGCAGCAACTGCGAGCACGACCCTCCAATGTCCATTCCCATTGCCGGCCGACTCTATAACAGCACCATCCGACGCGCGCGAGTTCGCAGCTTTGACGACCGTTCGGCCGTCAGGGGGTCCGACCCGCTAGACACCCCGCTCGATAATCCACCGCATGACGCCAGGCACGGTGCTGGACCCGCGCCCGGCGCAGGTGCGGACACTCCCGAGCTCAGCAGGTGTCGGACCAATCCCGCGGCACGGCGACTCGTCGTGATGATCGCGGCGATCGCGGATGTCGGCAGGGCCGGAAAAGCTCCTCCAATGAGGTCAGTCAGCAGCCGTCGGCGGAGAGATGAGTCGGTCCAGGACAGCGCGGGCGGCCACGAGCTCGTCGATGACGGCGTTGATCCGGAGGCGCTCGCCCTCGAGCCCGGTGAGGAGTTCGGGGCACGTCGGGGCGAGCGTCGTGGTGTCGTCCGGAATGCACGGCAAGATCTCCGCAATCACCGACGTCCCCAGTCCGGCGGAGAGGAGCAACTGAATGTGGCGTACGACGTCGATGGAACGCTCGTCGTAGTCGCGATAACCGCTCGCGGTGCGGCGGGGCTCGAGCAGCGTCTGTTCCTCGTAGTACCGCAGAGCCCGTGGCGTCGTACCGGTTCGTCGGGCCAACTCGCTGATCCACACGCCGTGACCCGATCACGGCTTGACTCTCACGTCAACGTGAACGTTTACCGTCCCGCCATGAGCGAATCCTCCCGTGAAAACCGCGACCACACCCTCGCCGTCCTGGGCCTCGGACCGATGGGACGGGCTTTGGCCGCCGCGGCGGCCGGCGACGGCCGACGCCTGGTGATCTGGAACCGGACAGCCGACAAGGCCGCGGACCTCGTCACGCGCGGAGCAACCCTGGCCCCCACCCCGGCCGCCGCGGTGCACCGCGCATCGACCGTCGTCTGTTGCGTCCTGAACTACGACGTCGTGCGCGACGTGCTGCGCACGGTCCCCGATTGGGACGCGACAACGTTGATCAACCTGACCAGCGGTCATCCCGGAGAGGCTCGTGCCCTAGCGGCGTGGGCCGGCGAGCGAGGCGTCTCCTACCTCGACGGGGCGATCCTCACACCCGCCCCGACGATCGGCACGCCTGCAGCGTCCATCCTGTACAGCGGCTCTCGAACCGTCTTCGACCGAACCAGCGCTCTGCTGACGCTGCTGTCCGGCACCACGCAATTCCTCGGCGAGGATCCCGGCGCCGCGGCAGGCTTCGAGATGGCATTGCTCGATCTGTTCACCACGGCCGTCGGCGGGCTGGCACACGCGTTCTCCCTCGCCCGCGCCGAAAGCATCGCGCCCTCCACGTTCGCGCCCTTCGCCCAGGGAATCGGTGGCCTGCTCGCCGAGCTCACGACCCGGTTCGCCGACCAACTCGAAGCGAACCATTTCCCCGGCACCACATCGAATATCGCGTCGGCGTCGTCGGCCATCGCGCACGTCATCGAGGCCGCCGCGCGGCACGACATCGACGTCAGCCTGCTACGCGCTCTGCAAAGCGTCACCGACCGCGCGCTCGCCAACGGCTACGGCAACAACGGCTACGCCAGACTCACCCACGTCATCGGTCTCCCGGCCGCCCTCGCGGAATAGACGACATTCCCCCGCTCTCTCCGCGCGGTCCCAGCCCGGTGCGCCCGACGATCAGTTCGCGTGTCTGCTCGCCGATGCCTGGCCACGCGACGTCGCGGCAATGATCGAGAACGAGGTGTGGTCGGCGGTGGGCAATCGTCCTCCGGCCAGGGCATCGGCTCCGCAGATCCGGGGGAAACGTCCTGGAACCAATGATGCTCCGTGTGTCCGAGGTGCTCGACCACGCCCAGTGGCGTCCGGCCGGAGTCAAGGGTCGGGACACGCAGCGCGGCCGCGCTGAGCCCGGCGAGGACCGCTGCTCGGCGCCCCCGCCCGCATGACCGCGGGTGATCAGGTCGCCGGGCTGAAGTGAACGCACGTCGGCCGCCGGGTCAGGGCACGAGAGTCCGTCGCGGCTCGCACGCCTGCTGCACGAGATCGGCGACCATGAGCACCATGATCGATCGTGACCTTCTGCCGACGTACCGACTCCTCTCCGGCCCCGACGACAGCACGTTTTGTTACCGGGTCAGCGACGCTCTCGACCTCGGTTACGAGCTCCACTCCGGACCGGCCCTGACCGTCAAGGACGGACAGGGATATGTCGCGCAGGCGCTCATCTGGCGTCGCGAGGGACCGCCGCCGTCCACCTCCGCTGCGGTGGCCTAGCCAGGGCGGTGCGTTCCTTGATGCTGGTGGCGACGTTCGAGGCTCCCGACCCGGAGCGCGTAGCGCGATTCTGGGCCGCTCTGCTGGACAGGGAGGTCGTCGACGATGCCGGCCGCGTGTTCCTGCCGGGTGAGCCGACCCAGCTCGACCTCCGGTTCGTGCCGGGCCGGCCGGGCACGCCCGGCGCGAACCGCATGCACGCGCATCTGACCAGCGCCGACCTCGACGACCAGCGGCGCACCGTGGCGACCGCGCTGGAACTCGGGGGCCACCACCTCGACGTCGGACAGCGGCCCGAGGAGGGACATGTCGTCTTGGCCGACCCGGCGGGCTACGAGTTCTGCGTGATCGAGCCGGGCAACGCCTTTCTCGCCGGGTGCGGCCCTCTCGGTGAACTTGCCTGTGACGGCACCCGGGAGGTCGGCTCGTTCTGGAGCGAGGTACTGGGCTGGCCACTGGTCTGGGACGAGAACGACGAGACCGCGATCCAGTCACCCCTCGGGGGACGAAGGTCGCGTGGCCCGGGCCGCCGGAGAGGTGTCGACCGACATCCCCTCGGCCGACCTCGCGGAGTTCATCGTGAACGCCTGGGAGGGCGGCGCGGTCAAGTCCAAGACGACCTCCTCCTCCGACCCGGTTCGCGTCTTCGAACGCACGGTCGCACGACTCCTGGGCTGAACCCCGACGGTGCGGGCTCAGTTTCTTTCCCCGCCTATTACGAGACGACCGGACATACGTCCAACCGGAATTTCTTCGAAAGGACAGCTCATGGCAGAACTACAGGACATCGTGCTCGCCGCGCACGGCGACCTCGAGCGGTGGCGCTCGCTCCACAGGCTCACCGCGCACGTCCTCAACGGCGGCGCACTGTGGGACATCAAAGGCCAAGGCGATGTACTCGACGACTACACCGCCACGATCGAGCTGCACCGGCAGTTCGCCAGCCATACGCCGTTCGGCGGCGCAGGGCTGCGCAGCTCCTTTACCCCGGAGCGCGTGGCGGTCGAGACCACCGGCGGCGAGATCGTGCAGGAGCGGTTCAACCCGCGCGCTGCTTTCGCCGGCCACGTGCTCGACACCCCGTGGGACCGGCTGCACGCCGCCTACTTCACCGGCTACGCGATGTGGAACTACCTCACCGAGCCCTTCACGTTCGCCGAGCCGGACTTCCGGTTCGCCGAGCTGGACCCGTGGGAGGAGGAGGGCGAGACCTGGCGCCGCCTCCAGGTCACGTTCCCGGACACCCTGGTGACCCACACCCGCGTCCAGACGCACTACATCGACGACGCGGGCCTCATCAGGCGTCACGACTACTCGCCCGACGTGCTCGGTCCGAGCGCGCGCGACTCGGCGCACTACAGCTGGGGTCACCAGGAGTTCGACGGCTTCGTCTTCCCGACGAAGCGCGCGGTCCATCTCACGGACGAGAACGGCCGGAAGGTGCCGGAGCCCGTCGTCGTGTCCATCGAACTCGACCAGATCACCCTGTCCTGATCCCACCTACGCGGTACTGGGCGACCGAACGGAGCCCGAGGCGGGCGACCGGATCGGGCCCACCCTCGCGAACAGCGCGGTCGGCCGTCGCGCTCGGCGGGGACATCGCGCTCGTCCGCGGCGAGGATCTCGGCAGACGCATCGCCCGCGCGCAGACGTCGGCTCCAGCCCCTCGGGTGGCCAACCGGACTCGCTTCGGTCGAGACGCCGGAGGTCAACGATTCGCGCGGGCCTTCGTCAGTTCGGCGGCGTTCGCCCGGCTCCAGGCACACCCGGCCGCCATCGGTTCCAGCAACGACCGCCCGAGCGAGGTCAGGGCGTACTCCACCCGAGGCGGGTGTTCGTCGTAGGCGGTGCGAGTGACGAAGCCGTCCCGTACCAGTGAGCGCAGGGATTCGCTGAGGACCTTGGGCGTGAGCCGGTGGAGCGGCGCCCGCAGCTCGCCGAAGCGCCTCGGAGAATCTTTGAGGCAGACGAGGATCTGCGCGGTCCACTTGTCGCCGATCCGGATCGGCTGCGTGGACGGGTCGGTGCAATCGTCGAACATGGCTGGGTCGAGTGGCTCTGACACGCGGCAAGGATAGGCAGGTCACGGACGATACCGTTGCGGATACCGAGGTCTGCCGTCCTACATTGCGCTCCGTCGAAACGAGGGAGTGGACATGCGGATCGTGGTGTTCGGAGCCGGTGGACGTGCCGGTCGGCGCGTCGTGGCGCTCGCCGTCGAGAGAGGACACGAGGTGACGCCGGTCGTGCGCGATCGGACGCGGTACGCCGCCGGCGACCTGGTCGATGCGGTCGAGGGTGACGTCACCGACGCGGGCCGCGTGCAGGAACTGGTGGCCGGTCAGGACGCGGTGATCATGACCGCGGTGCGGCTCGACGTCCCCGCGACCGAGTTCTACACCGCGGCTGCGCGAGCACTGGTGTCGGCTCGCCCGCGCCGTCTCGTCGCGGTCGGCATCGGCACGATGCTGGAGGTCGAGCCGGGCATCGCAGTGCATGACAGCCCGGACTTCCCGGCGGAGCACCGGGCGTTCTCGCTCGGGCACGTGGCCCAACTCGACACGTTCCGTGCGGCCCCGGTGGACGTCGACTGGGTCGTGCTGGCGCCGCCGCCGATCGTCCTGGCGGATGAACCGGCGGCCGGCCCGTACGCGACCGGTGGATCGCTCGTGCTGCCGGGGACGACATTCTCCTACGGCGATCTGGCCGCCGCGCTCGTCGACGAGGCGGAGAAGCCCCGCCACCACCGGGCCTTGGTGGCGATCGCACGATGATCCCGATCGGCACCGATGTCGGTGTCGATGCGACGTCGCTGCCCACGGTGCTCGACGAAGTACGCGTCGCCGCCGAGCACGGAATCGGCATCTGCACGGCGTCCGTGGTGTGGCGCAGGCCGGACGCCGGATCAGCCGCATCACCGTCACCGACTCCGAGCATCCCGTCCTCGGGGCGCCGACGAACATTCCGACTACCGCAAGAGGCTCACCCGGCTTTACGCCGGGCGAGCCGACTAGCCTCGACCCTGGTCGACAGCCAGGGTCATCCTTGGACCGGCGGCGTCGACGACGGGCCGACGCCTATTTCAGGCAAGTTTGTTTTGAACCCCGATGCTGATGACACCGGTTCCCGAAACGCCTGCCGTACCGGTCTTGGTGGAAGTGTCTTTCGACGCACTCACCTTGATGGTCAGACAGGCCCTGGAACTGTCACTGACACCGTAAAGCACCTTGTCGCCGGACACGCCGGTCCAGTGCTTGGGGGACTCGGTGAGGGTTACGTGAGTGTTGACCCCCACGCCCTTGGTAGTGATGTTGCACGCAGTCGACGTGTACCCGATGACCTTTCCCGACGAGTCGACCAGAGTCGCAATACAAATGCGCCACGTTTTGTCGTTGGCGCACGCGATCGGAACGGCCTGCGCCGGTTGGGCGGCGACGAACGCTAATCCGCCGAACACGACAGCGGCCACTGAGACGCGAGAAATCCAGGCTCTAACTGACACGAAACGCTCCTCCAGTCAGGCGGCTTAGTCCTTTATGGACCAGCGCGACCCTGAAGGTAGTCCGGTGATTCGGGGGAATCAATGTTGCGATTTCGAGAATCACCCCGGACGCCGCGTCGTCGAGCCGATTCGACCGTCGGCCCGAGGCGCGCCCGATCGGTCACCGGCCACCGGAACTGGCTTTGGCCTGCGAGAACGGCCGATGACCGTCGAACATCTCGGCAGGAATCCGACCGCCATCGTCGACGGCAAGGTCCGGTCACGAAATGATAACGGCCGTTTCTCGGACGGCTCGCAATTCATGGCCGAAGGCTCTACAGCACTGGCGAATAGCCTGGTCAGAGGGCTCAAATCACAGCGGGCGGAAACACCGCCGAGACGACACTGAAGCCTTTCCGCCTGGCCTCTGCCGACGAAGACGCGTTGACCACTGGAGTAATGCGAAATGTGCGGGGAATTTTCCCGTTCTTGAACGGAGCGCCGGTGCGTTCACTCGGGCCGCGGCGTCGCCCGAGGCGGATCCCGGCGGCCTCCAACGCGGTCAGGATGCCGTGGACACGGGCCGCGCCGGGATCGTCCCTGGCGCCGGCGCAGCGGCGGAGCCACCCCTATGCTCCCGGCGGACGCAAGAACCGCGGACGTGAGAACCGCGGACGTGAGAACCGCGGACGCAAGAACCGCGGACGTGAGATCTCGCATCCGCGAACGAAAGATCCGCGGTTGAACGCACTCGATGCGGCTACCGGCGCGCGTTTTTCGTCCGCGGAGGCGATTCGCGACTGCGCCTCGGCGCCGAACCGGGAGGCGCAACGGTCGCCCGCGTCCTGGAACACGCCACCCCGCCCGCACCCCGGCGGCCGCAGCCGACCGGGCCGGCTCGCCCCTGAACGGGGGGCTTCCGGGTCCGCTCCGGCGCAAGGGTGGTGCAAGGTTCAACCACCACACTGATCGTCACCGGGCGGGGACGAGCGCTCCTCCGTCCTCCGCGCCGGGACTCGCTGCGGAGGAGGGGGCGTGGCGAGTCCCGACGCGGGCCGGCCCAGCGTCCACCTGGGCCAGCCCGCCCAGCCCGCCCAGCCCGGCCAGCCCGCCCAAACCGGCCGATCGGCCGGCCCGGCCACCGCAGCACTCGCGCCTACCGCGGAAGGAGACGATCAGGACAGCGCTACGACACCTGGTCTGCCAGCACCTGGGCCCGCGCGGAGACCTCCGCCATGCCCAGCCGCTCGGCCGACGCCAGGACCTTGCGCAGCAGGCCCGCGGCTTCGTCGCGATCGCCCGGACCGTCGCGGAGCAGATGCGCCCGCGCCTGGTCGAGGCGGACGCGTGCGAGCGACGGCGCCGCTGCCGACACCAGCCGGGACGCCGCGCCCAGCTGGCTCAGTGCCTCGTCCGGTCTTCCGGCCGCGAGCGACAGGATCCCGGTGTACCTGGCCGCGGGCCCGGTCAGCACGGTCGGCCACCCGGCGAGGAGCACCTCGTCGAAATGCGGACGCAGCAGCGCACCGAGACGAGCCCCGAGAGCCGTGAGTTCGGGGCCGGCCACGGGTGAGTCGAGGAGCAGCGCGCACGAGTCGGCGAGGACGCCGAGCGTCGGGCTGGCCCAGCCGTGCGGCGGCAGCGTCTCGAGGCCCGCGGTCTCGTCGACGAACGCCGTGAGCAGGTCGGCGGCGGCAGCATGGCGACCGGTCTCGGCGTGCGCCAAGATCAACGCCGCCTGCCAGATCGGGAAGAAGCCGTGCTGTTCGATCTGATCGGCCAACCCCAGATCGAACAGCTCCTCCATCCGGCCCTGTTCGTGCCTCAGCCAGAACAGCTGACCCATCCAGGTCTGTCTCAGCGTGCTCACCGGCAGCGTCTGCGTGCTCTCGAGTTCCTGCACGGTTCTCGCCTGTTCGCCGAGGATGCGCGCTTCGGCGGCGTCGAACTTGCCCCGCCAGAGGTCGAGCAGCGTCTCCAGCACGCCGAGCTGCCAGAGGTTCAGCGGGCTGCGGTTGAGCTGGACGTGCTGGCGGTACTCGTCGACGGCGGCGAGCGTCTCACCCAGCCGGCCGAGTCGCAGCCGGTCGATCGCCAGCGCGACCAGGCCCTCGCTGCGGAAGTGCGGTGACTGGGCCCGGAGGCTGGTCTCGTAGAGGCGGCCGGCCAGCGTGACCAGTTCGGACGGCGGGTGGGTGTCGTAGAGCCCCCACCGGCATTCGGTGAGGATCTCGCACTGGATCACCGGGTCCCAGGACGGCGAGAGTTCGGCCAGCGCGGTCTCGGCCAGGGCCGCGCCGGAGACGCCGTCGGAGGCCACGACCTCGACCGACATCGCGGTCTTGTGCGCCAGATGGGCCCGTAACTGACCGACGAGTGCCCTGGCCTCGTCGTCCGGCTCGGCCACCAGGTCGTCGAGGCAGCGGCGGAGGATCTGCGTCAGCTGGACGTCGATCTTGCCCGGATCGGACCAGCGGCGGGCCATCTTCACCGCGGCCACCGCCCGGAGCCGCGGGAGACCCCCGGCGACGTCGTAGGCGGCCAGGTAGTCGCGACCGGCCTCGTCCATGTAGCCGGTGTCGTTGCGGGCGTCGCCGAGAACGACGAGTAGCGCGAACCGGGTCGGCGGCGAGCAGCGCAAGCGCAGGCCTTCCTCGGCCCAGACCATCGCCGCCTTGGGGGCGAACGTGTGCTGCTCGGCCTGGGCCGCGGCCAGGCACGCGATCGCGACCTGCTCGTCGGTGAGCTCGACCGCGGCGGCGCGGGCGTGATTCGCCAGGCGGACGGAGAGCGCCTGGTCGAGGACGCGGGCGGACTTGATCCGGGCGTCCAGGACCTCGAACGCGCGGCGGTGCAGGCGACGGGCGAGCGCCGGGTCCTGTTCGAGACCGGCGAGGACCTCCTCGCGCCAGAGCGCGTGCCGGAAGCGGACCCGGCCGTGCCCCTCGATCGCCCGGCTCGCCACTGCGGCCGCCTGCTCGCGGTCTGCCTCCCTGGGCGCCAGCCCAAGCATCTCGGCCACCAGCCCGAAGTCGATCTCCTCGTTGATGCAGGTGATGGCGGCCGCGGCCAGCCACGGCGACAACGGCGCGGTCCGCCGGTCGACGGTCTCCACCGGTGCCGGGGTGGGCGCGGGGACCGCGGCCAGATCTCCGAGGCGGACCGGCAGGCCACCGGTGCTCCGGTAGGCGGCGAGGATCTCGTCTTCGGTGGGCTCCCGGGCCAGCGCCTCGGTCAGCCACTCGCGGACGCCGTCGGCGCCGAGCACCGCGGGCCGGAGCGCGATCAGCGCACCGCGACGGTCGCTCCGGGGCCACTCCCGCCAGGGCCCCTCGTCGCGTCCGGACAGGACGAAACCGACGCCGACGTCGCCGACCGCGGCGCGCACGTCGTCGAGCAGTTCGAGCGCGCGGGCGCTGAGCAGGTCGGCGTTGTCGAACACGACGATCAGCCCGCCGGGCCGCGCGGTCCGCCAGAGCAGCGAACACAGCACCGACGTCAGCTGCCGCGGCGACCGCTCGGAGTCGAACTGGTTGCGCGCGTGACCAGCCACCGCGGACAGGAAGTCGACGAGCGTCCCCCGGTCGAGCGGGCTGGGCCCGGTCGACGGGTCCCGCCGGATCCGCGCCCACAGCGCACCCGCCACCAGCCGCCAGGGCTGCAGGTCGCCGGAGGCGTAACAGGTCGCGGTCACGACCGCGGTGCCCTGCCGATCGGCCAGCCGGCCGAGTTCCTCCACCAGCCTGGTCTTGCCGACGCCACCCACGCCGGCGATCGTGAGCGCCGCCGGACGCTTCCCGGCGATCGGTTCGAGTAACGCGGTCAGCGCCGCGGTCTCGGCCTCTCGCCCGACCAGCCGGGCCGGAGTACCCGGATCACGCGGACGCGGTGCGACCCGCAGCGGCCGGTGCACGTCGAATCCGAACTCGTGCAACGACAGCAGGTCGAACGCCCTGGTCGCGGCGTCGTCGTAGCGGTCGGTCGCGCGACGGCCGTCGATCAGCGCCTCCGCGGCCGCGCCGGACTCCTCCAGCGTGCCCAGGAACCGGGTGAGCCACACGCCGTCCGCGGTCTCGTCGGCGTCGGACAACGGCGCGTCCGCGAGGACGTCGTACCGGCCGAGCCGCAGCCCTACCTCGGCCAGGTGCGTGACGAGATCGGCGCGCTGCCGCTCGAGTGCGGCCGCCAGCCGCAGGCAGGGTTCCGGCACGTCGTCGCCCCGGAGCGCGAACGGCGCGTCGGTCCACTCGGCGGACGCGGCCCGGTAGGCCTCCAGCGCGTCGGCGTCGCGGGCGGCCGCCGCCAGCTGGTCGCCCTCGGTCACGAAATGTCCGAAGCGGACGGCGTCGACCAGCGAGGACGCGCGCTCGCCGAGCGGGCCGGTCAGCTCGTAGGTGCGCCGATCGCGGTTGTACGCGATGTCGAGCTCGCCTGCGGACAGTCGCTTGCGGAGCCGCGCGACCACCGGCGACAGCCCGTCGCCGCGGGGCGCGTCGCCGTCGGCCCAGACCGCGTCCACGAGTTGGTCACGGCGAACCGGACCGCCGGCCGCCACCAGTACCGCGAGGACGGTGGCCTCTTGCCGCGCGATCTGCAGGGGCCGGCCGTCGACGACTACGTCGACCCGGCCGAACACCCGGATCCGCAGTTGGGTCACGTGCACTCCCCGCGAGTCTCGTCACTGCGCGGAAGTGTTTCATGGCCTCTCGGGTGATGTCCCGCCCATCGCTCGTGCGGTTCAGCCTTCCTCGCGCAGGTGGGTGAGCCAGGCGTCGGCGAGGTGGGCGGCGTCGGCGGCCCGGTCAGTGGTATAAACCCAGGTCGCGGTCAGGGTGGGGCCGTCGGAGCGGTCTTCGATGCTGACCGTGACGCTGATCGGGTAGGCCGGGGCCGTCCGCGGATCGGCGGCGTGCGCGGCGGCGGCGTCCATCTCCGGCGCGAACGACCAGTCGGTCGCGTCCGGGGCGGAGAAGCGGCCGAGGTAGTTCACCTGGATCTCCGGAAGGCCCGCCCCGGCGAGTTCCCGGCCCGCGATCGGGTCGAGGTAGCGCAGGAGGCCGTAGCCGAGGCCGTTGCCGGGGATCGCGGCCAGCGCCTCGGCGACCCGGTCGAGCCGCCCGGGACCGGTGCCCGGATCGAGCCGCACCGGATACACCGACGTGAACCACCCGACGGTCCGCGACAGCTCGACGGGACGGTCGACCGCGTCCTCCTCGCGTCCGTGGCCTTCCAGCACGAACGGAGCCCCGTCCAGTACCGCCGCGAACGCCGCCAGCAGCCGGTCGCGGGCCCGCCCCACCAGCGGAGCCGTCTCCCGAGGCTCGAGCGTGATCCGGATTTCCCCGGTTTCGGCTACTCCGGACGAAGGCGTCGGGCCGACCCCGGCGACGACTTCCCGCCAGTACGGCAGCTCGGCCGGGACGGGACGGAGCGCCGCCGCCCAGTCGGCGAACGACGTGCCGACCGGCTCCAGCGCCTCACCGTCGTGGGCGGTGGCCAGGTCGGGGACCAGGATCCGCCAGGACACCCCGTCCACGACCAGGTGGTGCAGCATCAGCAGCAGCCGGCCGGGTTCGGGGCCGGCGTCGAACCACACCGCCTGCACCATCGTCCCGGCCGCGGGGTCGAGCCTTTCCTGGGCGGCTCGGGCTTCGGCGCCGACCCGGTCCCGCAGCTCACCCGCCGGCAGGCCCACCGCCGGAACCCGCCGCACCGTCACGTCCACCGACCCGATCGGCCGGATCCGCAGGCTGCTCCCGTCGAACCGGGCCCGCAGCACGTCGTGCCGGTCCACCAGCGCCCGCACCGCGGCGCTCAGCCGCGTCGCGTCCGTCTCGACCGGCGTACGCAGGACGACGGACTGGTTGAACCCGTCGCCGCCTCCCGCCTCGGTGAACCATCGCACGATCGGCGTGGCCGGCACGACCGTCTCCACCGGAGCGGCGGCCGCGGCCAGCGCGGCCGGGGTCCGCAACCGGAACACGTCCCGGACCAAGATCGCCAGACCCCGCCGCTGTGCGGCCAGCACCAGCCGGATCGAGAGCGCGCTGTCGCCGCCGTGCGCGAAGAAGTCCTCGTCCGGCCCGACCGGCCGTCCCAGCACCTCCTCGTACAGCGATCGGAAGACGGTCGCGTCCGCGCGCGGCGGCGAGGCCTCGATCGGCAGCTCGCGCGCCGGTCCGCGGTAGCGCGCGAGATCGAGCGCGCCGACCCGCTGGTCCGGGTCGTCCGCGAACGCCTCCAGCACGCTGAGGAACGCGTGCATGATCCCGCCGATCTCCTCGGCGTCGAACAGATCCGGACGGTACTGCGCCCCGACCTTGAGCCGATCCTCGATCTTGACGTCCCAGCAGAGCGGATAGTGCGTGGCGTCGTCACCGCCGGCCGGACGGATCACCGCGTCCTCGCCGGCCTCGGTCGGGTAGTTCTCGATCACCACCACCGAGTCGAGCAGCTCCCGGCGTCCGGCCGCGCGCTGGATCTCCCCCACCCCGAGCCACTGGTGCTCGGCCAGCCGGGTCTGGGCGTCCCAGATCTGGTCGAGGACGTCGCGCAACGTGGTGCCGGGGCCGCTCCGGACCCGCACCGGGAACGTGGTGATGAACAGCCCGACGATGGCCTCCATCCCGGGCAGGTCGGCCGGACGCCCGGCGTGCGTCGACCCGAACACGACGTCGTCCCGGCCGGTCAGGCGGCTCAGCGCGATGCCCCAGGCCGCGTTGATCAGTGCGCCGACGGTCATCCCACTGGTCCGGGCCAGCGCCGCCAGCGCCCGGGTGGCCTGTTCGGAGAGCCGGTTGATCGTGGTCTCGGGCCAGACCGGGGGCAGGCCGGGGTCGGCCGGGGCGAGCAGACCGCGGGACTCCGGCAGGCCGGCGAGCTCCTCGGCCCAGGCCGCCCGGGCGGCGTCGGCGTCCTGGGCGGCGAGCCAGCCGAGGAAGTCCCGGAACGGCACCGGCGGCGGCAATGCGTCGCCGCGGTACAGCGCGGACAGCTCCCCGATCCACAGCGGACCGGACCAGCCGTCCAGCAGGATGTGGTGGTGGGTGACGAGCAGCTTGCTCCCGGCCACCGCCATCCGGATCAGCGGCGCCTGCCCGAGGTCGAAGCGCTCGCGCTCGGCGGCGCTCGCGTGGGCGAAGCCCTGGTCGTAGATCGTGAACGGCAGCTCGGCCCGGTCGTGGACCACCGCGACCGGCCGGCCGGTGGCGCTCAGGTACCGGAACGCGGAGCGGAGGTTCGCGTGCCGGTCGAGCAGCGCCTGGCCGGCCCGGCGGACCTGGGCCGGATCGGCGCCGTCGGGCAGGTCGAGCCAGACCTGCACCAGGTACGCGTCCGTGCCCTCGGGGTCGAGGCGGGCGTGGAACAGCATGCCCTCCTGCAACGGGGCGAGCGGCAGGATCTCCGTGCCGCCCCATCGGGTGACCTCGTCGCGCTCCCCGGGCGTCAGCGTCAACAGATCGGCGCGCACCGAGGCTTCGTGCCTCGCGGCTTCCGGCGGAAGTTCCGTCGCCGCGGCCGCCAGCCCGGCCGGCGTCCGGCCGGTGAACACGGCGGCCGGCTTGAGCCGCAGCCCGGCCCGGCGCGCCCGGCTGACCAGCTGGATCGCGATGATGCTGTCGCCACCGAGCGCGAAGAAGTCGTCGTCCACCCCGACCG
Source organism: Cryptosporangium sp. NPDC051539 (assembly GCF_044454545.1). Lineage (NCBI taxonomy): Bacteria > Bacillati > Actinomycetota > Actinomycetes > Cryptosporangiales > Cryptosporangiaceae > Cryptosporangium > Cryptosporangium sp. NPDC051539. Next base: position 294,849 of record NZ_JBITDV010000006.1, on the reverse strand, counting down.
AAGGAAGGTGCAGCAGGTCGGCGAGGATCCGGCTGAAGACCTCTTCGCGTCCGGTCGCCGGTGCGCGGCCTCCGGTGCCGAACTCGGCAGCCGGCAACGCCTTGCGGTCCAGCTTGCCGTTCGGGGTGAGCGGCAGCGGCCCGTCGAGCACCACGACGGCGGCCGGGGTCATGTGGTCGGGCAGCTTCCCGGCCACCTCGGCGCGGAGCGCCGGCCCGGTCAGGAACGGATCCCCGCTCACGTATCCGATCAGCCGGGTGACGGTTCCGGTCTTCTCCGCGATCACCGTGGCCTGGGTGACGCCCTCGCAGGCGCCGAGCGCGGCCTCGATCTCGCCGAGCTCGATGCGGTAACCGCGGATCTTCACCTGGTCGTCGTCGCGGCCGAGGAAGTCGAGGTTCCCGTCGCGGCGCCAGCGGGCGCGGTCGCCGGTGCGGTACATCCGGGCCGCGGGTTCGAACGGGTCGGCGACGAACCGCTCCGCGGTGAGCGCGTGGCGTCCGAGGTAGCCCAGGGCCAGGCCGCGTCCGCCGACGTACAGATCGCCGACCACGCCGACCGGCACCGGGCGCAGGCGTTCGTCCAGGACGTAGGTGCGGGTGTTCGGGTCGGGCCGGCCGATCGGTACCGGCTGGTCCCAGCCCGGCCGGGCCTCCCAGAGCGTGGAGTTGACCGTGGCCTCGGTGAGCCCGTACGCCCCGAAGACCCGCTGACGCCGGGTCAGCCGGCGGATCAGCGACGGCGGAACCGTCTCGGTGCCGACCAGCACGACCATGCCGTCCGGCAGCGCACAGTCCGCGGGCAGCGCGGAGAGCAGCGACGGCGGCAGGATCGCGTGGGTGGCGCCGGTCGCGGCGAGGAAGTCGGTGAGCGGGTGGTCGGCGACCCGGACGTCCTCGGGCAAGAGGATCAGCCGCCCGCCGACCGTGAGCGCCTGGGTCAGGTCGAACACGAACACGTCGAACCCGACCGACGCGAACTGCGCGATCCGGCTGCTGCTGGTGACGCCCATCCGGTCGGTGGCCAGCGCCGCCAGGCTGGCGAGACCCTCGTGGGTGACGACCACGCCCTTCGGCGCCCCGGTCGAGCCGGACGTGTAGATGACGTAGGCGGGGTGGTCCAGTCCGGGCGGGAGTTCCGGTCGCCACGGCCCCGGCGTCTCGTCGTCGTCGAGCAGGAGCACCGGGCCGCCGGGTACCTGGCCGCGGACGCTCGAGTGCGTGATCGTCAGTGTCGCCGCGCTGTCGGCCAGCAGGTACGCGAGGCGGTCGGCCGGGTGGGCCAGGTCGAGCGGCAGGTAGGCCGCTCCGAGCTTGAGGACGCCCAGGATCGCGGCCACCATCGGGGTGCCGCGCGGCACGGCGAGCGCGACGACGTCGCCGGCCCGGACGCCCCGGGCGGCGAGCCGTCCGGCGAGGTGGTCGGAGGACGCGTCGAGCTCGGCGTACGTGGTCTCGCCGTCGGCGTCGACCACCGCGATCGCGTCCGGGGTCTCGGCGCGGCGGGCGGCGAACAGTTGCGGCAGCGTCTTCTCGTCCACGATCCGGTCGGTGTCGTTGAACGTGCCCAGCACCTGGGCGCGCTCGGCGTCGTCGAGCAGGTCGATCGCGCCGAGCGGAATCCCGGGGTCGGCCGCGGCCGCGGCCAGCAGGCGGGTGAGACGAGCGGCCAGCGCGCTCACGGTCTCCGCGTCGAACCGGTCGGCGCGGTACTCGAGCAGGAGGCGCAGGCCGCCGTCGTCGCCCTCGAGGAACGCGAAGACCAGGTCGAACCGGGCCGTGCCGGTCGTCTGCGGCTCCGGGGTGACGGTCAGCCCCGGCATCTCCAGGACCGCGTCGGACCGGTTGCGGTAGACGACCATGACGTTGAACAGCGGGTTGTCGACGCCGGACCGCTCCGGGTTCACGGCCCGCACGACGGCCTCGAACGGGACGTCCTGCGCGGCGAACGCGGCCAGGTCGGCGGCGCGGACGCGTCCGAGCAGGTCGCCGAAGCTCGGGTCACCGGAGACGTCGGTGCGCAGCACCAGCGTGTTGACGAAGAACCCGATCAGGTCGGTGAGCTGCTCGTCCGTGCGGCCGGCGATCGGAGCGCCGAGCGGGATGTCGGTGCCGGCGCCGAGGCGGTGGAGCAGGGCGGCGACCGCGGCCTGGCCGACCATGAACAGGCTGGTACCGGTTTGCTGGGCGAGCAGCTTGAGCGCCGCCGCCGTCTCGGCCGGAACCTCCGCGGTGAGCTCGGCGACCGGTCGGGCGGGCGTCCCCGGGCGGTCGAACGGGAGGTCGAGGCGCTGGGGTGCGTCCCGCAGGGTCTCGGTCCAGAACGCGAGCTGCTCGTCCGAGACCGCGTCGAGCAGGTCGCGCTGCCAGAGCGTGTAGTCGGCGTACTGCACCGGAAGGCCGGGCCGGACCGGCTCGGTGCCGGCCAGGCGCGCGGTGTACGCGGTCGCGAGGTCGCGGAGGAACGGCCCGTCGGACCACTCGTCGGTCGTGACGTGGTGCAGCAGGATGAGCACGCGGTGCTCGTCGTCGGCGATCGGCTCGACGACCATCCGGACCGGCAGCTCCGAGGCCAGGTCGAACGGTCGCGCCGCGTGCGCCGCGAGGTCTCCGCCGCCCACCACGACGGCCGGGCGCGCCTGGTCGGCGGGCACGACGACCTGGTACGGGACGCCGTCCTCGTCGGCCACCAGCAGCGTGCGCAGGGACTCGTGCCTGGCCATCACCGCGTGCAGGGCATCGGTCAACGCCGCGACGTCCAGGTGGCCGCGCATCCGGGCGACGAGCGGGAAGTTGTACGCCGCCGAGTCCGGGTCCAGCTGCTGGAGGAACCAGAGGCGCTGCTGGGCCGGGGACGCCGGGAGCCGCGCGGGGCGCGGGTACCGGGTCAGGCGCGGGCGGTTGCCGTCGGCGGCGTCGCCGACCCGGCCGGCCAGCTCCGCGACGGTCGGAGCCTCGAACAGGTCGCGGATGGACAGTTCGGCGCCGAGTGCGGCCCTGGCCCGCCCGACCAGGCGGGTCGCGAGCAGCGAGTGGCCGCCGAGGTCGAAGAAGTTGTCGTCGGCGTTCACGTCGCCGAGACCCAGGACGTCAGCGAACAGGGCGCAGAGGGTCGACTCCAGCGCCGTCGCGGGCGGGCGTCCGGAGCCGGAGCCTGCGGTCGGCGCGTCCAGGTCGGGCAGCGCGGCGACGTCGAGCTTGCCGTTGACGGTCATCGGCAGGTCGGTGAGCGGGACGATCGCGGACGGCACCAGGTAGTCCGGCACCCGGCCCTTCACGTACTCCCGGACCCGCGTGACCAGCGCCGCCGCGCCCCGGGCCGCGGCCGGCCGGTTCGCGCAATCGCCCGGCGTGCCGTGCGGCCGTAACCGGCGGGCCACGTCGACGAACGGGCCCTCGCCGGTCGTGAACACCGCGTCCAGGGAACCGTCGCCCGCCGGCGCCCAGGTGACGACGGCCCGGCGGCCCAGCCGCTCGCCGAGCGCGACCAGGTCGTCCGGCTCGACGCCGGCCACGGCGTCCGAACCGGGCTCGTCGGCGAGCCGCGCGTTCGGTATCCCGGTGATCCGCACCCGGCCGGCCGAGCGGATCGCCCGGCCGGCGGCGGCGAGACCGTCGAAAGCCACCGAGGGCACGTCGGCCAGCGAGGTCGCCTGACCCTTGTGGAGGATCGCGTCGTAGCGGTAACGGGTCAGCTCGTTGTGGTGGTGCCCGGCTTTGACCAGGACGGACGCCCGCGCCGGAAGCATCCCGAACAGGTCGGGGTCGACGAGCAGCTCCTTCTCCAGCACCAACGCCCGCTCGACGGCCCGCCGCAGCCGCTCGGGCTCGTCCCCCGACCGCACGCTCTGCACGGCGGTGTGGAACACCCGTGCCAGCCGCACGTTCCGGACGTCCCCGACGAACACCGCTCCGTCCGGCACCAGCAGGTCCAGCGCCTGCGTCAGTACCGTGACCAGATACTCCACGCTGGGGAAATACTGGATCACCGAGTTGATGACGACCGTGTCGAAGTGCCCGCGCGGCAGCCCCGAGACGTCGTCGGCCGGCTGGTGCCGCAAGTGCACCCGGCCGGTCAGGGAGGCCGGCAGGTCCGTCCGCAGCTTCCGGATCACCGGCGCGGCGAAGTCGGTCCCCCAGTACTCCTCCACGTCCGGGGCCAGCTGCGACATCAGCAGACCGCTGCCGACCCCGATCTCCAGCACCCGCCGCGGGCGCAACGACCGGATCCGCGACACCGTGGCCGACCGCCACTCCCGCATGTCGTCCAGCGGGATCGGCCGGCCGTCGTAGCTCGAGTCCCAGCCCGAGAAGTCCTCGTGCACCAGCGCGGTCGGGATCTCGTCGTACTCGTCCGAGTACACCTGCTGCCACTCGGCGACCTGCTCGTCCTCGTCGCCGGCCGACGCCTGCTCGGTCGGCACCACGTACCCGACCAGCCGCCGCCCGTCGCCGGTCCCCCGCACCACCACGGCCGCCCTGGCCACGTCGGCGTGCGAGGCCAGCACCGCTTCGACCTCGCCGGGCTCGACCCGGTATCCCCGGATCTTCACCTGGTCGTCGGTGCGCCCGAGGAAGTCGATGTTCCCGTCCGGACGACGGCGGGCCAGGTCACCGGTGCGATACATCCGGCCGCCACCGAACGGGTCGGCGACGAAACGCGAAGCGGTCAGGCCCGGACGGCGCAGGTACCCGCGGGCGAGCCCGGCTCCGGCGATGTACAGCTCACCCGGGCACCCGTCCGGCACCGGGCGCAGCCACGGGTCCAGCAGATACACGCTGGTGTTCCAGATCTCCCGGCCGACGGTCGGCGTCGCGGAGTCGCGCGTCCCGCCGCCGAGCGTGTTGATCGTGTACTCGGTCGGCCCGTACAGGTTGTAGCCGGACGTCCCGACGGTGTCGCGCAGGCGGTGCCAGACCGGTTCCGACACCGCCTCGCCGCCGAGCAGCACCAGCGGCGGCCGGTGCCGGCCCTCGCCGGACGCGAGCAGCCCCTCGCCGATCAGATGGTCGGCGTAGGTCGGGGTCACGTTCACGACGTCGATCCGGTGCCGGTCGCAGTACGCGACCAGCGCCTGGGCGTCCCGCCGCAGGTCCTCGTCGCAGACGTGCACCTCGTGGCCCTCGACCAGCCAGAGCAGTTCCTCCCACGACATGTCGAACGCGAACGACACGGTGTGGGCGATCCGCAGGCGACGGCCCCCGGCCGCCGAGTCCCTGGGGCCGTTCACGGCGCGGACGGCCGGCGCGAAGATCGCTTCGCGGTGGTTGAGCTGCATGTTCGTCAGGCCGCGGTACGGCGTCACGACGCCCTTCGGCTTGCCGGTCGACCCGGAGGTGTAGATCACGTACGCCGGGTGGTCCAGCCGGTCGGGGATTCCGGACGCGAACGCCGGGTTCTCGTCGTCGCTGATCGGGCCGCCCGGGACGTCGTCGAGCGCCCCGAGGACCAACGGCTCGCCCGGGAGCCTCGGCGCCACGTCCGCCGTGGTCAGAACGGCCACCGGGGCGGCGTCCGCGATCATGTCGTGCAGCCGGGCGTCGGGATGGTCGAGTTCCAGCGGCAGGTAGGCCGCGCCGGTGCGCAGCACCGCGAACAGGGACGCGACCATGTCGGCCGAGCGCGGAAGCGCGAGCGCGACGATCCGCTCCGGACCGGCACCGGCGCGGAGCAGGAAGCGGGCGATCCGGTTGACGCGCTCGTCGAGGCCGGCGTAGCTGAGGGTCGTCCCGCCGAAGACGAGCGCGGTCGCGTCCGGGGTGCGGACGGCCTGGGCGCCGAGGAGGTCGGCGACCGTCTCCGGCGGCAGCGCGTGCCGGGTGGAGCCGGCCCGGGCCGCGAGCGCGGCACGCTCGGCGGCCGGAAGCACGTCGAGGCGCCCGAGCCGGGTGGCGGGAGCGGCGGCGAACCGCTCCAGGACGGTCGTGAAGCGGGCCAGCAGCGCGGCCGCGGTCGGCCCGGGCACCGCGTCGGGGCGATGGGCCAGCGTGATGCCGAGCCGCTCGCCCGGGGACACCACCAGCGTCAGCGGGTAGTGGGTGGCGTCCACACTGGCCACCTCGGTGAGGCCGTACCGGGCGATGTCACTGTCGCCGCCGACGTGCTGCAACGCGAAGAGCGTGTCGAAGAGGTCGGTCCGGCCGGCCTCGCGTTGGACGTCACCCAGGCCGAGGTACTCGTGCGGCATGAGCGCTGCGCGCTCGGCCTGCGCGCGGCGCAGCAGGTCGGTGACGGTCTCGGCCGGGTCGAACGCGACCCGCACCGGCACGGTGTTGAGGAACAGACCGACCGCCTGGCCGACGTTCGGGAGCTCGGCCGGGCGGCCCGCGACCGTCGTCCCGAAGACGACGTCGGTGCGGCCGACCGCGCCGGTGAGCACGACGGCCCAGGCGACGTTGAGGATCGTATTGAGCGTGACCCCGGTGGTGCGGGCCAGCGAGTGCAGCGGTTCGGCCGGGATGTCGGCCCGGCGGCGCCGGGGCAGCGCCGGGACGCTGCCGGTGCGGGCGCCCGGGGCGACCAGCGTGGGTTCGGCGAGGCCCGCGAGCGCCTCGCGCCAGGCGGACCGGGCCGCGTCGGTGTCGCGGGTGCTGAGCCAGCCGAGGTAGTCGCCGTAGGAGCCGGGCGGGCTGCTCGCGGTACCGGTCGTGTAGAGCTCGAAGAGTTGTTCGAGCACGATGCGCGCCGACCAGCCGTCCCAGAGCAGGACGTGGTGGGTGAGGACCAGGCGGTCCCGGTCGCCGGAGCGGATCAGCAGGATCCGGAACAGCGGGGGCGCCGCCAGGTCGAAGCGCCGGGTGCGGTGGTCGGCGAGCAGCGCGGCGATGCGCGCGTCGCGTGCCCGGTCGGACAGGCCGGAGAGGTCCACGACCGTGAGCGGGGGTTCGGGGTCGTGGGTGACGAACTGGACGGGGCGCGGCAGGCCGTCGGCGGTGAACCCGGCGCGCATGCCCGGGTTGCGGGCGAGCAGGGCGGCCGTGGCGGCGCGGAGGCGGTCGGCGTCCAGACCGCCGTCGACGTCGAACGCGACCTGGGCGGTGTAGACGTCGACCGCGCCGGTGTCGAAGCCGGCGTGGAAGAACAGTCCCTCCTGGAGGGGGCTGAGCGGCCACACGTCGTCGATCGGGTAGGCGCTGCGTGCGCGCAGCAGCGCACTGTCGTCGTCGGAGAGCTCCAGGCGCGCCAGGACGCCGAAGCCGCCAGCGGCGGTTTCCGCCGCCAGGGCGGCCTCCGGCACGGCGGATTCCGGCAGAGGGGGTTCCGGCAGGGCGGCGGTGAACGCGGCGCGGAGGTCGTCGGCGGCCGGGAGCGCGGTGTCCCAGTGCAGGGTGACGGTGTCGCCGAGCAGCGTGACGCGGAGCAGGTAGGACCCGGTGAGCGGGCGGGCCAGCCAGGACGCGTCGGGGATCCGTTCGACGAGGACCTGGGCCGCGGACAGCCCGGCGAGCAGGGGGCCGGACTGCGGGTTGAGGTAGCGGAGCAGGTCGTAGGTGTCGCCCGGCTCTCCGGCCGGCGCGTCGGCGGTGAGCCGGACCGGGCGGGTCGAACCGAACGGCCCGACCGGCGCGCCCAGCGGGCCGGCCGGCGTGGCGTCGTCCGCGACGCGGACGTCGACCAGCAGGTCGCGACCGGCCGCGGCGCGCAACGCGGTGAGCAGCGTCGTGACGTCGGTGGCGAGGCGGACGAACGACGCCGATTCCTCAACACCGCCCGGGGCGACCCCCGGGGCCAGCTCCGCGCCGGGAGCGAGCGTCTCCCTCCAGCGGGGCAGGTCGGCGAGACCGCCCTGGGCGGCGTCGACCAGCGCCCGCACCCGCGGGCGCAACGCCGCCGCCGGTGGCAGCACCTGCCCGCGGGCCAGCGCGCCGAGTTCCGCCGCGAGCACGACGACCGACGCCTCGTCGGCCGCCAGCGCGTGCACCGACAGCCGGTCGCCGTCGAGCGCGATCATCCGCCCGGCCCCGGGGTCGAGCGGGTGCCCGATCACGTCGTCCGCGCGTACCGCCCCGACGGGCCGGACCTCCAGCGACCAGAGCACGCCCCCGATCGTGGTGAGCCGCTGCCGCAGGGCGTCGTGCCGATCGAGCAGCGTCTGGATCGCCGTCGCGTCGCCGCCCTCGACCCGCACGACGAACGCGGCGTCGAGCGCCCCCCGTTCGCGCAGTCGATGCGCGTCGGGGGTGAGCGCCAGGTCTCCCGCGCGCTCCTCGTCGACCGGCGGGTCCTCCGGAGTCTCCACGCTCAGGGCCAGCGCGGCCGCGGTGCGGTGGGTGAACACGTCCCTCGGGGTGATCGCGGCCCGGTTCGCGACCGCGATCGACTGGATGCTGTCGCCGCCGAGGCGGAAGAAGTCGTCGTCCGGTCCGACCGCGGGCAGCCCCAAGACCTCGGCGAAGATCGCGCAGAACCGCTCCTCGCCCGGGGTCGCCGGTGCCCGTCCGGCCGCGGCCCCGACCGGAGCCGGCTCCGGCAGCGCGGCCGGGTCGAGCTTGCCGCCCGGGGTCCGGGGCAGGGCGTCCAGCAGCACGAACACGTCCGGCACGAACGCCGCGGGCAGCACTGCCGCCAGCGTCGTACGCACGCCGTCGAGATCGATCCCGCCGCCGGCGTCCCGGTCCGGCTCGGCCTCGCGGGCGGCACCGGCCTCGCGGGTGGGGACCAGGTACGCGACCAGGCGGTGGCCGCCGGGGGCGGCGACGGCCGCCTCGGCGATCGCCGGGATCGCGAGCAGATGCGCCTCGATCTCGCCCGGCTCGACCCGGTTGCCGCGCACCTTGAGCTGCCGGTCGGTCCGCCCCAGGTACGTCAGTACCCCGTCCGCAGTGGACCGGACCAGGTCACCCGTCCGGTACATCCGTCCCGGCCCGAACGGATCCGCCACGAACCGTTCCGCGGTCGGGCCGGTCGCCCCGGCGTACCCGCGCGCGAGCTGGCGGCCCGCGACGTACAGCTCTCCGGGAACGCCGGGCGGCACCGGCCGCAGGGCCTCGTCCAGCACGTACAGCCGCATCCCGGCGACGGCCCGCCCGATCGGCACCGGCCCGTCCGGATCCGCGGCGGCGTCGGACGACGTCACCTGGATCGTCGTCTCGGTCGGCCCGTACAGGTTCGTGACCGGAACCCCGGTCCGCGCGGCCCAGCGCGCCGCCACCGGCCCGGCCAGCGCGTCCCCGCCCACGAGCAGCCGCCGGAGCGTGGTCGGGCGGTCCCCGACCGCCTCGGTCAGCGGCGGCAGCAGCGACGACGCCAGCACCATCGTGGTGACGCCGTGCCGCTCCACCAGGCGCACCAGCGCGGCCGGGTCCCCGGTCGCCGACGGCGGGCCGAGTACCACGGCGGCACCGGCGGTGAGCGGCCAGAGCAGCTCCAGCGCGGCCGGGTCGAACCCGATCGACAGGTGGTGCAGCACCCGGTCGCCCGCGGTCAGGCCGAACCGTTCCTGCACCCACGCCAGCTGCGACGCCACGGCCGCGTGCGGCACGAGCACGCCCTTGGGACGCCCGGTCGATCCGGACGTGAACAGCAGGTACGCGGCGTTGTCCCGGTGCGGTGCGGGTGCGTCGACGGATCCGACGGAGGCCGAATCGTCCAGATCGGAGGGCGTCACCACGAACCCGGCACCCGCTTCGGCGAGCATCGCGGCGCGGCGGTCCTCCGGCAGGGACACGTCGAGCGGCAGGTAGGCGGCACCCGCTTTCAGCACGCCCAGCAGCGCCACCGGCAGGTCCAGCGAGCGCGCAACCGCGACCCCGACCACGGTCTCCGGCCCCACGCCCCGCGCCCGCAGCGTCGCGGCCAGCGCGTTCGCCCGGGCGTCGAGCGCGGCGAACGACAACGTGCGGTCTCCGTCGATCACCGCCGTCGCCGTGGAACCCGCCTGCGCGTTCCACAGCTCCAGCACGGTGCCGGGCTCCGGTGCCGCCGGACCGGCCAGCGCCGACAGCAGCGACGACCGCTCCGCCGCCGGCAGCAGCTCGAGCCGCCCGAGCGGACGCTCCGGGGCGTCCGCGACCGCCTCCAGCACCCGGGTGAACGACTCCGCGACCCGCGACACGAACCCGGCGTCCACCCTGGCCGCGTCGTGCTTGAACCGCAGTTCGAGCCGTTCCCCCGGCACCGCGATCAGCGCCAGCGGGTAGTGCCCGGCGTCCCGGTAGTCGAGCCCGGCGAGCGTGACCGTCCCCGAAGCGTCCCGGAGGCCGGCGTCCACCGGATAGTTCTCCAGCACCACGACGGTGTCGAACAGCTCGTCGGTCCCGACGAGTTTCTGCAGTTCGGCCAGGCCCACGTGCTGGTGGTCGAGCAGCTCGGCCTGCTCGGCCGCCAGACGGCTCAGCGCGGTTCCCAGACGCTCCGACGGCGACCAGCGCACCCGCACCGGCACCGTGTTGATGAACAGGCCGGCCAGGTCGGCGATCCCGTCCACCTCGGCGGCCCGCCCGGACACCGTCGTCCCGAACACGACGTCCGACCGTCCGGTCAGGTGACCGAGCACCAGGCCCCAGGCGCCCTGCACGACGACGCCGAGCGTCAGCGCGCGTTCCCGCGCCCGCGCTCCGAGGCGGGCGGTGAGCTCGGCGGACAACGCGACCCGCACCTCCGTGGCCCGCGCGGGCACCGGACGGGCCGCGACGCCCACCAGCCGCGTCGGCCCCTCGAGCCCGGACAACGCCGACCGCCAGGCCTCCCTGGCCGTGTCCGAGTCCCGCGACGCGAGCCAGGCCAGGTACGACCGGTACGGCGTCACCGGTGCCAGGGCGGCCGGCCGGCCGTAGGCGGCGAACAGGTCGCGCAGCACGACCGACACCGACCATCCGTCGGCGACCACATGCGGGAACTGCACGAGCAGCCAGCTCCGCCCCGGGTCCCGGCGCAGCAGCAGGGCCCGCAGCAGCGGCGGTCGGCTCAGGTCGAACGGGCGCGACCGCTCGGCGTCGGCCTCCGCGGCCAGCCGGGCGCGCTGCGCGCTCTCGTCCGGTCCGGACAGGTCCACGACCCGCCACGGCAGCTCCACACCGTCGACGATCGCCTGCACCAGACGTCCGTCCGGACGCTGCCGGAACGCCGCCCGCAGCGGCGCGTGCCGGTCCAGCACCGTCTGGGCCGCTGCGCGCAGCAGGTCCGCGTCGACCTCCCCGTCCAGCTCCACCACCAGTTGGACGACGTACGTGCCGGTGTCGGCGCCGTCGACGAGTGCGTGGAAGTAGAAGCCCTCCTGCAGCGGCGTGACCGGCAGGACCTCGGCCAGGCCGGGCAGTTCGTCGGCGAGCTGGGCGCGGGTGTCCTCGTCGACGGCGTCCGGCAGGGCGGCCGGAGCGGCGTCGGTCGCCGGTGCCGCGGCCGGGGCCAGCGCCGCCACCATACGCAGCGAGAACACGTCCCGCAGCCGGACCGCGAGCCCGGCCTGGCGGGCCCGGACGACCAGGTCGATCGCGATGATGCTGTCGCCGCCGAGCGCGAAGAAGTCGTCGTCGATGCCGACCCGGGGGAGGCCGAGGACTTCGGCGTAGAGCGTGCAGAGCAGCTCTTCGCGGGCGCTGCGCGGGGCGACGCCGGTGCTCAGCGCGGTGCGGTCGGGGGCCGGGAGCGCGGCGCGGTCGACCTTGCCGCTGCCGGTGACCGGGAGCTCGTGCAGCGGCACGAACGCCGAGGGCACCATGTGCTCCGGGAGCCACTCGCGGGCCCGCTCGCGCAGGCGCCGCAGCAACGTCGGCACGTCCCGGAACGCCGCCGGCCGATTCGCCATCGGACGGTCGCCGGAATCACTCGGCGCCGAGGGCACGGCGGCCGGCGACTCGGGCGCGGCGTCCGACGGATCGACGGCCGCCGTCGGCCGGACGAAGTGCGCGTCCAGGGCGGCGGCCTCGGCCGACCAGGTCACCCGGGTGACGTATCCGTGCCGGTTCCCGGCGGCGTAGACGTCTTCCGGGTCGACGCCGGTCGGCGCGTGGCCGCCGTCGATCGACGCCAGGGCGGCGAGGTCCGGTTCCAGGCGGGCGTTCGGGATGCCGGTCACCCGGACGGCGACCGGCCCGGTGGACAGCACCGCGTCGAGGTTCCCGGCCCAGGCCACCTCGTCGACCGGCGCCGCCGACGCTCCGCGCCGCAGCACGGCGTCGTAGCGGTACCGCGTCAGTTCGTTCGCGCCCCGGCCACGCCTGATCTCGACGTCCGCGACCAGGCCCAGCGTCGCGGCGAGGCGCGGCAGAGCGTCCGGATCGAGGAGCAGTTCGCTTTCCCAGGCGAGATCCTGCGCGACGGCCGTGGCCGGATCCAGGCCGCGCGCCCGGGCCACCCCGGCGCGGAACGTCCGGAGCAACCGCAGGTTGCGGACGTCACCGACGAAGATCACGCCGTCCCCGGTCAGCAACTCGGACGCCCGCCGCAGCACGGTCGTCAGGTACTCGACGCCGGGGAAGTACTGCACCACCGAGTTGAGCACGATCGTGTCGAAGTACCCGCGCGGCAGCCCGCTGACGTCGTCGGCCGGCTGGTTCCGCAGGAAGACCCGGCCGGAGGAGACCTGCGGCCGGAGCCCCTCGATCGCGGATTCCGACAGGTCCGTCCCCCAGTACTCCTCGCAGGAGGGCGCCAGCCGGTGCAGCAGCAGTCCACTGCCGACGCCGAGCTCCAGCACCCGCCGGGGCCGCAGCGCCCGGATCCGCGTCACGGTCGCGTCCCGCCACTCCCGCATCTCCTCGACCGGGATCGGACGCCCGTCGTAGCTGGAGTTCCAGCCGGTGAAGTCCTCCCCCGCCTCCTCGCCCGCCCGCGCGGAGTACAGCCGCTCGTGCAGTTCCTTCCACTGGTCGACCCGGGAGTCCTCGGCCGAAACCGCCGACGGCACCACGTACGCGACCAGCCGCCGGTCGCCGGGCCGGTCCTCCCGCACGGTCGCCGCGACCTGCGCCACCTGCGGGTCCCGGGCCAGCGCGGCCTCGACCTCGCCGAGCTCGATCCGGTAGCCGCGGATCTTCACCTGGTCGTCCGAGCGCCCGACGAAGTCGAGCTGCCCGTCCGCTCGCCGCCGGACGAGGTCACCGGTCCGGTACAGCCGCCCGCCGCCGAACGGATCCGCGACGAACCGCGCCGCGGTGAGTCCCGGGCGTCCGAGGTACCCGCGGGCCAGCCCGTCGCCGGCCAGGTACAGCTCGCCCAGCACGCCGACCGGCACCGGCTGCAGTGCCGCGTCCAGCACGTACGCGCGGGTCCCTGGGTCGGGGTGGCCGATCGGCACCGACGACCCGCCGACGTCGGCGTCGCAGAGCCCGAGCGTCGAGTTCACGGTCGCCTCGGTCGGCCCGTAGGCGTTGAACATCCGGTGACGGCGGGCGTACCGCTCGACCAGCGAGGGCGAGATCCGCTCGGTGCCCGCCAGCAGCGTCGACCCCTCCGGCAGGAGCGCCTCGGCAGGCAGGGCGGCGAGGAGCGCGGGCGGCAGGATCTGGAACGTGACGCCGTGCTCGCGGGCGTAGGACGCCAGCGCATCCGTCGGTTCCCGGCGCGACGAGGGCACCAGCACCATCCGTCCGCCGGACAGCAGTGCCAGGCAGAGGTCGAAGAACGCCACGTCGAAGCTCGGCGACGCGAACTGCAGCACCCGGCTGTGCGGCCCGAGGCCGAACTTCTTGATGCCGGTCGCGAGCAGCTTCGCGACCCCGGCGTGCGACAGCACCACGCCCTTCGGGCGTCCGGTCGAGCCGGAGGTGTAGATCACGTACGCCGCGTTGTGCACCGCCAGCGGCACCACCGGTGCCGTCGGAGGCTGCGCCGCCAGCGCGTCCGCGGTCGCCCCGTCGTCGAGTGCGACGACCGTCGTCCCCTCCGGCAGCGCGCCGGCCAGTGCTTCCACGCTGACGACGACGACCGGCGCGGCGTCGTCGAGCATGTACGCGATGCGCTCGGCCGGGTAGTCGAGGTCGAGCGGCAGGTAGGCGCCGCCGGCCTTGAGCACCGCGAGCTCGGCGACGATCAGGTCGGCCGAGCGGGGCAGTGCGAGCCCGGCGAACCGCTCCGGCCCGACGCCGAGCCCGCGCAGCAGGTGGGCCAGCCGGTTCGCCCGCTCGTCGAGTTCACGGTAGGTCAGCGACACGTCCTCGACGACGAGCGCCACCGCGTCCGGGGCGGCCGCGACCCTGGCCGCGAACAGCGCCGGGACGGTGCCGGCCGCCACCTCGTGCGCCGTCGTGTTCCAGCCGTCCACGACCTGCGCGTACTCGTCGCCGGAGAGCAGCGCGAGCCGCCCGGCGACCACGTCCGGTCGCGCCCGGCCGTCGGCGAGCAGCGTCCGTACGTGCCCGAGGATCCGTTCGGCCGCGGCCGGGGACAGCACGTCGGTGGCGTACCGGACGGTGAGGGACTCCTCGGTGGAGCCGAACCAGAGGTCGGCCCGCGGGTCCGGGTCGTCGCCGTACCCGACGTTGGACAGGACGTCCGGGCCGACCGCGCCGAGGATCTCCGCGAGCGGCGCCGCGTGCGCGCGTGCCCGCGCCCGGGCGTCCGCGACCCGGCGGGTCAGGTCACCGAACCCGTCGGCCGACAGGTCCACCGGGACCCGCAGCGGCAGCTCCCCCAGCAACAGGACGTCGGGCGCCGCACCGTACCGCGCGAGCACCGCGACGATCGCCGCGAGCACCGAGTCCTCGGCCATCGCCGGGAGGGGCCCGGCGACCGACCCGAACTCCCGCTCGGCGCCCGGGGTGTGGACGTCGAGCGGGAGCGGGTGCTCCGACACCGTGCCTGCGAGCAACTCCCGCCAGTAGCCGGCCCCGGAAGTCGTCCCGCTGGTCAGGTCGTTCGCGGACACGCTGATCTACCCCATTCGTTGTCGAGTTCGGCGAGGTGACGCGCGGACCGCTAGCTCGCCGCGGCCGACGACACCGGCTGCGCCCGCGCGGCGCTCCGGTCACGCACCGACGAGAGGATCTCGGCCGCGCGGATCGCGCCGTTGGAGAGCAGCGACGAGCTGATCCCGTGGCTGTGCTCGGTGCCGCCCTGCAGGTAGATGCCGACGCCGAGCGTGTCGTCGGTGGACACCCGGTAGTCACGCCCGACCTCGAGGCGTCCGTTCGCGTCCCGGTGGCAGTAGCCGTTGAGGTCGCCGAGGAGCGTCGCCGGTTCCACCGGGTCGTAGCCGGTCGCGCACACGAGGACGTCCGCGTCCAGCACGGCCTGCTCGCCGGTGGTCAGCGTCTCGACCGTGATCCGTACCCCGTCGGCCTGCGACACCGCGTTGACCAGCCGCGTCACGTTCATCATCTTCAGCCGCGGCCGCCCGAGCACCGACTCGCGGTACGTGCGCCGGTACAGCTCCGCGATCAGGTCGGAGTCCACGACCGAGTAGTTCGTGTTCGCGTGGTAGTTCAGCAGCTGGTCCTTGACCCGGTCCGGCGCGTCGTAGAAGTCGTCCACGGCCGAGGGGTCGAAGATCCGGTTCGCGAACGAGCTGTCGTCGGCCGGGCTGTATCCGAACCGCGAGTACACCGCCCAGACCTCGGCGTCCGCATAGCGTTCGTGCAGGAACGCGGTCGCTTCGGCCGCGCTCTGGCCCGCGCCGACGACGACGAAGCGCCGGGGGCGCGCGGTGCCCAGGGTGGAGACCCGGTGCAGCAGGTCGCGGCTGTGCCAGATGCGGTCGTCGGCGACCACGCCGGCCGGGAGCAACGGCTGCAGGCCGGTCGCCAGGATCAGGTTCTTCGCCCGCAGCGTGGTCGTTCCGCTGCCGGTGTCGGCCAGCACCTCGACCCGGTCGATCCGGTCCCCGCCGGTGACCTGGCGGACACCGATCACCTCGTGGCCGTACCGGACCCGATCGCCCATCTGCGCGGCGGCCCACTCGAGGTAGTCGTGGAACTCGATCCGGAGCGGGAACAGCGTCTTGTGGTTGATGAAGTCCACCAGCCGGTCCTGCTCGTGCAGGTACGACAGGAAGCTGAAACGGCTGGTCGGGTTCCGCAGCGTCACCAGGTCCTTGAGGAACGAGACCTGCATCGTCGCGTCGTCGAGCAGCATCCCCCGGTGCCATCCGAAGTCGTTCTGGCGCTCCAGGAACACCGCCGACGGGGCGTCTCCGCCTTCGGTCATGGCGACCGCGAGAGCCAGATTGGATGGCCCGAACCCCACTCCCACGACGTCGAACTCGTCGATCCCACCGTCCGGCGAGGTCTGCACCATGTATCCCATCCTCAGTCGACTCTCGGTCTTGCAAGGACAGGCTTACCTAACATCGGGCGGCCGTCAACGGTTCGCGTCACTTCCGAGACAGCTGTGACATCAGTTGGCTTGTGCGCGTCCGCGCTTCCAATAGCCCATGAAAGCCACGGACCGACGATCGAATCCACGGTCACGCACCAGGTGGCGCCGTAGGTCCGTCACCGCACCCGCCTCGCCGGCAAGCCAGGCATAAAACCCGCCCTCGGCGTTGTCCGGCACGTCCCAGATGTCGTCCGGGTCGGACTCCGGAGCGGCATCCGCTCCGGCAGCGGGCGGTTCGAGGTCCGCGACCAGGGAACGCACGACCGGCCCGAGGCGCTCGCCCCGGGCCCGGCAGAGCCAGATCAGCTCCACCCCGGGCGTGGCCGGCACCACGGTCGCGTCGGCGGGGTCCGGCACCTCGAGGACGACGGTTGCCGCCCGTCCGCCGAGCCCCTCCACGATGGCCGCCGCGGCGGGCACGGCGGCCTCGTCCGCGGCCAGCAGCAGACGCCCGGCGCCCGGCGGGGGCGCCCAGGCGACGTCCGCCACCGCGGCGCCGGTCACCGGCCCGATCATCGTCAGCGGGTCGCCGATCCGGACCGCGCCCGCCCACCGGGAGGCCGGTCCGGCGTCGGAGTGGAGGACGAAGTCGACGTCGACCTCGCGCGCCTGCCGGCGGAACGCCCGGACCGTGTAGGTCCGCAGCGGTACCCGCTCGGCCTGCCAGGTCGCCACCCAGTCGGTCGTCGCCGCGAACGCCCGGTGGGCGCCGAACAGCAGGTTGATCCGCTGGTCGCCACCGTGGCCGGCGAAGTCGGCGAGATCCTCGCCGGCCGCGGTCACCCGGACGAACGTCGGACCGAGCCGGCACACGCCGGTGACCCGCAGATCGAAGGGGCGGTCCGGGCTCAACCGTTCGAGTTGAGCATCGACACGAGCTGGTCGATCGCCCAGGGAACGCTCAGCGGCGTGACGAACGTCAGCGCGCCACCGACCGGCGGGGCGTCGGTGTAGGGCAGCCAGGTCGTGCGCTTCTCCCGGACGACCTTCAGCGCCGCGAACGCCGGGTCCTTCTCGACCCGCGGGCGCACGGTGGCGTCGGTGGTCAGCAGCACCAGCCGGTCGACGTCGAGCACGTCGAGCCGCTCGGCGCTCAGCACCGCGGCGGTGTCCTTGCCGGCCAGCTTCGTGACCTCGGGACTGAGCTTGAAGCCCATGTCCCGGATCAGCTGGGCCTTCGGGTCGGACTCGGCGAACGCCGCGTACATGCCGGGCTCGGACGGGTCGACGACGACCGCGGTCTGGTTCGCCCACTCCGGGTTGTCTTTCTTGACCCGGGCGAGCTGGTCGTCGATGCCGGTCAGGATCTTGTCCATCTCGGGTTCCCGGCCGAGCGACTTCCCGATCACCGTGGCCATGTCCTGCCAGGGCGCCGAGTAATCCGGGAACTCCTTGATCTGGGCGACGACCGGCGCGATCTTCGACAGCGTCGTGTACTGGGCCTGGGTCATGCCGGAGTACTGGGCGAGGATCAGGTCGGGCTTGAGCCCGATGATCTTCTCGACGTCGTAGTCGTCCCGCTCGCCGACGATCGTCGGAGCGGTCGTCCACTTGTCCTTCACCCACGGCCAGTTGCCGAACGGTTTCTCGCCGAACCAGTCGACGGCACCGACCGGGACGGTGCCCAGCGCGAGCACGGCGTCCTGGTCGGACAGGCCGAGCGTGACCACGCGTTCCGGGGCCCGGGGAATCGTCGTCGACCCGTATTTGTGGGCGATCGTCACCGGGAACGCGCTGCCGGAGGACGAGACGGAGGGCGTCGTCGTCGTCGCGGCGTCGTCGCCACTGCACCCGACGAGCGCCACGCCGAGAGCCAGCGAGAGCGCCGCCTGTACGAGGGTGCGTTTCTTCATGGTGGCTTTCCTCCACATCGGGGGAAGTCATCGAGGTCAACAAGATAGGTTCGGCTAACCTAAGCAACGCCGGGCCTCGCTGTAAACAGGCCCCCGGTTTCGAGAGGCTGCGGGTGAGCGCACTGAGCGAGCGGACGGCCGAGCGCCGATCGTTGCCGACACGACCGGTCGTGTTGTTGCTCCTGGTAGTCGTTCTCGCCGCGATCTGCCTGGCCTCGATCGCGATCGGCGCCCGCTCGATCCCGCTCGGCCACGTCCTCGACGCGCTGTTCTCGCCCGGACGCGCACCCGACGACGAGCTCGCGATCGTCCGTGGCCTGCGGATTCCCCGTACCGTGCTCGGCCTGATGGCCGGTGCGTCCATCGGGCTGGCCGGCGCGCTGATGCAGGGGCTGACCCGGAATCCGCTGGCCGACCCCGGGTTACTCGGCGTGAGCGCCGGTGCGTCGTTCGGGATCGTCGCCGCGGTCGCGCTGCTGCACGTTGGCAGCTTCTACGGGTACGTCTGGTTCGCGATCCTCGGCGCGATCGCGGCGAGCGCGGTCGTCTACCTGCTCGGCGGCCTCGGCCAGGGCGGGGCCACCCCGGTGAAGCTCGCGCTCGCCGGGGTCGGCGTCACGCTGTTGCTCGGGTCACTCACCAGTGCGATCGTGCTGTCGAGCCAGGCCGCGCTCGACCGCTACCGGTTCTGGTCGGCGGGATCGCTCGCCGGGCAAGACGCCGGTGTGCTCTGGCGGGTGGCGCCGTTCCTGCTGGTCGGCGCGGTGCTCGGGCTGAGCGCCGCACCCGCGCTGAACAGCCTCGCGCTCGGCGACCGGATGGCTCGTGCGCTGGGGCGCCGGGTCGGGCTGGTGCGGGTCACCGGTGCGCTCGCGGTCACGCTGCTGGCCGCCGCGTCGGTCGCGGTGACCGGGCCGATCGTGTTCGTCGGGCTGGTGGTTCCGCACCTGGTGCGGATGCTCACCGGCCCGGACTACCGGCTGCTGCTGCCGTTCACGATGATCCTCTCGCCCGCGTTGCTGCTGGCCGCCGACATCATCGGGCGGATCGTCATCCGGCCGTCGGAGATGCAGGTCGGGGTCGTCGTCGCGTTTCTCGGTGCGCCGTTCTTCATCGCGCTCGTCCGCCGCCGTTCGCCGGCGGAACTGTGAGCGCCTTCACGCTGTCCGAGGGGCGCGCCACCTGGCGCTTCGGCCGGGCCGGGGTCTCCGGCGTCGTCCACGTCCGCGCCGTCGTGGCGGCCGTCGTGCTCGCCGCGCTCGCGTTCACCGGGTTCGTGCTGAGCCTGGCGACCGGCGACCTCTCCCTTCCACTGGCGGACGTCGTGCCCGCCGTGTTCGGGCGGGGAGATCCGGCCACGCTGCTCGTCGTCCAGGAGCTGCGGATGCCCCGGGCGCTGGTCGCGCTGCTGGTCGGGTTCGCGTTCGGACTTTCCGGGGCGGTGTTCCAGACGATGTCGCGCAACCCGCTGGCCAGCCCCGACCTGATCGGCGTCACGTCCGGAGCGCAGGCCGCGGTGGTGGCGGGCCTCGTGGTCGGCTGGGGCGCGGGCGTCGGCAGCCAGGTGCTCGGCCTGCTCGGCGCGTTCGTCGCCGGGGCGCTGGTGTACGTGCTGTCGCTCGGAGGTTCGCGCGGCGCGACCGGGTACCGGCTGATCCTCGTCGGCATCGGGGTGTCCTGGGCGTTCACCAGCCTCACCGACTACCTGCTGGCCAAGGCCCTGCCGTACCAGGCCAACGCGGCCGTGGCCTGGCTGGTCGGCAACCTCAACGAGCGCAACTGGGGTCACGTCCGGCCGCTGGTGCTCTCGTGCGCGGTGCTCGTCCCGGTGACGCTGCTGCTCAGCCGGTGGCTCAAGACCCTGCAACTCGGCGACGCGGTCGCGGCCGGCCTCGGGACGCCGGTCGGCGCGGTGCGGTTCGCGCTGCTGCTCGTCGCGTCGGGCCTGGCCGCGTTCGCGACGTCGGCGGCCGGTCCGATCCTGTTCGTCGCGCTGGTCGGGCCGCAGATCGCGCAGCGCGTCGCCGGCACGCCGACGCCGCCGCTGATCGGCTCGGCCCTCACCGGGTCGGTGCTCGTGCTCGGCGCCGACCTGGTGAGCAGGCACGTGCTCGTCGACGTCCACCTGCCGGTCGGAGTCGTGACCGGCATCCTGGGGGCACCCGTCCTGCTGTGGCTGCTCACCCGGGCCAACCGATCCGGATCCGGAGGCTGACCGTGGAACCTGAATTGCGGGCGGAGGGCCTCACGCTCGGCTACGACAAACGGGTCGTCGTCGACGGGCTGTCCGTCGACCTCCCGCCCGGGCGGATCACGGTGATCGTGGGCGCCAACGCCTGCGGCAAGTCGACGCTGCTGGCCGCGCTCGCCCGGCTGCTGGCCCCGAAGTCCGGCACGGTGACGCTCGACGGCAAGTCGATCCACTCGCAACCGACCCGCCAGGTCGCGCGCACGATCGGGATGCTGCCGCAGTCGCCGGTGGCACCGGCCGGCCTCACGGTCGTCGACCTGGTCACCCGGGGGCGCTCGCCGCACCAGACCTGGTGGCGCCAGTGGTCGGGCGACGACGAATCCGCCGTTTCCGCGGCCCTGGCCGCGACCAGCATGACCGAACTGAAGGACCGGCCGGTCGACGAGCTCTCCGGCGGGCAGCGTCAGCGGGCCTGGATCGCGATGGCGATCGCCCAGGGCACGCCGTTGCTGCTGCTCGACGAACCGACGACGTTCCTCGACCTGGCGCACCAGATCGACGTGCTCGACCTGGTGGTGGACCTCAACCGGGACGAGGGGAAGACCGTGGTGATGGTGCTGCACGACCTGAACCAGGCGTGCCGCTACGCCGATCACCTGATCGCGATGCAGGACGGGCGGATCGTGCGGCAGGGCCCGCCCGCCGACGTGGTGGACGTCGCGCTCATCCGGGACGTGTTCTCGGTCGAGTGCCAGGTCGGCGCCGACCCGGTCACCGGGACGCCGATGATCGTCCCGATTGGCCGCCACCACCAGGCCGTACCGTCGAGTTAGGCGCCACCGGTCGCCCGCGCCGTGGCGTAGCCGCGGGGTACCCGTCCTTCCCAGGCCGTCCAGAGCTCGGCGTAGCGGCCGCCGGCTGCCACCAGGGCGGCGTGGGAGCCGTCTTCGACGACCCGGCCGTGCTCCAGCACGACGATCCGGTCGGCCGACGCCGCCTGGGTCAGCCGATGGGCCACCACCAGCGTCGTCCGCCCCCTCGTGGCCGCGGCGGCCGACTCCTCGAGCGCGCGCGCCCCGGCGCTCCCGGCCTCCGCGGTGGCCTCGTCGAGGATCGCGATCGCCGGGTCGCGCAGCACCAGCCGGGCCAGCGCGAGCTGCTGGGCCTGCGCCGGGGTCAGCTCGTGGCCGCCCTCGCCCACCACCGTGTCGAGGCCGTCGGCGAGCGCCGACACCCAGCCGAGCGCGTCCACGGTCCGGAGCGCTTCCTCCGCCTCCTCGGACGACGCGCCCGGCCGGGCCAGCCGCAGGTCCTCCAGCAGCGGCCCGGCGAACACGTGCGTCTCCTGACTGATGATCGCCACCTGCCGCCGCATCTCGTCCGGTGGCAGCGACGCCACCGGCACTCCCCCGACCAGCGCCGAACCGGCCGTCGGGGTCAGCGACCCGGCCGCGATCAGCGCCAGCGTGGACTTCCCGGCCCCGGTCGAGCCGACCAGTGCCACCCGCTGCCCCGGCTCCACCCGGAGCCCGACGCCGAACAGCACCTGCGCGGTGCCGTCGTAGCTGAAGTCGACTCCGGACAGCTCCAGGGACGCGTCCGCCGGTGCCGGGCCCGCCGGTGGTGTCGGCTCCGGCGGCAGGTCGACGACGCCCACCAGCCGCGCGAGGCTCGCCCCACCGGCTTGGATGTCGTCGAATCCGAACAGCAGCACGCCGATCGGGTTGAACAGCCGGTGGAACAGCACCGCGGCCGCCGACGTCTCGCCCACCGTGACGTAGCCGTTCTCCACCAACACGAACCCGAACACCAGGATCGACGCCAGGCCGAGGAACTCGGCCCGGTTGACCCGCCCGACGAACCGGGTGAAAAGCGCGAACACCGAGACCGACACGTCCCTGGCCTTCGCCGAGGCCACGTCGATCTCGGCCAGGTGCCGCCGTTCCAGCTGGTAGGCGTGCACGGTCCGCAGTCCCTGGGCGCTGTCGACGAGCAGCTGGCCGCGCTCGGCGATCGCCTCCCGGTGCGCCGCGTAACCGGGCGCCGACCGGGGCAGATACCAGCGCAACGCGAACCCGTACGCCGGTACCGCCACCGCGCCGGCCAGCCCCAGGCGCCAGTCGATCCCCGCCATCGCGGCCAGGCTCAACACGCCGAGCAGCACCGACGCGACCATGTTCGGCACGGTCACGGTCACGGCCTGGCCGATCGTCGCCACGTCCGCGCCGACCCGGGACAGCAGGTCGCCCTTGCCTGCCCGCTCCAGCACCGGCGTGGGCAGAGTCAGCGCCCGGCTGACCACCCGTTCGCGCAGATCGGCCAGTATCCGGCCGCAGAGCCGGGCGATCAGCATCGTCGAGAACCCGGTCGCGATACCGCCGAGCACCGCCGCGGCCACCACGGCGATCGTCACCCGGACGATCACCGACGGCTCGGCGCCCGCCCGGACCTGGTCCACCAGGTACCCCAGCACGTACGCGGGCACGATCGCGGCGGCCGCCGCGATCAGGCCGACGAGCAGCGTCGCCGCGCTGTCGAACCGGTGGGCGCGCAGCTCGCGCCAGAGCCAGGCCCCGGTCCGCCCCGGTCCGGCGATCGGCAACAGGTCGCGGGTCACCGCAGCACCGCCTTCCGGTACGACTCGTCGACGGCGCCGAGGTCCGCGTGGGTCCCCTCGGTCACGATCCGTCCGCCCTCCAGCACCAGCACGCGGTCGGTGACCGCCAGCAACGCCGGGCTACTGGCGATGAGGACGGTGCTCAGGCCCGCGTTCCGGCGAAGGCCGCGGACGCCCTGCGCGATGACGTGTTCGGTGACCGAGTCCATCGCGGTCGTCGGGTCGTGCAGCACGAGCACCCGGGATCGCACCAGCAGCGCCCGGGCCAGCGCGACCCGCTGCCGCTGCCCGCCGGACAGGTTCGCGCCCCGCTCGACGACCACGTGACCGAGTCCCTCCGGATGCGCGGAGATCACCTCGTCGGTGGCCGAGCAGCGCAGCACGGCGTCCCAGGTGCCGCGGTCGTCGCCGGGTCGGAACGCGCCGGCGCCGGCCAGCACGTTCGCCTCGATCGAGCCGCCGAACAAGTCGGATTTGTGCGGCTGGACCAGCAGCCCGGCCCGGCCGTCGAGGTCGTGCAGCGGACGCCCCCCGAGCAGCACGGATCCCTCGTACTCGGCCGGGGGGACGCGTCCGGACAGCAGCCGCACCAGCGCCTCGCCCTCGGCCGGCCGGGTGGCGACGATGCCGACCACCTCGCCCGGGACGACGGTCAGGTCGAGCTCCGTGAGAGGGCCGTAGCGCACGCCGGACAGCGCTACCGCGAGCGGCCCGTCCGGAAGCGGCTCGCCGGGCCCGGGCAGCAGCGGCTCGGCGTCCACCACCGCCGCGACCCGCTCGGCCGACGCCCGCGCCTCGGCCACGTAGGAAGGGGCCAGCGCCAGCAGACCGACCGGCTCCATCAGGAACTGCGCCAGGCCGATGACCGTGATCAGCTCGCCGACCGAGATCCGCCCGGCCAGCGCGAAGTACCCGGCCAGGATCGCGACCGCGCAGGCCAGCAGCGTCGAGAGCGTGTTCGAGGCGATCAGGTACCCGCCCTGGGTGCGGGCCGCCCGCAGCGTCGCGCGCAGCGACCGCCTGCTGACCTCGTGGTACCGGGCGGACGCGGCCCGCTCGGCCCCGATGCCCCGCAGCGGACGCACGCCGCTGACCAGGTCGGTCGCCAGCGACGTGGCCTCGCCGGCCAGCTCCTGCTGGCTGGTCACCCGCCGGGTGATCAGCGGCGAGACCCGGTCCAGCACGAGCAGCACCAGCGGCGTCCCGGCCAGCACGAGCAGGCCGAGCGGGACGTCGATGACCAGCAGCGCGATCGCCGACGCGATCGTCGCGACGACCGCGCCGACGATCCGCGGGAGGTAGTCGAGCAGGTCCGACGCGTTGTCCGCGTCCGAAGTGGAGACCGTGAGCAGTTCGCCGGCGGGCAGGTCGGTCTTCAAACCGCGTGGGTCGAGGATCCGGCCCGACACCTGCAGCCGCAGCTGGTGGGCCTCCTCGGCGATCGCGGCCATCAGCTGCCGCGCCCCGAGCCGGTACGCGGTGGTCAGAGCCAGGAACAGCGCCGCCAGCATCCCGACCCAGAGCGCGAGGTGGCCTCGCGCACCGGTGGCCACCGCCTGGTCGACGATCACGCCGATCAGGATCGGCACCAGCGTCTCGCAGACCTGGTGCACGGAAACGCCGAGTGTGCCGAGACCCAACCGGCGCCCGTTGCGGGTCAACGACCCGCGCAGAATCCGCCGTCCCCCGGCCTTCCGCACCGGATCAGCCCGGTCCATCGCGCCCCTTTCGTCCCCTGGATGGCGTTAAGAGTCGAAAGCCATGCTCTCGCGGAGGCTCCGGGGACGGAGGTCGGTCCAGTTCGTCTCGACGTAGGCCAGGCAGTCGTCGCGGGACGCGCCGTCCCCGCCGAACGCGACCCTCCACCCGGCCGGAACGGTGGCGAACGTCGGCCAGAGCGAGTGCTGGTCCTCGTCGTTGACCAGCACCACGAACGAGCCGTTCTCGTCGTCGAAGGGGTTCGTCGACATGGGTTCTCCTTCGTCGGGATCTCGCGGGTGGCCGTTCCGGCAGCGCCGCCGCGGAGGTTAGCCTAGCCTAACCGCAGCGGTAGGAATTGAGGCCGCGGGTTGAGGCGAGATGCACACAGGAGGACGTATGCGGGTCGTCATGTTCGGCTACCAGACCTGGGGCCACCGGACGCTCCGGGCGCTGCTGGACTCCGACCACGAGGTCGTCCTGGTCGTCACCCACCACCCCGGCGGCGGCGTCTACGAGAAGGTCTGGTCCGACTCGGTCGCCGAGCTCGCCGAGTCGGCCGGCATCCCGGTCGTGTTACGCGACCGCCCCGACGACGACGAGCTCTACCGCCGGCTGGACGAGGTCGCGCCGGACGTCATCGTCGCGAACAACTGGCGGACCTGGATCCCGCCGCGGATCTTCTCGCTCCCCCGGCTCGGGACGCTCAACATCCACGACGCCCTGCTGCCCGCCTACGCCGGCTTCTCGCCGTTGATCTGGGCGTTGATCAACGGCGAACCCGAGGTGGGGGTCACCGCGCACCTGATGGACGCCACCCTGGACGCCGGCCCGATCGTCGCGCAACGGGCGATCCCGGTCGGACCGAAGGACACCGCGACCGACCTGTTCCACGCGACGCTCGACCTGATCGAGCCGCTCCTGCTCTCCGCGCTGGCCGAACTGGGGAGTGGGCGCACCGACTTCCCGCAGCAGGACCGGTCGAAGGCCAGCTTCTTCCACAAGCGGTCCGAAGAGGACATCCGGATCGACTGGACGTGGCCGGCCGACGAGCTCGAGCGGCTGGTCCGGGCCCAGTCGGCGCCGTATCCGGCGGCGTTCTGCTTCCACCGGCAGGAGCGGCTCGAAATCCTGGCGGCGGACGTGTCGGCCGCGGTGTACGGCGGCACACCGGGCCGGATCTTCTACCGCGAGGGCGACGGCGTGGCCGTCGTGGCCGGCGCCGACGCCCGGCGGGGACGCAACCGGGCGCTGGTGGTCACGCGGGTGCGGACGTCGGAGGGCAAGGAGCTGCCCGCACTGGAGTACTTCCGCACGATGGGCGGCTACCTCACGTCGTCGCCGGCCTGAGTCAGCGCGCGTTCGGACAGCTCCAGGTACCGGCGAAGGAGGTCGGCGGCGCGGACGGCGTCCCCGGCCTCGTAGGCGGCGGTGATCTCGGCGTTGCGCGGGACGAACTGCCGGTGCAGCGCCTCGTGGTCGGACGCGGCGACGAACGCGAGGCGCAGCTCCGCGGTGAGCTGCGTCATCCAGGCGTCGAGCCGCGGGCTGCCGGCGAGCGCGATGATCTGCTCGTGGAAGCGCATGTTCGCGGTTCCGACCGCACGCCAGTCGCCCTCCGCCGCGCACTTCTCCGCGTCCTCGACCGCCGCCCGTAGCCCGTCCGCGCGCGGCGGGTCGACCGGGGCGTCCCGGAGCACCGAGCACTCGAGCAGCACCCGGACGCGGTAGAGATCGGCGATCTGGGCGGCGGTGAGCGACGCGACGAACACCCCGCGGTGCGGGATCCGGACCAGCAGCCCCTCCTCGACGAGCGTGCTGAACGCCTCCCGCAGCGTGTTGCGGGAGACGCCGAGCTCGTTCGTCCAGCGGGTCTCGGAGAGCTGGCTGCCGGGGGCGAGCTCGCCGGCGGTGACCCGCTCGCGGAGGTCGGCGACCGCGCGCGCCGCCGAACCGAGCACGAATCGTGTCATCAGACCTCGTACCTGCTGTCCGGGATGTCGGTGACGAACATATGCCCCGGCGCGTGGGTGATCGCGTACGGCACCGCCGACGCCATGATCGCTGCCTGGGGCGTCACGCCGCAGGCCCAGAACACCGGCAGTTCGCCGGGCCGGATGTCGACCGGGTCGCCGAAGTCGGGTTCGCTCAGGTCGCTGATCCCGAGGCCCGCCGGGTCGCCGACGTGCACCGGCGCCCCGTGCACGGCCGGGAAGCGTCCGCTGATCCTGATCGCGTCGGCGACGCGACCAGCCGGGATCGGGCGCATCGAGACGACGAGCTCGCCGTGCAGCCGCCCGGCCGGGCGGCACTGCCGGCCGGTGCGGTACATCGGGACGTTGCGGTCCTGGGTGACGTGGCGGATCTCGATACCGGCCGCGAGCAGCGCCGCCTCGAACGTGAAGCTGCAGCCGATCAGGAACGCGACGAGGTCGTCGCGCCAGGCGCTGGTCGCGTCGCCGACCTCGGCGAGGAGCTGCCCGTCGCGCCACACCCGGTACAGCGGCAGATCGGTCCGGAGATCCGCGCCGGGAGCGAGCTCGGTGGTGGGGGTCTCGCACACGTCGAGCACCGGGCAGGGCTTCGGGTTGCGCTGCGCGTACAGCAGCATGTCCCAGGCCCAGCCGCGGGGAACCGCGATCAGGTTCGCCTGGGTACGGCCGGGCGCGAGCCCGGCGGTCGGCCGCACCAGCCCGGTCCGGAATTCTCGTCGCCAGTTCATCCGAACGGCCCGACACGCACGCCGGCCGCTTCGAGGGCGGCCCGGACGGAGGACGCCATCTCGACCGCCCCGGGCGAGTCGCCGTGGACGCACACCGAGTCGGCGTCCACCGGCACCACCGTGCCGTCCACGGCCACCACCGAACCGTCGCGGACCAGGCGCACGACCCGCGCGGCGACCTCAGCCGGATCGTGCAGCACCGCCCCGGGTTCCCGCCTCGGCACCAGCTCGCCACCGGCCGTGTAGCCGCGGTCCGCGAACGCCTCGCGCACCGTCCGCAGCCCGGCCTCGGCCGCGAGCCGCAGGAACTCCGAGCCCGGCAGCCCCAGCACCGGCAGCGTGGCGTCGAACCGCACCACCGCCTCCACCACCGCCGCCGCCTGCCCGGTGTGACGCACGATCGCGTTGTAGAGCGCCCCGTGCGGCTTCACGTACCGCACTCGCGAGCCCGCCACCCCGGCCAGCCCGGCCAGGGCTCCGAGCTGGTACAGCACGTCCGCGACCAGGTCGTCGTGCGCGTAGTCGATGAACCTTCGCCCGAATCCCGGCAGGTCGCGGTACCCCACCTGGGCGCCGATCACGACCCCGGACTCCACCGCGAGCGCACACGTCTCCAGCAACGTCCGCGGGTCACCGGCGTGGAATCCGCAGGCGACGTTGGCGCTGCTCACGATCTTCAGCAGCGCCCGGTCGTCGCCCAGCCGCCAGGACCCGAAGCTCTCGCCGAGGTCACTGTTCAGATCGATCGACGCCATACCCGAACGCTAAAGATCGTTCAACAATCCGTCCAGCACCGCATCCGCCGATCGGTGATCTCGCCCGGTGAGCGGACGAACGACATCCGCCGTCGGCGCTGGAGGGACCCTCGGCGGGCTCGGCGGGGGCGGCGGGCTCGGCGGGGGCGGCGGGCTCGGCGGCTCGGCAGGCTCGGCGGCTCGGCGGGCTCGGCGGCTCGGCGGGCTCGGCGGCTCGGCGAGGGCGAGGCGCGCGGCTCAGCGGGGCGGGGCGATTCGGGCGGCGAGCAGGGCGGCGCCGGTGCAGCCGGCCCGGTCGCCGAGTGCGGCGGGGACGACCGCGGGCATCGGGAGGAACGTGCGGCGCTCGTCGAGGGCCGTTCTCAGCGCCGAGAACAGCGTTTCGCCGGCCTGGGCCAGTCCTCCGCCGATCACGATCACGTCCGGGTCCAGCAGTGCGGACGCGATCATCAGGCCGTCAGCGAGTGCCTCCACCACTCGCTGCCAGACCGCTGCCGCCAGCGGCTCGCCGGCCGCCACCCGCCGGGCGATCTCGGCCGCCGTGACGGTCGGCTGCCCGTCCGCCTCCGGCGAAGCGCCACCACCCGCCGAGGCCGCGGCTGGCGCGGCTGGCGCGGCTGGCGCGGCGCCGGTTGGGGTGCGGCTCGAGGGGGCGCCTGGCGGGAGGGGGCTGGTCGGGTCGATGGGTGCCGAGGAGCCATCCGCTGCGGTGCTGCCGGCGGCGGGAGCGCGCTCGGGAGGCGGGCGAAGGGCGGCGGCGTAGATTGCCTCGACGGCGGCGGCGCTGGCCTCGGCTTCCAGGCAGCCCCGGCGTCCGCAAGGGCAGGCACGGCCACCGGGGCGGACCACGACGTGGCCCAACTCGCCCGCGGCGCCGTGCGCACCGGGCGCGGCTTCGCCGTTGCGGACGTGCGCGGCCGCTATGCCGGTGCCGATCGGGACGAACAGGACGTCGTCGCGGCCGAGCAGTTGGGCTTCCGCCAATCCTCCGGCGCGGACGTCGTTGGCCAGCGCCACCGGGAGGCCCAGTTGCTCCTCGATCCGGTCCCGGAGGGGAAGGTCCTGCCAGCCCAGGTTCACCGAGTGCCTGGCCACCCCGGTCGTTTCGTCGACCAGCCCCGGCACCGCGACCCCGACCGCGACCGGCGCCAAGCCCGCCGCGATCGACCGCTCCCGGAGCGAGACCAGCGTCTCGATCAGGGTCGCCACCACGGCTTCCGGTCCCCGCTCCCGCCCGGTCGGAGTCGCCCCCGCCCACCGGACGGAACCGAGCGCCCTCGCGGCCGCCCCGGCCTCGCTCCCGCCCGCGGTCCCCGACCGCCTCTCACCAGGCCGTCCCTCACCAGGCCGCTCGCTGCCCGGTATCAGAGCGTCCGCCGAAGCCGGCCGCATCGAGCGCAGCGACTCCGCGCCCACCGGGTCCGGCCCAACCGTGCTCGGCCACACCGCTACCGTCCCCGCCGAACGCAGCGCCGCCTCGGGCGACCCGGTGGCAGGCGGCTGGGCCTCGGACGACCCCGGACCCGGCCGGGTCTCGGGCGGACCGGGCGCGTCCGCGGCGGGGCGCGCTCGGGGCGGTGGGACGGTGCTCAGCTGCGGAGCGTCCAGAACCGCGTATTTGAGGGACGTGCCACCCAGGTCGACGGCCAGGACGACCTCGGGTCTCAACGGAGTTCTACGACCGTGCCGGACCGGCGGGCGCGTTCGGCGGCCCACACGACCCGGTGGCCGGCCAGGGCGCTGGCCGTGTCGGAGTCGAGCCTCGAGCCGTCACCGGACCCGACCGCGGCCAGGAAGCGGTCGACCAGTTCGTGGTCGCCGTCGGAGTGGTCCGCCGACAGGGACGCGTCGGCGGTGACGACCGTTTCCTCCGCGCCGGTGCGGAAGTCGACGATCCGGAGCGTGACGCCGTCGCCCTCGAGGTAGCCCTGAGTGCCGAACAGGCGGGTCTTGCGCAGCTCGAACGGGGTGAACGCGGTCATCGTGAAGGACCCGGTCGCGCCGTCCGCGAACTCCAGCGACACCACCTGGTGGTCGACCACGTCGTTGTCGCTGTCGTAGACGCACCGGCCGTACGGACCGGTCCGCAGTGCTTCCCGGACGCCCTCGACCGTGTGATCGGCGGTGACCGCCGACAGCGGCCAGAACTCGCGCTCGGGATCGCCCAGACAGTCGAAGTACAGGCGCGTCGCGGAGTACGCGCAGGTGGTCTGCAACGGGCAGTCGAGGCAGCGATCCGCGGCCTCGGCCGGACGCGACGACGGCCGGAAGTGGGTGAGACGCCCGAACGAACTGACGCGCCGGACCGGGCGGCCCATCACGTAGAGTAGCCAGTCGAGGTCGTGGCAGGCCTTCGCCAACAGCATCGGCGAGGACGTCCGGCTGTTGCTCCACTCCCCGCGGACGAACGAGTGCGCCTGGTGCCACCAGCCGACCGGCTCCAGGTGCTGGACGCTCACGACCTCGCCGATCCGGTCCGCGTCCAGCAGTTCCTTCAAAACCCTGGTGTACGGCGTGTAGCGCAGGACGTGGCAGACCGCGAACAGCACACCGGTGCGCTCGACCGCTTCCGCGATGCGCTCGGCGTCGTCTTCGGTGGGCGCGAGCGGCTTCTCGGCGAGCAGGTGGTAGCCCAGGCCGGCCAGCGCGACCGCCGGACCGGTGTGGTGCCGGTCGGGCGTGGCGATGATCGCCGCGTCGGCGAGTTTTCCGGCGGCGGCCAGTTCGGTCCAGTCGGCGAACGCGTGCGGAACGTCGTAACGCTCGGCGAACCGTTCGCGGCGTCCCTCATCGGGCTCGGCGACCGCGACGATACGGGCGCCGCCACTGGTCACCGCACGTTCGGCGTAGGCCTGCCCACGCAAACCCGCACCGACCACTACCAGGCTGACTCGACTCACCAGCCGATCGTACGAGGATGACGGACGGCGAGACGCTTCCGCGCCCCGCCGTCGGCGTCGAACTCAGGTGATGAGTCGCGGGATGACCGCGGTCTTCACCGAGAACTGACCCAGATCGGGCATCTCGTGCGAGGCGTCGTACTGCTCGCCGCGGGCGAGAACCGGCTTGCCGAAGTTCGGCACCATCGGCCGGTCGGCGTCCCGCTTGAGCCAGAGCCGCAGCAGGTGCCGTCGGCGCTGCCACTCGGGGTAGTCGGTGAACTCGGTGCGCGAGTGCAGAGCGGCGTAGTTGCTGACCCACTGGATGTCACCGGGCTGGAAGTCCATGTCCAGCGCCATGCCCGGCTCGTAGGTGATCTCGTCGAACAGCTTGATGACCTCGATCTGCTGCTCGGTCAGCCGAGGCACCTCGGGGTAGTTCTGGCCGGTGAAGATGTACGTCGAGCCGGCGTAGATGCTGCAGACGCCGTCCACGATGCTGACGATCGGCGTCGCGTAGGTGTTCGCCGGAGCCAGGCTGTCTTGCCGCCGCCAGTCGTAGTGGACCGGCTCGAGCAGCAGCGGAGCCAGGTCCGGACGCCGCTCGAGGATTTCGTTGAAGATCTGCGCACCCGAGACCAGGCTCGACGCGCCACCCTCCTTGGCCGGGCGGAGGCAGAACAGCGCCACCGCGTCCGAGCTGTCGGAGTGGAAGACGAGCTTGTCGCGGATCCGGGCCGACCTCGCGGTCGGGTCGTCGATCGACTTGTCCGAGGTCGCGACCACGTGGTCGATCAGGTCGCCCATGCCGCCCTGGTACATCGGGGCGCCGAGGTGCAGACCGGTCAGGTAGAAGATCGCGCCGGACAGCGCGTCCGAGTACATCTCGGTGTGCAGGCCACGGATCAGCACGAACCCGCGGCCGCGGGACATGTCGTAGGCCCACTGCTCGATGGCGCCGGCACAGACCGGGAGGGGGTAGTCCTCGGCCGTGACCGTTCGCAGGTCGGGGTCATCGCTGACGAACTTGCGACCGACCGCCTCGAGCTCGGCGATCTCGTCGTCGTTCAGGTGGTAGATCCAGGTGCGGTTCGTGGTCAGTTCGTCGCCCCGCCAGGCAGACGGTCCGGTCACGGGGGAAAGCACGGTGGAGGTCATCTCGCTCCCAAGGCTCGGATCTGCGGTCGACCACGTCGCAGAGTACGTACGGACAAACCTTCGGTAAATGTGCGGGGGACAACAAAAACTCCCCCGCTCGTTGTCCGCCTCTGGCAGCCTGGCCGAATGCCTACCGATGGGGCGTACGAGACGTACCGCACCGCGCGGTACTTCCCGGCACTGGACGGGCTGCGCGCGATCAGCGTCCTGCTCGTCCTCACGTTCCACACCCAGGACCGGCTGTGGGCGCCGGCGCACGGGCACCTGGGCGTCACGGTGTTCTTCGTGATCAGCGGCTATCTGATCACCACGCTGCTGCTGCGCGAGGACGAGCGGGACGGACGTGTTTCGCTGGGCGGGTTCTACGTGCGCCGGGCGTTCCGGATCCTTCCGCTGTACTACGTGTCGCTCGCGCTGTTCAGCCTGCTGGTGCTGGCGGGGCTCGCGGACTACACCGGCGATTACGGGCACC
The DNA here is from genome assembly GCF_044454545.1 of Cryptosporangium sp. NPDC051539. Lineage (NCBI taxonomy): Bacteria > Bacillati > Actinomycetota > Actinomycetes > Cryptosporangiales > Cryptosporangiaceae > Cryptosporangium > Cryptosporangium sp. NPDC051539. The sequence goes on along the minus strand of NZ_JBITDV010000006.1, from coordinate 262,250 downwards.
GGTTCCTGCTGTTCGTCACGTACCTGAACGAGTTCTCCGGCCACGGGACATTCGGGCACAGCTGGTCGCTCGGGGTCGAGGAGAAGTTCTACCTGGTGTGGCCGTTGCTCGCGTTCGTGGTGCCGGTGCTGGCGCGGCGGCGGGCCGTCGTCGGCGTGGTACTCGCGGTGGTGACGAGCGTGGCCGGGATCGTCGACCGGGACTCGTACCTCGCGCTGTACGGGCCGATCCTGCTCGGGTGCGTGCTGGCGATAGCGATGGATTCGCGGCGGGGGTTCGGGGTCGTCGCGTGGCTGGCGCGGCCGGCGTGTTCGGTCCTGCTCTGCGCCGCGACGGTGGCGGCGCTGGTGCTGGACACCGATCCGGGGCCGGTGCACGTGGTGTTCGCGCTGTTCGTGGCTCTGCTGATGCCGAGTGTGCTGATCGGACGGCGGGCCGCGTGGGGATGGCTCACGACGGCGCCGATGCGGTACGTCGGGCAGCGGTCGTACGGGGTGTATTTGATCCATCCGCTGGTGATGTCGGCGATCGACCTCGTGTTGCCGTCGGACGGGCGTCCGGCGACGGGGGTTGCGGCGGTGGGGGTTGCGGTGGTGCGGCTGGCCGGGATGGTCGCCGGGGCGCTCGTGTTCGCCGAGGTTCTGTATCGGACGGTCGAGCGGCCGATGATCGGCCTGGGGCATCGGTTGGCCGGGCGGGTCAAGGGGGTTCGCGGGGTGGACGCGGGCCTGGGCGGCGGCGCGGGCGCGGGAGGCGACGGCGCGGGCGCGGGAGGCGACGGCGCGGGAGGCGTTCGCGGCGCGGGCGGCGCGGGCAGGGCGGGCGGCGGTGCGGGTGGTGGCGACCTCCCGGGCGGCGGCGCGGGCGGCGTCCTGACCGGCGTCCTGGGCGTGGGGCGCACGGGCGGGGTGACGCCGGGGCCGGCGTCCGCGGGCTTGGCCGGCGCGGGCCCGGACGGCGGCGCGCCGGATGCCGATGCCGTCGAGGTCCAGCCGGTCTCGTCGCCCGCGCGGACGCTGCCGGGCCAGCGGACGGCCCGCGTCGCGGTGGCGGGCGACTTGCCTCGTGCCTGACTCCGGCGCGCACGGGTCAGAGCTCCATGCGGCCGGTGCCGTGGCAGAAGAAGCAGTACCGGGTTCGTAATCGTCTGGCCGCGATGAACGTGTTCGAGCCGCGGCCGTGGCAGTGCGCGCACCGGTCCGGATGCCGGCGCCGCCAGCTCACCATCCACATCGTCAGGGCCAGCCCGAGGGCTAGCGCTATTGCCGTCATTGTCGCCAGAAGTCTCACGCCGTCCCCCAACGGACCGTGACCAACAGATCCCCTGGCGCCGAGTAAGACCGCCCAATAGTCGCAAGTCAATACATCCGGAATCCCCGGCGTATAACCGGACGTGACCGTCCATAGTGGTATCTGCATACCCCTCGCCGGGCGCCGGCTCGGCCCGCACCGCCCGGCTGCGGGTCCGGATGCGCGTGCCGCAGCGCTGCAGCTCCCGCGGCGGCTCCGGCGGCGGTGCGGCTGCGGCGCGGCGGGCCTCGACTCAGCCAGCGGGCCCGCTGCGCCGCGTGCGGCCGCGCCCGTTGCGGCTGCGGGGGCGGGTGCGGCTGCGGGGGCGGGTGCGGTGGGTGCGGCTGCACCCATCCGGCCACACGACCGCGGCACCTGCGCGGACTTCCGGGGCGGAGGGCCTCGGCGTCCGCCGAGACCGAGCGGCCTCGAACCGGAGTGAGGAAGTCAGCGGACGTGGCCCGGGTACGTGCCGAACGACCAGTGGTTTCCCTCCGGATCGCGGGCGGCGAAGTCGCGGGACCCGTAGTCGGTCTCGTACAAGCCCCGGGTGATCTCGGCCCCGGCCGCCACAGCCCGGTCGTGGAGCGCGTCCGGGGCGCTGGTGACGACGTACGCGCCGAACGTGCCCGGCTCGACGTGCCACCCGCTGTCCTGGTCGTCACGGGCCTGGCCCATCATGATGCCGCCACCTTCGGGCCACGCCAGCTCGGCGTGAGGGATGACGCCGTCCTCCTCGTAGACGACGACCTCCTCGAAGCCGAATGCGGCGACCAGGAAGTCGATCATCTTCCGGGCGTCGCGGGCTCTGAACGTCGGCCACACCTGGGGTGCCGGTGTGCGGGTGGTCCGTGCTGCGGTTTCGCTCATGGGACGAGCATCCCGGTCAGGCGTCCGCCAGGGCTTGGACGAATCGGCCCTCCTCGGCGAGCCACGAGCTCGGCGGCACCCCGGCGAGCTCGCGGAAGTCGCGGGCCAGGTGCGCCTGATCGTAGTAACCGCAGCTCACCGCGAGCTCGGCCAGCCCGAACCCGGGCCCGCTCAGCGGGACGGCCAGGCGGCGGCGGGCCCGGTCGAAGCGGGCGATCTTGGCGGCGGTCTTCGGCGGCACACCGAGCTCGGCGCCGAACCGGCCGGAGAGCCGGCGGACGCTCCAGCCCACCGCGCCGGCGGCCTCCGCCACGGTGGCCGACCCACCGACGAGCAGCCGCCAGGCCTCGACGACTTCCGGTTCGGGCCCGGCGTCCGCACGCAGGCAGCAGAGGCGCGCGAGCGTCGCGTCCACGATCGCGAAGCGGGACGGCCAGGTCGCCGCGGACCGCAACCGTTCGTGCAGTTCGACCGCGACCGGGCCGAGGACGTCCTCGGCGTGGAGGTCCAGGTTTCCGATGTCGCCGGCGGGCAGGCCGAGCAGCCGGCGCGCGCCCAGCGGGTGCAGGGCGAGCTGCACTCCCGACTGCCGGCCGTCGTGGGTGATCAGCGCGGGAACCGTGTGCAGCCCACCGACCAGGGTCGTGTACGAACCACCGGGCTGCGCCGGGTCGGGGTGGGCGTCGACGACGAGCGGATCGTCGAGCGTGACGATCAGCGTGAGGTACGGCGAGGGCAGGCCACGGTGGACGGCGGGGGCGACGCCCGCCTGGCGGTAAGCGGAGTACCAGGCGACGAACGGCCGGAGCGCCGGCGCCGGCTGCGCGTGCAGCATCTCGTCGATCACCACCCACCCATCATGCTCCGTAATCAAACGGCCTCAAATAGGCCACAACCAGGTTAAATACCGGCGTGTCGGCATTTTCCGGCACCGGCCTCCCGCAGCATCGCCACCGTGCACCCCGCTTCCCCGCACCCCGCTTCCCCCCACCCCACCGTCCGGCCGCTCGTTCTCGTCCGCGGCTTCGGCGGCACCGACGTCTCCGACGAGCAGCGCAACGCCTACCAGGGTTTCAACGAGGGAACCGTCTACCCGAACAAGCGCGGCGAGAACTACATCTACGAGGGCTTCCTGCTGCGCGCGCTGAAGTCCGTCCGCTACCCCTACACCGACGCGACGAACGTGATCGGCTACTACGCCGGCGACGTGGACGGTGCGGACGACGGCACCGACTGGTCACCCGACGAGCTGTGCGGAACGATCGTCGTCGACCCGCAGACCGCGGCCCGCACGCTGGCCGGCGGGGTCGACGGCACGATCTGGGTCTACCGGTTCTACGACCTGTCCCCGCGCAGCCTCGACGTCTACGGGCGCGGGCTGACCCGGCTGATCTCGCTGATCCGCGGCATCGCGGTGCGGCGCGGCGAGCCGTTCCGGGGCGTCGACATCCTGGCCCACAGCATGGGCGGGCTGGTCGTCCGGGCCGGGCTGCGGGAGCTGCACCGCACCGCGCCGGGATCCGCGGCCGAGGCGGTGCACCGGATCGTGACGCTGGGGACGCCGCACCGCGGCATCGCGTTCCAGCGCGCTCCGCGCTGGTTGCTCACGCTGCTCCCCCGGGTCGAGCACGCGGCCGACGAGATCGCCGCGTTCGACCCGCGCAGCACTGCGTTCACCGAGGTCGCGACGTGGTTCCCGATCCGGAGGATCCTCACCGTCGTCGGTACGAACCACCGCACCTACGGTGTGACGCCGGCCGCCTTGGCCAACGAGCTCACTACTTTTCTGGACGGCGGACGGCCGGGCAGCAATCGCAGCGACGGGCTGGTGGCACAGGCGTCAGCCCAGTTGCCCGGCGCGCCGCGGACGTTCGTCCACAAGTGCCACGGCGGCCCGGACTCGCTGGTCACGTCCCGGGAGGCGTACGAGATCGCGATGCGGTTCTTCCACGCCACGCACGCGGTGCGGCTCTGGCTGGACGAGGCCGAGGTGCGGCGGGGCGGCTCCTGGTTCGGGCACAGCGAGTACTACTTCGGGGTCTCGATCAAGCCCCGGTACGTCGATTTCGAGCTGTTCCATCAGAGCTCGGAAGCGGAGAACTGTTACGGGCCGTTCGTCCAGCCGGACTTCTCCGACGACCTGGCGGACCTGGCCACCGAGCTGTCCGGACCGCTGGCCTCGCGTCGCGACCGCACGACCGGATGGGCCGGACCGGACCGGCTGATCTGGGAGGGCTGGATGGACGAGGGCCATCGGCCCGGCGACCGGGCCGACGACCTGGTGTTCCGGCTCGACGTCTACGTCGGGGAGCGCGACCGGATCGGGTGCGGGTTCTCCGACAACGTGGTGTTCCGCAAGCAGTACTACGTGCAGGTACTACCGGGGGATCCGTTGGAGCTCTACGTGCACACCGGAGAGCAGTACCTCGCACCGCGGTCCGCACCGGACCGTGCCGGCCTCGAGGCGCTGGCCGCCGGTCCGGACCCGGGCGTGCAGCCGGCGGCCGCGGCCGGTGCGGGCCAGTGGCGGTTCCCGATCGGCGGGAGCGGCTTCGAGGCGACGCTGCGGGTCGCGATCGACGCGGACGGCCGGCCGTGAACGCGCCGCGGATCGGCCGGGCCCGGCGGACGGTGGCCGTACTGGTGATCGGCGGCGTCCTGGTACTCGTGCTGGACCACGCGTTCCACGGCGGGTTGTTCGACGCGCTCAGGAACGTGGTCGCACTGGTCACGGCCGTGCTGGGCATCCTCACCTGGGTCCGGGGCGCGGCGGATACGGCGGCGGAAGCGGCCGGAAGGAGCGCTGACGCGGCCGGGAAGCTGGCGGCGGACGTGCGCGACCAGTGGATGCGCGAGGGCCAGGCGCGCCGGGTGGACGACCCGTACGCGCTGCCGGTCCGGTGGACGACGGCGCCCCGCGGTCTGGCCGACCACCCGGCGAACGTGTTCGGGACGGTGCTGGTGCCCGAGCCCCGGGGCGGCGTCGATCAGATCCCGGCGCTGCTCGACCGCGTCGCCGAACACCGGCTGGTGGTGCTGGGCGGCTCCGGCTCGGGCAAGAGCGTGCTGGCGATCCGGCTGGCGCTCCGGCTGATCGGGGCCCGGGAGCGCGCCGGTTCGTCCACCCGCCGGGTGCCGGTGATCCTCGGCCTGTCGACCTGGGACCCGACCCGGGTTCCGCTGCGGGAATGGCTCGCGCGGCAGCTCGCCGAGGACTACCCGCGGCTGCGCCGGAGCGCCGGCGCTCTCGCCGAGGACGGGATCCTGCCGATCCTCGACGGGTTCGACGAGCTCCCGCCGAGCCTGCGCACCGAGGCGCTGCGGCAGCTCGACACCGCTGGTCCGCTCGTGCTGACCAGCCGGCCCGACGAGTACGCGGCCGCCATCGAGGGACGCCGGCCGCTGCACGGCGCCGCCGCGATCACGCTGCTCCCGCTGGCACCGTCCACGCTCGAGGACTACCTCCCGCGGACGACCGACGCCGACGAGTGGCAGCCGGTGCTGCGTGCACTGGCCGACGGCGACGAGCCGCTGGCCGCGGTGTTCCGGCTGCCGCTGATGGTCTGGCTGGCCCGGTCGGTTTACAGCGACGCGCCGGCGCACGCGTCCGAACTGCTGGACCGGGCGCGGTTCCCGACCGCGGCCGCGATCGAAGGCCACCTGCTGGACGCCCTGGTGCCGGCCGCGTACGAGTCCGCTCCGCCGCCCGGGGTGCCGCGGTGGCCCCGGGACCTGGCCACCGACTGGCTGCGCGCACTGGCCACCCGGATGACCCGGTACGGGCAGCACGACCTGGCCTGGTGGCGCCTGCGCGACCTGTGTCCGCGGCTGATCCCGCGGCTCGCGGTCGTGGCCGGAGCGGTCACCGGACTGGGCTGGGGCGCGGCGAACTTCCTGACCGCGGTTCCGGGCCCGCTGGCCGCCGCGGTTCTCCTCGGCGTGCTGCTCGGGACCCTGTACGGGGTACCGGTGGGACTCGGCGTGTGGTGGCTCTCGCGATCGCGTCCGCTGCACCGGTTCGTGGGCCGGACGACCCCGCGGTCGGCCGCGCGCGGCATGTTCTTCGGGGTGCTCGGCGGCGTGCTGACCGCGTTCGCGCTGCCGCCCGGCGGGCCGACCGTCGACAATCTCGCCGGGCTCCTCGGGTTCCCGATCGCCTGGCAGATCACCGCCGGCCTCTCGGTGCTGGTCGGGGCGCTGCTGTTCGCCGCGCTCGCGTTCGACGAACGGGTCGCCGACCTGGCCGGGGTGACACCCACCGGGCTCTTGCGCTCGGACCGGAGCTGGGCCGTGGTCCGGGGCGCGGTGTCGGCGGTCGTGCTGCCGATCGTCGTGTTCTGGTTCGCGTTCCGGGCCGAGCTCGCGCTCGGACCGGTGATCGACGTCATCCAGCGGTACGCCACCGCGGGGCCCCGGGTCCCGGGCGGCGGCGGGGTCCGCCTGGTGATGCTGACGCTGATCGCGTGCCTGCCGTACGTGGTGTTCGCGTTCGGCGCGCTCGGCGCGGCGCTGTCCAGCCAGTGGGGCGCGTTCACGGTCGTCCGGATCTTCCTGTGGACGCGGGGCGAGGCACCGTGGTGCTTCATCCGCTTCCTGGACGACGCCCACCGGCGCGGGGTCCTGCGCCGCTCGGGTGCGCATTACCAGTTCCGGCACGACGAGCTCCAGCGCCGGCTGTCCGGGCTGGCGCGGGTGCCGGAGACCACCATCGAATCCCTACCGGAGGAAGACCACGATGAGCACATCCCACTCCGGTCCGGCCGGTTCCTCGGGCGGATCCCGCGCAGCTGAGGACCTCTCCACGACCGGGGACTACTCCACCGCCCAGGACTTCGACGCCGCCTGGGAGCTGGCGAGCGCCAGCGGAACCGAAGACCTGCGGACGTGGTACGCCGGTCTGAAGACCGGGGTCCCGCTGGACGACGGCGACCTGGTGTATCTCCGGGCCACCGTGCAGGTCTGCCGGCTCTCCGGGGCCGACGGCGTGCCGCCGGTCTGCGTCGACGTGCTGGACGTCGAGGTCGGCGAGCCCGGCGGGCCGGTGGCGCTGCGGCGGGTCGACGGGGCGCGGCGGCGGCACGCCTGGATCGAGGCGATGAACACACAGTGCCGGCACGGGTACATCCGCACCGTCTGTGCGAAGCGGCAGCCGTGCCGTTAGGTGCCGAGGAGCTCCGTGGCCAGGCGCTCCCGGACGAAGGCCGCGGAGCGCCCGGGCCTCTCAGGCTTTCCGGTGACGGGCGAGGGAGGCGGAGGCGTAGTCCGCCCAGCGGTCGGCGTGGTCGGCCGGGACCTTCACCCAGTCCTTGAACGGGCGGCCCTTGCCGGACGGGTCGAAGAGCTCGGCGCCGGCGAGGGAGAGCGCTTCGGCGTGGGGCGGCGTGCCCGAGCCGAGTTTGAAGACCATGTCGTCGCGGTGGTACACGGCCAGGACCTTGTCTTCGAACTTCAGGGCCTGGCGTCCGAACATCCGGCCCGGCCGGACGCCCTGAGGCGCCAGGTCGTCGACGATGTCGCCGAAGTACTCATCGGGGTCCACGGATGCTCCTCACCGCCGCTCCCACCGTGCCGGAGGCGGACACCTCGACGTCCGGGATCACTCCCCCACCTTCGCAGCTCGTCCCGCTCACCGGAGCGGCCGGCGGAACCTCAGCCGGCCGCATTCGTCCGTTAGAGTCCGGTTTGTGACATTGTTCGGCACCGGCGTGCTCACGGCCCTCGTGGTGACGTTCGTCGTGCTCCCGGTGGCGATCTATGCCGTCCACGCGGTGGCGCCGCTGTTCCGGGGCCAGAAGATGTGGACCGCACCGCGGCACGTCCTGGGCCTGAGCAGCGCGCTCACCGCCGGGTACGGCGCGTTGTCGCTCGTCACCCACGGGCGCCCCTACGGCTGGGGCGTGCTCGCCGGCGTCGGCGTCATCCACCTGGCCCGCAGCATCCGGCGCCAGCACCGGGGCGCGCCGAGCGGCCCGACCCTGCTGCGGTAACGCTCAGCTGGCGTGCGGCCGGATCCAGCCGAACGTCCGTTCCACCGCGCGCTGCCAGTTGTCGTACTCCTCGGCCCGGCGGTCGGGCGCCATCGAGGGCGTCCACTGCGCGGCACGGTGCCAGTTCTGGCGCAGCGCGGCCAGGTCGGCCCAGTACCCGACCGCGAGCCCGGCGGCGTAGGCCGCGCCCAGCGACACGGTCTCCGCGACCATCGGCCGCACGACCGGCACGTCCAGGACGTCCGCGACGAACTGCATCAGCAGGTTGTCGGACGTCATCCCGCCGTCGACGCGCAGCGTCCGGAGCTCCAGCCCGGAGTCGGCGTTCATCGCGTCGACGACCTCGCGGGTCTGCCAGCCGGTCGCCTCCAGCACCGCCCGGGCCAGGTGACCCTTGGTGATGTACGAGGTCAGCCCGACGATGACGCCCCGCGCCTCGCTGCGCCAGTACGGCGCGAACAGCCCCGAGAACGCCGGGACGATGTAACAGCCGCCGTTGTCGTCGACGGTGCGGGCCAGCGTCTCGATCTCCGGCGCGGTGTGGATCAACCCGAGCGAGTCCCGGAACCACTGCACCAGCGAACCGGTGATCGCGATCGAGCCTTCCAGCGCGTACGTCGCCTGCTCGCCGCCGATGCGGTACCCCACCGTCGACAGCAGGCCGTTCGTCGACTGGACGACCTCGGTGCCGGTGTTCAGCAGCAGGAAGCTGCCGGTGCCGTACGTGCACTTCGCGTCGCCGGGCGCGAAGCACACCTGTCCGAACAGCGCGGCCTGCTGGTCGCCGAGCGCGGCGGTGATCGCCACCCCGGGCAGCACGGTCGAGCACACCCCGTACACCTCGGCCGACGACCGGATCTCCGGCAGGATCGCCGCCGGGATGCCGAAGAACTCCAGCTGCTCGGGGCTCCACTGCAGCGTCCGCAGATCCATCAGCATCGTGCGCGACGCGTTGGTGACGTCGGTGACGTGCACGCCGCCGGTGAGGTTCCAGATCAGCCAGGTCTCCATCGTCCCGAACAGGATCTCGCCCCGCTCGGCCCGTTCCCGCAGGCCCGGCACGTGATCGAGCTGCCAGCGCAGTTTCGGCGCCGAGAAGTACGTCGCGAGCGGTAACCCGCAGCGGGCCTCGGCGGCGCGGGCCCCGGGCAACGCGGCCAGCTCTTCGACGACGCCGTCGGCCCGCATGTCTTGCCAGACCAGCGCCTGCCCGATCGGCTCCCCGGTCGCGCGGTCCCACAGCACGCACGTCTCGCGCTGGTTCGCGATGCCGATGCCGACGACCTGGCTGCCGTCGATGCCGGCCTCGGCGACCGCGCGCGGCACGATTCGCCGCACGTTGCGCCAGATCTCGTCCGCGTCGTGCTCGACCCAGCCGGGACGCGGATACAGCTGGCGGTGTTCACGCTGGGCCACCGAGACCAGCCGGCCGAGCTGGTCGAACACGATGCACCGGGTGGAAGTCGTTCCCTGGTCGATCGCGATCACGTACCGCGACACCATGTCGGCCTCCTCCCGGTCGCCGCCTCGACGATCCTATTACTCGGTGCGGCCGAGAAATCACGATCCGACCAGAGGAACCACATCTGCGGCGCCCAGCCGCGTAGCGTCCGCCGTCTCGTCGTCGGGCTGGTCCTGCGACGCGCGCTCGGCCTCGACGCGGCGGAGGTAGTTCTCGACCTCGCGTTCCACCTGTGCGTCACTCCAGCCGAGGACCCCGGCCATCAGTTCCGCGGCCGGCCGCGCCGCGGCCACACCGCGGTCGGCGACCTCGATCGAGATCCGGGTCCGGCGGGTCAGCACGTCCTCCAGATGCCGGGCGCCCTCGTGCGACGCGGCGTACGAGATCTCGACCCGCAGGTAGTCCTCGGCGCCGTCCAGCGGCTGACGGAGGGACGGATCGGCCGCCATCAACGAGAGCAGCTCGTCGATGAGAGACCCGTACCGTCCCAGCAGGTGATCGATCCGCGCCACGTGCAGGCCGGACCGGGCCGCGAGCGTGTACCGCTGGTTGCGCAGCGCCCGGTAGCCCTCGGCGCCGAGCAGCGGCACGGTGTCGGTGCAGGATTTCGGCGCGCCGTGCTCCAGTGCGTGGACCGCCGCGTCGACCGCGTCGCGGGCCATCACCCGGTACGTCGTGTACTTCCCACCGGCCACGACGACGAGACCGGGCTGCGGCGAGGCCACCGTGTGCTCGCGGGAGAGCTGCGACGTCGACTCGGACTCCCCCGCCAGCAGCGGTCGCAGCCCGGCGTAGACGCCGACGACGTCGTCCTTGGTCAGCGGCGTGATCAGGACCTTGTTGACCTCGGTCAGCAGGTAGTCGATGTCCCGGCTGGACGCGGCCGGGTGCGCCTTGTCGAGCGCCCAGTCGGTGTCGGTGGTGCCGAGGATCCAGTGCCGGCCCCACGGAATCACGAACAGCACCGACGACGCCGTGCGCAGGATCAGCCCGGTCGACGACTGGATGCGGTCGCGGGGCACCAGCAGGTGGATGCCTTTCGAGGCCCGGACGTGGAACTGCCCGCGCTCCCCCACCATCGCCTGGGTGTCGTCGGTCCAGACGCCGGTCGCGTTGATGACCTGCTTGGCCCGGATCTCGAGCACGCGGTCGTGTTCCAGATCGCGGACCTTCACGCCGGTGACCCGCTCGGCCTCCCGCAGGAACCCGGTCACCGGCGCCCGGGACAGCACGTGCGCCCCGTAGGCCGCGGCAGTACGCGCGAGGAACATCGTGTGCCGGGCGTCGTCCACCTGGGCGTCGTAGTACTGCAAGGCACCGACCAGCGCGTCCTTGCGCAGCGAGGGACACGCGCGGAGCGCACCGCGGCGGGTCAGGTGCCGGTGGTGCGGCAGGCCGCGACCGGAACTGGACGCACTGAGAACGTCGTAGAGCGCCACCCCCGACCCGGCGTAGAGCCGTTCCCAGCCGCGGTGCTTGAGCGGGTAGAGGAACCGGACCGGGCGGACCAGGTGCGGCGCCAGCCGCTGCACCAGCAGCCCCCGCTCGTGCAGGGCTTCGCGGACCAGCCCGAAGTCGAGCATCTCCAGGTAGCGCAGCCCACCGTGGATCAGCTTGCTCGATCGGCTCGAGGTGCCGCTGGCGAAGTCCCGCGCCTCCAGCAGCGCCACCGAGAGCCCGCGGGTCACCGCGTCCAGTGCCGCACCGGCACCGACCACCCCACCGCCGATCACCACCACGTCCAGTTCGTCGCCGTCAGCCAGATCGGCGAGCGCGGTCTCTCGTGCGTCGGGCGAAAGTCGGCCGGTGTCCATGGTTGCTCCCCTCGGGATGCGCGGGGCGGCCGGAAAGACCGCCCCGCGGACCAGTGCCCAGCTCAGTCGACGTCAACCCAGTTGAGCGTGCGTTCGACGGCCTTGTGCCACTTCGTGTAGCCCTCGGCACGCCGGTCTTCGTCCCAGGTGGGCTGCCAGCGCTCCGACTCGTTCCAGTTCTCGCGCAGCTCGTCGGTGTTCTTCCAGAACCCGGTGGCGAGCCCGGCCGCGTAGGCCGCGCCGAGCGCGGTCGTCTCCGCGACCACCGGCCGGCTGACCGGCACGCCGAGGATGTCGGCCTGCAATTGCATGCACAGGCTGTTGGCGGTCACCCCTCCGTCCACTTTGAGGACGTCGAGCGTGACGCCGGAGTCCTGCGCCATCGCGTCGGCGACGTCACGGCTCTGGTAGCAGATCGCCTCGAGCGTGGCCCGGGCCACGTGCGCGTTCGTGTTGTACCGCGACAGCCCGACGATCGCGCCGCGGGCGTCGGAGCGCCAGTACGGGGCGAACAGGCCGGAGAACGCCGGGACGAAGTACACGCCACCGTTGTCGTCGACCTGGCGGGCCAGCGACTCGCTCTGGGACGCGCCGCTGATGATGCCGAGCTGGTCCCGCAGCCACTGCACGGCCGACCCGGTCACCGCGATCGAGCCTTCCAGCGCGAACACCGCCGGCTGGTCGCCGAACTTGTAGCAGACGGTGGTGAGCAGCCCGTTCTCCGACCGCACCAGCTCGTTGCCGGTGTTGAGCAGCAGGAAGTTGCCGGTGCCGTAGGTGTTCTTGGCCTCGCCGGGAGCGAAACAGACCTGCCCGACGGTGGCCGCCTGCTGGTCGCCGAGGTCGCCGGTGAGCGGAACCGCGCCGCGCAACGGCCCGCTCGCGTCGAGTTCTCCGTACCCGTTGGAATCGGACGACGGCCGGATCTCCGGCAGCATCGACCGCGGGATGTTGAAGAAGCCGAGCAGCTCGTCGTCCCAGTCGAGCGTCTCCAGGTTCATCAGCATCGTGCGGCTGGCGTTCGTCACGTCGGTGACGTGCGATCCCCCGGTCAGGTTCCAGATCAGCCAGGAGTCGGTGTTGCCGAAGATCGCGTGGCCGGCCTCGGCGGCCTCGCGGACGCCGTCGACGTTGTCGAGGATCCACTGGATCTTGCCGCCGGAGAAGTAGGTCGCCGGCGGCAGCCCGGCCTTGCGCCGGATCGTCTGCCCGCGCTCGTCGCGGTCGAGCGCGGAGGCGATGCGGTCGGTGCGGGTGTCTTGCCAGACGATCGCGTTGTAGTAGGGACGCCCGGTGCGCTTGTCCCACACCACGGTCGTCTCGCGCTGGTTGGTGATGCCCAGCGCGGCCAGATCGGACGCGGACAGGTTGAGGTTGTTCATCGCGGTGCGGATCACCGAAGCGGTCCGCTCCCAGATCTCCACCGGATTGTGCTCGACCCAGCCGGCCTGCGGCAGGATCTGCTCGTGCTCGAGCTGGTGACGGCCGACCTCGTTGCCACCGTGGTCGAAGACCATGAACCGGGTGCTGGTCGTGCCCTGATCGACTGCGCCGACGAAATCAGGCATTCGGTTTGCTCCTCGGGGTTAAGCGATCTTCTCGGAGGCGCGGGTGTCGCGCGCGTCAGCGGACGGGAGGTCGCCCGGTTGCTGCGGATCGGCGTCCGGCAGGAACCGGCCGATGAGCAGACCGTAAAGGCCGGCTCCGATGAGCGCGCCGAGGATCGGCGCGATGATCGGTACCCAGAAATACAGATTGCCGTATTGATCGCTCCAGGCGGTCTCGTACCCGGTCAGGTACGACGCGAGCCGAGGCCCGAAGTCGCGGGCCGGGTTGATCGCGTAGCCCGCGTCGGTGCCCCACGCCATGCCGATCGCGACGACCAGCAGGCCGATGATGAACGGCGCCAGGTTGGCCAGCGGCGGGTTGTTGCGCAAATCGGTCAGCGCCAGGATCACGAACAGCAGGATCGCGGTGCCGATGATCTGGTCACGGAACGCGCCCCACTCCGAGACCGGGTACACCCCGTTTCCGGGCAGTGTCGAGAAGACGCCCTGCGTCTTGATCGTGTTGCCCGGGTCGACCTTGGCCAGGACCTCGGTGTAGTTCCAGCGGACGAGCAGCGCGGCGACGAACGCCCCGGCCGTCTGGGCGCCGATGAACGCCGGCACCTTGCGCCAGGAGAAGCCTTTGAACACGGCCAGCGCGATCGTGACCGCCGGGTTGAGATGGGCACCGCTGACCCGGCCCGCGACGAAGACGCCCAGCGTCACGCCCAGGCCCCACGACCAGGCGATGCTGTCGTGATCGCCGAGCTCACCGCCGACGACCTGGGCGACCACGCCGCATCCGAACAGGATCAGGATCAGCGTTCCGGCGAACTCCGCCGCCATCTCGCCGATCGTGCCGGGGACCTTCGGGATCCTTAACCGTTCCGCCATTGGACCTCCCGGGGCAGGGCCGAGGACCGTCGCTGGCCTTGTCGGCCGTGGTACCCGTCAGACGCTAGGAAGGCTTGGTGCCCGGCTCAACGGAGTTCGTTCGACATTGTCGAATCCGGGCTTACGATCGTGACGTGCCGGGCTCGGTGCAGTCGATCGAGCGAGCCGCCGCGATCCTGCGGCTGCTCGCCGAAGCGCCTGGCCCGCTGCGGATGAGCGAGATCGCCGAGGCTCTCGGCCTGGCCAAACCCACGATCCACGGCCTGTTACGGACGCTGTGCCGGGTGGGTTTCGTGGATCAGGACCAGCCCGGCGGCCGCTACCGCCTCGGAGCGGCGCTGCTCGACCTCGGCGACGGGCCGCTCGACCTCAACGAGCTGCGGTCCCACGCGATCAACTGGGCCGACCCGCTGGCCGCGCGCACCGGCGAGGCGGTGCGGATCGGCGCGTTGCAGTCCGGCGCGGTCGTGATCGTGCATCACGTGTTCCGCCCGGACGACACCGCCCAGAGGCTCGACGTCGGGTCGTCGCTGCCCGCCCACGCGACCGCGCTGGGCAAGGCGCTGCTGGCCTACGCACCGAACGTGGCCGTGGTCGTCGCGAAGGGCCTGCCGCCGTTCAGCCACCGGACGATGACCTCCCCGTCGGCACTCCGGGCCGCGCTGCAGGAGGTGCGCGAGCGCGGGTGGGCGTCCGAGATCGAGGAGATGACCGTGGGGCAGGCCGGGGTCGCGGTCCCGATCCGCGGTCCCGGCGGGCTGGTGGTCGGGGCGATGGGGGTGTCCGGCGCGATCGACCGGATCTGCGATCCCGCGGGTCACCCGCGCTCCGCGCTGGTGACCCGGGTGCGCGAGGCCGCCCGCGCGGTCTCGCGCGACCTCTCCAACGACTAGGCGTGTCTCGTAGGGCAGACTGCGCGCCGTGCGTCTTCTCCGGGCCTGGGCCGCTCCGCTCGTCGTGCTGGTCGTGACCGTCGCGCAGCTCGCGGTGGCGAGTTTCAGCGACCTCCCGCAGTTCGCGGGGAAAGGGTTCGTGGCCCGGCTGGTGCTCTATCCGGTGATGATGCTGGCGGTGCCGGCGGGGTGGTGGCTGCGGCACCGGCGGCTGACCGGCGCTCCGGTGGTGGGGTTCACGCTGGTGATGCTGCCGTTCCTGATCGACGTCACGGGGAACACGCTGGATCTGTACGACTCGGTGTCGTGGTGGGACGACGCGAACCACTTCGTGAACTGGTTCCTGCTGTGTGCGGGGTTGTCGCTGGTGCTGGGCGTCGTCGCGCTGCGGCCGGTGTGGGCCCGCGCGGTGGTGGTGATCGGGGGCGGCGCCCTGCTGGCGCTGATCTGGGAGCTCGGCGAGTGGTACGCGTTCATCCGGAACGGCACCGAGCTCGATACCGCGTACGAAGACACGCTCGGCGACATGACGCTCGGGACGTGCGGGGCGGTGCTGGCCTTGGTGGTGGTCGTGGGCTTGCGGCGTGTGAAGTCGAGTTAGCACGTTTCAGTGCGATATGAACCCTTCCGCGACGGAGGGGGCGGCCAGTGAGCCGATGGATGTTGATCGTGGTGATGGCCATGCTCGCCGTGGCGCCGGCTTCAGCGCCGGCGGCCGGGGTGGCGGCGGCGCGGCCGGCGGAAGCCGAACCGGACGGGATCGTGCTGGAGGGCCTGACCGTGCCCGACAGCGCCGAGGACGGGCAGGGAGTCTCGGCGTCGGCCCGGCTCCGGGCCACGTCGGAATCCGTGGCGGTGGACTCGGTGACGGTGGCGGTGCGGGATTCGGAGGGCCGTCACTTCGACTTCCCCGGGGCCCGCGCGGCGACGATTCCGCGTGCGGGGCTGACCGTCACGACCGGGACGCGGACGTTCCCGGCCGGCGACTACCGGCTGCTCGTCGCCGTGAAGACCGGCGGACGCTGGACCGGCCTCACCCCCTACCGCTATCTGACGGTCCGCTCCAACCCGGTGACGTTCCGGCAGGACTTCAGCGGCCCCGCCGGCGCCGGCCCGAACTACGGCCTGAGCACCGCGATGTGGTTCGGCACCGAGCAGGCCCGCCTCGACGGCCTCGGGCATCTCGCGCTGAGCGCGGGCCGGCTCTCGATGCTCGACACCGCCGGTAACGACGGCGCCGCGGCCTGGGCGCAGCAGGGCGGGCACTTCGAGATCCGGATGGCGGCTCCGGACGCGTCCGGCGTGCGGGCCGTGTTCCGCACGATCGGTGCCGACACCGCCGGTTCGGGCCGCGCCGCCGCCGGCACCGTCGATGTCGCCGAGATCCGTGGCGACCAGCCCGGCCTCGTCCGCCAGTACGCGCACGGAGGCACGCCCGACCTGGCGTTCGGCACACCCAGCACGCTGCCGGCCGGCCGCGTCACGGGCTGGCACGTCTACGCGCTCGACTGGCGATCGGCCCCGGACGGCTACCTGAAGTGGTCGGTCGACGGCGTCGCCACCCAGGAGCTGACCGCCGAGCGCGCCGGGAGCTCCTGGACCTCGTTCCGCCGGCCGCACGCGCTCGAACTCGAGACCGACGGCGGCACGCTTTTGGTCGACCGGATCGGCGTCACGCGCTATCCGGCCGGCTGAGCACCTTCCCGAGCAGGCCGGCCGGCCGGTCCTCGGGCAGGGCCTGAGCCCGGCCCAGGCGTTCGGAGCGGCCTCCGCGTAGCCTGGGCCGGGTGGGAGTCGTGGTCGTGATCGCGTGCTACGGGGGCGTACTCGGGATCCTCGTGCTGCTCGCGGCGCGGGTCCGCCGCCGCGGCATCAGCGCACCGATCCTCGACGTGTTCGACCAGATGTACCGGCCGTCCCAGCACAATTCCCGCATCGAGATCTTCGAAGAAGAGCACCAGACCGCCGAGAACCTCACCCCGGACGAGTTCGGCACCCGGGCCGCAGCGCGCCGGCGGGCTCCGCGCGCCTGAGTCACGGGGCCTCGACCGCCGAAATCCGGTACTTCCGCACCTCGGCGCCCCGGACCTCGGGAACCTCCAGGTCGGGCCCGCCGGAGTTCCGGAACGCCAGCAGCGCGTCGTCGGATTCCCACCGCTCCAGGATCACGATCCGCTCCGGATCGAGCGGATCCGGCGCCTGCACGAAGTCCGCGCACCCCGGCGCGGCCCGCGCCTGCCGCGTCACGTCCGCGACCGCCGCGAGATACCGATCGCGCTCGGCCGCGTCGACCCGGATCCATCCGGCCACGATGATCATCAGCTGTCCCTCCCCCGGTTGATCCTCGACCGCAGGGTAAGACTCAGAGCACCGGTTTCGCGCGCAACAGCCCGTCGACGGCGGCGTGCAGGTCCTTGGCGGCGAACGGCTTGGTCAGGTACGGACAGCCGGTCGCCTTCATCCGCCCGAGCAGCGAGCCGCCCGACAACACCGTGACGAACAGCGCAGGCAGCCCCGGATGGACCCGCCGCAGCTCCTCCAGCAACTCGACGCCGTCCGTACCGGGCAGGTCGACGTCCAGGACAGCGGCGTCCGGCGCGGCGTCCTGGGCCTCGAGCGCACGGATCGCCGCCCCCGCGGTCGCCACCGGGACCACGTAGTGCCCGGCCGCCTTGAACCGATGGACCAGCAGGTCCCGCAGATCCCCTTCATCCTCCACCACCAGCAACCGCGCCATTCCGCCCCCTCGATCCCCCCTTTCATCGGCGCCCCCGGTCGCCTTCTGAGGCGCGGGGCGCCGACGTCGTCGCATAGTCGTCGCATGACAACCGGCTGGGTCACGCACGAGCGCTACTACTGGCACGACACCGGCACGGCGGGCGGCCCGCTGCCGGTGAGCCGGTGGGTGGAACCGATGGAGCACATCGAGAACCCCAGGGCCAAGCGCCGGTTCGCGAACCTGGTGGCCGCCTCCGGGCTGCTCCCCCACCTCACCCCGATCGAGCCGCGCCACGCGACCGTCGAGGAACTCACCCGCGTCCACGACCCGGCCTACGTCGAATACGTCGAGGCCCGGGCCGACGCCGGCGGCGGCAACCTCGGTGGCGGCACGCCGTTCGGCGAGTTCTCCTACGACATCGCCCGGCTCTCGGCCGGTGGCGTGCTGGCCGCGGTCGAATCCGTGGTCGGAGGCCGCACCACGAACGCGTACGCGCTGGTCCGCCCACCCGGCCACCACGCCACGCCGGCCCATGGCCGCGGCTTCTGCCTGTTCAACAACGTCGCGATCGCGGCCGGACACGCCCGGGCCACCCTCGGCATCGACCGCATCGCGATCGTCGACTGGGACGTCCACCACGGCAACGGCACCCAGGACACGTTCTGGGACGACCCGTCGGTCCTCGCGATCTCGATCCACCAGGACGGCGCCTACCCGCCGCGGTCGGGCCCGGTCACCGACATCGGCGGCCCGGGCGCCGAAGGCACCACGATCAACGTCCCGCTGCCGCCGGGCTCCGGCGACGGTGCCTACCGCGCGGCCTTCGACCAGGTGGTGATCCCGGCCATCAACCGGTTCGAACCCGGCCTCATCCTGGTCGCGAGCGGGTTCGACGCGAACGGCTTCGACCCGCTGGCCCGCCAGATGCTGCACTCGGAGTCCTACCGCGAGATGGCCCGCCGGGTTCTGGACGCCGCCGACCGGCACTGCGACGGGCGGCTGGTACTGGCCCACGAAGGCGGCTACTCGCCGTTCGCCGTACCGTTCTGCGGACTGGCGGTGCTCGAGCAGCTCAGTGGCGTCCGGACCGAGGTGGTGGACCCGTACCTGCCGATCGTGGAGAACTACGACGGCCGCCTGCGGCCGCACCAGGCCGAGGCGGTCACCGCCGCCGCGGCCGTGGTGCCGCGGGTGCCGCGGTGACCGCCTTCACTCCGCGGGACGCTCCTGGAGCGTCCACGGATAGCCGTCGGGATCGTCGAAGAACACGAACGAGTTCCACCGGCCGCCGCGGCCGTCCACGCGGTCCGCACCCTCGAAGTGCTGCACCGGGCTGACCGCCACGCCGGCCTCGGCCAGCTCCGCGCGGGCCGCGTCGACGTCGGCGACCACGAACAGCAGCGCCGGTCGGCCGCCGGTCTCGAGGCCCGGCTTCAGCTGCACCGAGCACCCCGAGCCCGGTGCCGTGAGCTGCACGAACCGCCCGTCGCCCTCGCCCAGGTCGAGGTCGACGGTGAACCCGAGCCGCTCGGCGTAGAACCGCTTCGACTCGTCGACGTCCCGCACCGGCAGGATCACGACCTCCAGCGAGCCTTCCATGTGTCCCCTCCCGATCCCTGCCGCCACGACTACACGAACGACACGTCCTGGGCGAGCAACAGCCGGCCCGACGCGTTCACGGTGTTCGTCGCCCGGCGCATGTACGCCTTCCAGGAGTCCGACCCGGACTCCCGTCCGCCACCGGTCTCCTTCTCGCCGCCGAACGCCCCGCCGATCTCGGCGCCGGACGTCCCGATGTTCACGTTCACGATCCCGCAGTCGGCCCCGTCGGCGGCCAGGAACCGTTCCGCCTCCTGCTGGTCGCGGGTGAAGACCCCCGAGGAGAGACCCTGCGGCACGTCGTTGTGCAGCGCGATCGCCTCGTCGAACGTCTCGTACGTCAGCACGTACAGGATCGGCGCGAACGTCTCCGTCCGTACGACCTCCGTCTGCGACGGCATGGTCACGATGGCCGGCTCGGCGTAGTACGCGGCGTCGGCACCGGCGAACTCCCGGCGTCCGCCCCCGACGAGCACCTCGCCACCGTCGGCGCGGGCCGCATCCAGCGCGGAGCCCATCGCGCGGAATGCCGCTTCGTCGACCAGCGGCCCGACGAGCGTGCCCGGGTCGAGCGGCGACCCGATCGGGAGCTTGCGGTAGGCCGCAGTCAGCTTCTCGAGCAACGGCTCCACCACCGACGAGTGGACGATCAGCCGCCGCAGCGTCGTGCAGCGCTGCCCGGCGGTACCGGCGGCGGCGAACACGACCGCGCGGGTGGTCAGGTCGAGGTCGGCCGACGGCGTGACGACCGCGGCGTTGTTGCCGCCGAGCTCCAGCAGGCTGCGGCCGAACCGGGCCGCGACCCGCGGACCGACCTCGCGGCCCATCCGGGTCGAGCCGGTCGCGCTGACCAGCGGCACCAACGGCGAGTCGACGAGCGCCTCGCCGACCGCGCGCGCGCCGATCACCACGCGGTGCAGGTCGGCCGGCGCCTCGTGTTCGGCGATCGCCCGGTCCAGCAGCGCGGAGCAGGCCAGCGCGGTCAGCGGCGTCTTCTCGGACGGCTTCCACACCACGGCGTCACCGCAGACCAGCGCGATCGCGGTGTTCCACGACCACACCGCCACCGGGAAGTTGAACGCGGAGATCACGCCGACCACGCCGATCGGGTGCCAGGTCTCCATCAGCCGGTGGCCGGGGCGCTCGGACGGCATCGTCCGGCCGTAGAGCTGCCGGGACAGACCGACCGCGAAGTCGCAGACGTCGATCATCTCCTGGACCTCGCCGAGCGCCTCGGAGCGGATCTTGCCCGCCTCCAGCGTGACCAGCGTGGCCAGCTCGTCCTTGTGCTCGCCGATCAAGCGGCCGAGCGTCTTCACCAGCGCGCCGCGGACCGGTGCGGGCACGACCCGCCACCGGAGGTAGGCGGCGTGGGCAGCGGCGACCGCGGCCTCGGTCTCGGCGGCGTCGGCCTCGTGGACGGTGAGAAGCTCGTCGCCGGTCAGCGGCGTCCGGACCGGCAGCGGTCCGGTCAGCGCGGCGTCCGCCACGCCACAGGCCTTGAGCGCGCTCCGCGCGTTGTCCCGTAGCTCATCGGGGGTCACTTACGCCTCCAGGTTCAGCGCCGTCAGCGAGGCGCGCGTCAATTCGTCGTTGCGGACGATGGGGTCAGCGACGTCCCGGCCGAGCGCGTCGCTCATCCAGCCGAGATCGCGCTCGGTACCGGCGAGCGCATCGTCGCGCGTACCGGCGTCGGTCAGATTGGACTGGAAGATTCCGGCCGCCGAGCGCGGCAGGAAGTCCTCGTACACGATCGGCGCCCGGACCACCACGCCCGCCGCGACGAGCGCGTGCACGTCCGGCCTCGTCGCCGGCGCCGCGGGCCGGCCGGTCGTCGCTTCCGCCGCGGGCCGGCCGGGCAGCTCGCGGAGGCGGGCGGCGGCGTCCGGGGCCGCCCGGTAGGTGAACGCGCCGAGGCCGCGGCGGTCGAGTTCGTCCTCGGTCCGCGGGAGGTGCTCGCTCCAGACCTCGGCGGCCACCTCGGTGCGCGGGCGGCCGGACGCGGCCCGGAGGGTATCGACCTCGGCCAGGAGCCGGTCGTAGAGTGCCCGGCCGGCGGCGGTCAGGGCGATACCGCGCGCCTCGACCTCACCGAAGCGGACGCGCAGCTCACCCGGGCCGTCGGTGAAGACCCGGGGCTCGGCCAGGGCCCGGAACGACGTCTGGCGGAGGAGGACGTCCGGGCCCTCCCAGGCCGGCGGGCCCTGGATCTCGTCGATCATCTCCACGCCGAGATCGCTCATCCGCCGGTAGAGCTCGTCGATGTCGAGCACCCGCGGTGTGAGGTGGTTGATGTGCGTGGACGTCACCCCGCCGATGTCGGCGGCCACCGCGGAGATGCGCGCCAGCTCGTCGTACCAGCCCCGGTCGATCGGCTCCCGCGACAGCGCGAAGCACTCCGTGGCCCCGGCCAGCAGCTCCGCGGCATCGTCGGCCGGGAGCTCCCCGTCGGCCGAAGCCCGCGCGGCCAGTTCGAGGACCCGGGCCGGGAACAGCGTCCGCCGGCCGAGGAACGTCTCCAGCCGCTTCTGCAGTTCGGCCGGGAAGAACCGCCGGTCGTCGGTGACCAGCACCGACGTGAACACCCGGAACGGATTGCGGGCCAGTTCGGCGGCGTCGGTCGGGCGGAACGCCGTCGACACCACCGGTACCGAGCTCGCCGAGGCGTCCCGGAGGTCGTAGAACCCGACCGGGTGCATCCCGAACCCGGCGAAGATCTGACCGACCTGCCGCAACTCCCCGGGCGTCCCGACCCGGATCGCGCCGTGCCGCTCGGCGGTGACCCGGCCGATGCTGCCGAGACGCTCCGCGGCCGCGCCGTCCTTCGCCAGCACGTCGGCGTTGACCTCGGCCGACACCCGCAGGAGCGTGGTGTACGCCGGGACCTCCTGCCCGTACATGTCCGACAGCGAGCGGGCGAACGCCGCCCGAAGCTCCCACTGCTGCACTGCTGCGCCTCCCGTAACTGCCTACTACGCCTCGAGCCGGGTCAGTACCCGATCGATCGCGGCGACACCGGCCTCCAGCTCAGCCTCGCTGATCGTGAGGGCCGGACGGAAGCGGACGCTCCGGGTTCCGCAGCCGAGCGCCAGCACGCTCTCGTCGAGACGCAGCCCCTCGAGCAGCGCGTCACGGGTCTCGGTGTCGGGGAGCGTGAACGCGCACATCAGCCCGCGGCCGCGCACGTCGGTCGCCCCGGAGTGCTTCTGGCCGAGCGTCCGCAGAGAAGTCTGGAGCAGTTCGCCGAGGGACGCGGCGCGGGAGACGAGCTTCTCGTCGCGGACGACCTCGAGGATCCGGCGGGCCCGCACCATGTCGGTGAGGTTGCCGCCCCAGGTGGAGTTGATCCGGGAGCCGACCGTGAACACGTTGTCGGCGACCTCGTCGACGCGACCGCCGGCCATGATGCCGCAGACCTGCGTCTTCTTGCCGAACGCGACGACGTCCGGGACGACGTCCAGCTGCTGGAAGGCCCAGTTCGTGCCGGTGAGGCCGACGCCGGTCTGCACCTCGTCGACGACGAACAGCGCGTCGTACTCGTGGCACAGGTCGCGCAGCGCCCGGACGAACTCGGGGCGGAAGTGGTGGTCACCGCCTTCGCCCTGGATCGGCTCCATGATCGCGGCCGCGATGTCGTGGGGGTGCGCCTCGAACGCGGCCCGGGCGGCGGCCAGCGACGCTGCTTCGGCGGCCTCGATGTCGATGCCCTCCCGGAGGTACGGCGCCGGGATCCGCGGCCAGTCGAACTTCGGGAAGCGCGCGACCTTGTTCGGGTCGGTGTTCGTCAGCGACATCGTGTAGCCGGTGCGTCCGTGGAACGCGTGCTCCAGGTGCAGGATGCGGGTGCCGAGCGCGGGGTCGAGGCCGTGGGCTTCGTTCCAGCGGCTCTTCCAGTCGAACGCGACCTTGAGCGCGTTCTCGACCGCGAGGCCGCCGCCTTCGATGAAGAACAGGTGCGGCAGGCGCTCGTCGCCGAGGACCTCGGCGAACGTGTCGACGAACCGGGCCATCTCGACCGTGTAGATGTCGGAGTTGCTGGGCTTGTTTATCGCGGCCCGCAGCAGGTCGGCGCGGAAGTTCTCGTCGCCGACGAGCGCCGGGTGGTTCATCCCCAGCGCCGAGGACGCGAAGAACGTGAAGAGGTCGAGGTACTCGTGGCCGTCACGCGCGTCGACGAGCGTCGAGCCGTGGGAGGCGTCGAGGTCGAGTACGAGGTCGAATCCGTCGGCCAGCAGGTGCTCGCCGATGACGGCGTGCACGGTACCTGCTCGGACCGCCTGCGAGGAATCCACGATCTGAGTCATGACTCAACGCTAAGACGATCTTTACGGTTTCACAACGGTCCAACCGGAAATTTTACGGGCGAGGGCGCTTTTCGTAGAACGTTTGTAGGACAACTGTGGTCCGCGTACGGACGTTGGCCACCTGGCGGATCTCGGTCAGGAGGTCGTCCAGATCGCGCGGGGTCGGGACTCGGACCAGCAGCAGGTAGCTCTCGTCGCCGGCAACCGAGTAGCAGGCCTCGACCGCGTCGAGCTCGGCCAGGCGGCCCGGGGCGTCGTCGGGCTGGGCCGGGTCGAGGGGCGTGATCGACACGAACGCGGCGAGCGGCAGCCCGAGCGCTTCCGGGTCGACGTCGGCCGCGTAGCCGCGGATGACCGCGCGCTGCTCCAGGCGGCGCACCCGCGCCTGGGTCGCGGAGACCGACAACCCGGCCGCGGACGCGAGCGTCGAGAGCGTGGCCCGGCCGTCGGCGGCGAGCAGCGTGACGAGCAGGCGATCGACGTCATCTTCGAGTGGCGAGGTCACACCCTGGTCATATCACCAGGCGCCGGAGGCCGACCGGTCAACTGGGGTAGCGCGGGTCCGGCCGGACCGCGGCCAGGGCGCCGCGGGCCAGCGCACGCAGCCCGGCCTTGACCCGTCCGGTCCGGCCCGACTCCAGCAGGTCCAGCACCGGTCCGCTGCGCAGCGAGGCCAGCAGCAGATGCGCGAGCGTCTCCGCGTCCGGTTCCGGCACCGTTTGATCCGCGACCGCCGTGCCGACGCTCGCTGCGGGTCCCGCCAGGGCGGGCGCGGCGGCGAGCAGGCCCGCCACGTGCGAATGCCAGAAGCCGTAGACCGGGTGCCGAGCCAGCGTCTTCTCGTCGTGGGGGGCCACCGTCTCGGCGTGACCCAGCGCCGCGAGCAGGTTCTTGTTGCGGGCGATCACGTCCACCACGGCGTCCAGAAAGGCCATCAGACGGTCGGCCGGGGGCGCGCCGGGACCCAACGGCGGCGGGCCGTAGTCGACGGCCTCGCGGAGCGCCAGCGCCCGCTCCTGCACGAGCGCCAGCATCAGCCCCATCCGGCTGCCGAAGCGATGAAAGACCGTCCCTTTCCCGACGCCGGCCTCGGCCGCTACCAGCTCCATCGAGATCGTCTCCGGGCGTTGGCGCGCCAGCAGCGCCTCGGTGGCCCGGAGGATCGCGGTCCGGTTCCGGGCCGCATCGGCCCGCTCGCGTCTCGGCTCCACAACGCTCCCGCTTCTAACTTGACCGCCGGTCCAGTACGGTCTCATCTTGACCGCCGGTCCAGTTTAGCGAGGAGGCTCGCATGCGTCGCGTCCACTACACCGAGTACGGCGGACCCGAGGTTCTGCGGATCGAGGACGCCGCGATCCCGGAGCCCGGCCCGGGGCAGGTCCGGATCCGCGCCGAGGCGATCGGCGCGAACTTCGTCGACACGCGGTTCCGGATCGGGCCGTCCAGCGGCCCGCTGTTCGCCCGCCCGCTGCCCGGCTCCCCCGGCGGCGACGTCGTCGGGGTCGTCGACTCGACCGGCCCGGACGTCGGCCCCGGCCTGCGCGGACGCCGGGTCGCGGCGCTCGTCGCCGTCGGCGCGTTCGCCGACTACAGCGTGGCCGACGCCGGTTGGCTCGTGCCGGTACCCGACGGTCTGGACGACGGCGCGGCCAGCGCGTTGCCGACGTCCGCGCCGGTCGCACTGGGGGCGCTGCGCGTCGGGCGCCTCGCACCCGGTGACACCGTGCTCGTGCATGCGGCGGCCGGCGGCATCGGCCACCTGATCGTCCAGCTGGCGCGGCTGCTCGGCGCCGGAACCGTGATCGCGACGGCCGGGTCGGAGGCCAAGCTCGCGTTCGCGCGGGAGTGCGGCGCGGACGCCGCGATCAACTACCGGTCGGACGACTGGCCCGCGCAGGTCCGGGCCACGGCTCCGGACGGCGTCGACCTCGCACTGGACGCGAACGGCGGCGACGTCCTGCGCCACACACTCGACCTGCTCGCGCCGCACGGGCGGGTCGTCGTCTACGGCGCGGCCGGCGGCGAGCTGGTCGGGATTCCGGTCTCCGGTCTGTTCCCGCTCCGGTCGGCGCTCGCCTACTCGATCCTCGGGCGCCGGGCCGCCGAGCCGGACACCGTCCGCGCCGAGCTCGAGGAACTCGCCGAGCTACTGGTCCACGGCCGGCTCCGCAATCACGTCCACACCCGCCTTCCGCTCACCGAGGCCGCGGAGGCACATCGGATCCTGGACGCCCGGAGGCAGCACGGCCGAGTGCTGCTGACCCCCTGAACTACACGAATTTGTAGTAGTTTCGTGAGCTCATGGCTGCCATCACGTTCAGGAAGACCGCACTCGCCGCCGCACTGCTCATCGGTGTCGCGGCCACGGCGTCCACCGCACCCGCCGCCGCGGCACCCGCGTCTGCGTCCACCCCGATCACCCGGCCGGTCTCGCTACCGACCACCTACCGGCTGCCCGACGGCTTCCGGCCCGAGGGCATCGCGATCGGGAAGTCTCCGGTCGCCTATTTCGGCTCGCTCGCCGACGGCGACCTCGTGCGGGTCGACCTCACCAGCGGGAAGTCCGAGGTCCTCGCGCAAGGGCCCGGCACACCGTCGGCCGGCCTGAAGATCGACGGCCGCGGCCGCCTGTTCGTCGCCGGCGGCTCCGCGGGCAACGGCCGGGTGGTCGACACGGCCACCGGCACGACGATCGCCGCGCTCACGTTCACCACCGCGACCGACACGTTCGTCAACGACGTCGTGCTGACCCCGTCGGCGGCCTACTTCACCGATTCGCGTCAACCGCAGCTCTACCGGGTGGCGCTCCCGCAGCACCGTGCCCCCGGCCGGCGGGACGTCACGACGATCCCGCTGACCGGCGACATCACCTACACGGCCGAAGGCAACAATGCCAACGGCATCACCCGGACGCCGGACGGCAAGAACCTGATCATCGTCCAGTCGACGACCGGGAAGCTGTTCACCGTCGACCAGAAAGGCGTCGCGACGCAGATCCGGGTCACCAGCGACGGCGCCGCCCACCCGCTCACCGACGGCGACGGACTGCTCCGGATCGGACAGACGCTGTTCGTCGTCCGGAACCGGCTGAACACGATCGTGGCGCTGACCCTGAACGGCCGGACCGCCGCGCTCAGCGGGACGATCACCGACACCCGCTTCGACGTCCCGACGACGCTCGCGGTCTATCGCGACCGTCTCTACACCCCGAACGCCCGCTTCACGACCGCCCCGACGCCCACCACCGCTTACACCGCGGTATCCATCCCCCTGCCCTGAGCCGCCGGGCCGGGCCGGGCCGCCTCAGGTTCCGGTGAACTTCGGCGGACGCTTCTCCGCGAACGCCACGACGGCCTCCGCCAGGTCGGACGTCTGCAGCAGGTGCCCCTGCCCCTCCAACTCGCGCCCCAGAGCCGGTTCCAACCCGGTCAGCGTCGACGCGTTCACCGCCCGCTTGGTCGCCGCCAACGCCAGCGGCGCCCCGGTCGCGAGCCGCTCGGTCAACGCCTTCAGCGAGGCCTCGAGCTCCCCGGCGTCCACCATCCTGTAGATCAGCCCCCAGGCCAGCGCCTCGGCCGCCGGAATCCGCTCCGGCACCAGCGCCATCGCCATCGCCCGGGCGCGGCCGATCGACGTCGGCACCAGCGCGGTCGCCCCGCCGTCGGGCATCAGACCGATGCTGGTGAACGACAGCAGGAAGTAGGCGTTCGACGAGGCCAGCACCAGGTCGCAGGCGAGCGCCAGCGAGCAGCCGACGCCCACCGCCGGTCCGTGCACCGCCGCGACCGTCGGCTGGCGTGCGTCCCGCAACGCCCGGACGACCCGGTTGGCGGCCAGGATCGTGTCGGTGCCGGGGCGCCCGTTCGCTGCCGCGGCCCCGCCCTTCAGATCCGCACCGGAGCTGAACGCGCGACCGTTGCCGGCCAGCACGATCACCCGCACCGAGGCGTCGGCGGCCGTCTCCTCGATCAGGTCCGCGAGGTCGTCGAGCACCCCGGTCGTGACGGAGTTCAGCCGGTCGGGCCGGTTGAGCGCGATCGTCAGTACCGCGCCGTCGCGCGCGACTTCGATGTCGGTCATGGGGACACCTTCGCAGGAGCGAGAAGCCCGGTCAGCCGACCGCGGATGATCGAGGCCGCCTCGTCGACGATCCGACGGACGAGATCACCTGCCGTCGGGACGTCATGGATGATGCCCTGCACCATGCCCACCGACCAGACCCCGGCCTCGACGTCGCCGTTCTCGTAGACCAGCCGCCCCCGCGCGCCCGCCACCAGGTCACGGACGTCGGCGAACTCCCCGCCCGATGCCAGAATCCGCACGACCTCGGTCGACACCGAGTTCTTCGCGACCCGGGCGGTGTTGCGGAGCGGACGGAAGATCAGCTCGGTGTCACGCTCGTCGGCGTCCACGATCGCCTGCTTGACCGCGGGAGAGATCGGCGACTCCACCGTGCACATGAACCGGCTGCCCATGTTGATGCCGTCGGCGCCCAGCGCCAGCGCCGCGACCAGCCCGCGCGCGTCCCCGAACCCACCGGACGCGATGAACGGAATCGTCAGCCGGTCGGCCGCGGCCGGTATCAGCACCAGCCCCGGGATGTCGTCTTCCCCCGGGTGCCCCGCGCACTCGAACCCGTCGATCGACACCGCGTCGACGCCGATCCGCTGCGCCTTCAGCGCGTGCCGCACGCTGGTGCACTTGTGCAGCACCTTGACGCCGTGCTCTTTGAAGAGCCCCATGTGCGGCTCGGGGTTCGACCCCGCCGTCTCCACGATCCGGATACCGGAGTCCACGATCGCCCGCCGGTACTCGTCGTACGGCGGCGGGTTGATCGCCGGCAGGATCGTGAGGTTCACGCCGAACGGCTTGTCGGTCAGCTTCCGGGCCTTCTCGATCTCGCGGACGAGGTCGGCCGGCGTCGGCTGGGTCAGCGCGGTGATCAGGCCGAGCCCTCCGGCCTCGGAGACCGCCGCGGCGAGCTCGGCCCGGCCCACCCACTGCATACCGCCCTGGACGACCGGGTGCTCGACGCCGAACGTCTCGGTGAAGCGGGTGTTCAGGACGCTCACCGCGGGCTCATCCGGATCGCGCCGTCGAGCCGGATGACCTCGCCGTTGAGCATCGGGTTGGCGATGATCTGCGAGGCCAGCAGCCCGTACTCGGTCGGGGCGCCGAGCCGCGACGGGTGCGGCACCTGGGCACCCAGGGCGTCACGGACGTTGTCGGGCAGGCTACCGAGCAGCGGCGTGTCGAACAGCCCGGGCGCGATCGTGCACACCCGGATCTTCAACGACGCCAGGTCGCGGGCGATCGGCAGGGTCATGCCGACGATCCCGCCCTTGGACGCCGAGTACGCGGCCTGGCCGATCTGACCCTCGAACGCCGCGACCGACGCGGTGCTGACGAGGACGCCGCGCTCGCCGTCGACCTCCTCGGCCCGGGCGATCGCCGCGGCGGCCAGCCGGATCACGTTGAACGTGCCGATCAGGTTGACCTGGATGACCTTGGTGAACCCGTCGAGCGGGAACGGCGAACCGTCCTTGCCGACGGTCTTGTGCGCGTTGCCGATGCCGGCGCAGTTCACCGCGACCCGCAGCGTGCCCTGCTCGGAGGCGGCCGCGACGGCCGCGGCCACGTCGGCCTCGGACGTCACGTCGCCGGGGACGAACGTCGCCGCGTCGCCGAGCTTCGAGGCCACCGCCGCCCCGTCCGAGCGGGGCAGGTCGAAGACGACGACCCGGGCCCCGTCGGCGACGAGCTTCTCGGCGGTCGCGTGGCCCAGCCCGGACGCCCCGCCGGTGACCAGCGCGACGTCGTTGGCGGAGAACTTCACGACAGCCGCTCGATGACGGTGGCGTTGGCCATGCCGCCGCCTTCGCACATGGTCTGCAGGCCGTAGCGGCCTCCGGTGTCCTCGAGGTAGTTCACCAGCGTCGTGAGCAGCCGCGTCCCGGAGGAGCCGAGCGCGTGCCCGAGCGCGATCGCACCACCGCGCGGGTTGAGCTTGGCCGGGTCGGCGCCCAGCTCGTGCGCCCAGGCCAGCGGCACCGGCGCGAACGCCTCGTTGACCTCGTAGGCGTCGATGTCGTCGATGCTCAGACCGGCCTTCGCCAGCACCTTGCGCGTCGCCGGGATCGGACCGGTCAGCATCAGCAGCGGGTCGTCTCCGACCACGGAGAACGAGTGGAACCGGGCCCGCGGGCGCAGGCCCAGCGCCGCCGCCTTCTCCGCGGACATGATCAGCACCGCGGAGGCACCGTCGGTCAGCGGGGACGAGTTGCCCGGCGTGATGCTCCAGTTGACCTCCGGGAACCGCCGGGCGAGCGCCTCGTCGTAGAAACTGGGCTTGAGCCCGGCCAGCTTCTCGACGGTCGTGCCGCCCCGGACCGTCTCGTCGGCCGAGTGTTCCCCCACCGCGACGATCTCGCGGTCGAACGCGCCCTCGGCGATCGCCGCCGCGGCCAGCGCATGGGACCGCTCCGAGTACTCGTCCAGCGCCTCGCGGCCGAACTTCCACTTGGCCGCGATCAGCTCGGCCGAGACACCCTGGTTGACCAGACCCTCGGAGTAGCGCTGCGCGAGCGCGACACCGAACGGGTCCTGACCCATCGTCGAGGTGCCCATCGGGACCCGGCTCATCGACTCGACGCCGCAGGCGATCACCACGTCGTACGCGCCGGCGATCACGCCCTGCGCGGCGAAGTGGGCGGCCTGCTGGCTGGAGCCGCACTGCCGGTCCACGGTGGTGGCCGGAATCGACTCGGGCAGCCCGGCCGCGAGCACCGCGTTCCGGGTGATGTTCACGGCCTGCTCACCGGCCTGGCCGACACAGCCGCCGATGACGTCGTCGATCTGGGCCGGGTCGATCCCGGTGCGCTCGACCAGCGCACTCAGCACACCCGCGAGCAGGTCGGTGGGGTGAACGCCGGACAGCGCGCCGCCGGGCTTGCCCTTCCCGGCCGGGGTTCGGATGGCTTCTACGATCACCGCGTCAGTCACAGGTGCCCTCCAGGCCTGCCCGTGGGCACCGCTGCGGCGCCCTTGCCACGTCCGAGTCTCGCCGCGAGCAGAAGAAACAGTCAAGGCCGACCGGAAATTGCCCTCACTTCGTGAGGAGGATCTCTTTCGCCAGCTGCTTCCAGCTGTTGAGGCTCGGCTCCGTGGTCGGGTCCCGCTGGTCGAACGCATAGGCCAGGGCCACCCCGCGCATGCTGGTGAACAACGTGTGGCGCACGACCGGGTAGAGCGGATGCGCGGACAGCTCCGGGCCGAACAGCGCGTCGAGCGAGGCCCAGATCTCCCGGCCCAGCCGGCGCTCGGCCGGACGGATCACCTCGGCCAGCGCCGGTTCCGTGCGGGACGCGACCCAGAGCTCGGTCGCGGCCCAGAACACCGGCTCGTTGAACGACTTCCACAGCCCCTCGACGACCGCGTCGATGCGCGCGGCCGGCTCGGTCGGCAGCGGCGCCCGCCCGCCGCCCTCGCCCTGCCGGGCCCAGACGTGGTGCGCGGCCGCCACCAGCAGCTCTTCCTTGGACGGGAACTGGTGCAGCAGCCGGCCCCGCGACACCCCGGCCTTGGCCTGGATCGCCAGCGTGTTCGTCCGGGTGTAACCGCCTTCGACCAGCAACTCCACCGCCGCGTCGAGGATGCGCAAGCGGGTTTCCTGGCTCCGCTCGGCTTGCGGGCGACGCGCGGTGCCACCGGCCGTCGCATCGGCGGTGGTGGCGTCCGGCGAACTCGACATGCGGTCGAGCATACGAGCCGCGGCCGTCGTCCTAGGATTGCGCGCGTGACCGAGACGTTGGAGTTCCAGGCCGAGACCCGGCAGCTCATGCAGCTGATGATCCATTCGATCTACTCGAACAAGGACATCTTTCTGCGCGAACTGATTTCGAACGGCTCCGATGCGCTGGACAAACTCCGCATCGAGAGCCTGACCGATTCCGACCTCGACGTCGATCGGTCCGATCTGCACCTCGAGCTCGCCGTCGACCGGGAGGCCCGCACGCTGACCGTCCGCGACAACGGCATCGGCATGACCCGCGACGAGGTCGTCTCGCTGATCGGCACGATCGCGAAGTCGGGTACCGCCGAGATGCTGCGTCAGCTGCGCGAGGCCGACCAGAACGCTGCCCTCATCGGTCAGTTCGGCGTCGGGTTCTACTCCTCGTTCATGGTGGCTGACCAGGTCACGCTGGTGACCCGCAAAGCGGGCGAGACCACCGGTACCCGGTGGCAGTCGACCGGCGAAGGCACGTACACGATCGACGACGAGGCCGACGCTCCGCAGGGCACCGCAGTGACACTGGCTCTCAAACCGGCCGACCCCGACGACCAGCTTCATGACTATTCCGACCCGGCCGTGCTGACCAGCATCGTCAAGAAGTACTCGGACTTCATCGCCTGGCCCATTCGTCTCGACGGCGAGACGCTCAACTCGATGAAGGCGCTGTGGGCCCGGCCGCGCAGCGAGGTCACCGAGGCCGAGTACCACGAGTTCTACAAGCACGTCGCCCACGACTGGACCGACCCGCTCGAGGTCGTCCACATGAAGGCCGAAGGAGCGTTCGAGTACGAGGCGCTGCTGTTCCTGCCCGCGCGGGCGCCGTTCGACCTCTACACCCGGGACGCCGCGAGGGGCGTGCAGCTCTACGTCAAGCGCGTGTTCATCATGGCCGACTGCGAGGCGCTGATTCCGCAGTACCTGCGGTTCGTCAAGGGCGTCGTGGACGCCGCGGACCTGTCGCTGAACGTGTCGCGGGAGATCCTGCAGCAGGACCGGCAGATCCAGGCCGTGCGACGGCGGCTGGTGAAGAAGGTGCTCGGCACCCTGCGCGAGCTTCCGCCGGAGAAGTACCAGACGTTCTGGACCGAGTTCGGGCGGGCGTTCAAGGAAGGCCTGCTGGAAGACTCCGCGAACCAAGAGGCGATCCTCGACCTGCTCTCGTTCTCCTCGACCGCGGACTCCACCGCGCTGACCACGCTGCGGGAGTACGTGGAACGGCGGCCCGAGGGGCAGACCGAGATCTACTACCTGACCGGCGACTCCCGGGCGACGATCGAGAACTCGCCGCACCTGGAGGCGTTCCGGGCCAAGGGGTACGAGGTGCTGATCCTCACCGACCCGATCGACGAGGTGTGGACCGACCAGGTCACCGAGTACGACGGGATCCCGCTCAAGTCGGTGGCGAAGGGCGCGGTCGACCTGGGGTCGGCCCCGCCGGAGCCGGGCGCGTTCGGCACGCTGCTGTCGTGGATGACCGAGACGTTGTCGGAGTCCGTGAAGGAGGTCCGGCTGTCGTCGCGGCTGGTCTCCTCACCGGCCTGCGTCGTCGGTGACGCCGACGACCTGACGCCCACGCTGGAGAAGATGTACCGCGCGATGGGTCAGCCGCTGCCCCCGATCAAGCGAATCCTGGAGCTCAACCCGGAGCACCCGCTGGTGGTCGGTCTGCGCGACGCGTACGCCCGTGCCGCCGACGACCCGGCGCTCCCCGACACCGCCGAGCTGCTGTACGGGATGGCCCTGCTGGCGGAGGGCGGCGACCTCACCGACCCGGCGCGCTTCTCCCGGCTGCTGGCCGACCGCCTGGCGAAGACGCTCTGAGTGACGGCAGCGGATCGGGGCCACCGGTGGCCCCGATCTCTCGTCAGCCCGTGCGGCGCTCGGCCCAGCGGCGGACGACGCGGTCGATGTCGATCGGCATCAGGTTGAGCGGCGGCCCGATCGGGGCTACCCGGATCGCGGCGCGGATCTTCGTGTTGATCGGCTCGAGCAGATCCCAGATCTGCTGCTCGGTGCGGGCCGCGTAGGCCGCGTCCAGCGCGTCCTCGACTTCCCGGCGCAGGGCGAGCGACGGCGGCACGACCGAGAGGTTCTCGCGCTTCATCTTCTGCTTGATCCACCAGAGCGGGTCGGGCGGATCGTCGATGCCCGGGATCGGCTTTCCGGCGCCGGGCAGGTTGTCGAACTCGCCGCGCTCGATCGCGGCGCTGATCTGCCGCTCGACCCACGACTCGATCGGGCCGGTCGGCGGGGGCGGTTCGCGCTCTGCCATGCCTTCCATACTGCCCGGGAATTTTCCGGCTCTCAGGCCCGGTCGAGGTCGAACGTCGAGCAGCCGGTGAACTCGACGGTGCCGGTCAGGTGGGTCGCACCGATGCCGGTCGAGGTCAGGTTGACCATTCCGTAGCCGTCGGGCCGGTTGATCCAGGCCGTGCCGATCAGGCGCATCGTGCCGTCGGTGACGTTGCCGCTCATCCGGTAGGAGCCCGAGGGCACGTCGGAGTTGGTCGCGGTCGGGTAGAACGCGAACGTCGCGGTGAGCGCGCTGTCCTGGCCCTTGATCGTCAGCGTCAAGCCGGTCTCACCCTGGTTGCACCGGTACGTGCCCTTCCAGGTTCCGGCGACGCCCTGCTGCGTGGCCGCGGACGGGTCGGGCGCCCCCGACGGCGCCGACGGCTGGGGTTGCGCCGACGACGAAGCGGTGGCGGTCTGGGGCGGGCGTGCGGAGGTGGTCTCGCGGTTGTGCTTTCCGGTGAAGTACCCCGCGGTGAACGCGACGACGGCCAGGACCAGCGCGAGGACACCGGCGACGAGCAGCGGGATCAACAGGCTCCGCGGCCTGGGCGGTGGCGGTGGCGGCGGGCCGGGCGGTGGCGGGAGCAGCGGTAACCCGTACCCCGGTGACGCGTAGGTGCCGGGCGCCCCGGCGTCCGCATGAGGAGGGAAGCCCGGGGGTGGATAAGCCGGCGTCGTGGGCGCGGCCGGGAAGCCGGAGGCCGGCGGGTAGCCCGGCGAGGCGGGCACACCGGAGGCCGGGTAATACGGGTCGGCTCCTGAGGGCTGCACCGCGCGTCTCCAGGTGGGTCGGGTCTGCGCGGCGCAGCCTACCGCCTGTGGACAAGGCTGGTTAGGCGCGGCGGAAGTGGGAAAATGGGTCGCGTGGACGTCACTGAGTTGCTGATCGAGACCTACGACCGCATTCCCGACGAGGTCCGCGCGGCCGTCGAGGGGCTGACGCCCGAGCAGTTGCGGTGGGCGCCGTCCGAGGGGGCCAACTCGATCGGGTGGCTGGTCTGGCACCTGACGCGGGTGCACGATCATCACCTGTCCGAGGTGCTCGGCGCCGAGCAGGTGTACCTCACCGGCAACTGGGCCGCGCGGTTCGGGCGGAAGGCCGATCCGTCCGACACCGGGTACGGGCACGGTCCGGCCGAGGTCGGCGCGGTGCGGGCCGAGAGCGCACAGGCGCTGATCGACTACTACGACGCGGTGCACGCGCGGACCCGGTCGTACCTGGCCGGGCTGTCGGGCGACGACCTCGACCGGGTCGTCGACGACCGGTGGGATCCGCCGGTGACGCTCGGCGTGCGGCTGGTGAGCGTCGCCGACGACGACGCGCAGCACGCCGGTCAGGCCGCGTACGTCCGCGGTCTGCTGCCGTAGGGGCGGCCGGTGGACGCGGTACGCCGTGCGCTGACCGACGAGCGCGCCGACACGGTGGCCCAGATCAGTGCGCTGGCCAGGGATCTCGACGGCATCATCGAGGCGGCGGCGCTGGTCGCGACCGACGACGAGCACGATCCCGAGGGCACCACGATCGCGTACGAGCGGGCCCACACCGCGGCCCTGTTGTCGTCGGCCGAGGCGCGTCTCGGAGACCTCGATCGGGCGCTGGCCCGCCACGAGGCGGGTGACTACGGCCGCTGCGAGTCGTGCGGCGGCCCGATAGCCCCGGAGCGCCTGGCCGCCCGCCCGTCCGCCGCCACCTGCATCGCCTGCGCGTCCAAACCCCGCCCCTAGCGCGGGCCCCGGTCGGCAACCCGCAGCCACGTCCGTGGCGGCGGCGTCAGTGGCGGCGGCCAGCGGCGTCAGTGGCGGCGTCCCGGCGGCGACGTCCGGCAGCGGCAACCGCAACCGCAACCCGCAGCGGCGCGGGCAGCCTCCAGTAGTACGGCCCGGCCGACCGCACCCAGGCCGTGGGACGGGTGAGGACGACCCTCGATCCGGCTGTCGTGTACCCCTACCGCGTCCGCAACGCTGCCCTCAGGCCCGAAGGCGGCCGCCACCCGGGATGACCTCGCGCCGCAGCGGCGACGGCCGCCGGGCGGTGACGAGCCGCCGGACCAGCAGATACGCCCCGAACACCGACAACCCGAGCCCCACGACGACCACCGGCACGAACACCCGATGATTGGAGGCCGCGTTCTCGGCCGCCGAGATCCGCGTGATCGTGCCGCCCTGGTCGAGCACGCACATCTCGTCCGGACGCATCTCGTGCCCGTGGCACTCGTTGCCGGTCACGCCGAGGATCGCCACGACGAGCAGGAACACCCCGGTCCCGAGCGCCACCAGGCCGCCCGCGATCGACCCCCGGACCGCCCACGGCCGGGCGGCCCTCCGCTGCTCCCACGTGTTGCGCACCGCGACAGAGTCGCAGCTCGGCCGCATCGGCGTAGCCGGATCGACAACCATTGGACATCCGGCGGTCACCTGTCCCTCGATCAGGCCATCCGGCCCGGACGCGCGCGGCCGGGATCCGCCTGCTCACCCGGGACGGCTCAGTGCGGCTCGAACTCCTTCACCGCGTCGATCGAGACCCCGTGCGGCGTGTTCGCCTCCCGCTCGATCAGCACCTCGACCAGCGCGGGACGGCTGGTCCGGGCCGCCTCTTTGCGGGCCCAGTCGATCGCCTCGCGGATCTCCCCCGGCGCGCTCACCCGCCGCCCCGAGCAGCCATACGCCTCCATGATCTTCACGTTGTCGGTGCCGACCACGTCGTAGTGGATGTCGACCTCGTAGTTCATCCCGTACGGGAGCTCCGCCTGCCGGATCAGCCCGAGGTACTCGTTGTTCAGCATGATCAGCACGAACGGCACGTTGTACTGCGCCGCCACCGCGAGCTCTTCGACCAGGAACTGGAACGAGTAGTCCCCGACGACACCCACGACCTCGGCGTCCGGGGCGGCCTTCTTCACGCCGATCGCGGCCGGGATCTCCCAGCCCAGCGGCCCGGCCTGCCCGCACACCTGGTAGCGCCGCGGCTCGTGCACCTTCTGGTGCTGCCCGCCCCAGATCTGGTAGAGCCCGATCGCGGTCACGAAGTACGTGTCCGGCCCGAACGCCTCGTTGATCTCCCGGTACACCCGTGGCGCCTTCACCGGCACGTCGTCGAAGTCTTCCCGCCGGGTCAGCGTCCGGCGCAGGTGCTGCACCCGGGTGACCCACCCGTTCGGCTGCCGACGCCCGATGCGGCCCCGGGCCGCGTCCAGCAGCGCCCGAAGGAACAGTCCCGCGTCCGACACGATCCCCAGATCCGGCCCGAACACCTTCCCGAGCTGCGTCGGCTCCACGTCGACGTGGATGAACACCCGATCGCCCCGGTAGACGTCCAGCGCGCCGGTGTGCCGGTCGCCGAACCGCGCGCCCACCGCGAGCACCAGGTCGGACTCCAGGAACGACGCGTTGCCGTACCGCTGCGAGGTCTGGATCCCGGTCATCCCCGCATGCAGGTCGTGGTCGTCGTCGAGCGCGCCCTTGCCCATCAGCGTCACCTGCACCGGGACCTGCAGGTACTCGGCCAGCTCCCGCAGGTCACCGGCCGCGTCGGCCAGGATGACCCCGCCTCCGGCGAGGATCAGCGGCCGCTGCGCGGACAGCAGCAGGTCCAGCGCGCGCTCCACCCGCGGCGCGTGCGGAACGACCGGCGTCACCGGCAACGGCGCGTCGATCGTCGCGTCCCATTCGATCAGTTCTTTCTGGACGTCGAGAGGAAGGTCGACGAGCACCGGACCGGGACGCCCTTCGCGCGCGATCTGGAACGCGCGCCGGAAGACCCACGGGACCTGGGCCGCCTCTTTGACCTGGACCGCCCACTTCGTGACCGGTTTCGCGATCTCGACGATGTCGACGGCCTGGAAGGCCTCCTGGTGCAGTTTCGACGAGACGGCCTGGCCGGTGACGCAGAGGATCGGGATCGAATCGGCCTGAGCGGTGTAGAGGCCGGTGATCATGTTCGTGCCGGCCGGCCCGGACGTGCCGATCGCGACGCCGACGCCGCCGGTCGTGCGCGACCAGCCGTCGGCCATGTGGGTGGCGCCCTCCTCGTGGCGGACGATGAGGTGCTCGATGCCGCCGTCGGCCTCCAGGGCGGCGTAGAGCGGCAGGATCGCGGCGCCGGGACAGCCGAACACGGTGTCGACGCCCTCGGACTTCAGGATCTCGACGACCGCCTGCATGGCGGGGACCTTCGGCATGCGGGGACCTACCTTCCGGAGAGCGCTTCGGTGACGTGCAGCAGCGCGGAGTGGTCGAGCGAGCCGTAACCCATCGCCCGCCCGGCCGCGACCAGCTGCGCGACCAGGCCGGTGACCGGCAGCGCGACGTCCGCGCGGCGGGCCGCGTCGAGGACGATCGCCATGTCCTTGTGGTGCAGGTCGATCCGGAAGCCGGGCGTGAACTCGCGGGCGAGCATCGACTCGCGCTTGAGGTCGAGGATCCGGTTACCGGCCAGCCCACCGGCCAGGACGTCGAGGCCGGTGGCGGGATTCAGGTTCGAGCCCTCGAGCAGGACGACCGCCTCGCTGACCAGCGCGTAGATGCCCGCGACGACGAGCTGGTTCGCGGCCTTGACGACCTGGCCCGCCCCCGGTCCTCCGACGTGACGCGGGGTCCCCAGCGTCTCGAGCAGCGGCCGGGCGGCCGCGAAGTCGTTCTCGTCGCCACCGACCATGATCGACAGCGAGGCCTGCCGGGCCCCGGTCTGGCCGCCGGAGACCGGCGCGTCGAGGGCACCGAAGCCCTGGCCGGCCGCTTTCGCCGCGATCGTGGCCGACGTCTCCGGGCGGATCGTGCTCAGGTCGATCAGCAGGGTGCCGGTGCCGGCCGAGTCGAGGACGCCGTGGTCGCCCAGCACCACGTCTTCGACCTGGGGATGGTTCGGCAGCATCGTCATCACGACGTCGGCGCCGTCGACCGCCTCGCGGACGCTCGCGGCCGCGAGGCCGCCGTCGGCGGCGAACGCTTCCACCGCCGGGGGGTGGACGTCGTAGCCGGCGACGTCGTGCCCGGCCTTCACGAGGTGCCGGGACATCGGCGCCCCCATGACGCCCAAGCCGATGAACGCGATCTTCATGGTGCGACCTCCGCGGGGGTGAGCCAGCCGAAGCTGTCGGCGCTGGCGCCGGTAGGGGCGTATTCGAGGCCGACCCAGCCGCGGTAACCGTTCGCGGCGAGGCGGGCGAGGTGGTGCTGGACGCGGATCGCCCCGGTGCCGGGCTGGTGGCGCCCCGGGGCGTCGGCGATCTGGACGTGCCCGATCCGGGACGTGTGCCGGGTGATCACCGTGTCCAGGTCGTCGCCGTTGACCGCCAGGTGGTAGAGGTCGGCGAGCAGCCGGATGTTCGTGCGGCCCGGCAGCCGATCGATGACCTCGAGCGCGTCGACGGCCGTGCGCAGCGGGTACCGGGGTGCGCCGGAGAGCGGCTCGATCAGCACGTCGGCGTCGATGCGGGAGGCCGCGTGGGCGGCGAGCACGAGCGCCTCGGTGGCGACGTCGTCCTGCTCGGCGGCGTCGATGCCGTCGAGACGGTTGCCGTAGAGCGCGTTGAAGGCGCGGCAGCCGAGCTGGGCGGCGATGCCGATCGCGATGCTGACGCTGTCGAGGAACTCACCGGTACGGCCGGGCCAGGACAGGACCCCCCGGTCGCCGCGGGACAGGTCGCCGCCGAAGAAGTTCAGGCCGACGAGCCGGACCCCGGCGTCCCTGATCGCGCCGACGAACCGGTCGACCTCCACGTCGGACGGTACGGCCTCGGCGAACGGCCACCAGAACTCCACCGCGTCGAACCCCGCCAGGCGCGCCGCCTCCGGCCGTTCCAGCAGCGGCAACTCGGTGAACAGGATCGAGAGATTGACGTCGTACCGTACGGGATCCGTCATAGATTGCATTCTGTATGCAGTATGTAGCGACAGTCAACGCCATCGTTCGGGAGAGTTTCGCGACGCGGCCGGGCCGCGTCAGTCCGAAGTGGGCGCGCCGGCGTCGGGCGGGGCGGCGGCCGCCCGGGACTCGGCTCCGCCGGGTGGCTCGGATTCCAGCAGATCGGCCACCCGGCAGCCGAGGGCCGCACAGATCATGTCGAGCTCATCGAGGCGCACGGCCGTGGGCGGGCCGTTCCACCAGGACGCGACCTTGCCCAGCGAGGGCGAGTAGCCCACCGCGCGGCACGCCGCGTGCAGGTCGGCGGGACGCCAGATGTCAGCGTTCGCCGCGACCCAGCGCAAGTTCCACCGCACCGCACACTCCCTCGCCGTGGAGATCAGACGCTACCGTTCAGAGCTGCTCCCGGAGAAGCGCGGCGGTCTCGGTGGGGGTGCGGCCGACTCGGACTCCGGCGGCTTCCAGCGCCTTCTGTTTGGCGTCGGCGGTGCCGGAGCCGCCGGAGACGAGGGCGCCGGCGTGGCCCATCGTCTTGCCCTCGGGGGCGGTGAACCCGGCGACGTAGCCGACTACCGGCTTGGTCACGTGCTCGGCGATGAAATCCGCGGCCCGCTCCTCGGCGTCGCCGCCGATCTCGCCGATCATCACGATCGCCTCGGTCTGCGGATCGTCCTCGAACGCCCGCAGGCAGTCGACGTGCGTGGTGCCGACGATCGGGTCTCCCCCGATGCCGACACAGGTCGAGAACCCGAGGTCACGCAGCTCGTGCATGAGCTGGTAGGTGAGCGTGCCGGACTTCGACACCAGCCCGATCTTCCCCGGGCCGGCGATGTCGGCCGGGATGATGCCCGCGTTCGATTTCCCCGGGCTGATCAGTCCCGGGCAGTTCGGCCCGATGATCC
This sequence comes from Cryptosporangium sp. NPDC051539, assembly GCF_044454545.1. Lineage (NCBI taxonomy): Bacteria > Bacillati > Actinomycetota > Actinomycetes > Cryptosporangiales > Cryptosporangiaceae > Cryptosporangium > Cryptosporangium sp. NPDC051539. The sequence continues at coordinate 222,019 of NZ_JBITDV010000006.1, read as the reverse complement.
GCGTCGTGTTCCCGGCCGCGACCGCGTGCGCCCAGAGCGAGGCGGTGTCGTGCACCGGCACCCCTTCGGTGATGACGACGGCCAGCGGGATGCCGGCCCGCACCGCCTCCAGCCCGGCCGCCAGCGTGTGCGCGGGCGGCACGAAGATCACCGTCGCGTCCGCGCCGGTCTCGGCCATCGCCTCGGCGAGATCGGCGAACACCGGCAGCTTCACCCCGTCGAAGTCGACGCTCGTGCCGGCTTTCCGCGGGTTCACGCCACCGACGACGGTCGTGCCCGCGGTGAGCATCCGCCGGGTGTGCTTGCTGCCTTCGGCGCCGGTCATCCCCTGGACGATCACCCGGCTCTTCTCGGTCAGCCAGATCGCCATCTCACGCCTCCTGAGCTGCGAGCTCGGCGGCGCGAGCGGCCGCGCCGTCCATCGTGTCGACCAGTTCGAGCCCGGGCAGCGCGGCCACCCGCAGGATCCGCCGTCCCTCGTCGGCGCGGTTGCCGTCGAGCCGGACGACGACCGGGCGGTCGATCGGCTCACCGCGGCTCCGCAGCAGCGCGAACGCCCGGACGATGCCGTCGGCCACCGCGTCGCACGCGGTGATGCCGCCGAAGACGTTCACCAGCACCGAGCGGACCCCGGGGTCGGACAGCACGACCTCGAGCCCGTTCGCCATGACCTCGGCCGAGGCCCCGCCGCCGAGGTCGAGGAAGTTCGCGGGCCGCACCCGGTGGGCTTCGCCCGCGTAGGCGACGACGTCCAGCGTGGACATCACCAGGCCGGCGCCGTTGCCGATCACGCCGACCTGCCCGTCGAGCCGGACGTAGTTGAGGTTCCGGGCCCGTGCCTTCGCCTCCAGCGGGTCGGCCGCGCCGAGATCCCGGAATCCGGCGTGCCCGGGGTGCCGGTACTGCGCGTTGTCGTCCAGCGTCACCTTGCCGTCGAGCGCGACGATCGCCCCGCCGGCGTCCCGGACCAGCGGGTTCACCTCGACCAGCAGCGCGTCTTCGGCGACGAACGTCGTCCACAGGCGTTGCACGGCCTCGGCCGACGCGGACGGGAGCCCGGCCGCGGACACGATCTGAGCGGCCTTGGCCGCGTCGACGCCGGTCAGCGGGTCGATCGGGATCCGGACCAAGGCCCCGGGGTTCGAGACCGCGGTCTCCTCGATCTCGACACCGCCCTCGACCGACGCCATCGCGAGGAACGTGCGGTTGGCCCGGTCGAGCAGGTACGAGAAGTAGTACTCGTCGGCGATGTCGGTGGCCGTGGTGACGAGCACTTTCCCGACCCGGTGGCCCTTGATGTCCATTCCGAGGATGTCGTCGGCCTTCCGCCTCGCCTCGTCGGGGTGCGGCGCGAGTTTGACCCCGCCGGCCTTGCCCCGGCCGCCGGTCTTCACCTGCGCCTTGATCACTACCGCGCCTCCGAGGCCGAGGGCAGCGGCCCGCGCATCCTCCCCGGTTTCGGCGACGACGCCCGGCAGCACCGGGACGTCGTGCGACGCGAAGAGTTCCCTGGCCTGGTACTCGTACAGGTCCACAGCCACCGTCCTGGGGGTCGTGCGGATGGAGTGTGACCAGAGTAACGTCGCGTCCATACTGTATGCAATATGCTAGTCGACAATCTGCCCTGGACAGTCAGCGTTGACCGGTGGAACATGAGGACGCCGCATACGGTATGCAGTCTTCAGTCCGCGGCAACACCGAGGAGTTGAGGAACATGAGCCAGACCACGACGGAGCCGTCCACCGAGGCTGACGCGACCGCCGCGATACTGCGGCAGCGGAGCGAGGATCCCGACCGGATCTCCGGCGGGCATCTCGTCGCGAAGGCGCTGAAGGCGGAAGGCGTCGATGTCATCTTCACCCTCTGCGGCGGGCACATCATCGACATCTACGACGGCTGCGTCGACGAGGGCATCGCGGTCGTGGACGTCCGGCACGAGCAGGTCGCGGCCCACGCCGCCGACGGCTACGCGCGGATCACCGGCAAGCCGGGCGTCGCCGTGGTGACGGCCGGTCCGGGCACGACGGACGCGGTCACCGGCGTCGCGAACGCGTTCCGGGCCGAGAGCCCGATGCTGCTCATCGGCGGGCAGGGCGCGCTGAGCCAGCACAAGATGGGCTCGCTGCAAGACCTCCCGCACGTCGACATGATGACGCCGATCACGAAGTTCGCCGCGACCGTGCCGCACACCACCCGCAGCGCGGACATGGTCTCGATGGCGTTCCGCGAGTGCTACCACGGTGCCCCCGGCCCGTCGTTCCTCGAGATCCCCCGCGACGTACTGGACGCCGAGGTCGATCTGGCCGACTGCACGATCCCCGAGCCCGGCCGCTACCGGGCGTCGACGAAGAGCGCCGGTGACCCCGCTTCCGTGCAGCGGCTGGCCGACCTCCTGCAGCGGGCGTCCAAACCGGTGGTGCTGCTGGGCTCGCAGGTGTGGACCGGGCGCGGAACCGACGCGGCGATCGACTTCGCGCGGACGCTCGACATCCCGGTGTTCATGAACGGCTCGGCCCGGGGTTCGCTGCCGCCCGGCGACCCGCACCACTTCCACCTCTCCCGCCGGTACGCGTTCAACCAGGCCGACGTCATCGTGATCGTGGGAACGCCGTTCGACTTCCGGATGGGGTACGGGCGGCGGCTGCCGTCGGCCGCGACCGTGGTCCAGATCGACATGGACTACCGGACCGTCGGAAAGAACCGGGACATCGACCTGGGCATCGTCGGAGACCCGGGCGCGGTGCTGGCCGCGGTGACCCGGGCGGTGACCGGGCCGGTCTCGTCGCGCCGCGCGTGGTTCGAGGAACTGCGCGCCGAGGAGGAATCGGCCTACCAGAAGCGGCTGCCGAAGCAGCTGTCGGACGCCTCCCCGATCCACCCGCTGCGGCTGGCGCACGAGATCAACGAGTTCCTGACTCCCGACTCCGTGTTCGTCGGGGACGGCGGCGACATCGTGACGTTCTCCGGCGGGGTCGTGCAGCCGAAGACGCCCGGTCACTGGATGGACCCGGGCCCGCTCGGGACGCTCGGCGTCGGGATCCCGTTCGTGCTGGCGGCGAAGTACGCGCGGCCCGAGAAGGAGGTCGTGGCTCTGTTCGGCGACGGCGCGTTCTCGCTGACCGGCTGGGACTTCGAGACGCTGGTCCGATTCAACCTCCCGTTCGTCGGGGTGGTCGGCAACAACTCGTCGATGAACCAGATCCGGTACGGCCAGCTGCGGAAGTACGGCGAGGCCCGCCAGCGCGTGGGCAACACGCTCGGCGACGTCCACTACGACAAGTTCGCCCAGATGCTGGGCGGGTACGGCGAGGAGGTCCGCGACCCGGCCGACATCGGCCCGGCGCTGCGGCGGGCCCGGGAGAGCGGCCTGCCGTCGCTGATCAACGTCTGGGTCGACCCCGACGCCTACGCGCCCGGCACGATGAACCAGACCATGTACAAGTAGACGCGCTGCACGGCCCGCTGAGAGCGACGGCCGTCAGCTGTCGCTCTCAGCGGGCTCCACCTCAGAACTGAGAATCGCCTAGGCGGTACTCTCGGTGGCCATCCGGCTACTAGGGAGCGCTCCGGCAATGACCGAAGGTCACGCGGCGCGCGCCTATCGCGCGTACCTGTTCGGCGTTGCCGAGTACGACGACGACAGCTTTGCTCCCCTCCCGTTCGTCACCGACGATCTGGCCGCGCTCGGTCCCGCACTGACCGACGTCGGTTACGACGTCCGGATCCACGACGAGCCACGCGCCGACCTCGGACGCATGCGCCGGGAGATCGAACGGTTCTTCTCCGGCGCGCAACCGGGCCAGCGCCTGCTGCTGGTGCTGAGCGGCCACGGCATCCGTAGCCGGGGTCGGGACTACCTGGTTCCGTCCAGCGCGAGCTCGGAGGCCTGGGATCTGCCCCAGGAGTGCGTCTCGCTGGACTTCGTCGGCAACGCGATCTCCCGGAGCCGATGCGGCGACGTCGTCGTGGTCGTCGACGCCTGCCGGCGAGACGTGGATCCGCCGGTGAAGGCGAAACGGATCGGCGGGCACCTCGCCGCGGTCGCGCGGCCCGGCCACCCGACGACGACGTACGTCCACGCCTGCGCGCCCGGCGGGCTCGCGCACGTGGAGACCTCCGCGGGCGGGCCCCGCAGCGCGTTCACCCGCGCGATGACCGACGTGCTCCGGAGCAGCGACCGGCCGGCCCGGCTCGGCGACTTCTTCGACGAGGTCCAGCGCATGATCGACGGCGGCGAGGTTTCCGGCGGGCATCGGAGCCAGAAGATCGAGGTGGACGGCCCGGCCCGGCCGGTTCTGCTGTTCGATCCGGCGTCCGGTCCGGCGGTGTCCGACGAGCATCCCTGGATCATCGAAGTCCGCGATCACCCGGTCTGGTGGCAACTCCCGGAGACGGCCGGCGTCCGCTCCGGGGTGCGGGACGTCCTCGTCGCACTGACCCGCACGTGGGCGTCGTCGTTCGAACGCGATCTCCGGACGCTCGGCGGCGACGACTGGCTGGACCGCAACCTGGCGCCGCGGACCGCACGCCAGGTCGGACGGCTCGTCGACCGGGTCGTCCGGTCCGCCCGCCGGATGGACGACGACGATTCCGACGAGGTTCCCACGATCACCGCGGCCGAGGCGGCGCTGCTCGCCGGTTTCCCGTTCCTGCAGCAGGCGCACTGGGCAGCGCGCGCGGTCGCCCGGCGGGCCGCCCTCGACGTGCTGGACGACCGGGCCGCGGTGGGTCACGCCGCCTTCCGGGACTTCGCCGACACCCACCCCCGGCTGATCCGCCGGCTCGACCGGCTGACCGCCGGGCCGGATCGGGACGGCCTGCGCTGGTGGTTGCTGCACCGCTGGATCACCCGGGACCTCTCCGCCTACCGTCCGGACCCGCCGCCGCACCCGGACCCGGACGCCGGCCCGCTCGGGCCGTTGGTGGCCGGCGCGTTCGACGGTGAGACGGTCGAGCGGCTGCTCGCCGCCCATCGGCTCGGTCCGCGCGAGCTCACCGCCGGGTACACCGAGCCGGCGTGGCCCGCCCACGTGCCCGGACCGGCCGACGTCCGCCGCACCCTGGTGACGGTCCTGCTGGTCGCCGCGCACCGCTTCGCGATCGACCCGCTCTCGCTCCCGGACGTCGTCGTCGATCACCTCGGCATCCCGGACCCGGTAGCGCTCGACGAGGTCCGGGACACGCTGCGCGGCACGACCTGGGTCCGCCGCAGCCGGGTCCAGGTCCTCTCCGCGAGCTGCACCCATCCGGCCGTCGACCGGGCTCTGCAGCACCACGTCGCGCAGACCGCCGCACTGTTGAGCAGCGTCAACCTGGCCTACGCGGGGTCGCCGCTCGGAGAGCTGCCCGCCGGTGCGGTGGCCGACCGGGTCCGGGCCGGCACCGATGCCACCGGCCGGCCCCGGTACGACGCGAAGGGGTTCCGATTCCGGCTGGCCGCCGACCGGATCCAGGAACTGCTCATGGGCGAGCAGCTCTACGGCGACCGGACGCTGGCGCTGCGCGAGCTCTACCAGAACTCGCTGGACGCCTGCCGGTTCCGGGCCGCGCGCACCCAGTTCCTCCGCCGGACCCGGAGTGCGGAGATCTCCTGGGCGGGCGAGATCTCGTTCACCCAGGGCGTCGACGAGAAGGGCGAGTTCGTCCGGTGTCACGACACCGGCGTCGGGATGAGCGAGATGGAGCTGGCCGACGCGTTCTCCTACGCCGGGGCCCGGTTCACCGAGCTGCCGACGTTCGCCGAGGAGAAGGCCGAGTGGTACCGGCACGGCATCCCGTTCGCCGCGAACAGCCGGTTCGGCATCGGCGTGCTGAGCTACTTCATGCTCGCCGACGAGTTCACGGTCGAGACGTGTCAGTACCGTCGGGACGGGACGTTCGGCCGCCGGCTCCGGGTGCTCATCTCGGGTCCGGACTCCATCGCCCGCATCCACGACGAGGGCCCCGGCACCGAGTCGTTCACCACCGTGACGCTCTACCTGCGCGAGGACGGACCGCGGATCTCCTGCGTCGAGACCCTGCGGCGGCTGCTCTGGATCGCGGAGTTCAGCACCCGGGCCGGCTCCGCTTCGGAGGCGCTGACCTGGAAGCCCGGGCAGTTGTCCGACTCCGCACCGGTCGGCACCGAGAGTCCCGGGTCCAGGGATGTCGGCCGGAGGATCACCCGGGTCGTTCCCGGGCACACGGCTGATCTCTGGTGGTGCGACGGACCCGGCGCGGTGCTCGCGGACGGACTCTGGGTCAGCGCGGGCACGTACGGCACGGTCGTCAACCTGCGAGCCGGGAACGCGCCGGAGCTGACCGTCGATCGCACCCGGCTGCTGCGCACCGACACCGAGCTGATCGGCCGGATCGTCCGCCAGGGGATCGACGCCCTGCTCGCCGCACCGGATCCGCTGGTGACCCCGGAGTGGCTCGGTGCGCTGGTGCAGCACGATCAACGGATCGCGGACGCCGTCGCGCGGGCCGCGATCGAGCGGCCGCTCCGGCCCTGGCGGATCAACGGCGTCGAGTGCGACATCCGCGTGACGGGATGCTTTCCGCCCGACCTCTCGCTCCTCGTCACCGGCGAAGCTCCGCGCTACGAACTCTCGTCCCGCAAGGGGCACGAACCGAGCCTCTCGCAGCAGTTCAAACTGTCGGAGCAGACCGGCTCCTGGCGGCTCCTCGCCTGGGCCGCGGCTGGTCTGGTCCCGCCGCTGCGCGCTCTCCCGGCACCGGCCGTTCCCGCGCCGGCGCTCCCCTCCGACGCCTTCCTCCTCGATGCCTGGATGCCGGACGTCGCGCCCCGGTACCTGCGGTCACACGTGCTCGACGTCGCGTTCCGGTGCGATCGGGCCCCGGCCGACGTCGTCACCCGGCTGACCGAACTCGGCTATCCGATCGGCTCCGGCCGATGGCCGTCTGCTCCGCTCAGCGCTTCCGACCGGAAGCTCCTCCCGAACCCTCGGCCCGCACAGTACGACCGCGCGGCCGGCGGCGACGAGGACGACGTGCTGATCGTGCCGTGGCACTACGTCCTCGACGCCGCGGTCCGGCAAGACAGCGCTCCCCAGGACATCGTGGAGCGCTATGCCGCTCTGGGGTTCCGCACCGCCCGCGGGCCGCGGATCGAGGCTCCGCTGTCGGCCGACGACCGGTGCCTGATCGGGCGCGGGCTGGGCGACGAGTGGGACGCGTTCGACGACGGCACGTTCACCGGCGCACTCGACGCCAGGGAACCGGTGCCGAACGGGCACGTCCTCGCGGTCTCGATCCGGGTCGGCCGCAGCCCCGGGGAGCTGGCGACCCGTCTGACCGAACTCGGGTACCACCAGACCGTGGCCGGACCGTGGCCGGACACCACGCTCACGGAAGCTGACCTGCCGCTCCTCCGTGGTAGCCACTACGGCGGGTACGCCTACGAGCGCGGCGGCCGGACGGCCGCGCTCGAGGTCCATGCGGTCGCCGTCAGCCTCGGACGCGAGCCGGCCGACGTCTTCACCCGTTATGCGGAACTCGGGTACGACGTCGAACCCGACCGGTCGCCCGGCGCGCCGCTCACGGAATTCGACCTGAGCCTGGCCGGGCCGGATTTCGGGGGCACCGAACCCTGGCGCAGTCTCACGGACCCGATGCCGCTCAGCCTGCTGAGCCGGATGGCCGTTCAACACGGGCTCACTCTGGGGGAGATCGCGGCCCGCTGCCGCCGGCTCGGCTACCGCCTTGCGCGTCCGATTCCGTTCGAGGGCCCTCTCACCGGGAACGACCTGGCGCTCACCAGCCGCTATCCCGCTTCGCCGAACGACGGGAGCGGCGAACTGCTCGACCGCGACGACCCGGTGCCCGTCGCACACGTCCTGATCGCGGCGAGTGTTCTCGGCTGGTCGCCGGCCCGGGCCGCCGCCCGCCTCACCGAGCTCGGACTGCGTGTCGCTCCCATTGCCTGGGCCGGCCTGACCCTCACGCCCGACGATCACGCGTTGCTCGGCAACGAGCCGCCGGAATACGGTCACCGGCTCTCGGGCTACCGGCCGATGTCCGTCGCGCAGGTCCATTCGCTGGCGGACGGGCTCCGGTGGAGTCCGGCCCAGGTGGCGGCCCGCTGCACCAGGCTCGGCTTCACCCTCTGGGACGGCCACTGGCCGGCCGAGGTCCTCACCCGAATCGACCGCGTGCTGGCCAACCGGCACTATCAGACCGACAGTGGCGACGACGACACGGTCCCGGCCGGCGAAATCGCGTCCGCGGCCGCGGGATTGAGGCGGTCCGCCGCGGACGTCGCCGCCCGCTACGCCGAACTCGGCTACCGCGTGGCTGCCGGGCCCTGGCCGGACACCACGTTCAACGAGTCAGACGTGTCGCCCAACCAGGTCAGAAACGACAACGACGGCTACGACGACCGCACCCGATACACCGACGACGGCTGGCCCGGCTACGACGAGGAGATCCGCAGTGGCCAGATCCTGCTGGTCGCGGCCCGCACGAAGCGCGCCCCGGCGGACCTCGCGGCCCGCTACGCCGAACTCGGGTACGCGACCGCGCCCGGCCCCTGGCCCGGCGAACCACTCACCGACGACGACACCGGGCTGGTCGGCCCGGGCCGGACCGGCTCGTGGCTCGACCTCGAACGTCCGCTGACCTTCCTCGATCTCCTGCACGCGCTGACCACTCGTTCCGAGCTCGGCCGGATCGCGGCCCGGTACGCCGAGCTCGGGTACACCCTCCCGACCGGCCTGACGATCGCCGGCTAAGCGCCCTTTTCGACCGGGACCTGCGGGTTCTTCGCCACCTCGGCCGCCCTCGCGTGGTAGGTCTTCCTCGTCCGCTCGGTGTGTCTGCGCATCAGGTCACCGGCCTTGCGGGCGTTGCCACCGGCGATCACTTCGATGATCTCGCGGTGCTCGTCCCAGGCTTCCTGGCCCCGCGACCGGGCGATCGGGCGGTAGTACCACCGCACCCGGCTGTCGACGATACCGATCAGCTCGGAGAGCACCTTGTTGCCGGACATCGTCATGATCTGCGCGTGCAGCGCGGCGTTCGCGGCGACCATGCCGGCCTCGTCGTCGGCGGCCACCGCCGCCTCGCCCACCGACTGGAGGCCCCACAACTGCTCCACCAACGCCGGGGTGCCGTTCGCGGCCGCGAGCCGGGCCGACTCCGCCTCCAGCAGGGTCCGGGCGGCGAGGAGCTGATCGGCCTCTTCGGCCGTCGGCGTGTGCACGAACGCGCCGAGGCCGGGACGCAGATCGACCCAGCCCTCGGTGTGCAGGCGCTGCAGCGCCTCGCGCACCGGCTGCCGGGAGACACCGAGCTGAGCCGCGAGCTCCTGCTCGACCAGGTGCTCGCCCGGCTGGAGCTCGCCGCTGATGATCATGTCGGCGATCTCGTCGGTGACCACCTGACGCAGAGGCGCCGGCCGCTCCAACGGTTTCCGCCGGGAGCGTGCCGCCCGGGCCGGGCTGATCTCGGTCATCGGTCCTCCGGCGGTGTCGCCCCGCGCACTGTCGGTTTACAGCATACAGTCGGTCACATACCGGGTGCGCCCACGTCGGCGCGCCGACGCGCGGGCCGGCCACGCAGGCCGGTCGCGCGGGCCGATCGGTCAGCCGCGCAACCGCCCGGCCGCGGCCGTGACCAGCGGATCGAGGCCCTCCGACCCGGAGTCGGCCAGGGCGAGCAGACGCACCCGCATCCGCGGATCCCAGAACCGGCTGACGTGCCCGGCGATCGCCGCGACCGCGTCGTCCGGCGACAGGTGCCGGAAGTTCCGGGCGATGTCGTTGGCCATCCGCTGCTCCGCCGCGACCCCGCTCACCGCGCCGCCCCCGACACCTGCACCGCGGTCACCTTGTACTCCGGGCAGTTCGTCGCCCAGTCCGAATGCTCGGTCGTGACCACGTTCGCGCCGGTCACCGGGTGGTGGAACGTCGTGTAGACGACGCCGACCGGCATCCGGTCGGAGATCGTCGCCCGCAGCTTCGTCTCCCCGACCCGGCTGGCCAGCGTCACGAACGAGCCGTCGGCGATGCCCCGCTCGGAGGCGTCGTGCGGATGGATCTCCAGCAGGTCCTCCGGGTGCCAGGCGACGTTGCCGGTGCGCCGGGTCTGCGCGCCGACGTTGTACTGGCTGAGGATGCGCCCGGTCGTGAGCACCAGCGGGAACCGCCGGGTCGTCCGCTCCTCGGTCGGCACGAACGAGGTGGGCACGAACTTGCCGCGGCCCCGGGTGAACTCCTCCACGTGCATGGTGGGCGTCCCGAACGGCGCCTCGGCGTTGCACGGCCACTGGATGCTGCCCAGCTTGTCGAGCGCCTCGAACGACACCCCGGCGAACGTCGGGGTCAGCGCCGCGATCTCGTCCATGATCTCGCTGGGGTGCGAGTACGACATCGGGTAACCCATCGCGGTCGCGATCTCGCAGACGATCTCCCACTCGCCCTTGCCGGTCTTGGGCGGCATGACCGCCCGGACCCGGTTGATCCGCCGCTCGGCGTTGGTGAACGTCCCGTCCTTCTCCAGGAACGACGCCCCGGGAAGGAACACGTGCGCGAACTTCGAGGTCTCGTTCAGGAACAGGTCCTGCACGACCACGAGCTCCATCGACGAGAGCGCCGCCGACACGTGCTGCAGGTTCGGGTCGGACTGCGCGATGTCTTCGCCGTGCACGAACAGCCCGCGGAACGTCCCGTCGATCGCCGCGTCGAACATGTTGGGGATCCGCAACCCGGGCTCGGGCAGGATCGACGTCCCCCAGCGGTCGTCGAACAGCCCGCGGACGACGTCGTCGGAGACGTGCCGGTAGCCGGGCAGCTCGTGCGGGAACGAGCCCATGTCGCACGAGCCCTGGACGTTGTTCTGCCCGCGCAGCGGGTTCACACCGACGCCCTCGCGGCCGACGTTGCCGGTCGCCATCGCGAGGTTCGCCAGACCCATCACCATCGTCGAGCCCTGGCTGTGCTCGGTGACGCCGAGCCCGTAGTAGATCGCGCCGTTGCGTGCCGACGCGTACAGGCGGGCCGCGGCCCGGATCGACGCGGCCGGCACGCCGGTGATCGGCTCGACCGTCTCCGGGCTGTTCTCCGGCCGGGCGATGAACGACGCCCACTCGTCGTAACCCTCGCACCGCGAAGCGACGAAGTCCTCGTCCGCCAGACCTTCGGTCACCACGACGTGCGCGAGCGCGTTGACGATCGCGACGTTCGTCCCCGGACGCAGCTGCAGGTGGTGCGCGGCCTCGATGTGCGGGGACCGCACCAGGTCGATCCGCCGCGGGTCGACGACGACCAGCTGCGCGCCCTCGCGCAGACGCTTTTTCATCCGGGAGGCGAACACCGGGTGCCCGTCGGTGGGGTTCGCGCCGATCAGCAGCATCACGTCGGACTTCTCGACCGACTTGAAGTCCTGGGTGCCCGCCGACTCGCCGAACGTCTGCTTGAGGCCGTAGCCGGTCGGCGAGTGACAGACCCGCGCGCACGTGTCGACGTTGTTGTTCCCGAAGGCCGCCCGCACCATCTTCTGGACGACCCACACCTCCTCGTTCGTGCACCGCGAGGACGAGATCGCGCCGATCGCGCCGGCGCCGTAGCGCTCCTGGAGCGAGCGGAACCCGTGCGCGACAGTGCTGATCGCCTCGTCCCAGGAGACCTCGCGCCACGGGTCCGAGGTGGACTCGCGGACCATCGGCGACAGCTTCCGGTCGGGGTGGGTCGCGTACCCGAACGCGAACCGGCCCTTGACGCAACTGTGGCCCTCGTTCGCGCCGCCGTCCTTGTACGGCACCATCCGGACCAGCTCAGTGCCGCGCAGCTCGGCCTTGAACGAGCAGCCGACCCCGCAGTACGCGCACGTCGTGATCACGCTGCGGGACGGCATGCCGAGCTCGACCACCGACTTCTCCTGCAGCGTGGCGGTCGGGCAGGCCTGCACGCAGGCGCCGCAGGAGACGCACTCGGAGTCGAGGAAGTTCGTCGGGCCGGGCGCGACCTTCGACGCGAATCCACGGTTCGCGATCGTCAGCGCCAGCGTCCCCTGGACCTCGTCGCAGGCCCGGACGCACCGGGAGCAGGCGATGCACTTGGACTCGTCGAAGTCGAAGTACGGGTTGCTGGTGTCCTTCGGCGCGTCGAGGTGGTTGTCACCCTCGTAGCCGTAGCGGACCTCGCGCAGGCCGACCGCGCCGGCCATGTCCTGCAGCTCGCAGTCGCCGTTGGCCGCGCAGGTCAGGCAGTCGAGCGGATGGTCGGAGATGTAGAGCTCCATCACCCCGCGGCGCAGCTTCTCCAGGTGCGACGACTGGGTGCGGATCCGCATCCCGTCGTCGACGGGCGTGGTGCACGACGCCGGGGTCCCTTTCCGTCCGTCGATCTCGACGACGCACAGCCGGCACGACCCGAACGCCTCCAGCGAGTCCGTCGCGCACAGCTTCGGGATCGCGACGCCGGCCTCGGCCGCCGCGCGCATCACCGACGTGCCCGGTGGCACGGTGATCGGCAGGCCGTCGACCTCCACGGTCACGGTCGGCGCGCCGGGCCGCTCGGGGGTTCCGAAGTCGGGTTCCTTCAACAGAGTCATACCGGCTCCTCCTTCCGGGAGGCGTGCTTGGCGGCGTTCGGTGGCACGGCTTCCACCGCGCCGGGTGCCGGAGGACCGAAGTCGGCGGCGAAGTGCTTCACCGCGCTGCGGACCGGCATCGGGGTGAGGCCGCCCATCGCACAGAGCGACCCGTCGGTCATCAGCACACACAGGTCTTCGAGGAGGACGAGGTTCTCCTCGCGACGCTCGCCGGCCCGGATGCGGTCGACGACCTCGACGCCGCGGACCGCTCCGACCCGGCACGGCGTGCACTTGCCGCACGATTCCTCGGCGCAGAACTCGAACGCGAACCGGGCCTGCGCGGCCATGTCGACGGTTTCGTCGAACACGACGACGCCGCCGTGGCCGAGCATCGCACCGGCGGCGGCGAACGCCTCGTAGTCCATCGGCAGGTCGAACTGGGACGGCGGGACGTACGCGCCGAGCGGCCCGCCGACCTGGACGCAGCGCACCGGACGCCCGGAGAGCGTGCCGCCGCCGAAGTCGTGGACGAGCTCACCGAGCGTGAGACCGAACGCGGTCTCGACGATGCCACCGCGCAGGGTGTTGCCGCCGAGCTGGAAGACCTGTGTCCCCCGCGACCGCTCGATCCCGAGCGCCGAGTAGGCGGCGGCCCCGCCGGCCAGGATCGCCGGGACCGTGGCCAGCGTGAGCACGTTGTTCACCACGGTGGGTTTTCCGAACAGGCCCTCGATCGCCGGGATCGGCGGCTTGGCCCGGACCATCCCGCGCTTGCCTTCCAGCGACTCGAGCATGGAGGTCTCTTCGCCGCAGATGTAGGCACCGGCCCCGACCCGGACGTGCACGTCGAAGTCGAGCGACGAGCCGAGCACCGACGACCCCAGCCACCCTTCGGCCCTGGCCACCTCGATCGCCGTGCGCAGGGTGGCCACCGCGTCGGGGTACTCCGACCGCACGTACACGTAGCCCTCGGAGGCGCCGACCGCGTACGCGGCGATCGTCATGCCCTCGATCAGGCCGAACGGGTCGCCTTCGAGCATCATCCGGTCGGCGAACGTGCCGCTGTCGCCTTCGTCGGCGTTGGCGCAGACGAATTTCAACGGACCGTCACACCCGAGCACGGTCTTCCATTTGATCCCGGCCGGGAAGCCCGCGCCGCCGCGGCCGCGCAGGCCGGACGCGGTGACCTCCTCGACCACCGCCTCCGGGGTCATCGAGAGTGCCCGCCGCAGGCCGGCGAGACCACCGTGCGCGAGGTAGTCCACCGGGCTGATCGGGTCGGTGACACCCATCCGCGCGAACGTGATCCGGGTCTGCCCGGCCAGCCACGGGATCTCGTCGACCGGCCCGACGCGCAGCGGGTGCGCGCCGCCGGCCGCCTCCAGGATCGACTCGACGTCGGACGGCGTGACCGGCCCGTACCCGACCCGGCCGGACGGCGTCGACACCTCGACGAACGGCTCCAGCCAGAGCATCCCGCGCGAGCCGTTGCGCACGACCGGGACGCCGCGCGCGGCCAGCGCGTCCGCCACCTCGTCGGCACCGACCGAACGGGCCGCGGAATCCCGCGGGACGTAGACGATCACGAGCCCTCCCGCGAAGCGAGCAGCGCCGCCAGGCGCTCCGGCGTCATCCGGCCCAGCACCTTGCCGTCGACCTGCACCGACGGGCCGAGCGCGCAGTTGCCGAGGCAGAAGACGTGCGCGGCGGCGTCGCCGGCGGCCTCGACGAGCGCGTCCGCGCCGACCGCCTGGCAGGCCTCCGCGCGACAGATCCGCACCGTGGACGTCGGGCCCGGCTCACGCCGGAAGTCGGTGTAGAACGTGATCACCCCGTGCACCTCGGCCCGGGACAGGTTCAGTTCGTGGGCCACGATCGGGGTGGCGTCGTCCGGCAGGTAGCCGAGCTCCTCCTGCAGCGCGTGCAGCACCGGCAGCAGCGGCCCGCGCCACTCGCGGTGGGCAGCGACGATCCGCCGCACGGTCATCACCAGTTGCGGATCGAGGCCGGCGAGCGGGCTCGCCGGCTCGTTCCGGCGTTTGCGCCGGAGCGCTCGCGGTTCCAGAGCGCTGCGGGATTCGTCGACGCGCGCCATCCTCAACCCGCCATGGCCACGGTCCGGGCCAGCAGATCGACGGCCGCGTAGACGTTGCGCAGCGTCGGCGCCGGCACCCCGGTCAGCGACGCGATCTCGACGACCGCGCCGATGATCGCCTCGAGCTCGAGTTCTTTGCCCGCCTCCAGGTCCTGGAGCGTGGACGTCTTGTGGTGGCCGACCTTGGCGGCCCCGGCGATCCGGCGTTCGATCGACACCGACGGATGGCAGCCGGTGGCCTCGGCAACCGCAACCGTCTCACGCATCATCTCGGTGACAAGATCTCGGGCGCCCGGGTGTCCGCACATGTCAACCATCGTCGCGCGGGTGAGCGCCGAAAGAGGGTTGAACGCGACATTGCCCATGAGTTTCACCCAGATGTCGTCGCGCAGGTTCGGCTCGACCGGACACTTGAGCCCACCGGCCACCATCGCCTCGCTGAACGCGACGCAGCGCGCGGAGATCTCGCCCGACGGCTCGCCGATCGAGAACCGGGTGCCCTCCAGGTGCCGGATGACGCCCGGCGCCTCGATCTCGGTCGAGCAGTAGACGACACAGCCGATCGCCCTGTGCACCGGGATCACGTGCGACACCGCGCCGCGCGGGTCGACGGCCTCGATCCTCCGCCCTTCCAGCGGGTGCCCCGACAATCCGTGGAAGTACCACCACGGGATCCCGTTCTGAGCCGCGATCACGGCCGTCGAGGGCCCCAGCAGCGGCTCCATCAGCGGCCCGCAGGAGGCGTACTGGTGGGCCTTGAGCCCGAGGAAGACGTAGTCCACCGGCCCGACCTCGCGCGGGTCGTCGGTGGCGTGGGTGCGGGCGACGAAGTCACCCCGGGGGCTGAGCACCCGCACCCCGTCGCACCGCAGGGCGTCCAGATGGGCCCGGCGGGCGATCAACGAGACCTCAGCGCCCCCGCGATGGAGGGCGGCTCCGACGTACGCGCCGATCGCACCGGCGCCGAGCACGGCGATCTTCATCAGCGATTCCTTCTCGTCGACGCCGCGTGGCCGCGCCCGAGGCGCGGCCACGCGGGACTCAGGCGGAGAGCGCGAGGGATTCCTGGCTCGTCGTGCGGAGGTTCTGACCGGGCTGGCGCAGCATCATCGCGAGGAACGCGGTGACGATGCCGATCGTCCCGGCCAGGATGAACGCCCCGCCGTAACCCCAGGCCGCGACGGTGACGGCGCCCAGGCCGGACCCGACGAGACCCGAGACCAGCTTCGAGCTGTAGACCATTCCGTAGTTGGACGCGTTGTTGTTCTCCCCGAAGAAGTCCGCGGTCATCGCCGCGAACAGCGGGAAGATCGCTCCGCCGCCGAAGCCGGAGACCATCGAGGCCAGCAGGAACAGCGGCATGTTGCCGATCGAGCCGGAGAAGTACACCGCGTACTGGGCGCTGCCCAGCACGAGGCACACGATCACCAGCGTCTGCCGCCGGCCGTAGCGGTCGGAGATCCAGCCGATGACGCCCCGGCCGGTGCCGTTGATGATCGCCTTGAGGCTCATCGCCAGCGCGACGATGCCACCGGCGAAGCCCATCTCGTCCCCGAACGGCACCTGGAACGCGATCCCGAAGATGTTGATACCGGCCGTACAGAGCAGGCAGAACCACATCAGCGGCAGCACCGGGGTCCGGATCGCCTCCGCCGGCCGGTACTGCTTGACCGCGGGCGGGTTCTTGATCAGCGAGCGTCGGATCCGCGGGTCGTCCGCGGCCGCACGCAGCGGGTCGACGTGCGGCGGCCACCAGTTCTTCGGCGGGTCGACGAAGAAGAACCCGACGAGCGCGACCGTGAGGGCCAGGCCGAAGCCCACCGCGGTGAGGATGCCGCCGAGGTTCCCGGTGCCCATGTAGTTCTTGAACAGGAAGATGAACGGTACCGAGCCGTAGGCGAAGCCGCCGTTGACGAACCCGGTCTTGCCGCCCTTCCGCTCCGGGTACCACTTGCCGACCATGTTCACGCAGGTCGCGTACACGGCACCGGCGCCGCATCCGCCGAAGAAGCCGAACCCGAGGTAGGCGATCCAGACGTTCGGCGCGTACGCCAGCGCGAGGTAGCCCAGCACCGTGCCGCAGGCGCCGATCAGCATCGCGTTGCGGGCCGAGAGCGTGCCGCGCTCCCGTAGCTCGCCGACCGGGAACGCCACCGCGGCCTGGAAGAAGATCCAGACGCCCAGCAGCCAGAAGATGTGCGCGCCGTGCCAGCCGTGCGCACCGGTCAGCGTGTCCTCGGCCGAGCTGAACGCGTACTCGGACGACGAGATCGCCATCATCGCGACCCACGGCAGGATCACCATCCACCGCCGCGAACGGCCCATCAGCTGCCGGTCGGTCTCGCCGACGCGGTACAGGCGGCCGTTGACGTCGGTCACCTCCCGGTATCCGCCGGAGCCGGGCTCCGGTAAGTCAGTCGTCGAGGGCTTTTCGGAAGTACTCACGCTGGACCTCCTGGAGCAGGGGTACGAAACGGGTGCCGCTGTTCACCGCCGTGATCTGTCGTGCTGTGGTTCACAGCAGGCCCGCAGCGCGGGCCCACCGGTACTTCGCACCGAGCACCGCGACCGGCTTTTCGGTGGTGTAGGGATACGCCACGACCCCGTGGCGGTAGAGGAACTCGGCCGCTTCCTCCACCTCGACGTCGCCCGAGAGCGAGGCGACGATCGGCTTGTGGATCCCGCGAGCGCGGAACTCGTCCACGACGTCGACGACGAGTTCGGCGAAGGTCATCGGCGGGGTGACGATCGTGTGCCAGTAGCCGAGGATCAGGGCGTGGATCCGCGGGTCCTCCAGGCCCAGCGCGATCGTGTTCCGGTAGGTGGACGGCGGTTCGCCGCCGGTGATGTCGACCGGGTTGCCGGCCGCGCCGAACGGCGGGATGAACGCCCGGAACGCCTGGTCGAGGTCCTCCGGGATCCGCATCAGCGAGAGTCCGTTGTCGACGCAGGCGTCCGACAGCAGCACTCCGGACCCGCCGGCTCCGGTGATGATGACGACGTTCTCGCCTTTCGGCGTGGGTAGCTGCGGGAGGCCCCTGGCGTACTCGAGCAGGTCGTTCAGGCCCGGCGCCCGGATCACGCCGGACTCCCGCAGGATGTCGTCGTAGACCACGTCGTCCCCGGCCAGCGCACCGGTGTGCGAGCCGGCCGCGCGGGCGCCCTCCGCCGTGCGTCCGGCCTTGAGCACGATCACCGGCTTGTGCTTGGAGACCCGCTGCGCGGTCTCCGCGAACGCACGGCCGTCCTTGAGGTCCTCGAGGTGCATCGCGATCAGCTGCGTGTGCTCGTCGTCCTCGAAGAACGTCAGCAGGTCGTCCTCGTCGAGGTCGGCCTTGTTGCCGACGCCGACGATCGCCGAGACGCCCATCCGCGCCGACCGGCTGAACCCGAGGATCGCCATCCCGATCCCGCCGCTCTGGGACGAGAGGGCGACGCCGCCGGGCACGTCGTACGGGGTGCAGAACGTCGCCGAGAGGTGCTGCGGCGTGTAGTAGTAGCCGTAGATGTTCGGTCCCAGGATCCGGACGCCGTGCTTCCTCGCGATCGCGACGACCTCGTCCTGCAGTTCCTGGTTGCCGGTCTCGCCGAAACCGGACGGGATGAGGATCGCGCCCGCCACGCCCTTCGCTCCGGCCTCCTCCAGCGCGGCCGGGACGAACTTCGCCGGGATCGCGAAGATCGCCACGTCGACGTCGCCCTCGATGTCGTTGATGCCGGCGACGGCGGGCAACCCGAGGATGTCGGAGGCCTTCGGGTTCACCGGGTGGATCTTCCCCGCGAACCCCCCGTTGACCAGGTTCTTCATCACCGAGTTGCCGATCTTGCCGTCTTCGGCGGACGCGCCGATGACGGCGACCGACGCCGGCCGCATGATCCGGTTCATCGAGGCGAGGATCTCCTCGCGCGTGAAGCGGGCCGGTGGTTCGGCGGCCGCGCCCACGAGGATCCGGACGTCGACCGCCGTGGCGCTCGTGGCCGTGGCCAGGACCGGGTTCAGGTCGACCTCGGAGATCTCGGGGAAGTCCGTGACCAGGTCGGACACCCGGCTGATCAGCTGCGCGAGCGCCTCGGCGTCGGCCGGTTCGGCGCCCCGGACCCCGCGCAGGATCTCGGCCGCCTTGATGCCCTCCACCATGCTGCGGGCGGTCTCCGGCGACGTCGGGGCGAGGCGGAACGTCACGTCCTTGAGCACCTCGACCAGCACGCCGCCGAGCCCGAACGCGACGATCTTGCCGAACGTCGGATCGCTGACCGCGCCGATGATCACCTCGTGCCCGGCGGTGAGCATCTGCTGTACCTGCACGCCCGCGATCCGGGCGTCCGGGTCGTACTCGCGGGCGTTGCGCACGATCGTGCGGTAGGCGTCGGCCGCGGCGGCGGCGTCGGTCACGCCGACGATCACTCCGCCCGCTTCGGTCTTGTGCAGGATGTCCGGCGAGACGATCTTCAGGACCACGGGGAAGCCCATGCGCGTGGCGAGCACCACGGCGTCCTCGGGGTTGGCGGCGAGGCCCTCGCCGGGGGTGCTGATGCCGTAGGCCTCGACCACCGCCCGGCCCTCGGGGGCGGTCAGTGAGTCGCGGCCCTCGGCGCGGACGGCGTCGAGGATGCTTCGGACGGCAGCTTTGTCGTAGCCGACGAGTTCTTGTACGGACACGGTGGGATCTCCTCAGATCGCGCCGGCGGCGCGGAACGCGTCGGCCCGGTCGGCGAGGCCGAGCTCGGACAGGACCTGGTCGGTGTGCTCGCCGAGCAGCGGAGAGCGCTCGACGTCGACGGGTGAGTCGGACAGCTTGATCGGGCAGCCCACGGTCTTGAACGGGCCTCGTTCCGGGTGGTCGACCTCGACCACCGAGCCGAGCGTGGCGAGCGTGTCGTCCTCGATCAGTTCGCGGGTGGAGAGGATCGGGCCGCACGGGATGTCGTGGGCGTTGAGGTCCTCCATCACGGCCCACTTGGTGTGTTTCTCGGTCCACTCCTCGATCAGCGCGAACATCTTGTCGAGCTTGTCGAGGCGGGCCTTCGGGGTGCTCCAGGCCGGGTCCTCGGCGAGCTCGGGGCGCCCGATCAGGCCCGCGATCGGCGCCCACCCGGTGGGCTGGACGATCACGTAGATGTAGTCGTTCGGACCGCCGGGAGCGCACTTGACCGCCCAGCCGGGCTGCCCGCCGCCGGACGCGTTGCCCGAGCGGGGTACCTCGTCGCCGAAGTGCTCGTTCGGGTACTCGCCGAGCGGGCCGGCGGCGAGCCGCTGCTGGTCGCGGAGCTTCACCCGGCAGAGGTTGAGGACCGCGTCCTGCATCGCGACCTGGACGCGCTGGCCGCGGCCGGTGTCCGTGCGCTGCAGCAGCGCGGCGAGGATGCCGGCGACCAGGTGGATGCCGGTGCCGGAGTCGCCGATCTGGGCGCCGGTCGCGGTCGGCGGACCGTCGTCGTAGCCGGTCGTGCTCATCGAGCCGCCCATCGCCTGGGCGACGACCTCGTAGGCCTTGAAGCCCGCGTACCGGCCGGGGCCGAAGCCCTTGATCGACGCGTAGACCAGGCGCGGGTTGAGCTCCTGCAGGCGCTCCCATGCGAAGCCGAAGCGATCGACGACGCCCGGCCCGAAGTTCTCCACCAGGACGTCGGACTCTTTGACGAGCTCAGCGAAGATTTCCTGACCTTCGCCGGACTTCATGTTGACGGTGATGCTGCGCTTGTTGCAGTTGAGCATCGTGAAGTAGAGGGAGTCGACGCCGGGCCGGTCGCGGAGCTGCTGGCGGGTGATGTCGCCCTTGCCGGGCGCTTCGAGCTTGATGACGTCCGCCCCGAGCCAGGCGAGTATCTGAGTGGCCGAGGGTCCTGACTGGACGTGAGTCATGTCGAGGATCCGAATCCCCTCGAGTGCCTTACCCATCGTCGTCCTCCTGCGTCGTCGGGCGCTTGCATATTGCATACCGTATGACGTGATCCAGTATGGTGGCCTAGATCACACGAGTTGTCCAGAGTGAACTGAAAGTTGCCGGTGCGGGAGTCGTTCCGGGGCTAGCGGCCGGGCAGCACCAGGGACGGCCGGCCGGGCCGTCGGAGCCGCGCGGCGGCGACCGCACCGCCGATACCGAGCGCCCCGGCCACGGCGAAGGTGGCCAGGTCGCCGGCGGGTGGCGCCGCGGCCACGAGTACCAGGCCCACCACTCCCCCGAGCGCCTTGCCGGAGTAGACGAGGCCGTAGTTGGGCAGCGTGGCCTCGTCGCCGAACCAGTCGCGGACCAGGCCGACCAGGAGCGAGTAGCCGGCGCCGGTGCCGACCCCGGCCACCGCGATCGAGGCCCACCGCACCGGGCCTCCGGCCGAGATCCCGACCTGGCCCAGGCCGCCCAGCAGCAGGGCCGCGACCAGCATCTGACGCCGCCCGAGCCGGTCGGAGAGCCGTCCGGTGACGACCCGGCCGACGCCGGTGGCGAGAGCGAGCACCCCGAGCAGCACGGCGACGTTCCGGTCGGCGACGCCGTCGCCGGACGTCGCGAGGTAGCCGATGTCGAACAGGGCCATCGCCGCGATCACGCCGACCACCAGCCACATCGCCGGCAGCGCGCCGCTGCGCAGCGCCTCCCGCGGCCCGAACGCCCGGATCGCGGGCGCGTTCTTCGGAATGCTCCGGTTGAGCCGTCTGTCGATCGCCCACAGGCGCGGGTCGAGGTGCGCGGGCCACCAGTGCGCCGGTGGCCGCCGCATCACCACCGCGGCCCCGACGACGGCCAGCCCGATCAGCACCGCGGCGACCGCCGTCGCGGTTGCCAGGCCCGCCGAACCGGTCGCGTCGGCCGTGGTGGCGGTGGTGGCTGCGTCGGCCGGGCCGGTCGGGCCGGTCAGGCCGGTCAGGCCGGTCAGGCCGGTCGGGCCGGTCGGGCCGGTCGGGCCGGTCGGGCCGTGGCCGGTCAGTAGTGCCGCGGCCACGATGAACGGCACCGAGCCGTAGCCGAACGCGCCGCTCACCGCCCCGGTGGCGCCGGCGATCCGCTCCGGGAACCACTCGGTCACCGTCGCGACGCAGACCGCGTAGGTCAGCCCCGCGCCGGCTCCACCGAGCACCGAGTACCCGGCCAGCACCGCCGCCACTGACCCGCCGTACGCCACGGTCGCGAACGCGGTCGCGCAGCACAGGCCGGCCACCACGAGCAGAGGCCGCGGCCCCAGCCGCCGGTACAGCCACGCCGCCGGAGCCGCGACCCCGGCTTGGCACACCACCCAGACCCCGAGGATCCAGAGCACCTCGGCCCGCTGCCGGCCGAGCGCGGGCAGCACGGCCGCGGCGCCGTACTGCAGCAGACCGGCCGCGGCCATCGCGGCCTGCGGAGCCCGGACCATCCAGGCCCGCGACCGCCCGGTCAGCTCCGTGGCGTTCTCGCCCACCCGGTAACGCCGACCATGAACGTCGGTGACGAGCGTCGGTCCCATCACGCTCCCCTTGACTACTGTATGCAGTATGCCGAACACGAGTGTGGCGCATCACACCGACGCATGTCCAGAGTTTCCGATCCCGTCGTGCTCGGCGACACCCATTGGCCAGGGGGGAAGAGAGCAGCGGTCCACCTCGGAGGCGAGCCCGTGACCGGCGGACATCCCTCCCGTTCGAACCGGGTGTACTTCGCCCGGGCCGTGGACGGACTAGCTCGGAGCCAGGTGCTGACCTCGGGCGCCGCGCTCGCCGGACGGCTGCGATCGCACGGGCTCACGCTGGTCGACCCGGTAGCGTGGGGGTCGGGCCCGCGCCCGGACGGCACCGACGCGCTCGTCCGCTCCGATCTCGCGGAGTTGCGTACCTGCGACTCGATGCTCGTCGACATGACGCTTCCGGACCGGAACTACATCGGGTGCGTCGGCGAACTGGTCTATGCGCACCTGTGGACCATCCCGAGCGTGGTCCGGGTCGGTTCAACCGGCTACGAGCAGCGCCCCTGGCTGCGGTATCACGCCACCGCGGTGGTCCGGACCGGAGCGAACGCGGTCGCCCGCGTCCTCACCGCGCTCGGCCGAGGCTTGTGCCGGTTGATGCCCCGCTGCAGCAGAACCGCGTCCGGAGAGAGGACTCGCAGCACGTCCGTCGTGCCGTTCGGCACCAGTCGCCCGCATTCGGCGATCAGACCGCGGCGCGGTCCGGCCCCTCCCATGACACGTTGTAGCCCTCCATCCGCGCGTCGTCGTCGTGGACCTGATCGCGTACGACGTGTTCGGTCAGCCAGACGTAACCCGCGTTCAGCGCGTCCTCGACGTCGTCACGTCGTGACCGTTCCTGGAGGTCGCTCAGCGCGGTCAGGACGAACGCCGTGTGGGTCACGGTCGGTGCTCCGCGAGGAAGTTCGCCCCAGGCCTGTGTTTCGCGATCTCGGCGCCGCACCAGCCGGTCCGCCGCGCGTCGCGCGCCGGAGCCATACGGTTCCAGCGCCGCCAATGCTCGAAGGGCCATTGCCGTCAGCCACACGCGTGAGGGTTGGCCGACGAACGACCCCCGGCCGCCGTCGCCGACGGGCCGGGGCGCTCGGCGTCCAGGCGGTGGTACCAACCGCCAGTGCCGTCGCCACCCCGATAGGTGAGCCGCAACAGTTCGATAGCTCTGTCGGCGCACTCGTCGATCTCGCCGAAGTCGACGCTCCGCACAGCCCGACGTCTACGCACGCCACGGAGTGTCCTCCTTACCGAGCGTGGCCGCGTCCAGTTGCGCTTATGAGCGACCACTCGGAGGAAGTGGCTCGGCTCGGCGCTGGCGTAATGCCCGGAGTACGGCTCGATGCGGGCGATCTGCCAACCGGCCAACGAGTCCTCGAGGTCACCGCGTCGCCGCCTCGTCGACACAGTGATCGACAGGTGGCTGAAGGCGCCGTCGAATCTGCCGGCCGGGTACGACAGTGGTGCGGTCACATCGCGGACGCAGACACGATCGTCCGCGTCGGCGACACCCTGACCCCGCAGCGAGTTACGGGACTGCCGGACCGCCTCCTCCGAGTAGTCGAGTCCGTAGGCGTCGTGGCCGGCCCGGGCGAAGGCCGCGAGGTCGTGCCCCTGTCCGCAGCCCAGGTCGATCACCGCGCATCGCGATGCCGACGGCAGCGAGTCGAGGAAGATCTTTCGGGTGGCGCGGTGGCCGGGGTCGTCGCCGGTCGCGCCCCGTCGTTGATGCCACTCGTTCCAGAACGCGAGTTGGTCCGGCAACGTGACCGCGCGAATAGATCATTGATTCGACGATCAGTCGGCCAGCAGTTCCGCGATCGTTGCCGCCATCACCACCGGGTCGCCGTCGTCGGGGCGGAGTACGAGATCCGGGGACCGCGGCGCCTCGTAGGGGGCGTCGACGCCGGTCAGGCCGGGCTCCCGGCGCGCGTACAGGCCCTTCGGGTCGCGCTCGGCGCACACCTCGACCGGCGTGTCCACGAACACCTCGACGAACGGCAGGCCGGCCGCCCGGTGCAGCGCCCGCACCGCGTCCCGATCAGCTCGGTAGGGCGAGACCAGCGAGACGACGGCCACCAGTCCGGCGTCCGCGAAAAGCTTGGCCACCTCGCCGACGCGGCGGACGTTCTCCGACCGGTCGGCCGGAGCGAACCCGAGGTCGGACGTGAGGCCGTGGCGCAGGTTGTCGCCGTCCAGCAGGTAGGCCGGACGCCCGGCCGCGACCAGCCGCCGCTCGAGCTCGACCGCCACGGAGGACTTTCCCGAGGCCGGGAGGCCGGTCAGCCAGACGGTCGCTCCGCGCGAGGCGCGATCGGCCCGCTCGACCGACGACGAGTGCCACGCCACCGACGACGTGCGCACGGCCGGCCCGGTGATCATCCCGGCCGCGACGGTCTCGTTCGTGACCTCGTCCACCAGGATGAACCCGCCGGTCGCACGGTTGCGGCGGTAGGCGTCGAACAGCACCGGCTGCTGGGTGTGGAGCCGCACCCGCCCGATCTGGTTCAGCGTCAGGCCCTCCGCCGAGGGGTCCCGGTGCAGCGTGTTCACGTCCAGCCGGTACTCCAGCCCGGTCACCCGCGCCCGGGTCTCCGCGGTCGTGTGGCGCAGCACGTACCGGCCGCCCGCCGACAGCCCGCCGCGCTCGCTGAACCAGCAGATCAGCGCGTCCACGTCGGACCCGACGTGCGGCCGGTTCCCCGGCCGGCACAGCTGGTCCCCCCGCCCCACGTCGAGGTCGTCGGCGAGTTGCAGGGTCACCGCCTGCGGTGCGAACGCTTCGTCCAGGCGGACGCCGCCCGGCGCCCAGATCGCGCGGACGGTGGTCGAGAACCCCGACGGCAGGGCGACGACCTCGTCGCCCGGACGCAGCACACCGCCGGCCAGCGTCCCGGCGTACCCCCGGAAGCCGGGCGATCGCACCACGTACTGCACCGGGAACCGGGCGTCGATCAGGTTCCGGTCGGACGCCACGTGCACCTGCTCGAGGTGGTGCAGCAGCGGCAGACCCTCGTACCAGGGCATCGCGGTGCTGCGGTGGACGACGTTGTCGCCGTGCAGCGCCGACACCGGGATGACGCTCAGATCGTGCACGTCGAGCCGGGCCGCGAACCGCTCGAAGTCGGCGCTGATCTGCTCGAACCGCTCGGCCGAGTAGCCGACCAGGTCCATCTTGTTGACGCACAGCACGACGTGCGGGACGCCGAGCAGGCTGGCCAGGAACGCGTGCCGCCGAGACTGCTCGGTCAGCCCCAGCGACGCGTCGACCAGGATCAGCGCCAGGTCCGCGGTGGACGCCCCGGTGACCATGTTCCGGGTGTACTGGATGTGCCCCGGGGTGTCGGCGATGACGAACGCGCGCTTCGGCGTCGCGAAGTACCGGTAGGCGACGTCGATCGTGATGCCCTGTTCCCGCTCGGCGCGCAGGCCGTCGGTGAGCAACGCGAGGTTGAGCTCCTCCCCCCGGTCGCGGCTGGCCTGCTCGACCGCCGCGAGCTGGTCGGTGAACGTCGCTTTGGAGTCGTAGAGCAACCGGCCGACCAGCGTGGACTTGCCGTCGTCGACCGATCCGGCGGTGGCGATACGCAGTGTGCGCAGCATCAGAAGTAGCCCTCCCGCTTGCGGTCCTCCATGCCGGCGGCGGAGATCCGGTCGTCCGCCCGGGTCGCGCCGCGCTCGGTGACCCGGGTCGCCGCCACCTCCGTCACGACCTCGTCCGGAGTGGCCGCGGCCGACTCGACGCACCCGGTGCAGGTCGCGTCCCCGACCGTGCGGAACCGGACCAGCGCGGAGAACGGCTCCTCGCCGGGGAGCAGCGTCAGGAACCGGGTGTGCGCCAGCAGCATCCCGTCGCGGGCCACGACCCGGCGGCGGTGCGCGTAGTAGAGCGGCGGCAGTTCGATCCGCTCGTCGCGGAGATAGCGCCAGATGTCGAGCTCGGTCCAGTTCGACAGCGGGAACACCCGGATGTGCTCGCCCGGCTTGTGCCGGCCGTTGTAGAGGTTCCAGAGCTCGGGCCGCTGCCCCCGCGGATCCCACTGCCCGTAACGATCGCGGAAGCTGAAGACTCGCTCCTTCGCGCGGGCCTTCTCCTCGTCACGCCGGGCGCCTCCGAACACCGCGTCGAAACGGTGCTCGCCGATCGTCCGGAGCAAGGTGGTGGTCTGCAGGCGGTTGCGGCCGGCCGCGAGGTCTTCGACCACCCGGCCGGCGTCGAGGTCGTCCTGCACCCGGCCGACGAGCAGGCGGACGCCCGCCCGGGCCACCGCCTCGTCGCGGAACGTGAGGACCTCGTCGAAGTTGTGCCCGGTGTCGATGTGCAGCACCGGAAACGGTACCGGAGCGGGCCAGAACGCCTTCGTGGCCAGGTGCAGCATGACGACCGAGTCCTTGCCGCCCGAGAACAGCAGCACCGGACGCTCGAACGTCGCCGCGACCTCCCGGACGATGTGGACCGCCTCGGCCTCGAGGCCCTGCAGGTGCGTCATCTCGTACGACACGGTCGTCATGGCCCCCAAAATAGAACAGGTTCTTGTCAGAAATCCCGGAAAGCGGCACGCTGAGCCCATGGAGAGCCGCACGCTGGAACACCTGCTCACGCTGGAGGACCTCCGCCAGCTCAAGTACCGCTATCTGCGCAGCGTCGACCAGAAGGACTGGGACGGCCTCGCCGACACGCTGACCGAGGACGCGGTGGCCGACTACGGCACGCCCGCGATGGGCGACCGGTTGCTCCTGGAGGGCCGCGACGCGATCGTGTCGTTCATGAGGGAGAACCTCGGGCCGGGCTTGATCAGCGTTCACGCCGCCGGACACCCGGAAATCACGGTGAACGGCGACACCGCCACCGGGACCTGGGCGTTCACCGACACGGTCATCGTGCCCGAGTACCAGATCGTGATCCAGGGCGCGGCGTTCTACCAGGACACCTACGCCAGGGGCGACGACGGCACCTGGCGGATCAGCCGCACCGGCTACGACCGGACGTACGAGGCGATGGTCTCACTGAGCGATTTGCCGAAGTTCAAGCTCACGTCGAACAAGTGGGCGACCGTTGACCAATAATCAGAACCGGTTCTACGGACCGACGATGTTCACGCAGCCGTTCGCGGAGGCCGTCACCGAGGCCGAGAAGATCATCGAGGGCGCGCCGCACGTCCGCACCGAGCAGGACCTGCTCGAGGGGTACGACTACCTGGCGGGCAGCATCAAGGCGTCACTCCACATGGCCTGGGCTTACGACAGGGAGTTCCCGTACTTCACCCAGTCGACGGGGCCGTACACGAAGATGGCGCTCGACAACCCGGACACGCTCTACTTCAACGCGAACCTGCGGCCGGAGGCCGAGTACGTCGTCACCGGGCGCCGGGGCACCACCCGCGACCTGAGTTTCCAGGTGCTGTCCGGCGACTACTCCACGGCCGAGGTGCCCAACAGCCCGTCCGCGTTCGACGACCGGTCGATCGACATCAACGACGACGGGACGTACGAGCTGCGGTTCGGACCAGGGCCGGCCGCGCGGAACTACGTCACGCTGGCCCCGGACGCGACGACGCTCGCGGTGCGCGAGGTCTTCAGCGACTGGGCGACCGAGAGGCGCGGCGAGATCCGCATCCACCGGGTCGACACGCTGGGTGGAGCCCCGACGCCGCTGACCGCGGCGCAGATGAAGAAGCGGTACGAGGTCGCCGGGAAGATGCTGATCTCCCGGCTCAAGACCTGGCTGCAGTTCCCGGAGTGGTTCTACCTGAACCTGCCGGTGAACACGCTGACGTCGCCGCGCCTCACGCCCGGGGGCCTGAGTACCCAGTACTCCGCGGTGGGCCACTACGAGCTGCCGGACGACGTCGCGCTGGTCGTGACGGTGCCGAAATCGGACGCGCCGTACCAGGGCATGCAGCTGGGCAGCCGCTGGTACACCTCGCTCGACTACCAGTACCACCAGACGAGCCTCACCACCGACCAGGCCGCGGTCGACCCGGACGGGCTGATCCGGTTCGTGATCAGCGAGCGGAACCCCGGGCTCACGAACTGGATCGAGCGCACCGGGCACGACCGGGGGTTCGTCCAGATCCGCTGGCAGCGGGTGGCCCGCGAGATGACGGCGGCCGACGGGCCGAGCGTCGAACTGGTGCCCGTCGACGAGCTGAAGGATCACGTAACCTACTACGACGACCAGCGGATCACGCCGGAGGCGTGGGCCGAACGGATCGCGGTCCGGCAGGCCGCAGTGAACTGGAGGATGCTCGGGTGAGTGGTCTGCTCGACGACAAAGTGGTCGTCGTTTCCGGTATCGGGCCCGGTCTCGGCCGTTCCGTCGCGTTACGCGCCGCCGCCGAGGGTGCGGACGTCGTGCTCGCGGCCCGCACCGAGTCGCGGCTGGCCGAGGTCGCGAAGGAGGTCACCGCGCTCGGCCGCCGGGCGGTGACGGTCCGCACCGACATCCGGTCCGACGAGGAGACGACCGCGCTGGTCGAGGAAACGCTGTCGGCGTTCGGCCGGGCCGACGTCCTGGTCAACAACGCGTTCGCGATCCCGCCGCTGGCCGACTTCGCCGACGTCGACCTCAAGGACGTCCGGCGCGGCCTGGAGACCAACGTGCTCGGCACGCTGGCGCTGACCCGCAAGTTCCTGCCCGCCCTCGAGGCGGCGGGCAACTCCTCGATCGTCATGATCAACTCCGCGGTGCTGCGCCACTCCCGGCGGACGTTCGGCCCGTACAAGATGGCCAAAGCGAGCCTGCTGGCGATGTCGCAGAGCCTGGCCACCGAGGTCGGGCCGCGCGGCATCCGGGTCAACACGATCGCCCCCGGCTACATCTGGGCGCCGAACCTGCAGTGGTACTTCAGCTTCCTGGGCGAGCAGCGCGGCATCACCCAGCAGGACGTCTACGACGAGACCGCGGCCGAACTGGACCTGCGCCGGCTGCCGGAACCGGACGAGATCGCCGACGCGGTGCTGTTCCTGGCCTCGCCGATGGCCCGCGCGATCACCGGTCAATGCCTCGACGTGAACTGCGGGGAGTGGCACCACTGATGGCCCGGGACACCGTCGGTACCGTCGAAGACCTGCACGCGTCGGCCACCAAGATCACCGGACTGTCCGATTTCGGGGACTCCGCGTACCTCGAAGGCCTGCAGGTCCTGCTCGAGTCGTACGCGGCCGACGCCGAACTGACCCCGCTGGGCAACTCGGTGAAGCGGGCGTTCCTCCGCGGCGCCCTGGTCGCCCGGCTGCTCACCGAGGCGGCCTGGAAACCGTCGTACGCGGCCGTCCCGATCGAGCGGCCGATCTTCGTCACCGGTCTGCCCCGCACCGGCACCACGGCCCTCCACCGGCTGCTGACCGCCGACCCGGCCCACCAGGGGCTGGAGATGTGGCTGGCCGAGTTCCCGCAGCCCCGGCCGCCCCGGGAGACCTGGGACGCCAACCCGATGTACAGCCGCCTGGCGCAGGCGTTCGCGCAGCACCACGTCGAGCGTCCGGAGTTCATGGGCCTGCACTACATGTCGGCCGACCAGGTCGAGGAGTGCTGGCAGCTGCTCCGGCAGTCGCTGCAGTCGATCTCGTACGAGTGCCTCGCGCACCTGCCCCGGTACTCGGCCTGGCTGGCGCAGCAGGACTGGACCGGTGCCTACGCCAGGCACCGGAAAAATCTGCAGCTGATCGGTAGCCCGGATGCCGGCAAACGCTGGGTGCTGAAGAACCCGAGTCACCTGTTCGCGCTCGACGCGCTGTTCGCCGCCTACCCCGACGCGCTGGTGATCCAGACCCACCGCGCGCCGCGGACCGGGATGGCGTCGATGTGCAGCCTCGCGCAGGCGGCCAGCGACGGCTGGTCGACGAAGTTCCGGGGCGCGGTGGTCGGCCGCGACCAGCTCGACCTGTGGGCCCGCGGCCTCGACCAGTTCCGGGCCGACCGCGCCCGGCACGACCCGGCACAGTTCCTCGACGTCGAGTACCAGGAGTTCGTCACCGACCCGATCGGCACCGCGTCGCGGGTGTACGAGCACTTCGGCATCGAGCTCACCGACGCGGCGCGGGCCGCGATGGAGGCGATCCACGCGGAGAGCCGCACCGGCGACCGGAAACCGGCACACCGCTACACCCTGGACGATTTCGGGCTGACCGCAGCGGAAGTTGACGAACGTTTCGCCGATTACCTGGTCGCACACGGAACCTGAGTGGCCCCTGTGGACAGCTAAGGGGTGTGACGCGAACACCTCCCACTCCTGAGGCTCCGCTGCCCGGCGCCGACGAGCGCCGGGCAGCCCTACTCCGGGAGTTGCGGCGAGCGCCCGCGACGCGGCGCACCGGCCGCCTGCTGCCGCCGCTTCTCGCCGCCGGGGCGGTCGCCGCGACGGCCGTGGCCGTCGTGATCGGCACGGTGGTACTCCAGCCGCAGGGCGACCGGCATCCGACGGCGTCGGCCGGGCCGGCCGTAGCCCCCTCCCCTCCCCGCCCGGCACTCCACGACGACAGCCTGGACGGGCTGCTCGCCCGCGCCGATGCGACCGGGAAGGCGTATCGAGGTCCGAACTACTTCACCCAGGACCGGGACTACGTCTACACGAAGGCGCGGGTCCGCACCGCCGGCGGCGAGCTCGCCACCCGCGAACAGTGGTTCCCGCTCGACGGCCACGGCACGACGAGCATCCGGATCGACGGCGGCCCGATGACCGAGGAGCCGACCGGCGTCACCGGCAACCTCATCCTGTCGACGCTGACGACCGCCGCCCGCCAGCCCACGTACTCGAAGATCAACACGTGGACGAGCAGTTACGGGCCACTCGACCTGCTGACCGAGATTCGGCTCGCCACGAAGAACGACCGGGGCGACCCGGAAGGGAACGTCTTCGCGCGGGTCCGCCGGCTGCTCCAGGTGGCCGGGGTCGCCGACCCCCGGCTGGCGGCCTGGCTCTACCACGCGGCCGCGCTGGTGCCCGGCACCGGCTACGAGCCGGACGTCGTCGACGTCACCGGCGAGCACGTCGCCGCGATCACCCGCGGCAGGCAGATGATCGCGATGGACCCGCAGTCCGGTGCGTTCCGCTACCAGGGCGTGCTGCCGGCCGGGGGCAGGCCGGACGCGATCTCGGTCGGCGGGATCGTCGACGGGGTCGGCTCGACCGCGGTGCGGACGTTCACGCCGGGCCCGTCGCCGAGCGAGGTGCCCGAGGTCTCCCGGGGCAGGAAGAGCTGGGACCCGGCCGCCACCGTCCGCGACCTCGACGTCCGGAATTTGACGTTCGAGCTGCCGATCAACGTCGACAAGGTCCCGGTCGTCGGCGCCGGCCTCGACTCCGGCTCGGGCGGTCCGGTCGGCGACTTCCACGACGGCCGGGCGACGGTGACCGTCCGCGGGGAAGAACTGCGTCTGACGATCGACCCGGAACGGTTCCCGATCGTCTACGTCAAACCCACTCGGGCCCAGGTGGACGGCGTCTGGCCGACGACAGGGCCGAAGTACGACCGGGCCGCGAAGATTCCGGCCCCCGAGTGCGCGGTCGTCACGATCGCGGTCGAGTCCTCGCTGAAGAACGAGCAGTTCGTGACGATCGTGTTCTCCGGAGCGCCCGGGCCGCTGTTCCCCGGGCCGCAGGCGATCGTCTCGGTCGTCCGGAACGGCCCGGGGCCGGTCGTCACCGCGGACGGCGACACGCTCTCGATCGCCGACCGGCCCGGTGCGACACCCCAGAAGTTCGTCCGGAGCAGCTACGGCTTCGCCCCCCAGCAGTGATACCCGATAGGACTGAATTGTGACGACCTCTCTGCGGCAGCGCGTCCGTGCCGGGGACCCCGCCGCGTTCGGCGAGCTCTTCGATCAGGGCTCCCGCCGGGTCTACAACCACGCCTACCGGTTGCTCGGCGACTGGTCGGCGGCCGAGGACACGGTGTCGCTGACGTTCCTGGAGGCGTGGCGCGGCCGGAACCGGGTGCAGGCCGACGGCGAATCGCTGCTGCCGTGGCTGCTGGGCATCGCGACGAACGTCGCCCGCAACCTCGCCCGCGCCCGGCGACGCCATTCCGCGGCGATGGGGCGGTTACCGGCCCCGCGGGAGGAGCCGGACTTCGCCGACGACGTCGCCGACAAACTCGACGTGCTGAGCGCGGCCCGGACCGCGCAGGAGGCGCTGAGCACGCTGCGACGCCCCGAGCGGGAGGTCTTCGCGCTCTGCGTCTACGCCGAGCTGGACTACACCGCGGCGGCGGAGGCCCTGGACATCCCGGTCGGCACGGTCCGCTCGCGGTTGTCCCGGGCCCGCGCCCGGCTCCGGGACGTCGCGATTCCGGCGGCGGCGCACGAGGAGGTCCGGTGATCGACGTCGAGCTCCCGAACGCGGCGGAGCAGCGAGCGGCACTCCTCGCCGAGATGAACCGCCCGGCCGCGGGGCCGGCGGCGGCGGTGCCGGCGGGGGCGGTGCCCTGGCGCCGGTGGCTGGTGCCCGCGCTGGCGGCCGGTGCCCTGGCGGCGACGGTCGCGGTGGCGGCCCTGGCCGTCGGCGGGCTCACCCCCGACCGGCCGTCGCCGGTCGCCGGCGCGAGCTCCGTGGAAGGGCTGCGCGCCCGGCTCGACACGATCGACAGGACGGTGAAGCCCCAGCGGGGGTACAACCCGAGCGACTACGTCTACCTGCGGACGCGGACGTCGCCGGGCACGGACCCGGCCGGCATCACCGAGGAGTGGATCTCCACGGGCGGCGGGCGCAACGGCGCGATCATGGACGCCGAAGGGCTGCGCACGACGGATCCGGTGGTGCCGCGCACGGCGGCGGGTGCGACGCAGGGCGTGGTCACCGCGGTGAAGTACCCGACCTACGTGAACGTCGTGGGGGCCCAGGACATCCGGGTCACCGACCAGGACCTCTACACCGAGCTCCGGAGGGCGGCGCCCGACGACGGCGCGATCTTCGCGAAGGTCCGGGCCATGCTGCGGGTCGGTGGGCTGGTGCCGCCGCAGACGCGCACCTGGCTCTACCGGGCGGCCCTGCGGGTGCCGGGCGTGACCGTGCGCACCGGCGTCCCGGACGTCACCGGCCGGAGCGGTACCGCGATCGTGCTCGACCGGCAGGTGATCCTTCTCGATCCGGACGACGGGTCGCTGCTGGCCGAGACGGACGCCGGTACCGGGGCACCGGGCCCGGCCATCCTGTCCGGTGCGGTGGTTCCGTACGCGGGGGTGAGGCCCGCGAAGTAACCCGCGCCGGAGGCCCCCCGCACGCCTCGGGGCCCTACCAGGTCGTCTCACTCGAAGGACTTCCCGATCTGGTCGAGAACCTCCGCGATCGTGATCTCGAGTGGGTGAACGTCCGGTTCCTCGATCCAGAGGCTCGTCGCCGTCCGCAGCGCGGCCAGGAACGTGGCGGCGAGCACCCGGGCCGCCCGCCGATCGTGCGGGGCGTGGGTGCCGGACCGGGCCAGCAGCACTCCGGCGACGTCCCGTTCGAAGGCGCCGTAGATGGCGGATTGGCGAGCCAGCAAGGACGGGTGCTGCCGCAGCGACCGCAGCGCGGTCACCCGGGCGAGGTCGGGGTCGAACCAGTGGTCGGCCAGCGCGTTCATGCTGGCGCGCAGCGCGCGCCAGGGCGGCTCCCCGGCCGGCCGCCCACGCAACGCCTCCAGCCAGGCCTGCAGCCTCACGACGTCGCCGTCGAGGATCGCGTCTTCCTTGCTCGCGAAGTAGTTCGAGAACGTCCGCCGGGAGAGGTCGGCCGCGTCCGCGATCGCTTCGGTCGTGACGTGATCCAGCCCGTGCTCGAGCGCGAGCCGCACGGCCGCCTCGTGCAACGCCGAGCGCGCTGCGGCCTTCTTCCGCTCGCGCAGTCCTCCGGGGGCGTCCATGCAGGTGAGCATAACCGCGCCGGGACAATGATTGCCCAGTGTGCAAATTTTCCCAGCGAGCAGCTATTGTGTGGTTGCATCAGTCAAGCAATGAGGAGCCATGGCTACCCCGGAAGCAACCGCACCGCCTCGGAACGACGCGATGACGCACCGGCAGATCCTGGAGGCGCTCTCCGGCCTCCTGCTGGTGCTGTTCGTAGCGATGACCAGCGCCACCGTGGTCTCGACCGCACTGCCGACGATCATCGGCGCGCTGAACGGCAACCAGAGCCAGTACACCTGGGTCGTCACCGCGTCGCTGCTCGCGGCGACCGCGACCACACCGGTCTGGGGCAAGCTCGCCGACCTGTTCAGCAAGAAGCTGCTCGTCCAGATCTCGATCGCGATCTTCGTGGTCGGCTCGATCATCTGCGGCTTCGCCCAGAACGCCGGTGAGCTGATCGCCGCCCGCGCCTTCCAGGGCCTGGGGATGGGCGGCCTGCAGGCGCTGGTCCAGGTCGTGATGGCCGCGATGATCCCGCCCCGCGAGCGCGGCCGGTACAACGGCTACCTGGGCGCGACGATGGCGCTGGCCACGGTCGGCGGCCCGCTGCTCGGCGGCCTGATCGTCGACACCGACTGGCTCGGCTGGCGCTGGTGCTTCTTCATCGGCGTCCCGATCGCGATCCTCGCGCTCGCCGTCCTGCAGCGGACGCTGAACCTGGCCGTGGTGAAGCGGGCCGGCGTCTCGATCGACTACGCGGGTGCGTTCCTGATCGCCGGCGGCGTCAGCATCCTGCTGATCTGGGTGACGTTCGTCGGTTCGTCGTTCGACTGGCTGTCGTGGCAGACCGCGGCGATGGTCGCGGCCGGCCTGCTGGTGCTGGCGTTCGCCACCTGGGTGGAGAGCCGGGTGCGCGAACCCGTGGTGCCGCTGCGGGTGATCACCCAGCGGACTCCGGCGCTGGCGATCGTGGCCAGCCTCTCGGTCGGCATGGCGATGTTCGGCGGCGCGGTCTTCCTCGGTCAGTACTTCCAGATCGGCCGCGGCTACAGCCCGACCGAGGCCGGCCTGCTGACGATCCCGATGATGGCCGGTGTCCTGATCTCCTCGACGGTGTCCGGGCGGCTGATCACCGCCACCGGCAAGATCAAGCCGTACATCATCGGCGGGACGGTCGTGCTGGTCGCCGGGTTCGCCATCCTGGGCACGATCGACCACCGGACCAGCCTGGTCCTGGTCGGGATCGGGATGTTCCTGGTCGGCACCGGCGTCGGCATGTCGATGCAGAACCTGGTGCTCGTCGTGCAGAACACGGTCGCACTGTCCGACCTCGGCGCGGCCAGCGGCGCGATCACGTTCTTCCGGTCGTTGGGCGGCACGATCGGCGTCTCGGTGCTGGGAGCGGTGCTGGCCAGCAAGGTCACCGCGAACATCACCGACCACCTGGCGGCTGCCGGGGCCTCCCCGGCTCCGGGCGGCGGCGACACCAGCACGCTCGACCTCAAAGCGCTGCCGCCGGCGTTCCAGCAGATCGTGCGCGCCGCCTACGGCGACGCGACCGGCAAGATCTTCCTGATCGCCGCGGTGATCGCGGTCGTCGGCGTGCTCGCGGCCGCGGCGCTGCCGAAGGTCGAGCTGCGGACGACCGTGGACCTGGCCGACGCCGGCCAGGACCCGGAGGCGGCGACACCCCTGGCCGAGGTCGCGGGCGGCGTCGGCGTGGAGGATGCCACCCGCACCGAGGGCCGCGAGATCCCCACCGCGGGCCGCTAGCCCGTCCGGCTGCCGGCCGGAACGGCGCCGTCCGAAGTGGAACGGGAGGTGGCCGCGAGGTGAACGTCCCCGGCGGTCACGCGGCCCCGCGTGACAGGTTCGGCACCCTCCGACGACCCTGAAATAGCCGGATGACCGGGGTTTGACGCCTGGATACCCGCGGGCAAACAGGCGTTTCCCCGGTGTCCGCGGAGTTCCCGGACGAAGGTGAACCTCAGGCGAACTTTGGTCGGACTCCGGCACCGGGCCCTAGGAGCCTGATGGTTGTGGCGCGCAATCTGAACGCGTGACAGCTGCATCGGTAGTCCTCGTGCTGGTCGTGATCGTCGCCTTGGGCTTCGACTTCACGAACGGTTTTCACGACACCGCGAACGCGATGGCCACGTCCATCGCCACCGGGGCACTGCAGCCCAAGACTGCAGTCGCGCTGTCGGGGATTTTGAACCTGATCGGTGCGTTCCTGTCCGTCGAGGTTGCGCTGACGGTCACCAACGCCGTGGTCAAGATTCAAAATCACGACGGCACACCCAAGGGAGCGCTGACCGCCGACGGCGGGCAGGCGCTCCTGATCATCGTGCTCGCCGGACTGGCCGGCGGCATCATCTGGAACCTGGCCACCTGGCTGCTCGGCCTCCCGTCGAGCTCCTCCCACGCGCTGTTCGGCGGCCTCATCGGCGCGACGATCGCCGGCCTCGGCTGGAGCGGCGTCAACTGGAACGGCGACGGCAGCAAGCTGGACGGCGTCGTCGGCAAGGTGGTGCTGCCCGCGCTGCTGTCGCCGGTCATCGCCTGCGTCATCGCCGCCGTCGGTACCTGGCTGATCTACGCGATCGTCAAGGGCGTCGCCGCGCGCTACACCGACACCGGCTTCCGCTGGGGCCAGATCGGCTCCGCCTCGCTGGTCTCGCTGGCCCACGGCACCAACGACGCGCAGAAGACGATGGGTGTCATCACGCTCGCGCTCATCGCCAGCGGGCACTGGACCGACACCGAGAACATCCCGTTCTGGGTGAAGGCCGCCTGTGCGCTCGCGATCGCGTCCGGTACCTACCTCGGTGGCTGGCGGATCATCCGGACGCTCGGCAAGGGCCTGGTCGAGATCGCTCCGCCGCAGGGCATGGCCGCTGAGGGCGCGTCCGCCGCCGTCATCCTGGTCTCCAGCCACCTCGGCTTCGCGCTGTCCACCACGCACGTCGCCACCGGTTCGATCCTCGGCACCGGCATCGGCAAGCGCGGCGCGGCGGTCCGCTGGCGGGTCGCCGGACGCATGGTCGCCGCCTGGGTGATCACGCTGCCCAGCGCCGCGATCGTCGGCGCGATCATGTGGTGGATCGGCGACCTCCTCGGTGGCGGCCTGGCCGGCGCGATCGTGGTCTTCCTGCTGCTCCTGGCCGCCGCCGTGTTCATGTACCTCCGCTCGCGGATGCAGCCGGTCCACGCCGGCAACGTGAACGAGGAGTGGGAACAGGGCCGGACCGCTTCCACCGACCGCACCCCCGCGTCCGTCTGACTCCGCTGCCGAGACTGGGAAGAGACGACCTCACATGCACAACGTGTCACTGGCATTACAGGCGGCCTGGAAAGTTCTGGTCCTCGGCCTCCTCCTGGGCGCCGGGCTCCCGACGCTGTTCGCGTTCGGGATCCGGGCGATGGCCTGGGGTACCGGCGGTGAGGCCGAGGTCCACGCCGACGGCACCGCGGCTCCGGCGGCGCACCCGGCCGGCCGGATCGTCGGGATCCTCTGCTTCGCGCTCGTCGTACTGATCGCGCTTCTGGGCATCACCTACATCATCGCGTTCGGGTTCGGGAAGGTTCTGAGCTTCGAGCACGTCTACCCGACCATCGAGAACAAGGGCTGACCGATGACGACCCCCCTCGGCGACGAGACGCGCACCAGTTTCCTCACCCGGGCTCTCGACTGGCTGCGTGCCGGTTACCCGAGTGGTGTTCCGAAGCAGGACTACGTCGTGCTCCTCGGTCTGCTCCGTCGCAAGCTCACCGAGCACGAGGTCCGGCAGATCGCGAACGACCTCGCGATGCTCGCCATCCAGGGCGAAGACATCACCACGGACGACATCGAGAAGCTGATCGGCGAGGCGACGCTGGACCAGGCCTCCCCCGACGACGTGGCCCGGGTCTCGGCCCGGCTCGCCGCCGGTGGATGGCCGCTCGCCGACGCACCGCAGTAACGGCGGTCTCACCCCGGGGCCCCGCGCGTCGCGCGGGGCCTCAGGTCATGACCAGAACGACCAGGGCGACGACGAGCAGCAGCAAAATGACCGGCGCGAGGATCAGCGCCCAGCCGTACCGGCGCACCGGGGCGGGCGCCTGTGCCGGGCGCTCGCGCAGCACCGGCAGGCTGTCGACGGACTCGTTCGACGTGGTCAGCGCGGCCCGTCGCGGCGGAGCGGGCAACTCCCCGATCGGGCGGCGGATCACCCGGGTGGCCGACCGCGCCCATCGCGCCACCGCCGCCGGGGCACCGGTCGACGGGGCCCGCCGGGGCGCCGGAACCACCGCCGGCGGCCGGGCCCGCGTCGCGCTGACCCCGCTGTGCGCGACCGTGTGCCGCAGCGCCCCGACCGCCACCACGATCTCCGGACGCTCGACCAGCACCGGCTCGATGCCCAGCGCGAGATAGAGCGCGGGCGCCAGGATCGGGAGCCGCGCGGCGCCCCCGATCACCAGCAGCGTCTCGACGTCGTACGGGCGGACCCCGGCCTCGCGCAACACCCGGCCGGTCACCCGCCCGACCCGGTCGGCCAGCGGACGGGCGAACCGCTCCAGATCGGCGCGGGTCAGCGTCTGCGGTGCGGAGAAGCCGGGCACGGTCACCGGCACCCGGTCGTTGACGGCCAGCGCCTCCTTCGCGGCCCGGACGTCGTCCCAGAACGCGCGCTGGATCCGGCGCTGCTCGGCGTCCTGGGGGCGGTCGATCGCACGCCACGCGTCCCGGCGCTGGCGGCCCGCGGTGCCGGCCAGGTGGGCGGCGATCGCGGCGTCGATCCGGCGGCCGCCGATCGTGGTGTCGCCGCCGACCGCGAGGACGCGCAACCCGTGGTCCTCGTGCCGCACGACCGACGCCTCGAAGCCGCGCGCGCCGACGTCCACGACCACGACGTGGGCGCCGAGCGGCACCGGCAGCACGGACGCCGCGGCGATCGGCTCGGCCAGGAGCGTGACCTGGCCGATGCCCGCCTGCGCGGCCGCCCGGCGGAGCACGCCCTCCTCGGACCGCCGCCAGAGCACCGGATGGGTCAGCACCGCGTCCGGGATCGCGCCCGCGACCGCGACCGCGGCCTCGCCGATCGTCGCCAGGACCGCGCTGAGCAGGTCGGCCGGGGTGGTCTCGGTACCGTCGAGGCGTAAGACGGCCTCGGCCGCGCGGGAGCGGGGTGCGGCCTCGTAGCGCTCCGGGAACTGCGCGGACGCGCGGATCGCTTCCCGGCCGGTGACCACGCGGCCGGACGGCTCGAGCAGGACACCGGTCGGCAGCACGGTGTCGCCCTCGAAGATCAGCGGAGTGGACCGACCGGCCGGAGACCTGAGCACCGCGACCGTATTGGTGACGCCGAGATCGATCGCCAGTAGGTATCCACTCTCCACACCGGTCAGCCTGGCAGCTCCACGCTCATCGCGCCTTCCCGGGGTCGGCCCGGGCCGCCAGCCACAGCGTGTGCTCCCGGCTGATCGCCTGCTCGGCGTCGGACACGACCCGGGCCCAACCGGCCTCGGTCGCGCCGCGCACGGTCTCCGCGACGAGCCCCAGCTCGGCCGCGGTGACCGTGTAGGCCGCCGCGAGCTCCTCGTACCGCTTCACCCCGGCCCAGGACGCCGCGGCGACGACCGCCACCGCGAGGACACCGGCCCAGTGCGACGGCAGCAGCAGCACGAGTCCCAGCGCGACCGCCTCGCCGCCGATCAGCCCGACCCGCCACCACCGGGCGCCGCGCCGGTTCGCGGCGGCCTTCGACGTGTACCAGCCGAGCTGGACGCCGATCCGGTCGCGCGCGTACCGCTCCCGGCGCTCGGCGAACGGCAGCGCCCGGATCGCCTCCATCGCCGTCGTCGCGGCCGGGGCCGTGAACGGCACCGCGAGCTCACCCCGCCCGGCACCGATCGCCGCCCCGACCCGGGCGTCCAGCAGTTCTCCCGGCGGCTCGGCGTCGAACGGGGCACCACCCACGGCGTACTTCCAGCCGAGCGTCCGGAGGGATTCGGCCACCGCCCGGCCGTGGTACCAGTCGCGTTCGGGGTGCCGCACGAGCAGCAGCAGCTCGCCGCCGAGCGCGACGGCGAAGCCGATCGCGGCGACGACGCCGACCAGGTCGAACCGGCCGGCGGTCAGACCGGCCGCGCCACCGGCGGCGGCCAGCAGCGCACCACCGAGCCGGGCTGCCGTGCCGGCCTGGGTCAGGGTCTGGCCCCGCAGCGAGGCGGCGTCGGCCACGGCAAACGGCGCAGGCAGGTCGTCGTCCCCCACAGGAGCAGAGTGGCACAGCCGCACACGAGCCGCGCGGCTACCTAGTCACGGCCCTCCCGCAGACGGCGGACCAGAGGCTCCCGGCCGGGCGGCTGACGCAGCGGTTCCACCGGCTCGGCCGGCGGGATCAGCGCCATCACCGCGCTGTTGGCCGGGACGGTGAGCCGCTCGCCGTGGTGGATCAGCTCCATCTCGGCGCCCTCGGCCAGGCTGTACCAGACCTTCCCGGACGCGATCTCGACGCGCAGCCGCCGCCCCCGCCAGCGGATCGAAAACGTGATCCGGGACAGCTCGTGCGGCAGCCGCGGCGAGAACGCGAGACCCGCCTCGAGGTGACGCATGCCGCCGAACCCGGCCACGACACCCGACCAGACCCCGGCCAGCGCCGCGATGTGCAGCCCGTGGGACGTGTTGCCGGCCAGGTCGTGCAGGTCGAGCATGCCGGTCTCGCACAGGTACTCGTAGGCGAGCTGGAGGTGCCCGGTCTCGGCCGCCATCACGGCCTGGGTGGCCGCCGACAGCGACGAGTCACGCACGGTGATCTGCTCGTAGTAGGCGAAGTTGCGCTGCTTCTGCTCCGGCGTGAACGCTTCCGGGCAGAGCTGCATCGCCAGCACCAGGTCGGCCTGCTTGACCACCTGCTTGCGGTACAGGTCGAGGTAGGGGAAGTGCAGCAGCAGCGGGTACTTGTCGGCCGGGGTACCGGCGAAGTCCCACATCGCGTGGCTGGTGAAGTTCTCCGCCTGGGCGTGCACCCCGCGCTTCTCGTCGTACGGCAGCACCATCGCGGCCGCGGCGTCGTCCCAGCCGGCGATCTCCTCGTCGTCGACCCCGAGGCCGCGGGCGACGTCCGGGTGGCGGCGGCACGCGGCCGCCGCACCGCGCAGGTTGCGCTGCGCCATCAGATTCGTGAAGAGGTTGTTGTCGGCGATCGCGCTGTACTCGTCCGGGCCGGTGACGCCGTCGATCCGGAAGCCGCCGGCCGGGTCGTGGTGACCCACCGACCGCCAGAGCCGCGCGGTCGCGGTGAGCAGTTCGACGCCGGTCGTCTGCTCGAACTCGTCGTCGTTCGTCGCGCTGACGTGCCGCAGCACGGCGTCCGCGATGTCGGCGTTGACGTGCAGCGCGGCCGTACCGGCGGGCCAGTAGCCCGAGCATTCCTGGCCGCGGATCGTCCGCCACGGGAACGCCGCACCGTTGAAGCCCAGCGTCTCGGCCCGTTCCACCGCCAGCGGCAGCGTGCTCTGCCGCCACTTCAGCGCGTGCGCGGCCGCGTCCGGAACGGTGTGACTGAGCATCGGCAGCACGAACGTCTCGGTGTCCCAGAACGTGTGGCCGTCGTAGCCGGGCCCGGTGAGGCCCTTGGCCGGGATCGCCCGGCCTTCGGCGCGGGCACCGGCCTGCAGGACGTGGAACAGCCCGAACCGGACCGCCTGCTGGAGCTGGCCGTCGCCCTCGATCTCGACGTCCGCGCTGTCCCAGAACCGGTCCAAGTACTCGCGCTGCTCGTCCTTCAGGCCGTCCCACCCGGTGTACTTCGCCGCCGTGAGCGCGGCCCGGACCTGGTCGTTCAGCGCCGGGAGCGAGCGCTGCGACGACCATCCGTAGGCCAGGAACTTGACGATCCGCAGCGTGCGGCCGGGCGCCAGGCGGCAGATGACCGTCGT
The DNA here is from genome assembly GCF_044454545.1 of Cryptosporangium sp. NPDC051539. Classification (NCBI taxonomy): domain Bacteria; kingdom Bacillati; phylum Actinomycetota; class Actinomycetes; order Cryptosporangiales; family Cryptosporangiaceae; genus Cryptosporangium; species Cryptosporangium sp. NPDC051539. The sequence goes on along the minus strand of NZ_JBITDV010000006.1, from coordinate 180,212 downwards.
CCGCCCGATGTTCTCGCTGGAGCTCGAGTGCGTCTCGGTGCCGGCCGGGCCGGAGACCTGGTGGTCCGTGGTCGCGGCCATCCGCAGACCGGTGCCGCGCAGGCTGTGCAGCAGCGTCGCGCCGGTCGTGTCGTTGTTGTGGACCTCCGGATGCAGCGGGCGCGGGAGCGCCTCCTCGATCCGCGGGTCCCGCTCCGAGGCGGGCAGCTCCTCGTTCGCGAAGATCTCCGACTGCACGACGAGCTGCACCGGCTGGCCGACCGCGGTCACCGTGTAACTGATCGCGGCGATCGAACGCTGGACCAGCGAGACCAGCCGCTCGGACTCCACCCGGACGACCTTGCCCGCGGGCGAGACCCACTCCAGCCGCCGGGTCAGGGTGCCGTCGCGGAAGTCGAGCACCCGCTCGTGCGAGCGGACCTGCCCGTAGCGGACGTCGAGCGGCTCGTCGTCGACCAGCAGCCGGATCAGCTTGCCGTTCGTGACGTTGACGATCGCCTGACCGGTTTCCGGATAGCCGTAGCCGGCCTCGGCGTAGGGCAGCGGGCGCGTCTCGCAGAACGAGTTCAGGTAGGTGCCCGGCAGACCGTGCGGGTCGCCCTCGTCGAGGTTGCCGCGTAAGCCGATGTGCCCGTTGGCCAGCGTGAAGACCGACTCGCTGGCCGGTAACCGGTCCAGGTCGAGCCCGGTCTCGCGGATCGACCAGGGGTCGACGTCGAACGGTCCTGATCCGATCATCGGTCCTCCAGGAGATCCGTGAGCGCCTTCACCACGACGTCGGCGCCTGCCGTCTTCAGTTCGTCACCCTGCCCGACCCGGTCGACGCCGACCACGAGGCCGAATTGCCCGGCCCGCCCGGCCGCGACGCCGGACAGCGCGTCCTCGAACACCGCGGCCTGGTGCGGCCGCAGGCCGAGCAGTTCGGCGCCGGCCAGGAACGTGTCGGCAGCCGGCTTGCCCGCCAGCCCCTTCTCGGCCGCGAGGACGGCGTCCACCCGCAGGTCGAACAGGTCGGTCAGCCCGGTGACCTTGAGCACCTGCTGGGCGTTCGCGGACGACGTCACCACCGCCCGGGGCAGTCCCGCGTCGCGCAGCGCGTGCAGGTACTCGACCGCGTCGTCGAACACCTCGACGCCCTCGGTGTCGATCAGGCGCAGGACCAGCGTGTTCTTGGCGTTGGACAGGCCGTACACGGTGGTCGTGCCGGCCCGGTCGTCCGGGCTGCCCTCCGGCAGGTCGATCCCCCGCGACGCGAGGAAGGCCCGGGTCCCGTCGAGCCGCTTCCGGCCGTCCACGTAGCGGACGTAGTCGCTCTCGATCGTGAACGGGACGAACGGCACCGCGCGCCGCTCCGCGTCCTCGGCGAGGAACGCGTCGAACGTCTGCTTCCACGCCCGGGCGTGCTGTGCGGCGGTGCGGGTGACCACGCCGTCGAGGTCGAACAGGCACCCGCGCACCGATGGCGGTAATCCCAGCGTTCCCATGGTCCCAGGCTAGGCACGTGGTGGGTCCTGCCTCCCAATGCTCGATGAACTTCCTGTTCACGTGGCAGTGGTTCGATCCGGATCCTGGACGTTCGAGTGCTGGGAACCGGCGGGGTCGAGAAGGCGTCCGCGGACGACCTGCCCGGGCTGCTCGCCGGCGATGGCCGCGCTCTCCGGCTGGCTGCTGGTCTGGACGAAGCGCCACGGCTGGTGGGGAGGCCGACCCCTGGCGTCGCGACGTCCCGGTAAACTGTACAAAATTCTCTTACAGGCATGTATCGGGAGGCAGGAATGATGCTCGGCCTCGACCCGGAGATCCGTGCGGCGCTCGGCGCAGTGCCGCTCCCCGATCCGGAGGACGGACCCGGGCACTCCGACGCGCTCGGGATCCGCGCCGCCCTCGAGCCGCTCTACCGGGCCCTGTTCGAGCGCGTACCGGCGCCGCCGGACGTCGACGTCAGCGAGCACGGCGCGGCCTCGGCCGACGGCACGCGGGTGCCGCTGCGCCTCTACCGCCGCCGGGGCTTTCCCTCGACCGGCCTGGTCGTCTACCTGCACGGCGGCGGGATGATCGCCGGCGGCGTCGACCTCTACGACCCGCTGATGCGCGTCTACGCCGCCGCGAGCGGCGTCCCCGTGCTGGCCGTGGAGTACCGGCTCGCGCCGGAGCACCCGTATCCGGCCGGCGTCGAAGACGCCTACGCGGCGATCGTGTGGGCGGCCAAGCACGCCGACGAGCTCGGCGCGGACCTGGGCCGGATCGCGGTGGCCGGGGACTGCGGAGGAGCCGGGATCGTGGCCGGGGCGGTGCTGCTGGGCCGTGACCGCGGTGGTCCGACGCTGGCCGGACAGGCGTTGATCCAGCCGATGCTCGACGACCGGACCGTCACCGCGGACCCGCTGCTGGGGCGGGAGTCGATCTGGACCCACCGGGACAACCGTGCGGCCTGGGCCGCGGTCCTCGGCCGGCCGATCGACGAGGAGCCGGGGCACACCGCGCCGTACGCGGCACCCGCCCGGGCCGGGGACGTCGCCGGACTGCCGCCGACCTACCTGGAGATCGCCGGTCTGGACGTGGTCCGGGACGAGGCGCTCGCGTTCGGGGCGCGGCTGGCCCGGGTGGGCACGCCGGTCGAGCTCCACCTGCACCCGGGCGCGCCGCACGCGTTCGATCTCCTGGCCCCGGACGCGGCGGTCTCGCAGCGAGCGATGGAAGACCGGATCAGGTTTTTCTCCGGTTTCTGAACAGGGACTCCTGCGCGATCGACGCCACCAGCGTGCCGTCGACCGTCCGCATCGTGCCGCTGTAGAACCCGCGTCCCTCCGCGATCGTGTGCGGCACCAGGTCCAGCAGCACCCACTCGTCGGCCCGGACCGGCCGGTGCAACCAGAGCGCGTGGTCGAGGCTCGACCCGGACCTCGCGGCCTCGTCGTGGTACGGCGCGGTGCCGTTCGAGACGTCCGAGACGTAGGCCAGCACGCACGCGTGCAGCAGCGGGTCGTCCGGCAGGCGGGCCGTGCACCGGACCCAGTACCGGGTCGGCCACTCGCTGTCCGGGTAGGGCGACGGCGGCAGCACGGTCTCCATCGAGGCCAACCGGCCCATGCCGACCGGTTTCCCGGCCGGAGGCACCGGCGCCGCAACCGCGTCCACGTCCAGGTCCGGGCCGTCGGCCGGCATCGTGAACGAGCACGACATCGTGAAGATCAGGTCGTCGCCCTGGAGCGCGGTGACCCGGCGGGCGGAGTACGACCGGCCGTCGCGATCGCGGTCGACGCGGTAGTCGATCGGCTGCCGGGCGTCGCCGCCCCGCAGGAAGTAGGCGTGCAGCGAGTGCGGCAGGCGCTCGTCCGGCACGGTCAGCCCGGCCGCCCGGAGCGCCTGCGCCACCGGCTGCCCACCGAACATCGGGCGCGGATCGTCGTACACGGTCGACGCCCGGAAGTGGTCGGGCCCGACCTCGTCGAGGCGGAAGAGGTCGACGATCGCCGACTCGCCGGTCGCGGTCTGCTCCACGCCGGAACCGTATCCGGACTTCCGGTCAGCTGTGACCGGATCAACGGATATGCGCCGCCGCGCTCCGCTAGGTTCCTTGCGGGAGCAGTTCTCGACGGCGAGAGGCTGGGTGCGGTGAGCGACGAGGTACTGGTCGACCACGCCGACGGCGTTGCGGTCATCACGATCAACCGGCCGGCCGCCCGGAACGCGGTCAACGGTGCGGTCTCCGCCGGGGTCTCCGCGGCCCTCGACGAGTTGGACGAGCGGGACGACCTCACGATCGGCATCATCACCGGCGCGGGCGGCACGTTCTGCGCCGGGATGGACCTGAAGGCGTTCGTCGCGGGCGAGAACCCGAACGACGAGAAGCGCGGGTTCGGCGGCATCACGATGGCCCCGCCGCACAAACCGGTGATCGCGGCGGTCGAGGGCTGGGCGCTCGCCGGCGGCTGCGAGATCGCGCTGGCCTGCGACCTGATCGTCGCCGCCGAGGACGCGAAGTTCGGCATCCCCGAGGTGAAGCGCGGCCTGGTCGCCGCGGCCGGTGGCCTGGTACGGCTCCCCCGGCGGATCCCGGCCGCCGTCGCGATGGAGCTCGCGCTCACCGGTGATCCGCTGCCGGCCGTGGACGCCTACCGGCTCGGCCTGGTCAACCAGCTGACGACGCCCGGCGGCGCGCTCGAGGCGGCCAGGGCGCTCGGCGCCCGCATCGCCGCGAACGGACCGCTGGCGGTCGCCGCGACCAAGCAGATCATCGTCCAGTCGCAAGACTGGACCGAAGCCGAGCTCTGGGCCAAGCAGGGCCCGCTGGTCGCTCCGGTCCTCGGGTCGGCCGACGCCCAGGAGGGCTCCCGCGCGTTCGCCGAGAAGCGCGCGCCGGTCTGGAAGGGCCGCTGATGCCCGGACCGCTCTCCGGCCTGAAGGTCCTCGAGCTCGCCGGCATCGGCCCCGGGCCGCACGCGGCCATGATCCTCGCCGACCTCGGCGCGGACGTCGTCCGCGTCGACCGGCCGGTGCCCGGCTACGACCCGGCCGCCGGCACGTACGACCAGCTGCTGCGCGGACGCCGTTCGATCGCGCTCGACCTCAAGGACGAAGACGGCCTCGGACGCCTGCGGCAGCTGATCGCGGTGGCCGACGTCCTGCTCGAGGGGTACCGCCCCGGCGTCACCGAGCGGCTGGGCGTCGGCCCCGACGACTGCGCGGCGATCAACCCGCGGCTGGTCTACGCGCGGATGACCGGCTGGGGCCAGGACGGCCCGTGGGCTCCCCGCGCCGGGCACGACATCAACTACATCTCGCTGACCGGCGCGCTGCACGCGATCGGCCGGCCTGGTGAGCGTCCGGTGCCGCCGCTGAACTTCGTCGGCGACTTCGGCGGCGGTTCGATGCTCGTGCTGGTCGGCATCCTCTCGGCGCTGTGGGAGCGGGAACGCTCCGGTCAGGGCCAGGTCGTGGACGCCGCGATGGTCGACGGCACCACGCTGCTCTCCCAGATGTTCTGGTCGTTCCGGGGCGCCGGGATCTGGTCGGACGAGCGCGGCGCGAACCTGCTCGACGGCGGCGCGCCCTGGTACGACACGTACGAGTGCGCCGACGGTCGCTACGTCGCGGTCGGTGCGCTCGAGCCGCAGTTCTGGGCCGCGCTGATCGCCGGGCTCGAGGTCGACGACCTGCCGAACCGGGACGACCGGGCGAACTGGCCGGCGATCCGCAAGCGTTTCACCGAGCTGTTCGCGGCCCGGACCCGTGACGAGTGGGCCGCGGTGTTCGAGGGCACCGACGCGTGCGTCACGCCGGTGCTGTCGTTCGGGGAGGCCTCGTCGCACCCGCACGTGGCCGCGCGGGGCACGGTCGCGGACGTCAACGGCGTCCCGCAGGCCGCGCCGGCCCCCCGCTTCTCCCGCACGCCGCCGGGGATCCCCACGCCCCCGCCCGGCCCCGGCGCGAACAACGACGAGGTCCTGCGCGACTGGCTCAGCCGGTAGACAGGGAACACCTCAGCGGAGAATCACCGCCAGGGTGTCGCGGAACAGGTCGTCGACCGTGCGCCCGGGCTCGAAGTATTCGCCGATCGCCCGCACCACCGTCGGGTAGCGGGCGGAGTACGCCTCCGGGTCGAAGCCCTCGACGTCCGGCGGCCCGCTCTGTTCCTCGAGCACGTGCCCGATCGTGAACCGCTCGACGGCCAGCACGGTCAGCCGGGCGTCGCGCAGTGGCAGGCCGCTCTCGCTGAGCGTCCGGATCGCGACTTCGGAGAGCTCGGCCATCCGCAGCGAGAGCTGCGCCTGAGAGACCACCTGCGCGCCGTCGGGATGCGCGAGCAACGCGCGGCGCAACTGCTGCGCCAGCTCCGACAACCAGTCCTGCCACCCCTCGCCGGACTCTGTCGGCCGCAGCTCGATCGGCTCCAGAATCGCCTCGGCCAGTGCCGTGACCAGCGCGGCCTTGTTCTTGACGTGCCAGTAGAGCGTCGGCGCCTGGACGCCCAGCCGCTGGGCGAGCCTCCGGAACGTCACCGCGGCGAGCCCGCCCTCGTCCAGCAGCCCGACCGCCTCGGCGACGAGCCGTTCCCGGTTGACCGTCACTGTCCCTCCCTACCGTCGTGAGAGTACCGTCTCTCTAACACTGTTAGAGGGAGGCGGAACCGTGAAGGCAGCAGTGATCCACGAGCGCGGTGGCGTACCGGTCTACGAAGACTTCCCCGACCCGGTTGCGGGCCCCGGCCAGTTACTGATCGACGTCCGCGCGGTCGCGGTCGAGAACGTCGACCGCAAGGTCGCGGCCGGCGAGCACTACACGAGCACGGACCCGGTGTTCCCGCTGATCCCCTGCTTCGACGGGGTCGGTGCACTGCCGGACGGGACGCTCGTCGGGTTCGGCAACCTGAAGCCGCCGTACGGGGCACTCGCCGAGAAGGCCGTCGTCGACCAGGGGGCGTACGCGCCGATCCCGGAGGGCGTCGACGCCACCGTCGCGCCCGTGCTGGCCACGGCGTTCACCGGGATGGCCATGCGGACCGCAGCCGGGTTCCGGGCCGGCGAGACCGTCCTGATCCAGGGCGCGACCGGCGTCGCCGGCCGCCTCGCCGTGCAGGTCGCCCGGTTGCTGGACGCCGGGCGGATCGTCGCGACCGGCCGCGACTCCGAGGCCCTGGCCGCGCTCGGCGCCGACACAGTGATCGACACCCGGGTGTCCGACGAGGAGCTCACCGGCGCGTTCCGGGACGCGCGCGGCGACGGCTACGACGTCGTGCTCGACTACCTCTGGGGACGGCCGACCGAGACGCTGCTGCGGGCACTGGTGCCGGACACGTTCGCGTTCGCGAAACCGACCCGCATCGTCCAGATCGGCGAGGCCGCGGGCAGTGCCACCCTCGGGCTCCGGGCCGACAGCCTGCGCACGTCCGGCGTCGAGATCTACGGGGCGGCCAAAGGACTCGACGGTGGCGGGATGGCCGAGGTGTACGAACAGATCCTGACCTGGACGCGGGACGGCGCGCTCACTTTCGACCGCGAGGTCGTGCCCCTGTCCGATGTCGAGGCGGCCTGGCAACGCACCGACCTGCGCGGCAAACGCCTCGTCGTCACCCCTTGACGTTCCAGGTGTACTCGAGTTCGGGGCGCCCGGCACGGCCGTAGCGGGCGGCGCGGGTCACCAGGCCGGCGTCGGTGAGGTGCTCGAGGTACCGGCGGGCGGTGATCCGCGACATCCCGAGGTTCTCGGCGAGCTCGCTGGCCGAGACCGGTTCGGACGCCGTCCGCAGCACGGCCGTCACCGCGTCGAGCGACTCCGGGCTCATCCCCTTGGGCAACCCGGTCTGCCCCCGGCCGTGCAGCAGCGCGAGCGCCCGGTCGACTTCGTGCTGGCCGGCCAGGACGCCCGGCCCGGCGACCTGGGTCCGGTAGGCCGCGTACTGCTCGAGCTTGTCGGCGAACGTGCCGAACACGAACGGCTTGATCAGATACTGGACGATGCCGAGGCTCACCGCCGACCGCACGGTGTTCAGGTCGCGGGCCGCGGTCACCGCGATGACGTCGGCGCGGTGGCCGCCCGCCCGCATCCGGCGGCAGACGTCGAGGCCGTGCAGGTCGGGCAGGTTCATGTCGAGCAGCACCAGGTCGACGGGCGTCCGGGCCAGCTCGCGCAACGCGTCGGCACCGCTGAGCGCGGTTCCGACGACCTCGAACCCGGCGACCCGGCGGACGTAATCGGCGTGCGCGTCCGCGGCGATCGGGTCGTCCTCGACGACGAGGACCGGAATCACGACAATGCCACCCGGGCCCGCACCGGCAGCCGGACCGTGAACACCGCACCGGCGTCGTGACTGACGTCGATCCGGCCACCGTGCCGGTGCACGGCCTGCCCCACCAGCGCCAGCCCGAGACCGCGGCCGATCAGCCGCTCGTCGGTCTTCGTCGACCAGCCGCGCGCGAACGCCTTCTCGACCTGCTCGGCGTCCAGGCCGCTGCCGGAGTCGGCCACCTGCAGCACGAGTTGGTCCGCGTCCAGCCAGGCGCCGACCTCGACCCGGCGCGGCGGAGGGGCGCCGACCGCGGCGTCGACCGCGTTGTCGATCAGATTGCCGACGATCGTGACCAGGTCACGCGGGTCGGCGACGCCGAGCGGCACCTGCGCGTCCGGATCCAGCACCAGCTCGACTCCCCGCTCGTGGGCCTGCGCGACCTTACCGAGCAGCAGCGCCACCAGAACCGGCTCGTCCACCGACTCGACGACCCGGTCGGCGAGCCGCTGGGTGAGGGCGAGTTCGCCGGTCGCGAAGTCCTGCGCCTCGGCGACCCGCCCGAGTCCGATCAGCGAGACCACGGTGTGCAACCGATTCGCGGCCTCGTGCGCGGCCGCGCGGAGCGACTCGGCGAAGCCGCGCACGGAGTCGAGCTCGCCGGTCAGCGCCTGCAGGTCCGTGTGGTCACGCAACGTCACGACGCTGCCGCCCCCGGCCGGGCGCTGGTTCACGACCAGGACCCGGTCACCGGTCAGGTGGATCTCGTCCACCCGCTGCTCGCCGGCCGCCAGCGCTTTCAGCGTGGGAAGCGCGTCGGCACGCTGCCCGACGGCGTCGGCCGGGAGGTCGAGCAACCGCCGGGCCTCGTCGTTGACGAGTTGCACCCGGCCACCGCGGTCGAGCAGCAGCAGTCCCTCACCGACCGCGTGCAGCACCGCGTCGTAGTACTCGTACATCCGGCTCAGCTCACGCGGACCCAGGTCGTGGGTCTGGCGCCGCAGGCGCCGGTTGACCAGCCAGGTTCCGCCCGCGGCGACGATCAGCGCCACGATTCCGGCGAGGGCGAGCGTCCGTAGCTGACTCTGCAGGCCGCGGTCGACGGCGCTCTGCACGATGCCGACGGCGACCAGCCCGCGGACGGTGCCGGCGATCGTGATCGGCACGACCGCGCGCTCGGAGGGGCCGAGCGTGCCGGTGTAGGTCTCGGTGACGCTCTCGCCGCGCAGTGCGGCGTCGGTGTGCCCGAGGAACCTCTTGCCGATCTGCGTGACGTCGGGATGGCTGTAGCGGATGCCGTCCGGGCTCATCACGACGACGAAGTCGGTACCGGTCGCGTGCTGGACCTGATCGGCGTACGGCTGGAGCACGGCCGTCGGCCGCGGCGACAAGAGCGCGTCCTGCACCTGCGGGGTGGCGGCCACCGCCCGGGCGATCGAGAGCGCCCGGGCCTGCGCGTTGTCGGCGGCGGCGTGCCGGGCCTGGTAGATCGCGGCGCCGAGGCCGGCCGCGACGACGACGGTGATCACCGCGATCTGCAGCAGGAACAGCTGCCTCGCGAGGCTCCACTCTTTCCCGCGTAACACGATGGCAACCTCTCGTTGATGATCGCCATGTTAAAACCAGCCGAGGGACCCCCACGGCCCCTTCGTACCTTCCGACCTGCGCTAACCGAGTCGTCGGCCTGCGCCCGCCGAACCACGCTCGACAGTTCCCCAGCCACCACGACGACGGGCGGCCACCGCGAAGGTGGCCGCCCGTCGTGAAGCGCCGAAGGTCGCGTCAGGTCCAGATCCAGCAGGCCGACGCCGGAGCAGCCGAGGCTGCTACAGCGACTACCGCTACTGCCCCGACCACCACGATCCTTCGGCCGAAACGACGCGCCGTGCTCAGTGCCGTCATGATGAGCCCCTTCCTCCCGGATGGTGGTGCACACCCTCCCAGCCGGAGCCACGCGGCCACAGTCTCGGACGGACTTGTTATCCCGCCGTTACGGGGAGTGCCGCTCTCGCCACGTCGAGGCTCGCCGCGGGTTCCGCCGAAGGCGAGTAGCGAATCTGCTCGGCGGGGAGAACGCAATGTACAGAACAGTGACCGGGGTCACGGGGGACGCGATATTGAGCGCCATCGTCTCGTTATGCCGCCACTGACGTTGCGCAGAAAGAAGGCGTCCCATGTCGACCACCTCTGCCCCGCCGGGCAACGACGGTCCTCCGCCCACGGACCTCCCGCCGGTGGATTCCGGGCCCGCGGACCCCACCCCGCCCGTGCCCCGGCGCGACCGGACCCACCTGCTCTACCTCGCGGTCATCGCCGCGGTCGTGCTCGGAGCCGCCGTCGGGCTGATCAAGCCGGACTGGGGCGTCGCGCTGAAGCCGCTCGGTGACGGCTTCGTCAACCTGATCAAGATGATGATCGCGCCGGTCATCTTCTGCACGATCGTGCTCGGCATCGGCTCGATCCGCAGCGCCGCGAAGGTCGGCAAGGTCGGCGGCCTCACGATCGTCTACTTCCTGATCATGTCGACGTTCGCGCTGGCCATCGGCCTGGTGGTCGGCAACCTCATCCACCCGGGCTCGGGGCTGGACCTGTCGGCCGCGAACGCGGACAGCGTCCAGAAGTACGTCGAGCAGGGTGAGGGCGACACCGTCACGTTCCTGCTCGGGATCATCCCGACGACGCTGGTGTCTTCGCTGACCGAGGGCGTCGTGCTGCAGGCGCTGCTGGTCGCGCTGCTCACCGGGTTCGCCGTCCAGGCGATGGGCGAGACCGGTCAGAAGATCGTGACGGGCATCGGCTACTTCCAGAAGCTGGTGTTCCGGATCCTGAGCATGATCATGTGGGTCGCCCCGATCGGTGCGTTCGGCGCGATCGCCGCGGTGGTCGGCCAGACCGGGTGGAAGGCGCTGACCGCGCTGCTCCAGGTGATGCTCGGCTTCTACGTCACCTGCATCATCTTCGTGTTCCTGATCCTGGGCCTGTTGCTCTGGACGGTGGCGCGGATCGGTATCTGGTCGCTGTTCAAATACCTGGCCCGCGAGTTCCTGCTGATCCTCTCGACGTCGTCCTCGGAGTCGGCGCTGCCGCGGCTGATCGCGAAGATGCAGCACTTCGGGGTCGACCGGGGCACGGTCGGCATCGTCGTGCCGACCGGGTACTCGTTCAACCTGGACGGCACCGCGATCTACCTGACGATGGCGTCGCTGTTCGTCGCCGACGCGATGGGCCAGCCGATGTCGATCGGCGAGCAGCTCGGGTTGCTGCTGTTCATGATGATCGCGTCCAAGGGGGCGGCCGGGGTCACCGGCGCCGGGCTGGCCACCCTCGCCGGCAGCCTGCAGGCCCACAAACCGGCGCTGGTCGACGGCGTCGGGCTGATCGTCGGCATCGACCGGTTCATGTCCGAGGCCCGGGCCCTGACGAACTTCGCCGGCAACTCGGTCGCGACGATCCTGATCGGTGTGTGGACCGGCGGGTTCGACCGGGAGCAGGCGCTGCGGGTGATGGCGGGCGAGGCCCCGTTCGACGAGGCCACGATGCTCGACAACGACCACGGAGCACCGGAGAAGCGCGAGCTGGCGACCGCCGACCGGTAAAGCGACTCGATCCGCCGGCGCCGCCCCGGTCAGCCGCCGGCGGATCGAACGGCCGTCATCGGCCGGCCGACCGCTTCGATGTCAATGCACCGCCCGACCGCACCACGCTTCGAATTCGAAGCAAGTACAATCCGTGTCCGTGACGGATCCCGAGCGCCTCGACGCCACCGAGCTCGGGGCCTTCTTCGCGCTGATGGAAGTCAGCAGCCTGGTGCAACACGCGGTCGATCAACAGCTACGGACGGACGGCGGGCTCACCAACGTCCAATTCAAGGTCTTGATGACGCTGCGGGAGGCGCCCGGCGGGCGGCTGCGGATGACCGATCTGGCCGACGACCTGGTCGTGAGCCGCAGTGGGCTCACCTACCAGGCGGGCCTGCTGGAGAAGGCCGGTCTGGTCGTGCGCACGCCGTCGCCGGAGGACGAGCGCAGCACGACGCTCAGCCTGACCGCCGAGGGGCGGCAGCGCATCGAGGACGTGCTCTCCGGCCACATCGGCGTCGTGCGGCGGCTGCTGATCGACCCGCTCAGCCGCCGGGAGATCACCGCGCTCGGCGAGGCGCTCACCAAGGTCCGCGACCACCTGCGTGCCGATCCGCCCCGGTCGGCCGCTCCCCGAGCCCGCCGGAGGAACCCCTGATCATCGGTGTCCGCGATCTGGACGTGCTGACCGCCGTCGCGGGGCATCGAGCTGCCGGCGGATCGACGCTCCCACGGCGCTGAGCTGGGGGCTCGTCGATCAGATCGGTCAGCGCTCCTCCAGGTACCGGACGAACGCCGAGACCTCTTTCTCCAGCGGCACCCGTACCGACGCCGGGTCGGTCGGGCTCAGCTCCGGCTCCGGTTCACCGAGTTCCTCGAGCAGCTCCCTGGCATCACGCAGGGCCAGGTCGTCGGCCATCGGCGGCCCGTCGCGCCAGGCCTGACGGTAGGCCAGCCAGGCCTGGTCGGCGGCCTCGGTGCGGCGATCGAGCGCGAGCAGCGCCCGCCCGACCCGGCCGTGCGGACGCGCGGACGCGTGCAACCCGGCGAGCCGCTCGAGCGCGTCGGTCACGGCCTCTTCCGCCTCCTCGCGACGCCCGAGGCGGGCCAGCAGGTACGCGCTCGTCGCCGGCGTCGTCTCCCGCCCGGCGTCCCGATCGAAGCGTTCGACGGCGGCGTCCGCCTGCAGAGCGTCCGCATAACGACCGGACCTCAGGAGCCACTCGGCCCGCAGCTGGGTCACCCGGCGGCGGTGCCGCCACTCGCCGGACCGCGCCTCGGCCGCGTCCAGCTGCTCGTCGGTGAGCGAGCCGACCGCGAACGCGGCCACGCAGCGCCAGTACCCCTCGGACCCCGGATCGAGGTAGTACCGCTGCGCAGCAGCGGCCTTGTCGGCCTCGTCGAGCAGCCCCAGGCCCTCGTCGTAGCGGCCGCAGCGGATCGCGGCGATGCCGCGCTCGCCGAGCAACCAGGGATCCGACTTCGCGCTACCGGCTCCCCCGGCGTCCCGGACCTCGGCGTACAGCTCCAGCAGACGCGCGGCGACGAGCTCGGATCCCGCTGCCGCCTGGTCGACGGCGAGCCGGGCGAGGCTACGGGCCACCGCCTCGGGGTTGCGGGCCAGCAGCGCGTCGGCGAGCAGGCTGGTGTCTTGCGCGCCGGCCACGGTGTACTGGCCGAGCAGGAAGTACGCGATCGCGAGGTCGGCGCGGACCGCGCGGCTGCCGTCCGCGGCCAGCGGCGAGAGCAGCTCGACGACCGTGGTGGCCGCACCGAGGTTCATCAGCAGCGGGTCGCCCAGGCCACGGGTCCAGACCGTGCCGGCCTCGGCGATCTGACCGGCCCCGACCAGCGCGTAGAACAGCGTCAGCGTCTGCCGGAGGTCTTCGACGCTGGTGGCCGCGGCCGGATCTTCCTGGGGCAGGGCCTGGAAGTGGTCGCGGATCCGCTCGTTGGCCGCGACCCTGTCGGGTGCCTCCAGCGTGTCGTGCACGTAGGCGCGGACGATCGGGTGCAGGTCGTAGGTGTTGTCGGCGCGGTCCCACCAGAGCAGGCCGCGCTCTTCCAGGTCGGTCAGCGCGACGTCGAGGCGGGCGTCGGCCTCGTCGCCGGGGGTGTCCCAGTCGCGGGCGTTCTCGGCCCGGAACGGGTTGATCGCCTCCATCGTCGGCCAGTCGACGGCGCCCGGTAGCACCGAGATCCAGCCGAGCAACTGGCGGTGCGGGCCGGGGGCGGCCGCGAGCGCCGCGTCGAGCAGCCGGGCGCGACGCCGGGCCAGGCCCACGTCGGGGCCGAGACCGGCGTCGGCCTTGTCGTCCGGGCGGAGACCGGCGCCGCCGTCCGGGTCGGCGAGCCAGCCGTCGAGGCCGCCCGGGTGTTCGCGCGCCAGCCCGGCGACGATGCCGACCAGCAGCGGGTGGTTGTCGAGGCCGCGGAAGAACTCCCGGGCGTCGCCCGTCTCTTCCAGGCCCAGCCGGTCGAGCAGCGCGGCCGTGTCGTCGTCGGTCAGACCGGGGAGGCGCAGGTGGGCGATGCCGTCGGCCCGGCGGCCGAACCGGCCCGCGACGACGTCGGGCATCAGCCGGGTGCTCATCAGCACCTTCGACGGGCCGGCCGAGCAGAGCGCACGGATCACCTCGTCGGCGTGCGGCTCGATCAGCGACCGGCGGGCGGATTCGACGTCCTCGTCGCGCAGCTTCGAAGGGTCGAAGCGGTGGTAGGCGGTGAGCAGACGCTCGAACCCGTCGAGCACGATCAGGTAGGGCTTCTCCCCTAACGCGGTGAGCACGGCGTCGGTGAGCTCGGTGCGGCCCAGGCGGCCGACGTCGTCCCGCGAGCGCCCGGAGAGGTAGACCAGCGCCTCGCGCAGGAACCGGACGATCGACGCCGAGCCGCCGTAGAAGCTCCACCAGAAGCGGCCCTGCAGGCCCTCGATCACCTCGGGTGCGCGGTTCTGAGCCCAGTGCCAGGTCAGCGCACTCTTGCCGATGCCGCCGATCGATTCGACGACGAGCACCGGGTCGGACGAACGTCCCCAGACGTCGAGCGTCGCCAGCGCGTCGGTCCGGCCGGTGAACGGCGCGCTGCCCGCGTACGGCGGGACCGCGTGGAACGCCGGCGGGGCCGGGACGACGGGCTCGGGGAGCGGATCCCCGGCGTAGGGAGCGAGCGAGCGCAGCAGCGCGGCCCGGAACTTCGGGACGGTGGGCGCCTCGGTGAGGCCGTGCCGGGTGCGCAGCACGATCGCGAAACGGCCGACGTCGCTGTCGCGGGCGGACTCGCCGACGGCGAACGGCAGGATCCGCGGGCGGGCCCGGGCGGCCGCCCACTCGTACTCGAGCTCGAGGTACGACGCGTGCGTTCCCTCCGGGCCCGCGCCGAACTCCGCGCCGACCAGCAAGATCAGGAGATCGCAACTCTGCAGGGCGGCCCGCCGTTCCGCGGGGTCGGGAGTGAGCTCGGCGTCGACCGGATCGCCGCCGAGACGGCGGCAGACCGCGAGAGCGGCCCGCCGATATTGCGCCGACTCCTCGGACGTGCTGCTGACGAAGACCCGCACCGACCCCTCCCGCGTCGAGAGCCAGCCTACGGAATCCCGGCGACAGGGTTCAGTCCACGTACCCCGTGATTCCCCGCCACCGGTGTGAACAGGGTCTGTTTCCCGGGTTCAGGCCGCCGTGGGCGTGTCCGGCCGGCGGTGCCGGCCCTTGAACCAGGCCCTAGGCTTTTGACGTGACGATTGACCTGGCCCGGCTGCACGAGCTGGTAGACGCGGCCGACCTCGCGGCCGCGGAGGGCAACCCTTCGGCGGCGCTGGCCGCGGCCGAGGCCGGCCTGGAGCTATGGGAGTCGGGCCCGCCGCCGGAGGCCCGGCCCGGCTCGCCGCGGGAGGCCCAGCCCGGCTCGCCGTCGGAGGCCCAGCCCGGCTCGCCGGAGCCGGGCGAGGCCGCGGGGGTTCACCGGGTGCTGGTGCGGGCACGGGCGCTGGCGCTCGCCCGGCTGGGCGAGTCCGGTCCGGCGCTGCCGTTGCTGTGCGCGCTCGCCGACGAGCTGCCCCGCGACGAGGAGGTGCTGCTCGAACTGCTGCGGCTGGAGCCGGTCGACGAGGCACTGGCCCGGTACGACAACCACCGGCAGCAGCTGGTGGCGGAGCTGGGCATCAACCCGGGCCCGGAGCTGGTGCTCTGGCACCGCAAGACGCTCCGCGAGGCGGTAGCGAGCCCGCCCGCGGCCCCGGCGGCTACCGAGGTCGCCGGTGATTGACGCGGACGTGGAGGCTGTCCGCGTCGAGGGCGGTGCCGTCGTGCGTGCGGGCCGTCACCTCGACCCGCTCGCCGCTGCTGCCGTACACGACGTCGAGCGGGCCTTCGCCGTTCTCCTGCAGGTACCGGTCTCCCCATTGCATCAGCGCGAGCACCGCGGGTAGCAGGTCCTGCCCCATCGGCGTCAGCACGTATTCGTTCCGGGTGCGCTGCCCCGGCTCGCGGTACGGCCGCTTGCTGAAGATCCCGGCGCTGACCAGCTCTTTCAGCCGGGCGGCGGCGATCGCGTCGGTGATGCCCACGCGCCGGGCGAAGTCGTCGAACCGCGTCGTGCCGTAAAACGCCTCCCGGATCAGCAGCATCGCCGACCTCGTCCCGACGACGTCCATCGCCTTCCCGACCGAGCACGCGTCGGCCTGCCAGCCGGACCGGTCGGCCAGCGGGCCCTCGAGTCGCATCGGCATGTGGACAACGGTACCCCTGACTGGACACGACCGTAGCCAGCCCCGTAGCGTCCCTGGCTATGCAGAAGTCAAGCCAGGTGCTCGCGATCCTGTGCGGCGCGCCCTTTCTGGCGGGTCTCGACCTGTTCGTCGTCAACGTCGCGTTCGCCGACATCGGTGCGAGCTTCCCGGGCCACACGCTCGGCGACCTGAGCTGGATCCTGAACGGATACGCGATCGTCTACGCGGCCCTGCTCATCCCGATCGGGCGGCTGGCCGACCGGGTCGGCAACCGCCGGGCGTTCGTCGCCGGGCTGGTGGTGTTCACCGCGGCCAGCGCGGCCTGCGCGGCGGCGCCTTCGGTCGGCGTCCTGGTGGCGTTCCGGCTGGTGCAGGCGGTGGGCGCGGCCGCGCTCACGCCGACGAGCATGGGCCTGCTGCTGCACGCGGTGCCGGCCGCCCGCCGCGCCCTCTCGGTCCGCATCTGGGCCGCGACGAACGCGGCCGCCGCCGCGATCGGCCCGGTGGTCGGCGGGCTGCTCGTCGAACTGTCCTGGCGCTGGATCTTCCTGATCAACGTGCCGACCGGTGTCGTGCTCGTGATCGCGGCCCTGCGCGCGGTGCCCGACTACCGGGTGCCCGACCCGGCCACCGACCTCGATCTGGTCGGCGCCGCCGCGCTCACGGTGGGAATCGGCGCGCTGGCACTGGCGCTGGTCGAGGGCAACGACTGGGGCTGGGGAAGCAGTGGAGTGGTCGCTTCGCTGGTGGTCGCCGCGGCCGCGCTCGCCGGGTTCGCGCTGAACACCGCGCGCCATCCGTCCCCGCTGATCGACCTGGCACTGTTCCGGGCCCGGACGTTCGCCTGGGCCAACGTCGCCGTCTGGATCTTCAGCGCCGCGTTCGCGGCCGGCCTGCTCGCCGGGATCCTCTGGCTGCAGGAGGTCTGGGGCTACTCCGCGGTCAGAACCGGTCTGGCGGTCGCTCCCGGGCCGCTGATGGTGCCGATCTTCGCGCTCGGCGGCGCCGCGCTGATCCGCCGGGTTCCGGCCGGGTGGCTGGCCGCGACCGGCTGCCTCCTGTGGGCGGCGGGCAGCGTCCTGATGCTGACGTCGGTCGGCCCGACGCCGGCCTACGCCACCGAGATCCTGCCGGGCTGGCTGCTCGGCGGTGTGGGGGTCGGGCTGACGCTGCCGACGATCCTGGCCACCGCGACCGCGTCGCTGCCACCGGCCCGGTCGGCGACCGGGAGCGCGGTGGTCAACATGAGCCGGCAGGTCGGCACCGTGCTCGGCGTGAGCGTGCTGGTCGCGGTGCTCACGACCAGCGAGCCCGAGGCGTTCCGCCGCGCCTGGGCGGTGATCGCCGCCATCGCGGTGGTGGCCGCCGTCGCCGCACTCGGCCTCAACCCGGCCGCGCCGAGTCAGGCGCTGAGATACCGCAGCACGGCGAGCACCCGCCGGCTGTAGCCGCCCTCCGCCAAGGACGCCGTCGTGCAGGTCCCTCTCGATCCGACGCCGTTCGCCGTCCACCGCCGTCACGGCCTCGGTGCGGGCCACCGACAGTTCGGCGATCCGCCGCTCGTAGTCGCCGCGCGGTCCCGGGCCGAGCATCCGCACCGCGAGGCCAGTGGTCGGCGCGGGCGAACGCCACGATTCCCGACAGCATGAGGAACGCGAGCACGGCGGCGAACCCGAGCAGGTAGGACCCCGTGAACGGGATCGGCTCGAGACCGTCGCGAGCCGCGCGCGACGCTCCTCGAGGCGCTGTCTTCAGACCTCCGGCAACGAGCGCTCGTCCTACCTGCCGGCAACAGTCGTGGCGCCTGGCCGTCGCGGCGCCGGGCAGGTTCGACCGCGGCCGGGACCTCACCGACGCTGAGATCCGGAGGCGTGTGGCCGACTTCGAGCGCCTCTCGGACCTCGCCTCGCCGATCGAGCCGGCCCCCGGGAGCAAGTGAAGAGAACCGCGAGCGGGGCGTGGCCCTCGCCACGCCCCGCTCGGGTCTAGCTCAGCGCCTCGTCGCCGGGACGGAGGCCGCGGTGGCCCATCCGCTCGGACTTCGTGGTCAGGTACACCTCGTTGGCCGGCACCGCCGCGGCCGGCATCGCCAGCACCTCGGAGACCTGCACCCCGGCGGCGCGCAGGGCGGCCACCTTGTCGGGGTTGTTGGTCAGCAGCCGGATCGAGTCGACGCCGATCTGGCGGAGGTAGGCCGCCGCCGGACCGTAGCTGCGCCGGTCGACCGGCTCGCCGAGCTCGAGGTTCGCCTCGACCGTGTCGAGACCGGCCTCCTGCAGCGCGTACGCCCGGATCTTCTGGGCCAGGCCGATGCCCCGCCCCTCGTGTCCGCGCAGGTAGAGCACCATGCCGCGGCCGGTCTCGGCGACCATCCGCAGCGCGGTGTCGAGCTGGGGGCCGCAGTCGCAGCGCTGGGAGCCGAGGGCCTCGCCGGTCAGGCATTCCGAGTGCACCCGCACGATCGGTGGTTCACCGCCGGGTGGACCGGCCGGCGGCGTCGTCATCGACAACGCTAAGTGCTCGACGTCGTCGCTGCCGGAGAAGCACACGGCGTCGAAGACCCCGTGGCGGGTCGGGAGCGTGGCTCGTGCGAGGACACGGACGGTCGCCGGAGCGGTCGTGGTCATCGGTCACCACCTTCGGCTGTCGGGTCCAGGGAGGGCTCGGCAGGAATCACCGCGTGGGTGCGACAGAAGTTCACCAGGTGAGCACGTCGCGCGACGAAAAAGGGTTCATCCGTTTCCTGCTCGGATGGGCGGCGGGTCGGGTGCGGTCTCATGCCCCCAGCCTGCCTCGGGTCTAGTTGCGGAACCAGGTGCGTTGGGCGGTGACGACGATCAGTGCGTCGGCGGGGCGGGTCGCTGCGCCGGCCAGCCGCGACTCCTCCAGCGTGCTCGACGCGAGATCCCAATGACGCTTCGACGCCGTGCCGACGTCGACGTACTGCAGGCGCACGGCCGCGGAGACGCTGTCGGGAGCGGCCCGGCCGAAGCTCAGCGTGACCCGGGTGCCGTCCTTGTCGTAGGCGGCGGCGTTCTCCGCGAACGGCCTCGACCGGCCGGCGGCGACCCGGTCGGACGCCACCGTCCAGCCCGCCCGCACGAGCTGGTCCTGAGCCGCGCTCACCGCCTGCTCGAGGCCGGTCTGCGCGATCGCGAGCACCTCGGTCTGCCTGGTCGCGCAGAGCCAGTCGAAGTCGTCTGGTGAGGTGCTCCAGTGCGAGCCCTTGTAGCAGGTCGCGTCCTGCGCGGTGCCGACCGCGACGGTGTCGCGTTGCCGGACGACCGCGGCCGCGGCGGCGGTCTGCTCCGCCGCGCCGTCGAACGCGTCGGCCAGCGCGTCGCTCCGCAGGTCGGGCGGCGGGTCGCGGTGGACGACGCCGGTGACCACGACCGAGCCGACCAGGCAGCCGGCCACGAGCACGACGAACGCGGCCACGAGCAGCACGATCGTCCGTTTGCGCCGCCGGACGGCCGGAACCGCCTCGTCGCCGAGCAGGACGTCTTCCAGCGCGCCCTCGGGGGCCTCGGGCGCCTCGAAGGCCTCGTCGACCGGCGTGGTTTCGGACATCGGTCCGACCCTACTGACCCGCCACCACCGCGTCGGCACGCGGCCACCCGGCCGGGCGTCCGGACACGTCAGCGACTGAACCACGTGCGCTGGGCGGTGACGGTGAGGAGCAGCGTCCGCGGGCCGACGGCCTGGAGTGGCCCGCCGCGCAGCACCGCACCGCGCTCGATCCAGTACGGCTGCGTCGACGATCCGAGCTGAACCTGCTGGAACAGCAGACAGTCCTGGACGAAGCCCGGCGACGGCCGTCCGAAGCCGAGCGTCACCTGGGTGCCGCCGAGCGAGTAGCCCGCCGCCTGCACGGTGCCGGCCAGCGCTCCGTCGGTCGGTGACGACGACGGGCCGGGTGTCACGGTCGGGTCGGCCAGCACGCGATCGGTCAGGCCCTGGTTGAGGTAGTCGTACTCCTTGTGCCACCCGGCACCGACGAGCTCGGCCTGGGCCGCGCGGATCGCCCCCGGCATGCTCGTGAGCGCGACCGATCGCACCGACATGTGCCTGCTCGAGCACCGCCAGGAGAATCGGTCCCACCGCATGAACTCCCGCGAGCCGCGGAAGCACGCGTCGACCTGGGCCGACTCGACCGCCGAGGTCCCGGCCGGCGCGATCCCGCCGACCACCTCGGCGACCCGGCGCGCGGCGTCCGCCCGGGCCGCTACCAGCCCGGCACTGTCGATCTCCGGCGCGGGCGGACGGCCGTAGAGCCGCTTCAGCCCGGCGACGCCACCAACGCAGGACGCCGCGACGACCACGAACGCGAGGAAGACCAGGCCCAGGCTGAGCAAAGTCCGGTCTCGCCCATCGTCCGCCGGTTCGTCCGGGATCACATCTCGACAGTAACCAGATGACGGCCCGCGGTGGTGACGATCTCGATCGACTCGACGTTGTCGGGCCCGATCGCGGCGTTACCGGTGACCATCCAGCCGTTCGTGGCGTTGGCCGCCTTCTCCGAGATCACCCAGCTGCCCGCGTCTTCGTCGACGTCGTCCTTGCCGTGCACGACCATCCGGCACTCTTCGCCGGCCTTGATGCCCTTGATCACCGCGTTCACGTGCACCCAGCCGGCGGCGGGCACCATGGTCGCGGTCAGGTGCGCCCCGGTCGACGGGTCGGTGGCGCTGACCGTCCGGCTGCCGGGCACGGTGGCCGAGGCCGACGGTCCGGCCGCCAATGGCTGCTGCTCGCCCGAGCGTCCGACGATGACGCCGCCACCGATTCCGAGGGCGAGCGCGACCACGGCGGCGGCCCCGGCGATCAGAAACCGGCCCCGGCCGGGCTTGGCCGCGGACTCTTCCCGGGCCGCCCGCAGCGTGCGCTGCAGCAGCAGGTCGGCCTCCGGATCCGGGCCGTCCATGAACAGCTCCGGCGGGACCTCGTCCAGCGCGTCCTCGATCTCGCGCAGGATCGTGACCTCGTGGCGGCAGGCGGGGCAGGTCGCGAGGTGTTCCTCGACCCGGCGGTAGTCGGCCGGGTCGAGCAGGCCGAACAGGTAGCCGGCGATGTCGACGTGTCCGTGCGGCGCGGTCATCGGGTCACCATCCCCAGGCCCGCGTCGCGCCCGCCGAACGAATCGCGCAAGGTTCTCAGCGCGTAGAACGTTCTGCTCTTCACGGTCCCGACCGGAACTCCGAGCGCGTCGGCCGCCTCCTTGATGGTGCGGCCCCGCAGGTAGATCTGGATGAGGACGTCACGGTGCTCGGCCGGCAGCTGCTCCAGCGCGTCCATCACGACCATCTGGTTGACGACGTGATCGGCGTGGTCGCGGGCAACCGGCGGCTTGTAGGGCACCTCGGGAACCTCGGTGGGCCGGGCCGCCCGGGCGCGCGTGTGGTCGATGACGATGTTGCGGGCCACCGTGAGCAGCCAGCCCCGCACCGAGCCTTTGCCGTTCACCATCACGTCGGGATTTCGCCAGGCCCGGAGGATCGTCTCCTGGACGATGTCCTCGGCCAGTGATCGGTCTTCGGTCAGGCGGGTGACGTAGGCCAGTAACGCGCGTCCGTGCTCGGCGAACAGCGACCGGATCAGCGCTTCGTTCCCAGCCGGGCCGGGTCGCTGACCAGCGCTTCGGACCATCCGCCGCTCCCCTCGTGGCACCGCGTCGCGAGACAGACCCTGACTGTAGGGCACCGCGCTGCCCGGCTGCCCGTAGGCCGGTGCGGCCTGACGTTTCGGTGGCACGCGTGGGACGGTGCCGAGCTCGATTCGGCGGTCCGCCCGGAACGTGCCGGGCGTCAGGGTCAGTACGGTCACGGTGGCCCCTCATGCTGGGTGGATCCCACGCTGACACGGGTGCCGCCGGAAGAAGGTTCACGGCCGGCCGTGGCCCGGACCGGAGCGGAACACACCACCGGCGTCACGCGCGCCCCATTCGTGTACAGCGCACCCGGGCGAACGGCAGATATATCCGCACGGCAATAGAAGCGCAATTTCGCGGCCCTAACGTCACCACGAACCGATTGCGGCTTGCCCACCGAGGAGGCCAAATGACCGAAGTCAAAGCCACCGAGTCGTTACCCGCGGAGACGCACCACAACGCGGCCGGTGACAGTCTGATCAAACCGGACTACGACCCCCGGCTGGCCAATGAAGACCTCGCGCCGCTCAGGAAACAGAATTGGACCTCGTACAACTTCTTCGCGTTCTGGATGTCCGACGTCCACAGCGTCGGCGGCTATCTCACCGCGGGTAGCCTGTTCGCGCTCGGGCTCGTCGCCTGGCAGGTACTGATCGCGCTGCTCGTCGGCATCACGATCGTGTACTTCCTGTGCAACCTGGTCGCCAGACCCTCGCAGCGCACCGGAACGCCCTATCCGGTCGCCTCCCGGATCCCGTTCGGCGTGCTCGGCGCCAACATCCCGGCGATCATCCGCGGCCTGATCGCGGTGGCCTGGTACGGCATCCAGACGTATCTGGCGTCGGCCGCGCTGATCGTGGTCGCACTCCGGCTGGACTCCGGGCTCGCGCCCTGGGCCGACGTCGACCAGCACGGTTTCCTCGGCCTGTCCGCGCTGGGCTGGGCCGGGTTCGGCGTCATGTGGGTACTGCAGGCGGTCGTGTTCTGGCGCGGAATGGAAGCGATCAAGAAATTCATCGACTTCTGCGGTCCGGCCGTTTATCTGGTGATGTTCCTGCTGGCGGGATATCTGGTCTGGAAGGCCGGATGGTCGAATCTCGACTTCAACCTGTCGGAGAGCGGCGAGACGCTCACCGGCTGGCCGGCCTGGCAGGAAACGATCATCGCGATCGCCCTGGTCGTTTCCTACTTCTCCGGCCCCATGCTGAACTACGGCGACTTCGCCCGCTACGGCAAGACGTTCGGCGCGGTCAAGAAAGGCAACTTCCTCGGGCTCCCGGTCAACTTCCTGGTCTTCGCGATCCTCGTCGTGGTGACCGCGGCGGCGACCCGTCCGGTCTTCAGCGAGCTGATCACCGACCCGGTCGAGACCGTGGCCCGTCTCGACAGCACGTTCGCGGTGGTGCTGGGCGCGCTGACGTTCATGATCGCCACGATCGGCATCAACATCGTCGCGAACTTCGTCTCGCCGGCGTTCGACTTCTCGAACGTCTCGCCCCAGCGGATCAGCTGGCGGGCCGGCGGCATGATCGCCGCGGTCGGCTCGGTGCTGATCACGCCGTGGAACCTCTACAACTCGCCGGACACGATCCACTACACCCTGGACGTCCTCGGCGCGTTCATCGGCCCGCTCTACGGCGTCCTGATCGCCGACTACTACCTGGTGAAGAAGCAGCAGGTCGTCGTCGACGAGCTCTACACGCTGAGCCCGCGCGGCCGGTACCACTACGTCCGCGGGTACAACCCGGTAGCGATCCTCGCGACCGCGATCGCCGCGGTGATCGGCGTGGTCGTCGTGTTCACCGCGTCGTCCGACGTGGCCGCGTTCAGCTGGTTCATCGGGGCCGGGATCTCGTTCGCGGTCTACATCGGGCTGAAGTCGCGGATTCCGCACTCGGCCCCGGCGTCCGTGGACGCCTGACGCTCGGCGCGGCGGAGGCCCGCACGGCCTCCGCCGCCTTCGTCGTGGGAGACCCTCGTGTTGATCCGCATCATCAACCCGAACACGACCGAATCGATGACCCGGCAGATGGGAACGTGCGCGGCCGCGGTCGCGGCGGTCGGCACGACGATCGAGGCCGTGACGTCTCCGATGGGCCCGGCCTCGATCGAGAGCCACTACGACGAGGCGCTCGCCGTTCCCGGCCTGCTGCAGGTCATCGCGGCCGGAGAGGCCGACGGGTACGTCGTCGGGTGCTTCGGCGACCCCGGGGTCGACGCGGCCCGCGAACTCGCGGCCGGCCCGGTCCTCGGCATCGCCGAGGGCGCGATGCGCACCGCGGTCCTGCTCGGCCGCGGGTTCAGCGTCGTCACGACGCTGGGCCGGACGGCCGGGCGCGCCTGGGAGCTCGCGTCGCGTTTCGGTCTGGCGGACGCGTGCCGGCGGGTCCGGGCCTGCGAGATCCCGGTGCTGGATCTGGAGTCGCCGGCCGCCGAGGCGCGGATCACCGAGGAGTGCCGGCGCGCGGTGATCGAGGACGAGGCCGACGTGATCGTGCTCGGGTGCGCCGGAATGGCGGACCTTTGCGCGCGGATCAGCGCGGCGGTCGGCGTCCCGGTCGTGGACGGCGTCGCGGCGGCCACGAAGATGGTGGAGGGCCTGGTCGCGCTCGGGCTGCGGACCAGCACGCGGCTGGAGTACGCACCCCCGCCGCCGAAGGCCTACACCGGGCTATTGCGGTCGTTCGACATCGGTGGGAAACCGTCTGCCCCTACCGTATTTGCGGGAGGTGGCGGCCATGGCGCCGAAGAAGCGATCGTCCTACTTCGCGAGCAAGGTGGCGCCGATTCCCGGGGCGTCCCGGGCCGAGGTGCTCAACGAGTTGCGCCGGGTGATCCTGGCCGGTGAGGTGCCGCCGGGAGCGCCGATCGCGGTCGGCGAGGTCGCCGAGAAGTTCGCGATCAGCCTGATCCCGGTCCGCGAGTCGCTGATGACGCTCATCGGCGAGGGTCTCGTCGACCATCGTCCGCGCGGCGGCTACGCGGTCGCCCAGCTCACGCTGGCCGAGCTCCGCGAGGTGTACGTGGTGCGGCGGGTGCTGGAGGCGGCCGCGCTGTCGGCCGCCGTGGGTCTGGCCGGGCCCCGCGACGACGTCCGGGCCGGGGAGGCACTGGCCGCGCTGGAGCAGGCGGTGACCGACGACGACTCGGCCGGCTACCACCGGGAGAGCCGGCGCTTCCACATGGCGTTGCTGGCTCCGTCGGGGATGCAGCGGCTGCGTTACGTCCTGGAGTCGGCCTGGAACGTCACCGAGCCGTGCCGTCCGATGGCCTACATCGGGGTCGAGGAGCGGTCCGCGCTGCACGCGGATCACCACGCGATGCTGGCCGCGTTCGTGGCCCGCGACGCCGACGCGCTGCTCGCGCTGTCGGCCACGCATCACCAGCGCCTGGAGAGTTCGATCGCCGACCTGCCGCCGGAAACCGGCCTGTTCGCGGCCCCGTGATCCTCGCGATGGCTTCGGAGCACGCCGACGCGGTGCTCGAGATCTACCGGCTGGGGATGGCCACCGGGCTGGCCACGTTCGAGACCTCGGTGCCGTCGTCGGAGACGTTCTCGGCGGCCCGCCTGCCGTCGCACCGGTTCGTCGGATCGGCCGGCGCGACGGTGCCTGGCGCGACACGGTCCTGATCGAATGGCGCAGCCCGGCCGTGTCCTGACCCCGGTCCGGCTGCTCCTCTCGTTCGGTCCGGGCGTCCGCCCGACCGCGGAGGCCCGGCCTAGGCGACGCGGACGCGGGGGGCGTCCTCCGGGACCCAGGCGAGCTCGCCGCGGGCGACCAGGTACTGGACGTGGGCGGAGGTCTCGCCGAGCGCGGCGAACCGCATCCGGCCGATCTCCTCCCAGGGGCGCGACCAGGTCAGCGTCTTCGCGATCTCCCACGTCGTCGGCTCCCCCGACGAACGCACGACCGCGACGAGTTCCTGGCAGCGCTCCTCGTGGTGCGCGATCAGCTCCGCGGTGCGCGCGGCCAGCCCGCGGAACCGGTACTCGTGCGCCGGGAGCACGTCGTGGTCGTCGAACGCGGCGACTTTCGCCAGCGACTCCAGGAACCGGGCGAGCGGCTCCGCGTCCTGCGACGGGCCGAGGCCGATGTTCGGGCTGATCCGCGGCAGCACGTGGTCGCCGGTGAAGAGCAGTTTCGCGTCCTCTTCGGCCAGGCAGATGTGGCCGGGCGTGTGCCCGGGCGTCCACACCGTACGGATCCGCCGCCCGGGCAGCGGGACCAGGTCCCCGTCCGCGAGCAGCACGTCGGGTTCGGCCATCCGGAAGTCGGGCTGGCTGCGCGGGTCGCCGCCGCCGAGCAGGGCCTCGATCTCGTCCTCGGACGCGCCCGACACCCGCAGGATCTGCGACATCCCGGCGTGCCGTTGCTCCCCCGTCGTGATGCCGAAGCGCTGCGGCATCGAGTCGCGCTCGGCCGGGTGCATCGCCACCCACGCGCCGGTCTCGGCCCGCAGCTTCATCGAGAGCCCGTGGTGATCGGGGTGGACGTGCGTCGCTACCACGCCGATCACGTCGCTCAGCGCGAACCCCGCCGTGCCCAGGCCCGACACGAGCGCGGCCCAGGTCTCGTCGTCGTTCCAGCCCGGATCGACGACCACCACGCCGGTGTCACCCGGAACGAGGTAGCTCAGCGTGTACCGCAGCGGGTTGTCGGGGATCGGCACCGGCACCGACCAGAGCCCGGCGGGGAGTTTCTCCACCGGTGGCATCTCCCGGCGCCCCCAGGCCGCCTGCTGCTCGGTACCCAGCACGACGATCCCGCTCGCTGCCACCGCTGTCTCCCTCGGGCCCGACTACACTCCGACGATAATGCCGACGATCGTCGTCGGCAATTATTAACCGACGACGATCGTCGGCAAAACGCCGGGGAGGTGGCGTTGGTCAGGACCGCACGGGGCCGTCCGCGCAATCCCGAGGTCGAGAACCGGATCGCGACCGCCGCCCTCGCCATCTACGGCGACCACGGCTGGGCCGGATTCAACTTCGAGGCGGTCGCCCGCGCCGCCGACGTCAGCCGCGACTCGCTCTACCGCCGCTGGAAGGACCGCCGGGCACTGCTGGTCGACGCGATCGCCCGGGTCGAACCGGCGCCGACGTCCGTCGACGGGCTGAGCCTGCGCGACACGCTGCTGCGGACCGCGCTGAGCAGCCTCGAGCGCTACCTGGCTCCGGGCGGGAACGCGCTGCTGCGGCTCTACGTCGAGGCGCCGCAGGACCCGGAACTGCTCGAGCTGTTCCACCGCGAGGTCATCACGCCCGCGGTGCGCCGGACCCGTCAGCTGGTCCGGGACGCCGTGGACGCCGGTTCGCTCCCGGCCGAGGCCAATCCCACGGCGATCATCGACAGCGTGTTCGGCGCGGTGCTCATGCACGTGCTCGCGACCCCGGCCGAGCTGCGTCCGAAGATGGTCGAGCAAGCCGAGCAGTACGTCACCGACGTCGTCGACATGACGCTGCGTGGCGCCTACTACCGCGATGCGTCGCCCGGAGGGACCGGGCGCTAGGTTGCGCGCATGACCGACCCCACCGGACCCGCTCTGGGGATCGACTTCGGCACGTCGAACACGGTCGCGGTGCTGCGCCGGGGTGGCGGTCCGCCGGAGACGCTCCTGTTCGACGGCTCGCCGTTGCTGGTGTCCGCGGTCTTCGCCGATCCGAGCGGTCAGTTGCTGACCGGCCGCGACGCGGCCCACGCCGCGCGGTCGCGCCCGGACCGGTTCGAACCGAATCCGAAGCGACGCATCGACGACGGCACGGTCCTTCTGGGGGACGCCGAGCTGCCGGTCACCCAGCTGATCGCCGCAGTGCTGGCGCGCGTCCGGGCCGAGGCGACGCGGGTGGCCGGGCGTCCGCCGGTGTCGGTGACGCTCACGCACCCGGTGAGCTGGGCGTCGCGGCGGCTCGGGTTGCTGACCACGGCGGCGGCGCTGGCCGGGCTCGCCGCGCCGCGGCTGTTGCCGGAGCCGGTCGCGGCCGCGTACGCGTTCCTGGCCCTGCCGGACGTGACGGTGGAGCCCGGGCAGAGCGTCGTGGTGTACGACCTGGGCGGCGGGACGTTCGACGCGACCGTGATGCGCCGGACCCCGGACGGGTTCACGCCGACCGCGACCGAGGGGCTCGGGGATCTCGGCGGCCTGGACATCGACGCGGCGATCTTCGGCTATCTCGGTGCGGCGCTGGGGCCACGCGGGGCCGAACACTGGCACCGGCTGGAGTGGCCCGAGGACGCGGCCGACCGGCGGGCCGCGCGGCTGCTGTGGGACGACGTGCGGACGGCGAAGGAACTGCTGTCGCGGGCGTCGTCGGCGACCGTGCACGTGCCGTTGCTGGGCGACGACCTGCCGCTCGGGCGGGAGCAGATCGAACGGCTGGCGCGGCCGCTGCTCGACCGGACCGTGAGCACGACCCGGAACGCGTTACGCGCGGCCGGGGTGACGGCCGCCGACGTCGCCGGGTTGTTCCTGGTCGGAGGGTCGAGCCGGATCCCGCTGGCGTCGACGCTGCTGTTCCAGCGGCTCGGGATCAGCCCGACGGTCGTCGAGAGCCCGGAGCTGGTGGTAGCCCAGGGCACCCTGGCCGCCCCGGCGTACGTCGACGCCGCCTCCGCCTCAGCTCCGGCTCCGGCCTCAGCCCCGGCCCAGGCCCAGGCCCAGGCCCCGGCCGCCGTAGCCGCCCCCGCCCCGGCCTCCGGCGGCGGCGATCACCGGCCGCCGGCCTCCCCGATCGCCGCAGCCGCCCCGCCCTCGACGCCCCCACGCCACCCGACGTGGCGACCGTGGCAGGTCGTCGCGACCCTCCTCGCCGTCGCCGCGGTCATCGTCGCGTTGATCATCGGCCGCAGCCGCATCACCGACTTCGAAAACGGCCGCGACAACGACACCGCCACCGGCAACGAGACGACCCCGGTCGTCACCAACCCGGTCTGCGGCCGTCACCTCGGCTGGGCCGGCCCACTCACCGGCGTAGCTCCCGACCTGGGCATCAACAGTTTCCGCGGTGCGACGCTCGCGGTCGCCGAGTACAACCGCAAGCACCCCGCCTGCACGGTGACGCTCACCAAGAAGGACACCCAGGGCGAGGCCGGCCGCGCCGTCGAACTCGCACCCGGCCTGGTCGCCGACACGCCCCTGATCGGCGTCATCGGCCCGGCGTTCTCCGGCGAGACCGCCGCCACCGGCGCCACGTTCGAGGCCGCCGGCCTGCCGTTCCTCACGCCCACGGCCACGAACCCCGCGCTGTCGAAGAACCACTGGCGCGCGTTCCACAGCGTCCCCGGCGACGACGACGCCACCGCACTCGCCGCCAAGACCTACGTCACCGAGATCCTCAAGATCCAGCGCGTCTACGTGCTCGACGACGGCTCCGAGTACGGCGACCAGCAGGGCCGGGCCGTCGCCGACGCGCTCGGCGACGCCATGGTCGGCCGCCTGACGATCACGCCGGGCCAGACGAACTACGCCGACGTCACCCGGCGCATCCTCTCCTCCGGCGCCGCCGCCGTGTTCTTCGGCGGCTACTACGACGACGCCGGACGCCTGCGCAAGGCGCTGGTGCAGGCACATGTCACCGCCCCGCTGGTCACCGGCGACGGCGTCAAGGACGACCAGTTCCTCCGGATCGCCGGGCCGTACGCCGACGGCACCATCACGCTCTGCCCGTGCGCGCCTCCCGAGCGCCTCGACCAGAAGTTCACCACCGCCTACCGGGCCATGTTCGGCGCCGGCCCCGGCGTCTACTCGGCCGAGGGCTACGACGCCGCCCAGGTGTTCCTGGCCGGGATCGAGGCCGGCAACGGCTCGCGGGAACAGATGATGGATTTCGTCGACGGCTACGACCACGAGGGCCTCACCGGCCACCTCGCGTTCGACGACGACGGCCGGGCCAAGGATCCGACGATCTGGGCCTACCGCTTCACCGCGACCTCGATCGTCGCCGAGCGTGGCATCAAGTAATCACGTCCGCTTCGCCTAACGTTCACCACCCCGATTCCGGGTGTTGGCCGACGGACCCGGCATCGCTTGTCTCGCCGCGACACGATCGACCCATGGGGCCTGAACAGCAGCCTTTCCCCCGAACAGTCGCTGCGCTTTCAGGAGAAATGGGGACATCGGATTGAGGCGTTGGCTGGGCATCGCGCTCGCCGTCGTGCTGGTCGTCGGAGTAGCGGTCGTCGCCGTCCTCGGCCGTAACCGCGGCAACGACGACCGGGGCACCACCGCCGGGGGCTGCCGGAGCACCACCACGGTCCGCGGCGTCGTCGGCTCGGAGAAGTCGGCGTTCTTCGCGGATCAGCGGGTCAAGGACGCGTTCGCCACCCACTGTCTGGACGTCCAGGTCGACCCGGCCGGCTCCCGGGAGATCGCGACCACGGTCAACCTGGACCAGTACGCGTTCGCGTTCCCGTCCAGTGCGCCGGCGGGCGAGAAGATCCAGCGGCTGCGCAAGGCCGGCCGGGTCTACACGCCGTTCACCTCACCGATGGCCATCGCGACGTTCACGCCGATCGTCGAGGTGCTCACCCGGGCGGGCGTCGTGCACAAGAGCGGCTCGTACACGGTGCTGGACATGGAGAAGTACCTCGACCTGGTCGCGAAGAACACCCGCTGGAACGCACTGCCGGGCAACACCGCGTACGCGGCCCGCAAGTCGGTGCTGATCAGCACGACCGACCCGCGCTCGTCGAACTCGGCCGCGATGTACACCAGCATCGCGTCCTACGTGCTGAACGGGAACGACGTCGTGCAGAACGCCGCGCAGGAGCGGAACGTCGTGCCGACGATGGCGAAGCTGTTCCTCAACCAGGGGTACACCGACAGCTCGTCCGAGGGCCCGTTCGAGGACTACCTCGCCACCGGCATGAGCAAGACGCCGATGGTGATGGTCTACGAGGCCCAGTACGTCGACCGGCTCAACCGC
Source organism: Cryptosporangium sp. NPDC051539 (assembly GCF_044454545.1). NCBI lineage: Bacteria > Bacillati > Actinomycetota > Actinomycetes > Cryptosporangiales > Cryptosporangiaceae > Cryptosporangium > Cryptosporangium sp. NPDC051539. The sequence goes on along the minus strand of NZ_JBITDV010000006.1, from coordinate 149,612 downwards.
AAGGACGGCTCGATCCGGCCGGACATGACGCTGATCTACCCGTCGCCGACCGTGCTCTCCAAGCACACGCTGGTGCCGCTCCGGCCGACCGGCAACCAGGTCGGCCAGCTGCTGACCAGCGACCCGACGCTGACCGGGCTGGCCGCCACGTTCGGCTTCCGCACGGCCACCCCGAAAGCCTTCGACACGGTGCTGACCAAGGCCGGTCCGCCGGCCGCTCCGGTGGCCCGTGACCTGGTGGACGTCGTCGATCCGCCCACCTACGAAACGCTCGAGCGCCTGCTGACCGCCATCGCCGGCGCGTACGACCGCTGAGAGGAACCACCCCGTGACACTGCAACCCCCCGAGCCGGATCCGCTGGTACTGACTCCCCCGGAGCCGGTAGCCGCGATTCCCGCCGAGAGAGCCGCCACACTCGTCCCGATCGCCGACGCGACCCGCAGCCAGCTCGAGGAGCGCGCCGCGACGTTCGTCGACTCGATCGCCGATCTCGACCCGCGCACGCCGGAGTTCCTGAGCCGGGTCAACTCGGTCGCCACGCTGGGCGACTCCGACGTCCGGGCGTCCGCGCAGGTCACCAACCGGATGCTCGACCGGTCGCTGTCGACGCTGGCCGGCGCGAAGGGCGAGGGTGCCGACGCCCAGCAACGGGTCGGGAAGAACCTGGTCGAGCTGCGCCGGATCGTCGAGGACCTCGACCCGGGCGACCCGAACGCCAAGGGCCGCAAGCTGCTCTCCAAGCTGCCGTTCGGCAACAAGCTGCGTGACCTGGTCTCGCGGTACCAGTCCGCGAACACGAACATCAACAAGATCGTCGTCGCGCTCCGGTCCGGCCAGGACGAACTGCGTCGCGACAACGCCGCGATCCAGGGCGAGCGCACCCGGCTCTGGGACACGATGGGCAAGCTCCAGGAATACGCGGTGCTGGCCCAGGCGCTCGACGCCGCGGTCGAGGCGAAGATCGCCGGAGTCACCGACCCGCAGTACGCCGACGCGCTCCGTGCCGACGTGCTGTTCCCGGTCCGCCAGAAGTACCAGGACCTGCTCGTCCAGCTCGCGGTCTGCGCCCAGGGCTACCTGGCCATGGACACGATCCGCCGGAGCAACGAGGAGCTGATCAAGGGCGTCGAGCGGGCCTCGACGACCACGGTCTCGGCGCTGCGCGTCGCGGTGACGATCGCCCAGGCGCTGGCCAACCAGAAGCAGGTCATCGAGCAGGTCACCGCGCTGCGCGGCACGACGGAAGACCTGATCCGCTCGAACGCCGCGATGCTCGCCGCGCAGAGCGGCCAGATCCAGCAGATCGCCGCCGACCCGGCCGTCGGCGTTGCGACGCTCAAGGCCGCGTTCGACCAGATCTACACGACGCTCGACAGCATCGACACGTTCAAGGCGCGCGCGGTGGAGAACATGGCCACCACCGTGGAGACGCTCAACAGCGAGCTGCAGCGGTCGTCGGCCCATCTCGACCGGTCGCGCCGCAACGAACTCGAGGGCTGAGCGTGCCCAGACTCCAGGTGCCCAGACTCCAGGTCCGCAGCCTCGTCGTCGTCCTCGTCGCGGTGCTGGCGACGGCGGCCTGCACCGGGCCGTCGACGGATCCCTCCCCCGGGTCCTCCGGAGGCACGCGGGGGCCGGAGACGACCCTCCGGGTGCTCGCCGGAAGCGAGCTCGAGGACCTCAAGCCGATCCTGGACGACCTGCGGACCGAGACCGGCGTCACCGTGCAACTCGACTACGCGGGCACGCTCGACGGGGCGCAAGCGGTCGCGGACGGGAGCGCGGGCAAGAAGTACGACGCGGTCTGGTTCTCGTCCAACCGGTACCTCGGCCTGCTGCCCGAGGCCCGCGCGCACCTGGGCCCGCAGGAGAAGATCATGACCTCGCCGGTCGTGCTCGGCGTGAAGCGGTCGGTGGCCGAGAAGCTCGGCTGGGACACCGGACCGGTCACCTGGGCGCAGATCGCCGCGGCGGCCGCGGCGAAGAAGTTCACGTTCGGCATGACCGACCCGTCGGCGTCGAACACCGGCTTCTCCGCGCTGGTCGGGGTCGCGGCCGCGCTCTCCGGCGCCGGCGACGCGCTGACCACCGCCGACGTCGCCAAGGTCGGGCCGCGGCTGAAGACGATGTTCGCCGGTCAGACGCTGACCGCCGGGTCGTCCGGCTGGCTCGCCGACGCGTACGTGAAACGGGCGACCGGCCGGTCGCCCGGTGCCCCGGTCGACGGGCTGATCAACTACGAGTCGGTGCTGCTGTCGCTCAACGCGACCGCGAAGCTGCCGGAGCCGCTGACGCTCGTCTACCCGAGCGACGGCGTGGTCACCGCGGACTACCCGCTGACCCTGCTCGACTCCGCCTCCGCGTCGGCGCGCAACGCCTACACGCGGGTGGTGACCGACCTGCGGTCCCCCGAGCGTCAGAAAGCCATTCTGGACGCCACCCGGCGGCGGCCGATCGAACCCACCGTGCCGCTGCCCGATCCGCTGAAGAAGCCGACGCTGATCGAGTTGCCGTTCCCGGCCCGGCGCGACGCGGTCGACGCGCTGTTGTCGTCGTATCAGAACGAGATCCGGCGACCGTCCCGCACGGTGTACGTGCTCGACGCGTCGGGCTCCATGAAGGGCGATCGGATCAACCGGCTCCGCGCCGCGCTCACCGGGCTGACCGGGGCCGACACCACGCTGTCGGGCCGGTTCGCCCGTTTCCGCGCACGGGAGGAGATCACGCTGCTGGCGTTCGCGTCGGACGTGAAGGCTCCGGTGACGGTGACCGTTCCCGCCGACGGCACTGCCGACGCGGCGCTGGCGCGCATCCGGAACGCGGTGTCGGTGTTGAAGGCCGAGGGTGGCACCGCGGTCTACCAGGCGCTCGACCGGGCGTACGCGCTGCTGCGGTCGAGCCCGGCGACGGGCGGCCCGGTCACGTCGATCGTCCTCATGACCGACGGCGAGAACACCAGCGGACCGAAGCTCGCCGACTTCCGGAGGTTCTTCGCCGGGTATCCGGCCGCACAGCGGACGGTCCCGGTGTACCCGGTGCTGTTCGGCGAGAGCCGCGACAGCGAGATGGATCAGATCGCGACGCTGACCGGCGGGCGGACGTTCGACGCCCGGACGGATGCGCTGAACACGGTCTTCAAGGAGATTCGTGGGTACCAATAGGTTCCTGGTCTACCTGAGCTCCCGGAAGAACATCGTCGGATGCGTCGGTGGACTGGCCGGGCTCGGGCTGGGCGCCGCCGGTTTCGGCGGCGCCTGGTGGTGGGTGATGGCCGTCGGGCTCTACGCGGCCGGCGCGCTGGCGACGCCGTCCGAGCGGGTACGGCTGGTCGTCGCGGGCGACTCCTCCGAGGACGCGGCCGCGGTGAGGGCCGACCTGGCCTCGCTGGTCAAGCGCGTGGACGCGGTGAGCGGACGGCTGCCCGCCGGCGCACTGGAACGGGTCCGGGAGACCGCGGAACTGCTGCTGGGTGTCCTCGACCGGCCGGCCGCGCTGGCCGGCGTGCCCGACCAGGCGTACGCGGTGTCACGGGTCGTGCGCTCCGACCTGCCGACGTCACTGGAGTCGTACCTGGCGCTACCCCGCTGGTACGGCGGCGGGCGGCCGTCGGCCGAGCTGATGAAGCAGCTCGACCTGATCCGGGCCGACACCCGGCGGGTGGCCGAAGCGGTCTACGCCGCCGACGAGCAGCGGCTGGCCGACCACACCCGCTACCTGGAGGAGCGGGGCGACCGGCCCAACCCGCTGGAGGGTCCTTAGACCGCAGCGGCGGTGTTCCAGCGGAGCTGCGAGTCGGCGAACCGGTCGCAGATCTCGACGATGCGGGCCTTGTCGACCGGGCGGTAGCCGACCACGACCCGGATCGTCAGCCCGTCGAGCAGGGCCGAGAAGCCCTCGACGAACGTGTCGACGTCGAGGTCGGGTTCGAGCTCACCGGTCGTCTTGCCGAACTCCAGCACCTCGCGGACCAGGCCCTGCCAGCCGGCCTCCAGCTCGGTGATGAGCTGGTGCACGGCCGGGTCGTGGACGGCCTCGGTCCAGGCCTCGAGCCACATCATCAGGTTGCTGTCGCGCAGGCCGTTGGGTGCGGCCGCGTTGAGCAGCCAGCGCCAGCGTTCTTTCGCCGTGGGAAGATCCGCGAACGCCGCGACGGCCTTCTCGCGCAGGTCGGACTCGACGATTCGCAGGGCGGCCATGAACAGGTCGGTCTTGCTCTCGAAGTAGTAGAGGAGATGCGCCCCGGTCATGCCGAGACCTGCGCCGATGTCAGCTAACCGGGCGTTCCGGACTCCGTGCTCACTGAGTACGGAAATGGCCGACCTGGCGATTTCTCGGCTCTTCCCACGTCGCTTCGTTGTCATTGCTGTGTGACCCGTTTCGTCGCGTGGGGACGCTGGTCGCTCCCCCGAACAGTGATATCGCACCGGAACGCGTTCATGGGGTCACACAGCGAAGCGAGTCCATGCAATTCCCGCATAGCGAGACGCCGAAATCGGTCGCACCCTCGCGGGTCCGATCCGGATTTTGAACCTCGGTCAAGAACCCGACTCGCCAGTAACACGCTCGTCCGAGGCCGGAGCCCCGACGGCGGACGCAGAGACACCGGCGACGACTCCTCCCGGACCGGCCCGGGGAGCGGGTCGGCGTCGGCACACTCCACAGTCGGCGCTCCCGCATAGTAGGACGCCGATCCGCGTGCGTAGTCCGCAAAGTTGCGTGCCCCGAAAAAGTGCGTGGCCCGCAGTCGCGGTGTACGGTGGGCGCCATGAGCGACTATCCGTGGCGCGAACGGAAGAAGCAGGCGACGCGCGACGCGATCGGGGCAGCCGCCCTCAAGCTGGCGATGGAGCTCGGCCCGGAGAACGTCCGGGTCGACGACATCGCCGCGGCCGCCGGGGTGTCCCCGCGGACGTTCAACAACTACTTCTCCAGCCGCGAAGAAGCGATTTGCGCCCAGCGTCTGCAGTGGGCGCACCAGCTCGGGGACGCGGTCCGGGCCCGGCCGGTCACCGAACCGCTCGACCGGGCACTGACCGAGGCGATCTTCGAAGTCCGCGGCCGGCGCGCGCCCGACAGGGCCGTCATCCGGATGCTGGCCGCCACCCCGGCCATGCAGGCGGAGTACCTGCGCAACGCGGTGGCGAGCGAATACGCGCTCGCCGACGCGATCGTCGCGCGCACCGGCTGTGATCCGCTGGGCGCCGCGGTGCTGGGCAGCGCCTACGCGGGCGCCATCCGGGCGGCGAGCGAATATTGGCTTCGCGAAGACGGCGACGTGCCGTTCACTGACTACCTGCGCGCCGCGCTCGACCGGGTCGCGCCGGCGGCGCGTGCGCTGGATGCTGCACCGTCTCCCCTGACCCAGTCTCCCCTGACCCGGTCTCCCCACACCCAGTCCAACCGAGAGAGCCAGGCGTGCTGATCACCCTGTTGCGGACCCACCTGCGGCCCTACAAACAGCCGTTGACCGCGGTCGTCGTCCTGCAGTTGCTGCAAACGCTCGCGATGCTCTACCTGCCCACGCTGAACGCCGACATCATCGACAACGGCGTGGTGAAGGGCGACACCGGCTACATCATGCGGATCGGTGCCGTGATGCTCGTGGTGAGCCTCGGTCAGATCGTCTGCGCGATCGGCGCGGTGTACGTCGGGGCGAAGGTCGCGATGGCGCTGGGCCGCGACGTCCGGGCCGCGCTCTACGACCGGGTCCAGTCGTTCTCCGCCCGCGAAGTCGGCACGTTCGGCACCCCGTCGCTGATCACCCGCATCACGAACGACGTCCAGCAGGTCCAGATGCTCGTCGTGATGACGCTGACGATGGTCATCGCGGCGCCGGTGATGTGCGTGGGCAGCATCCTGCTCGCGCTGCACCAAGACATCCCCCTGGCGTCGATCCTGCTCATCGCGCTGCCGCTGCTGGTCATCGTCATCGCGATCGTGATCAGCCGGATGCGGCCGCAGTTCCGGCTCATGCAGGTCCGGCTCGACGACATCAACCGCGTGCTGCGCGAGCAGATCAGCGGTATCCGGGTCATCCGCGCGTTCGTCCGCGAACCGTACGAGACGCAGCGGTTCCGGCAGTCCAACGACGAGCTGTTCGACGTCTCGCTGAAGGCCGGTCGCCTGATGTCGCTGATGTTCCCGACCGTGATGGCGGTCGTGAACATCTCCAGCGTCGCCGTGCTCTGGTTCGGCGGGCACCGCATCGACGCCGGCGACATGAAGATCGGTGCGCTGACCGCGTTCCTCAGCTACCTGATGCAGACGCTGATGTCGGTCATGATGGCCACGTTCATGTTCATGATGGCGCCGCGCGCCGAGGTGAGCGCGGAGCGGCTGGAAGAAGTGCTGAGCACCGGCACCACGGTCGTGCCGCCCGAGAACCCGGTACCGCTCGGCGACGTCCACGGGCACCTCGAACTGCGCGGGGCGTCGTTCCGGTTCCCCGGGGCCGAACAGCCGATCCTGTGCGATGTGGACCTGGTGGCGAACCCCGGGGAGGTCACCGCGATCATCGGCAGTACCGGCAGCGGCAAGACCACGTTGCTCAACCTGGTGCCCCGGCTGTCCGACGTGACCGCGGGCGCGGTGCTGGTCGACGGTATCGACGTGCGCGAGCTCTCCCCGGCCGACCTGGCCAAGGTGATCGGGCTGGTGCCCCAGCGTCCGTACCTGTTCACCGGGACGATCGCGTCCAACCTGCGGTACGGCAATCCGGCCGCGACCGACGCCGACCTCTGGCGGGCGCTGGAGATCGCCCAGGCCGCGGACTTCGTCCGCACGCTGCCGGAGGGGCTGGACGCGCCGATCTCGCAGGGCGGATCGAACGTCTCGGGCGGGCAGCGCCAGCGCCTGGCGATCGCCCGCGCGCTCGTGCACGATCCCGAGATCTACCTGTTCGACGACTCGTTCTCGGCGCTCGACTACGCCACCGACGCGGCGCTGCGCGCCGCGCTGGCCCGCGAGACGTCCGACGCGACCGTCGTCATCGTGGCCCAGCGGGTGAGCACGATCCGCGGCGCCGACCGCATCGTCGTCCTCGACGAGGGCCGCGTCGTCGGCACCGGCACCCACAGCGAGCTGATGGACACCAACGACACCTACCGGGAGATCGTGCTCTCCCAGCTCACCGAACAGGAGGCCGCGGCATGAGCAGTCCTCGCACCACGGAGCGGCCGACACCCCCACGCGGCCCGGGTGGTCCTCCGGGGCCGGGGCCGGCCCGGTTCCTGAGTGGCCCGGGCGAGAAGGCCATGGACTTCAAGTCCTCCGGACGGCGCCTGCTCGGGACGCTGCGGCCCGAACGTCCGCTGATGGCGCTCGGTCTGCTGCTCGCCGCGGTGAGCGTCGGGCTGTCGGTGACCGGCCCGAAGATCCTCGGCCACGCGACCGACCTGATCTTCGCCGGGGTGATCGGCCGGAGCCTGCCGTCCGGCCTCAGCAAGGAACAGGCCGTCCAGAGCCTCCGTGATCGGGGCGACGGCACGCTCGCCGACATCGTCCAGGGGACGAACGTCGTCCCCGGCCAGGGCATCGACTTCGACGCGGTCGGGCGCGTGCTGCTGTTCGTGCTCGTGATCTACCTGGCCGCGTCACTGTTCGCGCTGCTCCAGGGCCGGGTGACGACGGTCGTCGTGCAGCGGGTCGTCTACCGGCTGCGTGAGCAGACCCAGGCCAAGCTGGCGCGCCTGCCGCTGAACTACTTCGACCGGCAGCCCCGTGGCGAGATCCTGTCACGGGTCACCAACGACATCGACAACCTCGCCCAGACCCTGCAGCAGACGCTCAGCCAGGTGATCATCTCGCTGCTGACGATCGTCGGCGTGCTCAGCCTGATGTTCTGGATCTCGCCGCTGCTCGCGGTGATCGCGCTGGTCACGATCCCGCTCTCGACGTTCGTCGCCGGTCGCATCGGCAAGCGGGCCCGTCCGCAGTTCATCGGTCAGTGGTCGACGACCGGGCGGCTCAACGGTCACGTCGAGGAGATGTTCACCGGCCACACGCTGGTCAAGGCGTTCGGACGGCAGGACGAGGCGCGGGAGGTCTTCGCCGCCCAGAACGAGGCCCTGTTCCAGTCGAGCTACCGGGCGCAGTTCATCTCCGGGCTGATCCAGCCCGCGATGATGTTCATCGGCAACGTGAACTACGTGCTGGTGGCCGTCGTCGGCGCACTGCGGGTGGCGTCCGGGTCGCTGACGCTCGGCGAGGTGCAGGCGTTCATCCAGTACTCGCGGCAGTTCAGCCAGCCGCTGACGCAGGTCGCGAGCATGGCGAACCTGCTGCAGTCGGGCGTGGCCTCCGCCGAGCGGGTGTTCGCGCTGCTGGACGCCCACGAGCAAGACCCCGACCCGGCGTCGCCGTCGCGGCCGGAGCGGATCCGCGGGCAGGTGGCGTTCGAGCACGTGTCGTTCCGCTACGTGCCCGACAAGCCGCTGATCGACGACCTGTCGCTGGCGGTGGAGCCCGGCCAGACCGTCGCGATCGTCGGGCCGACCGGTGCGGGCAAGACCACGCTGGTCAACCTGCTGATGCGGTTCTACGAGGTCACCGGGGGGCGGATCACGCTCGACGGCGTCGACATCGCGACGATGGACCGCGCCGATCTGCGGGCCGCCACCGGCATGGTGCTCCAGGACGCCTGGCTCTTCGGCGGCACGATCGCCCAGAACATCGCGTACGGGGCCCGGCGCGACGTCGGGCGGGCGGAGATCGTCGCGGCGGCCGAGGCCACCCACGTCGACCACTTCGTCCGGACGCTGCCCGAGGGCTACGAGACGGTGCTCGACGAGGAGGGCTCCTCGGTCAGCGCCGGTGAGCGCCAGCTGATCACGATCGCGCGGGCGTTCCTGGCCGAGCCGGCGATCCTGATCCTGGACGAGGCGACGAGCTCGGTCGACACCCGCACCGAGCTGCTGATCCAGCGGGCGATGAACTCGCTGCGGCAGGGCAGGACGAGCTTCGTGATCGCGCACCGGCTCTCCACGATCCGGGACGCCGACCTGATCCTCGTCATGGAGAACGGAAGCATCGTCGAGCAGGGTACGCACGATTCGCTGCTGGCCTCCGACGGCGCGTACACCCGCCTCTACAACGCCCAGTTCGCCCAGCCGGTGGCGGAGGACCTGTAGAGGATCGCCCGCGCCGCTACTGGGGCGGGGCCGCGCTCGCCGAAACTCCCGGGCCGGGCGCGGTCGCCGGGCTGATCCCGGCGCTCCTGGTGCCGGCGGTGCCGGGCCCGGCGGTGCTGGGCCCGCTGGGCCGCGAGCGGCGCGGCAGCCACCACGCCGCGCGGCCGAGCAGGGCCATCGTCGCCGGCACCAGCACGAGCCGGACCACGAACGCGTCGACCAGCACGCCCGCTCCGAGTGCGAACGCGATCGGGCGGATCGTGCCGTCGCCGCGCACCACGCCGCCGCCGAACACGCCGATCATGATCAGCGCGGCCGCGACGACCACCATCGCGCCGCGCGCGAACCCGTTCTCGACCGCTCGCCGGGCGTCCGGACGAGAGACGTACTCCTCCCGCATGCCGGACACCAGGAACATCTCGTAGTCCATCGAGAGTCCGAACAGGACCCCGATCACCAGGATCGGCAGGAAGCTCAGCAACGGCGCCGCGGGATCGACGCCGAAGGCGTCCCCGAGCCATCCCCACTGGAACACCGCCACCGTGCACCCGAGCGCCGCACCGAGGCTCAGCAGGAAGCTCAGCGTGGCGGTCACCGGGATCAGCACCGACCGGAAGATGACCAGCAGCAGCAGGAACGCGAACCCGACGACCAGCGCGAGGTACATCGGCAGGGCGTCGGCGAGCCGCTGCGAGATGTCGATCGCGACCGCGGTCTGGCCGGTGACCAGCCAGCCGTCGTCGCGCAGCGTGCGCACGAGCGTCGCGGTCGCCTCGTCCGACGGGCCACTGGCCGGGAGGACGGTCAGCAGGAGGTCGTCGCCGTGCTTCCCGCTGGGCACGACCCGTCGGACGCCGTGGACGGCGCTGATCTTCGCGGCCGCCGCCGGGTCGGAGGTGAGCACCAGCAGCGGGCCGTTCGCGCCGGGCCCGAAGCCCTCGGCGATCAGGTCGTAGGCCTTGCGGTCGGTCGAGGACGACGGGTCGGTCCCGTCGTTCGGCAGGTCCAGCCGGAGCCCGGCGACGGGCAGGGCCAGCACCGCCAGGACGAGCACCGACCCGACGACGGCGAGCACCCGGTGCCGGCTGATCGCCCGCACCCACCGGCGGGCGAACCGATGCGTCTCGGCCCCGGAGCCCGCGCCGAGCGCGGGGGCCTCGGTGAGCGCGGGGGCCTCGGTCAGCACGGGGGGCTCGGTGAGGGCGGGGAGCGCGGGCCGGCGGCGCTGGGCGGCGCGCCGGTGCCGGCGGCCGAGGATGCGCGGCCCGGCGACGGCGAGCAGCGCCGGTGTCAGGGTGAGCGTCATCAGCATCGCGACCAGCACCGCGCCGGCCGCGGCCAGCCCCATCTGGGTGAGGAACCCGATCCGGATCACCGCCAGCCCGGCCAGCGCCGCGATCACGGTCAGCGCAGCGTAGAACACCGCGGTCCCCGCCGTCCCCATCGCCGACGCGATCGACGCGGTCACGTCCCCCGCCCCGGCCCGCAACTGTTGCCGGTGACGGTTGACCACGAACAACGCGTAGTCGATCCCGACCGCGAGCCCGAGCAGGATCGCCAGCGTCGGCGCCACCGAGTTCAGCGACACCACCGCCGTGATCGCGTGGACCGTCGCCAGGCTCACGACCAGCCCGAGGATCGCGGTCAACAGCGGCAACCCGGCCGCGACCAGCGAGCCGAACGTGATCAGCAGCACCACCAGTGCGATCACGACCCCGATCGCCGACGAGCTCGACGACGCCGGTGGGGCCGCGAGCCCGGACGACGCCTCGACCCGCAGCCCGGTGGCCCGGGCGTCCTTCATCGCGGTGGCGACCCCGTCGGGCACGGTGCCGGAGCGCAGCGTCACGTCGAGGAAGCCGACCCGGCCGCCGGGCGCGAGCGTCGGCGTCGACACGTGGGTCACCCCCGGTACCGCTGCCAGCGCCCGGGCCAGCGCGGTCACCGCCGGGGCGTCGGCGTCCGTCAGCGCTCCGGACACCACGATCCGGCCGCCCGCCGCGTCCGAGGACGGGAAGTCCCGGTGCACCTGGTCCAGGGTGTCCGTGGACTGCATGCCCGCGATCGCGAACTCCGACGTGAGCGGCTCCGCGAACCGCTCCGCGCCGACCAGGGCCGACACCAGGATCACCACCCACGCGAGTAGGACCCACCACCGCCGGCGGGCACTGAAGCCGCCGATCCGTTCTATTAATCCAGCCATGGCGCCGATCGTCGGCGTCCACCCGGGTGGACCGTCACCACCCACGGGTGGCCCTGCGGGTGGGGATCAGCCGTCGCGTCCGAGCGCGATCGCGATCGCGTGGGCCCGGTCCCGGGCGCCGAGTTTCGCGAAGATCGTGTTCACGTAGCTCTTCACGGTCGCGACCGACAGGAACAGCTCCCCCGCGATCCGCGCGTTGTTGTGCCCCTGGGTGATCGCGTGCAGCACCTCCCGCTCCCGGGGAGTGAGCCCCGGAAATCGCTCCCCCAGGTCGAGCGGGAACCCGCCCGGGGGCGCCGGCGCCGCCGGACCGGCTGAGGTCCCCGAGCCCGGTGGGGGCGCCGGCGCCGCCGGACCGGTGGGGGTCGCCGGGGAGAACCCGCCGATCAGGCGCTCGCCGACCTCGCGCGCGAAGGTCGTCTGGCCGGCCGCGACGGCCCGGACCGCGGCCGCCAGCTCCACCCGTCCGGTGTCCTTCGTCAGGTAGCCCTGGGCGCCGGCCCGCAGCGCCCCGCCGATGGACTCGTCGTCCGCGTACGTCGTCAGCACCAGGACGGCCGTCCCCGGCAACCGTTCGGTGATCCGCGCGGTCGCCTCCACCCCGTCCACGTTGGGCATCCGCAGGTCCATCAGGACGACGTCCGGGCGCGCGTCGCCGGCCAGGCGCACCGCTTCCTCCCCGTCCGACGCCGCCCCGACGACCTCGATGTCGTCGGCGAGGTCGAGCAGCGTCACCAGCCCGTCCCGCACGATCGCCTGATCGTCGGCGACCAGCACCCGGATCACGCGGCTCCCTTCGGAAACGTCAGCACCACGTCGAACGTGGATCCACGCCGCACCGACATCGTGCCCCCGAGGCCTTCGACCCGCTCACGCATCCCCGCCAGTCCGTGCCCGCCGCCCCGGCCCGCGACCGAGGAGGTCGCCCCGGTCGACGCGGTGACCGTCAGCCCGGACGGTTCCCAGCCCAGCGTCAGCGCCGTGACCGAGCCGGGCGCGTGCCTGCGGCCGTTCGTGAGGAGCTCCTGGAGCGCCCGCCGGAACGCGATCCGCGCCTCCGGGCTCAACGGCACCGGCTCGCCCTGCTGCTCGAGAACCACGCGACCACCCAGCTCGCGGTGCGTCTCGGTCAGCGCGGCCAGCGTCTCGGGGATGTCGGTGGCCGGGTCTCGCAGCGCGCTGACCGCGCGTTTCGCCTCGTCGAGACCGGACACGGCCAGCTCGCGAGCGGCGATCACGCGTTGTCGCGCCTCGGTCTCACGTCCGGACTCCAGTAGTGCGTCCACCGCGTCCAACTGGATGACCAGACCGCCGAGGGAGTGCGCGAGCACGTCGTGCAGGTCGCGCGCGATGCGCGACCGCTCGGAGAGCGCAGCGACCAGCGCGCGTTCCTGTTCGACCGCGAGACGTTCCTCCAGCAACGCCAGGGTCTGCACCTCGCTCGACCGGTACTGCCGCCGGGAGAGGCCGCCCAGGCAGATGATCAGCAGGAACGACAGCGCGGTGACCAGCAGTCCGGGACGAGCACCCACGGCGAGCGCGCCGATCGACAGCAGGGCCGCGGACCCGGCGACCGCGGCACCGATCGCCTTCCAGGAGCGTCCGGCCGACCCGATGAACGGGATCAGCCCGGCGATGGCCGGCACGAACCCCAGCACGTCGGTGGCGCAGGACACGAACGAGCCGGCCACGATCATGGCGACCTGGAGCGCGAGGCGGGGCCGGGCGAAGCGCTCCGGCAGCAGCGTCACGGTCACCCACATCCCGATGGCCGACCAGGCGATCACGGCGATCCAGAGCGGATCACCGTTCAACGCCCGGTCGACCAGGTCGTACGAGATGAACGCGGCCCCGAGGAGGTTGAGCGCGATCGTCAGGGGCCGCCAGTTGGCGGGGATCACGCCTCCATCTTCACGCGACGCGGGTCACGTGGTGACCGAGCCGCGCCGAGAAGACCAGCGCGCGGGCCGCCCGGTTGATCGCCACGACCAGCAGGATCACCCCGGCCGACGTGGCCGTTCCGGCCCCCATCTCGGCGCCGGCGACGTCCAGGCCGATCCGGGCGGCGATCAGGCCGATCCAGAGCCCGGCGCCCACCCAGCCGACCCGGCTCTCGGTCGTCGGCAGCGTGCCGTTGCGGAGCGGCTTCGGCGCCGGGGCGGCGATCGGCCGGAACGTCGCCAGGCGGCCCATCGCGAGGCCGGAGCCGACCGCGAGGATCGCGGACAGAACCAGGATCGCCACGTCGACGGTAGTGATCGTCGCCGTGTGGCCGGCGAGCGAGAGCAGGCCGACGGCGCCGAGGATCATCGGCATCCGCCACATCGAGGCGGTGTCCACCGGGATCCAGCGGAGCTGCCGGGACACGATGTAGGCGAGGAACGCGAGGCCGAGAACGATGTCGGTGAGCGTCGTGAACGTCATGCCGCTCACGATCGGTCACCGCGCCGCGCTCGGGTACCACCCCCGGTTGGTGCCGAGGGTGGTAGTCCGGATCAGCCGGCCGGATCAGCTGGTTTGGGGTTCGGTCACCGGGGCGGCGGGGCCGCAGGTCACCGCGTGGGCCTGCTTCACGACAGCGCTGTCCACCGCGGCATGCCGGGCCAGCACCGTGCTCGTGCCGTTCCGGGCTCGGCGGCCGTAATCGCTGAGCGTGATCGTCGTCCGGGTCACCCGGAACCCACCACCCGACTTCTCCGGCGCGGCGAGCAGGCCGGCCAGCGCGTACCGCGAGCCCTGCGGCACGCACTGCACACCGGTGCCGTAACCGGTGAAGCCGAGATCGAACGTGTACTGCGCACCCTGGGCGTTCTTGACCGGCACCAGACCACAGTCGATGACGTCGTACAGCTGAACCGACCGGCCCAGGTTGAGCAGGACGATCGACGGGCCGGCCGGGTCGAGCTTCTGGCCGACCGCGGCCGCGGCCTGCGGCGCCGCGCTGTTGAACGTCGTCGAGAACGTGGCGCCGGTGGCGGTGCGGACGCCGAGGTACCGGGTGTTGTCGACGTCGGCGATCCAGAGCGTGTCGGCATCGCCGTCCAGGTCCAGGTCGGCGGTGGCCGCGGTGTGGGCGCCGGAGGGGACCTTGGCGTTGTTCGACGGGCAGCCGTTTCCGGCGGGCTCCGGGGTCTGGGACGCGTCGGGCCCCGCACCCCCGGACTGGGATCCCGCGGACTGGGATCCCGCCGACTGGGAGGCCGCCGGTCGGGAGGCGGTGGGTTCCGAGGCCTTGGCCGGGCCGGTGCTGTTGCCGGACGAGCACGCGGCCGCCCCGACGAGCAGCAGACCGGCCGCACCCAGCTTTACTGTTGCGCTGATCAACTTCATGCGACCCAGTCTGCCCCGTATGGTCCAGTCTTCGTCAGTTCGCCGGTTCGGCGTTCGACTTCTGCGGAGCGTCGGCCTGATTGCGGGTGTAGCCCGGCGGGATGTCGAGCGCGAAGCGCGCCAGGTCTCGCTCGGTTCGCGGCAGGAACGTGTAGTCCCACTGGCTCACCCCGCCGTGCGGATCCTCCTCCACGGTCCGGACCAGGTCGTACGACGTGGCGTCGGCCCAGAGCTCGAGGTTCACGCCCTTGGGGTTCTTCGCCACCCGCAGGTGGATCACCCGTCGGCCGTCGACCGTCTCCGGCCCGACGACCTCGAGCCCGCTGTCCTTCTTCAGCGCGGCCCGGAGGTCTTCCTTGGTCCAGAGGCCGCCCTCGTTCGGGTCGGCCTGGTAGCTGATCGCCCACCAGCTTTTCGTCGTGTGATCGACCACCGTGAACGTCGCGCGTCCGCCGGTGTACGTGATCAGCGAATCACCGCCGGCCGAGTGGCGTCGCCAGTTGCCGGTCTTGCCGTCCCACCACTGCTCTGACCGGGTCGTCGTCGCGTCGGCGGTCTGCCGCACCGACACCGCGGTGATCTTCGTCGCGCTCCGCTCGATCGAGTCAGTGACCTGGGCGGCGACGTAGCCGGCGGGCCGGAGTTCCGGGGCGGGGGCCGGGGCCGGGTTTTCGGGTCCGCTCAGCGCGACGACCCCGGTGACCGCGGCGGCGAGTCCGAGGCTGCCGGCCACGAACGCCGTACGCCGGGCCACCAGGCGCTTCCGCTCGGCGCGGGCCGCGCGGGTGAGCAGGTCGGTGGTGACGCGGGCGCCGGCGACGTGCGCGCGCATCGCCGCCTCGAGTTCGTGTTCCAGGCCGGTGGTCATGCCGGTGCTCCGTTCTTTTCCTTGTCGGTGGTCCAACCGGAGGTGAGGTCGCGGAGGCGGGCCAGTCCGCGGGACGTGGAGGACTTCACCGTGCCGACCGAGCAGCCCAGCCGCTCGGCCGCCTCGGCCTCGGTGAGGTGCTCCCAGTACCGGAGCACCAGCACCGCACGCTGCTTCGGCGGCAGCTGGGAGAGCGCGCGGATCAGCGCGTCGCGAAGGTCGAGCATTTCGGTTTCGTCCGGCGTCGTTCTCGCATCGATGCTGGTCAGCAGCTCGGGGCGGCGGGCGCGGCGGCGCCAGGTGTCCACTGCGAGGTGGTAGAGGATCCGGCGGGCGTACCCCTCCGGGTCGCCGTCGATCTTGTGCCACCGTCGCATCAACCGCTCGATAGCGGCTTGGAGCAGGTCCTGTCCGGCGTCCCGCCCGCCGGCCAGGAGGATCGCCGTCGCCAGCAGGGCGTCGCCGCGTTCGGCGATGAACGCGTCCAGTCCGGCGAAAGCTTCCGATTTCCCGCGCACGGGCAACTCCTTCCGTCGCTCACCAAGGACGACCGGACCGTCACAAAGGTTGCCCCGAACTTTTCCGTTACCGAGCGCGTGCAACTCGTCACTAGACGAGGGGGACGCATGGACTTCGGCGACGAATGGATCCGCGGGTGGTCCGCAGCGGCCTCGGAGCGCGCGGCGCGGACGATGCAGCTGGCGGAGGAGGTCGCCGCCCTCTCGGTCGAGGCCCGCTCGGCCGGCGTGGCCGTCACGGTGGCGGGCTCCGGGGTCGTGACCGGCTTACGGCTCGCGGACGCGGTCCGCGGCTGGCCGGTCGATCGGCTGGCCGGGGAGATCCTGGCGACGATGCACCGGGCCCAGGCGGGCCTGGCCGAGCGGGTGGCGGAGATCGCGGCCCGGACGGTGGGTGCCGACTCGGAAACGGCCCGGTCCCTCGTCCGCAGCTACGCGGCCCGCTTCCCGGCCCCGCCGAGCGCGCCGGCCGACCCGTGGCGCTCCCCCGGCCCGGCTTTCCGGCCCGACGACGGCCCAGCCGGCCGTTGGGCGGACGACGGCCCGGCCGGGCGCTGGACGGGGGACGGCCCGACCGGGCGCTGGACGGACGACGGCCCGACCGGGCGCTGGACGGACGACGGCCCGACCGGGCGTTGGACGGACGACGGCCGTTCGGGCGGCGACCGGCCGGGTGAGGGTCGTGGCTGAGGAATCCGCGTCCGATCCGTCGGGTGGATTCGGCGTACGGCCGGCCGACGTCATCCGGCACGCGACGAGCGTCGACGACGTCGCGACCCGGGTCGACCAGGCCCGCTCCGCCTCGGCCACCGTCGGCCTCGGCCGGGACGCCTACGGCGTCCTCTGCTCGGCGCTTCCGTCGCTGTTCGACCCGGCCCAGCGCACCGCCGTCGATGCCTTCCGCGATTCGGTGGACGCTCTCCAGCGCACCGCCGACGACCTGCGCGCCGCTGCCACCGGCTACCGGGGCGCGGACCGGAGCACCGCGGAGCTGATCGGAGATGGCTGACGAACTGGTCGCCGCGAGGCACGACACCACCAGGGGCTTCAGCGGCATCCCGATCGCCGAAGACATCGACCAGCTGGTCACCGGCTTCCACCGCGGCAGCTGGATCGACTCCACCATCGGCGGTGTCGCTTCGTCCCTCGACGCGCTGGTCTTCGTCACCGACCCGTTGGGGCAGCTGGTCTCCTGGGGCGTCGGCTGGCTGATCGAACACGTCAAGCCGCTGTCGGACGCGCTGGACACCCTGGCCGGGGACCCCGACCAGATCACGGCCTATGCCGCCACCTGGCGAAACGTCGCTCACCGGGCGTCGTCCGAACGCGCGGCGCTCGATCACGCCGTAGCCACCGAGACCCGGACCTGGACCGGCCCCGCAGGCTCCGCCTACCGGTCGGCCGCCCGGTCGCACGGCGAAACGCTGGACGCCCTGAATTCGGCCGCGACCGCCCTGGCGGAAATCACCACCGGCGTCGGCCTCCTGGTGGCAGCGGTGCGCACGTTCGTCCGAGACCTGATCGCCGACTTCGTCTCGGTGCTGGCCGTCCGTCTCTGGGAGTGGCTAGCCGAAGCCGGGCTCACTCTGGGCCTGGCCTCCCCCTGGGTGATCACCCAGGTCACGACCCTGGCGTCCAAGTGGATAACCAGGATCGCCTCTCTGCTGCACGCCCTGACCGCCAGCCTCCGCCGCCTCACCCCACTGGTCCGCCGCTTGGAGGACCTCATTGCCAACCTGCGCCAGCTCCTGCGCCGCGGAGGCCGAGCCGCGCCCCCGACCCCGCCCACACCGCGCCGTCCGCCCTCGGCGGACCCGGCGAAGACCGCCGAGCTCGGAGCCAAAACTCAATTCTTCCTGGGCAACGCGACCGGCAACCCACACAACATCCAACGTTCTCGATCGATGGAAGTCGAACTCCACAAGATCGGGATCCGCGACGACCCAGCCGGCCACGCGTTGCTGAACCAGCATTTCCGTAGGGTCTACGACGATCCGACCTCGGTGGTCGGCAAGCAAGACAACGGACGGATGGTCCGGGAAGGACTCCTCGCCGGGCCACTCGGTTTTCTGAAAACCGAGACGGTCTGGGAAGGCAATCGACTGATCACCGGCTTCTTGTACCGATCGGAGTGACGCTGTGCTTCGCCTGGCCCATCCCTCGCGCACGATCACGCTAACCGTGTGGAGCAGCACCCACCTGGCCCGCGAGGCCAACCGCGACGCGCTGGTCCTTTCGCCGGACGTCGAGGAGCGGGACGCGCCCGCCTGGGAGCTGTCCGTGGACGGACAACCCCTGGACGACGCGGTCATCCTGTCCGGAAAGGCGCTCGGCGGTCCGCTCCTCGTCGGAACCGAATGGGCCGGCTGCCTCTGGCTGGCGCACGACAGGACCATCCACGCGTTCCCCGAGAACCTCAAGGATGTCCGTTCGAGGACGCTCGACGCCCCCGTCTACGAGGTTCGACTCCTGCCGGCCCAGCGGATCCTCGTCGTCGTGCACGAAATCGGAGTGGTTGCCCTCGCCGATGACGTCACCATCCGCTGGTCGGTATCGACCGACATCATCACCGACATCGACTGGCGCCGGCGCAACGCGCTGATCATCCAGCAGATGGACGGACCGGCACTCCGGATCGACCTCCTCACCGGCCGGGCCGAGACCGATCAGGCCCAGTAGTACTGCGTGCGGGTCCGGGGCGCATCGTGGTGGCCCGAGGCCACCACGACGTGCGGCGGTCAGCTCTGAGGCGGTGCGTACAGCTGAAGGTCGTTGCCCTCGCTGTCCTTGAACGGAACGATCCGCCCCCACGCGTGCTCACTGATCTCGCCGGTGAAGCGCACCCCGGCGTCCCGGAGCCGATCGACCTCCGACTCGAGGGCGCCGTCCGGCCGGAAGCTGATCACCGCGCCTCCGTCCGCGTGCTCGGAGGCCCCCTCCCGGGCGTTCAGACCGATCCGCAGACCATCCGCGTCGAGCTCACTCCACTGCGACTGCTGATCCGTGAGCTCCAGTCCGAGCACGTCGCGGTAGAACTCGACCGCCCGGTCCATGTCATCTACCGGAACCCACACCGACGCGACACCTGTGGCCATGCTGCCCCTCCGCCCTCTTCGTGATCAGAACTCCAGGGCGATACCCCGCCTCGCGGGTTCTAAGGGCGAGAAGTCAGGCGTCCTCGCCGAGCCAGCGGGCCACCGTCGTGGCCAGGTCTTCGGTGGCTTCCGCCAGCAGGCGGGCCCCTTCGTCCGCCGACGCGCCGGCGGGATCGCCGAGGATGCCGTTCGGCGTGACCGGCCGGAGGCCGGCCTCCCTCATCGCGGGCAGCAGGTCGGCCAGCGGCTCGGTGTTGCCCGGCTCGGCGTCGTCGAGACGCACCCGCGCAGCGCCCAGCGCCAGCTGGACCGACGTCTCCGTGCGGCCGGCGTGGGCGTCGCCCTTCCAGCGCGGGGCCCAGGCCAGCGCGTCGCGTCCCTCGCTGCGCAGCCGTCGGACCGCCCGGTTGACCGGGATCGCGTTGCCGCCGTGACCCGACACGAACAGGAGGCGCCGGAAGGTCTCGGTCGCCGACCGGCCCAGCTCCACCAGCACGGTCTCGATCGCGGACGGGCCGATCGAGAGCGTCCCCGGGAACGCCTGGTGCTCCCCCGACGACCCGTACGGCACGGCCGGGGCGACGAGCACGTCGGGTCGCCGGGCGGCGAGCGCACGGGCGAGCGCCACGGCGACGTCGGTGTCGGTCGAGAACGGGAGGTGCGGACCGTGCTGCTCCGTCGACCCGACCGGAATCGCCAGCACGTCGTCGCCGGAGATCTCCGGCCAGGTGCGGTCGGCCAGTTCGCTCATTCCGGTGAGTCTCCCAGGTACCCGTGGTGCCGGAGAAACCCGATCAGCGCGTCGGCGGCGTCCGCCGCCCCGAGCGGCGCCGAGGGCCGTACCGGCCCGGACTCCCCGATCAGCGCCCGCAACCGCTCGTGCGGCCCCCCGCCCGGTACGTGCCTCTTCCGGACGCCCACCCGCGCGCCGCCCGCGACCTTGCCGCCCACCGCGAAACCCCCCACCGCGGAACTCCCCAGCGCGAAACTGCCCGGCGCGAAACCGCCCGGCGCGAAACCGCCCGGCGCGAAACCGCCCGGCGCGAAACCGCCCGGCGCGAAACCGCCCAGGCGATCGGCCAGGGCAGCCAGCAGGGCCGCGGCGTCCGTGGGCAGGGCCAGGTCGGCGCGGCGCATCAGCGCAGCGCCCACGTCCGTGTTCACCGCCACCACGTGCGCCGGCTCGCCGACGTCGTGGAACGGCGCCCCGCTCACCCCCAGGCCGACGTACAGCTCCGGCCCGATCACCACCCCACTCGCCCCGACCAGAGACGACGCATCGAACTGTCCCCCGTCGAACTGCACCGCATCGACCACCGCCCGGGTCGCACCGATCGAGGCCCCGAGCGCCCCGGCCACCGCCCTCAACGGATCCAGCCACCCCGACGCCACGAGCAGCCCACCGCCCGCGCACAGCACGACCCGCGCCGAGGACAACCCGCTCACAGCGACGCCGCCACTCGCTCGCCCTCGCGCACCGCCGCGTCCGCCCGCCGGGGGGCCAGGCAGTCGCCGATCCGGTGCACCGGGAACGGCGCACCGCGCAGCGCGTGCCACAGCGAATCCTCCGGTGCCGGGTGCACCACCGAGACCAGCCAGTCCACGGTCCGCCGCAGCACCGTGCCGGTCGGGTGATGGGCCAGCGTCACGACGTCCCGGTCCATCGCCGCCACCGTCACGTCCGGAGTGCACACGATCCCCAGCGACGCCGCCGCGATCGTCCAGAGCTCCAGGTCGAGAGTCACCCCGAGGTCCTGGCCGACGATCATGCCCGGGGTCGCGATCTCCACCGCGCACCCGCGGGCGGCGAGCAGCTCCGCGACCGACGTCGCCTGGTGGAACCCGAGTTCGTCGTAGACCAGCACGCGTCCGTACGGCGCGACCCGCCCCGACAGCACCTCGGTCACGTCCACGACGCGGGGCGAAACCGCCCAGGAGGGCCGCACCGGCCGCGCGCCGGTGGCGAGCACGACCGCGTCGGGCGAATCGGCATCCAGCAACGCCGGGCCGGCGGCGACCCCGAGACGCACCGCGACGCCCGCCCGCGACACCGCGGAAGCCAGTGAGCGGGCCAGCTCCCCGAACTCCGCCCGGCTCGGCGCCCGAGCCGCCAGCGGCACGACCCCGCCGAGCCGTGACGACCGCTCGTAGAGGGTCACGGCGTGACCTCGCGAAGCCGCGGTCACCGCGGCCTGCAATCCCGCGGGCCCGCCTCCGACCACGCTCACCCGCAACCGTCGCCGGGGCGCCGCCACCGCGACGGACTCGCGTCCGGCCCTGGGGTTGACCACACAGCCGAGCCGGCGGTTGAAACCGACCCGGCCGACGCACTCCTGGTTGCACGACAGACAGGTCCGCGGGTCGTCCGCGGACGCCCACGAGGGGTCCGCGATCTGTGCCCGCACCACGCCGATCAGGTCCGCGACCCCGTCCGACAGCGCCTGCTCGGCCTGCCGCTGATCCTTGAACCGCCCCACGCCGACGACCGGCAGCGACACCGCCGCCCGGATCGCCGCCGGGATGTGCAGCGCGTACCGGGGTGGCACCCGCATGCTCGCCTGGATCAGGAACAACGTCTCGGTGGCCAGCCCGATCGAGGTGTTCAGGTAGTCGACGGCCCCGGTCGCGGCCACTGCCCGGGCGGTGTCCACGGCCGAGTCCAGCGTGATCCCGGCCGCGATCATCTCGTCGCCTCCGAGCCGCACGCCCAGCACGGGCCCGGGCCCGAGCGCCGACCGCACCGCCGCGATCACCTCGAGCAGGAACCGGGACGGGTCCCGGTACTCGTCCGTCCGCCGGTTGGTGGCCCCGGACAGGAACCCCCGGATCAGCGACGAGTGCGACGCCTGCAACTCGACCCCGTCGAACCCACCCTCGAGACACCGCGCGGCCGTCGAGGCGTACCCGTCCACCAGGGACGCGATCTGCCCGGCCGACACCGCGACCGGCACCTCCCGGAACAACGGATCCGCCACCGCCGACGGGGCCAACACCGGCCGGCGCGTATACGTCCCCGACGACTGCCCGCCGTTGTGGTTGAGCTGCGCGAGCACGAACGACCCGGCGTCGTGCACGGCCGAGGTCAGCGCACGGTAACCGGGCAGGACCGCGGGGTCGAACCCCCGGATCATCTTCTCGTAGGGCCGGTCCGACGGATGGACGGTGTGCTCCTCGGTGACGATCAGCCCGGCGCCGCCCCGAGCCCGCGCCGCGTAGTACTCCACGTGCTGCGAAGACACCAGCCCCTCCGACGCGAACGACGTCAGATGAGCCGAGAACACCACCCGGTTGCGGAGCGTCAGCCGGCCCAGCCGCAACGGCGTGTGCAACAGGCTCATCCCGGCCCGGCTCCTCTCAACTACCGAAGACCGACGTCAGCGCAGGGGCGACGTCCCGGTGCGAGTAGATCGGCCGGAGCCGGCCGCGACCGGCGTGAGCCAGATCCCGCCCCAGCTCCAGATCGTGCTCTCCCGGCGGCGTCCCGACGTCGAGCAGCACGTCGAGCCGCGGCAACCGGGCGGCGAACACCCGCGGATCCGGCCCGGCGTTGTGCACGCAGTCCGACAGCAACAGCACCCGGGCGTCGCGGGCCGGTACCCGGGAGAGCTCGCGCGCCGCCAGCTGCAACGGGAACCCGACGTTCGTCAGCCCCCGCGCCGGTACCGACAGCAGCAGATCCAGCAGGTCGGCCGGCCGCGCCGGGCGTCCCAGCGGATGCAGCACCGCGGCGTCCGACCAGAACGCGATCACCGCGAGGTCGTCGTCGGCGAGTTCCCCCGCGACCGCACCGACGGTCGCCGCCGCGGTCCGGATCCGTTCACCCTTCATCGAGCCGGACACGTCCACGACGAGCACCACCGACCGCTTGGTCTGCACCCGCTCGCGCACGATGATCCGCCGGTCGATGCCGGACGCGTCGTCGGCCTCGTCCGGATTGCCGATCAACGCGTCGAGCGTCCGGTCGAGGTCCAGGTCGGCCGAGGAGTCCCGGTAGGGCAGCGACGCCAGGTCGCCGACGCCCCGGTGCGAGCGCCGGTCCCGCCGCGGCCGCCGCAGCGACAACCGCGCCGCGATCTCCCGGGCACGGGCCCGCACGGCCGCGTCAGCAGAACTCTCCGAGGGGTCCAGCACGACCAGCTCGGCCTCCTCCTCGGTCGTCCCCGGCGCCACCGAGCCCGGCAACTGCGGCCCGCGCTTGTCGCGCCTGCCCCGCCCGGTCAGCACCCGGCCCGACCCAGACGACGACCGCGACGGCCGGAACTCCGTCGGTTCCTCCTCGAGCTGCTTCGGCTTGCGCTTCAGCGGCATCCCCCGCCCGGCCCGGTCGGAACGACGCCGGACCGGCGAGTCGGCCTCGACTGCTCTTCAACCGGGCTGCGCCGCGGACGGCTGCAGGATGAACCGGTCCTCCCAGATCTCGGTGAGGACGCGCTCCGGCGTGGTGTCCGCGGCCTCGTCCAAATGGATCCGGCCCGACAACGCGACGAACATCGCGTCCAGAACGAGCAGCGCATACGGGTCGGACGACCCTCGGGTCACCACGTCGGCGACCGAAAGGCCGCGCAGCGTGCCGAGTTGCACCGCGACCAGCGCGAGGTCGATCGCCCCGCGGACGCTGGAGCCCTGCCGCACGTCGGGGTGCTCGCGGGTCGCCCGGGTGACCGCCACCGCGTCGGCGACGAGCGACGCGCCCAGCGAGGAACCGCCCGGAGAAAGCCCGGTCCGGAGCGCGACGATCCCCTCCTCCGCGACCGCGTCCTGGTAGTCGACCGCCAGCCGGCACAGCCGGTCATGGACGCTCGACGACAGCCGGGTCGTGCCCACGTTGTCGTACGGGTTCATCGACGCGATGATCCGGAACGTCGCCAGTGCCTCGATCGTCCCCACCCGGGGAATCGACAGGCGGCGATCGGCCATCGCGGTGAGCAGGGTGTTCAGCGTGTCGTCGGGAGCGCGGTTGAACTCCTCGATGTAGAGGAACCCGCCCTGGCGCATCGCCTCGGACAGCGGGCCGGGGACGAAGTTGTCCTCGCTGTAGTCCTCCTTGAGCACCCGCGCCGGGTTGTGATGACCGACCAGCTTCGCCGGGGTCAGGTCGGCGTTGCCCTCGACGAACAGCAGCGGGATGCCCCATTCGCGGGTGATCGCGGTGAGCATCGTGGTCTTGCTGGTCCCGGGCGGGCCCTCCAGCACGATGTCCCGGCCGGCCGCGACGGCGGCCAGCACGAGGTCGAGCTCACGTTCCCGCCCGACCAGGCGGGCGCCGACTCTTCCCCGGGCGGCGACCACGTCGGGGGCGGTGGTTGTGGTCATTCAGCGCTCTTTCGGTTGAGGGTGGCCGGCCCCGGAGGGCCGGCCCAGCACTCACTTGGTGGTGAAGCCCGCGTCGATCTTCATCTCGAGACCGGTGACGTACCGGGACTCGTCCGAGGCCAGGAACAGCAGCGCGTTGCTGATGTCCACCGGCTCGACCCACGGCACCGGCAACGCGTTCGTCGTCGTGAAGACCTCGGCCGCCTGCTCCTCGGTCGGGTGCTCCACGTCCGGCAGGAACAGCTTGAACGTGGTCTCGTTCAGGACCATGGTCGTCGCCACACTGGTCGGGTGGACGCTGTTGACCCGGACGTTGTACTCGGCCAGCTCCAGCGCGAGCGTCTTCATCAGGCCGACGACGCCGTGCTTGCTCGCGGTGTAGGGCGCCACGTTCGCCAGGCCCTTGATGCCCGCGGTCGAGCTCGTCAGGATGATCGAGCCGCCGGTGCCCTGCGAGATCAGGTGCGGGATCGCGGCCTTGACCGTGTGCCAGACGCCCTTGAGGTTGATGTCGAGGACGTCGTCCCAGTCGGTCTCGCTGACCTCGTGGGTCTTGTCGCTGTGCAGGAAGATGCCCGCGTTGGCGCTGACGATGTCGACGTGACCGAGCTCGGCGACGCCCGCGTCCACCGCGCTCTTCAGCGCGTCGTAGTCGCGCACGTCGACCTTGGTGGCGATGATGCGGCGGTCCAGCGCCTCGACCTGTGTGACGGTCTCGGCGAGGTCGGCCTCGGTGGCGCCCGGGTAAAACCGGGTGACGCTGGGGATGTCCTCGGCGATGTCGATCGCGATGATGTCGGCGCCCTCCTGGGCCAGCCGGAGCGCGTGGCTACGACCCTGACCGCGAGCGGCACCGGTGATGAAAGCGACCTTGCCTTCTACCCGTCCCATGACGGTTCCTCCCGTGACCTCAGTACTGCGTGTTGCCGGCGTCCACGGTCATCGACAGCGCGGTGACGTAGCGGGACTCGTCCGAGGCCAGGAACAACACCGCGTTGCTCTGGTCCACCGGCTGGGTGGTCTCGATCGGCAGGCTGTTCGTCAGCATGCCGCCGAGCTTCGGGTGGGCCTCCAGCAGCGGCCCGAACACCGAAGTCGCGGCCGGGTCACCCATCGCGGTCTCGACGCCGGTCGGGTGCAGGGTGTTGACCCGGATGTTGTACTCGGCCAGCTCGTGGGCCATCGCCTTGCCGAGACCGTTGACGCCGAACTTGCTGGCGACGTACGGCGCGAGGAACGGCAGGCCCTTCAGCCCGGCGGCGGAGCTGGTCATGATGATCGAGCCGCCGCCGTTCGCGACCAGGTGCGGCGCGGCCAGCTGAACCGTGTTCCAGGTGCCGGTCAGGTTGATGTCGAGCGTGTCCTGCCAGACCTCGGGCGTGATCTGGTCCCAGCCGTTGATGATGCAGATCCCGGCGTTGGCCACCACGATGTCGAGTTTCCCGAGCTCGGCGACACCGCCGTCGATCGCGGCCTTGAGCGCGTCGCGGTCGCGGGTGTCGACCTGGGTCGCGATGATCCGGCGGTCGAGCGCCTCGACGAGCTTGACCGTCTCGGCCAGGTCGTCCGGCGTCGCGGCCGGGTAGAGCACGTTGCGGACCGGCCCGCACAGGTCGATCGCGATGATGTCGGCGCCCTCCTCGGCCAGCCGGATCGCATGGCTACGACCCTGACCGCGAGCGGCACCGGTGATGAATGCGACTTTTCCTTCGACACGCCCCATCGCGCGCCTCCTTCTGTATCTGTCCTACCTTGATGTGGATCCACTGCGCGGTAATCGTTGTCACCTGCAGCGCTCAAGTGCGGGGCGCGAGCCCCGCGAGTAACGGTGGCGAGCTGTCGCCCGCGATCTGCCGGGCGGCCCGGCGGCCTTCGAGGACGGCTTCGAGCACGGTCCGCGGCGCCACGCAGTCGCCGGCCCGGGGCGCGTCGACCGCGGCGAACGTCTCGTCGGGCCTGCGGTGACCGCAGTCGACGACCGCGACGCAGGCGACCGTGCGCCGGGCGCCGGTCCAGACGTGTTCGAGGTCCGCCTCGCCCCGGCGGACCGCGACGACCTTCATGCGCAGCTCACGGTGCACACCGAGCGCTTCGAGCCGGAAGTTCGCGTCGGCGAGCTCCGGGGTACGGGCGCCCAGGACCGGGTCCGGCGTGACGACATGGACCTCGCGGCCGCCCGGTCCCCCGGATTCCGTCGCCAAGGCCTCGGCCAGCGCGACCGCGACCGGTCCGCCCACCGGGTCGTCCAGGACGACCGCTCCGGACGGCAGCTCCGCTGCTCCGCTCAGCACATCGAGTACGTCGACCGTTTCCGCGGCGGCCGAAGGCCGCGACCCTGTCGCGAGGATCACCGGACCGTGCAGGTCCGCCGGGGTCACCGTCACGCCGACGCTCATCCGGACGCCGAGCCGCCGGCATTCGGCGGCGTGCCAATCGGACAGCGCCGCGAGCCGTTCGCGGCCCGGGCCGGTGGCCGCGGTGCGCAGCGCGCCGCCGAGCGCGGCCGAACGCTCGACCAGGTGGACGGCGTGACCGAGGAGCGCGAGTTCCCGCGCGGCTTCGAGGCCGGCCGGGCCACCGCCGACGACCAGCACCTCACCCGCCGCGCCCCGGCCAGTGGCGTCGGCGGGAACGTCCGGCTCGTCCGACTCGTGGCCGGCCCGAGGCTCGACGACGCAGCTGACCAGGGGATTTCGGACGTCGCGGACGTGACAGGCCTGGTTGCAGAGCAGGCAGGGCCGCGGGGACCCGCCCGTGCGCACGACCGACACCAGGCGCGGGTCGGCGATCTGCGCCCGGGTCATCTCGACCAGATCCGCGACGCCCTCGTCGAGCGCGTCCTGGGCCATCGCGGGATCCACGATGCTGCCCTGCAGAACGACCAGCGTGCGGCCGGCGACCGCCCGCCGTACGGACGCGCACGTCTCGCGGTTGAAGCCGGGCTCGGTGCGGGCCGTCGGCCGGTAGCGCGACGACGAGTAGTGCCCGGCCCGTACCACCGTCAGCAGGTCGACGGTGCCGGCCAGCACATCGGCCAGCTCGGTGGCGCCCGCCGGGGTGAGGCCCGCCCAGGGGGCGTCCTCGTCGCACGACAGGCGCAGGGCGAGCACCCGGTCCGGGCCGGCGGCGGCCCGGACCGACGTGATCACCTCCCGCAGGAAGCGGGAGCGGTCCGTGCCGTAGGCGTCCGGCCGGAGGTTCGTGAGACCGGAGAGGAACTGACGCAACAGCGAGTGCGGCCCGGCGTTCAACTCGACCCCGGCCAGGCCGGCCTCGGCGGCGTCCCCGGCCGCGCGGCCGAACGCGGCCACGACCGCGTCGATCTGCTCCTGCTCCATGGCGGCCGGCTGCTCGCGGCTCACCACGTCGGCGACCGCGGACGGCGCCCACAGGACGTGCTGCGAGTACGCGCTGGAGCCCTGCAGCCCGGCGTGGCCGAGGCCGGCGAGCACCACAGTGCCGTACGGGCGGCAAGCGCGGGCGATCGTAGCCCAGCCCGCCCGGCACTCGTGCGCGAGCGGTGCCCGTTCGTACGGCCAGTCGTCGGGCGTGACCGACGCGACCTCGGTGACCAGCACCCCGGCCCCTCCGGCAGCTCGTTCGGCGTAGTACGCGCAGGCGCGGTCGCCCAGCGCCCGGCCCCGGGCCAGGTTGGTCTCGTGGGGACCGAACACGACCCGGGACGGGGCTAAGGTGCCGGCGACTGCGACCGGCTCCGTCAGGAGCACGGCCGGATCAGCAGCCGCAGGCGCCGGAGGCGCAGCCCGAACCCGACGACGGCCCTGCCGACGCGAACCCGGAGAGCGGGTTCTCGTCACAGGCCTTGTCGGGTGGTCTCGTCGTCAGCGTGAGCGCCACCGGTCCGGACGTGCGGGCTTTGCGCTCGGTGCGGTGCGAGTGGTCGAGCGACGGCTTCGGCGTGCTCCCGGCCACGACTCCGGCCAGCGCCGATTCCCCGTACCCCTGGACGCACTCCGGGTCCGGCCCGTCCAGCGGCAGCCCGGTGAAGAACTTGGCCGCCATGCATCCGCCCTGGCAGGCGTCGTAGTGCTGGCAGGACTGGCAGGCACCCCCGGTCTGCGGCTGACGCAGCTCCCGGAACAGCTCGGACGTCCGCCAGACCCCGCTGAAGCCGCCCTCGTCCCGCACCGATCCGGCGAGGAAGTCCTCGTGGATCGCGAACGGGCAGGCGTAGACGTCACCCACCGGGTCGATCAGGCAGACGACCCGGCCCGCGCCGCAGAGGTTCAGGCCCGGGAGCGCGTCGCCGAACGCGGCGAGGTGGAAGAACGAGTCACCGGTGAGCACGTCCTCGCCGTGCGCGACCAGCCAGTCGTAGAGCTCACGCTGCTGGTGCCCGAGCAGGTGCAGCTCGTCCCAGACGTCCGCACCCCGGCCGGACGGGCGCAGCCGGGTGAGCCGCAGCTGGGCGCCGTACCTGTCGGCGATCGCCTTAAACTCGTCCAGTTGCCCGACGTTCTGCCGGGTGCAGACGACGCTCAGCTTGAAACCGCGGAAGCCCGCGTCCGACAGGTTCTCCATCGCCCGCACGGCCGTGGCGTAGGAGCCCGGACCCCGGACGTGGTCGTTGACCTCGGCCGTCGCGCCGTCGAGCGAGATCTGCACGTCGACGTAGTCACTCGACGCCAGCCGCGACGCGACCGCGGGCGTGATCTTCACACCGTTGGTGGAGAACTTGACCCCGACCCTGTGCTCGGTCGCGTAGTCGACGAGCTCCCAGAAATCGGGCCGGACGGTGGGCTCGCCACCGCCGATGTTCACGTAGAAGACCTGCATGCGCTCGAGCTCGTCGATGACCGCCTTCGCCTCGGCCGTGGTCAGCTCACGCGGGTCACGGCGTCCGGAGCTGGAGAGGCAGTGGACGCAGGACAGGTTGCACGCGTACGTCAGTTCCCAGGTCAGGCAGATCGGGGCGTCGAGACCGAGCTTGAAGTGATCGATCAGACGGGTGGCGGTGGGAGCGGTCATGAGGACGCCTCCGAAGTCCGGGCGATGATCATGTCGGTGGACGCCAGCGTGGCCAGCGCACGCGCCAGCCGCCGCTGCTGCGGCACGTCGGCGCCGCTCGCAGCGAGCGCGGCGCGGGCGGACGGATGGTCCGACAGAGTGGTGACCACCCCGAGCAGGGTCGGGTCCTTCAGGAAGGAGAGCCGACGCGTGCCGAAGTGGTAGAGCAGGGCTCCGAACGGCTCCGGCCGGACCGCGACCTGGGGGTGTACGTCCCAGGCGCGATCCAGGTCGAAGCTGCTCAGAACCGCGGGGCTGTCCGGAACCGCGGTCATGATCGGCGCCTCAGTAGACGCCGCACATCCCGTCGATTGAGACGTCCTCGACCAGCAGGTCCTCCTCGACCAGATCGACCTCGACGGTCTCGGCAGCATCTGCGGCCGCCGTGTTCTCCAGAGCCTCGACAGGCATGAAAAGCTCCTTTGCGCTGATTGGGAGCTCGCCGTGGGGACGGCGGGCGTCACTCAGGAACAGCGGTAACACTAATGACACTCGATGCAGAAAGGAAGAGCGGATGACGAACGGGCCCAGTCCGCCCCCGGTACGGATGGGTCGGCCACCAGCGACGTCTCACGACGAGTTGGAACAAATCGGACTGGAGCTGTTCACCACCCGGGGCTTCGACGAAACGACGATCGACGAGATCGCGGCCGCCGCGGGCATCAGCCGTCGCACGTTCTTCCGGTACTACACGTCCAAGAACGATCTCGTCTGGGGCGATTTCGACGCCGAGCTGGCGCGGCTGCGCGAGCGGCTGGCCGCGACGCCGCCGGACGTCCCGATGATGGCCGCGGTCCGCGAGGCGGTCGTCGCGTTCAACCGGGTCGACACCGACCACGTGGCGCTGCACCGGCGGCGGATGGCCCTGATCATCGGCGTGCCGACGCTGATCGCGTACTCGACGCTGCGATTCGCCGGGTGGCGGGGGGTGATCGCGGAGTTCGTGGCCCTGCGCGTCGACCGGCCGGTCACCGATCTGCTCCCGCAGTTGGTCGCGCACGCCGCGCTGGGCTGCTCGCTCGCCGCCTACACGGAGTGGCTGGCCCGCGAGGACGCCGATCTGGAAGCGCTCCTCGACGAGGCCATCGGAGAGCTGGCCTCCGGCTTCACGGGGCACGAAGCGCCCAGCAGGCCGCAGTGACGGCGCGTGCCGCACGACCCGGCAGGCCGCGGTGAGGGCGGGTGCCGCACGACCCGGCAGGCCGCGGTGAGGGCGGGTGCCGCGCGGCCCGGCGGGCCGCGGTGAGGGCGGGCGCCGCACGACCGGACGCGGCCCGATGACGGCGAGCGTGGCGCTCCCGCCGGCCGGAATCCGGCTGGCCCTCGACCGCGCGCTGCGGATCAGCCCCGACGGGCGGACACTGCTCGGCGGCTCCCCCGGCCGGCTGCTGCGGGTCGCGGCCGCCGGCGCGCCCCTCCTCCGGGCGTGGGGCGACGGTACGCCGGTCGGCGCGTCCGCCTCGCACCGGAAGCTGGCGCGGCGGTTGCTCGACGCCGGGATGGTGCACCCGGTCTGGGAGCCCGCCGCCGGGGTCGCCGACGTCACGGTCGTCGTCCCGACGTACGCCCGGCCGGCCGAACTCGCCCGCTGCCTGGAGGCGATCCGCCGGACCGCGCCCGAGGCACCCGTCGTCGTGGTCGACGACGGGTCTCCGGCGGACACGACGATCCCGGACGTCGCCGCGCGGTTCGGTGCCCGGCTGGTGTCGCACCCGCACAACCTCGGGCCGTCCGCGGCCCGCAACACCGGGCTGGCCGCCGTCGACACGCCGTACGCCGCGCTGGTCGACTCCGATGTGGTCGTTCCGGACGGCTGGCTGCACGCACTGCGTCCGTACTTCGCGGACGAGAAGGTGGCGGCGGTCGCACCCCGCGTCACCGGCCACGGCGACGGCGACGGCTGGCTCGGTGGGTACGAGGCCGCGCACTCGCCGCTCGACATGGGACCGTCGGCGGGCCTGGTGCGGGCCGGCGCGCTCGTGCCCTACGTCCCGACCGCGACGCTGCTGGTCCGTCTCTCCGCGATCCGGGCCATCGGGGGCGCGTTCGACGTGGAGCTCCCGATCGGCGAGGACGTCGACTTCGAATGGCGCCTGGCCGACGCGGGCTGGAACGTGCACTACGTCCCGTCGGTGACGATCGGCCACGAGCACCGGACGCGCCTGCGCCCGTTCGTCGCCCGGCGGCGGCTCTACGCCCGCTCGATCGGCCTGCTCGAGCGTCGTCACCCCGGAGCACTTCCGGCCGCGCGGGTCAGCCCGGCGCTGGCCGCGGCGGTGGCGCTGCTGGCTGTCCGGCGCCCGGCCGCGGCCGCGACGGCGGTCGCGGTGGGCGTCGGGCTGCTCGCCCGGCAACTCGAGCCGGTGGTGCCGGACGCCGTGCCCGAGGCCGCGCGGCTCGTCGCCACCGGCCTCCCGGCCACCGCGATGGGCCTGGCCCGGGCCACCGGCCGCGTCTGGTGGCCGCTGCTGCTCCCGGCGGCGGTAGCGGTCCCGAAACTACGGGCACCGCTGGCCGCCGCCCTGGCCGCGCCGATCCTCACCGACTGGTGGCGGTCCGGGCGCCACCCCCGCCTCGACCGCTACCTGGCCGCCCGAATCCTCGACGACGTGGTCAGCACCGCGGGCACCTGGGAAGGCGCGGTGCGGGCCGGCACCCCGGGCCCGCTACTCCCCGCCACCACCCGCCGCCGATCTCGGCTCTGACCCGGAGCCCGCCCACCTAGGAACCCCAGACGTCGTGGGCTACTTCGGCGATCAGGCGGAGCTTGGCCCACTGTTCGGCGGCGGACAGCGCATTGCCCTCCACGGTGGACGAGAAACCGCACTGCGGCGACAGGCAGATCTGGTCGAGCGGCACGAACTTGCTCGCCTCGTCGAGCCGGCGCTTCAGGTCGTCCTTGCTCTCCAGCACGCCGCTCTTCGTCGTCACGAGCCCGAGCACGACCTGCTTGCCCGGCGGCACGAACCGCAGCGGCGAGA
This sequence comes from Cryptosporangium sp. NPDC051539, assembly GCF_044454545.1. Taxonomy (NCBI): domain Bacteria; kingdom Bacillati; phylum Actinomycetota; class Actinomycetes; order Cryptosporangiales; family Cryptosporangiaceae; genus Cryptosporangium; species Cryptosporangium sp. NPDC051539. The sequence continues at coordinate 117,147 of NZ_JBITDV010000006.1, read as the reverse complement.
AGTCGCCCGACCGCTCGTCGTCGTACTCGAGGAAGAACCCGTCGACGTCGAGCTGCGTGAACAGCGCCTCGGCGACGAAGTCGTAGCCGCCCTCGGCCGCCCACGACGACCGGAAGTTGCCCCGGCACATGTGCGTCGTCACCGACAGCCCGGGCGGACGCCCGGCCAGCGACGCGTTGATCTGTGCGATGTACCGCTCGTGCTGGTGGTCGGGGTCGCCACCCTGGGCGGCCACCAGCTCGCGCTGCGCCGGGTCGTTGAGATAGGCCAGGCTGGTGTCGTCCAGCTGCAGGTAGGTGCACCCCAGCGCGGCGATCTGGTGGACTTGGGACGCGTAGGCCGCGGACAGGTCGGCCCAGAACTGGTCGAGGTCGGGGTAGACGTCCGGATCGATCGCGGCCCTGCCACCGCGGTAGTGGACCATGCTCGGCGACGGGATCGTCAGCTTCGGCGTCGCGGTGGTGACCTGGTCCTTCAAGAACGAGAAGTCGTCGGCGAAGATCGGCGAGTCCAGCGTGATCGGCCCGTCGACACGCAGGGCGGCCGACGTGAACTCGAGGCCACCCTGCGCGTTGCGGAACTTGACCGTCAACTGCTCGTCGGCACGGTGGATACCGCCGAGGCGGTAGATGAAGTCCATGTGCCAGGACGTCCGGCGGAATTCGCCGTCGGTCGCCGTCCGGAGTCCGGTGTTCTCCTGCTCACGGACGACGGTCCGGATCGCGTCGTCCTCGATCCCGCGCAACTCGTCGGCGGGGATGCGTCCGGCCGCGAAATCGGCGCGGGCGGCAAGTAGTTCCGGGGGCCGCAGCAGGCTCCCGACATGATCGGCACGGAACGGCGGGGTCACTCGGGCAGCCATGCGTCGGTCCCCTTCATCGCTGAAGACGGGTAACTGCGCCCGAGTATGCCCCGGCGTTACCGGGGTGCGCCGATGTTCACCAGCCACGGGACGCCGAACTTGTCGGTGAGCGCGCCGAACTCGTCGCCCCACATCTGCTTCTCCAGCGGCGTCTGCACGGTGCCGCCCTCGGCGAGCCCGGCGAAGTAGCCCCGGAGCTCCTCGGCGTCGTCGCCGCTGAGGCTGACCGTGAAGTTGTCGCCCGGGTGGTACGACATGCCGGGCGGCGTGTCCGAGCCCATCAGCGTGTAGCCGGCGGGCGTCTCGAGCTGGCCGTGCATGATCTGGTCGGCGTCGGCACCGGCGGCGCCGCCGAACTGACCGAACGTCATCAGGTTCAGCTCGCCGCCCAGGACGGATCGGTAGAACTCCATCGCCTCCCGGGCGTTACCACGGAAGCTCAGGTACGGGTTGAGGCGTGAGGCCATGGGAACACTCCCTCATCGTCGTGACGGGTGTGGTCAGTGTAGTGAGGCCCGTCACACACCGCTGTCCTGACGGACAGCGTCCGCCGCCGCGGCGAGCTCCTCCCCGTAGGCCGGATCCAGCGGATAGTCCAGGTGCCAGCGGATCGGGGGGTAGGCCACCTCGTGCTCGTCGGGGAAGAACCGCAGCGGATCCGCCAACGCTCCGTGACGCTCGACCGCGGCGATCGGGCCGCCGATCGGGTCGGTCTCCCGCCACAGGTTGCGCCAGCGCGGCAACCGCCCGGCCAGCGCCTCGAGCTCGGCGGCGTCGAAGTACGCCGGGAAGAAACGCCCGTAGAGCCGCTGCAGCGGGGACCCGTGGGTCAGCAGCGCCACCCGCTCGGCCTGCGCCGCCGGCAGCTTCAGCAGCGTCGCGGCCGCGAGCACGCTGCCCTGGGAGTGGCCGGACACGACCACGCCGTGCCCCTGCTCGGTCAGCTTGCTGATGCGGGCGACCAGCTCCGGCACGCAGCGCTCGCCGTAGCAGGGCGGCCCGAGCGGGTGCGCGGCCCGCGGCCAGAACGTGCCCAGGTCCCACAGGACGCCGACGACCTTGCGCAGCGCCAGGTTGCGGTAGGCCTGCGACAGCAGCCAGACCAGGCCGAGCGCGGTCGCGCCGACCACCCACGAGCCCGCGTTGTAGAGCAGGTTCACCGCGCCCGGCACCGGGTTGACGTACTGCACCGAGTAGGTCGCCGGGGTCGGCGGAGTAGCCCAGTGGGTCAGCGTCGTCACGACTCCGTAGATCCCGAGCAGCACCAGCGGCAGGATCAGCAGCGCGAGATAGCGGCCCGCGCTGTCGGTCAGGTCGGCGATCGCCCGCATCCGGACGATCTTCTTCGCCTGCGCCCGGGCCCGGCTCGAGATCGCCGGCACCGGACCACTGCCGGGAGTCTCGTCCGTCGTCGCCGTCACCTGGTACTCGTCCAGCACCCCGCGCCAGTTGCGGCGGACCGACCACGTGACCCGAACCAGCAGGAACAGGCCGAGCAGCGCGACCAGGAGCACCTCCAGGCCGAACGCCACCGCCGACCAGGAGACGACGGCCGGAGGCCGGGCCAGCAGCGTGCCGGAGCCGTCCCGGGTGGAGCCGAGCCAGTCCGAGATCCGGGTCAGCAGCGCGGCCGAGTACGCCACGCCGGAGAACGTCCCGACCGCGGCGAACACCGGTGCGACGAACCCGCGCAGCATCTGCCCGCGGCTCGCACGCCCGGTCAGGATCGCGGCGACGAACAACGCCCCGATCAAGACGAGCTGGGCCGCCACCCAGAGCATCAGCAGCGTGCCGAAGCCCGGGAGCCGGTGGCCGGCGCCCGGCCACTCGTGCGGCGCCAGCACGTAGACCACGGACGCAGCGAGCACCGCGAACGACGCCGACCGCAGCACGCCGACGCCCGGGAAACCCCGGGTGCTGCCCTGCACCGCGGTCGCCACGACCAGCAACCCCAGCACCACCAGCACGGCACCGAAAACCGCCGCACCCCAGCCCGGCGAAGCGTCCACCGTGAAAGCCGGAACGGTCAGCATCAGCGCGACCGTCACCACACCGAGGGAGACGTGCAGCGTCCGCAGGCGCCCGACCTGGAACTCGCCCTCCCAGAAGCCGGGCGCGGACAGGCCACTGTCGCCCTCGGCGACGTCGACGCGGAAGCGGACGCTCTCGTACGCCACCCAGCTGCGGCGGGCCAGGTACCAGAGCACGCCGAGCACGATCAGCGGGACGATCGCGGTCAGGGCCAGCCGGCGCCCGGCGGGGTGCGCCCAGCTGTCGGGGCGGGACAGGAACTCCAGCACCGACCAGCGGCTGCCGCACTCCGCCCGCCCGGCGCACTGCCAGCCGATCATGTCGGTGGCGACGCCACCCGCGGCCAGCAGGAAGAGGCCGGTCAGAGATAACGCGAGCAGGCGCGCGGCCCCCTCGTGCAGGGCCTTGCCCGCCCGGCCGAGCCGGTCGGCCGGGCCCGCCGAGCGCATCCAGCAGGCCGCGTTGACGAGCGTGAACGGCACCAGCAGGATCCAGGCGGCGCGGCTCGCGGTGGCCGAGTTGAGGCCACCCCAGCAGTAGGCCTCCTGCACCACGCCGGCCCGGGCCGCCGCGCTGCTCTCGCTCACGACGTCGAGGTTCTCGCTCGGCAGGGGTCCTTTGTGGCGGTAGAAGCCGACGGTCCCGTCACCGGACACTCTGGCCGGTGACGGGTCGTCGAGCTGTTCGTTCGGCGTGGCTCCGCCGACCCCGTGGACGAGTAATTCCACAACCTTCGGCTCCGGCACGCCGGACAGAGTAGGCCTGCCGCGCGGGCGTCGCTATCGCGAGGCCCCGCAGCACCGCACGGGCCGGACCCGGCCTAGTAGCGGAAGCGTCCGACCAGCGCCCGGAGGTCGGTCGACATCGCACTGAGGCGGTCGGCGGCCTGGCGGGCGTCACCGGCGTTGCCGGACGTCCGCGAGGTCGCTCCGGCGACACCGGAGATGTTCGCGGCGATCTGCGAGGAGCTCTGTGCGGCTTCGCTGATGCTCCGGTTCATCTCGTTGGTCGTCGCGGTCTGCTCCTCGACCGCGGACGCGATCGTCATCTGGTAGTCGTTGATCTGCGCGATGATCCCGGAGATCTCCTCGATCGCGGAGACCGCGGAGTCGGTGTCGGCCTGGATCGCCTCGACCCGCTTCGAGATGTCCTCGGTCGCCTTCGCCGTCTCCTGGGCGAGATCCTTGACCTCGTTCGCGACGACCGCGAAGCCCTTACCCGCCTCGCCCGCCCGCGCGGCCTCGATCGTGGCGTTCAGCGCCAGCAGGTTCGTCTGCTCGGCGATGCTCGTGATCACCTTGACCACGTTGCCGATCTCGATCGACGATTCGCCCAGCTTCGCGACGGTCGCGTTCGTCGTCGCGGCGGCGTCCACCGCACGCGAGGCGACACCGGCCGCGTCGTTGGCCGACTGCGAGATCTCCCGGATCGCCGATCCCATCTCCTCGGACCCGGCGGCGACCGTCTGGACGTTGCGGGAGACCTCCTCCGAGGCCTCCGAAACCACACCGGCCTGCGAGGACGCGTCCTCCGCGCTGTTCGCGATCTGCTGACTGACCGAAGAGAGCTCGTCCGCGCTGGCGGCCAGCGTGTCGGCGCTGAGCGAGAGCGCGCTGATCGTCTCCCGCACGCTCTGCTGCGCGCGGCCGAGCGCGTTCGCCATCTGGCCGACCTCGTCCTTGGAGCTGACGTCGGCCGACGTCGTCAGGTCCCCGCCGGCCATCGCCTCCAGCGTGCGGGAGACCCGCCGCAGCGGCGTCACGATCAACTGCGTGATGACGACGCTGAGCGCGCCTGCGATCAGCAGTCCGACGACGAGCAGCACGATGACGGTGGTCCGGGCGTTCTCGTACGCGTCGGTGGCCCGCTGGGCGCTCTGCTTCGCGAGGCCGGTGTCGGTGGCTTCCAGTGCGTCGAGCGTGTCGGCGGCCTTGCCCACCAGCGTCTGCGAGGTGCCGGTCACCGCCTTGTCGAACCCGGCCGCGTCGTTGGCCCGGCTCAGCGGCAGCAGCGTGCTGTCCCGGTAGGCCTGCCAATCCGACCAGGCGGCCTTGAAGACGTTCCAGGTCGCCATGTCTTCGGGGCCGAGCGCCTCGTACTTCTGCTCCCACAGGGCGAGCTCGGCGTCGCTGTCCTTGATCTTGCCTTCCCACTTCTCCTGGGCGGCCCGGCTCTGCGCGTTGGCATGCCCGTTGACCAGCATCCGGGTCTTGATCTCTTCCTGGTGGACCCGGCCGAGCGCGACCAGCGACTGCACGTTCTCTTTGTAGAGGTACTGCGAGTCCTTGTTCGTTTCGCTCAGGGATTTCAGTCCGACCGCACCTACCGCGATCGCCACCACCGCGAGGACGCCGAGGGCCAGCACGAGTTTGACCTTGACCGAGCGGTCAGCAAGCCACCGGACCAGGACGTTGCGCCGCGCCACCGCGTTCGCGCCGGACGCCCCGGTAGTCGGGTAACTCGTCATGCCGCGCCTCATTTCCACCCTGGGCACAACCCGCTTGACACCTTTGTCGGCTCAATCGGGCGCCCAGGGCGGAACCTGAGAGAAGTCTCAGAAGCCCCGGGCCAGGCGGTAGTAGGCCTGGTTCCAGCGGAGTTCGTTCGCGAGCTTGCGGTGGGTGGTGTCGGCGTCGATGAGGACCAGTTCGGTCTCCACCATCTCCGACAGGTCGGTCAGCTCCTCCACTCCGACGGCGGACGACAGGACGGTGTGGTGCGGCCCGCCCGCGGTCAGCCACGACTCGGCCGACGTCGCGAGGCTCGGCGCCGGCTTCCAGACCGCACGCGCGACCGGCAGCCGGGGCAGCGGCTCGGTCGGCGCCACGACCTCGATCTCGTTCGCGACCAGCCGGAACCGCTCGCCCAGGTCGGCCATTCCGATGACGACGGCCGGGCCGGGCGCGGCGTCGAACACCATCCGCACCGGATCCTCGCGCCCGCCGATGCCCAGCGGGTGGATCTCGATGCTCGGCGTGTCGGCCGCGATGCTCGGGCACACCTCGAGCATGTGCGCGCCCAGGATCCGCTCCTGGCCGGGCGTCAGGTCGTAGGTGTAGTCCTCCATGAACGACGTTCCGCCGGGCGTCATCGCCTTGAGCGTGCGGAGCAGGACCGACGTCTTCCAGTCGCCCTCGCCGCCGAAGCCGTAGCCGTCGGCCATCAGCCGCTGGACGGCGAGCCCCGGCAGCTGGCGCAGGCCGCCGAGGTCCTCGAAGTTCGTCGTGAACGCGTGGAAGCCGCCGTCGTCGAGGAACGTACGGAGGCCGACCTCGATCCGGGCCGCGTACCGCAGCGACTCGTGCCGCTCGCCGCCCTCCCGCAGCTCGGGCGCCACCCGGTAGAGCTCGGCGTAGTCGCCGACCAGCTTGTCGACCTCGGCGTCGGTGGCCGCGTCGACGACCTCGACCAGGTCGTTGACGCCGTAGGTGTTCACCGAGACGCCGAACCTCAGCTGCGCTTCGACCTTGTCGCCCTCGGTCACCGCAACGTCCCGCATGTTGTCGCCGAAGCGTGCCAGGCGCAGCGTCCGCATGGTGGAGAGCCCGAGCGCGGCGCGCGCCCATGCACCCACGCGGGCACCGACCCGCGGGTCGGACACGTGCCCGGCCACCGTCTTGCGGGCGACGCCGAGCCGGGACTGGATGAACCCGAACTCCCGGTCGCCGTGGGCGGCCTGGTTGAGGTTCATGAAGTCCATGTCGATCTCGGCCCAGGGCAGCGCCACGTTCGCCTGCGTGTGCAGGTGCAGCAGCGGCTTGCGCAGTGCGTCCAGCCCGGCGATCCACATCTTCGCGGGAGAGAACGTGTGCATCCAGGCGACCAGGCCGATCACCTCGCCCGCCGCGTTGGCTTCCTCGCAGATCCGCAGGATCGCGCTCGCGTCGGTCAGTACCGGCTTCCAGACCACGGTCGCCGGCAGTCCGGACGCTCCCAGCTCGTCGGCGATCCGCCGGGACTGGTCGGCGACCTGATCCAGCGTCTCCGGGCCGTAGAGGCCTTGGCTACCGGTCAGGAACCAGATCTCGGGGGCGCCCATCGCAGTACCTCTTCTCGTTGTGAACGTTCACATTCTGCCGCGCGGCCCCGGCGGCCACGCGGCGAGGGCGGCTACGGATCGCGGCGGGTGGCGATTCGCTGCAGCAGGATGAACGCGAACAGCAGTGCGCCGATCACGATCCGGGTCCACCAGGAGCTGAGCGTTCCCTGGAACGTAATGATCGTCTGGATCAGGCCGAGCACCAGCACACCCAGCACGGTGCCGGCCAAGAACCCGGATCCGCCGGTCAGCAGCGTGCCGCCGATGACGACCGCGGCGATCGCGTCGAGTTCCATGCCCTGGGCGGTCAGGCTGTGCCCGGTGGGCGTCTCGAAGCTGTACAGGATGCCGCCCAGCGCGGCGCACAGCCCGGACAGCGTGTAGACGAGGATCCGGGTGCGGCCCACCGGTAAGCCCATCAGCGCGGCCGACTGCTGGTTGCCGCCGATCGCGTAGACGTTGCGCCCGAACCGGGTGTAGGCGAGCGCGAGCGCCGCGATGATCGCGATGACGATCGCCACCACGGCGCTCGGGGAGAGCCGGAAGCCGCCGAAGTGGATCCGTTCGGTCGCGTCCGTCGTCCAGAAGGTGTCGGTGATCGGGATCGCCTTGGTGCTGATCAGCTGGGCCAGGCCGCGCGCGGTGAACAGCCCGGCGAGCGTCGCGATGAACGGCTGGATCTCGAAGAAGTGGATGATCGCGCCCTGCGCGAGACCGATCAGCGCACCGGCCGCCAGCACGATCACGATCACGACGACCGGGTTCCAGTCGGCCTTGAGCAGCGACGCCGCGATCACGGTGCCGAGCGCGAGCACCGCGCCGACCGAGAGGTCGATCCCCCCGGACAGGATCACGAACGTCATCCCGACCGCGACCGTGAGCAGGTGCGCGTTGTCGATGAAGATGTTGAGCAGGATCTGGGTGTCGCTGAAGCCTTCGTAGTTCGCCAGGCCGATCCCGTACATCACACAGAACAGCACGAGCGTCGCCAGCACGGGCACGTACCGGGAGTTGACGCCGTAGCGGCGTCCCCGGGCGACCACCGGACGCTCGACCGTGGGTTTGGTCGTCACACTCGTCACGCCGTCACCTCCGCCGGACGGGGCGCCCGCCTCTTGAACACCTTGGCACGGAACGTCGGGGACTGGACCAGGCAGAGCGCGACGACGACGACCGCCTTGAACAGGAGGGTCACCTGGCTCGGGATGCCGATCGTGTAGATCGTGACGTTGAGCGCCTGGATGATCACGGCGCCGAGCACGCTCCCGGTGATCGAGAACCGGCCACCGGTGAGCGCCGTCCCGCCGATCACCACGGCGAGGATGGCGTCCAGTTCGATCAGGTTGCCGGCCTGGTTGCCGTCGGCGCTGGAGATGTTCGAGCTGTAGATCAGCCCGGCGACGCCGGCGCAGAAACCGGAGAACACGTAGACGATCAGCGTGAGCCGCCGGGCCTGGATGCCGGCCAGCCGGCTCGCGGTGGGGCTGCTGCCGACCGACTCGATGAGCAGGCCGAGCGCGGTCCGGCGGGTGAACACGATCGTGGCCGCGATCACCGCGGCCGCGATGATCACCGCGATCGGGATCGTCAGCGCGTACCCCGCACCGATCGCCCGGTAGGGCTCGGACCGGACGTTGATGATCTGGCCGTCGGTGATCAGCTGGGCGATGCCGCGGCCGCCCACCAGCAGGATCAGCGTGGCGATGATCGGCTGGATGCCGACCACCGCGACCAGGAAGCCGTTCCACAGGCCGAGGACCAGCCCGAGGACGACGGCGAGCACGACCGCGATCAACACGCCGCCGACGCTGTTCTGGTCCGACAGGTCGCTGATCTGCAGGCAGGCGAACGCGCCCGAGATCGCGATCACCGAGCCGACCGAGAGGTCGATGCCCGCGGTCGCGATGACCAGCGTCATCCCGAGCGCGACCAGCACGAGCGGCGTGCTGCCGCGCAGGATGTCGATCAGCGACCCGTACAGGTGCCCGTCCTGCAGCCGGATCTGGAAGAACGTCGGGCTGAAGAAGACGTTGCTCACCAGCAGCACGACGAGGGCCACCGCCGGCCAGAACAGCCGGTGCCGGCTGAGCGCTCGGAGTCGGTTCATGCTTCTGCTCCGTTCGGAGCGACGGCCTCGCCGCTGGCGATCGTCGCCAGGATGCGGTCGACGTCCACGTCGTCGGTGTTGTCGAGCTCGTCGACGAGGCGGTGGTCGCGGAGGACCGCGATCTTGTGGGAGAGCCGCAGCACCTCCTCCAGCTCGGCGCTGATGAACAGCACCGCCATCCCGTCACCCGACAGCTGCGCCAGCAGCCGCTGGATCTCGGCCTTGGCGCCGACGTCGATGCCCCGGGTGGGTTCGTCGACGATCAGCAGCCGCGGCTCGGTGATCAGCCAGCGGGCCAGCATCACCTTCTGCTGGTTGCCCCCGGAGAGGTTGCGGACCTCGACGTCGGGGTTGGCCGGCCGGATGTCCAGGGCCTCGATGTACTTGTCGACGAGTTCGTCCTGGCGGGCCCGGGGAATCGGGCGGGTCCAGCCGCGGGAGGCCTGCATCGCCAGGATGATGTTCTCGCGCACGGTCAGCTCGCCGACGACGCCCTCGGTGCGCCGGTTCTCGGACGAGAACGCGACCCCGTGGTCCATCGCGGTCCGCGGGCCCCGCATCGTCACGGGTTTCCCTCCGAACGCGAACGTGCCCGCGTCCGCCCGGTCGGCGCCGAACAGCAGCCGCGCGAGTTCGGTACGGCCGGAACCGAGCAGGCCGGCCAGGCCGACCACCTCACCGCGGTGGATCGTCAGGGAGAACGGCTCGATGGCGCCGGTCCGGCCGACACCCTCCGCCGTGATCACCGGCTCTCCGCGCTCGAGCGCGGCGGCCGAGGGCTTGTCCTGCTCCTCGAGCTCCTCCAGAACCGCGAGTTCCTTGCCGATCATCGCGCTGATGAGTTGCGCCTGCGGCAGGTCGGCGACCGGGTACTCGCCGACCCGCCGACCGTTGCGCAGCACGGTCATCCGGTCCGCGATCTCGTAGACCTGGTCGAGGAAGTGCGACACGAAGACGATCGCCAGCCCCTCGCTCTTCAGCCGGCGCATCACCCGGAACAACTGCTCGACTTCGGACGTGTCGAGGCTGGACGTCGGTTCGTCGAGGATCAGGACCTTCGCGGAGATGTCGACGGCGCGCGCGATCGCGACCATCTGCTGGATCGCGATCGAGTAGCTGCCGAGCAACGCGCCGACGTCGAGATCGAGCTCCAGCGTCCGGAGCAGGTCGACCGAGCGGCGGCGCATCTGGCGCCACTGGATGACGCCGAACCGGCGCGGCTCGCGTCCGATGAAGATGTTCTCGGCGACCGAGAGGTTCGGGCAGAGGTTGACTTCCTGGTAGACGGTGCTGATGCCGGCGCGCTGGGCCTGCAGCGGGCCGGTGAAACGCACCCCCTCCCCGGCGAGCTCGATCGAGCCCGCGTCGATGTCGTACACGCCGGTGAGGACCTTGATCAGCGTCGACTTGCCGGCGCCGTTCTCCCCCATCAGCGCGTGCACTTCACCGGGGTAGAGCCGGAAATCGACGTCGGCGAGGGCGACGACGCCGGGAAACACCTTGCCGACGCCGGTCATCTCCAGGATCGGCTCATGTTCCGCCACGGGATACTCCGTTCGATCGCTCCGGCGGGCCGCCCGATCCGGGCGGCCCGCCAGAGGTGTCTCAGTGCCTGCGAAGGGTCAGTACTGCCGGGACGGCAGGGCGGCCTTCGCCTGGGTCTGGTCGAACGCGGACTCCTTTGTGAGGACGCGCTTCGGCACGCTCTTGCCGTCGACGACCTGCTTGGCCAGGTCCATCAGCTGCGGGCCGAGGAGCGGATTGCACTCGACGATGTAGTTGAACTGACCGTTGGCCAGGGCGGTCATTCCGTCCTTCACCGCGTCGATCGTGACGATCTTGATGTCGACGCCCGGCTTCTTGCCGGCCGCCTCGATCGCCTCCATCGCGCCCAGACCCATGTCGTCGTTCTGCGCGAACAGGACGTTGGCCTCGGGGTGCGCCTTCAGCAGCGCCTCCATGACCTCCTTGCCCTTGGCCCGGCTGAAGTCGCCGTCCTGCGACGCGACGATCTTGATCTTCGGGTCGGCCTTGATCGCGTCGGCGAAACCACTGGTGCGGTCGTTGGCCGGCGCGGAACCCGCGGTGCCCTCGAGCTGGATGACGTTGACCGCGCCCTTGGCCGCCTTCGAGTCGGTGACCAGCCACTCACCGGCCTTCTTGCCCTCGAGCACGAAGTCCGATCCGAGGAACGTCTTGTAGAACGACGGGTCCTTGGAGTCGACCGCGCGGTCGGTGAGGATCACCGGGATGCCGGCGTCCTTGGCCTCCTTGAGGACCTGATCCCAGCCCGACTCGATCTTCGGCGAGAACGCGATCACATCGACCTTCTGGGCGATGTAGCTGCGGATCGCCTTGATCTGGTTCTCCTGCTTCCCCTGGGCGTCGGAGAACTTCAGCTCGATGCCGGCCGCCTTCGCCGACTCCTGGATGTTCTTGGTGTTCGCGGTCCGCCAGCCGCTCTCGGCGCCGACCTGGGCGAAGCCCATCGTGATCTTGCCGTCGTCCTTGCCACCACCACTGTCGCCCCCGCAGGCGGCCAGCCCGGCGGCGACCAATAATCCGGCGGCGATGGCCGCGGAAACTCTCTTGAACAACGTCGTCCTCCCGAGTCGAACGAACCACGGCCCCATGTGACCGCTCACATCAGCGGTCGTCCCCTTCGTGGGGTAATCCCTCCGGTTCCGCCGTGCTGAGCGGTGAGCTTCGCGTGTGAGCAGTTCGAAGAGTGGGTGTGGCGCGGATCACGCGCCCGTGTTGGGAGAGTGTTACCGTTCTCATTCGGCGCGTCAAGGGTTCGGATCCGGGGCGTTACCACTCTGTTGCCGTGCGAAGTCGACCGCCCCGAGCAGGGGCGCCGCGCTGCGACTTTTACGATGTGAGCGATCACAGCCGGAGGGGATGGTTCCGTGGCCGCACCCGAGAAGCCTTCCGACCGGCCCCGCACCACGATCATGCGGGACGTCGCCCGGCTGGCCGGGGTGTCCCACCAGACCGTGTCCCGCGTGCTCAACGACCATCCGAGCGTCCGGGACGAGACACGGGCGCGGGTGCTCGAGGCGATGCGGGCGCTGAACTACCGCCGCAACCTCGCCGCCCGCACGCTGGCCACCCGGCGCTCCGGCATCCTGGGCCTGATCGGGTTCGAAAGCACGCTCTACGGCCCGGCGTCCATGCTGTACGGCATCGAGGACGCCGCCCGCGCCGCCGGGTACTTCGTCAGCGTCGTCACCGTCCGCTCGCTCGACCGGTCCGCGGTGCTGGAGGCCGTCGACCGGCTGTGCGCGCAGGCGGTCGAGGGCATCGTCGCGATCGCGCCGAAGGAGTCGGCCGCGAACGCGCTCGAGCAGATCCCGGACGGGCTCGGGCGGGTCGGCGTCGGCGGCGCGGGCGAGACCAGCGTGCCGAGCGTCCGGTTCGACAACGCGGCCGGTGCGGCGCTGGCCACCCGGCACCTGCTCGACCTCGGCCACGCCACCGTGCACCACGTGGGCGGCCCGTCCGACTGGCCCGAGGCCCGCGACCGGGTCGACGGCTGGCGGGCCGCGCTGTACGCGGCCGACCGGATCGTGCCGCCGGTCGAGCACGGCGCCTGGACCGCGGATTTCGGCTACGAACAGGGGCGCATCCTGGCTGCCGACCGGAGCGTCAGCGCGATCTTCTGCGCGAACGACCCGATCGCGCTCGGCGTCCTGCGGGCGCTGCACGAGGCCGGCCGCCGGGTGCCCGACGACGTCAGCGTGGTCGGGTTCGACGACGTGCCCGAGGCCGGGTACTTCCTGCCGCCGCTCACCACCGTGCGGCAGGACTTCGGCGAACTCGGCCGGCGCAGTCTCGACCTGCTGCTCGGTCAGCTGGAAGACGACGCCCCGGCGCCGGCGAGCGTCCTGCTGGCGCCCCAGCTGGTCACCCGCGCGAGCACGGCGCCGGCTTAGCGCACCAACCGGCGTTCGAACAGCTCCAGCAGGTGGCGCCAGTGCCGCTCCAGGCCGACCGGGTCGTACGCGGAGCTGTCGGACATCGTGAACCCGTGCCGGGCGCCTTCGTAGACCTCGGAGGCGTACTCGAGGCCCACCGCACCGAGCGCCTGCTCGAGCAGCGTGATCTGCGCCGACGTCATCGACGGGTCGTCGTCGGCGTGCCCGAAGTAGAACTCGGCCCGCGCCGCCGCCAGCGCGGCATGCGGGCTGTCGCTCTCGTCGGTGACCAGACCGCCGGCGTGGAAGCTCGCGACCGCCGCGACCCGTCCGGGGAACCCCGTCGCGGTCCGCACCGCGAGCCGGCCGCCCAGGCAGTACCCGGCGACGCCGACCGGCCCGTCCCGCACCTCCGGCTGCGCGGCCAGGAAGTCCAGACAGGCCTGGGCGTCACGGTGCACGAGTTCCGGCGAGAGCGCGTCGATCAGCGGCTTGGCCTGCAGGTAGACCGCGTCCGCCCGCTCGTCGTCGGCCAGGTCGCTCGTGTCGAACAGCGGCGCCGGGCCGCTCCGGTAGAAGACGTTCGGCAGCAGCACGAAAAAACCGTCGTCGGCGATCGTGCGCGCCATGTCGGTCAGCACCGGACGCACGCCGAAGGCGTCCATGTAGAGGACGACGGCCGGGAACGGACCGTCGCCGGGAGGAAAGGCGACGAAGGCGTCGGCGATGCCGTCCGGCGTCGGGATCTGCACAGACTTCGAGCCCATCGGGCGAACTTACTTCACTTCTTTCACGCCGTCCCGCAATACGTGCGGGGTCGAGCGCGCGCCGTGCGGAAGTCATCCGATGGGTAGACGGATCACCATCGTCGTGCCGGGCTCGTCGTGGGTCGCGCTGATGCGCCCGCCGTGCCGCTCGACGATCGCCCTGGTCACGACCAGGCCGAGCCCGGTTCCGGGCACGCCCTGATCGCGCGCGGTCGACGATCGGAAGAACCGCTGGAACAGCCGGCCGCGTTCTTCCGGGGGGATTCCGATGCCGGTGTCGGCCACCGTGAGCGTCGCCACGCCCGCCTGCTGGGCCAGCCGGATCGTCACCGTGCCACCCTCGTGGCTGTACTTCACCGCGTTCGAGAGGACGTTGTCGAGCACCTGCCGCAGCCGCTGCGGGTCGCCGTGCAGCGGAGCGCTCTGAGGCAGGTGGGTCTCGACGGTGACCGAGCGCCCGCTCGGCCGCCGCGCAGACCGCCTCGACCGCTTCACGGGTGAGCTCCGCGAGGTCGGTGCCGGACGGCCGGATCGTGATGTGCCCGGACTCCAGCCCGGCCAGATCGAGGAGATCGTTGATGATCGCCTGCAGGCTGTCGGTGTTGCGCCGCAGGACGCCGATCAGCTGGGCGCCCTGGGTCTCCCAGCAGTCCGGGTCGTCGGCCAGCAACTGCGCGTACGTGGTGATCGAGGTCAGCGGCGTCCGCAGTTCGTGCCCGACCAGCGCGACGAAGTCGTCCTTGGTTCGCGCGAGCTCGAGCGCCAGCTCTTCGGAGCGGCGCCGCTCCAGGTAGTACCCGAGGTGGGCGGCGATCCCGACCAGGTGCGCGGTCAGCGCCACCCGGTCTTCGTCGAGCGTGTCGGCGTAGAGCGCGAGTACGCCGACCACGGTCTCCGCGCTGCGCACCGGCACCGCGAGCGCGGTGTGCAGCTGCCGCCGGGCCGCACCCGCGACGTCGAACCGCGTCTCGGTCGACACGTCCGGCACCCAGACCGGTTCCCCGCTGCGCCAGACCGTGCCTGCCAGCCCTTCCCCGGCTCCGAGCTGGGCCGACATCACGCCCTCGCGGTCGAACTCGCCGTCCGTCCAGGAGGCGGCCGGTCGCAGCACGTCGGACACCGAGTCGACCAGCCAGAGCTCCGCGTGCGGCCACCGCAACGATCGGGCCACCGCGTCCACGACCTGCCTGGCAGCATCGGCGACCCCGTCGGCCTCGACCAGCGCCCGGGAGACCGCCAGGTTGCACTCGCCGAATCGCTGGGCCCGGCGCTGGTCGGTGACGTCGTGCATCGCGACGACCGCGCCCAGCACCGCGCCCGCGACCGTGATCCGCTCGGCGTTCGCGACCAGCGTCCGGGGCGTCCGGCCCGCGCGGAGCAACCGCAGTTCGACGTCGCGGACCGGTTCTCCGGCCAGCGCGCGGGCGCTCGGATGCCGGTGGAACGGGAGCACCCCACCGTCGGCGTCGCGCAGGGCGTCGGTGGCGATCCGGGAAGCGTCCGCCGGGAGGTCGCGCTCGAGGTCGAGCAGCCGCAGCAGCGCACGGTTGCCGAACATCGTGAAACCGGCCGCGTCGCACGCGAACACCGCGGTGTCCAGGCTGTCCAGCAGCGCCTCCAGGAACAGGCTGTGCGGCCCTTCGGCGTCGCTGCCGACCGGGGCGGACGCCGGGTCGGCCAGCAGCCGGGGAAGGCTCCCGGCCGCGGCAGCCACGCCGCGGACCGCGGCGACGTCGGCCGGCGACCACTCGTGGGACTTCTCGTCGACCACGCAGACGACGCCGATGATCCCGCCGCCCGGTGCGACGACCGGGACGCCCATGTACGCGCCCACGCGCAGTGCCGCCCCGGTCGGCTCGGACCGCGGGTCGTCGCCGGTGTCGCGCACGACGACCGGCCGACCGCTGCGCACGACGTCCTGGCAGAACGACTCGCCGACCAGGATCCGCCGGGATGCCGTGAGCGGGCCGGCCAGCCCGTGCGCCCCGACGAATCGCGCCCACTCGCCGTCGACGAGCGTCACCAGGCCGATCGGAACGTTGACCGTCTCGGCCGCCGCACGGGCGACCGCGTCCAGGTCGTCGTTCGAGACGACATCCGGACGGGCGATCGGAAGTGTTGCCACCCCGACACCGTACCGCAAACTTGACAAATACTAATTTATCGGATCTTCGCGCCGTAGACCTTCTCGACCTTCATCGCCATCAGCACCCGCCGGTCGGACACCATGACCGAGCGGTACTCGTCCCAGTCGGGGTACTCCCCCGCCGCCGACCGGTAGTAGCCGACCAGGGCCTCGACCTCGGGACCGTGGGGGTCGGTGCCCGGGCCGGTGAGCGTCACCGGGCCCTCGGCGGTCGCCCAGGCCCAACCGTCCGGGCTGGTCACCTCGAGCGCACCGCGGGGGTCACGCCGGAGGTTCGCGGTCTTCGCCCGGCCTTCGGTCATCGACACGTAGAGGATGCCGGCGTCCCGGTCGTAGAACGGGGTGACCGGCGAGAGCTGGGGGCGGCCGTCGGACTTGATCGTGGCGAGCACGCCGATCTTGCTCTCGGCGAGGAGCGCGTGCAGGTCGATGCCTGTGGCAGAGGTCATACCCCGGCCAACCCCGCCGTCGGCCCGAGCTATTCCGGGTCCTGAGCGATTCCGGATCGCGAGCCACTCCGGGTCGCGAGCCACTCCGGGTCGCGAGCCACTCCGGATCGCGAGCCACTCCGGATCGCGAGCCACTCCGGGTCGCGAGCCGCTTCGGGTCGCGAGCTATTGCGGGCCGGGGCCGACCCTCAGCGGAGTACCCGGTACCTCAGGTGGGTGACGCCGTCCGACGGAATGACGCGGGTCTGCTCCAGCGTGATCGGGCCGATGCCGTCGAGAAGGCGTACGCCCGAGCCGAGCAGCAGCGGGACGACGCTCACCTGGATCTCGTCCAGGACGCCGGCCCGCAGCGCTTGCTGGGCGAGGTCGGCGCCGCACAGCGAGATCACGCCGTCACCGGCGGCCTCGCGGGCGTCCGCGAGTGCGGCGTCGAAGCCGTCGGTGGCGAACCGGACCCGCGGCGACCACTCGCCCGACGTCGGCGCGGCGTGGGTGAGGACGAAGATCGGGGCGTCGATCGGGTGGCCGCCGGCCCAGCCGCGGGCGATGTCGAACGTCCGCCGGCCGCTGAGGATCGCACCTGCCCGGCTGCGCCACTCGTCGACGATCGGGCGGCTCGGTCCGACGACCGAGAGCCGGGGGTCGTCCGGGTCGCGCGGTCCGGACGTCATCCAGGCGAACAGGGGCTCTCCGCCTCGGCCCAGCGGCGACTCGAGCCCGTCGTCCGCACCGGCGATGAACCCGTCGAGCGAGACGGTCAGATCCACGATCACGGCGCCCACGAAACCTCCTGCTTTTAGAACCATTTGGTTATAGAGTAGCAGGACTGCTTTACGCTCGGGGCGTGAACGCATCGCGGTTGTGCGCCGTGCTGGCCGGCGTCACCGGGTTGCTCCTGCTGGTGGAGCCCCGGACCGGTGGCGCGGTGCTCGCGTTCGTCGCGGTCGCTGTCGTCGGGGCGCTCGCGCTGCGCAGCCTTCGCCTGCGCCTCCCGGCCCCCGTCCGGGCCGGCCTGGTCGCCACCGCTCGCCAGACCGAGTCCGGTGGCACCCCGCGCCTGCGCGACCCCGACGCCCAGGGCCGCCCCCGCCCCAGGGCCCCCTCCCCCGCCGCGTAGCCCGCTCGCCGGCCTTCCGCCGCCGCCCCGGACCCGGCGTCCCCGGACCCGGACCCGGCGTCCCCGGACCCGGCCCCGGACCCGGCCTAGCGTCCGCTGGCCCCGCACCCAGCGAGCCCAGCCCGGGCTCGCCGGCCGGGTCCGCCGACCGAGCCCGCCAACCACCCGTCGGCCGCACGATCCGTTCAGATCGGCTCCGGTCAGTCGGGTCCGGTCAGTCGGGTCCGGTCGAGCGCGGTCCGGGCGAGCACGGTCCGGCCGAGCACGGTCCGGCCGAGCACGGTCCGGCCGAGCACGGTCCGGCCGAGCGGTCCACGTCCGTCGGTCCCGGTCGGTCCGGGCGATCCGGTCGGTCGGTGTGGATCCCTGGTCGGACTCCGCCGGTAGGACCGGACAGCCGTGATCGCCGGGCTCGGTGACCGGGCCGTCCCGGCCGCGCCGACCGCGCCGACCGCGCCGACCGCGCCGACCGGGTCGGCCGGGTCGGCCGGGTCGCTGATCGGCCTGGCGGCCGCGCAGTCGGCCCCAGCCGGATCCACCGGTCCAGCCCACCGAGCAGGTCCGCCGCTCCGACCAGGTCCGCCCCGCCAGCAGGGACCGCCCCGCCAGCAGGGACCGCCCCGCCAGCAGGTCGCGCTACCGGTCTGCCGGGCTGCACCGGCTGCGCCCGCGAGCGTGCCGGCCCACGGCCCGATCAGGCCGATCCACGGCCCGAACCGGCCTAAACCGGCCCAGGACCAGGAGCGACCGACCCCGCGAAACCCCGCCCGCAAACCCGCCCTCGGGCAGCCGCACCCATGCAACCGCTCCCCGCACGACCACACCCCGCGAACCCCACCCCGCGAACCCAACCCCGCGCAACCCAACCCCGCGCAACCCCACCCCGCGCAACCCCACCCCGCGAACCCCACCCCGCGAACCCAACCCCGCGCAGCCCCATCCCGCCCAACCGCGCCCGCTGCGCGCCGCGACGGTCGCGGGTCGGTCCGCGCCCGGCGGCAAACGGCTACGCGGCTCTCCACCCCACCCCGACCAAGGCCCCGGAGGGTCCCCATGTCACTCGGCCTCCCCCTCTCCCCCGCCTACGCGGCCGTACAAGCCGCCACCGACCTGCTCACCCCGGTGTTCGGCGGCACCGCCACCGCGGCCGCGATCGTGCTGGCCACCGCACTGGTGCGCCTGGCCCTGATCCCCCTCACGTTCCGCCAGATCTCCCTCGAACGACGCCGGGCCGCGCTCGCCCCGCGCGTCGAGAAGCTCCGCCGGAAGCACTCGAAGGACCCACTCACCGCCGCGACCGAGGTCTCCGCGCTCTACCGCTCCGAGGGCGTCGGGACCGTGCACACGTTCCTGCCGCTCCTGGTCCAGGCCCCGTTCTTCCTCACGCTCTACTCGCTCTTCCGGGCCCCGAGCGTCGGCGGCCACCCCAACGCGCTGCTCGACGCTCATCTGGCCGGCGTCCCCCTCGGCGACCATTGGCTCGACGGCGCTCTGCTGAGCGTCCACGGCCTGGTCTTCGCCGTTGTTCTGACGCTGTTCGCGGCGACCGCGACCCTCGCCGCACGGCGGCTGCGCCGCCTGGGCCAACCGGCTCTCCTGAGCCTGACGCCCTACGTCTCGGTCGTGTTCGCCGCGACCGTCCCCCTGGCGGGCGCGCTCTACCTACTGACCAGCACCCTCTGGACGACGGGCGAGAACGCGTTTCTGCGCGACCGGAGGATCACCGCCGGGTCAGCGTGACCCGCACGACCTCGCCCGGCGAAGCACCCGCGCGGGCCACCGGAGCGCCGCCGGGCGCCCACACGCCGGATCCGCCGGCGGCGTGCGCGTAACCGCCGCCGGTGGATCCGGCGTAACTCGCGAACGCCACCCACACCTCGTGCTCCGCGGCGATCCGCTGGGCGCGCCGCGGAGCCACGTCGGCGTCGTCCTCCAGCACGCCGGCCACGTAGGCGTCGATCCCGAGCGCCACGGTCCCGGCGACGTGCGCGGGTATCCCGGTGTCCTTGCAGATCGCCAGCCCCAGCCGCCACCCGTCCACGGTCAGCACCGCCGGTGCCGGGCCGGGCGTGTACGGCTCGGCCCGGCCCAGGTTCTGCTTGCGGTACACGACCCGGACGCCCGACCCGTCGACCGCCAGCATCGCCAGGTACCCCCCGACCGGCGCACCCACGAGCGCCACCGCCCCGGCCTCGGCGCAGGCCTTCACCAGACCGGACAGCCGCGGGTCGTCGACGACGAGCGGCGGCGCCGTGAACTCGTAGCCGGTGAGCGACATCTCCGGGAACACCACGACCCGCGCGCCCGCCGTCCGGACGACGTCCGCGTGCGCCCGGACGTTGGCTTCGACGTCGAACGACTCCAGCGGAGGCTGGGCAACGGCGAGGTCCATGCCGTCACGATAGTGAGATGACAGCTGACCTCGTGTTCACCGGCGGGCCGGTGCACCGCGTCGACGCGGCGCGCACCCGCGCGACCGCGCTCGCCGTACGCGACGGCCGGATCGTCGCGGTGGGCCACGATCCGTCCGGCCTGATCGGTCCGAAAACCGAGGTGGTGGACCTCGCCGGTCGTCTGCTGCTGCCCGGCTTCCAGGACGCCCACGTGCACGCGGTCTTCGGCGGCATCGAACTCGGCCAGTGCGACCTGACCGGCACCGTCGAGGTGGACGAGTACCTGCGCCGGATCCGCGCGTACGCCGACGCCCACCCCGAACTGGAGTGGATCGTCGGCAGCGGCTGGTCGATGGAGAGCTTCGCGGGCGGCGTCCCGACGCGTGATCTCCTCGACCGGGTGCTGCCCGACCGGCCGGCGTTCCTGGTCAATCGCGACCACCACGGCGCCTGGGTGAACGGCCTCGCGCTGGAACGGGCCGGTATCACCCGCGACACCGCCGACCCGGCCGACGGCGTGATCAACCGGGACGCCGGAGGCGAACCGGCCGGCGCGCTCCAGGAGGGCGCGATGTCGCTGGTCGAGAGGCTGCTCCCGGATCTCACCGCAGCCGATCGGCTCGACGGGCTGCTCCGGGCGCAGCGCAGGCTGCACTCGCTCGGCATCACGGCCTGGCAGGACGCGATGGTCGCGGCGACGAACGGCTACCAGGACGTCGCCGACGCGTACGCCACCGCGGCCCGCGACGGGCTGCTGACCGCGACCGTGGCCGGTGCGCTCTGGTGGGACCGGGAGCGGGGCGCGGAGCAGATCCCGGAACTCGTGGAGAAGCGCGACGCGCTCACCGTCGGGCGCCTGCGCTGCGCCACGGTCAAGATCATGCAGGACGGCGTCGTGGAGAACTTCACCGCGGCGATGACCGCGCCGTACCGCTACGCCTGCGGGTGCGCCACGGCGAACAGCGGGCTGAGCTTCGTCGACCCGGTCGCGTTGCGGTCGCACGTGACCTCGCTGGACGCGCTGGGCTTCCAGGTGCACTTCCACGCGCTGGGCGACCGCGCGGTCCGCGAGGCGCTCGACGCGGTGGAGGCCGCCCGCCGCGCGAACGGGTTCCGCGACACCCGGCCGCACCTGGCCCACCTGCAGGTCGTGCACCCGGCCGACGTCCCCCGCTTCCGGACGCTGGGCGCGAGCGCGAACATCCAGCCGCTCTGGGCCGCGCACGAGCCGCAGATGGACGACCTGACGATCCCGTTCCTCGGCGGTGACCTGGCCGGCCACCAGTACCCGTTCGGTGACCTGCTGCGGGCCGGCGCCACGCTCGCGGCGGGCAGCGACTGGCCGGTGAGCAGCGCGGATCCGATCGCGGGCATCCACGTCGCGGTCAACCGGCGGCACGCCGGCGAGGACGGCCCGGTGTTCCTCCCGGCCCAGCGCCTCGATCTCGGCACCGCGCTGACCGCGTACACGGCGGGCTCCGCGTACGTGAACCACCTCGACGACACCGGCACGCTGCGGGTCGGCAACCGCGCCGATCTGGTCGTCCTCGACCGCGACCCGTTCGAGGGCCCGGTCTCGGACATCGGTGCGGCCCGGGTACTGCGGACCTATGTGGATGGAGTGCTAGTCGCGGATTCCACCGGCGGCCAGTAGCCGCGCGACCGGCAGCGTCGCGGCGCCCAGCGCGACCGCGTCGGTGCCCAGCCGGCACAGCTCGATCGACGTCTGGGCGAACGGGCGGCGCATCGCCTGCGCGGCGGCGGCGTCCCGGATCTCCGGGAGCAGCCCGCCCAGCGCGATGCCGGCCCAGCCCCCGATCACGACCCGCTCGGGGTTGAACAGGTTGATCAGGTTCGCGACGCCCGCGCCCAGGTAGGCCGCGGTCTCGGCCAGCACCTCCCCGGCCGCGGGGTCGGCGAGCACCGCGGCGACCTGCGACTCCTCGTCCGGGCCCGAGACCCGGATGCCGGCCTCGCGGGCCCGCTCGATCACCGCCTCGGCGCCGATGTAGGCCTCCAGGCATCCGCGTGCCCCGCACCGGCACGACCGCCCGTTGTAGACGAGCGTGGTGTGGCCCCACTCGCCCGCGCTGCTCGACGACCCGCGATAGGTCTGCCCGTCGGCGATGATCGCCGCCCCGACGCCGGACCCGACCAGGGCGAACGCCGCGTGCCGGACCCCTTTGCCGGCCCCGAACCAATGCTCGGCCTGCGCCCAGGTCTTCGCTCCGTTGTCCAGGTGCAGCGGCAGGTCCGTGCCCGTTCGCAGCATCCGCTCCAGCGGGACGCCGTCCCAGCCCAGCGTCTGCGCGTGCACGACGGCCTCCGGCCGCTGCTCGACCAGCCCGGACACGCCGATGCCGACGCCGAGGACGTCGGTGAACCCGTCGGTGACCGCGGCCAGACCGGTCAGGATGTGCCGCACCACGACGTCCGGGTCGAGCGTGTCGGTCGGGTAGTCGGCCTTGGCCAGCGGCGTCATCGCCAGGTCGAACAGCTCGACCCGCACCCGTGTCTCCCCCACGTCCACACCGGCCACGGTCGCGTAGCGGGGCGCGACGCGCAGCAGGATCCGTGGCCGCCCGCCGTCGGACTCCACCGCACCGGCCTCGGTGACCAGGCCGTCGTCCATCAGATCGGCGACGACGTTGCTGACCGCGGCCTGGCTCAACCAGCAGCGCTCGGCGAGATCCTGCCGGCTCAGCGGACCGTCGAGGAAGAGCGCCGTGAGCAGAGCCGCCCGGTTCTGCGTGCGCAGCGCCCGGTTGGTTGCCCGCCTTTGTTCCACCTGGTCCCACCCTGGATCTCGGCCCCGTGCGGCCGTAACTGTACGTGTCCGGCACCCGCCTATGGCAACACTTTAATAACGCCTTGAATTAAGTAGTGAACAAAGTGGCGCACGGCACCTTAGAGTCCCGTTCACCAAAACTCTTCTGTCCCGCCGGGCCGTACGGCCAAGGTTCCGCTCACCGCGCTCGGAACCCGGTGCCGAACCGGTCGGCGTCCCGTGAAAGGACAGCTTGTGTTCAAGCGACGATTAGCCGCCGTTGCCGTCGGAGCGTTGCTGGCGTCCTCCTTGGTCGCCTGTGGAGACTCAGGCAGCTCGGGCGATCCCAAGACCCTGACGTACTGGGCGAGCAACCAGAGCACCAGCCTGGAGAAAGACGCCGAGATCCTGAAGCCGGAGCTCGCCAAGTTCGAGAAGCAGACCGGCATCAAGGTCAAGCTCGAGGTCGTGCCCTGGTCCGACCTGCTCAACCGCCTGCTGGCCGCGGCCACCAGCGGTCAGGGCCCGGACGTGGTCAACATCGGTAACACCTGGTCGGCCTCGCTCCAGGCGACCGACGCGTTCGTCCAGTTCGACGACAAGACGCTGGACAAGATCGGCGGCAAGAGCCGCTTCGTCCCGGCCGCGCTCGCCGCTGCGGGGGCGGAGGGCAAGCCGCCGACGGCCGTTCCGATCTACAGCCTCGCCTACGCCCTCTACTACAACAAGAAGATGTTCGCCGCCGCGGGCATCCAGAACCCGCCGACGACCTGGGAAGAGCTGGTCGCCGACGGCAAGAAGCTGACGACCGGCGGCAAGTGGGGCCTGGCCATCGAGGGCGCCCACGTCTCGGAGAACTCGCACCACGCGTTCGCGTTCTCGGAGCAGTACGGCGGCCAGTGGTTCGACGCGAGCGGCAAGCCCACGTTCGCGACGAAGGAGAACGCGACCGCGATCAAGCGGTACATCGACTTCATCGGGACCGACAAGATCACCAACCCGGGCAACGCCGAGTACGCGCAGAACCAGTCGGTGGCCGACTTCGCCAGCGGCAAGGCCGGGATGCTGCTCTGGCAGGCGGTGGGCTCGCAGCTCGAGCTCCGCAAGATGAACCCGGACGACTGGGGCGTCGCGCCGGTGCCGTTCCTGCAGTCGCCGCCGGCCAGCGGCAAGAAGGTCAACAGCATGGTCGCCGGCATCAACATCGCGATCTTCAAGCACTCCAAGAACCAGGAGGGTGCGCTGGACTTCGTGAAGTTCATGACGAGCGACGAGGAGCAGACGCTCCTCAACAAGACCTACGGTTCGCTGCCGTCGATCACCACGGTCGGCAAGGACCCGGCGTTCGCGAAGCCGGAGCAGAAGACCATTCAGGACACGCTGGCCACCACCGCGGCCCCGCTGCCGCAGGTCGCGAGCGAGAGCCAGTTCGAGACGCTGGTCGGCGGGCTCATGAAGGACCTCTTCGCCGAAGCCGCCAAGGGCAAGAGCCCCTCGGTGGACGAGATCCAGGAGAAGCTGCAGACAGCCCAGGATCAGGTCAAGTAAGGCATACCGGTTGACCGGCCCGGGGCACGCGATCCGCGCCCCGGGCCGGTTCGCCGGGAGAGGACTCCCCCATGACGACCACTGTCTCCGCGCCGGACGAGGCGCCACCGGAAAAACTGCCCAAACCGCGGAAACGCCGACGGCGCCCGGCGCTGCCGTACCTCCTGCTGGTCCCGGCGATCGTGCTGGAACTGGCCGTGCACGTGATCCCGATGCTCACCGGCATCTGGATGAGCCTGCGCGAACTGACCCAGTTCCACATCCGGGACTGGTCGGGCGCGCCGTTCATCGGCCTCGACAACTACAAGGTCTCGCTCGACTTCAACAGCGCGACCGGCAAGGAACTGCTGCACTCGTTCTGGGTGACGATCGCCTACACGGTGCTCGTCGTGGCGCTCTGCTGGGGCATCGGGCTGGCCGCCGCCGTTCTGCTGCAGCGTCCGTTCCGCGGCCGGGCCATCCTCCGGACGCTGTTCCTGACCCCGTACGCGCTGCCGGTCTACACCGCGGTGATCACCTGGAGCTTCCTGCTGCAGCGCGACACCGGCGCGCTCAACCACGTGCTCGTCGACCAGCTGCATCTCGTCGACGACCGGCCGTTCTGGCTGATCGGCGGCAACAGCTTCTTCTCGCTGGTGCTGACGATGGTGTGGAAGCAGTGGCCGTTCGCGTTCCTCTGCATCATGGCCGGTCTGCAGAGCATCCCGCAGGACCTGTACGAGGCGGCCTACATGGACGGCGCCGGTTTCTGGCGCCGGCTGCGCGCGGTGACGCTGCCGATGCTGCGCCCGGTCAACCAGGTGTTGCTGCTGGTGCTGTTCCTGTGGACGTTCAACGACTTCAACACCCCGTACGTCCTGTTCGGGAAGAGCGCGCCGAACCAGGCCGACCTGATCTCGATCCACATCTACGAGAGCTCGTTCGTGACCTGGAACTTCGGCCTGGGCTCGGCCATGTCGGTCTCGCTGCTGCTGTTCCTGTCGATCGTCTCGGGGATCTACCTGTTCCTGACGAGGAAGGCGAGGTCCGATGCGTGAGACCGTGGCCGAGCGCTGGTCCCGCCGCGTCTTCCTGACGCTGCTGACGCTGTTCGTGGTCGTCCCGCTCTACGTGATGGTGACGACCGCGCTCAAGCCGCTCAAGGACGTCCGGGACTCGTTCAGCTGGATCCCGGCCCGCCCCACGTTCGAGGCGTTCGTCGACATGTGGGACACGGTCCCGCTCGGCCTCTACCTGGGCAACAGCCTGATCGTGTCGACGACGGCCGCGGTGCTGTCGGTCGCGATCGCGATCCTGGCCGCGTACGCCACCAGCCGGTGGAAGTTCCGCGGCCGGGGTGTCTTCCTGGCCAGCGTCCTGTCCACCCAGATGTTCCCCGGCATCCTGTTCCTGCTGCCGCTGTTCCTGATCTACGTCAACATCGGCAACGCCACCGGGATCGAGCTGTACGCGACCCGCACCGGCCTGGTCATCACGTACCTGACGTTCTCGTTGCCGTTCTCGATCTGGATGCTCGTCGGCTACTTCGACTCGATCCCTCGCGAACTGGACGAAGCGGCGAGCGTCGACGGTGCCGGTCC
The DNA here is from genome assembly GCF_044454545.1 of Cryptosporangium sp. NPDC051539. Classification (NCBI taxonomy): domain Bacteria; kingdom Bacillati; phylum Actinomycetota; class Actinomycetes; order Cryptosporangiales; family Cryptosporangiaceae; genus Cryptosporangium; species Cryptosporangium sp. NPDC051539. Next base: position 91,424 of record NZ_JBITDV010000006.1, on the reverse strand, counting down.
GATGCGGATCCTGTTCCGCGTCCTGCTCCCGACCGCGGTGCCGGGCATTCTCGCGGTCCTCGTCTACGCGTTCATGACCGCGTGGGGCGAGGTGTTGTTCGCCTCGGTGATGACCGACGAGACCACCCGTACGGTCGCGGTCGGCCTGTCCGGCTATTCGACCCAGTACGACGTCTATTGGAACCAGATCATGGCCGCGTCGCTGGTCGTCAGCGTCCCGGTCGTCGCCGCGTTCCTGTTCCTGCAGAAGTACTTCGTCGCCGGCCTCACCGCCGGTGCCGTCAAGTGAGAGAGATCCTTCCTTGGAGCACTTGCCACCTGATTTCGTCTGGGGCGTCGCCACCGCCGCCTACCAGATCGAAGGCGCCGTCGACACGGACGGCCGCTCCCCCTCGATCTGGGACACGTTCGGCCGGATCCCGGGCGCGATCGCGAACGGCGACACCGGCGACGTCGCCTGCGACCACTACCACCGCTGGCCGGAGGACCTCCGGCTGATCCGCGAGCTCGGGGTCGACGCGTACCGGTTCTCGGTCGCCTGGCCCCGGGTGATCCCGACCGGCACCGGCCCGGTGAACCCGGCCGGCCTGGCCTTCTACGACCGGCTCGTCGACGAACTGCTCGCCGCGGGCATCCGGCCTTTCGTCACGCTCTACCACTGGGACCTGCCGCAGGTACTGCAGGACAAGGGCGGCTGGCCGGCCCGCGACACCGCGCAGGCGTTCGCCGACTACGCGGCCGTCGTCGCCGGCGCGCTCGGCGACCGGGTCACCGACTGGTGCACGATCAACGAGCCGCTCTGCGTCGCGTGGATCGGGCACCTCGAGGGCCGGATGGCCCCCGGTTTCACCGACCTCCGGCAGGCGGTCGACGCCTCGCACCACGTTCTGCTCGGGCACGGGCTGGCGACCGAGGCGGTACGCGCTTCCGCGTCCGCCCCGGCGTCGGTAGGGATCGTGCTGAACCTCAGCCCGGTCGACCCGGCGACCGACTCCGAGGCGGACGCCGCGGCCGCGGCGCGCGCGGACGGGCACACCAACCGGTGGTGGCTGGACCCGCTGTACGGACGCGGGTACCCGCAAGACATGGTCGAGCTCTACGGGACGGAACCGCCGGTCCTCGACGGCGACCTGGAGACGATCGCGGCGCCGACCGACTACCTCGGGGTGAACTACTACTTCCGAGGGGTCGTGGCCGACGATCCGGAGGGGCCGGTGCCGCACGCCCGGCAGCTCGACGTGCTGCCCGGTGCGCGGTACACCGCGATGGACTGGGAGATCTATCCGGCGGGCCTGGACCGGATCCTGACCCGCGTCTGGGAGGACTACCGGCCGCCTCGGCTGTACGTCACCGAGCAGGGCTCGGCCTGGCCGGACGTCGTCGACGCCGACGGCGGCATCGAGGACAAGGACCGGATCGACTTCCTCGAGCAGCACCTCGAGGCGATCGACGCAGCGGTCGCGGCCGGGGTCCCGCTGGCCGGGTACTTCGTCTGGTCGCTGCTGGACAACCTGGAGTGGGCCTACGGGTACGAGAAGCGGTTCGGGCTCGTGCACGTCGACTACGCGACCCAGAAGCGCACGATGAAAGCGAGCGGGCGCCGGTACGCCGAGATTCTGCGGGACCATCGGGCCGAGCATGAATAACGCCGTTCACTGAATCCCGGTTACTGTTCTAGTGACCGAAATGAGCCTCACCGCAAGGGACGTTGATGTCTGCTGATGCCCCGGCCGTCTCGTCACTCGACCGGCCGGTGGTCGTCGCCTGGCGGAACGCGGTCTTCGCGGTGTTCGCGCTCAACGGTTTCGGGCTCGCCAGCTGGATGTCGCGGGTTCCGGCGGTCCGCGACGCGCTCGGCGCCACCACGGCCCAGATGGGCTGGGTCGTCTTCGCCATCGCGGTCGGGTCGATCATCGGGCTCTCGTCGGCCAGCCACCTGCTGGCCGGCATCGGCTCCCGCCGGACGATCGCGCTCGCGGTGATCGTGGCGTCGCTCGGCCTGTCGATCATCGGGATCGGTGCGGCCGCGGCCGGGCCGGTCCCGGTCGTGGTGCTCGGCCTCGCGCTGCTCGGCGCGGGGATGGGGTGCTGCGACGTCGCGATGAACGTCGAGGGTGCGGCGGCCGAGCGCGAGCTCGGCCGGACCGTCATGCCGCTGTTCCACGCCGCCTTCAGCGGCGGCACGATCGCCGGGGCGCTCGTCGGCGCGCTCGCCGAGTGGGCCGGGGTCTCGACCGCGGCCCACTTCACCGGTGTCGGCGTCGTGGTGGTGGTTGCTCTTCTGCTCTGCGTGCGCTTCCTTCATCTGGACGCGCTGGGAGCCGCGTCCTCGGGCGAGGAACACGCGCATCTCGGATGGCGCGAGCGGCTCGGCATGTGGACCGATCGGGGCACGCTGCTGATCGGGCTGATCGTGCTCGGCATGGCGTTCGCCGAGGGGTCGGCGAACGACTGGCTGGCGCTCGCGATGGTCGACGGCCACTCGGTGGCCAACTCGACCGGCGCGGTGATCTTCGGCGTGTTCGTCACGGCGATGACCGCGGGCCGCATCGCCGGGGTCTGGTTCCTCGACCGGTACGGACGCGTCCCGGTGCTGCGGGCCACCGCGGGGCTGGCCGCCGCCGGGCTGCTGATCGTGATCTTCGTACCGAGCGCGGCGGTGGCCACGGTCGGCGTCGTGCTGTGGGGGCTGGGGGCGTCGCTCGGGTTCCCGGTGGGTATGAGCGCGGCCGCCGACGACAGCCGGACCGCGACCGCACGGGTGAGCGTCGTCGCGACGATCGGTTACTTCGCGTTCCTCGTCGGGCCGCCCTCGATCGGGTTCCTCGGCGAAGCGGCCGGGCTGCTGAAGGCGCTATTGCTGGTGCTGATCCTGGTCGCGGTCGCCGGTCTGGCGTCGCCGGCCGCCCGGGAGCGCTCCCGGGCATAGCCCGCTTTGTTCTTTTGCGGACGTGGTTGAGCCCTTCTCGAATGGCCTCATCCATTAATTCGCCACGCCTTGCGGAACAACAAGTCTCGCTATCCTTCTCACTTAGAGTATTGTTGGCTCCGCGCTTGATCCCCCCTCCATTCCATGAGGTTCCAATGGCTCGCAAAGTACAAGTTCTCCTCGTTGACGACGTCGACGGCAGCACCGCGGACGAGACGGTCTCGTTCGGTCTCGACGGCACGAACTACGAAATCGATCTGTCCGCCGACAACTCGGCGGCTTTTCGCGAGGCGTTGGCCAGGTATGTAGACGCCGCACGCAAAGCCGGTCGGGCCGGTTCGGCGAAGGCCGGTCGGGCCACTGCGGTGGCGAAGCCGTCCGCTCCGGCCGCCGACCGGGCGCAGAACCAGGCGATTCGCGACTGGGCGAAGCGCAATGGCCTGCAGGTGAGCGAGCGCGGCCGCATCCCGGCCGACATCGTCGCCAAGTACCACGCGGCGGCCTGACGTCGGTAATTCGTGAATGATTGTCCATTCACGAATTACCGGAAAGAGCGGCGTGCATGTTGCACGCCGCTCTTTTCTTTATCCCGGTACGGCAAGTCGGCGGCCCCGGACGCCCTAGGCGAACCGTCGGGCCCACCGGCTGAGCTGGGCGTCGGTGTTGGCCCGGTGATAGGTGATCAGGCTCGCCACCCCGGTCACCGCGACCGTCACCGCGGCGGCGAATCCGAACCCGAACAGCGTGGTCAGCCGCTCGAAGAACCCCGAGTGCGCCACCGCGATACCCGCCGCTCCGTAGAGTTCGGCCGCGGTGATCGTGGCGCTGGCCGCCGCGATCACCGACCAGTGCAGCCGCTCGGTGCGGTGCCGGACCCAGCGCACCCAGCGCCAGCCCGCGTAGCCCGCGAACGCGCCGCTGAGCCCGAGGAAACCGAGCGCGAGGCCTCCCACCGCGACGACGCCGGGCAGCAGCGTGGACACGGTCGCGAGAGTGAGCAGCACGGCCAGCGCGGAGGCCGCACTGGCGAACACGATCTCGGCAGCCCGCCGGTCGTCGTCCGGATCGGTGACCGGTTCACCACCCGCGGCCGGACGCGGGACCACGATCACGAAGTCGATCCGCGGCAGCCGCACCGCCGGCAGCATCGGTGGTGCGCTCAGGTCGGCGGCCGCGAGCGCCCACGGCCGGCGGAGCACCGGGATCGGCCGGGCGCAGGGCGCGACCGGGAGCCGGGTGGCGATCGACCGGGCCGCGGCCGGCGGCCGGGACTGATCGGTGCGGGCGGTCGGCGGCCGGCTCTGCGCCGGCCGGGTCGAACCGGGTCTACCGGCCGGTGCCGCGGTCGGCCTGCCGGCCGAGGTGTTCCGTGTCCTCGTTGCCACCGGACCCTGATCCACCATGGACTCTCCCCCCGACGAGACCCCGCAGCGGTGCCGCAAACACCGTGACGCAGCCGCTCGCGTCGGCCTGCGTCACAGATATCGACCTTTTCGCCCCTCGCGCCACCCCGCCGCTGGATCGGTGCGTAAACGAGCTGTACCCCGACTTCAGGCCTTCATCCTATTTCGCCCGGATTTACCGGCACAAGTCACGTTTCGGCATCACGTCAGGGGCGTGAGTGGGACGGTGAGGCAGTCGTCGAGATCTTCGGTGAGATAGCGGTCGAGAACCGGCGCGACCAGGCGGATCACGTCCTGCACCGGCATGCTGCGCATCGGGTCGGTCGGGATCACGTAGCGGAGGAACGCCATGCCGAGCATCTGGGTGGCGCAGAGCGGCACCCTCTCCGCGGCCTTCTCCGCGCCGATGACCGCGCCGATCGGGCCGATGAACCGCCCCGACATCAGCGCTTTCACCGCCCGCCTGGCCTCCGGCTCGGACGCCGCGCTCAGCGCCATCGCGGTCAGCGACTCGCGGACGCCCGGCGTCTCCCACATCCCGAAGTAGAACGAGGCGAGCCGGAAGCCGGGCGTCCCCTCGGTGTCACGGAAGGCCTTCTCGAGTTCTTCGGACGGGCCCAGTACCAGCTCGAGGCTCGCCCGGAACAGCTCTTCCTTGTTCGTGAAGTACTGGATGACCAGGGCCGGGTCGACGCCGGCGCGCCGGGCGATGCCACGGATCGTCGCCTTCTTGTAGCCGTGCTCCGCGAACGCGACCCGGGCCGCGCCGAGCACCGCGGCTCTCGTGTCGGGCGACCCCGGCCGCCGGCCCCGAGGCCGGGGAGTGGCCGTTTCCGGGTCCACCACGTCAGCCATGGCCGGAGGGTAGCCCAGCGGCGCCGCCGCGCGATCCGGCCGCGACCGAGGAGCGGGCCCGGGCGTCACGCGAGTGCGGGGCGTGGTTCCGCGGCGACCTCGGCCGGGATCGGCGGCGTGGCCGCGCGGCGACGGTTCCGCAGGCCGGCCGCCGCGTTGAGGACGAGCGCACCGGCGACCCAGCAGCTCAGCACGACCAGCGGCCGGGCCGCACCGGCACCGTCGAAGAACGCGTCGGAGCGCAGCAGCGTCGCGCTGGCCCCGGGCGGCATGAGCTGGCCGAACGTCCCCCAGCCGGCCGGGAGGAACTCCGGGCCGGCCGCGATACCCGACAGCGGGTTCCCGAGCAGCACGAACAGCGCTCCGCCGAGCCCGAGTCCGGCGACGCCCAGCAGCGACTCCAGCCCGAGCACGGTCAGCGACACCGCCGCCATTCCGAACGACAGCCCGGCCGCGACCGGCAGCACGTTCCCGTCGATCGACCCGAACCACCAGTTCAGGATCGACGCGACCAGCGGGCCCTCCACCAGCGCGAACGCCAGCGCCGCGAGCACCCGGACCCCGGGCCGCCCGGGGAACCTCCGGGTGAGCAGCACCGCGGGCAGCAGGCCGCCGATCACCAGCGGCAAACCGACCGCCGCCAGCCCGGCCCCGCGCGGATCGTCGGCAGGCAGCGGCCGGACGTCGTCCTGGATCACGGTCGCTCCGGCCCGCGTCCCCAGCGCGGTACCGACCGCGGTGAGGCCCTGCGCGATCGCCGGGCTGGCCGCACCGGCCGTGAGAAGGTGCACGACCGGTTTCCCCGCCCGGGCGCCGAACACGAACCCGCCGTAGACGTCCCGGTCGCCGATCGCGGCCCGCAGCGCCTGCTCGTCGCCGTAGGTCCGGACGTCGAAGCCGCCGGGCACGGCCTGATCCAAGGCCTGCGTCACCGCGGCGACGTTCGCCGGCGGCGCGACGACCCCGAGCGGGACCCCGTGCGGCCCGCCCTTCACCGACGGCAGCCCGAACGCGAGCAGCATCAGGCCGACGATCAGCGCGAGCACCGCGACGAGGCCGGCCGCTTCGAGCCCGGCCGGCGCCTTCCGGGTGGATGCCATGACAACTCTCCCTCAGGGGAATTCAACACTTGTGGATTTTGATGGGCTCACGGTAGAACACAGTCGGCTTCAAAATCAACGCCTGTTGATAAATGGGGTCGTTTAGGCTATGAAGCCGGGTAAGTGCGTGAATGTTCGAGTTGGGCGAGGGGGGTGAGTCGTGCTCCGCAAGGTCGTGCCGATCGTCGTCGTGGCGGTGATCGTGATAGTCGAGGCCGTTTTCGGGTGGCCGTCGCTGGCCGCCGCGTTCAGCCAGCTCCACGCACCGCACTGGGGCTGGGTCTCGCTCGCCGTCCTCGCCGAGCTGGTGTCGATGGGTGGTTACGCCCGGATGCAGCGGCGCCTCCTCCGCTCCGCCGGCACCACCGTCCACCTGGGCCGGCACGTGGCACTGGCGTTCGCGGCCCACTCGCTCTCGGTGAGCCTGCCGGGCGGCCCGTTGTTCTCGACCCGCTACAACTTCCAGCAGATGCGGCGGTACGGCGCCTCCGCCGGGGCGGCGTCCTGGTGCATCGCGCTGAGCGGTGTGCTCTCCAGCGTCGCCCTGGTGATGATCGGCGCGGCCGGCGCGATCCTGGCCGGCAGCGGCAGCGGGTGGTGGACGCTGGTGACCTACCTGGTCGTCGGTCTGGCCCTGGCCCTCGCCGTCCGCGCGATGGCCCGCCATCCGCGCTGGCTGGTGACGGTCGCGCGCGGCCTCGAATCCGTGATCGCGCGGGTGCGGCACCGGCCGGCCGACGGCGACGGCCGGGTGCTCAGAATGATGCGCGAGCTCACCGCGGTGCGGATCCGGCCGCTCGACCTGGCGATCGCGTCGTACTTCGCGCTGGCGAACTGGCTGCTGGACGCGCTGTGCCTCTGGCTCTGCTGCAAAGCGGTCGGGGCGCCCGACATCACCGCGGCGCATCTGGTCCTGGCGTACTGCGCGGGCATGGCGGCAGCGAGCATTCCGCTCGTTCCCGGAAACCTCGGCGTCGTCGACGGCGCGCTGATCGTCGGACTGGTCGCCGGGGAACTGACCACGAGCACGGCGATCGCCGCGGTCGTGCTGTACCGGCTCGTCAGCCTGGGGTTCATCATCACGGCCGGCTGGATCGTCTGGCTGCTGATCCGCCGGAAGCAGCGTCACGGCCCGGCACTCACGGAAGCGGAACCGTCAGCGGTCCGACTGACTACGTAGGAACGCTGGAACGACGGTACGGCACATTCGTGGTGCGCCGGCGCGCTGGTCGTCGCCCGCCGGCCGGGGAACGCCGGGTCGATGCTCGCGCTCTGCCGGCTGCTGCCGGCGCATGAGACCGACCGGACCGCGACCGGGACGGTCACGAACGGGCTCCGGGCTGAAATCGATGCGGGAGCGAGCAGCGGAACCGGGGCCGCGCTCTTGGTGATCGACCCGAAGTCGCCGTCGCGCTGGACGCGGAGCGAGCCGTCGGGGTTCAGGTGCCGTCCGTAGCAGGTGATCATGTACTGGAGGACCTTCACCGCGTCGCTCCGGTCGCCCTGCTCGAGCTGACAGTCGAGGGTTCCGTTGCGACCTAGCGGCTGAGGTGAGCTTCCTCCTCCAGCCGCGAGAGCTTCTCCGGGTTGCGGACCGCGAAGACCCGCGACACCCGGCCGTCCTCGACCAGCAGGCTCGCCACCGTGTCGAGGGCCCCGTTCACCTCGATCCGGACCGCCGGAGCGCCGTTGAGCAGGGTCACCTCGATCGAGAAATTCGCCACCTTCGACAGCATCGCCAGGAACGCGGCCGCGCGCTGTGCCCCGACGACCGGGTGACGCGCCGCGGTGACGATTCCGCCGCCGTCGGCGACCACGACGACGTCCGGAGCCAGTACGTCCAGAAGAGCCCGGAGGTCGCCGCCGCGAACGGCGGAGAGGAACCGCTCGACGACGGCGTCCTGCTCGGCCCGGCTGACCCGCACCCGCGGACGGCGGGCCGCCACGTGATCGCGGGCGCGGTGGGCGATCTGCCGCACGGAGGCTGGCGTCTTCCCGACCGCCTCGGCGATCTCGTCGTACGGGACGTCGAACACCTCGCGCAGCACGAACACCGCGCGTTCGACCGCGCCGAGCGTTTCCAGCACGGTCAGCATCGCGACCGAGACGCTCTCCGCGAGTTCGACGTCGTCCGCCACGTCGGGGCTGGTCAGCAGGGGCTCGGGCAGCCACTCGCCGACGTAGTCCTCGCGCCGACGCGAGAGCGTCCGGAGACGGTTCAGCGACTGCCGGGTGACGATCCGCACCAGGTAGGCCCGCGGGTCGCGGATGTCGCTCACGTCCACGTCGGTCCAGCGCAGCCACGTTTCCTGGACGACGTCCTCGGCATCGGCGGCGGAGCCGAGCATCTCGTAGGCCACCGTGAACAGCAGGCTCCGATGAGCGACGAACGGGTCGGTCACCGCTCCGACGCTACGCGTCATGACTCCTCCTCGGTCGGGTCCAGCATTCAGACACCGGCCGGGGACGAGATGTGACGACCCGCCACGTGACTAGCCGAACCACCGCCGGACGCGAACGGCGCCGAACTGCGACTTGTCCTCCCGGTACAGCGACGACGCGTCATCGAAGCGCCCGGTCGGACGCTCACCCCGCCGGAACGTCACCTCGACCCGCCCGATCTCGTCGTTGCCGAACTCGATGAAGCAGATTCCGGTGCCGCCGTAGGTCTCGCCGCCACCGGCCCGGAGGATCCGCGACGCCACCACGGACGCCTGCCCCTCGGCGAACACCCCGGCCTTCGGCGTGCCGACGCTGGTGACGTCGCCCACCGCGTACACCCCCTCGTACGCCGTCTCCAGCGTGAGCGGATCGACCGGGATCCAGCCGTCGACGCACATCCCGGAATCCCGCACCACCGCGGGCGCCCGGTGCACCGGCACGCCGAGGAACAAGTCGAACGGCATCTCGGTGCCGTCGGCGCACACGGCCAGATTCGGCTCCAGCGATCGGACCAGCCGGTCGGGATGCCAGCTGATCCCCCGGGCCGCGAACCGTCCGAGCAGCGACTCCGACGCCTCCGGCGACGGCGGGATCGGCGCACCCAGCGGCATGACCAGCGCGATCTCCGACTTCTCGCGCAGGCCGCGAGCCTCCAGGTAGTCGTGCAGCATCAACGCGGTCTCGCTCGGCGCCGGCGGGCACTTGAACGGCGTCGACGTGACGCCGACGATCACCCGCCCGCCGTCGAACGCCTCGAGGACGTCCCGGATCGCGAACGCACCGGGCACCGTGTAGAACTCGTGGCCGGCCTCGACCAGCCCCGGGGTGGCGCCCGGATCGAGGTCGGCCCCGAGCGCGACCACCAGCACGTCACCGTCGAACGTTCCGGCGTCGGTCGACACCCGCCGGTGCACCGGGTCGATCGCCCGGATCGTCGTCCGCACGAAGCGGACGCCCGGCTTGGTCAGGTCGCGGTACGAGTGCCGTACCGCCTCGGCGGTGGTACGGCCGAACATCACGTCGAGCTTGGAGAAACCGAACACGAACCCGTCGGCCCGGTCGATCAGCGTGACGTCGGCCTCGTCGCCGAGTGCGTCGGAGAGCCGGGCCGAGAGCTCGAGGCCCCCGAACCCGGCGCCGAGGATGAGGACCCTCATCGCGAACCGGCCGGCTGCGGAACGACGCGCAGGTAGGGCTTCGGCTCTTTCCACGTGCCGAACAGGTCCTTCGCCGCGTCGTTCGAGACCGAACCGGCGATCACCACGTCGTCACCCGGCTGCCAGTTCACCGGCGTCGCGACCTGGTGCTCCGCGGTCAGCCGGAGCGAGTCGACGACCCGCAGGATCTCGTCCAGATTGCGGCCGGTGGTCATCGGATACAGCAGGATCAGCTTGATCTTCTTGTCCGGGCCGATCACGTAGACGCCGCGCACGGTCTGGTTGTCGGCCGCGGTCCGGTCGGACGGGTCGCCGCTGACGTCGGCGCCGAGCATGCTGTAGGCCTTCGAGACGACGAAGTCGGCGTCGCCGATCATCGGGTAGTTCGGGGCCGTGCCCTGGGTCTCCTCGATGTCGGCGGACCAGGCGGCGTGCTTCTCGACCGAGTCGACCGAGAGCGCCATGATCTTGACGCCCCGGCGGTCGAACTCGGGCTTGAGCGCGGCCAGAGAGCCGAGCTCGGTGGTGCAGATCGGGGTGAAGTCCTTCGGGTGGGAGAACAGGATCGCCCAGGAATCGCCGATCCAGTCGTGGAACCCGATCGGGCCCTCCGTGGTCGCCGCGATGAAGTCCGGGGCGACGTCGCCGATCGTCACGCTCATGTCATCTCCTTCGTCCGGGGACCCTCGGTCCCGCCGTCGGAAAAGACGTTACGAACGGCCCGTTCCCTGAACGTTCCCTCGCGCCCGGGCGGCCCAGTACACGTGCCCGGCCTGCTCGAACCCGGCCCCCGCGGCGAGGAAGCGGTCGTCCGCACCGGTGGCCCACCCCGCCGCCAGATCCGCCATCGCGGTCCAGGCCGGCGTCGGGAACGCCGCGGCGAAGCCCGCCGCCGCCGCGGCCAGCACCGCCGCCTGCTCCGGGTCGCCGAGCAGCGCGAACGCCTGCGCCCCGACCGGATTCAGCTGCGCGCTGCACGTCGCGCACTCGCCGTAGCGCGCCGCCGCGCTCTGCGACGCCCGCACCGACCGGATCGCCGCCTCGGGCTCACCGCGCTCCACGGCCGCCAGCGCCGCGGTGGCGTGCAGACGCGCCCACGCGTGCCGCGCCATCGGCGTCACGGTCGCGATCGCGGTCGCCCGTTTGAGATACGCCGACGCCTCGGCGTGGTCACCGACGCACGCGGCCAGCTCCGCCCGCCGCAGCCACGGCAACGCCACCGACCGGCTCCCCAGCGGCTCGTACAGTGCGCAGCTGCGTTCCAGGCACGCCGCCGCCTCGTCCCAGTGGGCCTGCAGCAGCAGCGACTCCCCCAGCAGACACCAGGCGAACGCCTGCGCGGGCACCGCGTCGACCCGTTCGGCGACGGAGAGCGTCTGCCGCGCGTACGCCCCCACGTCGTCGCCGGTCCCGTAGAGCTGGAACTGGCTCAGGCAGTGGTTGAAGTCGCAGAACCGGGCGACGCGGGCCCCGAGCGAGTCGCCGGCGAGCGCCTCGATCCGCCCCTGCAGCTCCGGCCGCCAGGCCCCCTGCATGTGTGAGACGAACGCCAGCGCCTCCAGCGCCGCCGCGAGGTCGTCGGTGTCCCCGTGCTCGGCGGCGATCCGGTGCGCCTCCGAGGCGTACCCGTGCGCACCGGCCAGGTCGCCGCGCTCCCAGGCCACGTTGGCCCGCAGCTGGGCCAGCCGCCCCCGCTCGGCGGGGTCCGGCCCGAGCCGGTCGGCCGCATCCAGGTGCGCGACCGCATCGTCGGCGTGGTGCAGCATCAGCCAGGCGGCCGCGGTCTTCCGATGGATCCGCCCGGTCGGGGGAACCTGGCCGTAGGCCTTCACGCCCGCGGCCGGATCGCCCGACTGCACCCGCAGATCGCCCACCCGTTCCCACAGGTCCGACGTCAGCGACGGCTCGGCCGCCTCACCGGCCCGGATCTCCTCGGACAACCGCTGCGTCCGCACCGACGGCTCGATTCCGAGCTCCGACGCGAGCAGTTCACGGAGCCGGACGAACTGCCGCTGGGCCTCGTCGCGTCGCCCGGCCAGCGCGTGCAGCCGCATCAGCCACGCGTGCCCGTCCTCGTCGAGCGGGTCCGCCGCGACCAGCCGCTGGACGGCGCGGGCCGCGGCGTTCAGGTCCCCGCCCGCTTCGAGCAGGCCCGCGTACTCCCCGACCAGCGCCAGCCAGTCCTCGCGCAACTCGTCCCGGTACGGCGTCGCCCAGTCCTCGTAGGGGTCCTCCGGCAGCAACCCGCTGCCGTACAGCTCGACCGCCGTGCCGTACCGGGCCACGTCCCGCCCGCGGCGCGCCTCGGCCCCCGTCGACCAGTACTCGCCGACGTCGACCGCGATGCCCGCGGACGGCAGGCACAGCAGGTCGTTCACCGACAGGATCGCGTCGGCGCCGAGGTTCCGCCGCGCCGCGTGCAGCGCCTTGCGCACGTTGGCGGCCGCGGCCGGCGGCGGGAGCTCCGGCCAGAGCGCGTCCATCACCTGCTCGCGACGCAGCCGGTGGCCGGGGCTCAGCGCCAGCAGTTTCACCAGCGCGGTCGGCGCCCGGCGCGACCAGGCCTCCGGCGGGACGGCCGCGCCCTCGACGAGCACCCGGAACCCGCCGAACATCTCGATCCGCAGCACGTCCAAATCGTGTCAGGCCGTCCCGGTCGGGCCCAGCGGCGTCCCATGACCCGGGATCCCCCGGTCGGCCGGGATCGGCTCCTCCACCAGCCCGGCCGGCAGCGACTCGAGCGTCAGCCCGTGGGCCGAGGTCAGCGCGGCCACCCGCCGGTAGTAGTCGCCCACCACTCCCACCGCGCCCCGGATCGCGGCCACCAACCGGTCCGAGGCCTTCTCGATCACCGACTCCTCGTGCTGCTCGAACGCCAGGATCCCGTCCCGCAGGGCCGCCTTCAGCGCCTGCAGCACGCCCTGATCGGCCTCCGCGTATCCGCGGGCCAGGCCCTCGATCATGCGGAGCTCGGCCGCACCGACCGAGCCGGTCAGCAGCCCCCGGACGTACGTGACCGACTCGCGCGCCAACCGGTACGCCGGGTCGTCCCGCAGCGACTTCAGCGACTCCGCCAGCTCCCGCACGTCTTCTTCCGGCGCGCAGAAACCGACCGTGGCCTGCCACAGCGACGTCAGGTCGTCGTCCAGCAACCCGTCGAGGTAGCTGCCCAGGAATCGGCGGTGCGCCTCGACGAGGAACTGCAACTTGAACGCGGTCGCACCGCGCTCACCGGCCGTCGCCTCGGCCGAGGCGAACCCGTAGTCGTTGGCCAGCGCGTTCTGCATCGCGACGACCAGGTACACGTACCGCACCCACGCCGTGAACAGGCTCTCCAGCGGTGCGAACCGCAGCCCCTCGGCCGACAGCACCACGCCCCACCGGTCGCCGAACGAGAGCCGCCGCACGTGCCCCAGCTCGTACAGACTCAGCTGGGCGTCGACCTCGGAGTTCACGTGGTGCAGCACGCCCTGGTACGCGCTGGTCGCGTCCATCCCGACGTAGTGCCGGATGATCTGCGGCCCGCCGACGTGCAGATGGATGAACTCCGAGACGTCGTAGACCTTCCCGCTCACGACCATCCAGTAGCCCGTTTCCGGGCTGTTCCGGTCGATCAGCGTGGAGATGTCGTACCGCTCCCCCTGCTGCGCGTGCCCGCGGTAGCTGGTGAAGATGTCCAGGCCGAGCCGCCCTTCGGCGATCAGCTGCCGGACGTCCACCTGGATGTTCCGCAACGCGGACAGCACCGAGCCGGCGAAGCCGGCGCTCCCGCAGACGTACAAGTGACCGCCGGACCGTACAGCGGCCCGCAGGCCTTCGGCCTCCGCCGGGATCAGCCGGTCCACGCGCTGCCGGGTCCCGTCCTCCACGACGTATTCGCCGACGTCGAACCGCAACCGTTTGTCGGCCTGGGAGAACGCGGCGTGCAGTTCCAGGCGCCCGGCGGCGGCCAGTTCCTCGAAGACGGCCGGGTGCACGAAGTCCTCCGGCCGCCGGAGCCCGAGAAACAGCGTGTTCGGGCCCGGCCCGGACGCCCGGGCCGCGGCGAAACCGTGGAACGGCGCGATGCCCGAGCCGGCCGCGAACATGACGATCGGCGTGGCCGGGTCGGCCGGGAGCCGGAACCGCGGCGTGGGCACGATCGTCAGCGACAGCGGCTTGTCGCGGTAGCGCACCTCGCTGGTCATCCGGCGCAGGAAGTGCGAAGCGCTGCCCGCGCGGTGCCGCTCGTACGAGTACGTCGTGCGCGGGGTGTCGTAGGTGAGCCCGCCGACGACCAGGTCGATCGTCTCTGCCGGGTCGCCCTCCGGAACCGCCGACGCGATCGAGTACAGCCGGAACACCTCCGGCGGCACGACCCGGCAGATGCTCTCCGCCTCGTCCGGACCGGCCGACCAGAGCCGCGTGACGTCGTACCCGGCCGAGCGGACCAGGTCGAGCAGATCCCAGAGCTCCCACTGGTCTTCCATCCGCGCCGACACGATCCGCTCGAGCGTCCCGGCGGCCGAGAACGCCAGCAGACGCTTCGCGGTGGTCCGCTCCACCGGACGGATCCGGCCGAACGTCAGCAAGGTGCTGAGCGGGAGCACCTCGGCGCCGTCCTCGAACCCGGGGCGGAACCGGATCGCCTCACGCCAGTCGGCGGTCAGGTGCACGATCTCGTCTCCGGTGGCCCGCAGCGCCCGGAGCGTGGCGCGGACCAGCGCGTCGTCGTTCTCCGGCAGCACGCCGAGCCGGTCGCCGGGCCGGTAGCGGATGCCCTGCCCGGTCACGTCCAGCCGCAGGTGGGTGGTCCAGGCCGACGAGTCCGGATCCGTCGTCGTGAGGCCGCGGCGGACCCGCCCGGTGTAGACCTGCTGGTTGGCGGCCGGCCAGCGCTCGTCGCGGACCTCGGCCAGCTCGGCGTCGATCGCCTCCCAGGTCTTGTCGCGGAACAGCCCGGTGAACTTCGCGCCGGTGGTGACCGACCGGCCGACCTTGAACGCGACCTCGAGGAACCCGTAGGCCTTGATCCGGTGCAGGCCCATCCAGCCCCGGTCGCCGACGTAGGCGTCGAACACCGCCGCGTAGAGCCCCCGCAGGTCGGTGTTGCCCCGGCGGTCGACGAACTCCCGCACCGACACCTGGCCGAGCGCGTCGATCAGCTCGCGCCAGTGCCGGGGCATGGCTTTGCGTAGTGACAGGCTCTGCTGCCCGACCGTCGTCGCGTACGACGACCGTCCGAAGAACGCGTCGAGCGCGTGGATCTGCGGCTGCGCGGTGCCGGCCGGGCTGGGAGCGCCGTCGAAGATCGGCACCCCGGACGTCCCGACGGTCTTCGCCCACATCACCAGGTCGAGGTGCGAGGACGACAGCGGGTTCGGGTCGAGCTGGGGATAGATCTCCTGCGTGACGTGCTGCAGCCGTTCGAGCATGACCAGCAGTGCGGCCGTGAGCGCGTCGCGGTCTTCGGTGAGTACCGCGTCCTGGGCCTGGAGCATCGCACCGAGCAGCGGGGTCAGTTCCATCGCGAACTCGGTCGTGACCAGGTAGAAGATCGCCTCGGCCCGATTGCGCCAGGCCGGGACGAGCAGCTCCAGGTTGTCGAGCCGTCGCGGGCCGGCCGGGTCGCGGAGTTTCCAGTTGTAGAAGAACAGGTCGACGTAGGACACCGAAGGGAGGTCCTTGCCCAGCCGCCGCGACACCTGCCGCCAGGGGTTGAGGATGCTCGGCGGCAGCGCCTCCGGCGGATCGGTCTGCACGTACTGGTACGCGTGCGCGAACACGCCGAGCATCGCCGACGCCCGGAGCAGGTACGGATCGGGCAGCGCCTCGCGCGACGCGTCGAGCACCGGCATCCGCTCGAGCTCGCGGCGCATGCCGAGGTTCGCGTACAGCTCGGGCAGGCGGTCGACGAGCGCGTCCCACGGCCGGTGCGACGGCGGGAGCGCCAGCAGCGGGGGCTCGACCGGCAGGAAACCGTGCTCGATCGAAAGGAACCCGTCCAGCTCGTGGCCCTGCGTGCGGTTGTGGACCTCGGCCGCCTCCACGACCCGCCGGGCCGGGGAGACCACCCGGATCGGCCCGGTCGTCGCGCGCGAGGGCACCCGGAACGGCGCCAGGATCGTCCGGTCGGCGAGGATCGTCCGGTCGGAGTCGTGCTCGATCGACCAGGTCACCTCGCTGCTGCCGAGCATCAGCACGTCGTCGTCACGCAGGACGTGCCGCGTGACCCGTTCGCCGTTGACGAACGTCCCGTTCGAACTCTTCAGATCGACGACGACGAGCTCGTTGCCGTCGAGCTCGAGCCGGGCGTGGCGGCGCGAAACCGACCGGTCGTCGAGCGCGACCGCGCTGAGCGCCGCGTCCCGGCCGATCGTGAGCGGGAGGTCGCCGGTGTGCTCGGCGGCAGTGCCGGTCCGCCGGTTCGTGAAGACCAGCCGAACGGACGCCATCAGGCGTGGTAGATGACGGCGCGGCAGATGTCGGACCGGGCCACGGTCCCTTCCAGCTTGCGGCCCTCGACGACCGGCAGGCGCCGGATCTGCTTCTCGGTCATCACGACCGCAGCGCGGGCCACCTCGTCGGTCGGGCGCAGCGTGATCGCGTTCCGCACGACCAGCGGGTCGATCGGACGCCCGGCCAGGTCCCGGGCCTTGCGGGCCAGATCGCCGAACGCGTCGTTCAGGGACCCGCCCGCGCGCATGCTCTCGTCATAGGTCGGCAGCACCGCACGGATCAGGTCGCCCTCCGACAACGCACCGACGAACTCGTCGTCGTGATCCAGCACCATCAACTCGCTGACCTGCGAAATGCTGACCAGTTCGGCGGCACGGCGGATGTCGGCGCCCAGGTGAATGCACGCCGGAAATCTAGCCATGACGTCCCGTACCAGCATGTTTCCCCCTTGGACGACCCGGCTCGTCGCGTGTGGCCGATCCAGCGTGCGGTCGCCGGTCGTTTCCGGCAAGGGTCCGTTCGGGTGGGGCGGCTCAGGGCCAGCACTGCCCCCACCCGCAGGATGGGAGGCATGGAACCCGTGACCGTCGCTACCCCGCTCGACCGTGCGGAGGTGGTCGCCTCGCTGGTGGCCGCGTTCCGCGACGACCCCGTGCTGCGGTATCTCTTCCCTGATCCGGAGCGGTACCCGGCGCAAGCGGCGGCGTTCTTCGGGCACCTCTTCGACAAGCGGGTGGGCCGGAACACGATCTGGACGGTCGCCGGTGGTGCGGCGACCGCGATCTGGGAGCCGCCGGGCGGCGCACTCCCCGTCACGGCTCCGGCCCTGCCGGAGGAGACCTCGGCCCGGATGCACGCGTACGACACCGCGGTGCACGACGCCCTGCCGTCGGGGCCGTTCTGGTATCTCGGCGTGCTGGGCACCCGGCCGGGACACGGCGGCCGGGGCTGGGCGCGCGCGGTCATGGGCGCCGGCCTGGACCGGGCCGCGGCCGACGGCCTGCCGGCCGTCCTGGAGACCAGCAAGCCCGCGAACGTCGAGTTCTACCGGCGCGGCGGCTGGGAGGTCGTGGCGACGCTCGCCGATCCGCTCCCGATCTGGATCATGCGGCACTGACCGCCCGCGAGCCCTATCCCGGCCGGGCTCGCGCGAGGACCCTGGGCGGCATGACCACCACCCTCGAAATGACGGTTGCTCCCTCACTCGACCGGTTGGTTCTCCCCGACGGTCTCGGCTCCGAGGTCCTCGTCGTCCCCGGCGAACTGCTGGTGCGCCACCGGGATCTGACCGCACCCGCCGTGCGCCGGTTCGCCACCGCACACGGCTTGCGCGCCGGCCTGGTGCCCGGCCTGGACGGCCGGGTCGTCCGCTTCACCGGCCCCGCCCTCCGTACGCACCTGGCCGAGGTGCTCGCGGACGCGGCCCGGCGCGGCGTCCCGGTCACCGCCCATCACGTCGCCCCGATGGCCGGCTACATCAAGGCGCTGGACGGCCCGCGCCCGATGGGCCGCGGCCACATCAAGGCGCTGAGCGGCCCGCTACCCACCTCCGGCGGGCCGCGCTTCCGGCCGGAGTCGTCCGCGCCGTGCGTGGTGGCCGTCCTCGACACCGGGGTGGACGCCCGGCCGCGCGGCGACGGCTGGCTGGCGGGCGTCTCCGGCGACGCCGACCCCACGGACACGCTCGCCGCCGGTACCGGGCACGGCACGTTCGTGGCCGGCCTCGTCCAGCAGGTGGCCCCCGCCGCGACGGTCCGCGCGTACCGGGTGATGGACCCGGACGGTGCCGGCAGCGACGCCCGGGTCGCGGCCGCGATGCTCCGCGCGGCCGACGACGGCGCCGACGTGCTCAACCTGTCGCTGGGCACGCGCACGATCGGCGACGAGCCTCCGATCGCGTTCGAGGCCGCGCTCGGGCTGCTCGCCGAGCGTCACCCCGGCACGCTGGTCGTCGCCGCCGCGGGTAACGACGGTGAAGACCGCCCGTGCTGGCCGGCCGCGTTCCCGGACGTGGCCGCGGTGGCGGGGCTCACCGCCGCCTCCGCGCCGTCCCCGTGGTCGAACCACGGCGACTGGGTGGAGTGCTCGGCCGTCGCCGAGGACGTGGTCTCCACGTTCGTCGAGGGCCACCGCGCGATCTCCGGCGGCCGCCCGGCGGCGTTCGGCGCCGACCCCTGGGCGTCCTGGACCGGCACGTCGTTCGCCGCGCCCCAGGTGGCTGCCGCCGTAGCCGCCCACTCGGCCGAGCACGGCACCACCCCGCGGGAGTCCCTCGCCGCCCTGCTGGCCGGGCGTCCGGCCGCGGACGGCTACGGCGCCGTGCTGGAGATCCTGCCGGGCTGAGCTACGACGCCAGCGGCTCCACGAGCGCGTGGCACCGGGCCGTGCAGCCCAGCCACGCGCTCAGGGCCGCCCAGCCCTCGTCCGGGACGTCGACGTGGCGGCCGTCCCGGCGCACCATCCAGCCGCGCTCCACGAACGTCACCAGCAACGCCGCCGGGAGCGCCCCGGCCAGGTGCGGGCGGCGCTCGGTCCAGTCGAGGCAGTCCCGCACGAGCGCGCGGCGGCCACGCTGCAGAGCGTCCGGATCGATGTGGAGTTCGGCCAGGCGGGCCGCCCCCGCGGACGGCACCGGACCGTCGGGGTCGACCACGCCGTGGTCGACCAGCGCGTCCCGCAGCCGGACGCCGGCGCGGCCGGCCAGGTGGTCGTAGCAGGTTCGCGCGGCGGCCAGCCGTCGCGCGGACCGGCTCTGCTTGAGGCTGCGCACCGCCACCCGCGGCGCGAGCACCGCGAGCGACTCCACCGCGAGCGCGACCTCGGGCCGGGCGATCCGGTGGTAGCGGTGCCGTCCCTGCCGGACCACCTCGACGTACCCGGCCTCGACCAGCCGCTTGAGGTGCGCGCTGGCCGCCGGACGCCCGATCCCGGCCGCGCGGGCCAGCACACCGGCCGGGTGTGCGCGGCCGTCGAGCAGCAGGGTCAGCATCGCCGACCGCGACGGGTCCGCGAACAGCCGCGCGGCGAACGCCACGTCCACGTCAGCGATCTCCACGGCCCGATCCTCCATGCCCCCGACCGTAGTGCGGCGACGGTTCGCCCGGGAACGAACGATCGCGCCCTGCCGAGCGTGGTGGGACCCGAGCGCGTGGGCGGCGCCGGCGGCGCGCGGCTCGGCGTCCACCGTGCTGGTGGTCGGAGTCTCGGCCGCCGCGGTGGCCGACCTGACCGGGGCGGTGCGGGCCGTCAGGCGCGCAGGAAGGTGAGCACGGCGCGGACGCGACGGTGTTCGCGGTCGTCAGGGGCCAGGTCGAGCTTCACGAAGATCGCCGAGATGTGCGATTCGACGGTCTTCACCGACAGGTGCAGTTCCGCGGCCACCGCCGCGTTCGACATCCCCTGGGCCATCAGCGCGAGCACCGCCCGCTCGCGCGCGGTCAGGTCGTCGAGCGGATCGGACTCCCGCCGCCGGCGCACCAGCCGCGTGACGAGCTCCGGGTCGATCACGGTTTCGCCGTGCGCGATCCGCCGGACGTCGTTGGCGAACGAGGTCAGGTCCGACACCCGGTCTTTGAGCAGGTACCCGACCCCGCCGTCGAACTGCGTGATCAGCCGCAGCGCGTGGTGCACCTCCACGTACTGCGACAACAGCAGCAGCCCCACCTGCGGCGCCTCCTCCCGGATGGCCACCGCCGCGTCGATGCCCTCGGCCGAGAACCCGGGCGGCATCCGCAGGTCGATCACCGCCACGTCCGGCGGGTCGCGCCGCACGAGCTCGAGCAGACCGTCGCCGTCGGAGGCCTGTCCCACGACCGTGAACCCGGTCTCGGCGAGGATCCGCGCGACGCCCTCGCGCAGCAGCACCGAGTCGTCGGCCAGCGTCACCCGCACGGGATCACCGTCCCGAGCCGGGTACCGCCGGGACCGCTGTCGACGGCCAGCCGCGCGCCCAGCGTCGCCAGCCGGTCGGACAGGCCTTCGAGGCCGTTGCCGGGCTTGATCGCGGCGCCGCCCGCGCCGTCGTCCTCGACGTCGATCCGCAGGCCGGGGTCGGTGAGCGTGACCCGGACGTGGACGACCGTGGCGTCCGCATGCTTGGCGGCGTTCGTGAGGCCTTCGCTGACCACGAAGTAGGCGGTCGCCTCGACCTCCGGCGGGAGCCGGCGGCCGACGTCGACCGCGACCCGCACCGCGACGGCGGACCGGTCGGCGAGATAGCCGACCGCGGCCTCGATGCCGTCCTGGGTCAGCACCGCGGGATGCAGGCCGCGGGCCATCTCGCGCAGCTCCGCGGTCGCGGCGAGCAGCTGCGCGCGAGCGGCCTCGGCCCGCCCGGTCAGGTCCGGGTTCCCGGACTCCTCGGCCAGCCGGACCAGACGGCCGAGCTCCAGCGAGGCCGTCACCAGGTGCTGCTGCGCGCCGTCGTGCAGGTCCCGTTCCAGCCGTCTGCGGGCCGCGTCGCCTGCGGCGACCAGCCGTTGCGCGGTCCCTTGCAGCTCCAGGATCAGGCCCGCCTGCGCGGCGAGTTCGCCCACCAGGCGGCTCTCCGCCGCCGACAGCGGCTGTTCCTTCGCCAGGCTGAGGACGCCGCGGAAGCGACCGTCGTGCACTATCCGGACGCCACCGAGCTCGGTCGCCGTCCGGACGCCGGCCGGCAAGGCGGCGTCCGGCCAGGCCGATACCGCCCGCAGCTCGTCGTCGGGACCGGCCCAGAGCACGACCTCGCGGGCGCCGACGCCGTCCGCGACCGTCAGGCAGATGCCGTCCAGCGGACGCCCGGCCGGCGCCGCCAGGTGTGCGGAGAGGCGGCCGAGGGCCTCGTACGCGGTCGCGCGGTGCCCGTAGACCAGGCGGTCGGCCAGCCGTTGCACCCGGCGGCGCAGCGGCTCGAACGCGACCGCCACCGCGGCGGTGGCCAGCAGCGACAGCAGCGTGCCGTAGCCGTCGACGAGCCGGCCGATGCCGGTGACGACGACCGAGTAACCCAGTACGACGACCGCGGCCATCACCGCGAACACGAACGCCTTGTTGATGACCGGATCGAGGTCGTACAGCCGGTACTTCAGGATCGCCGCCCCGGCCGCGACCGCCACCAGCGGCACCGCCAGCACGCCGGGCAGCGGCGAGCCCCAGATCAGCAGGCCACCGACCATGACCACGGCCGTGGCGGCGGCGACGAACACGATCAGCCGGAGCTGCCTGGCCTCGTCGCCGCGGGCCCGCCGCAGCCGGACGACCAGGGAGGCCACCCAGACCAGCTGGAACAGCAGGTACCCGATCGGGCGGGCGACGTCGTAGAACGCCTGGGCTTCCGGCCCGCCGGGCAGGGCCAGCGGGTGCGGGGCCACCAGCGCCGTGCGGTCGTACTCCACCGGCCAGAGCGCCGACACGGTGGCGAGCACCAGGCCGATCACGGTCAGAACGCCCAGCACTGGACGCCAGCCCGGCGACGGCAGGCGTCCGGTCGGAAAGCTCATCACGGTGACGCCGACCAGAACCAGGACCAGGGGGAGCGGCCAGACACCGAGCCAGCCGATCCAGGTCGCCCCGGGCCGGTCATCCAGCCCGTACTCGCGGGCGGCGAACATCCAGGCGTGCGCGGCGCCGGTCGCCACGAAGAGCCAGCCCTCGCGGACCGCGGGCCGCCGCCGGACGACGTAGAGCCCGACCGCGCCGAACGACGCGGCGATCAGCCCGTTGTGGAGGTTGCCGAGGTGGGGCCCGAGCACGAACCCGGCCGTGACGAGCCCGAGGATGGCCAGGCCGGCCGCGGTACGCAGGGTGCTGATGCTCGTCACGTCGGCATCGTCGCAGGTGTTCGGCGGTCGTGGATCAGGGCTGGCCCCCGGGTACGCGAGGGGCGGCCCGGATGTCTGCGCCCGGTGCCGGCGGCGATCGTAGCGGGCACCTGCTCCGGAGGAGGACCCGTGAAGGATCGTGTGTTGTTGCTGGCCGGCCCGGTGGTCTACCTGGCCGCCGACCTGCTCTACGCCCTGCGGGGCTGGGACGACCCGGCGGCCGGTGTGCTGCACGTGCTCGGTGCCACCGGCTACGTGCTCGTGCTGTTCCGGGCGGTCGAGTGGAATCGGGGCGCGTTCGCCGTGGTGCTGCTCGTCGTGGGTGCCCTCGGCGCGGCCGGCAACATCGGGTACGGGTTCAACACGATCCACACGTCGCTGGGCGACACCGACCTGAACGACGCGAGCGGCGCGGCCGTGCTGATCAAGATCCTGGGCTTGTGCTTCCCGCTGTCGCTGCTGCTCGTCGCCGTCGGCCTGCGGCTGCGTCGCGTCGGCGCGGCCTGGGTCGCGGTAGCGGTGGCGTTGGCCGCGGTGACGTGGCCGGTCGCGCACATCGCGAACGTCGGATGGCTCGCGGTGGTCGTCAACGTTCTGCTGGTCGCGTCGTTCGGCGCGTTGGCCACGTCGACGGCCCCCCGGGGCGCACCCGCGCCGATCCCGAGCTAGTAGTACTAGGGGGTATGCGTGCAATCGGTGTGACGAACTACGGCGGCCCCGAGGTCCTGCAGACGCTCGACCTCCCGGCCGAACCCCTGGGGCCGAACCAGGTGAGGGTGCGGGTGACCGCGGCGGCGGTCAATCCGACCGACACCGGCGTGCGCGCCGGGCTGCGGACCGACGCCGACCGCCCGGCCGACGTCGCCGACGTGCCGGGCATGGACGTCGCCGGTGTCGTGACCGAGGTCGGTGCGGGCGTACGCGCCGACCTCACGCCCGGCACCCGGGTGATGGGCATCGTCGTCCCGTCGGGCCGGCACGGCGGCTACCGCGAGGACCTGGTGCTGCCCGAGCGGTCGGTGACCCACGTCCCGGCCGGTGCGAGCGACGCCGAGGCGGCGACTCTGCCGATGAACGGGCTCACCGCGCGGCAGGCGCTCGACCTGATGGAGCTCAGCCCCGGGCAGGTGCTCGCGGTGACCGGCGCGGCCGGTGCGTTCGGCGGGTACGTGATCCAGCTCGCCAAGGCCGCGGGCCTGACCGTCGTCGCGGACGCCTCGCCCGCCGACGAGGCACTGGTCCGCGAACTCGGCGCGGACGTGGTGGTCGCACGCGGTGCCGACGTCGCGGAACGCCTCCGCGGCCAGTACCCGGACGGCGTCGACGGGCTGGCCGACGGAGCCCTCCTGAACGCCGCCGTCCTGCCCGCCGTGCGCGACGGCGGTGCGGTGACGACCGTCCGGGGTTATGCCGGCGACGGTGAGCGCGGCCTGCGCGTCATGCCGGTCGTCGTCCGGAAGTACGCCGAGGAGCTGGAGAAGCTCGACGAGCTGCGGAAGCTCGCCGAGCAGGGCTCACTGACGCTTCGCGTCGCCGACACGTACCCGGCCGACCGGGCGGTCGAGGCCCACCGCCGGCTGGAGGCCGGCGGCACCCGCGGCCGTCTGGTCCTCCGCTTCGAATAACCGCCGCCCGCCGGGCGTCTGCGCACCCGCCGTACGGACGCCGGGTGCGCGGACGCCCGGTGCGCGGACGCCCGGTGCGCGGACGCCCGGTGCGCGGACGCCCGGTGCGCGGACGCCCGGTGCGCGGACGCGGCCGCGCCCCCGGGCGGGGCCGGCCGGCTGGGCCGGGCTCGGTGCGGCCGCTGGTGGAAGATATTACCGAATGTCCTTGAATGGCGTTTTGAACCTCATTCAAACTTGCTGTCTCCGACGACGGAATTCCACATTAAGGATACTTAAGAGAGCCTTAATTAGCTGACTCCCGAGGCAATACCGAGGCCAGAGCATTCCTATTCTGGATAGCGCATGAACACTCAACAGTCCCTGATTCCACCCACCGTCGACGAGGGGAGAACGGCCATGACCAGCCTCGAAGCGACGGAGCTCGCTCCAGCCGACTCGATGCCCCTGCAGCCGATCGAGTGGCCCGCCGCCCCGCCACAGCGGCCACTGAAGCAACCGACCCCGCGCCGTCCACTCCTCGCCGCACTTATCGGCCTGGCCTGCGGCGCATTTCTCGTAGGAGGTGTCTGGGTAGGCGGTTCCCTGCTCACCGGCACGTCCGACGGCCCGGCGAAAGACGCCGCCGAGGCGTGCACGATCGTCCGCGGCCTCCCGGCGTTCACGACCGAGAACTTCGTGCAGTCCGACGGCTCCCGGCTCTACCGGGCCGGCGAACTCAGCGCAGCCGCCGCCCAGACCGAGGCGCGGTACCAACGGCTCGCCGAAGCCACCCGCCAGGCCTACCTCTCCAGCTCCGACCTCGACCTCGACGCGGTCAACCAGCAGGTGCGGATCGCGGTCTCGGAGTGTGCCGGCTGAAACGCACCATCATGCTCCCGGGCCAACCGAGAACGGGTGTCTAGGCTCGGATCATGAGCACCAAGCGCGTTCGCGTCGGGCTGCAACTCCAGCCCCAGCACGCTGACTACCAAACCATTCGCCGCACCGCCGCCGAGGCCGAGGAGATCGGCGCGGACATCGTGTTCAACTGGGACCACTTCTACCCTCTCTACGGCGAGCCCGAGGGCAAGCACTTCGAGTGCTGGACGATGCTCGCGGCCTGGGCCGAGCAGACCTCTCGCGTCGAGATCGGCGCGCTGGTCACGTGCAACAGCTACCGGAACCCCGAGCTGCTCGCCGACATGGCTCGTACCGTCGATCACATCAGCGACGGCCGGCTCATCCTCGGCATCGGCTCGGGTTGGTTCGAAAAGGACTACGACGAGTACGGCTACGAGTTCGGCACCGCGGGCGGGCGCCTCGACGACCTCGCCGGGGCACTCCCCCGGATCGAGTCGCGCCTGGCGAAGCTGAACCCGGCCCCGACCCGGCACATCCCGGTGCTCATCGGCGGCGGCGGCGAGAAGAAGACGCTGCGTCTCGTCGCGAAGCACGCCGACATCTGGCACGGCTTCGGTGACGTTCCCACGATCGAGCGCAAGGTCGGGATCCTCCGGCAGCACTGCGCCGACGTCGGCCGCGACCCGGCGGAGATCGAGATCTCCTGCGGCGTGCAAGGCAAGCCTTCCGAGATCGGCGGGCAGCTCCGCGACCTCGGCGTCTCGCTCTTCACGGTCGGTCTGGGCGGCCCGGACTACGACCTCTCCGCGCTCCGCGAGTGGGTCGCCTGGCGCGACGAGATCAACGCCTGACCGGAGCGTGACCCCGGGCGCGCTCGGGGTCCATCGAGGTCCGGACACGTACTATTCGGACGTGGCTGAGCTGACCGTCGCTTCGTCGCCGACCGCCACCCGGCGGTTGTTACAGGCGACCGCGTTCGTCAGCACGCTGGACCGGTTCGCGATGCCGCCGATGCTGGTCGCGATCGCGCACGACATCCACGCTCCGCTGGCGCAGGTCGTGCAGGCGGCGAGCGTCTACTTCCTGGCCTACGGCCTGATGCAGCCGGTCTGGGGCATCGCTTCCGACCGCTTCGGTCTCATCCGGACGATGCGCGTGGCGCTGTGTGTGGCCTCGGTCGCCACCGGGGTGTCGGCGCTGGCCGACGGGCCGCTCGCACTCGCCCTGGCACGGGGCCTGGCCGGGGCGTGTTTCAGCGCGGCGATCCCGGCCGGGTTGGTGTACCTCGGCGACACCGTGCCCGCGGCCGACCGGCAGCGCGAGATCACGAACCTCATGTCCGGCAGCGCGCTCGGCATCGCGACCGGAGCCGCCGGTGCCGGCCTCATCGCGCAGGCCCTCACGTGGCGCGCGGCCTTCCTGGTCACCGGCGTCGCGGCCCTCCTGCTGGTCTTCGTGCTCCGGACGCTGCCACCGCCCGGGGTGAGCCGCCGCGACCAGCGGTTCGCCGCCGCCGCCCGCCAGGTGGCCGGTTCGCGCGTGAGCGGGCTGGTGCTGCTGCTCGCGTTCGGCGACGGCGTCATACTGCTCGGTGTTTTGACGCTGCTGCCGGCCGCGGTCGAGGCGACCGGCGTCGGGCCCGCGCTGGCCGGGTCGGTCAACGCGGTCTACGGCCTGGCCGTGCTGCTGTTCGCCCGGCTCGCCGGCGTCCTCTCGACCCGGCTCGGACGCTGGCAGCTGCCCGCGCTGGGTGCGGCCGGCGCCGGGGTCGCCTGCGTCGTCGTGTCGGTGAGCCAGGTACCGGCGGTGGCGGCCGTCACCGCGTTCCTGCTCGGACTCGCCTGGGCGTGGCTGCACTCGACGATGCAGACCTGGGCCACCGAAGTCCTGCCGTCCGCGCGCGCGACCGTCGTCTCGCTGTTCGCCGCCTCGCTGTTCCTGGGCAGCGCGATCGCCGCCCTGCTCGCGGCCGGTCCGGCCCAGGACGGTCGCTACCGGGCGATCTTCGCGGTGGCCGCCGTCGCGACCGTGCCGCTGGGCCTGGCCGCCGCTTTCGGCCGTGCCCGCTGGCGGCCCCCTCAGACCAGCGCGGAGTAGACGAGCTGCCGGAGCTGGCTGCGGATCGGGTACGTGCTGGACGGCAGCAACTGCGTGAGGAACACGACCACGAGCTGCTCCGCCGGGTCGACCCAGAATGCCGTGCTGGCCGCTCCTCCCCACCCGAATTCGCCGGCGCTGCCCAGCGTCCGCGTGGAAACGGGGTCGAGGAGGACCGAGACGCCGAGCCCGAAGCCGACACCCTGGTAGGAGGTCTCGGCGAAGAGCGGGCGGCCGAAGGCCGCGAGGTCGGCACCGCCGGGCAGGTGGTTGGAGGACAGGAAACGCACGGTCCGGTCGCCCAGCAGGCGGACGCCGTCGAGCTCGCCGCGCAGCAGCATCCGGGCGAAGCGGTGGTAGTCGTGGCGGGTGGAGACGAGCCCGCCGCCGCCGGACAGGAAACGGGGCTCGTCGAGGATCGCCCGGCCCATCCGCTCGTTGCGGACGGCCTTCCCACCCTGGCCGTCGGGCGTGTAGAGCGCGGCGAGGCGGCCGGCGTCGGGCGCCCGGAACCCGGTGTCGGTCATGCCCAGCGGGCCCAGGATGCGCTCCGCGAAGAACTCGTCGAGCGACTGGCCGGAGATCACCTCGACCAGACGGCCGACCACGTCGGTCGCGACCGAGTAGTTCCATTCGGTGCCGGGCTGGAACGCCAGCGGCAACTCACCCCAGGCGTCGACGCAAGCCGCGAGGTCGAGGCCCCGGGGGCTCCCCCACTCGAAGCCCGCGTTGCGGTAGATCTCGTCAAGGACGTCGACGTGGTGGAAGCCGTAGGTGAGCCCGGCGGTGTGGGTGAGCAGGTGCCAGACGCGAATCGGCTCGGTCGCCGGGACGAGGACCGGGCGGGCCGCGGTTCCGCCGGCCAGGACGCGCATGTCGCGGAACGCCGGGAGGTAGCGGGAAACCGGGTCGGTGAGCTCGAACGCGCCCTCCTCGTACAGCATCAGCGCCGCGACCGTGGTGACCGGTTTGGTCATCGAGTAGATGCGGAAGAGCGTGTCGTCCTCGACCGGGGTGCCCGCCTCGACGTCGCGGTAGCCGTACGTGGAGGCGTGAGCGGTTTTCCCGTACCGGCTGACCAGCATCGACCAGCCCGGCAGCCGTCCGTCGTCGACGTACCGGGCGAAGTGCCGGTCCAGCTTCTCCAGGCGTGCCGGGTCGAGCCCCACGTCGAGCGGGTCGGTGTCGGTCGTGGTCCGCGTCATGCGTCCTCCAGGCCCCGGTGCCGGCTGCCTCCATCCTGCGACACCCGCCCGGCGCCCGGTACCGATTCGCGAGCCCGGCCCCGCGGTTGACACCCGGCAGGTGTGAGTGTTCAATCACTCTTAGAAGGGTGAGTGACCGACCACTCTTTCACGGAGGGAGCACACGATGAGGACCACCCGCACCATGACCGAAGTCATCCTGCCCGGGATCGTCGAGCCGGACGGGCTGGTCGTGCAGCAGCGGCCGGTGCCGGCGCCCGGCCGGGGGCAGGTCCGGGTTGCCGTCGAGGCGAGCGGCGTCTCGTTCGCCGAGCAGCAGATGCGCCGGGGCAAGTACTACGACCAGCCCCCGTTCCCGTTCACCCCGGGCTACGACCTCGTCGGCACCGTGGCCGCGACCGGCCCGGGCGTCGAGGAAGCGATGACCGGCCGTCGCGTCGCCGCGCTCACGAAGATCGGCGGCTGGGCCAGCGACGCGATCGTCGACGCCGGTGACCTGGTCGTCGTTCCGGACGGCCTCGACCCGGCCGACGCCGAGACCGTCGTGGTCAACGGCATCACCGCCTGGCAGATGCTGCACCGCGTCGCGAAAGTGCGCCGCGGCGGCACGATCCTGGTGCACGGCGCGAACGGCGGCGTCGGCTCGACGCTCCTGCAGCTGGCCCGGCACGCGGGGATCCGGGTGATCGGAACCGGCTCGGCCCGCAACCAGGAGGCGATCGCCCGGCTCGGCGCCGAGCCGCTCGACTACCGGGGCGACGTTCCGGCGCGGGTCCGCGAGCTGGCGCCGGACGGCGTCGACGCGGTGTTCGACCACGTGGGAGGCCCGGGTCTCACCGATTCGCTCCGGCTGCTCGGACGCGGCGGGGCGCTGGTCTCGTACGGGTCGGCGGCGACCAGGGACGACCCGGGCAACTCGCGGCTGCCGGTGCTGTTGCTGATCGGGAAACTCGCCTGGTGGAACGTGCGGCCCGACACCCGCCGGGCGACGTTCTTCAACATCTGGGCCGGCCGTCGCCGCCGGGCCGCGTTCCAGGCGCGGGTCCGTGAGGACCTCGGACACGTGTTCCGCCTGCTCGCCGACGGCGCGATCACCCCGCAGGTCGCGGCCAGGATCCCGCTGGCCGACGCGGCCGATGCCCTGCGCCTGGCCGAGTCCGGCACGGTGACCGGCAAGGTCGTCCTGATCCCCTGATTTCCGGCGCTCAGGTCACGACGGGTTTTCCATGCGGTACGTGTGGTCCCGGTCGACGATGTGGATCTCGACGTACGAGTGGGCGGCCATCAGCTGGTCTCTCGTCGACTCGACGACCGACGAGTGACCGACCTCGGCCTCGGCCCGGCCTCTCCACCGGTAGATCCGCGACAGGTCGTCGTGGTGCTCGGCCAGCCCGCTGACGAGCGTCTCGTACTCGGCGATGTTCTCGCCCATGGCCCGGTTCGCGGGCAGCCAGACCGTCGACACGGTCGCCAGCTTGCCTCCGTGCATCCCGCCGGAGTACAGGTCGGTCAGCCCGACATGCAGCAGTTGCGGGGCGTTTTCCCAGGTGAACGTCGAGACGATCTCGGGCCCGGTGAGGAACTCCTCGACGCCACGCTCGGTGAATCGGGTCTTGTCGCTCATCGCCACCCATTCCACCCTATATTTGGTCGGGTAGGTCGTAATCTACCCGGCGCGTCGGATTCCCCGCTTCACCCGACCTATCCCGGTACGCACGAGTACCGTCTCCGGCATGAGACGGCGGGTGATCGGCGCGCTGGCAGTCCTGCTCCTGCTGGCCGCCTGCAGCGAGCCCCGGTCGGTGGCCGATGCGCCGCCGGCCACGGTCACCCACCACGCCACCACCTCCGCCCCGCCGCCGTCTCCGCTCCGGACCGGGGAGCACTTCGAGGCCCTGACGATGCCCGCGCCTTACACCCCGCAGCCGACCGGCGGCGGCACCGACGAGTACCGGTGCTTCCTCGTCGACCCGGGGCTGACGTCGGCCGCCTACCTCACCGGAAGCCAGTTCCTGCCGCAGAACGCCGACATCGTCCACCACGCGATCTTCTTCCGGGTCGCGCCCGAGCAGGTGGCCGAGGCCCGGCAACTGGACGCCGCCGAGCCCGGCGAGGGCTGGCGCTGCTTCGGCGGCAGCGGCATCGGCGGCAACGACCCCGGCGCACAGCTGTCCGGCGGCGCGGCCTGGGTCGCGGCCTGGGCTCCCGGCGCCGGGGAGAGCCTCACCACGCCCGGCACCGGCTATCCGCTGGCCCCCGGCAGCCGCCTGGTGATGCAGGTCCACTACAGCCTGCTCGCGACCGGCGGCCGGTCCGCCGGCACCGACCGCTCGAGCATCCGGCTGCGGCTGGCCGATACCAAGACGCCGCTCGTCCCGCTGAAGACCCGGCTGCTCACCGCACCGATCGAGCTCGCCTGCCCGACCGGCGAGACCGGCAACCTCTGCGACCGCGAGAAGGCCGTCCTCGACGTGATCCACCGTTTCGGCGACGACGCGGGCGGCACGGTCGCGGGCCTCAACGCGCTCTGCAACGCCGGGCGGCCGCCGGTCCCGAACCCGACCCAGCGCTGCGACCACGAGATCCGCACCGCCGGGACGATCTACGCGGTCGCCGGGCACATGCACCTGCTCGGGAAGTCGATCCGGGTCGAGCTGAACCCCGGGACGCCCGGAGCGAAGACGCTGCTCGACGTCCCGCAATACGACTTCGACAACCAGGCCGCCCGGCCGCTCGCGACTCCGGCCGCGATCAAGCCGGGTGACACGCTGCGCGTCACCTGCACCCACGACGCGACGCTCCGCCGGAAGCTGCCGGCTCTGCGGTCGCTCAAGCCCCGGTACGTCGTCTGGGGCGACGGCACCGCCGACGAGATGTGCCTCGGCGTCGTGATCTGGTCGCCCAAAACCTAGTTAACCGATAGGGATTGGACGAAGTCCCGATCCGCGGTTAGTGTCGGAGGCAGGTACTCCCGCGCCGAGGAGGGCTCCTCCGTTGTCCATACCTCTGCACTTAGCGGTCGCGCTAGACGGTGCGGGCTGGCATCCTGCCGCCTGGCGCGAGCCCGATGCGCGTCCGACCGAGCTGTTCACCGCCGGCTACTGGGCCGATCTGGCCCGCGAGGCCGAAACCGGCCTGCTCGACTTCCTCACGATCGAAGACGGTCTCGGCCTGCAGACGACCGGGTTCGACCCGCCGGACGACCGGGTCGACGAGGTCCGCGGCCGTCTCGACGCGGTGCTGATCGCGGCCCGCGTCGCGCCGCTGACCCGCCACGTCGGGCTGGTCCCGACCACGACCGTCACCCACACCGAGCCGTTCCACGCCTCCAAGGCGATCGCCACGCTCGATTACGTCAGCTCCGGCCGCGGTGGCGTCCGGGTGCAGGTCTCCGCGCGGTCCCACGAGGCCACCCACTTCGGACGCCGCACGATCCCGCCGATCTCCCTGGACGATCCCGGCGCCCTGACCGACCTGTTCGACGAGGCCGCCGACTACGTCGAGGTGCTGCGCCGACTGTGGGACTCGTGGGAGGACGACGCCGAGATCCGCGACGCCGCCACCGGCCGGTTCGTCGACCGCGACAAACTGCACTACATCGACTTCGCCGGCCGCTTCTTCAGCGTCAAGGGCCCGTCGATCACCCCGCGCCCGCCCCAGGGCCAGCCGCTGGTCACCGCGCTGGCGCACGCGACGATCCCGTACCGGCTGGCCGCCCGCAGCGCCGACGTCGTCTACGTCACCCCGTCCGACGCCGGCTCGGCCCGCGCGATCGTCGACGAAGTCCGCTCCGAACAGGCCGCGGCCGGCCGGGGCTCCGAGACGCTGCACGTCTTCGCCGACCTGGTCGTCTTCCTCGACTCCGACCCGCGTACGGCGGCCGACCGCAAGGCCCGCCTGGACGAGCGCGCCGGGGCCGAGTACACGTCCGACGCGCGGATCTTCACCGGCACTCCGGCCGGCCTCGCCGACCTGCTCCGCGAGTGGCAGGCGGCCGGCCTCTCCGGCTTCCGTCTCCGGCCGGGGTCGATCCCGGCCGACCTCACCGCGATCACCCGCGGCCTCGTTCCCGAACTTCAGCGTGCGGACGCGTTCCGCCGCGCCTATCCGGCTGGGGACGACCCCTGGGCCGGCACACTCCGCGGGCTGCTCGGTCTGGCCCGTCCCGCCAACCGGTATGCGGGGGCAGCCTCATGACGAAGCAGGTCCACCTGGCGGCGCACTTCCCCGGCGTCAACAACACCACGGTGTGGAGCGACCCGGCGGCCGGCAGCCACATCGAGTTCGAGTCGTTCGTCCGGCTGGCGCAGACCGCCGAGCGGGCCAAGTTCGACTTCTTCTTCCTGGCCGAGGGGCTGCGCCTGCGCGAGCAGGGCGGCCGGATCTACGACCTCGACGTCGTCGGCCGCCCCGACACGTTCACGGTGCTGGCCGCGCTCGCCGCGGTCACCGATCGTCTCGGCCTGACCGGCACGATCAACTCGACGTTCAACGAGCCCTACGAGGTCGCCCGCCAGTTCGCGTCGCTCGACCACCTCTCGGCCGGGCGCGCCGGGTGGAACGTCGTCACGTCCTGGGATGCGTTCACCGGCGAGAACTTCCGCCGCGCCGGGTTCCTGCCCGAGTCCGAGCGGTACTCACGGGCCAAGGAGTTCCTGGCCACCGCGGCCGAGCTGTTCGACTCCTGGCGCGGCGGCGAGATCGTCGCCGATCAGGACTCCGGTGTGTTCCTGGGTGACGCCTCAGCCGGCACTTTCCGGCACCACGGCGAACAGTTCGACATCTCCGGCCGGTTCAACGTCCCCCGCTCCCCGCAGGGCCGTCCGGTGATCCTGCAGGCCGGCGATTCGGACGAGGGGCGGGAGTTCGCCGCCGCCACCGCCGACGCGATCTTCAGCCGGCACGGCACGCTCGAAGCCGGGCAGGCGTTCTACGCCGACGTGAAGGGCCGGCTGGCGAAGTACGGACGGCGCCACGACCAGCTCGTCGTACTCCCGGCGGCGACGTTCGTGCTCGGCGACACCGATGCCGACGCCCAGGAGAAGGCGGCGGTCGTCCGGCGCCAGCAGGTCAGCGGCGCGACCGCGATCAAGTTCGCCGAGCAGCTCTGGAACCGGGACCTGTCGGGTTACGACCCGGACGGCCCGCTGCCGAGCGTCGACCCGATCGTCGGTGAGAGCACGATCTCGAAGGGGCGCGCGAGCGTCCGGATGAACCGGGATCCGGTCGCGGTGGCGAACCAGTGGCGGGCGCTGGCCGCGGAGAAGAAGCTCTCGCTGCGCGAGGTGGTGGTCGAGGTCACCGGCAGGCAGAACTTCATCGGGTCGGCCGAGACGATCGCGGAGCAGATCGACACGCTCGTGCAGGCGGACGCCAGCGACGGGTTCATCCTGGTCCCGCACATCACGCCGGGCGGCCTCGACGAGTTCGCCGACCGGGTCGTGCCGCTGCTGCAGGAGCGCGGGGTGTTCCGGACCGAGTACGAGGGCACGACCCTGCGGGAGCACCTCGGCCTCGACCGTGGCTAGGCTTCTGCGGTGAGTCTCCTCGATGACCCGGCGGAGCCGTCCGTTTCGGCTCCGCATCCGCTCGACAACCCGGCCTGGGCCGCGCTGACCGGCCCGCACCGCGAGTTCGCGATCCTCTGCGGCCTGGCCGCCCGCTACCAGCCCGACGTCTCGCCGTTCGGCGTCCTCGGCGACACCGGCCCGCAGGCCTGGGCCGACCTCCGGACGCTGGTCGGCCCGGACGCGGTCTTCCCGCTGGCCGCGCTGGACGCGACCCCGCCCGCCGGCTTCACGGTCGAGTGGTCACTTCCGGGCGTCCAGATGATCGACGAGTCGGTGGACGCGGAGCCGGACGCCGAGGTGGTCCGGCTCACCGCCGCCGACGTGCCGGAGATGCTCGAACTGGTGGCCCGCACCAAGCCCGGGCCGTTCGAGCGCCGGACGATCGAGCTCGGCACGTACCTCGGCATCCGGCGCGACGGCGCGCTGATCGCGATGGCCGGTGAGCGCATGCATCCGCCCGGCCACACCGAAATCAGCGCGGTCTGCACCGACCCGGCCTACCGGGGCCAGGGTCTGGGTGGCCGGCTGGTCCGGGCGGTGGCGGCCGAGATCCACGCCCGGGGCGAAATCCCGTTCCTGCACGCCGCGGCCACCAACACCGGCGCGATCGCGCTCTACGAGAAGCTGGGCTTCGTCCTGCGGAAGAACACCCTGTTCAGCTCCGTCCGTACCCCACCCGTCTGACCAGCGGCCCGATGCCGGCCGCGCCGGGCCGGGACGCTCGTACCTCCCGGCCGCGAGCGCACCCGCGAGGCCACCGACGAGGTGCGGGACGGACGGGCCCGGACCGGGCTGCCGCCAGCACCGCGGGCGCGCCTCCCAGCACCACGAACGCCAGACTCAGGGTGCGGCCCCGTTGGAAGCAGACCCACCGTCCCCGCCCGACGCAGCCGCGCCCGACGCAGCCCGGCCGGCCCCGCCGCCCCGGCCGGGCTCGGGCTCGGGCGGGCCGTCGGCCCGGACGGCCCCCGCAGCCGGCGCGACGCGCTCGCGGCGGCGCAGGTACCACCACTCCCCCACGACCGCGGCGACCAGGATCGCCAGCGTGACCCCACTGACCCAGGCGCCCAGGTTCGCGTACTTCGGGCCGTAGGTGAAATCGACGACGTGCTTGCCCGCACCGACGTGCACGGCCGCCAGCCCGTGATCCGCACGTACCAGGTCGGCTTTCCGGCCGTCCACGGTGACCTGCCACGTCGGCTGGATCGCGTCGGCCAGCACCAGATACCCGGCCCCGTCCGCGTCGACGTTCAGCTTGAACTCGTCGTACCCGTCGACGTCCCAGCGAACGTCGGCCGGTTTACCGTCCGCGGCCTGGCCCGGGGCATCCAGCAGCACCGCGTCCGCGGCCAGCGTGCCGCCGGCGAGCAGGTCCAGACGCTTGGCGCCGGACGGCTCCACCACCGTGCTCGACGCCCACCGGGCCCGCGGCAGCGCGGTCGTGCGCTGATAGATCACCGAATCGCCGTCGAAGACGAGCTTCAGCCCGTCGTTCGTGCTCGAGACGACCGAGATCGCCGGGGCGCCCGCCCGCGCCAGCATCGGGATGGCCGGCCCCTGGTCGAGGGAGATCGAAGCGGTCAACTGCGTGCCTGCGGGCGCGTTCTCTCCGGCCAGCGGCACGTAGAACGGCTTGCCCGCGGTCAGGTAGCGATCCAGCCGGGTCGCCGACGCCACCTCGCGCCCGCTCGCGTCCTTCACGGTCACCGTGATGTGCCGGTGCAGCGTCCCGGTGATGCCGGGCCCGGTCGGGGTGAAGCCGATGCCCCGGAACGCGCCGGTCACCGGCACTGTCGCGGTGACCGGCTTCCCCGGCGCGAGCGTGTACGTCGAGCCGTCCCCGGCGTCGGTCTTCTGCGGGCCGTACGGGATCTGCGTGGGCGGCGTGACGTACTCGGCGATCGACAGCCGGTCGAGGAGCGGGCTCGTCGGTGACGTCCCGTCGTTCAGCGGCTGCGGCCAGAGGAACGTGGCCGGCTTCGGCGGCGCGCTGAACTGGTAGCCGGGGAGCTTGTCGAGCATCTCGGCGAACCGGGTCTCGATGAACGAGTGCCCCTGCAGTGCCCGCAGCTTGTCGAGCTGGTGGACGCCACCGAGCACCGCGCCGTTCGAGCCCCAGAAGCGCTCGTGCCCCAGGTTCGCCTCGAGGTAGCGGTGGACGTCGGTGACCGGGTAGAAGTCTTTCGGATCCGTCCGCGGCCAGTAGTTCTGCACCCAGAGCAGCCCCTGCCCGGCCACGAGCAGCGGCAGCAGCGCAGCGGCGGCGAACCGCAGCAGCCGACGCTCGGGGAAGAACCAGAGCCAGAAGGCCGCCCCCATCGCGACCGCGACGAACGCGAGCCCGATCGCCAGCTCGCGGTTGAGCCAGCCCAGATGCGGTCCCCCGCCCGGGAAGCCCCACCCGGCGTCGTGCACCAGCGCGAACCGGCGCGCCATGACGTAGAGCCCGGCACCGGCGACGGCGACGCCGCCCCAGACCAGCGCGCCCCACAGCAGGCGCACCCGGTTGCGGAACGGCCGGTGTTCGCGGGCCCGGTCGAGCAGCACCTGGAACCCGACCGCGGCCAGCACCGCGATCAGGAACCCGAGGACGCTCCGCGCCCGCTCGACCGCGTTGCTGGAGAACAGGTACGGCAGCTTCTGCAGCAACTCCAGCGGTGTCCCGCCGAGGTAGATGATGACGCCCCAGCCGCCGGTCATCAGGACGAAGAACCACCACGTGCCCCGGGGCAGAGCCGCGCGTCCGGAGCGGGCCAGCGCGACCGCGACGATCGCGAGCACCGCGACCCCGGCCCCGACGTACGAGACCTCCTCCAGGAAGATCCGGGCCTCGTACCAGGCCGGGCCCTGCCCCGGGCGGACCGTCCCGAACACGTACGGCGCGATCGAGGTCAGCAGCACCTGGGTCGGGATGTGCTGGTCAGGCGTCTGGGCGCGGCCGCGCACCAGCACCGTCGACATCACCGACACCCAGGGCAGCAACTGGACGGCGACCAGCGCCGCACCGGCGCCGACCCCGACGAGCGCCCGCACCCACGTGCCGACCGCCCGGCGGCCCCACCCGGATCGGGCGAGCACGTAGAGAGCACCCGTGCCCAGCGCGTACCCGGTCACCGCCGGGAACCCGCCGAGCAGCATCGCGGCCACGGTCAGCGCGACCAGCGCCACGTCCCGGATCCGCCGCTTCTGCACGAGGAGTTCCAGCGCCCAGAACAGCGCCGGGATGAACGCGGCGACCCGGGTCTGCGGCCAGTTCAGCCAGACGACCATGAACGCGCTGGTCGCGAACGCCAGGCCGCCGAGCAGAGCGGCGGGTTTGCCCAGTTTCAGCCGGCGCAGGAACAGGTACGTCCCGCCGATCGACACGAGGAGCGTCAGCAGGAGCATGTACGCGGGCGCGAGCCAGGCGGGCAGGAACCAGAACGGCAGCGCCACCGGCGAGGCCATACCCGCGTTCGGGGTGCCGCCGAGCGTGCCGCCGCCGAGCACGTACGGGTTCCAGTTCGGCCACTCGCCGTCGCGGATCGCGTCGCCGAACAGGGCCGCGTTCGGGATCGCCGCGTCCACAGTGTCGCCGAGGTCGAGCGTCTGCCGCTGGACGCCGAGCAACTGGCCGTCGGTGTACGGGCTGACCCGTCCGAGCAGCCCGGTCTCGGTCAGCGACGTCTGGCCCCAGAGCGGAGACCCGATGCCCGCCAGCGCGAACAGCGCGATCGCGAA
Source organism: Cryptosporangium sp. NPDC051539 (assembly GCF_044454545.1). Lineage (NCBI taxonomy): Bacteria > Bacillati > Actinomycetota > Actinomycetes > Cryptosporangiales > Cryptosporangiaceae > Cryptosporangium > Cryptosporangium sp. NPDC051539. The sequence continues at coordinate 54,242 of NZ_JBITDV010000006.1, read as the reverse complement.
CACGACGGCGGCGGTCAGTGCGTCGGGACGCCGTCTCCACCAGCGCCGGGGCTCGTGCGGCTCGTCAGCCACGTCGGGTACCGGGTTCGTGAGTTCCTGCGTCGTGCTCATCGGGGCGCGACGCTACCACCCCCGCGCAGCCCCGCCCGAACGCTCCACAGCGAGTTCACTGTCCGGCGGGGCCGAACCGCTCGGTCCGGATCTGCGACGGTTCGTGCCCGGCGTCCACCAGGAGGTTCGCGACGACTTCGACGAACGGCGTGGGGCCGCAGACGTAGATGCGCGGCCGCGCGTCCGCCGCGAAGGAAACCTCGGCCAGCAGCGCGCCGGTCACCCGGCCGGCCGGCGTCGGCCAGCCGGGGGGCGTCTGCCGGGTGTAGGCGTAGTCGACCTGCAGGCCGAGCTTCGCGAGCTCGTCGGCGTAGATCGCCTCGGCCGGGCTGCGGACCGAGTACAGCAACCGGAACGGGGTCGTGCTGCCGACCTGCGCGCGCGTGCGCGCCATCGCCATCAGCGGGACGATCCCCGATCCACCGGCGATCAGCTCGACCGGCGGCCCGGTTTCCGACGGGTCGGCTCCCGGACGCCAGACGAAGTAGCCGCCGACCGGTCCGCGCAGCTCGAGCGGGTCTCCGACGCGGAGCACCTGGGCCAGGTAGGGCGAGACCTCACCGTCGGCCACGACCTGCACGGTGATCTCGACGCGGCCCTCGGCGGTGGCCGACGCGATCGAGTACGAGCGCTCGGTCGAGTAACCGTCGTCCGCGGTCAGGCGCACGTCGATGTGCTGGCCGGCCAGGTGTCCGGGCCAGTCGGGGACGTCGAGCACCAGCGTGCGCGCCGACACCGACTCGTCCCGCACCGCGGCGACCGTGGCGATCTGCCACGTCAGCCGACGACGCGAGCCCACCGCCTTCGCGCTAGCGCTCATCCGCCGTCAGTCTCCCTCGTAGCGCTGCTCGCGCCAGGGGTCGCCGTAGTTGTGGTAGCCGTTGGTCTCCCAGAAGCCCGGTTCGTCTTCGACCACCAGCTGGATGCCACGCACCCACTTCGCCGACTTCCAGAAGTAGAGGTGCGGGACCAGCAGCCGGGCCGGGCCACCGTGCTCGGGCTCCAGCGGCTCGCCGTCGAAGCCGAACGCGATCCAGGACTTGCCGTCGAGCAGGTCCTCCAGCGGCAGGTTCGTGGTGTACCCGCCGTAGGAGTAGATCTTCGCGTACTCGGCCTCGGTCTCGACGTTCTCGAAGAGCGTGTCCAGGGACACGCCCTCCCAGTCGGTGTCGAGCTTCGACCACTTCGTGACGCAGTGGATGTCGACGTGCGGCGTCTCGTGCGGGACCGCTTGAAGGGCCTCCCAGCCCCAGCCGTGCACCGTGCCGGTCTCGGTGACGATCTCGAAATTCCAGTCGTCGAGCGCGACCTTCGGCGTGGGGCCGTAGGTGAGGACGGGGAACCCGTCGGTGAGGTACTGGCCGGGCGGCAGGTCGCGGTCGTGCCGCCGACGCCCCGTGAAACCCCGAGAGATGATGCTCATCGGCCCAATCCCTTCATCGGCGCTTCCGTTTCTCCTTGATCCGGACCGAGATCTGGATGGGCGTGCCCACGAAGCCGAAGTCTTCCCGGAGCCGCCGTTCGATGTATCGCTGATAGGCCACGTCGACGGGACCGGTGGTGAACAGGACGAACCGGGGCGGCTTGCTGCCGGCCTGGGTCGCGAACAAGATACGCGTCTGCTTGCCGCCGCGCACCGGGTGCGGGTGGGCCGCGACCAGCTCGGCCAGCCAGGAGTTCAGCCGGCCGGTCGGAATCCGCTGCTCCCAGCCTTCGAGCGCGGTGTGCAGCATCGGCGCGAGCTTGTCGACCGCGCGCCGGGTGCGGGCGGAGACGTTGATCCGCGGAGCCCAGCGGACCCGCTGCAGGTCGCGGTCGATCTCCCGGTCGAGCAGTTCGCGGCGGTCTTCGTCCATCAGGTCCCACTTGTTGAACGCGATCACCAGCGCGCGGCCCGCCTCGACCACGCCGGTGATGACGCGCTGGTCCTGCTCGGACAGCGGCTCGCTGGCGTCGAGCAGCACGACCGCGACCTCGGCGGCCTCGATCGCGGCGGACGTGCGCAGGCTGGCGTAGTACTCGGCGCCGCTCGCGAACGAGACCTTCTTGCGCAGGCCGGCCGTGTCGACGAACCGCCAGACCTCGTCACCGAGCTCGACCAGGCTGTCGACCGGGTCGACCGTGGTGCCCGCGACCGAGTCGACGACCGCGCGGTCTTCCTTGGTCAGCGCGTTGAGCAGGCTCGACTTGCCGACGTTCGGACGTCCGACCAGCGCGACCCGGCGCGGGCCGCCGGTGCCGAACCGGCCTTCGGCGGGCGCCTCCGGCAGCACCTCGAGAACCTTGTCGAGCAGGTCTCCGGAGCCGCGGCCGTGCAGCGCCGAGACCGGCCAGGGCTCGCCGAGGCCGAGCCGCCAGAGTTCGGCGACATCGGCCTCGCCCTTGGTGTCGTCGACCTTGTTGGCCGCCACGAGGACCGGCTTCCCGCCGCGCTGCAGCACCCGGGCGACGGCGGCGTCGGTGTCGGTGATGCCGACCCGGGCGTCGACGACGAGCAGGACGGCATCGGCGACGCTCATCGCGTAGCGGGCCTGGTTGGCGATCGCGGCGGCGCGGCCCTGGGCGTCGGGCTCCCAGCCGCCGGTGTCGACGAGCGTGAACCGGCGCCCGTTCCAGTTCGCGTCGTACGCGACCCGGTCGCGCGTGACGCCGGGGACGTCCTGCACGACCGCCTCGCGGCGGCCGAGGATGCGGTTGACCAGCGTCGACTTGCCGACGTTGGGCCGCCCGACGACGGCGAGCACCGGGAGCGAGCCGGGGGCCTCGTCGTCCGGGCCGTCCTCGTCGAACGCGGCGAGCTCGGCGTCGGTGATCTCGTACTCGTCCGCGAGCTGCGTCCAGTTGTCACTCATCGGACTTCTGTCTCCACTTTCCGGCCGGCGTCCGGCGAACCGGCGTCGGTGATCTGGTAATCGTCCGCGAGCCGCGCCCGGTGGTCACTCATCGGACGCCTGCTCCGGCGGTCTCGGTCACGACCTGCAGAACGGTGGCCACGACCTGGTCGAACGTCAGCGCGGACGTATCGATTTCCACCACCCCGTCGGCGGCCACGAGGAAGTCGACGACGGTCGAGTCGCGAGCGTCGCGGGTGGAGATCTGGGCGTGGGTGGCCTCGAGCGCGGCGGCGTCGTCGGTGCCGTGCAACTCGCGGGCGCGGCGGGCGATCCGGGCGTTCTCGTCGGCGGTGAGCAGCAGCCGGACGTCGGCGTCGGGGGCGACGACCGTGGTGATGTCGCGGCCCTCGGCGATGACACCCTCGCTGCGGGCGATGATGACCCGCTGGCGGGCGATCAGATCGCTGCGCACGTCCAGGTTCGTGGCGATCGCACTGACCGACTCGGAGATCCGCGGCGTCCGGATCTCGGCGGTGACGTCGACGCCGTCGACCCGGATGCCGGGCGACGCCGGGTCGGTGGCGACGTCGAGCACGAGCCCGCGGCCGAGCCTCGCGACGCCCGCCCGGTCGTCGAGGTCGAGACCCCGGTCGAGCGCGGCCCAGGTGACGGCCCGATACATCGCACCGGTGTCGAGATAACGGAGTCCGAGCCGGCGGGCGACGGCGCGGCAGACGCTGGATTTACCCGATCCGGAGGGGCCGTCGACGGCTATCACGCCCCGGAAGCCTCCTGCCGGGTGTGCCGCCTCGGCGGGTGTACTCAACGCCTGACCTCCTCGTGCGCCCGGACGCGTGCGGTGTGCACGCGCGGTGGCGCAGAGCGAAAGCTCCCGACGCCCCTACTATCATGCCCGCTCCGGCTCCAACCTCCGAACCGGTGCAGCGGGTGGGGGCGGTGCATGCCCCTCCGATGCGCCGATTCCCCACCCGCGATCTCAATACTGGATGTTACTGGAAAACTTGAGAAGAGACTGTGCTGACGTCTCTTCGGTGGTCATCTGTGGTCACGCGACACACCGGCAAACCCTGGCTATTGCTGGAGATCACTGGAACGGTTACGGTGCCGACGATGGGTGGGTCCGCGGAGGAACTCGAGCGGCGCATCGACGAGCTCCGCTCCGAGGTGCGGCGGGCGGTCATGCGCGGCGACCGCGCCGACGCGCGGACCCTCCGCGCCGACCTCCGCGCCGCCGAAGCCGCCTGGGACGACGCCCTCGACGCCCTGCAAGACGAAGCCCACCCGCACGAAGCCCACCAGCCCGAAGCCGAAGCCCGCCGGCACGAAGCCCGGGGCGTCCGCCAGGGAGTGGACGCCGGCGTACCGACGCTGTTGCCGTTGCGGGAGCAGGTGCACCAAGCGCTGGCCCTGCTCGGCGCACCCGCCGCACCGCGGCTGATAGTCGCCGTGCACGAGGCGTTCTCCGGTGACCCCGTGCCCTCGGCGCGGCTGACGTCCCTGCGTCGCGACGAGGAGCGGTCGTACCGGTCGGCGCCGCACGCGCGGCCGTACTACCTCTGCGCCGCGCTCACCCACGACCTCCTCGCTCCCGCCCGCGGACTGCTGGCGATCTCGACCTGGCCGATGGCGACCCGGATCATCGGTCCGCTCAGCCCCCGGGTCGACTTCCTCACCGCGGCCGCCCGGCTGGCCGAGCAGCTGCAGCGGATTCCCGACCCCGGGCCGGCCGCGACCCGGCTGCTGTGGCGGTTCGCGGGCAACATCCCGGGCGCGGCCAACGTCCCGGGCGCGCCCGCCAGGCAGGACCCGGCCGCGGTCGCGGCCGCCGCGGAGGCCGAACTCGCGATCCACCGCGACGCCGACCGCGCCCACCGGGAAGACGGCGCGGCGAGGGCCCGGGCGCAACTCGACGACGTCCAGCAACTGTTCGGCAGCCGCCTGCAGACCGTACGAGGGACAGGGAGCTGATGGACCCGCGCCTCGCGCAACTCCGCGGCGACGCCCCACCCAAGCGGCACAACGCCCGCACGATCGCCGCGCTGACCACCAATCCCGGCTGTGCCCGCCGCGCGATCCTCGACACCGCGGGCATCGACAAGGACGCGCTGGCCCGGCAGGTCGGGTTCCCGGCACCGTTCGGGCAGTCCTCGTTCGCGATCACCCGGGGCAACGCGTTCGAGGCCCAGGTGAAGGCCGACGGCTGCGCCGAGCTGCTGCGGCTGCTCCGCGAGACGCTCGGGCTCGACCTGGCCGAGGTCGCGTACACGAACCTGGACGACGTCGGCGGCATCGACAGCCAGGACGTCCGCCACACGTACTCCACGCAGAAGCTGACCCGCCCCGACGAGCCGGGGACGCTGTTCGACCACCCGCTGCTCCGGCTGCCGGTCGCCGGCCAGCACGTCTACCTCGAGCCCGACCTGGTCGCGTTCCAGCACGACGGTCTGTTCCACGTCGTCGAGATCAAGTCGTTCGCGGTGATCGACGGCCAGGCCGACCCGGGGAAGGTCGCCGCGGCGGCGATCCAGTCCGCGGTCTACGTGCTCGCGCTGCGGCGGCTGCTCGGCCGCGGCGACGACGCGGTCTCGCCCGACGTGATCCTGGTCTGCCCGGAGAACTTCTCCAACCGTCCGGTCGCTACCAAGGTCGACGTCCGCAAGCAGCTGATCGTGCTCGAGCACCAGCTCAGCCGTCTGACCAGGGTGGACACGCTACTGGACCAGTTGCCCCCGGGCCTGACGCTGGACCTCGGGCAGCCCGCTCCGGCGCTGAGCGCCGCGCTCGGCCCGCTCGAGGCGCGCTATGCCCCGGGCTGTCTGTCGAGCTGTGAGCTCGGGTTCTTCTGCCGCGAGGAGTCCGCCGGCTGCACCGATGCGCTCGGCACGAGCGTCCGCGAACAGCTCGGTGGGGTGGAAACGGTGGCCGAGGTCCTGCGGATCGCCCACGGCGATCAGGCCGTGCCCGAAGACCAGACCGAGGCGGCCGAGGTCCTGCGTTCGGCTTTCCGCGTATATACCGACGCTCTGGGGCCCGGCGTTTCGGGGCCCGGCGTTTTGCCGGCACCGGTGGTGCCCGTCCCGTGATCAGCGCTTACGCCAAAGCTCGCGCCGTAGCGGCGGGGGTCGCCCAGCCGATCGCGACCGTCGCGCACGTGCACGTGTCCGCGCGGCCGCTGGTGTTCGTCCCGTTGTCGCTGGCCGGTGAGGCGAACGCCCCGCTGGCCGCGCTGATCGGCACGTCCGGGTCGGACGGGCGGCTGCTCGTGGTGCCGCAGCCGCGAGACCGGGCGCTGCGGTTCGCGTTCGCGGCGTCGCTGGCGCGGGTGTTCGTGGACTACCTGGAGTCGTTCCCGGTTTCGCCGGCGCCCTCGGACGAGGAGTCGCCGACCGCCGCCGACGGGCCGCAGTTGCTGGTGCCGAACCGGGCCGGGCTGGCGTTCGTCCGGCTGCTGGGCCGTTCGACGCGGTTCCGGCGGGTGACCGGGCCGTATCCGGTCGACCCGTCGGTGCCGGTGCTGGGCCGCTGGCTGACCTGGTTCGCGGAGCGGTCGGAGCACCCCGGGTCGTCGACCGCGCTGGCCGCGACCGAGGCGCTGACGCTGCACTGGGCCACCGGGCAGAGTGCGTTCGAAGACAACAACCTGGCCGCCCTGCTGGGGTGGATCGCGCCGCCGGTCGGCCTGTCGGGCGCCCAGGCGGCACGGGAGGCCGAGGACCCGCTCGAGTGGCCGCCGGCCGGGCCGACGACCGACCCGACGTTCGACAACGAGGTGCTCGGGCCGCTGATCCGCGGAGGTTCGGTGTCCGCGCTGGAGAAGGCGCTGGCGTCGCAGCTCGAGCCCACCTGGGGGCTGATGTGGAAGGCCGTCTCGCTGCTGGCCGCCTTGCCGGCCGGTGCGTCGGTGGCCGCGCGCTGGGAAGCCGACTGCTCGTCGTACGCGGGGTTCTCGACCTACCTCGCCGCCGAGGGGCTGCCGCAGGCCCGCCGTGACGGCGCGGTCGCCGCGGCCCGGCGGCTGGCCCAGCTCGAGCGGGCGCAGGCGTCCTACGACGTGGCCCGCTCGTTCGACGATCCGCTGGTGATGGCCGGGTACCGGGTCACCGGGGAGGCGTTCGCCGGCACCGTCCTCTCGGTGGACGCCACCCGGCGGGTGACCAACGACAAGGGCAACCTGGTGACGCGTCCGCTGGTGCTGGTGCAGTCCGCCGACCCGGTGCACCTGGCACCCGGGACGACGGTCGCGGCGCCGGCCCGGCCGAAACAGAGCGGCAGCGTACTCGACGTGACGTCGGGGCTGGTCACGATCGAGCTCGACAAGGGCTTCGGGCGCGGGAAGACCCCGGCACCGGGCGTCTTGCCGTCGGTGGGCGAGGCGATCACGTACAGCAGCGTGCTGGCGTCCGCCATTCGCGGACCGGCGCTCCCGGCCGCGGACGAGACACCGTGGACCCACGGCGGCCCGCCGGAGCCGTACGTGCCGTCGGACGACGACGCCGGGGAGGTCTGGGAGTGACCGCCCCCGCCGTAGCGGCCGCGGAGGTGACCGACGCGATCCTCGCCGACCTGGTCTCGGGTACGCACCGGGGCGTGGTCGTCGACTCGCCACCCGGCGCCGGAAAGTCGACCCTGGTCGTGCGGGCCGCCCTGGAACTGGCCACCAGCGGGCAGCCGATCATGATCGTCGCCCAGACGAACGAGCAGGTGGACGACCTGATCGTACGGCTGGCGCCGGATCTGGCGGTACTGCGCCCGGACGCACGCGTCGGGCGGTTGTCGCGGGCCGGTTTCCTCGCGCCGCCACGTCTGTCCGCGCTGGCCAACGTCGTCGTGGGCAGTGGGTTGCCCGATCTGAACGACCCGCTGGTGACGATCGCGACCGCGGCGAAGTGGGCCCACGTCCGCGACCGCACCTGGCCGTGGGCGATCGTCGACGAGGCCTACCAGATGCGTTCGGACGCGCTGCTGACGCTGGCCCCCCGCTTCGAGCGGGCGCTGTTCGTCGGCGACCCGGGGCAGCTCGATCCGTTCTCGACGGTGGAGAACGACCGCTGGCGTGGCCTGCTGTGGGACCCGATGCAGAGCGCGGTGTCGGTGCTGCTGCGCAACAACCCGGACGTGCCCGTCCACCGGCTGCCGGTGTCGTGGCGGTTGCCGCACTCGGCCCAGGACGTGGTCGCGTCGGCGTTCTACCCGTACACCGGTTTCCGGACCGGAACCGGCCCGGGCGAGCGCGAGCTGTCGTTCACGACCCCGCGGTTCGGGCGCAACGCCCTGGACGGGGTGCTGGGGCTCGCCGCGGAGTCCGGCTGGGGCCTGCTCGAACTGCCGGCCCGGCACACGATGCGGACCGACGCCGAGGCGGTCCAGGCCGTCGCCGACGTGACGACCCGCCTGCTGCAGCGCGGTGCGGTGGCCCGCAGCGGCACGTCGTCGGCCCCGGTCGGCCCGGACCGGATCGCGGTGGGGGCCGCCCACCGCGATCAGGTCGCCGCGATCCGGGCCGCCCTCGGGGACGTGCCGGTGACCGTCGACACCGCGAACCGGCTCCAGGGCCGGGAGTACGACGTCACGGTCTTCCTGCACCCCCTGTCCGGACGCCGGGACGCGACCGCGTTCCACCTCGAGGCCGGGCGGCTGTGCGTGCTGGCGTCGAGACACCGGCAGGCCTGCGTCGTGGTGGCCCGGGCGGGCATCCGCGACCTGCTGGACGCCCACCCGTCGAGCGCGCCCGTGCACCTGGGAGACCCGGTCAAGTTCCCCGACGGGTGGGCCGCCAACCAGACGATGATGGCCCACCTGGAATCCCACGCCGTGCGCTACTGACCCCGCACGAGACGCACCAGGTTCCACGAGAGCGGCGGGAGTTCGAGCGCCACCCGGCCGCCGTCGACCTCCGGCACGTCGAGCGATCGGGGCGTCACGCGGTCCGGGTCGACGGCGGTGTTGACGGCGTCGGGGTCGTCGTCGGCGATCGCGGTGTGCGACCCGACCCGGTAGCCGGGCCAGGCCCGCAGGTCGACGTCCACCACCATCGGCGACGTCTGCGACCGGTTCACCGCGAAGACCGACAGGCCCTCGTCCGCGTTCTGCACCGCGACCGCGTCCAGCAGCGGCACCTCCCCCAGCCACTTCGTCTCGTAGAGCGGCGACCGCGGCTCGGCCCGGAGCACCGTGCCCCGCCCGAATCGCGACGACAGCGCGAACGGGTGGAACGTCGACTGCTTCCAGGCCGGACCGCCCGGCTCGGCGCGGATCGGTGCGATCACGTTCACCAGCTGGGCCTGGCACCCGATCTTCACCCGGTCGGCGTGCTTCAACAGGCTGATCAGCATGTTCCCGACGACGACCGCGTCGGTCACCGAGTAGACGTCCTCGATGAGCCGCGGAGCCTCCTCGATCGACAGCGACGCCTCTCCCCCGAACTTCTTCAGGTACCAGACGTTCCACTCGTCGAACGAGACGTCGATCCGCTTCTTCTTGCGCTGCGCCGCCCGGACGTGGTCCGCGGTCGCGACCACCGCGTCGATGAACCGGTCCATGTCGACGCTGGCCGCGAGGAAGCTGTCCCGGTCGTCGCCGCGCTGCTCGTAGTACGCGTGCATCGAGACGTAGTCGACCTGGTCGTACGTCTCGGCCAGCACGGTCGCCTCCCACGACCCGAACGTCGGCATCGACGAGTTCGAGCTGCCACAGGCGACCAGCTCGATCGACGGGTCGACCAGCCGCATCGCCTTCGCGGTCTCCGACGCCAGCCGCCCGTACTCGTAGGCGGTCTTGTGGCCGATCTGCCAGGGCCCGTCCATCTCGTTGCCGAGGCACCAGGTGCGAATCCCGTACGGGTCGGGAGATCCGTTCTTCCGGCGCAGATCCGACCAGTACGTGCCGCCCGGGATGTTGCAGTACTCGATCAGGTCCCGGGCCGCGTCGATCCCCCGCGTCCCCAGGTTGACCGCCATCATCGTCTCGGCCCCGAGACCCGACGCCCAGGGCACGAACTCGTCGACGCCGACCTGGTTCGTCTCCAGCGAGCGCCAGGCCAGATCGAGCCGGGTGGGCCGGTCGGCGGACGGCCCGATCCCGTCCTCCCACTTGTACCCGGACACGAAGTTCCCGCCGGGATACCGGATCAGCGGAACCCCGAGCTCACGGGCCAGCTCCTGCACGTCGGTGCGGAAGCCGTCCGAGTCCGCCGACGGATGGCCCGGCTCGTAGATGCCGGTGTAGACGCACCGCCCCATGTGCTCGACGAACGACCCGAACAGCCGCGGATCGACGTCCCCGATCGTGAAGGCCGGGTCCAGCGACAACGACGCCCTGATCATCCCTTGATCCCCGTCCCCGCGATGCCCTCGACGATGTTGCGCTGGAACAGCAGGAACAGCGCGACCAGCGGCACCGCGCCCAGTACCGCGGTGGCCATCGTGTCGGCGTACCGGATGCCGAACGCGCCCTGCACGGTCGCCAGCCCCACCGGGATCGTCATCAGGTCCGGATTCGTCAGCACCAGCAGCGGCCACAACAGGCTGTTCCACGCCCAGACGAACGAGAAGATCGCGACCGCCGCGACCGCCGGCCGGGAGAGCGGCAGCACGATCTGCCGGTAGATCCGGAAGAACGAAGCGCCGTCGACGCGGGCCGCTTCCTCGAGGTCGGCGGGCAACCCGTCGAAGAACTGCTTGAAGATGAAGACCGCGATCGCGGTGGGCGCCTGCGGCAGCGCGACGGCCCAGAACGTGTTCAGCAGGCCCAGCGACTGGAACTCGCGGAACTGCGGCACCATCAGCACCTGCGACGGCACCATGATGCCGGCGAGGATGAACCAGAACACCAGGTTCCGGTACCGGAACCGCATCCGGGACAGCGCGAACGCGGCCAGGCTCGCGGTCACCACGGTCAGCACCGTCGACAGCGCCGACGCGATGAACGTCGACGCCCACCACCGCAGCATGTCGGTGTCGGTGAAGACCCGCCCGAAGGCGGCGAACGTCGGGTTCTCGATCCACCACGTGGTGTTGACGGTCTCGGCGTTCGGCTTCATCGCGGTGTCCAGCGCCCACAGGATCGGCACCAGCCACAGCAGCGCGAACGCGATCAACACCCCGATGCAGACGCGGTTGAAGATCGCGACCCGCCGATCGACGGTTTCCACCGTGACCACGCGGGCCCGCAGAGGAGGCGCCAGCGTCTCGGTAGCCATGATCAGACCTCCTTCTGCTGCGAACGGACGAGCCGGAACCAGACCACCGACACCGCGAGCACGACGACGAAGAACAACATCGACACCGCGGAGGAGAAGCCGACCCGGTAATTCGTGAAGCTCTCGTCGTAGACGTACTCGAGCAGCGACCGGGTGGAGTAGTTCGGTCCGCCGGACGTCATGATGTACATCTGGTCGAACACCTTCAGCGACGCGATGACCTGCAACACCGCCACCAGCGTCGTCGTGCGGCCGAGCAGCGGGATCGTGACGTGGCGGATCTGCTGCCACGGGGTCGCGCCGTCCAGCGCGGCCGCCTCGTACAAGTCCCGCGGGATCTCCTGGAGACCGGCCAGATAGAGCACGAAGTTGAAGCCGATCGTCCACCAGACCGTGGTGAACGCCAGCGCCGGCATCGCCCAGTTCTCGTCGCCGAGCCAGTTCGGCGGTGTGATCCCGATCTTTCCGAGCGAGGTGTCCAGCAGCCCGATACCGGGCGACAGGATCCACATGAAGATCAGCGCGACGACCGCGGACGGCAGCACGTAGGGCAGGAAGAACGCCAGCCGGTAGAACCACTGGCCGCGTCCGACCCGGTTCGCGAGCAGGGCCAGCGCCAGCGCGATGATCACGAGCGGCGGTGTGGTCAGGATCGTGAACCACACGGTGTGCCACAGCGACGACCAGAAGTCCGAGCTGCCCAACGCGTCCACATAGTTCTGCAGACCGGCGAAGGTCGACAGACCCGACTTCACCATCGACGTGTCGAAGAAGCTCATCAGCAGGCCGTAGAGGGCGGGCCCGACGATGAACAGGACGTACAGGAGGAGGAACGGGGCGAGGAAGGCAGCGGCGGAACGCCCCTGCCCGGGGGCGCGGCCCGGCCGCGTCGCGGGTGTGGTCATCGTTGACTCCCGGTCAGATCGGCGAGGCGGTGGCGGCGAGGTTGTCGAGCTTGGTGCGCATGTCGTCGAGCGCCTGCCCGGCCTCGGTGAGGCCCGCCATCGTGGCGCCGACCGCGGAGCCGGTGACGGTCTCGAAGTTCGACCCGGAGCCGGAGTACCAGCCCGCCGGGTCGTAGGCCGCGCTGTCGGCCGCCGCCGCGTACTGGGCCTGCGGCTGCAGGGACTGGTATTCGGCGCTGTCGCGGTACGGCAGCCAGGCCGGGATGTGGCCCCCCTCGGCCCAGGTCTTGCTCTGGTCGAGCAGGTTGCGGACGAACTTCAGCGCCCGGTCGAGCCGGGCCGGCGTCAGCTTCGGGCTCTTGGGGACGACGAGCGTGTGCGAGTCGGCCTGCACGGCGTACGGGCCTTCGTCGAAAACGTGCGGGAACAACGTCATCGAGAACGGTGTCTTCGCCGTCTGGAACGTCGTGATCTCCCACTCCCCCTGGAAGAGGAACGCGGTCCGGCCGGCCGCGAAGTCGGCGATCGAGCCCTGGTAGTCGGTCGCCTCGGGGAACAGGCCGCTCTTGGTCAGCCCACGCAGGAACGTCAGCGTCCGTAGCGCCTTCGCGTCGTCGAGCACGACCTTCGTGCCGTTGTCGGCCAGGATCTGACCGCCGAGCTGGGAGTAGAGCGATTGGAACGCGCGCCAGGCCGTCACGACCTCGGAGCCGAGCGCGATCGCGCCGGCGTACCCTCCGCTGGCGGTCTTCGCCTTCTTCATGGCGTCCATGAAGGCCGCTTCGCCCTTGATCGGCTTGAGCAGGTTGTCGGCGCCGAGCAGGCCGGCCCGCTTGCAGATCTCGGTGTTGTAGAACATCACGAACGGGTGCGTGTCGAGGGGGATCACGTACGACTTGCCGTCGACCAGACCGGCCTGCCAGACCTTGCTGTTGAACTTGTCGGCGGACAGGCCGGCCCGCTCCAAGGCGTCCGGAGTCAGCTCCTGCAGCAGGTCACCCTCGACCATCGACTTGGCCCGGGTCAGGTGGGCGACCGCCACGTCCGGCGGCTTGTTCCCGACCGTCGCCAGCGACAGCTTCGTGTAGTACGGGTTGCCCCAGTTGAACGTGGTGCCCTTCAACGTGATGCCCGGGTTCTGCTTCCGGTAGGTGTCCAGCATCGACTGCATGCGGACGCCGTCCCCGCCGCCGAACAGGTCCCAGTACTGCAGCGTGTCGGCGGATTCGCCGGCGGTCGACAGCCCGTCGAGTACCGAGCCGCAGCCGCTGAGCGCGGCCAGAGCTCCGACGCCGGCGGCACCGCGGAGCAGAGCTCGTCGGGATAAGGGAGAGGGTCGGGAGAAACGTGGCGGAGAGGTCATCTTTGTCCTTCCCGGGGGTCAGGCAGGCGGGGCAGTGGATTCGCGGACGACGAGTTCGACCGGGAGCAGGTTCTTGCGGTCGGTGGGTTCACCCCGGATGCGGGCGAGGAGCAGCGCGGCGGCGCGCGCACCGGTCGCCTCGAACGGCACCCGGACCGTCGTCAGCGGTGGTGCCGCGAACTCGGCCAGCGGCGCGTCGTCGCAGCCGACGATCGACAGCCGGGCCGGCACCGGGATTCCGCGGGTGCGGAGCGCGGACAGCACACCGAACGCCATGTTGTCGTTGTGCACGAAGACCGCGGTGATCGACGGATCGGCGTCCAGCAAATGATGGGTGGCCTCGGCGGCGTCGCGGGCCTCCCAGCCGGTCGGGTGGATCCGGTGGCCGGGAAGCTCGACCCCGGACGCGGCGAGCGTCGCCCGGAAGCCGTCGAGACGGCTGACCACGACGCGGCGGCCGGTCGGGCCGGTGATCGTGCCGATCGCCCGGTGGCCGAGGGCCAGCAGGTGCTCGGCCGCGAGCACTCCGGTCTGCCGGTGGTCGGACCCGACGGCGGGGACGCCGCCGCCGGGGATGTGGTTGAGCGTCACGGCCGGCAGCGGTCCGCGGAGGTACTCGCCGATGCCGACGTCGCCCTCCAGGCTCGGGGCGATGACGAGGACGCCGCTGACGCGGTGTTCCTGCAGGGTCCGCAGCGGTTCCTGGCGCCCGGGACCGGTCGTGGTCACCAGCGCGGCGTGGCCCTCTCGCTCGATCGCCTGCTGGGCGGCGACGACGAACCGGGAGAGCGCGACGTCGGAGAAGTCGTCGGCGAGGATACCGACGGTGAGCGAGTCGCGGCGCACGAGGCCGCGGGCGAGCGCGTTCGGGACGTACCCGAGTTCGCGGGCCGCATCGAGGATTCGCTCGCGGGTGGCCGCGGAGACGACTGCGGAATTTCCGTTGAGGACCTTGCTGGCGGTCTGGAAGCTGACCCCGGCGCGCTCGGCCACGTCTTTCAACGAGACGTACACGGGGTCACCTCATTTCGCGCATGTGACCGCAAACATCCTCTAGGCGAACGTTCGCGTAAGGCAGGATGGGGCCAATGCGCCGGACGTGTCAAGGATCACGCCGCTCGTCCGAAGCGGCTCCGCCCCCGACGACGTGCCCGTACGGACGCGAGTTCCGGGCTAGCGTTCGGGCATGCCCTCACCGCGCTCGACGCCGAAGCGAAGTGCCGGACTGCTGGTGTACCGGACGAGCGGTGGGCGGCCGGAGGTGCTGCTCGGGCACATGGGCGGCCCGTTCTGGGCCCGCAAGGACGCCGCGGCCTGGTCGGTACCGAAGGGCGAGTACGAAGGCGACGAGACGCCCGAGGCGGCGGCCCGGCGGGAGTTCCTGGAAGAGCTCGGCCTGCCCGCGCCGGACGGCGCGCTGCTGCCGCTCGGCGACGTGAAGCAGTCCAGCGGCAAGGTCGTGACGGTGTGGGCGATCGAGGGTGACCTCTCCCCCGACGACGTCGTACCCGGCACGTTCACGACCGAGTGGCCACCGCGCTCCGGCCGCATGCAGGAGTTCCCGGAACTCGACCGGGTGGAGTGGTTCGATCTGGACACCGCACGCGAGAAGCTGATCAAGGCCCAGGTCACGTTCCTGGACCGGCTGGCCGAGGCACTCGAGTGACCGACCAGCAGATCGGCTTCGTGGCCGCGCCCGGCGGCCGGGTCGCGTACGCCGAGGTCGGCAGCGGCCCACCGCTCGTACTGCCGACGCCGTGGATCAGCCATCTGGAGCGCGACTGGGAGGGGCCGGAGTTCCGGGCGTTCCTCGGTGCGCTGGCCCGCACGCACCGGGTGATCCGGTACGACCGGCTCGGCTGCGGGCTGTCCGATCGTCCCGCGCTGACCGGGGCGCTGGCGCCGAGCGTCCCGAACGACACCGCGGTGCTGTCGGCGGTCATCGACGGCCTCGGGCTGGCGGAGACCGCGCTGTTCGGGTTCTCGATCGGCGCGTGTGCCGCGCTCTGCTACTCCGCCGCGCACCCCGGGCGAATCACCCGGCTGGCGATCTCCGGCGGCTACGCGGACGGCGCGCGCACCGCACCGGAGGCGCTGCGGGCCGCGATCCTGGCGACGATCCGCGCGCACTGGGGCGCCGGATCGCGCGTGCTGGCCGACGTCTGGATGCCGGGCGTGGACGCGTCGGTGCGCGAGGGGTTCGTGCGGCTCCAGCGAGACGCCTCCGACGGCGAGACCGCGGCAGCGGTGCTGGCCGCGGTCTACGACGTCGACATCCGGGACGTGCTCGGCGCGATCCGGGCTCCGACGCTGGTGCTGCACCGGCGCGGCGACCGCGCGATCCCGTTCGAACTGGGCCGCGAGGTCGCCGCGGCGATTCCCGGTGCTCGCCTGGTGCCCCTGGACGGCAACATCCATCCGCCCTGGCTCGGCGACTCCGCCCCGGTGCTCGGCGCGCTGCTGCCGTTCCTGGCCGCCGACGTCCCGGGGGCCGAGCCGTCGCCGTCCGGAGACAGCACGGCCCTCACCGAGCGGGAACGCGAGATCCTCCGGGAGGTCGCCGCCGGGCGGAGCGACGCCGAGATCGCGGCCGAACTCGTGCTCAGCACCCACACCGTGCACCGGCACGTCGCCAACATCCGCCGCAAGCTCGGCCAGCCGTCGCGGGCGGCGGCGGCGGCCACCGCGATTCGCCTCGGCCTGATCTGAGCGGGGCGCTCAGCACGCCCAGACGTCGTCCCCGATCGACCCGACCACCAGCGGCGCCACGATCTTCGGCATCCCGGTCCAGGTCTCCTCCTTCAGCGCGGCGACGCTGAACCCGGCGTCGGTCAGGAGCCGGACCGTCCCCTGGTCGCACCGGCAGCCACCCGCGAACGCCTTCCACGGCCGGGCCGAGCGGCGCTGCCACCGGGCCAGCCGACTCCCGGCCGGCGCGCTGACGTGCTCGATCAGCAGCAACCGCCCGCCCGGCCGCAGCACCCGCCGCACCTCGGTCAGCGTCGCGGCCGGATCCTGAACCGTGCACAGCACCAGCGTCGACACGACCGCGTCGAACGCGGCGTCCGGGAACGACAGCGCCTCGGCGCGGTCCGGCGACACCGTCACCGGGTAGCTCGTCCGGACCCGTCCGGCCCGCCGCTGCAGCCGGGCCCGCATCGCGGCGTCCGGCTCGGACACGGTCAGCGTGGTGAGCTTCTCCGGGTAGTGGCCGAGGTTGAGCCCGGTGCCCGCGCCGAGTTCCAGCACGTCACCCTTGGCGGTCGCGAGCAGTTCGGCCCGCTGCCGTCCCATCGTCCGCTTCTCGCCGAGCGCGAGAAACGGGTCGTAAACCGCCGCGAAGGCGCGGTTCAACAGCATCATGACTCCTGCGATATCACTCGATCGGATATCCCAGTTGTACGCAGCGACGACCACCCGCCGCGTCCCGAGAACCGGCCATCTCCGTGCGATGGCCCGAACCGGCCACCCGGCTCTACTCGGCGGCGGTGAGGGCCAGAACGCGCTCGGGTGACGCGGCCACGGACGCTCGGCGCGCTCGGTGCCGCGACCACCAGGCGTGTGCCAGCCCCAGCGCTCCGACCAGTGCGACCAGCCCGACCGACAACAGGAACGCGGGCGACCCCGGATGGCTCGCCGATGCCCCGACCAGCACGTACGCCGTCGTGCTGGGCACGATCGCGGCCGCGGTTCCCAGCACGAACGGCAGCATCTTCACGGTCGTCGCCCCGAACAGGTAGTTCAACAACCCGAACGGAAACACCGGCAGGATCCGCGCATAGACCACGGCGCGCGTCCCGTCCCGGTCGAGCCACGACTGCAGCCGCGTCAGCCGCGCGTCCGGCCCCGCCGCCTGCGTCCGCCCGGCCAGGAACGGACGCCCGAGCCAGCGCCCGAGCAGGAACGCCACCGACGCGCCGATCACGATGCCGCACAACGCGGCGCCCACCGCTACCACCGGCGGCAGCAGCAGCCCGGCCAGCAACGCCGGCACGCCGCGCGGCGCCATCACCACCGACGTCACCACCGCGACCGCGGCCACCCCGATGGGCGTCCACGGGCCGGCGTCCGCCACGAAAGAGCGGAGAGCCGACGGCTCAGGCACGCCGTAGGTGAGCAGGAACCCCACCAGGACGATCAGCAGAACGCCGAGCGCCACCGCTCGGACCACCGGGGAGATCACTGAGGCAGGTCCCTCCGCAGCGCCGCGGCGCCTCGTAGGTACACGTGGTGCAGGTCGGCGCGGGGCCGGTCGACCTCGGCGTGCGCCATGATGCGGAGCACCCGGGGCATCGCCCCGGGTACCCCGATCTCGGTCGTGCACAGCAGCGGGACGTCGGTGAATCCGAGCAGCCGCGCGGCGTATGCCGGGAACTCGGCGTCGAGGTCGGGCGTCGCCGTGAAGATGACGCTGATCAGGTCGTCGGGCGTGATCGCGTTGCGGTGCATGACCGCTTTGATCAGTTCGGTCGTGCCCTCGAGAATCGCGTCGCGCGTGTTCTCGTCGACCTGGATCGCTCCGCGAAGTGCTCTGACCGCCACCCCGGCAGCCTAACCGAGGCGCACTACAGCCCGACCTCCGAGTGCAGCTGACCGATCTCGGCCTGGCTGAGGTGCCGCGCCTTGCCCGGTTTGATGTTGGCCAGCTTGATCGGGCCGATCGCCGTCCGGACCAGGCGGCTGACCGGGTGCCCGACCTCCTCGAGCAACCGCCGGACGACGTGCTTGCGGCCCTCGTGGATCACGACCTCGACGAGCAGCTTGCCGGGCAGGTTGTCGACGACGCGGAAGTCGTCGACCTTGACGATCCCGTCCTCGAGCTCGACGCCTTCCAGCAGACGCTTCTTCACGTCGCTGTGCATCGGGCCCGGTACCTCGGCCAGGTACGTCTTGAGCACCCCGTAGGAGGGGTGGGTGAGCCGGTGCGAGAGCGCGCCGTCGTTCGTGAGCAGCAGCAGCCCCTCGGACTCGGCGTCGAGCCGCCCGACGTGGAACACCCGGACGTCGCGGTCGGCCACGTAGTCGCCGATGTTCAGGCGGCCTTTGTCGTCGGTCATCGCGGACAGCACGCCGGTCGGCTTGTTGAACGCCATGTAGACCATGCGGTCGTCGACGATGACCCGCTGGCCGTCGACGTGGATCACCGCGGTCAGCGGGTCGACCCGCTTGCCCTGCACCGTGACGATCTTGCCGTCGACGCTGACCCGCCCCTGCTCGATCAGCTCCTCACAGGCGCGGCGCGACCCGATGCCCGCTGCCGCCAGCACCTTCTGCAGGCGCTCGCCTTCCTTGGGCTCGTCGAGCTTCGCGGCCCAGTTCGGGTCGCCCTCTTCTTCTTCCCACACGTCCTGGTACGGACGATTGTCAGTGGCGGCCTTGCCGCGGCCGACCGTGCGCGAAGCACTCCGGGGGGCCGGAGCGCCGTCGCGGCCGAGCGGCTCCGAGGAACTCGCGCGCCGAGGCGTCTCCGCCGATCGTGAACCCCCGGTGCGCGGTGCGCCGCCACCGGTGCGGGAAGCGCCACCTGTGCGGGAGCCGCCACCCGTGCGGGAGGCGCCTGTGCGCGGGGCACCGTCCCGGCCTCCGCCGGTGCGGGGTGCGCCGTCACGGCCAGCGCCGTCACGGCCAGCGCCGTCACGGCCAGCGCCGTCACGGCCACCGACCTCGCGGCCGGCGCCGTCGCGGCCGCCACCGGCGGAGCGCCGAGGAGCGGCTCCCCGGCCCGAGCCGCCGCCGCTTCCACCCCGGCCGGCGCCGCCGCCGGAGCCGCTGCCGCCGGAGCCGCTGCCGGTTCGACGGGGGGCGTCGTCACGAGCCCCGCCGTCGCCGGTCGCGCGGCGGGGCGCGTCCGAGCGACCCGCGCTCTCACGGCGGGAGCCGGCGCCGCTCCCGCGGCGTGCGTCGGTGCCGCGCGAGGCGGCGTCCCCTGTGCGACCGCTCCCGCGGGGCGTGGGGTTACGACGCGGCGATGACATCATCCAGGGCATCCATTCCGGGCAGCAGCGGCGCGAGGGCCGGCAGTTCATCCAATGAGTTGAGGCCGAGCTTCTCGAGGAACAACGTGGTCGTACGGAACTGGTACCCACCGGTCTCCGGATCGGTACCACATTCCTCGATCAACCCGCGGGACAGCAGCGTCCGGATCACCCCGTCCACCGAGACGCCCCGGATCGCCGCCACCGACGACCGGGTGACCGGTTGCTTGTAGGCGATCACGGCCAGCGTCTCGAGCGCGGCCTGGGTGAGCCGGGCCTGCTGGCCCTCCAGCACGAACCGTTCCACGTACGGCGCGTATTCCGAGCGCGTGTAAAGGCGCCAGCCACCGGCGACCTGGCGCAGCTCGAAACCACGGCCGGCCTCGTCGTACTCCCCGGCGAGGCCCCGGAGTGCGGTGGTCACGTCGGGCACCGGACAGCCCAGGGTCTGCGCGAGCAGCCCTTCGGTCACCGGTTCGTCGACGACCATCAGGATCGCCTCGAGCGCCGGTTCGATCCGGTCACGCTCGGGTTCCGGCGATCCGAAAAGCACGCCTTCCTCGTTCACCCACGTTCCTTCGTCTCGATCTCGGGGGCCGAGCGGCTGGCAGGCACCGCCGGAATCCCGTCGCCGGCCTGCACCTCGTCCGTGCCGTACTCGTCGATTTCGACCGCCTCGCGCTCGCCACCGCCTACCCAGCGTACGTGGAGTTCGCCCAGCGGCTCGACCTGGTCGAAATGCAGCACGCCCTCGCGGTAGAGCTCCAGCAGCGCCAGGAACCGGGCGACGATCTCCAGCGTGGTGGTGCAGTCCGAGCACAACGCCCGGAACGACGCCTGGCCCAGACGGGTCAGCTTCTCCCGCAGGATCGCCGCGTGCTCCCGCACCGAGACCCGCGGCGCGTGGATGTGGTCGATCGACACGGTCGGTACCGGCTTCGGCGACATCGCCTTGACCGCGAGTGCCGCGAACTGTTCCGGGCCGAGCCCGAGCAGCACCTCCGGCATCGCCGCCGCGAACCGGGGCTCGAGTTGCACCGCCCGGGGCCAGCGGGTCGCACCCTCTTGCTCGCGCTCGGAGATGAACGACGCCACCTGCTTGAACGCCCGGTACTGCAGCAGACGCGCGAACAGCAGGTCACGGGCTTCCAGGAGAGCCAGGTCTTCCTCGTCCTCGACCTCGGCGGACGGCAGCAGCCGGGCCGCCTTCAGGTCCAGGAGCGTCGCCGCGATCAGCAGGAACTCGCTGACCTGTCCGAGGTCCCAGTCGTCGCCCATCGCCCGGATGTGCGCGATGAACTCGTCGGTGACCTGGCTGAGCGCGACCTCGGTGACGTCCAGCTTGTGCTTGCTGATCAGCTGGAGCAGCAGGTCGAACGGGCCCTCGAAGTTGTCGAGACGGATGTGGAACTTCTCGCCGTACCCCGACCCCTGCGGCGGAGCCGCCTCCGGCAGCAGCGGCGGCGGAGCCTCCTCCGGCGGCGCCTCGGCGTCGGGCGGGCTCTCGGTCACAGCAGAACCGTACCGTCAACCCCAGAGCAGCAAGAACGGCCAACACACGATGTCGAGCAGGAACAGGAACAGCGGCAGGCCCCGGAACAGCGGCAACAGCATCCCGGCGAGCAGGATCGCGATGCCGACGTTCTGGTCCTCGAGCCAGTACCGGGCCTTCTGGAATCCGGTTCCGGGACGCCGCACCGCGTGCCGCAGCAGCCCCCAGCCGTCCAGCGGCGGCAGCGGCACCAGGTCGAGCAGCCCGAAACACAGCATCCCGACGGCGAACGACAGCAGGAACAGCTCGACGCTGGTGCCACCGACCAGGTCGCCGCGCAGGACGCTGGACGCGCTCAGCGAGCCGAGCGACACCGGGCCGGCGACTACGATGAACGACAGGAACGCGAGCTGGGACGCCACGAGCACCGCGACCGGGCCGGCCAGCAGTACCCGCAACGGCGCCGGCGCCATCCCGGCGTCTTCCACCCGCTTGCCCCAGCCGGTGCCGCCCACCACGGCGGCGACCACCCCGAAGATGTCCACGTCGCGCCGGACGTCGACGAGCTTGCCGCCGGAACGCCGGGGCACGTCCCAGCCCGCGGGCACCCGCCTGCGCTGGACGAGCCGGATGGCGACCACCCGGATCGCCAGCCCGAGGACGAACGCCAGCAGCAGGCCGGCCAGCGCTACCGGCGACTGGAGCGCGAACAGCACGTCAGTGGCCGCTCGCGAGCCGCCGGACGAGCAACGAGTGCTCTCCGTTCGCGTCGTACTCCGCCAGCGCTATCGCGATCGCCTCCCGGACGATACGGCCGCGGTCGATGCCGATGCCGTGACGAGCCCGTAGGTCCAGCCGGGTCCGCTCGAGTTCGAGCAGCTCACCGGAGGACAGGTACACGGTGATCTTCTCATCGTGCCGCTGCCGGCCGCTCGGAGACCGCGGCGACGCGCGGATCGGCGTCACATCCGCCGGAGGACCGTCCGCCCTCGGGAGCGGGCGCGGCGACGCCGGAGGCGCCGAACGAGGCGGAGCCGGACGGGACGCACCTGCGGGCGTCCCCCCGATCACCTCGACCGTGCTGGCACCGGAGGGCGTGGTCGTCATCCGGAACAGCTCGGACGCGCCGGGGAGTTGAACCCGTCGCCTCACCTGTCGAGCACCTCGCGGGCCAATGCCCGGTACGCCTTCGCACCACCGGACCCGGGAGCCCAGGTGGTGATCGGCTCGCCGGCCACCGTCGTCTCCGGGAACCGCACGGTGCGCGAGATCACCGTGTCGTACACCTTGTCGCCGAACGCTTCCACGACGCGGGACAGTACCTGGCGAGAGTGGACGGTGCGCGAGTCGTACATCGTCGCGAGGATGCCGTCGAGCTCGAGATCGGGGTTGAGCCGGTCTTTCACCTTGTCGATCGTGTCGATGAGCATCGCCAGACCACGCAGCGAGAAGAACTCGCACTCGAGCGGGACGATGACGCCGTGGGCCGCGGTGAGCGCGTTGACGGTCAGCAGGCCCAGCGACGGCTGGCAGTCGATCAGGATGTAGTCGTAGTCGTCCCTGACCTGGCGGAGCGCGCGTTCCAGCGTCTGCTCCCGGGCCACCTCGCTGACCAGCTGCACCTCGGCAGCGGACAGGTCGATGTTGGACGGCAGTAAGTCGAGACCGGTGACGTTGGTCTTGACCAGCACGTCCTCGGTCCGGATGCCGGACTGCATGAGCAGGTTGTAGACCGTGAGCTCGAGGTCGTAGGCGTTGACGCCCAGACCGACCGAGAGCGCGCCCTGCGGGTCGAAGTCGACGAGCAGCACACGCTGATCGCACTCGGCCAGCGCGGCACCGAGGTTGATCGTGCTCGTCGTCTTGCCGACGCCGCCTTTTTGATTGCACAGCGCGATGATCCGGGCCGGGCCATGGCCTTCTTTGGGCGCGAGGGCTTCGTCCGGGCGGCGGTCACGCCGCGGCTCGTGGACGATGCCCAGCGCTGCCAGGTCAAGGGTGGCCTGTTCCAGAGCGCCCGCGTCGTCGCTCATCACCGGGTTCGTTGACATCTCACCAGCTCCCGCCGCCGAACTTGCAACGGAACCCTAGGGAGCCGGTGGGGCCAACGCAAAGATTGTCGATAAAACCGCAAGTCGCTCGGCGTGTCGTTCCGCGACCGCGACCGCACGGTGCGCGGTCCTTTGTGTCCTACGCAGGCGCGACGGTGATCTGGCCGACGTCGACCCGGACCGAAACCGCCCGTTTCGACGATGCCGAGACCGGCACGGTGATGTCGGTGTCGCCGACCTCGGTGTGGGTCTGCACGGCGTAGGGGCCGGCGCCGGGAAGCCGCAGCGAGACCGCCCCGGTGTTCGTGGTGACCGCGACCTTGTCGGGAGCCGTGGCGTACCCGAGGTCGACGTCGCCGACGTCCAGCCGGACGTCCGTGGACTTGTTCCTCGAGCGGTGCGTGGTGACCTGCCCAGCGTCGATCCGGACGTCGAAGGAGGCCGCCAGGCCGGTCGTCTCGACCTTTCCGGCGTCGACGTCCACTTTCAGCGCGGTGCCGGCGGGCATCGTCACCCGGTACTCGACCTTGCACGCCTTCTTGCCCTCGCATCCCGGCGAGTCGAGCGTCAGGACGCCGTCGTCCACCCGGTGCCGGGTTTCCGGCCGGTCGCCCCGGTAGCGGACGACCTCGTCCACGGACACCGGCCCGTTGCCGGCCACCACGTCGAGCGTGACGCCGTCGCCCGCCACCGACAGCGTCCGGACGTCGCCGGTGACCTCGTAGTGCTCGTCGTGCCTCTCCCGCAGCATCTGATCGCAGCCGCTGAGCAGCGCCGCGGCCGCGACCAGTCCTACGACCGCCGCGATCCGTCCACCCGTGCGCGCGTCCATCGCCGACCTCCTCGTGTCGGCACCCAGAGTCTCGGCAAACCCGGCCCGGCCCCATCCGGACTCGCCCCGGTTCGACCCGGATCCGGCTCTCAGGGGTTACCCGGGGGTTCGGCCGGGTCGCCTCGGCCTCGGCCACGGCGAGCTGCTGGCCCGGGAAACGCCGGCCTAGCCCAGGGCCCTCGGGTGGGCCGCCGCGTAGGCCTCGCGCAGGCGGTCGGCCGTGACCAGCGTGTAGATCTGGGTCGTGGCCACCGACGCGTGCCCGAGCAGTTCCTGCACGACCCGGACGTCGGCGCCGCCGTCGAGCAGGTGCGTCGCGAACGAGTGCCGGAGCGTGTGCGGCGAGACCTTCCCGCCGAGCCCGGCCCGCCCGGCCGCGGCCGCGAGGATCCCCCAGGCACCTTGGCGGGTCAGGCCTCCGCCGCGGGCGTTGAGGAACAGCGCCGGTGTGCCCCGGCCGGCGGTGGCCAGCGCCGGGCGGGCGCGCACCAGGTAGGCGTCGACCGCGCGCCGGGCGTACGACCCGATCGGCACCAGCCGGCTCCGGTCGCCCTTGCCGGTGAGGACCACCGTGTCCCGCTCGCCGTCGGGCGGGGGGACGTCGTCGACGACCAGGCCGACCGCCTCGGAGATGCGCGCCCCGGTGCCGTACAGCAATTCGAGCAGCGCCCGGTCGCGGAGCACGAGCGGCCCGCCGTCGGCCGGCCCGGTGGCGTCCAGAAGGGCTTCCATCTCCGACAGGGGCAACGCCTTGGGCAACCGGCGCGCGGGCGTGGGGGGCCGGACGTCGCGGGCCGGGTCCGTGCCGGCGCGGCCGTCACGGACCGCGAACCGGTGCAGGCCGCGGACCGCCACCACCGCCCTGGCCGCGGAGGAGGCGGCGAGCGGCGGATGCTCGTCGTCGCCGGCCCGGAGCGAGGCGAGGAACTCGCCGACGTCCCGCTCCCCGACCCCGGCCAGGCCGTCGATGCCCCGCGACCGGAGGAACGCGACGTACCGGCCGAGGTCGCGCCGGTACGCCGTCAGCGTGTTGCGGGCGAGGTTGCGCTCCACCGCGAGGTGGTCGAGATACCCCCGGACGGCTGCCTCCATGGGGTCAGGCTAGGACCTCCGCCAACGGCAGTACCGAACGCCCGTGCGCGGCCGCCACCGGCTCGTAGACGACCTGGCCGGCGTAGGTGTTCAGGCCCAGTGCGAGTGCCGGATCCGCTCGCAGCGCGTCCTTCCAGCCGTGGTCGGCCAGCGTCAGCACGTACGGCAGCGTGACGTTGGTCAGCGCGTACGTCGACGTGTGCGGCACCGCGCCCGGCATGTTCGCGACGCAGTAGAACACCGACTCGTGCACCCGGTAGGTCGGGTCGGCGTGCGTGGTCGGGCGCGAGTCCTCGAAGCAGCCGCCCTGGTCGATCGCGATGTCGACGAGCACGCTGCCCGGCTTCATCTCGGCGACCATCGCGTTCGTGACCAGCTTGGGCGCTCGGGCCCCCGCCACCAGCACCGCACCGATGACCAGGTCGGCGTCCATGATCGCGCGCTCGATCTCGTAGCTGTTGGACGCGACGGTCTGCAGGTGCCCCTGGTAGATGCGGTCGGCGGCGCGCAGCTTGTTGATGTCGGTGTCGAGCAGCAGCACCTCGGCCTGCATGCCCAGCGCGATCGCCGCCGCGTTCATCCCGGACACCCCGGCGCCGATCACGACGGTCTTCGCCGCGTACACGCCCGAAACGCCGCCCATCAGCGTGCCGCGCCCGCCGCCGGAGGCCATCAGGTGGTAGGCGCCGACCTGCGGTGCGAGCCGCCCGGCGACCTCGCTCATCGGCGCCAGCAGCGGGAGCGACCGGTCGGGCAGTTCCACGGTCTCGTACGCGATGCCGGTGATCTTCCGGTCGACCAGCGTGTCCGTGCATTCCTTCGACGCGGCCAGGTGCAGGTACGTGAAGAGCGTCTGCCCCTCCCGCATCCGGTCGTACTCCTCCGCGATCGGCTCCTTGACCTTGAGCACGAGGTCGGCCTCGGCCCAGACCGCCTCCGGACCGTCCACGATCCGCGCGCCCGCGCCGGCGAAATCGGCGTCGGTCAGCGAGGACCCCAGCCCCGCTCCGCCCTCGACCGCGACGTCGTGCCCGTGCCGGACGAGTTCCTGGACGCCGGCCGGCGTGAGCGCCACCCGGTACTCATGGTTCTTCACCTCTGCCGGAACACCGATCTTCACGTAGGCCACCTTCCTTCGACGAGGCTCGGCGCGGCTGAGTCTAAGCCTCGAGTTGGTTGTTCCGGACCACCGAAACCGAGGCTTTTCATGCCCTTAACCACGGAAACAGCGACTCCCCGCGCGAGGTTACAATGGTTTCTTCTGTCCGGGAAGGAAAAGACCGTGAGATCGGGCGTTCGAGCCGCCTCTCGGCCGGTTGTGTGGAGAAACCATGACGGTCAGCGAGAACGCCCTCCGTGATGCGTGAGGGAACGATCGGAGCGAACGTCACATATCGCCGGTCAATGAGACAGTTATCGGACACGAATTAACTGGTGTCGCCTACCCGATCGTCTGACGTAACCAAAGGTCGCTACGCTGCGGCGCCATGACCTACTCTCCACCTCCTGGCCAGTACCCCGGCGGTCAGCCGGGCGGGTACCCCGGCGGTCAGCCGGGCGGCTACCCGGGCGGACAGCCCGGCTACGGCGACGTTGACCCGGCAACCGGCCTTCCGTACTCCGACAAGTCGAAGCTCATCGCAGGCCTGCTCGGCATCCTGCTCGGCAGCTTCGGCGCGGGCCGGTTCTACACCGGTCACACCGGCATCGCGATCGGTCAGATCGCGGCGACGTGGCTCACGTGTGGCCTCGGTGCGCTGTGGCCGCTGATCGACGGGATCATGATCCTCGTCAACGGCGGCACCGACGCGCAGGGCCGCCCGCTGCGTCCCAACTGAGCATCCCCGTTCCCAGCGCCGCGCCCCCTGGGGGCGCGGCGCTCTATTTTTTCCCGGCGGGCCGCCGACTTTTCCGGCGGGCCGCCGACGCAGCGGGGCCGGAGACAGCCCCGCCGAGAATCGTCAGACCCGGGACGGGCGCGCGGCCCAGGGGGCGTTCACGCCTCGCAGGCCCTTCCAGCCGCGGGCCCGGGCCGCCGTCGCGGCGAGGATTCCGGCCGCCGCGGCGGCGTTCTCGATCGTTCCGGCCAGGACCAGATCGACCGCCTCGTCGAGGCCGAACCAGCGGGTCGTCATCCCGGCTTCCTCGTCGGTCCGGGTGAACCGCGCCTCCGCCGGCACCGGCGACAACCCCCGCGCCAGATACAGCCGGATCGCCTCGTCCGACGCCCCCGGCGTCGTCAGCAGATCCACCAGCACCTCGAACCGCGCGGCCCGCAGATCCGCCTCCTCCGCCAGCTCGCGTCCGGCGGACACCACCGCCTTCTCACCGTCGACGTCCAGCAGGCCGGCGGGCAGCTCCCACAGCTCACGCCCCACCGGATGCCGGTACTGGTGCACCAGCAGAACCCGGTCGGCGTCGTCGACCGCCACGACCCCGACCGCGCCCGGATGCCGCACCCAGTCACGCAGCGCCGTACCCCCGCCGGGCATCGTCACCTCGTCGGTCACGACGTCGATCACCCGGCCGGACGAGAACTGCGGCGTCCGGGACACCACGGAGTACGTCACGACAGCGCACCGGCGGGCGTGTCCTGCACCGGCACCTCGACCGGCAGCCGACCGGCGTCGTTGTACTCCAGCGCCGCCGCCACGAACGACCGGAACAGCGGGTGGGCGCGGGTCGGCCGGGATTTGAACTCCGGGTGCGCCTGGGTCGCGACGAAGTACGGGTGCTGCTCGCGGTCGAGCTCGATGAACTCCACCAGCGTGCCGTCCGGCGACGTGCCCGAGAACTCCAGCCCGACCGACGTCAGCTGCTTGCGGTAGGCGTTGTTGACCTCGTACCGGTGCCGGTGCCGCTCGGAGGCGCTCGTGGACCCGTACGCCTCGGCCACGACGCTGCCCGGCACCAGCGCGGCCGGGTACGCCCCCAGCCGCATCGTCCCGCCCATGTCCCGATCGCCGGCCACCACGTCCTTCTGGTCGGCCATCGTCGAGATCACCGGGTGCGGCGCGTCCGGCGTGAACTCGGTCGAGTCCGCGCCCTCGAGCTTGGCCAGCGACCGGGCCACCTCGATCACCATGCACTGCAGCCCGAGACACAGGCCCAGCGTCGGGATGCGGTTCTGGCGGGCGAACTTGATCGCGCCGAGCTTCCCGTCGATGCCCCGGACGCCGAAGCCACCCGGAATCAGCACCCCGTCGACGTCGGCCAGGGCTTGCGCCGCACCGGCGGGCGTCGCGCACTTGTCGGCCGGGACCCAGCGGATGTTGACCTTCGCGTAGTTGGCGATGCCCCCCGCGCGCAGCGCCTCGGTCACCGACAGGTAGGCGTCGGGCAGGTCGATGTACTTCCCGACCAGCGCGATCGTCACCGCGTGGTGCGGCCGGTGGACCCGGTCGAGCAGGTCGTCCCAGCGGGTCCAGTCGACGTCACGGAACGACAGGTTGAGCCGGCGCACGACGTACGCGTCCAGACCCTCGCGGTGCAGCACCTTCGGGATGTCGTAGATCGAGGCGGCGTCGGAGCAGGAGATCACCGCGTCCGCGTCGACGTCGCACATCAGGCTGATCTTGCGTTTGAGCGCCTCCGGGATCTCCCGGTCGGACCGGCAGATGATCGCGTCGGGCTGGATGCCGATGTTGCGCAGCGCGGCCACCGAGTGCTGGGTCGGCTTGGTCTTCAGCTCGCCGCTCGGCGCCAGGTACGGCACCAGCGAGACGTGCAGGAACAGCACGCGGTCCCGGCCCACGTCGTGCCGGACCTGCCGGATCGCCTCCAGGAACGGCAGCGACTCGATGTCACCGACCGTGCCGCCGACCTCGGTGATCACGACGTCGGGCACGACGCCGTCCGGACCGGCGGCGGCCATGCTGCGGATCCGTTCCTTGATCTCGTTCGTGATGTGCGGAATGACCTGGACCGTGTCGCCCAGGTACTCACCGCGGCGTTCCTTCGCGATCACCCGGCTGTACACCTGGCCGGTGGTGACGTTCGCGTTCGCACGCAACTGCGTGTCGAGGAACCGTTCGTAGTGACCGACGTCGAGGTCGGTCTCGGCCCCGTCCTCGGTGACGAACACCTCTCCGTGCTGGAAAGGATTCATCGTGCCGGGATCGACGTTGAGATACGGATCCAGCTTCTGCATCACGACCCGCAACCCGCGAGCGCTGAGCAGATTGCCCAGACTGCTCGCGGTCAGACCTTTACCGAGCGAGGATGCGACTCCCCCGGTGACGAAGACATGCGTGGTCGCCTGCGACGACAGCGACAAGGGGACTCCCGCGGTAATGGCGCGGCCTGGTGGCCCGCGCGCCCACGGAATTTCACGGTAACACGTCTGCGGTGGCCTCCGCGGAGCGCGCGGGCGTGTCCGCCGGTTTCCCGCCGTCGGTTTCACCCGCCGTGGTCACCTGGTTGCTGCCCGGCGTTCCCTGTCCGTTCTTGTGTTCGACGCCTGCCACGGCGCCATCGGGGTCGGTTCGTCCGTCGGGTGACGGGTCGGAACCGAACTTCACCGATGGGGCCGGTCGCAGCCACGCGGCCACCGCCGCCGGCAGCGCGACGAGCGCGGCGTTCAGCGGGATCGCGATCCCGGAGTCGTTGACGGCGAATCCCACCAGGCCGAGGACGACGACGACACGGAGACCCGTCCGCAGCCCGGGGTGAGCCACGTAGGCGGCCCGGAGACCGGCCGGTGGTCGGAATACCCCAGCCGCCGCGATCACGAGCAGCACAGCGGCTGTGATCGTGTGCGGCCCGGCGAACAGCAGGTCGAGGTTGGCCCGGACCTTGCGGTCGACCGTGGCCAGACCGTCGCCGTCGAGGACGGTCGCGACGAACCGGCCGAAGTGCGTGCGGTCTTCCTCCGGACGCAGGTAGTCGGCGGTCGCCAGCATCGCCACCAGCCCGGCCCCGGCGCCGAGTACGGCCGCGGCCTTCCCGGTGGTGACCTTCCGCCCGGCGACCAGCAGTGCCAGCACGCCGAACGCCGGGACCAGCGTGAGGATCCCGCCGAAGTCGGTGCCCCAGCCGGGCGAGCCCTCGACCACGATCACCGGTACCGCCACCGCGAGCGCCACCGCGACCGCCGACCGGGGCGGGCGTCCGGTCGCCAGCGCTGCCGCCAGCAGCAGTGCCGAGGCCCCGAGCACCGCGAACGCGACGTTGCCGAAGCCCACGAACCGCCCGGCCTCCAGCGCGGTGTAGCCGAGCAGGCTGTTGAGCTGCAGGCGGGCGCCCGTCATCACGTCGGCGAGCAGCACCAGGACCGTGATCGCGCTGACCGCGGCCATCCGCCCGGACGCCGTCCGCCCCCACGGCGGAGCGATCGCGATCGCGGTGACGATCGCCAGCGCCCCCAGGATCGTGGCCGCGAGCGCGGGTGCCGGCGGATCGGCCCGCCACCAGGGGACGAGGTTCGCCAGGAACGTGGCCACCGGAAACGCCCCCAGGGCGGTCACCGCGACCGAGAGCCACCCCCGAAGCGAGCCACCGGCCGGGTGGTGCCCGGAGACAGCGGCGGGATGCCGGTCGGTGCCGGCGGCCGGGAGCCGGTCGGTACCGGCGGCCGGGAGCCGGTCGGTGCCGGAAGCCGGATGCCGGTCGGTCGCGGCGGGGTGCCGGTCGGTGGCGGCGGGGTGCAGGTCGGAGGCAGCGGCCGGGAGCCGATCGGCGGCAGCGGGATGCCGGTCGGCGGCAGCGGCGGGGTGCAGGTCCGAGGCGGCGGCCGGGAGCCGGTCAGTCGCGGCGGGGTGCCGGTCGGAGGCGGCGGCCGGGTGCGGGCCGGCGGCAGCGGTTGGGAGCGGGTCGGGGTCGGCGGTCGGGTGCGGGCCGCTTTCGGGCGCCGGGTGCCCGCCGGGGTCGGGGGCCGAGGGCCGAGGGCGGTCGGCCGAGTGCCGGTCGGTGGCGGCGGTCCACCAGCGGCGGCGGGGTGTGCCGGCGGTCGGACGGCGGCGGAGCACCGCCGCCGCTAGGCCGATGACCAGCGCGAACACCACGACGAACCCGGCCAGGAACGGCCCGACGAGGTGCTTGCGCGCCACTGCCGCGGTGTCGGCGTCGACGAGCACCGTGCGGGTCGCGTCGAAGCCTTGCGGGCGGTGCTCCGAGGACTGGAACACCGGTCGCCCGGCGATGTCGTCGGGCACGGTCTGGTTGAGCGCGGCGAGCACGGTCGGAGCCACGTCGACGAGCTGGAGGTACGGCGTGCGCCCGGTGCTCGGCGAACGGAGCCAGCCGCCGTCGAACCCCGGACCGTCGGCGATCGCGACGTGCAGCCGCCCGTCGGTCGCGTCGGTGTCCGCGACCCCGACGACCAGCAACGTCGAGTTCGTCGGCCGGGTGGCGTCGATCTGCGCCAGCGCCGTGTCGACCTGACGCAGCGCGTCGGCGCGCCGGTCGCCGTGAGCCGCGGCGTCCGGGAGCATCCCCAGGTCGACGGCGGTGAACGGACACGCCCGCAGCAGGGGCCCGGGGTCGTCGGGCAACGTCGGCCGGTAGACGTCGACGTTCCCGGACGTGTCGGCGGCGGCCAGCGCTCCCCCGGTGCCGACGGCGCCGGTGCAGTTCAGGCGCGTGCCGAGCAGGCCGGGCTGGGCGCCGAACCGGAGGTTGTGGTTGATCTCGCTCAGTTCGTCCCAGCCGACGACGCTGGCGCCCTTCTTGGTCACCGTGACCGGAGGGGCCGTGCGGGGGCCGCAGCCGGCTCCCGAGTCGATGTCGGAGGGGTCGAGAATCGCCGCCGACCGTCCGGCCCCGAGCGTCAGCCATCCCTCGCCGATACAGGTCACGGCCGGTGCGGCGCGCACCGACAGCGTCCCCACCGATCCCCGGGACGCCAGCTTGGCCAGCGTGGGAGTGCGCTCGGCCGTGACGTCCGACCACTCCAGCCCGGCGACGCCCACGACCACCACCGCGTTCGAACGGATCGTCTCGTCCGCGGGACCCGCCGCCGCCGGAGCGGCCGGCCCGAGCGCGGCCAGCAAACCCACCACCGCGGCGACCCAGCTACGGCGGATCACCGAACCACCCGCCCCAGCGGACTGGCGTCCCGTCGCGGTGCCGGCGGCCGAGCCCGGGACCCGGCCGCCGACAACGAACGGTCGTCGCTCTCACTCACCGTGCCCTCCCCGCCCTCCGCATCAACAATTCCCGCTCCACCGCGCCCCGATCCGCCCTCCGCCGCCGCCCCGCCCTCCGCAGACCCGGCCCCCGCAGACGCAGCCCCCGCAGACGCAGCCGCGGACGTCGCGGATGCGGGCGCCGCAGACGCAGCCGCGGACTTCGCAGACGCGGGCGCCGCAGACGCGGACGTCGCAGACGCAGACGTCGCAGACGCAGACGCCGCCCTGGACCCGGGCCTCGCAGACGCGGGCGCCCCAGACGCGGGCGTCGCGGAGGCGCGCGTCGCAGACGTGGCCTCCCCGAACGAGGGCGCGGCCTCCGGCGCCGCAGCCTCCACAAGCGCGACCTCCGGAGACGCGCCCTCCGCAGGGGCGGGCTTCGCAGGGGCGGGCTTCGCAGGGGCGGGCTCGGGGTCGGCTTGGGTCGGCGGGGGCTCCGTGGGCGCCGGGGCGGGAACGGCTCGGGCGCGTTCCGGGTCGGCGGGATCGGGAGGGGCGGCGGCCGGGGGCGCGGGACGGGACGGGTCGCGACGGACCGTGCGTTGGCCCGCCACCGCGACGCGGATCGTCAGGGCGATGGCCAGCGGCACCGCGACCATCGCGGAGAACGCCGGAACCGCGACGCCGGAGTCGTTCAGCGCGAAGCCGAGGACCGCGGCCACCAGCAGGCCGACCATGCCCGACCGCACCGCCGGGTACAAGCCGAGGACGCGACGCAGGCGGGCGGTCGGCACGAGCAGCACGAACGTCACGAAGACCGCGACCGCGAGTACCAGGAGCGTGAGCTGGCTGGTCAGCAGCAGCGTCACGTTGGCCTCGGCCTTGCGCTGGATCACGGCGCCGGCCGAGCCGTCGAACAGCTGCGCGACGAAGCGCCCGAGGTGCGAGCGGCTCTCTTCCGGGCGGGCGTAGTCGACGGCGGCGAACGCGGTCACGACGGCGAGCGCGGCCACCGCCGCACCCGCCACGACGCCGCCGGACACGCGCCGGCCGCTGAGGCGCACCGCGGCCAGCAGGACGGCCGGCGTGAGCGCGAGGATGCCACCGACGTCGGCGCCCCAGCCGGGGGCACCGACCACCACCACGGCGGCCGCACCGGCGAACGTGAACAGAGTCGGGCGCCGCCAGCCCGGCACGGCCTGGGCCAGGCAGCCCACTCCGAGCAGGACGCCCGCCGCGTAGACGCCGAACGCCAGGTTGCCGAAGCCGGTGAACCGCCCGGCCACCAGCGGTGAGTACCCCGGCAGGGCATTGAGCTGCAGGTTGCTACCGGTCAGCACGTCGGCACCGAGCACCAGCGCGGTGCCGATCGCGACGCAGCCGATCGGGCCGGTCGGGCGCCCGCGCCACGGGCCGCCGTAGGCCAGGCCGGTCAGCCCGGCCACCCCGGCCCCGATCAGCGCGGTCACCGTGAGCAGCGGATGGTCCGAGCGCCACCAGGCGAACACGTTGGCCGCGAAGGCCGCCACCGGCACCGTGGCCAGCGCGACCGCCAGTACTTCGATCGTCTCGATCGCCCGGGGCCAGCGGAACCGCGACGACGCCGGACGGATCGTGCCGGCCGCGGCCACCGCGGCCTGCCAGCGGCTGAACACCACCCGCCAGGAGACGAGCAGCAGCAGGATCACGGCGACGACCATGATCGTGAAGAAGGGCTGGACCAGCGGCCGCTGGGCACCGGCGGCCCTGTCGCGGTCGACCAGCCGGTCGACCTCCGTGGCGGTGTCGGCCGCCTGCGTGCCCGCGCTCAGTACCGAGACACCGGTCATCGCCGGCACCGCGGGCAGCCCGAGCGCGGCGATCGCGGTCGGTGCCACGTCCATCAGCTGGACGAATGGCGCCTTGCTGGTCGTGGGCGACGACAGTTCGGCACCGGGCTGGAACCCCGGCCCCACGGCGAGCGCGACGTGCAGGCGCGGTACCTCGGACGTGTCGGCCACACCGACGACGAGCAGGATCGACCCGGGCGGCCGGGCGGCGTCGACCCGGGCGACGAACGCGTCGGCAGCCGCGGCCTCGGTCGCGCGGGTGTCGGAACCGGCGACGGTCGGCGCTTCGACGACCGTCACCGGGCACCGGGTGAGCAGATCGGCGGGGTCGGCGGGCAGCACGGCCGCGTACCGGTCGATCCGGCCGCTCGGGTGGGCACCGGCGACCGCCGCGCCGCGCCCGACCGCGGTCACGCACCGGACGCCGTCGGCCAGCGCACCCGGCCGGGCGCCCTGGGAGAGCTCGCTGTTGCGGGCGATGATCGCGTTCTGCTGCGGGAGCCGGGCACCGGTGTCGCGGGTGGTGACCGGCGAGTTCAGCGGGAACTCCGCCGGGCAGGTGGCGCCGTGGCGCGGGCCGCGGGCCCGGTTGCCCGCCCCGAGCGTGACCCAGCCGTCGGCCGCGCAGGTCAAGGGCCCGGCCGTGCGGATCGAGAGCGAACCGGCGCTGCCTTCGGCGAGCAGCCGGTCGAGGTTCGGGGTGCGGGCCGCGTCGACGTCGTCCCAGCGCAACCCGGGGACGCCGACGATCACGACGTGGGCGGTCGCGGCCATCACGGCGCGCGGCGCCGCCTGGGGCAGGCCCGGGACCGCGGTGATACCGGTGATCGCGGCGATCACCACCACCGCGCACACCGCGGCGACCCGGAGCAGCAACAAAATGGGCCGCTCCCCCGCCACCCCGATGCCCGGCTTGCCTCTCATAGGCCCGGCCTCGCCGAGCCTCCGGCCGGCGGCAGCCCCGCGGTCCCCAAGCCTCCGGCCGGCGGCAGCCCCGCGGTCTCCGAGCCTCCGGCCGGCGGCAGCCCCGCGGTCTCCGGGGCTTCGCCGGTGAGTTCGTCGTAGACGGCGGCGATCGACGCGGCGACCGTGGCCTCGTCGGGCCAGCCCGCCGCGACCTCCGCGCCCCGTTCGGCCAGCTCACGGGCCGCGTCCGGGTCGGTCAGCAGCGCGCTCACCGCCTCCGCCACCGCGTCCGGGTGGCCGGACGGCACCAGCCGGGCTCCGTCGCCGACCAGGCCGGGCAGCCCGCCGACGGCGGTGGCGACCAGCGGACGCCCGGCCCGTAGCGCCTCTTGCGCGAACAGCTGGCGCGCCTCCCAGTCGCTGGTCACGACGGCGACGTCACACGCGGCGAGCAGGTCGGCGACGTCCGGCCGGTGCCCGAGGAAGCGCACCGGCGCCCCGAGCGCGGCGGCCCGGCGCCGGAGTGCCGACTCCTCCGGACCGCTGCCCGCCACCAGCACCACGGCCGGTGACCAGCGCACGGACGCGTCCACCAGAACGTCGAAACGCTTCTGGGGGTGCAGCCGGCCGACGGCGAGTACCAGCGGGACGTCACCCTCGCCGAGCTCGGCGCGGACCTCGGCGGCCGAGCGGACCGGCGCCGGGAGCACGGGCGCGGCGACCGGCGACGGCCGCACGTCACGGCCGCCGAGCCGCAGCACGCGGCCGACCAGGTCGTCGGAGGCGGTGAGCGTGACGTCGGCCGACCGGGCGACGACGCGCTCGAGCCCGCGCAGCACCGGGTTGCGTGCGTTCTCGCCCATCAGCAGGTTGTGCCAGGTGGTCACGAGCGGACGACGGCCGGCGAGCGCGGCCACCAGGCCGGCGCGGAGGCCGTGGGCGTGCACGACGTCGGGTTTCTCGGCCCGCAGGCGGCGGCGCAGCATCGCGAGCGCGGCGGCGTCTTTCACCGGGTGCGGACGGGCCGGGATCTCGACCGGAGCGAACCCCGCCCCGGCCGCCCGGAAGCCGAACAGCTCCTCGGTGGCGGCCGGGCCGTGCACGTCGACGCGGTGCCCGGACTGCACGAGGTGCTCGGCCAGCGACCGCACGTGCCGCCCGACGCCGCCGGTGCTGGACGCGAGCACCAGCGCTACCCGTGGCCGTGCGCCGCTCACGTCGTCTCTCCTTCATCGCCGGTTCGCTCAGTGGTCCGGTCCAGCATGCCCTGCCGCTCCGGACCGTGTCTCTCGGAGCCCCGCCCCTGGGGATAACCGCGGTCTTGTGGACGAAGCCGCCGGGGCAGCACTCCCGTGGTATCGACGCCGGCCAGCTTCGCCGCGGCCAGGAACAGTGCGGCGAACAGCACTAAAACCACCGCAGCGGTCACCACACCCGACCCGACCACCATCGGAAGCCCGTCCCCGGGCAGCAGCGCGTGCGCCACCGCCCCACCGGCCGCGGCGAGCACGGTCGCCGGCACCAGCGCCACCGCGAGGCGACCGAGGCCGGACAACGCGCCCAGACCGGCCTCGCGCGCGACCAGCACCAGCAGAGCGACGCCCAGCGCGCTCATCCCGATCGTGTTGCCGGCCGCGAGCGCCGCGACCCGGTCGTGAGCCGGGAGCAGAGCCACCAGGACGACGTCCGCGACCGCGGCGACCGCCCAGCCGCCCAGCACCGCGAACGCGGCGGTACCGGCCTTCCCGGCCGCGTACAGGGCGCGGGAGAGGACCGCGAACAGCCCGAACCCGATCAGCCCCGGCGCGAAGAACGCGATACCGGCCGCGACCGCCGGACGGCTGGCGTCGCCGTCTCCGGCCGTGGTGACGAGTACGGCCACCGGCTCGGCCCCGGCGATCATCGCCGCGACGGCCAGCGCACACAGCACGAGCACACCGGTGGTCGTCGTCCGCAGGGTCGCCCGGTAGGCGGACCGGTCGCCCCGGTCCCAGGCCGCCGCCAGCCGCGGGTAGGCCGACGTCGCCAGCGGCACCGCCAGCACCGCCCACGGCAGCAGGTACACGGTCTGCGCCATCGTGTAGACGACGACCGAGCCGTCCGGCGCCGACCAGCGGTTCGCGAGCAGCAGCGCGACCAGCGTCGCCAGCTGCTGGCCGGCCACGACCGCGACGCCGCTGCCGACCAGGCTGCGCACCCGCTCGACCGCTCCGGCCGGGAACCGCAGCGTCGGGCGGATCCGGACGCCGGTGCCCCGCAACGGCACGAGCAGGCTCAGCGACAGCACGACGACGCCGAGCGTGGTACCGACCGCGAGCACGAGCTGGCTCGTCAGCCCCACCTCCGCGGCCGTGTCGGCGCCCGGCTCGAGCCGCCCGTAGACCACGTACGACGCGATCACGGTGACGCTGGAGAGCAGCGGGGCCAGCGCGGGCCCGGCGAACCGGCGGTGCGCCTGCAGCACGCCGGTCAGCACGACACCGACGCCGTAGAGCACGAGCTGCGGCGCGAACACCCGCAGCAGCAACCGGCCGAACGCGCCGTCGGCGGCGGCGGCGTCGGGACCGAGCAGCCCGGCGACGATCGGACCGGCGGCCACCGTGATCACGATCGAGAGCGGCACGAGCAGGAGCAATGCCCAGGTGAGCAGCGCGGACGTGACCTGGTCGACGGTCTGCCGATCGTTGCGGTCGGCGGCACCGGCGAGCAGCGGCACGACGACGGCGGCCAGCGCGCCACCGGCGACGATCTCGAACACGATGTTCGGGATCGTGTTGACGACCTGGTAGATGTCGCCGACACCGTGGTAGCCGACCGCGCCGGTGAACACGACGATCCGGCCGAAACCGATGAGACGGGCCAGCACGGTGAGACCGGCGATCAGCCCGGCCGCCCCGAAAAGCGTGCGCGTCGCCCGGGCCGCGGCTGAGGTCGGCGGCGTCCCGGTCGAGTCGGGCGCCGCCGCGGTATCCGGCACGGTCATCGCCCTCCGGCGCCCGCCCCAGGCTCCCCCGCGTCCCCCGCGCCCGTGACGTCCCCCGCGTTCGGTGCCGCCGTGACCTCGGCCACCGGGGTGGCTGGCGCTTCGACGGCAGGCTCTCGGGAAGGCGGGCGCCGGCCCCACAGGTCCACGGCGTTCAGCGCCGGGGTGCGCGCGATCACCTTCGTGAAGCTGACCCGCTCGCTGGCCGCCATCAGCCCGATCAGCCCGGCGGCGACCAGCGCTTTTCCGGGCCGCCCCAGACGTGCGGCCAGCCCGACTCCGAGCAGGGCGCCGAGTGCGTTCGCCCCGGCGTCCCCCAGCATGCTGCGTTCACCCAGGTCGTCGGGGAGCGCGGCGACCGCAGCACCGGTGACCGCGGCCGCGACCGCGGCGGAACCGTCCCGGTCGGGGCCCGCGACCAGCGGACCGGCCGCCATCAGGCCCACCTTCAACGCCCGCCCCGGCCGCAGGTCGAACAGATTCACGACGTTCGCCGCGCCGGCGATGACGATCGCCGACAACGTGGTGTCGATCGCCCGCCCGAACCCCGACGACCGGCCGGACAGCGCCTGTCCGGCCAGCAGCGCGCTCACCCCGACGCCGGCGATCTTCACCGCGCCCGCGCTCACCCGGCCCTCCTGCAACGCCCGCAGGTGCCCGGCGAACCCCTTGTCACGCTTCTGATCCGGACGCGCGCCCACCACGTCGTCGTACGTCCCCACGGCGGCGGCCCCCAGGCCGGCCACAGCCGCCGCGACCGCCGTCCGGGGCGCACCGGCCAGCGCGCTACCGGTCACGGCCGCCAGCGTGGCTCCCAGCGCCACCGCGGGGCCTTCCGCCAGCGTCACGGCCTCGCCGCGGTGATTGGTGCGGGCCAGTGCCTCGGTCACCGACCCGGGCAGACGCGAACTCGCGCGCTGCGCGGCGCCCGTCGTCACCCCGGCCAGTACCGCGGTGACAGTACGACGTGCGGACAGCACGTTCCCTCCTCGTCAGCGGCTCCTCAGCTGCGGAGCGTCGGGATCCGTGCGCTCGCGCCGCTGCCCGTGCCGTAGTGCCCGGCGCGGCCGCTGAACTGCTCGGCCAGCGCCATCGCGGTGGCGACCTGGCCCTCCGCGAGGGACACCCCGTCCACGGTCGAGATGGTCTTCGCCAGACTACCGTCGTCCCGGACCGCGGCGACGGGGTTGCCCGCCCCGGCGGCGGTCGGCGCCGACAGCACGGTCTGCGTCGCCACCGCGTCGAACTGCTTGACCACGCTCACGAACGCCTTGTTGCGGGTCACCGCGTCGCTGCCGGTCTCAGGGGCCCCGGTGACGATCACGACGGAGGTGGGCCGCGTCTTGCTGACCTCACCGTCGAGGTCGAGCACGCCCAGGTTCTCGTACGCGGACAGGATCATCGTCCGGTTCAAGTCGGTGATCTGCGCCTTGTTCGCCAGCAGCACGGTCGCGAGCAGCGCCGTCGCCGTCTCCACGCCGACGCCGTTGTTCGGCAGGTTGGTCACCCCGGCCGGTGTGGTGCGGGCGGCCAGGTCCTGCAGAGCGTCCTCTTTGTTCGGGTCGGTGAAGTCTTTTTTGAGCCGCACCTGGTTGGTGACCGAGCCACCGGCGGTCGTGATCATCTTCACGACGGCGGTCGTGTCTTCGTTGTCGGCGGTCGGGCCGCTGATGACCAGCGTCGTCCGGCCGGTGAGCCGGCCGGCCAGCAGGCCGGGCGCGATCTGCTGGACGAACTGGTCCTGCGACGCCGCGCGGGTCTGCAGTTCCTCCACCTGGTCGCGCAGCTGGCCGTTACTGTTGCGCAAGCCGCTGACCTGCTCGTTGATCTGGTTCTGCACGGTGCCGTTGAGCGCGGCGGTGCCGAGCACCAGGCCCACGGCGAGCGCGAGGAACACCGCGGTCAGCGAGACCACGTGGTAACGGAAGTTGATCACGAAAACAGCCTCTGCAGCTGGAAGACCAGGTTGTCCCACTGCTCGGCGAGCAGCTGCATCCAGGTGCGTCCGATGGTCGAGATCGCCAACGCCGCGGCCATCGCGCACAGCGCCGAAGCGATGAGCACGAACAGCGACATCGACGACACCCGCTGGCGGTATAGCCGGCTCACGCCCTTGGCGTCGACCAGCTTGCCGCCGACCCGCAACCGGGTCAGGAACGTCGACGCCATGCCGGCGCGTCCTTTGTCGAGGAACTCGACCAGCGTAGCGTGCGTGCCGACCGCGACGATCAGCGTGGCCCCCCGCTCGTCGGCGAGCAGCATCGCGATGTCTTCGCTGGTCGCGGCAGCCGGGAACACCACCGCGCGGACGCCCAGCCGGTCGACGCGGGCCAGGCCCGGTGCCCGCCCGTCGGGATACGCGTGGACGACGACCTCCGCGCCGCAGCGCAGCACGTCGTCGGAGACCGAGTCCATGTCGCCGACGATCAGGTCGGGCGTGTAACCGGCCTCGACCAGCGCGTCGGCGCCCCCGTCGACCCCGATCAGCACCGGGCGGAACTCGCGGATGTAGGAGCCGAGGACGTCGAGGTCTTCCCGGTAGTCGTAGCCGCGGACGACGATCAGGCAGTGCCTGCCGTCGATCGGCGTCTTGATCTCGGGCACACCGACGCCGTCGAGCAGGAGGTCGCGCTCCCGCTTCATGTACTCCATCGTGTTGGCCGCGAACGCCTCCAGCTGCACCGACAGCCCGGCTTTGGCCTCCGCCATCGCGGCCGAGACCGTCTCGGTGTCCTGCCGCTGGCCGGTCGCGATCTCCTCGTCGCCGAGGAAGACCGACTTCCCTTCGATGCGCACGCGCTGGCCCTCGCGCAGGCGGTCGAAGATCTCCTGGCCCACCGAGTCGACGAGCGGGATGCCGGCGGCGACGATCACCTCCGGGCCCAGGTTCGGGTAGCGGCCGGAGATGCTCGGTGAGGCGTTGACGACCGCCGAGACGCCGGACGCGACGAGCGCGTCTCCGGCGACCCGGTCGATGTCGACGTGATCGATGATCGCGACGTCGCCCGGCTTGAGCCGCTGAGTCAGTCGCTTCGTCCGGCGGTCGAGACGCGCCGGCCCGGCCGTCGCGGTGTCACCGTCGGCGGAGCGGGGGCGTCGGAGAGTCGGAAGGCGCATCTCCTGCATCCTCTCATCGCCCGCCACTCGGTTCGGCAGCGACGCGCCTGATCTCGCAAACCCCCACAAAGGCCCCTAGAAGTTTTTTTGGGAAATAACCGCCCTTCTGGTGCCTTCTTGCGCGCGAGGAGGCACGCCGGCCGCCCGGCCCCATCGGGCCGGCCGCGCGGCTCAGAACTCGTCGAGCATCCAGGGCGTCGGGCCCGCGAACATCGCCGCCAGCCGCGCCAGCGCGTCCTCGTCGCCCTCGGCCAGACCCGCACTCCGCAACGCCGCCGCACCCACGTACCCGGTGAACACCGCGGCCAGCCCCCGCGAGCCGATCCGCACCGCGCCGGTGCCGCCACGGGTCAGCTTTCCGCGCCCGTCGGTGACCGAGAGCTGCCACGCCCCGGAGTTCCACGGCGCCTGCGGGTCGGTGACCTCGAGGTCCACCGACGCGCCGAGCGGCCCGAACCCGCGCTCGGCGACCGCGGACTCCATGTCGATCAGCCGCAGCATCCACGGCTCGTACTCCGCGCGCCCGCCGCGCGGCAGCCCCAGCCCGGCCACCGCCGGGTCGGCCAGCCGGACCCGCGCGCTGCGGATCGACGTCCGCCACGACCCGGCCGCGGTCAGCAGCGCGTCACGCACGTCGGGCCGGTCGGCGATCAGGTCGAACACGTCGAGCCGCGCGGGCTCCTCCGAGTGGCCTTGCCGCGACCAGCTCACGTACCCGGCGTCGACGCCGCCGACCGACGCGATCACCACGCCGTCCAGTGCCGCGGGCTCGGCCGGGTCGAACAGCGGGCCGGTCCGGGTCAGCGGGCCCACCGCCGGGCTCGCCGCAGCGGTGTAGAGCGCGTGGATCGCCGTGAGGTCGGCCTC
This sequence comes from Cryptosporangium sp. NPDC051539, assembly GCF_044454545.1. NCBI lineage: Bacteria > Bacillati > Actinomycetota > Actinomycetes > Cryptosporangiales > Cryptosporangiaceae > Cryptosporangium > Cryptosporangium sp. NPDC051539. Next base: position 12,600 of record NZ_JBITDV010000006.1, on the reverse strand, counting down.
GGCCGGTTCCTCGCGGTCGAGCGCCCGGAGCGTGACCGTCTCCCGCGGCCCGGCCCCGGCCGGACCGGCCGCACCGGCCGACGCCAGCACCGCCACCGGGAGATCGATGCGGGCGAACACGCCCGCCACCTCCCAGCCGAACGCCCGGTACGCCGGCGGGATCGACGGGTACAGCGTGCTCACCGGCTGCCCGTCGTCGTGCATCTGCTCGGTCGCCCGGCTCAGCAGCTTCCGGGCGACGCCCCGGCGCCGCGCGTGCGCCGCCACCGCGACCGACGAGATGCCACCCATCGCCAGGTCGCGTCCCGCGAACCACTGCCGGTACCGCCGGATCGTCGTGACGCCGAGCAACTCGCGGCCCTCGACCGCGGCGAACACCACGTCGCGCTCGACCGCACGCCGGTAGCGCACGCCCCGCTCCTCGCCGCCGGACGGGTCACCGCCGAACGCCGTCCGCAGCAGATGCGCGCCGTGCTGGATGAACCGCTCGTCCTCGAGCGTGAGCCGGACGACCTCGATCGTCATGCCGCGGCGTCTTTCTCGGCGCGGGCCACCGCGAGCAGTTCCTCCGCGTGCGCGATGCCGAGATCGCTGTCGTCGAGACCGGCCAGCATCCGGGCCAGTTCGCGCGGACGCTCGCCCTCCGGAAGCGACCGCAGCCCGCTCGTCGTGACCGAGCCGTCCGAGTCCTTCACCACGACGACGTGGTGGTCAGCGAACGCGGCCACCTGCGGCAGGTGCGTCACGACCAGCACCTGGTGCGTGCGCGCCAGCCGGGCCAGCCGTTTACCGATCTCGACCGCGGCCCGGCCGCCGACCCCGGCGTCGACCTCGTCGAAGACCATCGTCGGCGGGCCACCGGCACCGGCGAACACCACCTCGATCGCGAGCATCACGCGGGAGAGCTCACCACCGGACGCGCCGCGGTGCAAAGCCAATTCCGGAGCGCCCGGGTGCGACGCCAGCCGCAGCTCGACCTCGTCGACGCCCTCGGTGGTGACCGCCAGCCTCCTGCCGTCGACGACGACGGACGGAACGCCCTCGGCGACCTCTTTCTGGGACACCGCCGCGACGACCCGGGCGTGCGGCATCGCGAGCCCGGTGAGCTCGGCGGTGACCTGCTCGCCGAACCGCTCGGCGGCGGCCGACCGGGCGCCCGACAGCGCCGCCGCGGTCTTCGCGAGCTCCGCCGCCAGCTCGTCGCGGCGGACGCGCAACGCGTCGAGCGCCTCCTCGGACGTGTCGAGGTCGTCGAGCTTCGCGGCCGCCTGCTGCGCCCAGGCCAGCACGCCGTCGATCGAGTCGGCGTACTTGCGGGTCAGGCCGGCCAGCTGGGCGCGACGCTCGTGCACCGCCGCGAGCCGGGCGGGATCAGCGTCCAAATTGTCGGTGTAGGAAGCCAGTTCGGTGCCCAGCTCGCCGCAGAGTGCGGCCAGTTCGTCGGCGCGGCGCGCCGCATCGGCCAGCGTCGCGTCGTGAGCGGACACACCGGACAGCGACCGCCGGACCACCCCGAGCAGCGCCGCGACGTCGGCGGACTCCATGTCGGTCGTCGGGTCTCCAGCCAGGGCCTGGTGCGCGGTGTAGGCGGCGATCCGCAGCTCCTCGGCGTGCTCGAGTCGTTTCGACTCGGCCTTGAGCTCCTCGTCTTCGCCCGGCAGCGGGTTGACGGCCTCGACCTCGGAGAGGCCGAAACGCAGCGCGTCGGCCTCCTGGCTGCGCTCGCGGGCCCGGTTCGTACGGTCGAGCAGCTCGGCGGAAACGGCCCGCCAGGCCTGGTACTGCTCGGCGGTCTGCGACCGCAACCGGGTGACCTCTTCGCCGGCGTACCGGTCGAGCGCCGCGCGCTGCTCGGCCGCCGAGAGCAGCCGCAGCTGATCGGACTGCCCGTGCACGGCCAGCATCTGCTCGGCCAGCTCGCCGAGCAGACCAACCGGCACCGTGCGCCCGCCGACGTGCGCGCGAGAGCGCCCCTCGGCGGCGACGCTGCGGGCGAGCAGCAGCGTGCCGTCGTCGTCGGGCGCGGCACCGGCCTCGGCCACCCGATCGAGCACGAGCTTCTGGGCCGGGTCGTCGGGCTCGAACCGCAACCGGCCCTCGACCAGCGCCCGGCCGGTGCCCCGGCGGACCCGCCCGGCGTCGGCACGGCCGCCGAAGAGCAGGCCGAGACCGGCCACGACCATCGTCTTGCCGGCACCGGTTTCCCCGGTGACGACGGTGAATCCGTCAACGAGCTCCAGCGTCGCGTCTTCGATGACGCCCAGTCCGGTGATTCGGATTTCCTCCAGCACGTCGCTGAGGCTACCCAGCCCCACCGACAGCCCGCTCGTTGCGGGCCGCTTCGGCGTCGCCCCGCCACCCCTGGACCGGGAGGCCGAATTTCGCGACCAGGCGGTCGGTGAACGGACGCGGGCTCATCCGGACCACCCGCACCGGGTCGCTCCCCCGGCGGATCACCGCGCGGCTGCCGGGCGGCATCGCCACCACCCGCTGCCCGTCGCAGGACACCACCGCGGGCACGCCGTCGGCCAGTACCTCGATCATGATCGTCGAGGTCGGAGCCGTGACCAGCGGCCGCGCGAACAGCGCGTGAGCGCTGATCGGCACGACGAGCATCGCCTCGACGTCGGGCCAGACGACCGGCCCTCCGGCCGAGAACGCATACGCGGTGGAACCGGTCGGCGTCGCGCAGACCACCCCGTCGCACCCCCAGCGCGAGAGCGGACGGCCGTCGATCGACACCATCACCTCGAGCATCCGCTCGCGCATGGCTTTTTCCACAGAGGCCTCGTTGAGCGCCCACCCGTGCGCGGTGGTCCCGTCGGGCCTGCCCACCGTGAGGTCCAGCGTCATCCGCTCGTCGACGGCGTAATCCTCGGCGACGACCCGCCGGACGGTCTCCTCCAGGTGCTCGGCCTCCGTCTCCGCCAGGAACCCCACCCGCCCGAGATTTACGCCGAGCAGGGGAACACCGGAGGGACGTGCGAGAGCTGCCGCGCGAAGGAGCGTCCCGTCGCCGCCGAGCGCGAGCACGATCTCGGCACCCACCGCCGCCTTCTCGTCCGGACGGACGACCTGGGCGTCGATGTTCAAGTCGGGTGCCTCGTCGGTCAGTACCCGCAGGCCGAATCCCGCGTCCGCGAGCTGCGCCGCCACTCTGCGTGCGTGGACCACGTTGAGCGCTCGGCCGGCGTGCGTGACGATCAATGCCTGCCGATTCATCTCGGGTGGGCCTCCCTGCCTGTGGCGATTACGGCGCTGGGGCTTGCTCGACGGCGGTCCGGACCGCGGCGGGGTCCACCGGCGGGGCGTCCCGGCGCAGCCAGAGAAAGAACTCGACGTTGCCGGACGGACCGGGAAGCGGACTGGCCACCACCCCGGCGACGCCGAACCCCATCGTGGCAGCCGTCTCCGCGACGCCGAGCACCGCCTCGATGCGGTGTTCGTGGTTGCGGACCACCCCTCCGGAGCCCAGCCGCTCCTTGCCCACCTCGAACTGCGGCTTGACCATCGGGACCAGGTCGCCGTCGGGTTCGGTGCACGCGGCCAGAGCCGGGAGCACCAGGCCCAGCGAGATGAAACTCAGGTCGGCCACCGTCACTTGGCACGGGCCGCCGATGGTTTCCGGTTCAAGCGTGCGGACGTTCGTGCGATCGATCACCGTGACCCGGTCGTCGGTCTGCAGCGACCAGGCCAGCTGGCCGTAGCCGACGTCGACCGCGATGACCCGCTCGGCACCGGCCCGGAGCAGCACGTCGGTGAAGCCCCCGGTGGACGCGCCGGCGTCGAGGCAGCGCTTCTTCTCGACGGTCAGGCCCGTGAACGCCTGGAGCGCACCGAGCAGCTTGTGGGCGCCGCGGGAGACGTACCGAGGACCGTCCTCGACCGTGACCGTCACCGCGCTGGCCGGGTCGACGGCCGTGGCCGGTTTCGCGGCCGGGCGGCCGTCGACTTTGACGGCGCCGGCAGCGATCAGCTCGGCGGCGTCCTCGCGGGAGCGGGCCAGGCCGCGGCGGACGAGCTCCGCGTCCAGTCGTGTGCGTCGGGCCACGGTGGGTCGGTCAGCTCCCGTCTACCGCGGCGAGGGTGTCCTGGAGGGTGCGGTGGACGGTTTCGTAGGCCGCGACGTGCTCGGCGACCGGACGGGCGTCCAGGTCGTCGAGCTGCGTCAGGACCGCCGAGACCTGAGCCTCCGCCTCCCCGTCCGGCGCACCGGCCGCCCGCCCGCGGTGAGCCGCGAGCGGAGAGGACGTGTTCCCCGCCGCCACGCCGGGCTCGCCCGGAGCCGGTCCGGACACCGGACCGGAGCCGGGCCGGCCCGGCCGCGCGGTCAGGCTCGGGGTGGACGGACCTGGCCGCACAGCCGGTCCGACGCCAGGCGGGCCTGGCGGCGCAGTCGGGCCGGGGTTCGGCGGACCTGGCCGCGCGGTGGGGCCGGGGCTGGGCGGACCTGGCCGCGCGGCCGGACCGGGGCTGGGCGGACCTGGCCGCGCGGCCGGACCGGGGCTGGGCGGACCTGGCCGCGCGGCCGGACCGGGGCTGGGCGGACCTGGCCGCGCGGTGGGACCGGGCGTGGGCGGACCCGGTCGCATCACAGGGCCCGACGCGGGCGAGGCCGACGCGGCGCTGCCGGAGGTCGCGCTGCCGGAGGTCGCGCTGCCGGAGGTCGCGCTGCCGGAGGTCGCGCTGCCGGAGGTCGCGCTGCCGGAGGTCGCGCTGCCGGAGGTGGCGGCGCCAGGCGCGCCGCCGGGGGTCGCCACGCCGGGCGTAGCGCCGCCGAGGTTGGCGCCGCCGGAGGTGGCGGCGCCAGGTATAGCGCCGCCGGGGGTGGCGCTGCCGGGGGTGGCGCTGGGGGGCGGTGCGTCCGGTTCGGACGTCACGAGGCGTTCGGCCCGTCGGACGGGGCGGGGTTGGTGGGAGTGGCGCTCGACGACGCGTTGCTCTCACCCGCGGAGCTCGCGGGAGCGGTCGCCGAGGAGCCGTTGGTGGAGCTGGTGGTCAGGGGCGCGACCGCGTCGGCGGCCTTGGCGGGCATCGCCGTCGCCGGGGTGGCGGGTGCGGGGGTGGCCTTGGCCGCGGTCGACTTGGCGGCCGCGGTCTTCGCCGGCGCGGTCTTCGCCGCCGGGGACTTGGCGGGGGTGGACTTGGCGGCGGTGGCCGCGGGGGTCGCCTTGGCCGGCGCGGACTTGGCCGCCGGGGACTTGGCCGGCGCGGACTTGGCAGGCGCGGACTCGGCCGGTGCCGTCTTGGCCGGGGTGGTCTTCGCGGCAGTCGTCTTCGCCGGGGCGGACTTCGCGGCCGGGGACTTGGCCGGAGCGGCCTTGGCGGCGGACTTCGCCGGAGCGGTCTCCGGCGCCGTCGCGGCCGTGAACGCCGGCTTCGCCGGAGCGGCCTTCGCCGCGGTGGCCTTCGCCGCCGTGCTCTTGGTCGGCGTCTCCTTGGCCGGCGTCGCCTTCGCAGCCTCGGCCGGGGCCGGCGTCGCCGTCACCGCGGTGGACTTGGCGGCGGCGGTCTTGGCCGCGGTGGACTTGGCGGCAGTCGCCTTGGCCGCGGATGCCGGGCTGGGCGTCGCCTTGGTCGCCGGCGTCGCCTTGGTGGCGGTGGTCTTGGCCGCGGCGGACTTCGCCGGAGCCGGAGCCGCCGACTTGGCCGGCGCCGATGCCGTCGCGGACTTCGCGGGAGCCGCCTTCGCCGCGTCCGAAGAGGCGGGCGCAGCCTTAGCCGGCGCAGCCTTCGCGGCCTCGGCCGGGGCCGCCTTCGCCGGAGCCGACGCAACCTTCGCCGGAGCCGACGCAACCTTCGCCGGGGCGGACGCAACCTTTGCAGCCTTGGCGGGGGCGGACGCAGCCTTCGCGGCCTTGGCCGGAGCCGGCGCAACCTTCGCAGCCTTGGCCGGGGTAGACGCAGCCTTCGCCGGATCCGACGCCACCTTCGCAGCTTTCGCCGGGACGGGCGCGGCCTTCGCGCCCTTGGCCGGGGTAGACGCAGCCTTCGCCGGAGCCGACGCAACCTTCGCGGCCTTCGCCGGGACCGGCGCGGCCTTCGCGCCCTTGGCCGGGGCGGGCGCGACCTTCGCCGGGGCGGGCGCGCTCTTGGCGGGCGCGGACTTCGTCGCCTTGGCCGCCTTCGCGGGCACAGCCACGGCCTTCGCCGCCTTGGCGGCCTTCGCCGGGGAGGCGGCGGTCGCCAGCGGGTCGCCTTGGGCGCCACTGGTCGTCGCGGTCTCGGACGCCGGGACCGGCGCCGACGTCGCGGGAACCTTCACCGGCGCCGGGGCGGGCGCCTTCTTCGCGACCGGAGCCGCGTCCTTGGCGGCTTTCTTCGCCACCTTCTTGGCCGCCACCTTCTTCGCGACCTTGCCGGAGGCCGCAGCCGCCAGCGGGTCGCCCTGCGGCCCACCGGCCGAGTCGTCACCGGATCCGGCCGCCTTCAGCGCGGCCTCGAGCTCCTTGATCCGGGCGGTGAGCTGGCCGACCTCGTCGGCGGTGGCCAGGCCGACCCGGTTGAGGGACTTCTCGATCTCGGCACGAACCAGATTGATCAGCGACTCGCGGTTCTGGAGACTGGTCGCGAGGAGGTCTTCGGTGAGAGCCTGAACCTGCTCGACGGTCGCGCCACCGCTCTTCGCGAGCTTCTTGGCAGCCGCCTTGGCCTGTTTCTTGGGTACCTCGGCGAGCCCCGTAGCGAGGGCGAGGTAGGTCTTCAGAGCATCCTGCATTGGGTAAACACCTTCCGCTGCGCCGCGTTGGCCCCGCGGCCGAGTCACCCCACGCTACCCGTCCGTCTCAGCGAACAGCACACCGCTGCGGTCGACGGACGCCTGACAGAGCGCAGAATCCCACTTCGAAGGCCTACTGATCGACCACATCGGCCGGACACGCCGCAGGCCCCTCCGGTCGCGGCGGTCGCAGGCTGTGATGTCCGAGGTAACGTCCCGGGGGTACCTCGCAACGAAGGGATCGGGCCACGACGATGGCGACGCTGGAAGAGTGCCGCAAAGCGCTGCAGGACGTGGCCGACCGGATCGCGTCCGGCGACACCGGCGACCGCGAGCCGCCGAAGTTCGACCGGTCGCTGGCGTGCCGGATCACCGACCTCGGCACCGGATTCAACGCCCGCATCACCGGCGGCACGATCCGGGACATCGCCGACGGCGACGACCCCAAGGCGCAGATCGCACTGACGCTGAGCAGCGACGATCTGGTCGCGCTGAGCCGCGGGGAGCTGAACTTCGCGAAGGCCTGGGCGTCGGGCAAGGTGAAGGTGCAGGCGGGGATGAAGGACCTTTTCCAACTCCGCAAACTTCTTTAGGTGGGCGGCCCGCCGAGGGGGCGAGCCTGGCAGTCGCGCGAGGCCTTGAGACCAGCTGAAGGTCGCGACGGCCTCGCGCGCGACTGCCAGCCTCGTCCTCGGCGGGCTCCAGGTCAGAACGCTCGCGCCTGCGGCGCTCGGTCGGGTGGCGCTCGGTCGGGCGGCACTTGGGCTTACAGGTTCAGGGCGCGGAGGGCGGCCTCGGCGGAGGGGCCTTCGGGCTTGATCGACGTCGGGCCCGACCAGTCGGACTCGTCGGCCCCGGTCAGCGTCCAGGCGGCCACGGACAGGGCTCGTAGAGCGTCCACATGGTCGTTGCCGGTGTCGGTGAGGACCAGGCCGGAGCCGTCCGCACGCGCCGTCCAGCCTCCGCAGGAGGCGCCTTCGGCGCTGACCGCGACGGCCGGGTGAACGGCGCTCAAGCCGCGCAGGTCGGCCGCGACGTACGTCGGACGCTCCCCCGCGCCCGCGCGCAGCAGGTCGGCCGGTTCGGTGACGCCGGTGAGCACGAGCAGACTGTCCGAGCCACCGTTCACGGCACCGGCCATATCGGTGTCGAGCCGGTCGCCGATCACCAGCGGACGCGTCGCACCGGTGCGCCGGACCGACTCCTGGTGCAGGCGCGGGTGGGGCTTGCCGACGACGACGTCGGGCTCGCGGCGCATGGCCGTGACCAGCGCCGCCACCAGCGAACCGTTACCGGGGACGGGGCCGCGCGCGGACGGGATCGTCGCGTCGCGGTTGGTCGCCACCCAGCGCGCGCCCCGGCGCATCGCGACGGCCGCCTCGGCGAGCTGCTCCCAGCCGACCTCGCGCGAGTAGCCCTGCACGACCGCGGCCGGGTTCTCGTCCGCCGACCGGACCGGACGCAGGCCGACGTCGGCGATCTCGCCGGCCAGACCCTCGGCCCCGACGATCAGCACCGGAGTGCCGGGCGCGAGTTCCTCGGCGAGCAACGCCGCGGACGCCTGCGCCGCGGTGACGACCTCGTCCTCGGTGCCGTCGACGCCGACCTTCGCCAGCAGGGCGACCACGACCGGCGCACGGCGGGAGGCGTTGTTCGTGACGAAGCCGATCCGCATACCCGCGTCACGGGCCGCCGACACTCCGGCCGGCGCGTGGTCGATCGGTTCTTCCTGCGTGTACAGGACGCCGTCGAGGTCGAACAGGGCGGCGTCGTACCGGGTGGTCAGCGGGGTGTCGCTGCCGGGCAGCCAGTTGGTGCTCACCGGGCTCCGTTCGCGTCGTCGCCGGGATTTTTCCCGGGGTCAGGGCCGGGCTCGAAGGTGCGGAGCAACTGCTCGAGTTCCGAGGGGGCGTTGAGCTCGTCCGAGCGCGCGGGGACGTCGAGGTCGGCGATGCCTGCGGTGGCCGGGCCGCCGACCGGATCGACGGCGTTCTGCGCCCGGGCGTTGCGGAGCGCGGTCGCGTAGTGGTGGTCGTGCGGCTTCATCGCGACCGCGAGCGAGAGGTGCTCGACGGCGGCTTTCGGATCGCCGGAGCGGAGTGCGGCCAGGCCGAGCCCGAAGAGCGCGTAGTCGTCGGAGGGATGGTCCGCGACGATCGCGGCGAAGAGCTCGCGTGCCTCCTCGTACATCTTGGCGTCGAAGAGGGCGCGGGCGAGGGTTTCCCGGGCCTGGCGGGAGCCCGGCTCGGCCGCGAGCGCCCGCTGGAGCAACTGGGCGGCGGCGGCCGCGTTGCCTTGGCGCAGCAGCTCCTCGCCGCGGCGGAACCAGTCGTAGGCTTCTCCGGTCGGCGTGCCGGGTTCCGGGGTCTCGGTCATGCGTCAGCCTCCGGGGTGAGCGCGTGCTGGCGGCGGGATGGGGCCGCGAGAAGAGGGGTGGGGCTATCCGCCGTTCGGGTCGGCCGCGCCGGGGCGGTCGTCTTTGCTGCCGGAGCGGTCGTCCTCGCTGACGACGGCACCGTCCGCTGGGGCGGTGGGACCGCTCACGTCGGAGGGGCTGACGTCGGAGGCGCTGACGCCGAAGGGGCTGACATCGGGGGTGCTGACGTCGGAGGGGTCGACGTCGGAGGGGCTGACGTCGGGGGTTTCGAAATCCGGGGCGGCGAACTGGGGAGCGGCGAACTGAGGGGCAGCGAATTGGGGGGCGGTGACGTGCGGGGCGGGTGCTGGGGGTGTCTGGGTGCTGGGCGGGGACGGGTCGGGCCGGCTGGTCGCCGCCCGGTCGCTGAACACCGCATCGGGGGACTCGTCGTCCGCCTCGACCGCTAGTTCCTCGTCGGTGGGCGACTCGGCCACGTCCTCGTCGTCGTTCCAGTCGTCGTCGCTGACGTCAGCCGGCGCCGGGTGGTCGAGGTCTTCGCCCTCGTCCCCGGCGTCGAGGTCGGTCGCGGAGCGGGACTGGCCGGCGGCCTGCTCGTCTTCGCCGGCGCGATCCGTCGCTGCGGACCCGTCGGCGGCGAACTCCGCCGCGTCCTCGTCGTCGTCCTCGTCATCGAGGTCCTCCGCGCGGCCCGTCGCGCGCGAATCGCCCTCGGAGCCGAGCCGTGCGTCCTCGCCGTCGAGGTCGGCGCCGTCGTCGTTGAGGTTGGCCGCGATCTGCTCGTCGCCGCTCACGAGCCCTTCTTCGTCGTAGGCGTCTTCCTCTTCGTCGGCAGGGACCGTCGCGGACGGTTGGTTCTCGCCGTCGCCGTCGCCGGTGGCGGCATAGCCGTAGGGGTCGCCAGTGGAGGCTTCGTCGTCGGAGGCTTCGTCGTCGGAGGCGTCGTCGTCGGAGGCGTCGTCGTCGGAGGCGTCGCCCTCGTCGGTGAAGAGGACGCCGTCCAGGTCGAGGATGCGTTCGTCGGCGTCGGTATCCCCATCGACGTCGGCATCGGCCGACTGCACGAACCACTCCCGCGCCTCGTCCACCCTCCCGGCGGTCAGCAGCAGCTCGGCGTAGGCGTACCGCAGACGTGCGAGCCACGACGACGCCCGGTTCGCCCGGAGCTCCGGCACCTCGAGCGTGGACAGCGCCCCGTCGAGGTCACCAGCGTCCTGACGGGCGCCGGCCGCCACCATGAGGAGCTCGACCCGCGTCTCCGTGTCGAGGTTCGCCGCTTCCGGACTCGCGGCCAGCTCGATGGCCTTCTCCGGCCGCCCGAGCGCACGCTCGCAGTCGGCGATCACGGCCAGGTGCACGTCGGAACCGGTCAGGCGCCGGAACGCACGCAGCTCGCCGATCGCGAGCTTCCACTCGCCGGCGTGATACGCGGCGAGCCCGACGGCCTCGCGCACGGACGCGATCCGTCCGGCCTGCGCGCGGGCGGCCTGGGCGTGCTCGAGGGCACGGGCCGGATCGGTGTCGAGGAACCGACCGGCGGCGACCAGATGCCGTGCGACCGTGTCCGCGGCCCCCTTCGGGAGCGCACGGAGCTCCGCGCGAACGTCCCGATCGAGCTCACGGACCTCGATGTCGACGGGGATGTCCGGTCCGACCGGACGTACGCGCCCGGTGGCACCGACCACGATCGGACCGTCGGACCCGGGCCGCGTCGTCCGAGGACCGGAGCCCCGCCCGTCCGGACGACGTTCGCCGGATCCGTGCCGGGCCGCGCGGTCGCCGTAGCCCGACGAGCCGCCCCGGCCACCCGGGAACGACCGGTCACTTCCGGACCGGTCGTCGCGGAACGGACGGTCGCCGCGGCCCGCGCCGCCGGAACGGTCACCGCGGCCCGGTCCGCCGGACCGATCTCCGCGATACGGACGCTCGGCCGCGCCCGCGCTGTCTGCTCGGTCGTTGCGAAAGCCCCGATCCGGACGGTCGCCGCGGCCGGCGGCATTGTCCCGGTCGCCGCGGTACGGGCGCCCGCCACCGGCGTCGCCACCGGAGTAAGGACGATCGCGGTACCCGCCTCCTTGCGGCCGGTCACCACGTCCCGAAGTCTCGTTGCGGAACGAACGGTCGCTGTCCGACGGACGGTCGCCACGACCGGCGTCGCCGCCGCGGTAGCCCTGGCCGCCTCCCTGCGGACGATCGCTGCGGACGGGGCGCTCGCCGCGACCTCCGCCGTTCGCGCCACCGCCGCGGAAGGGGCGGTCTCCGCCCTGCGGGCGGTTCCCGCGGGAGGAGTCACCGCGCTCCGACCCGTACGACCGCGCGCCGCCGGCGGAACGGTCTGGGCCGTGCGGTCCGTCGCCGCGGAACGGGCGCGCGCCGGCGTCGCCGCCGCGGAAGGGGCGGTTTCCGCCTTGCGGTCGGTCGCCGCGCCCCGCGGTGTCGTTCCGATACGGACGGTCCCTGTCCCGCGGATCGTTGTCCCTCGGGGGACGATTCGGCCGGTCGCCGTAGGAGCGGTCGCCCGACGGGCGGTCTGGACGATTCTCGTACGAACGTCCGGACGGACGGTCGCCGCGGTCTCCGGGACGGTCGCCGGAGGAGCGGTTGACGCCCTCACTCCGGTCGGAACGGGGAGGCCGGCTGTCGCTGCCCCGGGGGCGATCGTCGCGGTTCTCGCGGTAGGGCGGGCGGCCGGTCGAGTCTCCGGATCGGCCGGACCCGTGCGGGCGGGCGCCACGAGTGAAGCTTGCGCCTTGCGGGCGGGGCGAGCGGGCGCCACCGCCCGAACTGCTCCGGCCTGCGAAGCCGTCTCCGGAATGCGATCCGCCCGGACGTCCGCGGCCCTCTCGCGAGTCGCCACCCCGGGAATCGCGCGCACCGCCGCCGGTCGGACGCCCACCGCGGGGGCCGTCACCGCGGGGCGCGTCGTCCCCAGGGGAGGAATAGCCGCCGCGGGAGTCCCCGCCGCGGGACTGACCACCGCGGGAGGCGTCACCGTCGCGGAAAGGACGTCCGCCGCGGGCGTCTGGACCGCGGGAAGCGTCGCCGTCGCGGAAGGGGCGACCGGCGCGCGGACCGTCTGTGCCCCGGGCGCCTCCACCGGCGCGAGGAGAATGACCGCCGCGGGACGTGCCGGTGCGTGGGGACTGGCCTCGCCCGGCGGATGAGGAGCCGGCGCCACCGGAGGGACGACGCCCACCACCGCGCGGACCACCCTGACGGTCGCCCCGCCGGTCGTCACCCTGCGCGTCGCCGCGTCCGTACCCGCCTGCGTCGGCCACTCTCCACCTCCGGTTCACAACGTACTGGGCATGGTCGTCCGACCCATCCCGTGGGTGCCACCACACCGGCAGGTCCCCATATAGCAGTAACGCCGCTGCCGAGGTCGGCAGCGGCGTTACTTTAAGTAAAGTCCGGCGGCGTCCTACTCTCCCACACCATCACCAGTGCAGTACCATCGGCGCTGAGAAGCTTAGCTACCGGGTTCGGAATGGGACCGGGCGTTTCC
>NZ_JBITDV010000005.1:127337-577677 GCF_044454545.1 Cryptosporangium sp. NPDC051539 | reverse complement strand
GCCCGCACGCGACACCACTGCCGGGCCGACGACTTTCGGTCCTACCAGCAGCGTTGTAGCACCGAAAACCTGACGATCACCCGGAAGATCGGCCCGTGCGAGTCACCGTTGGCCGCGCCGGGGCCGAAGGCGTCAATGCCTGAGGCATCCGTGCCCGCCGGTCCGACCAGCGGCGTTCCAGCGCCCGCTACCCGAAGATCGTCCGACCCCAGTCGGGCCCGGCGCGGCATAGCCGGAACCGTCCGCACTCGATCCATTCGCGCCACCGACGACTTTCCTGTCCTACCGGCGGCGGTTTAGCGCCGGAAATCCGGAAGATCGACCGGCACGGGTCACCCCTGCGCGCGGCGCAGCCGCAGGGCATCCGCCCCCGGCGGGGGCCCCGAAAGCCGACGGTGCTCACGGGAAAGCTGCGCCGGAGCCGACCGCAAATCCGGCCCCAGCCAGATCACCCGCACTCGCCGCCAGCCGCACCCGGGCCTCCCGCAGAGGCGCCCGGATCTACACCGGCGGGCGATTGAAAGCGTGGCATGGCGGCTGTGGGCTCCCGACCAGCCAGCAATGTCTCCCGACCCCCAGATAGAGCTCGATCGCTGCCCAGTGGGGTGACGCGGTTGAGGGAAATCCGTGGCTGCCACCCGTCTCCCGGGTGCCCCCGGTCGATCGCTTGCCGCCGCGCCGTACGCGACGGTAAGGACTCCCCCATACCGTTCACTGCTGGATAGCCGGGATGTTGTCGGACCCTCATGGCCGATGGCCGTCGCCGACGCATGAGAACTGACCCCTGGCGTCGCCACGGGCAGCATCCAGCCGTCGTCGACCAACGGCAAGCAAGAGACCTGCGATCAACTGTCATGGCGACCGCAGCCACGTGCGCGGCCCCACGACCACATGCGTCGGGCCCGGGCCCACGTGCGCGCGGCCGCTCGACCAACCCCCTCGTGGGCGACGCGCTCGTTCGCCCGGTGTCTAGCGGCGTCAATTCCCGAGATCCAGCCGGCAGTTCGAGAGCTGGACCGCCAACTGACGTCGCGGCCACATTGACCGCACCCAGCGGGTAGCTCGCCCGCCACAAGCGGGTCAGCCCTCGCGCATCGATGCCTCGCTCGCTAGCGCCCGATCATCCAGCGCCTCAGCCCAGTGTCGGTTTCGCCTGGGGACTGGCGCAGAAGCCGCGCCCGGATTTCAAACGGTCACCGGAACTCAAACGGTCCGCCGCCGGCAGACCCCGTCCCGCTATGGGCGGTCGCAGGGGATCGGGCAGCGATAGCTCAGTGGCACGACGACTTCGTCCGACGTGTGGTTCAGAACACGGTGCGGAAACCTTGGCTATCCGCCGATCGGGGTAGGGCCCGATCGGGCGCACGTGCCGTGACGTCCGGTTTTTGAACCTCGTTCAGAAGTGACTTCAAGAAATCATGCGCGCAGGGGCGTCCGTCGCACGGATTCCGCAATCGATCCAGTTCGATTTTGGTGGGACGGAATCCCGAACGGGGGAGTCGGTTGATCACCAGTGTGTCCGATGTGGCGACAACGTCCCATCAAGCGGGACGCCCATCCGAAGTGACGCAACTCTTTGTCACTCCCCTGCCCTCATCCTGTAATGACGTCTACTCTGGTAGTCGAAACACGGAGTTGGCCGGGCATCGAATCCGCACCGTCGCTGCGTGCGGCGAGCTTTAGAACTTCGGTGGCCGGGTAATTTCCGCCCAGAGCTTGGCGGTCTGTCGGGAGGAGGGCTGCGGCCCACATGGCCCACATCGACATGTCCGTGACCCCCTCCGAGGTGGCTTCGGACGCCATACCGACGTTACGGCTCGTAGATACCGTCCGTCCGCTTGAAACCTGGCTCCAGGCCGTGGGGGAAGCGGAAGAGCCCTGCCTCCTGCTAGACCGCGACGGGGTTGTCGTGGCGGCCTCCTCGAGCTGCCACACCGCGCTGGGCTTACCGTCCCTCCGTGGCGCACTGGTCGGACGAGGTCTGCTCGAAGACGTCATCGAGCTGGTCGACTTCAGCGCCTCGCGGCTGCGGCTGCGCCCCGACGAGGTCGAGCGCATACCCCCGCTGTTCGCCCTCTCCACCGGCTCACTGGCGCGGGGGCTGATGCGCATCCGGGCGGGCGGCACCACCTGGACGCTGGACGCGGTCGCGACTCCGCTCCGCGTGGGTGGGTCCGTACTCGGTTCGCTGACGTTCTTCCATCGCGTCTGAGGTCGTGACGGCAGATAGGCTCCGGTCATGTCTGCTGTGCTTTCTCGGTACGCCTATCTCGGACCCGTCGGCACGTTCGCCGAACAGGCGCTCCGGACGGTCCCGGAGGCAGCCGACGCCGAATTGCTGCCGATGGTCACCGTTCCCGAGGCGCTGAGCGCCGTCCGTGCCGGTACCGCGGACGCCGCGCTGGTGCCGCTCGAGAACTCGGTCGAAGGCGCGGTGCCTCCCACGCTCGACGGGCTGGCCGGCGGCGAACGTCTGATGATCAACCGCGAGGTCCTGCTCCCGGTGACGTTCAACCTCTACGCGGTAGCGGGTGCCGACCTCGGCTCGATCAAGACCGTCGCCTCGCACCCGCACGGCCTGGCTCAGTGCCAGGGCTGGCTCCGCGCCAATCTCCCGAACGCCGAGCTGATCGCCTCCCCGTCGACGGCCGACGCCGCGGTGGGCGTGGTGCGGGGAGACTGGGACGCGGCCGTGTGCGCCCCGGTCGCCGGTCAGCGCAACGAGCTGGCCGAACTCGCCGTCGACGTCGCTGACAACGCCGCGGCGGTGACGCGGTTCGTCCTGGTGACCCGGCCGGCCCCGCCGCCGGTGCGCACCGGGGCGGACGTGACGTCGCTGGTCGCGTTCATCGCCCACGACCGGACCGGTGCTCTGCTCGAGGTCCTCACCGAGTTCGCGGTGCGGGGCATCAACCTGACCCGGATCGAGTCGCGTCCGATGAAGGAGCGGATCGGGCGGTACTGCTTCTTCCTCGACTGCGACGGGCACATCGACGACACCCGCGTCGGTGAAGCGGTGATGGGCCTGCGGCGCGTCTGTGCCGACGTGCGGTTCCTCGGTTCGTACCCCCGGGCGGACGCCGACCACGAGGGCGACGGCCGGGCCGAACCGTCCGACGACGATTTCGCCGACGCCGCGGCCTGGCTCGAGCGGGTTCGTTCCGGCGGCGCCTAGTGAGGCGCCTCATCGTCGTCCGGCACGGGCAGAGCGAGGCCAACGTCGACGGGAGTCTGCACTGCACGGTTCCCGGCCCCCAGCTGACCGATCGGGGCCGCCAGCAAGCCGAGGAACTGGCCGAGGCGCTGGCTACCGAAGACGTCCGTGCGGTCTGGTGCTCGACGATGACTAGGGCCGCGCAAACCGCGGCTCCCGTGGCGTCCGCCAAAGGCTTGTCGGTGCGGGAGCACGACGGGTTCAAGGAGGCCTACCTGGGCGAGTTGCACGACCGGCGGGACGCCGAGGCGCACGAGGCGTTCGACGACCTGTACGCGTCGTGGGTCGTCCGCGGTGAGCTCGGGAACCGGTGCGCCGGCGGCGGGGAGTCCGGGACCGAGGTGCTCGACCGGTGGCTGGCCGCGCTCGACGACGTCGTACTCGGCCTGGACGAAGGAACGGCGGTCGTCGTCACGCACGGTGCGTGCGCACGGCTCTCGGTCACTCGGCTCGCGCAGGTCGACCCTACGTGGGCGCTGTCACATCACTTGCCGAACACCGGGCGAATCGTGCTCGATGAAGACGGAGACAGGTGGGTATGCCGAAGCTGGGCCGGCCTGCAGCCCGACCTCTAGCTGGGGTTTCGAACACGCCCGGCCGGGCGGGGCTGAGTCGCCCGGCCGGGCGTAACCAGAGGTGACAAACTAGGCACGGCTCCCCTCGTACCCCAGTCATTCCCTCTCCGGTGCGGTTAGGCTAACCTAACCTCATGACAAGGTCCAGAGGGTGCGCCGGGGCCGGGGGCACGCGATGACGCTGCCGCCGTCGACGGCGCGCCGGCCCGCCGCGGATCTCCTCGCCGACCAGCGGTCGCTGCGCGACTGGATCACGCGTTACGGAGAGCAACACGGTGCGGGCCGGTTCCCGGTCGCCTCCGCGCTCGCGTTCAAGGCCTACACCTGGGCGCTGATCGAGGTGGCGATCGGCTGCTGGGTGTCGGAGCTCCGGGTGCTCGACGTGTCGTCGTCGCGGGTCGCCGTCTCGATCGATCCGAGCGGCGAGCCGGTGGCGGAGTTCCTGTCCGTGCACTTCACGGTTCTTCCCGACGACCCGATGGCGGGTCAGCCCGGCGTCGCGGTCGTCGAGACCGAGGCGGAGCTGCTCGAAGCGCTGCGCCGGACACTGGTCGAGGGGCACCTCGCGCCCGCGGTCGAGGCGTTCCAGCTCGTCCGGGGCGGGGGCGCGCGTCCGCTGTGGGGGACCGTCGCCCAGTCGATGGGGTACCCGGCGGCGACCGCGGATCCCGCGCTGCTGCCCGATCGGGCCGGTGCGGTGCAGCGGTTGCTGTCGATCCTGCCGCACGACGCCGGCGCGCTGGTCGAACTGGCGGAGATGGACGACGGCCGTGGGTGGCGTCCGCTGCTGTTGCGGCGGACGTGCTGCTATGCGTACACCCTGCCGGCCTATCAGCAGCCCTGCCTGACGTGCTGCCTGCTCGACGACGACGGCCGCGACGCGGTCGCGGCCGCCGACCAGGTCGCCTGGCGCCGCTGCGAGCCCGGCGGCGGCACGTCGAACTGACGACGGCGGGCCACCCCCTCTCCCGGGGTGGCCCGCCGTCGTGCCGACTACTGGAACAGGCCGCCGAGGACGCCGCCCTGCTGCTGCTGGCCGCCACCGCCGCCACCCGCACCCAGACCGGCCGGCATCTCGGACGGCTGCACGACGACGAAGCCCTGGCCGGCGAAGCTCATCGTGAACGCCTCACCGGTGGTGCGGCCGATCAGCGTGCCGAGGCCGAGCTGGTCGGCGCGGTGGTAACCGGTCTGAAGCGAGGCCGACCAGCACACCGCGGCCTGCGGGTCGGCGTAGGTCGGCTGGTCGACCTTCAGGACGACCGGCGTGCCCTTGCAGGTCACCGCGATGCGGCCCTGGCCCGAGAAGACGGTGTTGAACGCGCCCTGGGCCGAGAACATGCCGGCGCCCTGGACCATCTTGATGTCCCACTGCAGCGTCGGCTCGAACGCGAGCACGTTCGCGCCGTTGATCGTCAGGCCGTCGTGCGGGCCCTCGAGGTCGATCAGGTAGATGTCTGCCGCGTTGTCGGCGAGGAACACGTCACCGTTGCCGACCGCCTTCATCAGCGGGACGCCCTCGCCGGTGAGCTTCTGCTTCAGGAACTTGCCCAGACCGCCCGAACCCTGGGCTTGGAACTGGACGTTTCCCTGGTAAGCGACCATCGAGCCTACGCGCGCGAAGACCTCGCCGCGCAGCTCGACCTTGAGAAGCTTGGAATTCTGCAAACGCAGGCCCGGCTGCGCCGACTCCTGCTCCATGTTCGAGGCGGCGAACAGTTCTGAGCGCATCGTTTTCCCTCCGCGTAACAGTGGCTACAGGGTAGGTCCTGAGGGCCACAGCGGAAGTGCTGACCGCACAGCAAATGCTCAGCCCCACCCCAGTTCGTGGAGGCGCGCATCCGGTATGCCGAAATGATGAGCAATTTCGTGGACGACCGTGATTGCCACCTCGTCGACGACTTCTTCTTCGGTGGAACACATAGCGAGCGTGGGGTTACGGAAAATGGTGATCCGGTCCGGGAGCACACCCGCGTAGTCCCAGCCCCGACTGGTCAGCGCGTGTCCCTCGTACAGCCCGAGCAGCCCCGGCTCGGGCGGATCGTCCTCGACCAGCACGACCACGTTGCTCATCCGACGCAGGAGCTCCTCCGGAACCGAGTCCAGAGCGTCACCGACGAGTTCCTCGAAGCGCTCCCGGCTCATCACGACCATGTCTACAGATTCTTCAGCGCCTCGCGGCGCGACAAGGGCGAAAGGCGTCCCTCGTGAGCGGCGACATAGGCCCGCACCCAGTCCGGGTCGGACCAGGCGTACTGGCGTAGCGCCCAGCCGATGGCCTTGCGCAGGAAGAAGCCTTTCTCGGCCAGGTTCGGCTCGATGACGTCGGTGAGCAGGCCGAGGTCGGTATCGGTCTTGAAGCCGAGCTGGGCGAGGATCGCGGTCCGGCGCAGCCAGGGGTCGGGATCGGTGCTCCAGGCGCGGATGATCGGCGTGACGCCCTCCCGGTCGGCGTGGAGGATCGGCCCGACCCGCCGGTTCGCGATCTCGTCGACGTAATCCCACCAGGCGCCGTCGACGATCAGCTCGCGGTACAGGCCCAGGGTGTCGACGTCCTGATGACCCCGGTACGCGCGGTGGCCGGACAGGTCGATCGCGGCGTAGCGCTCCTCGCGGTAGGTGGCGTCGTGCCAGAGCGCGCGAACCGCGTTCTCCCACGTCGCCCGGCCGGGGAGCGGATGGTCGGCGAAGACGGTCTTCAGCGCGCGGGCGCGTTCCGGCTTCGGGACGCCGAGGTAGGGCATCGTCGACTTCATGTAGGCCTGCATCGCGGGCGCTTTCGCGGGATCGGCGGCAGCGGCCAGCGCGCTACGGACGGCGGCAGCGAGTACATCGACCGGCATAGGGTCGAAGTATGGCCGATCTGACTGTGCTGATCACCGGAGCGACGAACGGACACGGGCTCACCCTCGCGCGGCGCCTGGCGTCCGAGGGGGCCCGTGTGATCGTGCACGGGCGCACGCTCGAGAAAGCTTCGGCGGCCGTTCCCGGTGCCGACGTCGTCGCGGCGGACCTCGGCAGCCTCCGGGCGGTCGAGGAACTCGGCGACGAGGTACGCCGCCGCTTCCCGTCGCTGGACGTGCTCGTGAACAACGCCGGGGTCGGCAGCGGTCCGCGCGGGCAGGGCCGGCAGGTCTCGGCCGACGGGATCGAGCTGCGCTTCGCGGTGAACTACCTGGCCGGGGTCGTGCTGACGTCGGCGGTGCGTCCGTCGCGGGTCGTGAACGTGGCCTCGCTCGGGCAGGCGCCGCTGGATCCGGCGGATCCGATGTTGGAACGCTCGTACAGCGGATCGCGCGCGTACGCGCAGAGCAAGCTCGCCCAGATCATGTGGACGTTCGACCTGGCGGCCTCGGGGGTGACCGCCAACGCGATCCATCCCGGCACGTACATGCCGACCGGAATGGTCGCGGAGGCCGGGATCTCGCCGTTGACCTCGCTGGAGGACGGGGTGGCGGCGACCGCCCGGCTGATTCGGTCGGACGGGGTCAGCGGCAAGTTCTTCGACGGGCAGCGCGAAGCCACCGCTGATCCCGCGGCCTACGATCCGGGCGCCCGGGAGTACCTCCGGGCGCTGACGGATCACCAGCTGGTGCGGAGCGGGCGCCCCTCGTCGTAACCGGCCGTGGACTGGATGCCGACGACCGCCTTCTCGTGCAGCTCCTCGAGCGAGTTCGCGCCCGCGTAGGTGCAGGCCGAGCGCAGGCCGGCGACGATCTGGTCGATGACGTCCTCGACGCCCGGCCGCTCCTGGTCGATGTACATCTTCCCCGAGCTGATGCCCTCTTCGAACAGAGCCTTGCGGGCCCGGTCGAACGCGGACTCGGTGCGGGTGCGGTGCCGCACCGCGCGACTCGACGCCATGCCGAACGACACCTTGTAGAGCCGGCCGTCGCCGTCCTGCTGGAGGTCGGCGGCGCTCTCGTAGGTGCCGGCCAGCCAGGAGCCGACCATGACGTTGGCCGCGCCGGCGGCCAGCGCGAGCGCGATGTCGCGGGGATGGCGGACGCCGCCGTCGGCCCAGACGTGCTTACCGTGCCTGCGTGCTTCGGCGGCGCACTCGAGGACGGCACTGAACTGCGGGCGGCCGACGCCGGTCATCATCCGGGTCGTACACATGGCGCCGGGGCCGACGCCGACCTTGACGATGTCGGCGCCCGCGTCGATGAGGTCTTTCGTGCCGGCCGCGGTGACCACGTTTCCGGCCACGACCGGTACCGACGGGTCGACGCCGCGAACGGCACGGACGGCCGCGAGCATCTTCTCCTGGTGCCCGTGTGCGGTGTCCACGACCAGGACGTCGGTCCCGGCGTGAAGTAGTGCCTCGGCCTTGCCCGCGACGTCGCCGTTGATGCCGATCGCGGTTCCGACGCGGAGCCTGCCGTGGGCGTCCAGGGCCGGCGTGTAGAGCGTGCTGCGCAGCGCGCCGGTGCGGGTGACGACGCCGACCAGGAGGCCGCCGGCGTCGACGACCGGGGCCAGCTTGCGGCGCGAGTCGTGCAGCGTCCCGTAGGCCTTGTCCATCGGGGTGCCTTCGGTGATCGTCAGCAGTTCGGTGCTCATCACGGCCTCGACCTGCGTGAATCGGTCGACGCTCTCGCAGTCCGCAGGCGTCACCACACCCACCGGCCGATTGCCCTCGACCACGACCGCGGCCTCGTGCGCGCGCTTGTGGATCAGCGCCAGCGCGTCGCCGACGGTGTGGTGCGGGCTGAGCGTCACCGGGGTTTCGTAGATCGTGTGCCGCTGCTTGACCCACTCGACGACGCCCGCGACGACGTCGAGCGGGATGTCTTGAGGGATGACCGTGAGCCCGCCGCGGCGAGCCGTGGTCTCCGCCATCCGGCGTCCCGCGATCGCGGTCATGTTCGCCACGACGAGGGGAATCGTCGTGCCGACGCCGTCGACGGTGGAGAGGTCGACATCGAGGCGGGACCTGACGTCGGAGCGCGCGGGCACCATGAAGACGTCGTTGTAGGTCAGGTCAGCTGTCGGCGAGATCGGGCCGCCGGAGGCCTGGAGGAACTGCACGTTATTCCATGGTACGCGGGTCATTTTGGTGGGTCATGTGATCCACCACACCGGGCCTCCGGGTCGGGGTCACCCTTCTGGAACGATCCCGAAATCCGGCCGGTAGACGATGGGATCCATGACGCTCTGGCAGATCCGCACGGTCGTCGACGACGAGCCCGGTCGCTTGGCCGCACTCGCGAGCAGCCTGGCCGACCTCTCGGTCAACATCCTGTCGGTCCAGGTGCACCCGGTGGTGGCGGGTGCGGTGGACGACTTCGTCGCGGACGCCCCGGCCTCGCTGACCGCGGAGGAACTCGTCGCGGCGGTGGGTGCCGGAGGCGGCCGGCGGGCGGTGGTGCGTCCGGCGGACGTGCACGGCCTGGCTGATCCGCCGACTCGGGCGCTGCAACTGGCGGCGCGGCTGGTGCGTGATCCGGAGTGCCTGCCGCTGGCGTTGTCGGACCTGCTGGACGGCAGCGCCGTGCAGTGGACCCCGGCCGCTGATCCGTCCGATGAGCTGCGACTTCGCGATCCTCGCGGTGGTTCGCTGCGGATCGTACGCATGGATGCCCGGCTGACGCCGTCGGAGACCGCGCGGGCGCACGCCCTCGCCGACCTGGCGGCCCTGCTCGTCGCGGCCGGCGACGGCGGGGACGCTCGGCGGTCGGCCCCCGAGGCAGCCGAGGGGTCCGCGGCGGCGGTGCACTGGCGGCGGCCCACGGTCGCGGACCTGGGCGCGATCGCCGAGATGCACGACCGGTGCTCGGACTCCTCGCGGTACCGGCGGTACAACTCCGGGATGGCGCGGCCGAGCGGGCGGCAGCTCGCGCGGCTGATCAACCCGCGGCTGGGCGTGGCGCTGGTCGGGGTGGCGCCGGACGGGAAGGTCGTCGTGCTCGGGAACCTGATGTGGTGCGCCGCGACGGAGCCGACGCCCGCGGAGCTCGGGCTGCTGGTCGAGGACGCCTGGCAAGCCCGCGGGCTGGGCTCGGCACTGGCCAGGCGGCTACTCGCCGCGGCCGCCGACGCCGAGTGCGCGCAGGTGCACGCGGTGGTCCGTCCCGACAACCTGCCGATGCTGCGCCTGTTGGCCGGCCTGGGTCTGCCGACCCACCGCGCCTGGGACGAGGGCATGCTGACGGTGACGGTCGCGGTAATGGAGAAGAGCGCTGCGGAGGGTCGTCTGTAGGCTTGCGGGGTGATCGATCTTCGCTTCCTCAGGGACAATCCCGACGCTGTTCGCGCCAGCCAGAGTGCTCGCGGGGAGTCGGAGTCCCGGGTGGACGAGCTGCTCGCGGCCGACGAGCGGCGGCGGGCCGCGGTGGCCAAGGCGGACGCCCTGCGCGGCGAGCAGAAGGCGGTTTCGAACAAGGTCAAGGCCGCGTCCAAGGAGGAGCGTCCGGCGCTGGTGGCCGCGGCCCGTGAGCTCGCGGCGACGGTGAAGGAGGCGGAGGCCGTGCAGGCGGCCGCCGACGCAGCACTGCGGGACGCTCACCTGGCGATCCCGAACGTGGTCGAAGAGGGCGCACCGGCCGGGGGCGAGGACGACTACGTGGTCCTGCGCGAAGTGGGGACGATTCCGGCTCTGACCGATCCGCGTGACCACCTCGAGCTCGGCGAGAAGCTCGGCGCGATCGACATGGAGCGCGGCAGCAAGGTCAGCGGCTCGCGGTTCTTCTTCCTCACCGGCGTCGGCGCGCTGCTCGAGCTCGCGCTGCTCAACATGGCGGTCGCCCAGGCGGTCGAGTACGGCTTCACGCCGGTGATCACGCCCACGCTGGTCAAGCCCGAGATCATGGCCGGCACCGGCTTCCTCGGCGCGCACGCGGACGAGATCTACCGGCTCGAGGCCGACGACCTGTACCTGGTCGGGACGAGCGAGGTTCCGCTGGCCGGTTTCCACTCGGACGAGATCCTCGACCTGTCGAACGGCGCGAAGCGCTACGCGGGCTGGTCGACGTGCTACCGCCGGGAGGCCGGCTCGTACGGCAAGGACACCCGCGGGATCATTCGTGTCCACCAGTTCGACAAGGTGGAGATGTTCTCCTACACGACTCTGGATCAGGCGCACGAGGAGCACCAGCGTCTGCTCGCGTGGGAGGAGGAGATGTTGGCCAAGGTGGAGATCCCCTACCGCGTGATCGACGTCGCCGCCGGTGACCTGGGGTCGTCGGCCGCACGGAAGTTCGACTGCGAGGCCTGGGTACCGACGCAGGGCCGGTACCGCGAGGTCACGTCGACGTCGAACTGCACCGACTTCCAGGCGCGCCGGCTGAACATCCGCCACCGCGGTGCTTCGGGGCGTCCGGAGCCGGTGGCGACGCTGAACGGCACGCTGGCCACGACCCGGTGGATCGTCGCGATCCTGGAGAACCACCAGCAGCCGGACGGCTCGGTGACGGTGCCGGCGGCGCTGCGGCCCTATCTCGGAGGCAGGCAGAGCCTGAGCCGGGACGTGCTCGCACCGTGAGACGACTCGATCCCGATTGGCGTCCCAAGCTCGTCGCGCTCGACCTGGACGGCACCGTGGTGCCGTACGGGCGGGCGGGCACCCGGCCGAGCCTCGCGGTGGCCGCGGCGGTCGGCCGGGTGATCGACGCCGGGGTACCGGTCGTCGTCGCGACCGGCCGGGCGGTACCGGACGCCGTGGACACGGCGGTGGCGCTGGGCATCCACGGCGTCGAGCTCGTGTGTACGAATGGAGCGGTGGTCTACGACGCCGAGACGGCGATGGTGACCCACCAGGTCAGCGTCGACGTGGCGCCGGCCGCGGCGGCGCTGGCCGCGCGCATTCCCGAGGCGGTGTTCGCGGCTGAGCGCGACCCGCACGGGTTCTTGACCACCGACGGCTTCCACCGCGAGTTCACGGTCGGGAAGCAGGAGGTCGTCGACCTGGCGACGCTGGTGTCCTCGCCGGTGGTGCGGCTGGTGTGCGTGGCGCCCGGGTGGGACGTCGACCGGATGGCCGCGGTGGCGAGCGAGGTGCTCGACCCGGCCGAATACAGCTGGGACCTCGGGTACAGCGCGTGGCTCGACGTCCAGGCGCCGGGGATCTCGAAGGCGACCGGCACCGCGATGGTCTGCGCCGATCTCGGCATCGACGCCGCCGACGTGCTCGCGATCGGCGACGGGACGAACGACATCGAGCTGTTCAAGTGGGTCGGCTGGGCGGTGGCGATGGGCCAGGCGCTGGAGGTCGTCCAGTCCTTCGCCGACGAAGTGACCGATCCGGTCGAGCTCGACGGGTGTGCCACGGTGCTGGGCCGGTGGTTCCCGTAACGTCTGCGCGTTCGGGGCCGATGGGACCTGATGTGCTGCCGCGGCTCGTCGCGACCGACCTCGACGGGACGCTGATCCGGTCGGACGGGACGGTCTCGGCCTATACCCACGACGTCCTGCGCCGGGTGCGCGACGCCGGCGTCGAGGTGGTCGGTGTGACCGGTCGCGGGCCGCGCCTGCGGACGCTGTCGGCCGCGGCCGTGGACGTTTCCCGGTACCTGGTGTGTGCGCAGGGCGGATTCGTGCTCGACCTGGAGACCGGCGGGGTGCTGAGGGCGACGCGGATCGCGGGCCCGGTCGCCGCGCAGGCGGTGGAGCTGATCGAAGCGCAGGTCGGCCCGGTGCTGGTGACCGTGGAGGCCGGTGAGGCCGACGCGGCGCCGCTGCACGGGGACCCGGCGTTCGCGTGGCCGTACCCGGACCCGTGGGAGCCGGCCGATCGGGCGTCGATGTTCGCCGGCGAGTTGCTGAAGCTGTTCGTCCGGGCGCCGGCGATGGACGTCGAGGAATTCTTCGCGGTGGCCCGGTCGGTGGTGCCGCCGTCGGTCGGCGAGGTCACGTACGCCGGGCAGGGATTCGTCGAGATCTGTCCGACCGGGGTCACGAAGGCGGCCGGGCTCGCGGTCGTCTGCGACGTCCTGGGCGTGCCGGCGGCCGACGTCCTGGCGTTCGGGGACATGCCGAACGACGTCCCGATGCTGTCGTGGGCCGGACGAGGGGTCGCGGTGGCGAACGCGCATCCGTCGTTGAAGGCGGTCGCCGAGGAGGTGGCGCGCTCGAACGACGACGACGGCGTCGCGGTGTACCTCGAAGCGCTACTGGCGGACGAGGGCTAACCACAGCGGGGTCGTGATCACCGAGACGGTGGTCGAGACGACGATCGCCGAGGCGATCGGGCCGCGGAGCGCCTCGAACTTCTCCGCCATCAGGTAGACGTTGGCGCCGGTCGCGACCGAGGCCAGCAGCACGACGGCCAGCGTGTCGATCGTCGACAGGCCGAAGGCGATCGCGAGCAGCCAGACCGCCAGCGGGTGCAGCACGAGTTTGATCGCGGTGATCAGCACGCTGATCTTCCAGCCCTCGCGCAGGCCGTAGCGCTGCAGGCCGATGCCGAGTACGACGAGCGCGAGCGGTGTCGCCGACCGGGCCAGCAGGTCGATCGGGTCCATGAGCGCGTCCGGGAGGCCGACGTGCAGCAGCCTCAGCAGCGTTCCGGCCACGATCGCGATGATGAGTGGGGTGGCGCTGACCGTGGCGGCGGTCTTGAGCAGCCCGAGCGCGGTGAGCGTGCCGCCGCGGGCGTGCTCGACCGAGGCGGTGGCCAGCGTCCAGAGGACCGCGGCGTTGAAGATCAGCACCATCGCGACGGCGGGGAGCGCGGCCGGGCCCAGGAACGCCTGGGCCAGCGGGATGCCGAGCAGGACGTTGTTGGAGAAGACCCCGCCGACCGCGACGAGGGACCGGCCGACGCGGTCCCGCATCCGGTGGGTGGCGACGCGCCCGATGGCGAAGACGAGGAAACAGCCGCCGAAGTAGGCGCCGACGATCTTCCAGGACGGGGAGGCCGGCGAGGGACTGCTGGTGAGGGAGAAGAGGAGCGCCGGGAGCGAGACGTTGAAGACGAACGCGGTGAGGGGCGTGCCGGCGGCGCGGGCCCAGGGAGTGAACGTGGCCAGGAGGTAGCCCACGACGATCAGCAGGAAGACCGGGAGCGATTCCAGGACCTGGGTGAGCACGCGGTGAGAAGGGTTCAGGACTTGCGTCGGGGCTTGTTCCGGTTGCGCGGCGCCTTCGGCCGAGCCTCAGCCGGCTCGGTCGGGTCGGTCGGCTCAGCCGGGTCGGTCGGGTCGGCCGGCTTCGTGGCCTCCTCCGGGAAGGCCTGCCAGGCGGGCTCGGCGGACGATTCGCCGACCCGGCGGGCGGCGCGGGCCTCGGCCGACTCCGACAGCCGCCCGACGCTCGGGCCGCCGTCAGCATCCGCCGCGGCCACGTCGGCCGGGGACGGCGGCATCGTCAGGGCTACCGCCGCCGCGGTCAGCAACGCGCTGCCGACGAGACCGCACGCGATCGCGGCGGTCCACGGCACCGCGACGCCGCTGACCCGTTCGCTACCGAAGGCCACGTCGGCGTAGAACGACTCCCAGAGCGTCACCGCCCACTCGACGGACGCCACCACGACGAGCGCGCCCAGCCCCGCGTACCGGAACGTCAGGCGGCCGGGCCGGGCCAACGCCGCGAGCCCGGTGGCCACCAGCGCCGCCACCGACAGCACGCCGGTCAGCAGCGCGAGGATCGACCACTCGCTCGGCAGGTGCCCCTGGCCCCCGACCGGCCGCACCCAGGCCACCGGCACCAGCAGGGCCATCACGGTCCCGGCCAGCGCGAGGATCTTTCCCGCGTTCAGCGCCGCCGCCGGCGGCCCGAGCGGAGCCCCCCGCTGCCCGAGCGGAGCCCCCCGCTGCCCGAGCGGAGCACCCTGCGGCCCGAGCGGAGCATCCTGTGGCCCGGCCGGGGCACTCTGCGGCCCGGGCGCCGGGCGCGAGGGAAGCGCTCCGGCCGATTCCGCCTGCGGCCGGAACCACCGCACGACCCCGACGCCGATCAGCACCAGGAGCGTCGCGACGATCCCGGCCGCCCCGATCCCGCCGCCGATGATCTGCCCGAAGATCGCACTCCGGTAGGCCGGGTCACGCGTCGCGGGCGGCATCGCGTCGACGTACTCCTGGTAGCGGATGTACGCGGCGAGGAACGCCAGCAGCGTGGCCGGAAGCACGGCGGGGAGGGCAGCCCGCACCAGCGGAGCCCCGAGCGGCGAGGCCCGCAGGATCAGCACCGCGACGGCCGAGAACACCACGGCGAAGCCGAGCGCGAACCCGCCGAGGACGTACACCGTCGGCAGCGCAGTACCCGGGTCGAGGTTCTCGACCGTGTCGTTGCCGGTGCGGAGCGCGTGGTGGAGCTGCACGATCTCGCTGAGGAACTGGTAGGCGGAGACCAGTCCGCCGACCGCTCCGACCGCGAGCGATCCGGCGACGATCCGGTCGAGCAACCGTTCGGTACGTACCAGTTGCCGCGCAGAAGCCATGCCGCATTGTTGCCGGAGTGCGAAACGCCTCCGCACGCGACCGGCCGGATGCTCGGGTGAGCATCCGGCCGGTTATGCCTTGACCAGGCGAACTACGCGTCAGCGATCGGCGCGGTTACCGCTGTGGCGGGAGGAGCGCTGCTCCGGCGTCCAGCGCGGGCGCCGGGGATCACGGTCGGACCGCTCGCCCCGCTCGCCGGACGGCCGGTCGGTCCGGAACCCACGGTCTGCGCTACCAGTGCGCTCGCCGCGGTCGGGACGCTCGCCACGCGGGTAGCGGTTGCCACCCTCGGAACGGTTGCCCTCGGGCCGGTCGGTGCGCTCGGACCAGCGGGGCCGGTCGGAACGGTTCGGCCCGCCGCGGTAGCCGCCCTCGCGACGGTCGCCGGACGCGCCGCGACGGTAACCGCCGCTGCGACCGCGATCGCCACGCTCACCGTCGAGCTCGCGGTTGCGCCGACGGCGGGATTCCGCAGCGGCGAGCTCCTCCTCGGTCGGCGGCGGCGGAGCCGGCGGCAGAGCGTCGGTCAGGACGCTCGGCAGCGGCATCTCCGGCGCGATCGTCGACCGGGTCGGGTTGATGCCCGCGAGCTTCGCCAGCCGGTGCGCGGTCTTCCGGCTGTACGGCGCGACCAGCGTCGCGACGACACCGGAGGCACCGGCACGAGCCGTACGACCCGCGCGGTGCAGGTACGACTTCGGGTCCGTCGGCGGCTCGTAGTGCACCACCAGCCCGACCCCGTCGACGTGCACCCCACGAGCGGCGACGTCGGTAGCGACCAGCACCGGCGAGCGTCCGCTCTTGAAGTTCGCCAGCACCCGGTTGCGCTGACCCTGCGTCCGGCCACCGTGCAGCGGCTCGGACGGGAGACCACGCTCGGAAAGCTGCTCGGCGAGCCGGTCGGCCCCGAGCTGGGTCTTCACGAACACGATCGTGCGGCCGGTGGACCGCACCAGGTCGGCGACGACCCGCACCTTGTCGGCGTGGGTCACGTGGAGCATGTGGTGCTCCATCGTGTCGACCGACGCCGTGGACGGCGCCAGCGAGTGCGTCACCGGGTTGTTCAGGTACTCGCGGACGATCGTGTCGACGTCGTTGTCGAGCGTCGCCGAGAACAGCAGACGCTGACCGTCGGGCCGGACCTGGTCGAGCAGGCCGCGGACGACCGGCAGGAAGCCCATGTCGGCCATCTGGTCGGCCTCGTCGATCGCGGTGATCTCGACCTCGTCGAGCACCGCACTGCCGCGCCGGATGTGGTCTTCCAGGCGACCGGGGGTGGCCACGATCACGTGGACGCCACGGCGGAGGTCTTCGAGCTGGCGGGACATCGCGGCCCCGCCGACGATCGGCCGGATCCGCACACCGACGGCGCGGGCCATCGGCGCGAGCGCGTCGGTGACCTGCAGAGCCAGCTCACGGGTCGGCACCAGCACCAGGCCGAGCGGGTGACCGGGACGGACCCGGGCACCGGCCAGCTTGGCGACCAGCGGCAGCCCGAAGGCCAGCGTCTTGCCGGAGCCGGTGGCGCCACGTCCGAGGACGTCACGACCCGCCAGCACCTCGGGGATCGTCGCCGACTGGATCGGGAACGCGTTGGTCAACCCCTGCCGGCTGAGCACCGTCACGATGGCGTTCGGCAGGCCGAGGTCGGAGAACGGAACCGGTGCCGGTGTGGCCTCCGGTTCGAGACTTTCGAGAATCGCATCCTCAGATGCAAAGTCGGGCATTTCACTTACAGCAGACAGCGTTGGCACAGAACAGCTTTCCGGGCGGACGACAGCAGCTATGGCCATCCACCCCGGTCGGGGTAACGGGGGATCTCCGATACACGGATCGGTACGCCGAACCCACTCACCACCGGACACGGGTTCGCGTCGCCTCGAAGGAACAGTCTTACGAGCTCACGAATTCCCCTGAGCTGCTGTGGGGTCTCCGCGAGGACTCGATGATTACAAGAATACCTGGTCCTGCCGAGTGCTCGGGAGACGGCGCCGATCAGCCGTACGGTCCCTCACCGGAGCCAACAGGCCACATCTTTCTCACAGCGGGTCGGCTGGTCTCGGTGGCGGGGGATGCCTACCGTCTCTAGACATGGGAACAGGTGGTCCCGGCACAGCATCGGGAAACAGCCAGCTCGCCGAGGCGGGCCGTCGCCTGAGAGGAACCGCGATGTACCGGCTGCACTGCCCAGAGTGCGCACGGCCAGGCGTTACGCGAACGAACCGGCGCGAGGTACAGGCGCTGGCCAACACGCACAACCAGATGCTCCACCGCGGCCAACCGGTAGCAATCGTCCGGATGGCCGGCTGGAACCTTTTTCGGAGGGTGACCCGTCAGTCCTGATCGGCAGTGAGCCGCATTACCCGTAGGTAACGTTCAACCCCTTCAACAGTCACGACCCGGGGCCCCGCGCAGCAGCGCGGGGCCCCGGACCTTCTCTAGGGTTGACGCATGCACGCGATCAAGATCACTGAACCGGGCGGACCCGACGTACTGCGCTGGACCGAGGTTCCCGACCCGGAACCCGGCCCCGGCGAGGTCCTGATCGACATCGTCGCCTCCGCGGTCAACCGCGCTGACCTCATGCAACGCCAGGGTTTCTACCCACCGCCCCCGGGCGCGCCGGAGTATCCGGGCCTGGAGTGCTCGGGCCGGATCGCCGCGCTCGGCCCCGGCGTCGAGGGCTGGAACGTCGGCGACGAGGTGTGCGCGCTGCTGGCCGGTGGCGGTTACGCCGAGAAGGTGGCCGTATCGGCCGGGCAGTTGCTGCCGGTTCCCGAGGGGGTTTCGCTGGCCGAGGCCGCCGGGCTCCCCGAGGTGTACTGCACGGTCTGGTCGAACGTGTTCGCGATCGGCCGGCTCGCCCCAGGCGACACATTTCTCGTGCACGGTGGTGCGGGTGGCATCGGCACGGCCGCGATCCAGCTGGCCGCCGCCTACGGCGCCCGGGTGTTCTGCACCGCGAGCCCCGCGAAACACCCCCGCTGTCTGGCGCTCGGCGCCGAGCGTGCGATCGACTACCACTCCGAAGACTTCGTGGACGTCGTGAAGAGCGCCACCGGCGGCAAGGGCGCCGATGTGATCCTCGACAACATGGGCGCGAAGTACCTCGAGCGCAACGTCGCGACGCTGGCCACGAACGGGCGGCTGATCGTCATCGGCATGCAGGGCGGCATGCAGGGCGAGGTGAACCTGGGCGCGCTGCTGTCCAAGCGCGCGTCGATCACCGCGACCTCGCTCCGCGCCCGGCCGGCCGAGGAGAAGGCCGAGATCGTCGCGGACGTGAAGACGCACGTCTGGCCGCTGCTGGAGTTCGGCAAGATCCGCCCGGTCATCGACCGCGCGATCGCGCTCCCGGACGCCGCCGAGGCCCACCGCGTCCTCGAGTCCGGCGACGCCACCGGCAAGGTCCTGCTGGTCAACTAGGGAGCCGGCACCACCAGCCGCCAGGTGTCGGCCGCGAACTGCAGCTGGAACCCGAGGCCGGTGTAGAAGTGCAGCGCGTTGTGCGCGTTCCCGGTGTCGACGCCGAGGCCGACGGTGCTGCGCCCGCGAGCGGCGAACTCGACGAACGACGTCCGCAGCAGCGCGGTGGCGATGCCGCTGCCGCGCGCCGCGGCGACCGTGCCGAGGTTCTGCACCCAGCCGGTCGCCTCCCGGTCGTTGTGCCCGACCAGCACCCCGACGTCGACCGCACCCCGGGACGCGATCCAGGTCAGCGTCCAGTCGCGGTGGTCGGCGTCCATCCGCTTGCGCCAGTCGTCGTAGGACGTGGGCTCGAAGCCGAAGTGCCCGGCGAACGTCTCCTGGACGAGCCGGTACGCGATCTCCTGGTCACTCGGCGCGGTCGCGACCCGGACCCGGACGTCGGCCGGCAGTACCGGCAGCGCGTCCGCGCCCGTCGACACCGGCCGGGTGAGCACGTGGTGGCGCCGGACGTTGCGCCAGCCCCGCACCGGCAGCGCGTGCACGGCCAGGACGGACTCCGGCGTCAGCGCCAGGTGCAGGTCAGCGGCCGGGACGCCCGGCGTGGTCGCGGCGATCTCGGCGGCCCTGGCGGTGAGCAGGTCGAGCAATAACGAACCGGCTGCCACCTCGTCCGGAAGTACGTAGTGATCGACGTCCAGGCGACCGCTCGCGGAGGCGGGCCAGAGGACCGCGTAGGCGACCAGCCGGTCGCCGGAGAACGCGAGCCAGGAGTCCCGGGCCAGGTCATCGCTGCGGCGGAGGTCACTCTCGACTTCGTCGACGGCGTAGCCGGCCTCTCCGGTATCGACGAGATCCACCACGTTGATCAGGTCGCGGACCGCGGCGGCGTCGGCGGTCGTGGCCGGCCGGACCGTCAACTCGGCCGTGGCCGGAGTACTCATTGATCGAGAGGGCATACCTGCACCCTCCGCCACCGGCATCCGCAAGCACAACTGATTGCGAGAGGATGGCCAGATGACCGAACCTCAGTCCCCCGATGAGCGCCCCGACTCGCCCGGTCAGACCGTCATGGTCATGGGTCCGGACGGCTCGCCGGTCGGCGCGATGCCGATCGAGATCGGCAAAGATGACAACGACAACGATCCGGCGCGCCTGATCGAGCAGCCCGGAAAGGTCATGCGGATCGGCAGCATGATCAAGCAGCTGCTGGAGGAGGTGCGGGCGGCACCCCTCGACGAGGCCAGCCGGGCGCGGCTCAAGGAGATCCACGCACGGTCGATCGCCGAGCTCGAAGACGGCCTGGCGCCCGAGCTCCGCGACGAGCTCGAACGGCTGTCGCTCCCGTTCACCGACGACGTGACGCCGACCGAGCCGGAGCTGCGCATCGCCCAGGCACAGCTGGTCGGCTGGTTGGAAGGGCTGTTCCACGGCATCCAGGCCGCGCTGGTGGCGCAGCAGATGGCGGCCCGCATGCAGCTCGAGCAGATGCGCGGACGCCCGGCGCTGCCGCCGGGGCTCGGTGGCATCGTGGCCGGCGAATCCGGTCCGACCCCCCACGGCACCGGCCAGTACCTGTAGGTCAGCGCGGGGTGGCGGCTTCTACCTCGTCCAGCAGGGCGTCGAGGTAGGTCGCCACCCCGTCGGCGTCGTTGCCGGTCGTGACCGTGTGCGCGACGGCCGCCGCCTCCGGATGGGCTCCGGCGACGACGACGCTCCGGCCGGCCCAGGTGAGCATCGGGATGTCGTTGGGCATGTCGCCGAACGCGACGATGGCGGCCGGGTCGACGCCGCAGCGCTGCGCGACCCATTCGAGGCCGGTCGCCTTCGTGACCCCGGACGCCGAGACCTCGATCAGCCCCCGGAAACCCGAGTGGGTCGGCGTGACCCGGCCGTCGAACACCCGGGTGCAGCGCGTCCACAACTCGGCCGCCTCCACGCTCGGGGCCCGGATCAGCAGCTTCTCGACCGGCTCGGCGATCAGCTCGTCGTAGGAGACCTCGTTCTCGTCCCGACGGCCGAGATCGTGCCGGACCGGGTACTCGGGCTCGTGCAGCATCCGGCGGCCGCGCTCGACCGCGAAAATCGCGTCCGGAAAGGTCTCTCGGACCGCGGCGGTGACCGCGCGAAGGGTCTCCGCGGGAATGGTCCAGTTCTGCAGGACCTGGCCGGAAGCACCGTCGAGCACCACCGCGCCGTTGGCGCAGACGACCTGACCACGGCGGCCGGTCTGCGCGAGGACCGGGTCCATCCAGCGCCAGGGCCGGCCGGTGACGAAGACCAGCGTGATTCCGGAGCGCTCGAGGCGTTCGAACGTGGTGAGCGTCCGCGCCGAGACGGTCAGATCCGATCGGAGCAGGGTTCCGTCGAGATCGGTGGCGACCAGCCTGGGGACGAACACTTATCCAGCCTTACACGCGGCGGCGCAACCCACCCGCCGGATGTCGGGTTTGCCGGACGTGAATATTGGTTACGCTGCGTGCGTGGCGAACTACGCGACCGCGGACGTCGTGGACCGGGCCGAACTGCTGACGTTTCTGCGTCCCCGTCATCACGGGCTGCTGGCGACCACCCGCAAGGACGGGCGGCCCCAGCTCTCCCCGGTGACCTGTGGTGTCGACGACTCGGGCCGGATCGTGGTCTCGACCTACCCCGACCGGGCGAAGGCCTCCAACGCCCGCCGCGACACCCGGGCCAGCGTCTGCGTGCTCTCGTCCGACTGGGACGGGCCTTACGTCCAGGTGGACGGGATCGCCGAGGTGCTCGACCTGCCCGAGGCGCTGGAGCCGCTGGTCGAGTACTACCGGGTGATCGCCGGTGAGCACCCCGACTGGCCCGGCTACCGGTCGGCGATGGAGAAACAGGGCAAGTCACTGATCCGGATCTCGATCGAGCGCTGGGGCCCGATCGCGACCGGCGGTTTCCCGCCGCGCCTGGCCGACCAGTTCGGCCGGGTCTGACCGGGATCCGACACAACCCGAACTGACGCGACGACGGCTCGCTACCACCCTGGTCCTATCCTGGCCTGCAGAGGGCGAGGGGAGGTCGGGTGACACCTGCGGGCACCGGACCTCGCCTCGGAGACCGATATGTCCTAGGTGAGCTGCTGGGACGTGGGGCGACCGGTGGGGTCTACGCGGCGCACGACGTCCACCTCGACCGGCCGGTAGCGGTCAAGATCCTGGTTCAGGCCGGCGACACGCTGACGACGCCCGAGCGTTTCCAGCGCGAGGCCCGCACCACCGCCCGTCTCAACCACGCGAACATCGTCGCGGTCCACGACGTCGGCCGGGTGAGCGAGCGCGACACGATCGACGCCGCACCGGGGACGCCGTTCCTGGTGATGGAGCTGCTCACCGGCGGGAGCTGGAAGGACGAGCTTTCGCGGCGGCATCCGACGCCGGAGCGGGTGGCTTCAGCACTGGCCGGGGTGGCGCGGGCGTTGGCGGCCGCGCACGCGGTCGGGGTGACGCACCGCGACATCAAACCGGCGAACGTGCTGATCAGCGGCGACGGCGAGGCGAAGCTCGCCGACTTCGGGATCGCCAAGTCGACGGAATCGACGGGGCTGACCAAGCCCGGGGACATCGTCGGGACGCTGGCGTACACGGCGCCGGAGTGTCTCGAAGGGCAGTCGGCCGGGCCGGCCGCCGACGTGTGGTCGTTCGGCGTGATGCTCTACGAGAGCCTGTCCGGACGGCGGCCGTTCGAGCAGGAGACGCTCGGTGCGCTGATCACCGCGATCCAGTCCGGGCGGTACCGGTCGCTCGCGTACGACTTACCGGCGCTTCCGCACAGCCTGTCGGCGACCGTGGACCGCTGTCTCGATCCGGATCCGCCGCACCGGCCGACGGCCGCGGAGCTGGCCCGCGTGCTCAGTGACGCCGCTGCTACGACGCAGTTCTCCGCGCCGCCGACGACGATCACCCCGATCTCGTCCCCACCGTCCTGGAGTGCCCCGGTGTCCGGGCCGCCGGTGTCCGGGCCGCCGGTTTCTGGGAGTGGGTGGCGGGCCGGAGGTCCGCCTGCTCCGCCTACGTCGGGGGCGTCGACCTCTCCGACCTGGGGTTACCCCGCCCAGAGCCGGCCCGGGCCGGTACGGCCGGCCTCCGGGCCGCCGAGCTCGGCCGTGCGGCCGGCGTCCGGACCGCCGACCGCGCCCGGCAGCCCGGTACCCATCCCCGGCCTTCGCAGCAGCGGCCAGCTCCCGCTCCCGCCTCCTCCGACCGGCCGCCCGGTCACCGGCCATCCGGGTCCCCCGCCCGACCGCGACCGCAAGCGGCGCCGGTGGCTGCTTCCGGTCGCCGGTGTCGTCGTCTTCGTCGTCCTGGCCGGCGGCATCCTCGGCTCCCGCGCGCTGATCAGCGCCGTGTCCGGCTGCAGCGGCGAACTTCCGCTCGTCGTCGCCGCGTCGCCGGAGAAGTCCGGCATCGTCAGCGCGCTCGCCGACCGCTACAACGCCGACCCCGGTGACGTCGACGGCGAGTGCATCAAGGTCCGGATCGTGACGGTGAAGTCGGGCGAGGCCGTCGACGCGCTCGCCAAGGGCTGGCCCAGCGACGACTACGGCGACCGGCCGGACGTCTGGTCGCCCGCCTCCAGCGTCTGGGTCGGCCTCGTCGGCCAGCGCGTCGGTGCGATCGGGACGCCACCCAAGGCGCCGAGCCTGGCCCGCTCCCCGCTGGTCATCGCCGCCCCCGAAGCCACCGCGAAGGCCCTCGGCTGGCCCGCCAAGCAACCGAGCTGGCACGACATCGCCCGCTACGCCGGCAACGACGCCGCTTGGAAAGCCGTCAGCAACTCGAAGACCCCGTTCGTCTTCGCGCGAACCAACCCGCTGGTCTCCACATCCGGACTGCACGCGACGCTCGCCGCGTACCTGGCCGCGCCCGGCCGCACCGGGAACGTCCAACAGGACCTCGACCGGGACAGCGTCAAGCTGTTCCTCCGGACGCTCGAGCGGTCGACCGACCGCTACGGCGACACGACGCTGACGTTCCTCGACACGCTGCGCCAGCAGCAGGAGGATCAGGCCGCGACGACGGTCTCCGCGCTGGCGGTCGAGGAGCAGACGGTCTGGGCGTACAACCAGGGCGAGCCACTCACCGGAGGCAGCCACCTGCCGCCGCCGAAACAGAAGCTGGTCGCGCTGCACCCCAGCGACGGGACGCTGGTCTCCGACCACCCGTACGTCACCGTCGACAGCGTGATCGACGCACCCTGGGTGACGATGGCCAAGCGCGCCGCGGCCGACAAGTTCCTCGCGTTCCTGCTCGCCGACAAGCAGCAGGCCGCGTTCCGTGCGGCCGGATTCCGCGGCGCCGACGACAAGCTCGACCCGGAGGTGGTGGCCAAGTCCGGCGGCCTGATCTCCGCTGCCGCCCCGGTCACGTTCCCGCCGCCGGAGCCGTCCGCGGTGCAGGCGCTGCTCGGCGCCTGGCGCAACCTGAACCGGCCGGCGAACGTGCTGATCGTGCTCGACACGTCCGGCTCGATGAACGAGCGGGTGCCCGGGACGAACTCCACCCGCCTCGAGTTGGCGACGCGGGCCGCCAAGGAGTCGCTGTCGTACTTCGGGTCGAACGACCGCGTCGGGCTCTGGGAGTTCTCGACCCACCTCTCCGGGTCGGTGGATCACCGGCAGATCGTGCCGCTGAGCACGAAGAACGAGGGGGCGCTCGATCACGGCCTCGACAGCCTGCGGGCCAAGAACGACACCGGCCTGTACGACACCGCCAAGGACGCCGTCGACACGGTCCGGACGGCCGCGGACGCCGACGGCATCAACGCGGTGGTGCTGCTCACCGACGGCGACAACCAGGATCCGGGCAGCATCACGCCGAACGCGCTGCTGGCGTCACTGAAGCAGAAGCCGCTGGTGCACGTGTACCCGGTCGCGTTCGGGAGTGAGCTCACCCAGGCCGGTAAGACGGTTCTCACCCGGATCGCCTCGACCACCGGAGGCCGGTATTACGAGTCGAACGACCCGCGCAACATCGAGTCGGTCCTCGGCGACGTGATGTCGAACTTCTGAGGTCGTGGGCGACCTGTCAGGGACCCCAGCGATCGGTGAACGATCGTCCGGGTGATATCGCCGGTAGCTCTCCAACGACCAGCGTTTCCGATTCACCTGGCACGTCGGGTCGCCTGCGACCGCGGCCGGAACGGGACGGCGCTGGGCAGCGGAGCGGGGAGCGGTCAGTCGCGGCGGGGTCGGACCGAAGGTGTCACCAAGGGTGATCATGTGGTCCCACGTGCCCAAATTACTCGTAGGGCTGGGACGGGGTGGGGATGCCGTTCACGGTGACGGCCTTCAGCAGGGGGACGGCCTTCCACGGGTCGTCGGAACTGCTCTTGACCCAGGTCCCGGTCACCTTGACCCAGGCGTCGCGGGTCACCCGGATCGGCGAGTCGACGATCTGGACCTGGAAGGGACGGGCGTCGGCGGCGCAGCAGCTGACCTTCATCCGGGTCAGGTACCAGGCCCCGCCGCTGCGCGGGGTGACGAAGCCGCTCAGCTCGATCGTGTGACCGGTGAGCGTCTTCCCGTCGTCCCAGACCGCGCGGCGCGCGTAGTCGTTCACCGCGAGCAGGGCCGGGTCGGAACCGGTGAGGGCCGGGTAGGTGACCGACCGGGGCGGCTTGGGGACGGTCACCGCTCCGCGCTCGGCCGAGAACGATCCCAGCGCCGGTGGCGGCACCAGCACGAGCACGAAGACCGGCAGGATCCAGAGCCAGCCGACGCCGTGTCCCTCGCTCCCGTGCGAGTGCCCTTCGGCCGGGTGCTCCACGTCCGGGTGCTGCGTGTCCGGGTGCTCCACGTCCGGCT
This sequence comes from Cryptosporangium sp. NPDC051539, assembly GCF_044454545.1. Lineage (NCBI taxonomy): Bacteria > Bacillati > Actinomycetota > Actinomycetes > Cryptosporangiales > Cryptosporangiaceae > Cryptosporangium > Cryptosporangium sp. NPDC051539. The sequence continues at coordinate 552,255 of NZ_JBITDV010000005.1, read as the reverse complement.
GAGTGTCGTCGGAATGAAGGTCGGCGCCGGGGCCGTGGGTCCGGACACGGGCCTCGACCCACCGCTCACGGGTCCGTTCGGCCGCCTCGCGGCCGCGCCAGTCGCGGACGAAGCCGAGCGCGCCGAACGCCATCAGCAACACGCCGGTCGCCACCAGCGGGATCGTCAGGACACCGCGCACGTAGTTCAGGTACTCGCCGGAGATCACGAGCTTGAGCAGCACCGCTCCGAGCAGCACGAAGACGATCGCCTGGACTTCGCGCCGCATCAGGCCACTCCGATCAGCAGCAGACCGGTGACGACCGACGCGGCGACCGCGACGACGAACGTCAGCGGGGCGAACCGGGCCGCGAACGCTCGGCCGAACGTTCCCGTCTGCAGCGCGATGAGCTTCAGGTCGACCACCGGTCCGACGACCATGAACGCCAGCTGCGCCGGCACCGGGAAGCCGGTCAGGCTCGCCGCCACGAAGGCGTCCGCCTCCGAACAGATCGAGAGGACGACGGCCAGCACGGCGAGAACCACGATCGAGAGGACCGGGACGCCGGCGACCGCGGTGATCCAGCTCGGCGGGACGACGACGTTCATCGTGGCCGCGGCCGCCGCTCCGATCACCAGGAATCCACCGGCCTCGAAAAAGTCGTGCGCGACCGCGAGCCGGAAGGCTTCGAACCGCGGTGTTCCCTCGGCGGACGCCGTGGGCAGGCGCCGGGTCGCGAGCCGGCCCAGCCACTCCGGCCGCCCGAAGCGGGCCCAGATCCAGCCGACGACGACCGCGGTGGCGAGCGAGGCGACGAACCGGCCGACCACCATCATCGGCTGGCCGGGGAACGCGACCGCGGTGGCGATCAGCACGATCGGGTTGATCGAGGGGGCCGACAGGAGGAACGCGAGCGCGGCCGCGGGCACGACTCCGCGCTCCACCAGCCGACCGGCGACCGGCACCGAGGCGCATTCGCAACCCGGCAACAGCGCTCCGGCGGCGCCCGCGACCGGCACGGCGAGCGCGGCCCGCTTCGGCAGGATCGCGGAGAACACCCGGGCGGGCACGAACGCGGTGATCGCTCCGGAGAGCACTACACCGAGGAGCAGGAACGGCAGCGCTTGAACGACGATCGCGCAGAACACCGTGGTCCAGGTCGCGATCGAGCCGCGGCCTCCGATGAGGAACGAGAGGACCTGGCGGCCGATCAGCACCGCGATGATCGCGGTGACGAGCAACGCGATGACGCCGGTGTGCGACTCGGGATCGGCGGCCTTCGGCCGGACCGCGGAACGCGACGACATGCGTCGACGCTAACCCACCCGGAAAAGAGTCAGATTTCCCGGGTTTTCCGGGACCGGTGTGGAGACTGAACCGATCCACCGGCCGATGCGTTAAACCTGATGAAGATTCGTGTTTGAAAATCGTCCGTAAACGGCATTGATACCGCACCGGAGCGCTACTCCGAGAGTTCATCGCCGTACTGGGAGCGAGGTGTTTGATGATGGCCCCTTCACATCTCACCGTTTACTACTCCGACGGGTCAGATACATCGTTCGACGACGTGACCTACCGGGTGTCGGACGAGTACCTCTACGTCGAACCCTCGAGCGGTGCGGCGGCGACGCCGATCGAGCTCTTCTCGGTCTACAGCTGGGTGGCGAAGACGTCGCCGCTGGCGGCCTGAACTCGTCCGTGCCCCATCGGCTTCGGGCGGTGGGGCACGTTTCTGTTTTGTGAGCGCCGACACGTTACTGGCAAGTAAAGTCGCCGGGCATGGGAGCGAAGCGCACGGCGATCGTGGTGGGTGCAGTGGCGGCGACCGCGGTGGTGGTCCTCGCTCGGCGGTCGGCCAGGGCCCATGCGCTCACCGATCCGCGCCTGGACGGCATGGCACCGGTGCCGCCGAAGTCCGAGCGGATGGTGCGGTCGGCGGACGGCACCGAGATCCACGTCGCGGAGTACGGTCCGGACGACGCCCCGATCGTGGTGCTGGTGCACGGCTGGACGTGCGGGATCGGCTTCTTCACCAACCAGATCTGGGCGCTCTCGACCGACCTGCACGTGGTCGCCTACGACTTACGCGGGCACGGCGGTAGCGCGATTCCGGCGAAGGGCCAGTTCACTACCGACGAACTCGCTGACGACCTGGCGGCGGTGCTGCGCGCGACCGTGCCCGACGGCCGGAAGGCGGTGGCGTTCGGGCACAGCATGGGCGCGATGAGCATCGTCGCGCTGGCGGCCCGCCACCCCCGCCTGCTGCACGAGAAGGTGTCGGCGACGGTGCTCGCCAACACCGGCGTGACCAGCCTGGTCGCCGATTCGCGTCTGCAGCCCGGTCCGGACCTGCTGCGCCGGCTGACCGCGCCGCTGAACCGGGCGATCCTGTCGGCTCCGCTGCCGCTCGGGCGTCCGATCGGAGCGACGATGCCGATGATCCGGTACATCGGGCTGGCTCCGGGCGCGGCGCCCGAGCACGTCGCGTTCTGCGCGCACGTCATCCTGGACACGCCGCCGACCGTGCGCGGAGGGTTCGGGGCCACGCTCGGGACGCTCGACCTGCGGCTGGCGGTGCCGCACCTGGACCTGCCGACCACCGTGGTGACCGGGGAACTCGACATCCTGACGCCGCCTGCGATGGGGCAGCGGCTGGCGTCGGACCTGCCGCAGGCGCGGTTGGTGGAGGTCGAGGGCGTCGGGCACATGACGCCGGTCGAGGCGCCGCAGGTGCTCGAGCGGGAGATTCGCGCGATGGTGCAGACCGCGGTGGTCTGACCGGCCGCGTCCGACCGGCTGGGGCTGACCGGTTGGGGCTGACGGCTACGTCGTCGGCGTCGTCGGGTCGTTGTTGGGTGGCGGCGAGGGGCAGACGACCTGGACGTCGACGGAGGCAGGGCGGAACGTGCCCGGCGTGGTGATCAGCCCGCTGATCGTGAGAGTGCCGCTCGCCGGTTTGGCGATCGTGATCGGCATGTTCCGGGAGAACGACTGGGAGCCGGCGGCGGTGGTGGTGTTGACTCCGGTCTCGCTCTCGCCCGAGCTCGACGTCACCTGGTAGACGACGCGGGTCGGGCCGGAGACCGTGATGGTGAACCGGACGCTGATCGTCAGTGGGGTGGTGCAGTCTTTCGGCTGGACCGGGGTGGTCGCGACCAGGGTCGCGCTGACCACGGTGGCCGCCGGCGGCGGGGCGGTGTCTGCCGACGGGCTCGGGCTGGTGGTGCTCGGGCTCGGGCTCGGGCCGGTTTGACTCGGGCTCGGCTGGGCGTCGCTGGTGGACGGGAGCGGGGTGCTCGGGGTGGGGAGCGGTGACGGGCCGTCGGTCTCGCCGCCGGGGTCTTCGACGGTGCTGCCCGTCCGGGTCGCGCGTTCGGTGCGGTCGGCGGTGGCGACCATGTTCGCGATCGCGCCCGCTCCTACGGCCAGGACGAGGATGGCCAGTACGGCCAGGACGCGCTTCCAGCGGTTTCCGGCCGGGGGTGACGTCTGGGGTGTGAAGCTCGGCGGGTCGGACGGCGGGGGGCCGCCGCCGACGTGGCCCGGTCCCCAGGCGAGTTCGCGGGCGCCGGAGACCGGCGCGCCGCCGTTGCCGTAGGTGTCGTAGCGCGCCCCGGAGACCGGTGCCCCGGAGATGGGCCGCCCGTAGACGGCACCCCCGGAGACCGGACGGCTCGAAACCGGACCGCCGGAGACCGAGCCGCCGGAGACCGGACCGCCGGAGACCGGGCGGCCGTAAACGGCGCCGCCCGAGACCGGACCGCCGGAGACCGGCCGCCCGTAGACGGCGCCGCCCGAGACCGGGGAGCCCGAGACCGGGGAGCCCGAGACCGGGGAGCCCGAGACCGGGGCTCCGGAGATCGGGGGGCGGAAGTCGCCGGAGTTCGGGGCTACGTCCCCGGTCCGGGGAAGCGGCTCGCTGGGGGGCTCGGCGCCGGAGCCCGGCTGCCAGTACAACGGCTGTAACTGCTGCGGTGCCCGCAACACCGCGAACACCGCCGTGCTCAGGTTGCTGGGCTCGTCGCCCTGCGCCGTACCCGGAACGTGCGCGCTCCGGCGTACCCGCTCGTCGGTGTCGACCCGCCCTGGCGGCGGCGGAACGAACTCGCCCGACCGCGTCGCCGCCTCGTCGGACTCGTTGTCGGCGATGCTCTTCAGCAGCGCCCGCGCCCGGGTGTGCTCGAGCCGGTCCTCCGGCTTCTTCTCCAGCAACCCGTCGATCACGGCGGTCAGACGCGGACCGGCCCGCTCCGGCCGGGGATGCGGACGAGTCGCGCTCGCGAACAGCCCGACGATCGTCTCCTTGGCGGTGAACGGGCTGACGCCCTCCACCGCGAAGAACAGCGTGGCACCCAGCGCGAACAGGTCGCCGGCGGGCGTCGTCTCGCCGTTCATGAGTCGCTCGGGCGCGATGTACCCGGGCGAGCCGAGCAGCGCGCCGGTCTTCGTCAGCGTCTCGGTGCCGAACACCGACGCGATCGAGAAGTCGGTCAACTGGGCGATGCCGTCCCGCTGGATCAGGACGTTGTGCGGCTTCACGTCCCGGTGGATGACGTTCGCCGCGTGGGCGGCGGCCAGCGCGTCGAGGAGTTCGACGCCGATCCGGGCGGCGTCCCGCGGGGAGAGCGGCCCGTCACCGGCGACCACCCGGTCGAGCGAACGCCCGTCGACGAACCGCATGATGATGAACGGCTGGTCGTCGTGGAGGATGACGTCGTGCACCGGCACGATGTTGGGGTGATCGAGCCGCCCGGCGCTCTGGGCTTCGAGTAACGCGCGCTTGGTCAGCGTCGCCCGTTCGTCGGCGTTGATCGTCGAGGGGAAACGGACCTCTTTGACCGCGACGGTGCGATTGAGCCGCAGGTCATAGGCGCGCCACACCGTGCCCATGCCGCCGGAGCCGACTACTGCGTCCAGGCGGTACCGGCCATCGACTGCCCTCTGCTCAGCCATTCCTCCGCCATCTGTCGCCCCGACCGACGGTAGCCGCACCGTGCACCTGCACCGATGGTCCGATCGGATACCGGACAAGCCTGCAACGAGACCCTAGTTCAGGGCGTCCGGGCCCGGGGGAGCGCGCGAGTCAGCCGATGCAGACGACGTTGATTTGTACCGGAACGGGGGAGAACCGGGTGGGTGACTCCACCACGGCCTGCACCGCGTACTTGCCGCTTCCCTGGGCGAACAGCAAGCCCACGGAGTCGGTGCTCTGAAACGTCTTGTCGGCGTCGGTGACCGTGCCTCCACCTCCCGCGACCTCGGTGTCTCCGGGCGCGAGCGAAACGCGGTAGCGGACGTCGGTCGGTGCGTCGCTCACCGTCACCGAAAGGTTCACCGTGAACGTGACCTCGTTCGCGCAAGAACCGAAGTAGGTCTTCGGCGTGACGTCGAGGTCGGCGGCGGTGACCTGGCCGACGGGCTCGGTCACCGGGGTGCCGGCGGGGGAGCTCGCGGCGGCCGACGGTGAGGCCGACGCGGAGGGCGAGGACGTGCCGCTGGGACTGGCGGTTGCGCTCGGTGTGGCGCTGGTGCCGGCGGAGGACGAGGCATCGGCGGCCGAAGCCTCGGCCGACTCCGGTGCGCCGAGTGAGGTCGTCACCTTGGTGGACCCGTCTCCGGGAGACGTTCCCCCGCGGAGTGCGATCGCCGCGACGACGACGACGGCGAGGAGCAGTACGACCAGGCCGCCGATCAGCGTGCGCCGCCTGCGCACGCTGCCCGGTGCGACGTGCGACGCCACTTCGGCCCGCGACGGCTCGCCGCTTTCCCGGCCGTCGCCATCCTGGCCGTTGTCGCCCCGGCCGTCGCCTTCCGGCGCGAACGCGGCCCACGCGTCCGGCCCCGCGGCGTCCGGCCCGACGGCGACGCGCTGCGTAGCGTCCGAATCGAGGGCCGGTGGCAGTGGTGTGGTCGGAGCGTCGTCGGCCGGAGCGTCGGTCACCACGGACTTCGGTGCGCGCGACGCCGCGACGAGCATGGCGCGGACCGACACCAGGTCGGGGCGGCCGGCGGGGTCCTTGACCAGCAGCGAGTCGAGGAGCGGGGCCAGCGGACCGGCGCGCTCGGGCGCGGGATGCGGATGCGTCGCGGTCGCGAGCAGCGCGGCGAGCGGGTCGGGGCGGTCGAACGGACCGTGACCCTCGACCGCGCAGAACAGCGTGGCGCCGAGGCCGAACAGGTCGGCCTCCGGGCCGGTCTGCAGGCCGTTGAGCCGCTCGGGGGCGATGTAGCCGGGCGAACCGAGCGCGCCACTGCCGGCCGACATCGTGCCCCGGAACGAGTCGGTGGCGATCGAGAAGTCGGTGAGCAGGACCTCGCCGTCGTCGGTGACCAGCACGTTCGAGGGCTTGACGTCCCGGTGGACGACGCCGTTGCGGTGGGCGGCGGCGAGCGCGTCGGTCAGCGCGATGCCGATCTGCGCGACGCGCGCGGGGCTCATCGGGCCCTCTTCGCGCACGATCTGACTCAGCGAGCGACCCTCGACCAGCCGCATGACCAGGCACGGCATACCGCGATCGGCGACGACGTCGTGCACCGCGACGATGTTCGGGTGCGACACCCGGGCCGCGTGCCTGGCCTCGGCCATCGCCCGGCGGGTCAGCAGCGTGCGCTGGTCGTCGGTGGCGGCCTCGGGTAAGTGCACCTCTTTCACGGCCACCGGACGCCGTAACCGGGTGTCGTATCCGCGCCAGACCGTGCCCATCGCACCGGTGCCGACCACGTCTTCGATCTGGTAGCGCCCAGCGATCATCCGCACCGGGTGTCGGCCCGGCGCTTGCGTAGGTTCTGTCACTTCAGACACCAGTAGTCACCGTAGCCGCACGACCCTGGGTGCGCGGCGGGCGTCCGGTATTAGGCACCATGAACTAGTGACGATGATTTCCGACGGTGTTGATCCGGGTCGGCTCGAGCGGCGGTTGCGCACCGAACTCGCCGGCGACATCGCGTTCGACGCGGGTGCCCGCGCGCTCTATTCCGCCGACGCGTCCAACCATCGCCGGGTTCCCACCGGGGTCGTGTTGCCGCGTTCGGTCGAGGACGTGACGGCCGCGCTCGCGATCTGCCGCGAGGACGGGGTCGCGGTCACGATGCGGGGCGGCGGCACCACGATCGCGGGCAACGCGATCGGCCCGGGGATTGTGCTCGACACGTCCCGGTACCTCAACCGGATCCTCGACGTGGACGTCGCCGGGCGGACGGCGGTCGTCGAGCCGGGTCTCGTGCTCGACGTCCTGCGCAGGCGGATCGCACCGGACGGCCTGGACTTCGGCCCCGACCCGTCGACGCACAGCCGCTGCACGATCGGCGGAATGCTCGGTAACGACGCCTGCGGCTCGCACTCCGTCGCCTGGGGAACCACGTCGGACAACACCGACGCGCTGGACGTCGTCCTGGCCGACGGTACGCGTCTGCGGATCGGCGCGACCAGCGCCGACGAGTGGCGACGCAAGGCGGCCGACCCCACCCGCGAAGGACGCCTCTACGCCGACCTCGGCGCGATCGTGGACCCGAACCTGGCCTTGATCCGCACCACGTTCGGTCGCTTCAGCCGCCAGATCTCCGGCTACCCGCTGCACCGTCTGCTGCCGGAGAACGGCCGTCACCTGGCTCGCGCGCTGGTCGGCACCGAGGGCACCTGTGCGGTCGTGCTCGGCGCCACCCTGCACCTCAACCAGGCACCTCGCTCGCGGGCGCTGGTCGTCCTCGGGTACGCGGATTCGATCGCCGCGGCCGCGGCCGCGCCGCAGATCGTCCCGCACCGGCCGCTGACCATCGAGGGCATCGACCTGGCACTGGTCGACGCGCTGCGGGCGCGCGGACGCAAGCCGGCGGAGCTGCCTGCAGGCAAGGCCTGGCTGCTCGTCGAGGTCGGCGGGTCGACGCCGGCCGAGGCGGCGGCGGCCGCTTCCCGCCTGGCCGCGGCCGTTCCGGGTGCTCCCCGGATCGTGACCGACGCGGCCGAGATGCGGTCGTTCTGGCGCGTCCGCGAAGAGGGCGCCGGCCTGGCGACCCGGCTGGCCGACGGCTCCGAGGCGTGGCCGGGCTGGGAGGACTCCGCGGTACCGCCCGAGCGCCTGGCCGACTACCTGCGCGAGTTGGGCGACCTCACCGACCGCTTCGGGTACCAGGGCGTCACGTACGGGCACTTCGGTGAGGGCTGTGTGCACGTCCGGCTCGACTTCGACCTGGTCTCGGTGGCCGGGCGCGACCGTTACGGGTTGTTCCTGCACGAGGCGGCGCAGCTGATCGTGAAGCACGGGGGATCACCGTCGGGTGAGCACGGCGACGGCATCGCGCGGTCGGCGCTGCTGGCCGACGTGTACAGCCCCGAGGCGGTGGCGCTGCTGGGTGCGTTCAAGCGGGCCTTCGACCCGGCCGGAGCGCTCAACCCGGGGGTGATCGTCGACCCGCCGGCCGTGAACGACATGATCCGCATCGCGTACACGCCCCAGCTGCTGCCGGTGAACGGATTCGCGTACGCCGAAGACGGCGGTGAGTTCGATCGCGCGGTGCGGCGCTGCGTCGGCGTCGGAAAGTGCCGGAACGACCACACGCCCGGCGGCGTCATGTGCCCGAGCTACCAGGCGACCGGCGAGGAGAAACACTCGACGCGCGGCCGTTCCCGGCTGCTTCTGGAGATGTTGCGCGGTGAAGTGATCACCGACGGCTGGCAGTCGGACGAGGTCGCCGAGGCGTTGGACGGCTGTTTCTCGTGCAAGGGCTGTCTCACCGACTGCCCGGTGAACGTCGACATGGCCACGTACAAGTCGGAGTTCCTGTACCAGCGCTACAAGGGCCGGCTGCGTCCCGCGGTGCACTACGCGATGGGCTGGTTGCCGGTGGCGCTGCGCGGGGCGGCGTTCGCGCCCCGGGTGGCCAACGCGGTGACGGCGTTCGAGCCCGCGGCCCGGCTCTTGAAGAAGGTCGCCGGGATCGCGCAGGAGCGCGCGGTGCCCCGGTTCGCCGGGAGCACTCTCCGGCAGAGGCTTCGGAAAGCCCATCACCGGACCGAGCGCGCCGGTGACGGCAAGGCCTACCCGGGCCGCCGCGAGGTGCTGCTCTGGCCGGACACGTTCACGCAGTTCTTCGACCCGCAGATCGGTGAGGCCGCCGTCGAGGTACTCGCCGACGCCGGGTTCGTCGTCCGTATACCCAAGGGCGAACTCTGTTGCGGTCTGACGTGGATCTCCACCGGCCAGCTGGACGTCGCCCGCGCGGTCGCACGGCGGACGCTGGACGCGCTCGAACCGCATCTCGACGCGAACATCCCGATCGTCGGCCTGGAGCCGAGTTGCCTGGCCAACTTCAAGCACGACCTGCCCGCGCTGCTGCCGGACGATCCGCGGGCGAAGAAGCTCGCGGAACTCTCGATCACGCTGGCCGGTGTGCTGGAGCGGGACGCGCCCGACTGGCAGCCGCCGCAGACCGACCGGCCGGCGATCACGCAGATCCACTGTCACCAGCACGCGGTGCTCGGTGACCGGCCCGACCGGAACCTGGCCGCCGCGGCGGGGGTCGACCTGACCGTGCTCGACTCCGGTTGCTGCGGGGTCGCGGGCAACTTCGGGTTCGAGGCCGGCCACTACGACATGGCGCAGGCGGCGGGAGAACGGGTACTGCTGCCGGCGGTGCGGGCGGCGAGCGCCGAGACCCTCGTGCTGGCCGACGGGTTCAGCTGCCGCACCCAGATCCGGCAGAGCACGGATCGTGACGCTCACCACTTGGCCGAGGTATTGGCCGGGCGTTTGCGCGCCTGAACTTCCCGATTGTCCAATTCGGGCGCCGTTCGCGGACGAATAACCCGCCTGACACCTACTCCGCTGCGGTGGCATAGTCGATGCCGTTACCAACTTTCGCCGGAGGTGCAGCATCGTGCGCGGGCGTTGGGCGAGCTACGTGGCGATCGGTGACAGCTTCACCGAAGGAATGGACGACCCGTACGGCGACGGCACGTACCGCGGCTGGGCCGATCTGGTCGCGGGATGTCTGGCCGCGGAGGCCGACGCGTTCCGTTACGCCAACCTGGCCGTACGCGGGCGGTTGCTGCCTGCGGTCGTCGACGCGCAGGTGCCGCTGGCCGCGGCGATGCGGCCCGATCTGGTGACGTTCGTCGCCGGGGGCAACGACGCGCTGCGGCGGCGGTTCGATCCGGTGCGGCTGGCCGAGGCGTACGAGGGGGCAGTGAAGCGGCTGGCCGCGAGCGGGGCGACCGTGGTGCTCTTCACACCCGCGGACATCACGACGAACTATCCGGCGGCCCGGCGGTACCTGGTGCCGCGGATCGACTTCTTCCTCGACCTGATCCGGGAGACGGCGGAGAAGTACGACGCTCACCTGGTCGACCTCTGGGCCGACGACGGGTTCCGCGACCGCCGGATGTGGAGCATCGACCGGTTGCACCTCAACGAGAGCGGGCACCGCCGGGTCGCGCACAACGTGCTCAGCGTGCTCGGGCTCGACTGTGATCCGGAGTGGGTGGCCGCGCTGCCGGCCGCCTCACCGGAGAAGTGGCTCGCGGCGAGGCGCGCCGATCTGCAGTGGGCCCGCGTCCACCTGGCGCCCTGGGTAGGACGCCGCCTGACCGGCCGCTCCTCGGGAGACACGATCACCGCGAAGCGGCCGGACCTGGCCGGTTTCTAGTCTTCGTCCTCTCCGAGGCCGAGGTCGCATTCGCCGGGCTCGTGCTCGGGCTTGGTCGGGGGTTCCAGGCCGTACCGATCGAGCAGGTCGTTCACCCGGTCCATCGCGGCATCGGGATCAGGCAGCTCGAGCAGCAGCGACGCGAACGGTTCGTCGGAATCGGCCCGGACCAGATGCAGGATCAGGTCGGCTTCGATGCCCACGTCGGGGCAGTACAGCGGCTCGTAACCGACCGCTACCCGGGCGTCCAGATCGACGACCAGGCCGGCCGGCACGTCGGTGCCGTGGATCCGGGAGAGGGCCGACCGGAGGTCGTCCCAGAGTTCCACGGCGATGGCCCACCGCTCGTCGTCCGACGGGGTGAAGTGCACTACCCCCGCATCGGACGCGAACGAAGCGGCGACCAGATCCTCACGCTCTTCCCACGCCTCGCCGTCGAGAGCCGGCCGTACTGCGGCCTCGAACGACGCGAGCCGGTTGACGCCGGCGATCTGCAGTTGGTCGACCAGTTGATCAATGCTTTCGACGACGGCATCCTGCCAGTCCAAGGCAGCTCGCTCAGCCGCAGCCCTGGCGGCCGTACGGCGAGCCCGCGCCTTTTCCAGCACGTCCATCCCCGCCTCCACTGACGTTGAGGTACCAGCCGGTCGGGAGCTCGCCGGGGACGACGACAACCGGCCTTCCCTGAATCCTCTCACCTTCGCCGCGACACGCCCTTCATCTCCCCGCGCGGGTGCCGATAGGACCGGGAGTGGGCCGGTCGGACGGGAGGCCGCGTGGCGGATACCTGGGTGAACGTGGGGTGCTCGGCCGACGTCGATTCACGGCTCGCCGGAGCGGAGGCGGCTCGCGTCGCTCTTGCCGGTGACGATCCCCGGCTGCTGATCGCGTTTTTCGCCGGCACGCACGATCCGGAGGCGGTCGCGGCCGGCGTCCGCTCGGTCGGTGGTGAGGTCTCGCTGATCGGGTGCCCGACCGCCGGGGAGATCGCCGACGGCTGGGCCGGTGACGGTGCGGTCGTGGTGGTCGCGCTGGGCGGACCCGGGCTCGCGGTGAAGGTCAGCGGTACCGAGGTCATCGATCCGGACGCGGCCGAGCGGCGGGACACCGGAGTACGGGCGTCAGTGCTGCGCGACGCCGGTGCGCGGGCGGTGGCGCCGTTCGAATCGTTGCCGGGTGGCGACCATCGGTTCGCGCTGGTGCTCACCGACGGGCAGGCCGGGCACCAGCAGGACCTCATCCGGGGTGCCTACGCGGCGGTCGGCGCGTCCGTGCCGCTGGTCGGTGGGTGCGGGGCCAGCCCGTCGATCAGTGCGTTCGCGAACGCACCACTGATCTGCGACGACCGGGTGTTGCGCAACGGCGTGGTCGCCGCCTCGATCGCCAGCGACAACCCGTTCGGGATCGGCCTCCGGCACGGCTGGGAACGGACCGGCGACGCGGTGGAGGTCACGTCGACCGACCGGAACGAGGTGCTCGAACTCGATCACCAGCCGGCGCTGGACACGTACCTGACGCTCCTCGACGCTCCGGACGAGTGCTGGACCGACGAACACGCGTTCCAGAGCTTCTCGCTGCTGCACCCACTCGCGCTCCGGCGTCCGGGTGGTGACGAGGTCCGGGTCGTCGCGTACCCGAACTACGAGAACCGGTCGTTCTCGTCCGCCGCCGACGTGCCTGCGGACAGCGTCGCCTGGCTGCTGCGCGGTGACGCCGACGCGCTGCTGACCGCCACCGACGAGGCGTTCGACGCGGCGATCGCCGGCGTCGGCGACCGGCCGGTCGCCGGGCTGCTCGCGTTCGACTGCGTCGGCCGGCGCGGGGTTCTGGCTCCGCGCGGCCTGACCGACGTCACACGTATGACGTCGCGGGCCGCGGGCGCGTCGTTCGCCGGGTTCTACTGCCACGGCGAGATCGCCCGGACCCGAGGCACCACCGGCTACCACAACCAGGCGCTCGTCGTGCTGGCGCTGAGCTGAGCGCGATGGATCCGGCCGAGGGTTCCAACTGGGCAGCGCAACAGCTCCCGGAGTACCTCGCCGTGGTCTCCTCGCGGCCGGACGTCGGCACGGCGGCGGGTGCCGCCGCGGAGTGGGCCGCCGAGTTGATGGAGGCCGAGGTCGGCGCCGTCGTGCTGGGCGACGAACTGCAGGCCCAGGTCGGCTTCCCTCGCGGCGCCGCGCCGGACGAGTTGCTGGTGACCGCGGCGATCGACCGCGCTCCGACGATCGACGTCCCGGGCGTCGGGCCGTGCTTCAGCACCGTCGTCGCGCTCGGCGCGGGCACGGCCGGGCACCTGCTCGTCGCCCGGGGCGATCGCGCGTTCGGCGCGGAGGAACTCAGCCTGCTGCGCGGGATGGGCCGCGTGCTGGGCCTGCAGCTCCGTCAGATCCAGACGCTGGCCAGCGAGCGGACGCTGCGCCTGGAGTACGAGGGCCTGGTGCGCACGCTCCAGCGGCGCCAGCGGTTGCTGGAGGCGTTCGGGCGGGTGCAGCGGGCGCTTCTCACCCGGGTGCCGCTGCAGGAGATCCTCGACGTGATCACCGCCAGCGCGAACGGGTTGTTCGAGGGCGACATGCTCTCGCTGCGGCTGATCGATCCCGAGGACGCCGGCCAGATGTTGCTCGCGTCGCGGAGCGGGATGCCGGAATGGTTCGCCGCGGCGGCCTGGCGGCTCCCGATCACGCCTGGGCTCCGGCGCGCGCTCGACAGCGGCGACCTGGTGATGGCCGACAAGGCCGCACTCCGGAAGACCGCCCAGCCGCAGGCCGTCGTCGACCCGATCGAGGCGGTGATGGCCGCTCCGGTGAGCGAGGACGGCGAGCGGGTCGGCTGCCTGATCGTGGGCTCCACCGAGGTCGGCCGCGTCTTCGACGAGATGGACGCCGAGATGTTGCAGGGGTTCGCCGACCACGTGAGCATGGCGCTGACCGACGCCAGGGGCGTCCAGGCGTTGCACCAGGCGTACCACGACGCGCTGACCGGCTTGCCGAACCGGACGCTGCTGAAGGAGCGTCTCGGCCACGCGCTGCGCCGCGGGCCGTGCGGGCTGCTCTTCGTCGACCTGGACCGGTTCAAGCTGGTCAACGACAGCCTGGGTCACGACGCCGGCGACCAGTTGCTGATCGAGACCGCGGACCGGCTGCGCGAGGCCGCCGGGCACGGGAGCACGGTGGCGCGGTACGGCGGCGACGAGTTCGTCGTCCTCGTCGACCGGGTGGTCGAGGACGTCTCGGAGGTGACCGACGTCGGCGAGCGGATGCTGGCGGCGATGGCCCCGCCGTTCGTGATCATGGGGCGGGAGTGCTCGGTCGGGGCGAGCATCGGGGCGACGGTGGCGTCCGGCACCGGCACCCCGGACGAGGTGCTGCGGGACGCGGACGTCGCGATGTACCGGGCCAAGCAGGGCGGCCGGGGGCGGGTCGAGGTGTTCCAGCCGGAGATGCACGCGCTGCTGATGGACCGCCTGGACCTCGAGGCCGACCTGCGGCGGGCGGTCGAGCAGGACGAGTTGTTCCTCGTCTACCAGCCGATCGTCGAGCTCGGGACGATGCGGCCGACGAGCCTCGAGGCGCTGGTGCGCTGGAACCACCCGACCCGGGGCGTGCTGGTGCCGTCGCAGTTCATTCCGCTGGCCGAGGAGACCGGGCTGATCGCGTCGATCGGGCGATGGGTGGTGTCGGCGGCCGCCGCGGCCGTCCGCCGGTGGGACTCGACCCCGGCGGCGACGCTCGGGATCAGCGTCAACCTGGCGGCCTCGCACCTGCGGCTGCCCGGAGCCGCGGCGGAGATCGCGGCGCTGGTGCGGGCGGCCGGGATGGACCCGTCGCGGTTGACCGTCGAGGTGACCGAGAACGAGATCGTGCGGGAGCACGACGACGCACTGGATGCCCTGTTCACGCTGCGGGACCTCGGCGTGACGATCGCCGTCGACGACTTCGGCACCGGGTTCTCGTCGCTGCGGTACCTGCGGCAGCTACCGGTGCACGCGGTGAAGGTCGACCGGTCGTTCCTGGCGGACATCGACCTGTCGCCGGAGGGGCTGGCGTTCGCGCGGTCGATCGTCGGGCTCGGGACCGCGCTCGGCCTCTACACCGTGGCCGAGGGAATCGAGCGTCCGCAGCAACTCGCCGAGCTGCGCCGGATGGGGTGCGGGTTCGGGCAGGGGTTCTTCCTGGCCCGCCCGCTCGCGGAGGACGACGTGATGGCCTGGCTACGCCGGAACGGACACCCCGACGCCGCCCTTGGTGTCGGCGCCGAAGCGGGCCACTTCGGCCGCTAGGTCGAGCCGGTGGATCTCGTTGCGCTTGGACCGGATCTCGTCGGTGAGCAGCTCGGCGGGGACCAGCCACGAGACCTCGAACTCGAGGCCGTCGGGGTCCTTCGCGTAGAGCGCCTTGGTGGTGGAGTGGTCGCTGGCTCCGACGAGGGAATCGAGCTCGAGCAGCTTCGCCTCGATGCGTTGCAGCTCAGCGAGCGTGTCGACCTCCCAGGCCAGGTGGTAGAGCCCGACCGTGCTGCGGCCGGCGCCGGACGGGCCGGCCTGGTCGCCGAGCTGGAACAGGCCCAGGTCGTGGTCGTTGCTCGAGCCGCCCGCGCGCAGGAACGCCGCTCCGGGGAACGCGTCGCCGCCGTCGATGACCCGGAAGCCCAGCGCCTCGCGGTAGAACGCCACGCTGCGGGCGACGTCGCGGACGTACAACACGGCGTGGTTCAGGCGCTGGACCGGCATCGGGACCTCCGGAGGATCGGTGATCTCCTACGATAGCCGCGTTTTGTTTAGCGTTCAATCAAACCGATCGGCTGTGCCGACGGGTCGGGCGCATGACAAACTTGCGCACGGCCGCCCGCGGCGGCCGAGGAGGGCTCGCCTAGTGGCCGATGGCGGCAGTCTTGAAAACTGCTATACCGGGGAACCGGTATCGTGGGTTCGAATCCCACGCCCTCCGCTGTAGCTACGCTGAGCAGCCAGAACAGTCATTTTCTGAGCACCTCAGGCGGCGGTGGCCAGGGCCGAAACTCGGTCCTGGTCACCGATTGGTCACGCCGGTCCGGTCTGAGGCCGGATCTCGGTCACGGTCGCGTTCCCGTCGACGAGCTTCGCGGCGGCCGCTGCACTGGTCGTCTTCCGCGTTCTGCGGACATGCGTGTACGTGTTCATGGTCAGCACGCCGGTGGAGTGCCCGAGCAGCTCCTGAATGTCGCGCATCTCGTCGCCTGAGTCCAGCGCGAGCGTGGCGGCGGAGTGCCGCCCGTCGTGCAGACGGATGACGGGCAGGCCCGCGAAGCCAGCTACCGCCTTGAAGCGGCGGCTGACGCGTTCCGGTGTCTCCGGATGACCGTCCGCGCGAGCGAAGACCAGACCGTGGGTGTTGTCGTACTCGGTGGCCGCCAGGCGCTCCGCCTGCTGGGCCTTCCGGTGGGTCCGCAGCAGCGCTACCGAGATCGCGTCGAGGGCGATTTCCCGGCGCCGCGACCGCGTCTTGAGCGGGCCGACGGATACCTCGCCGCCGACCTGGGTCACTGCCTGCCGGACGAGGATGACGCCGTCCTTGAGGTTCACGTGCGGCCAGGACAGCCCGATTGCCTCGCCGCGGCACAGGCCGCGCAGCAGCACCAGCCGATAGAGCACCGCCAAACGTCGGTCAGACGGGAGCGCGGCGTCGCTGCTGATGTAGCGAAGGAACATCGCGATCTGGTCGGCCTCCCAGACCTGGACCTCGTCACGGAGCTCCTCCTCGAGCTCGACGCTCGCGCACGGATTGACGTGCAGCAGCGGCGGTCGCCGCTTCATCGCGTCGTTGAGGGCCTTACGGAGGCACGCGAACACGCGGTTCGCGGTCGCGACGCCGGCGGGCTGAGAGGGCCGTGTGTGCGTATCGCCGGCGACAATCGCGTTCATCATCTCGTCGATGTGGTCGGGGGCCAGCTCCTGGAGCTTGACCGCGCCGATCGTCGGATTGATGTGGTTCTTCACGTAGCCGCGGTAGTTCGTCATCGTCGACAAGCGCGGGCCGCGGCGGCTGTCCAACCAGGTCGCCAGGTATGCGGCGACGGTGCGTTTGTCGCGGGCAATCGTCATCCCGGTGCGCGCGGCCTGGATCGCCGCCGTGCAGGCCTCCCGGGCTTCGGCCGCGGTGGCGAACCCGCCCTTCTTGCCCTGGACCCGTTCACCGGTGCCAGGGTGCGCGCCGAGGTCGTAGACGTAGTACCAGCTGCCGTGCCGCTGCTTGCATGCCGGCGGTCGGCTCGGTCCGCCTCCGGTGTTGCCGTGAGGGCACCGCTTGTAGACCGACCCGGATTTCATTTTTCGGGCTCCTCGATCAGCGACTCGACACGGTCGCGGTCTTCGTCGTCCAGCGAGACGAGGCGTGCGGCGACCTCGGCAGGCGTTATGTCGAGTGTCTCAGCGATCGCGTCGATCCCGCGGGCCGTCAGGACGGCGCCGCCGAGAGCGTCCAGACCGAGTCGCGCCCGGAACGTCGCAGCGGCGATGAGGCTCAGCCGCAGTCGCTCGACGGGATCCTCGTGGGCGAGTGCTGTCTGGATTGCCTGGATTAAGGCACTGGGCATGACGAAGCTGCCCCTCCGCTCTAGCTTGCGTCATGACCCGGCGTACGTCCTTATCGCTATCACTGAGCGCCGTCTGGGCGCTGGTGAACGCTATTGATGGCCGTCGTTTGCCGCTCATCGCCAACCGACGACTGAGGCCGATCCGCCGTTCCGGCTAGTCGGAGCTAGTCCTTTTGGGGACCATCTCGCTCGCCATGCTGACCACCAGATGTTCCTGCGAGGGGGTCAGCAAGTCGTAGCTCTCATCTCGGAGAGCTCGAGACAGCCGGGAACCGCCTGACGAGGACCGAGGTTCAATCCCAAGCGAGGCGCCCATGGCCTCCCAGACCTCATACGGTGGCCGCCGCAGCGCGTGGGCCAGCGCGACGATCGTCGCCGGCCGCAGCGCCTCGGAGAACGTGCGGTTCCGCCACTTGGAGAGCTGGCCGGCGTTGAACTCTCCCTCGGAGCGACGGGCTATGTCGGCTGCAGAAAGTCGTTCGTGGTCCATCACTTCAGTGATGAGTCGGCTGAGCGCGGTCGGCGAAGCCTGCTCTGCCATCCTCACCGCCCGTTCCGGATGCACCTCTGCGTCACTGGCCCGCGTCACAGTGTGGCTGTTGCCAGGCCCCGACGCGCGCCGATCTAGCGCATATCTACGCAGCTAAAAGCCCTGATCGCAACCGACGGCAACTAACGGCAATTGACGAGAGTTTCTCACTATGAAACCCTCTGGCTCGTACCGAGAAACAAGTCCTCACGGAGCTGCGGGAACTACCACCGTCGCCACCGGGAGCCGATCCGTTGTGCGCACGAAGTTTCACATGAAGACTTTTAAAGCGCTCCGAAAAGAAAGTTGAGGTGGCATGTCCAGCGCTAGCGTCGACGCCCCGGCGACTGACGAAACCGCCGCTGACGAGACCGACGAGCCGTGGGACGAGGAGCGGCTGCAGAGGTTGCCAATGCTCGTACCGCTGTCGACGGCCGGTGAGGCCCTGGGCTGGGGCTACTACAAGAGCTACGGCCTGGCCAAGCGCGACGAGTTCCCCGTGCCGCTCGAGCAGATCGGCCGCCACAAGTACTGCAAGCGCGCAGACCTCATCCGGTACGTCGTTCCCGGCGCGGCAGCGTCATGACCCACTACGAGGTCGCGACCGCTTACATCCGTGCCCGAGACGTCGCGCGTCTCCACGCTCAGGTCGGCCTGACCGTTCCGCACGGCATGACGAGCACCATCGCCGAGCTCGGAGCAGCACTCGACCAGCACGCTGCCGACTCGCGGCGACCGCAGACCCGCTGACCCAAAGAAGTGGGCGGCGGAGCCACGCACTTCCCTACGCGGCCCCACCACCCCGAAGACCCCTTTGTCCTGAAAGGAAGTCTCCGTTGACCAGCACTGTACCGGCGCCGGCCGAGACCACCGTCTCCGTCGCTGACCGGGTGAAAGACCTCTACGACAACCGGGCCCTGATCGTCGGCGTCCCGGACGGCATCGACGACCTGGTGGCCGACGGCTGGGTCGGCGTCGAGACGCTCGGCGGCTACCCGTCGATGTGGGTGACCAGCGCCGGCATGGCGCTCTGCGACCTACGCATCGTGCACGTCCACAGCCTCCACCAGCTCCCCTCGCCCGAGCAAGTCGCGGTGCTGCGCCGTCACGACCTGATCGCCCTCGACGAGGCGACCGGCGATTGGTGGATCACCGACCGCGGCCTGTCATTGCTAGGCCTTGAGCTGCAGGCCGAGCCCGCCACCGCAACGCCGACGTACACCGTGTCCTGGCGCCGCGACGGCGTACGGCGCGCTACCGACCGCGGGCTTGGCCAGCGCGACGCGCGTCGGCACGTCGACGTGCTCCTCGGCCAGCTCCGCGCAGGCGACCGCATCAGCCGTATCACCGTCCTGGATGACCGCGGCGTCGACGCGACCAGCTCCGTCGCCGGCGACCTGTTCCCGGCCGTCGCCGAGCTGGCGGCGCTCGCCCGCCGGGCCGAGGTCCTCAGCGGCCTGCGCGACGCGATCGACTTTCTCGCGACCCACCCCGGCGCGCTGACGCCCCCGAGGCCGTACTTGGTGCACCACGTGCGCGACCGCGACCCCGAGTCCGCGCGGAACATTGTCTACGTCGCGGCGGCCGCGATCGAGGCCGACGTCGTCGAGGACCACGGCTCGATCAACACCCGGAAGCAGTTCGGCCCGGTCACCTACGTCGTGCAGTTCGACTTCCCCGCGGCGGCTGCGGCCGGCGGTGACCAGTGATGACCGATGTCGACGACGAGCTGAGCTACATCAGCTCGTTCGACCGCAACCGCGCCCGTGTCGCTCGCTACTCCCGCCTGACCAAGAAGCAGCTCGCCGCGCGGCTGGCTGCCCTCGAGGAGTTGCTCGCCAACGATCGGGACGCGGACGGGTATACGCCCTTCGGACCGGTGTTCTCGTTCGGCCCGATGGTCACGCAGGTTCTGCCGACGGTGCTGCTGGCGATGGTCCGGGACGGCCTCCACCTCCCGAACCGCGGCCTCCGCTACTGGCCCCACGAGGTGGTCGGAGCGGACGGCACCGAGAAGTGGGAAGACGGCGTCACGGTCTACGTGGATGGCGGACCGGACGACCTCGCACGGTGGGCCGGGCCGCTCGGCCTCGGAGAGCCCGTCTCGAGCATCGGCCCATCGGTCGAGTACGGAGACGGATCGCGTACCCAGGAGTTCCGGAAGCTGACCGCTCACGGCCGGGTCGGCGAGATCGCGGTCGAGGCGTGGACGAGCGCCGGTTACATCGCCGACGGTGGTGAGGCGACGTGACGATTGCGATCACTCGGGTCGCGGAGGTCCCGACGCTGCTGGACCCCGAGGCGGGCTTCGACGTCTTCCTCGACGGTGAGCGGTTCTGCTTCGGCTGGTCCTGCACGACCTGTCCGCGGGTCGGCGCTAGCGGCTTTGCCACCAAGTCGGCCGCGGAGGCGTCTGCGCGCGGCCACCAGACGCGCCGTCATCCGCGGATCGTGATCCCGGTCGACGGCCCGGTGCCGCGCTGCCCGGAGTGCGGGGGAGCCCGCTACGGAGACGAGTACGTTCTTGGCGACCCGCGGTGCTCGCCGTGCCGGCTGGCCGGCCGCGCGCCACGGCCCGGCGTCCTCGCCACGGTCCGGACGGTGGCCCGGTGAACGCCGCCGGTACGGCGCTGCTGCGCCGCACCGCCACCCGGATGCGCGATCAGGCCGCGGCGCTCGCTGCCGCCGACACCTCCCTCTCGGCGCATCGCGCCGAAGCGCTGGGCTGGCTCCACCGGAACGCCGACGAGCTCGAAGCGACCGCCGACTCCTACGAAACCAGGCTGACCCTGGCGACCGAGTACGCGGGCCCAGGCGTGCTCGCGTGGGTCACCGGTTTCCGGGAGCGGCTCGCGGCCGCGGCGGCGCTTGAGGACCTGACGGCGCTCGGCGCCGAGGCGGCTGCCGCGACCACCGACGGCCAGTTGCCGGACGCGGTCGCGGCCGTGCTGCAGCAGGACTTCAAGACCCGGGCGGTCGCTCTGGTCGACGCGCAATCCGTGGCGGTCGAGCGATTGCAGCGGCGCCGGAACCGGATGTTCGCGTTGCTGCCCGTGGTCGGCGTCGACCTGGACGACGAGGACGCGTATCGCGGCTACATGGCCGAGGCCATCGGCCGGTCGGTCCTGTCGTCGACGTCGCTCACCGCGGACGAGACCGAACTGGTGATCGCCCGGCTGGAGCGCGCGATCGCCCAGTCCGAACCCGCGGCCGCGGAGGCGGCTCCCTAGACCGGGCGGCCGGCCCCGATCCCCCTTCCGGGGTCGGCCGTCTCTTCCGGACCCCATCCATCGAGAGGACCCCCTATGCCGGATTGGGTGATGTGGACGGCGGCCGTCGCGCTGCTGATCAGCGTCGTCGGACTCGGCGTGCTCGGCCTGCTGCTCGTGCCGTGGCGCGGCAGCCGGACGGCTCGTCACCGCGAGACGGTCGACGGCCAGAGCGAGCAGCTGCGGCTGCAGCGCACCGGTGGCCACGCGCCGATCCACCTTGCCGACGGCCACCACGTCGACGCGCGGCGCGACCCGGGGCCGGGTGCGGCGCGATCGCCGGTGCTGACGCGCTACGACGTGCCGCTGCTCGGGGCCCCGGTCGATTGACCCGCCGCACCGTCCAGACCTGACCAAACACCGCCGGGAGGCACCATGACCAGGACCGTGATCCGCGCGCCCCGCGAGCTGCACGGCATGAGCGCCCGCGAGCTGCGGGCCGCGCTGCAGGACGTCCCCGACGACGCCTACCCGCGGTTCCGGTTGACCGCGAGCTGGCACAACGACGGCGGCCGCGCCCTCGAAGTGACGATCGAGACACCGGCGACGTAGCCGACCTCGGAGCCTCCCTCCCCGCGCTGCTGCCCGCGGGGAGGCCGGGGCCGCGGCGTCCCTTGACCGACCCGCGGCCCGCACGGCCGGCCGGTGCCTCCACCCCTGGGCACCGGCCGGCCACCCACTTCCGGCTGTAACCCCCGAACCACCGATCCATCCGGGAGAGCACGTGAGCAACACCGCCCGGGGCGACGAGGACGTCCCAGGCCAGGACCCCCAAGACCAGGCGGCCGCGCCCCGCCTGATCAACGCCGACCGCTTCGAATGGGAACGGCTACTGCGGCGCATCATCCTCCCGGTCGAGCGCGACCCGAAACGCCGGAAGTCCGCACCGTCGCCGCAGAACGTCATGCTCGTCGGCCTCGTCGGCGCCACCTACGCAGACCCCGACGGAACCCGCGTCCGGCCCGGCACCAAGCTGCTGGCCAAGGTCACCGGGCTGAGCGAGGACGTCGTCGGCCGCTGCCTGCGCCGGCTCGTCGCGTACGGCCTCTACAACCAGCTCGAATCCGGCAGCAGCTACGGCCGCGGCCAGCGCGCCAGCGACTACCGGCTCAGCTACCCCGAGGACCTACTCGAACGATTCGAGCTCCTGCCCGCCAGCGAGCTCCCGGACGACGAAACGCCGCCGGCGCCCTGTGGACAACCGGCCGTCCGCGTCGAACTGACGGCGCCAGCGCCCTGTGAACAACCCGATCACACGGCGCCAGCGCCACCTGTTCCGGCCGCGGTCGCACTCGATCACACGGCGCTAGCGCCCCCTGATGACCCGATCACACGGCGCCAGCGCCTCGATCAGGTGGCGCTAGCGCCCACCCACCAACCCATAGACCAACCACCACTACGACCAACCCACTCTCGGCCGAGCACTGCGGTCACCCCTCCCACGCGCGACGGCGTCGACCTGTGGACAGCCAAAGTCGATCCCGCTCTCGGCCTTGGGGTGCATCCGTGGCGAGGCGTTGCCCGAGTCCCGGGGCGCTTAGTGCCGTCCGACCCGGCCGACCATCCCGGGTCGACGGACGCCGCGGCCGCCGTCGACGCCCCCGCCGACGCGACTCCGACGGTTCCGCTGCCCCAGATGCCGGATCCCGGCCCGGGCCGACGCACCGCCGCAGGCGGCCGCGGCCATCTGCGCCTCGTCCACTCCACACCCGACAGGAGACCCGCATGACCCCCACGTCACACCGCGTCGCAGCGGCCTGGGATTCGCTCCAGACCGACGCCGCCGTGAACGCGTTCAACGCCCATGAGCCGACCAGCCCCTACACGTTGGCGATGGGCGGGTACCTCGAATGCCGAGGCTGCGGCCGCTTCGCCCTCAGCTCGACCGAGCAGTTCCGGCACCGTGTGGCCGAGGCGCTGGACGCCGCGCGCCAGGTCGCGGCAGCGCCCGCGACCGCAGACGAGGCGTCGAGCTCGGCGCCCGGCGCGGCCGCCGTAGCGGACCCTCACGCCTTGGCCGCGCTCGCCCTGGCGCCACAGCACGAGCGCGTCCCCCTGCGCCCGGCGGGCCGCACGGTCCAGGTGCACTTCGCGGTGTTCGCCGGCGACGGTACCGACGACCAGCTAGACCGCGATCCGATCGGCGAACGCACCCTGCAGTTCCCGCTGGAGATCGTCGACCGCGTCGCCGACCCCCGCCAGCAGCTGCTGCAGCACGTCACGTGGCGTCGCTGGTCCGCTGAGGTCCGAGAGGCGCTGACGCTGATCCTGGCGCCCTGCGACACCTGCGGCGGCGCCAGCCTGTGCCCGGGCTGCGCCGGCGCCGCGCACCTGTTCGGCGTCTCCTGCGTGACCTGCGACGGCACGGGGCGCTGCCCGGCGTGCACGGACACGACGGTCGGCATCCGGATCAGATTCGAGCCCAACGAACCGACGGTCGAGGAGAGGGCCGAACGGCTCGTCACCATCTTCCGCGGCTCGGTGTCGCGGCTCGAGGACGGCGTGGACTATCTCGCCGGCCAACCCGGGCGGGCCAAGGACCGCCAGGCCTACCTGCGCGCGGCCGAGATCGCCCGAGGCCGCTCGGAGAAGTCCGGCCCGGCGTCGTCTGCCGGAGGCGGGCAGTGAGCGGCCGGATCTGGGCGTACATCGGGCTCGTGCTGGGCGGGGCGTTCAGCGTCTGCCTGAACGTTCGGCACACGTACATGCCGGCGTCCGGCGCGCCGGACGGTTGGGGCCCGGAGTGGCTCGCTGTCGCGCTCGCCGTGTTCTGGCCGGTCGCGGTCGTCGTCGGTATCGAGATCCTGGCCCGCAACACGTGGCGCCACGGCTGGCGGTGGACCCTCGCCCGCCGCGGCGGGCTGGTCCCGGTGATCGCGGTGGCCGCGTTCGTCTCCTATCAGCACGCGTCCGCGCTGCTGGCCTACTACGGCGAGGACCGCCTCACCGTAGCCGTCGGGCCGCTCGCGATCGATGGGCTGATGGTCACCGCGACCGCCGCGCTGCTCTCCACCGCGCAGCGCGCAGGCGAGGTGATCGACGCCGCGGCGCCGCTGGCCGAACCCGGCCCGGACCCGGCCGTCATGGACGCGTGGTGGCCCGAGCTCGCCGCGGCCTGGGACGCCGAGGCCGCCATCCTGAACGCTCAGGAAGAGGCCACTGACCAGGCACGACGTCGCGCGGCCGCGGAGGCAGCCGCCGCGGCCGCGCACGCCGGGCGCGACCGGGCACAGGCCAGCCGCGCCGGACTGTGGGAGCAGCTCTCCGACGCGCTGCACCGTTCCGACCAGCGGCCGACTGACGAACAGGTCCGGCAATGGCTGAGCGACGAGGCCGAGCTGGAGGGCCGGGTGCCCAGCCGTGCCCTCACGCGCGGGTTCTGGCGCCGCGCACCGGGTTCAGCGCGGATCGACGAGCTGCGCCGCGAGGTCGAACAGGCATGCGGCGAGCAGCCCGCCGAGGGCGTGCCCGCGGCGACTGACCCGGCGCCTGCAATCCCCGGAGAGGACTGACGTGTACCGGCTCTTCATCTCCTACACCCACGTCGTCGGCGGCCGGCTCAGAGCCGACAACTGCGGCATCACCCGTGCCCTGCCCGTCAGCAGCATGGACGACATCGACTCCCTGCAGGAGCGGATCGCCCGCGACTATCCGGGCCGCCGCGAGATCCGTGTCGGCAGCTGGCAGGAGTTCGGCCCGCGTCCGGAGGACCAGTTAGCCGCCATCGTCGCCGGCACCCTGACCCCGGCGCCGATCGAGCTGGCCCCGTGAACCGCACCGGCCGCTTCTTTGCCCGCGCGATCAACGACGTCGCTCGGGTGCACCCGGACTCGCTGGCGTTCCGGCGTGGCGTCGACACCGCGTTCGTGCTCGACCTGGCGCCCGACCGCGAGCTGCTGGTCACCGCGATCAAGACCCGCTACCGCCGCGGGACCGCGTGGTTCCGCGTCCAGACCCAGCGTCCACCGAGGAGCCCCCGTGCCCGCCATATCCACGTCCGCTGAGATCACCCCGCACATCGCCCGCCAGGCCCTGCACCACCTGGGCCAGGGCGGCGGCTACGCGTCCGGCACGTACGTCACCGCGTTGTTCGGCGCGATCAGCGCCGCCGACCTGGAGCAGCGGCACCGCCTGTCCGGCCCGTACCCGGCGTACGTCGCCGCGATCCAGCTCGGCGACCTCCCTGGCGGTATCGAGGCGTTGAACGCGATCGCCATCGACATCGACACCGGCGCCGAGAGCATCGACACCCATACTGCCGGACGCCCCGAGACGTACGTGTCCCAGCGGCTGCGTGTCGTCGACGCGATCGACGCGCTGTTCGAGCGCGAGATGGGCACCGGGCCGGACAGCCTGCTTGTCCACGACGGATGGCGCGGCCTCCTGCTGCGCCTCCAGGATGACGTCTCCCAGCTCGCGGGTCTTGAGCTTGCGCTCGCCGCGATGGAGGCCCAGCGGGTCCTGCTCGTCGGCGACTGGGGCGATACCTGCGCGGGCAACGGCCGACGGATCGCCCGGCTGGCCTACGAAGGCAACCCCGGCTCGGCCACCAGCGCTATCTCGGCGAGGTGGACCGAGGTCTCCTACCGCTACCAGCGCCGGGCCCAGTGCGCGCTGCGCGCGGCCGCTGGCGAGATCCGGCTGTACAACGACGTGCTGCGGAGCCTGGCGGGTGAGGACGACAACCCGCGCACCATGTACGGCGCCCCGCAGGAGCCGCCGCCGCCGGTCATCCCGGCCGGCCTCGACCCCGCGCTGATCCCCGCCACCATCACGGCCACCCGGAGCCTCGACTATGCCGCCGAGCTGCTCGACGACTACCGCGACGCGTTCGAGGTCGAGAACGAGGACGACCACGGCTACGTCACCACCGAGTGCATCGTGCCCGAGCACCTGATCGACGAGGCCAACCAGATGCGCGAGCAGATGGACGAAGCAGGTGGCCCGGCGGCCCTTGTCGTGTGGGCCGACGCCGTCGTCCTCGACCTCCTCGGCCCGCTCCGCGCGACCGCGATCACCGCGGCGGTACGGACAGCCGGCCAGTCGTCGTGAGGTGGCGCAGCGGCCCGACGCCGGCGTGGGACGATCCGGGGGACGACGACCGGACCGATTGGCGGTGGGCGTCGCTCTGCCGCGCGCTGCGCCGCTGCCGGGCCCGGATCGTGCGGAGGATCCGCCGGCGGTGACCGAGCACCAGCCGGAGCTGTTCGGGCTGCCGGTCGAGCCTCCATCGCGGGAGGCCCGGCCGGCAGTGCCGCGTCCGCGGCGGCCGCCGCAGTCCGGGCGGTGCCGGTGGTGCCACGGCACGATTCTCTGGGCGCCGACCGAGGCCTCCGCCGGTACCCGGATCATGCCGCTGGATATCGACGTCACCGAGGACGGCCTGTGCGTCCTGGTCGCGGCCGCCGACGGAACCGGCAATCCCTGGGTGCGGGTCCTCGGCCGCAGCCGCCCAATCCCGCCCGAGCTCGCCGACTTCGACCGGCGAACCGCCCACCAGTACTCCTGCCCCGGCGGCTCCTGGCAGGCGAAGCGGAAGATAGGCCCGTGACCACCGGGATTCATGCATTCTTGCTCGCTCGCTACGACGAGATCGAGCAGACCGCGCGAGCAGCCGTCGAGGCATCCGGTAACCGCGGCGGGGGAGGCGTTTGGGTCGCCGCCGCCGACGTCGCCGACGGTGAACGCGACCCTTGGGACAACGACGAGAGCGGCTACGTCCTCTACGCCGATGGCGACAACCGGCGCGACGTCCTGATCTACGACGAGGGCAGCTGCCGCGTCGAGCAGGCCCGGCACATCGCCCTGCACGACCCGGCCAGCGTCCTGCTGGATGTCGCCCTGAAGCGGCGGCTGGTGGACCTGCACGACGAGACCGGACACCGCGACTGCTCGTACTGTCGCTATCAGGGCGGCGACTGGCCATGCGAGACGCTGCGGCTCATGGCGCAGCCGTTCACCACTCACCCGGCTTACGACGCGGCCTGGCGGCCCGAGTGACCACCGGGGCGTGCGTGCTGATCCACCGGCGCGCACCGGAACGCACCCGGGGCACGCGGCCGCCGTCGCTGGTGTGCTTCGGCTGCGAGCGGTCGCTACGCAGCATGCTGGTCGGCGCCGACGTCGTCGACGACAGCGGCCTGATCCGATCGCGGATCCGCGGGCTGCCCGAGCTGGACGCCGAGCTCGCCGAGTCGCTCGCCGCGACCGGCCACGGCCGCGCCGCCGGCGTCGTGGGCAGCTCGTCGACGAGCGCGCCGCTGCCCTTCGACGCCGGCGTCAGCGCCCAGCGGCAGGCGATCGCCGTGGTGCTGCGCCGATGGACCGGCGACGTCGCGGAGGCCCGCGGCCTGGACGGACCCGGCCACCCGGAGCGGCCGGAGGAGGCCGCGCCCTGGCTGGAGCGCCAACTCGAGTGGATCGCCGCCCAGTCGCCCATCACGCAGTTCGCCCACGAAATCCGTGCGCTGCGAGATGGCGCCCTCGCCCGCCTCGACCCGGTGCACACGGCGCGGGTCCGGATCGGCTGGTGCGCCGAGACCGGCGCCGACTGCCCGGGCGCGCTCACCGCGGCGATCGTCACGAACGACACCACCCTCCCCGGCCAGGTCGCGTGTGACACCTGCAGCGCGAAGTGGTCCCCGATCGACTGGGCCAAGCTCGGCCGCGCGCTCACGAAAGCCCGCCGGGAAGCGGTCAGCTGACCCCGCTCGACCGTGTTCGCACCTATGTTCGACTCTGTGGCGGAGTCAATCGAGGATCGGCCCGAGCGCTGCCCGGTGGGTCACCTGCTGGTGCCCGGCCGGATGCTCGTGGGCTGGAAGCCCTGCGAATGCATCACCGGGGGCGGCGGTCACCGCACCATTACCTGCCGGGAGCCGGTCGGCGACCCGCCTGCGGAATGCGGCGCGACCTGGGAGCGCCCGGCATGCAAGGGCGAGCATCGGCCACCTTCGCCGTACAGGCGTACGGTTTAGCTGTGGCTCGTAGGCCACGGCGCGTCGGCGTATCGACCGCCTGGGAACTCGCGTCGTACGCGCGTACGGTGCGCTCATGATCCGGATGGGCGCATGGCTCAGCGCCCGGGACATCGCCGCCGTCCTCCACGTACCGATCGGCACTGTCTACTACTGGGCGAGCCTCGACCAGTGGCCCCGAACGATCACCGGCCGCCCCGTCCGATACTCCTGGGAATCTGCCGCCGAGAGCTACGCGATCCGAAGAGAAGAAGGCGCGTCGCTTGACGGCGTGACCAGCAGCCAAGCATCCTGTGATCAGTGTGACGATTCCTGTCCGGGGTAATACTTTGGCCGCTGGCGGGGAGCCCCCGCGGCGCCGCGGGAAGTCGTCGGCTGCGGGCGTTCGGAACAGGGGTCTCGTGGGTCCGGCGACGTGGACCTAACCCGCCTCTCACCACTTCACATCCCGAGCGGCTCAAGTGCACGGAGTCCTTCACGGCCGGGAGTAGCGTGGGAAGTCCAGGGCAGCCCGGTAACCAGCCCTCCGGGAAGTGCGGGACTGATCACCCCGGGCGGACGAAGCCTCGGCATCCATCGCGCGAAAGCGGGAAGCGGAGCCGGGGCTTCGTCGTGTTCACCGTCTCACCGAGTAGTACCCGGCCGGGTGAGCCCCGAGCAGTCCGCCCGGCCGGCACCATCACGCGGGAGGTCGATCGTGGCCGTTGTTCACCCCGAGATCGGTCAGCAGCGGGTGGTACAGCGGTGGTTCTGGCTGGACCGATCCCATGGTGAGCACTTCCGGCGCTGCTCCTGGTGCGGCAGTGTGCACCCCGAGGACCTGGCGGCCGAGCCGGAGTGGCTACGGACCGAGTGGGCTGACCGGAAGTACGGCTGGCCTCACAAGCTGTACGTCGACCTGCCCGTCCAGGACGGACCCCAGCTGGCTGTGGTCGGCACGCGGTGGAGCAGCGCGGCCGACGACTCATGGATCGCCTGGAGCGACCTCACGCCGGACCAGCGCGCCGTTGCTGAGCGGGACGGATACGGGCCACGTGGCGGCGACGAGCCGGCGCCCGATTTCGTCCTGCTCGGCGACCGGGTCGCGCACCACGCGAAGTTCTACGTGACGCACCTCGCCGATCCGCAGCTCGACGTCGCGGTCAAGCGGGCGATCGAGGCCCGATCAGGGCTGCGGTTCACGTTCACTGACGACGGCCACGTCCGATGGGCTCCGGCCGCCTGACCGTCGGCCCTCGCTGCGGCCCCGATGGTCCCGCGTTACTACGCAGGTCCGACAGTTCCTCGCTGCGGGCGGGAGGCCGACCGTGCTCAACCTCGACGATCCGTACAACTGGCGGCGGAACCGGGACGCACCGTCGGACACCATCGAGCGGCGTGTCGCCGAGGACATCATGGCCGTCCTCAACTTCGCCGCGGTGATCGTGCTGCTGCTGACGCTCCTGCTGATCTGGGAGACGCTGCTGCACCCGATGCGGCCGCACGATCCACACCTCCCGCCGCCGGCGC
This sequence comes from Cryptosporangium sp. NPDC051539, assembly GCF_044454545.1. Lineage (NCBI taxonomy): Bacteria > Bacillati > Actinomycetota > Actinomycetes > Cryptosporangiales > Cryptosporangiaceae > Cryptosporangium > Cryptosporangium sp. NPDC051539. Next base: position 522,777 of record NZ_JBITDV010000005.1, on the reverse strand, counting down.
CGTCCGCTACGCCGAGCAGGTAGACGGTGAGTGCCCGTACTGCAGGCCGGAAGGGCAGGCCGTGGCGCAGGCTGCGCGACCTGGTGCTGGCCGCGAGCGGTGGCATCTGCGCGCTGTGCGGATTACCGGGGGCGAACAGCGTCGACCACATCGTGCCGCTGAGTAAGGGGGGTGCCCCCATGGCACCGAGCAACCTGCGGGCCGCTCACTCCACGTGTAACTCGAAGCGAGGCAACCGCATGCAGTTACGCACAGTGAAGACATCGCGTGACTGGTACGGGCGCGAGTGACGCGATGACCAGCGGAAACGGACAGAGTTTTTTAAACCGGACATATGGGGGACCCCCTGCACTTGCCTCCCCGTTTCTCTCCCCGGCCAACGCCCCCGCCAAAGCGGACATAGCGCAGGGTGGGCAGTCACGCGGCGTAGCTCGGTAACGCTGCGTGATCAGGCAAGGGGAGGGGACCAGCCGGGCCCGGTCGAGGCCGCGTTCCGCGAGGACCTCGAGGCGCTCGGCGCGATCGCCGGCCCGTTCAACCGCACGCTGACCGCCGCGGCGGTCGCCGCGGCCCGCTCGCTCGACGACGGCCCGGAGAACAGCACCGCCGCCGTGCTCAAGGAGCTGCGCGCCACGCTCGACAAGCTCGCTGAGGGGGTGAGGCGCGCTGACGACGACGCTCTCGCGGGGCTGTCCACCCCCGTACACGGGAGTTCCGGAGCTAACGTGCCTGCCCCGGTGGGGGACGCCGCGCAGGCCTGAGCGTCCGACGTACGGGCCGAAGGTCGCCGAGGTCGCGGCGCGCCTGGGCAAACCGATGCTGCCGTGGCAGCGGTACGTCTCCGACGTCGCGTACGAGATCAACCCGTGGACCGGGCGGCTGGTCTACCGCGAGATCGTCGTCACGGTCCCGCGCCAGTCGGGCAAGACGACGCTGATCCTGCCGGTCGAGGTGCACCGGGCCCTCGCGTTCCCCACGATCACCGGCGACCGCCAGACCATCCTCTACGGCGCGCAGACCGGTAAGGACGCGCGGATCAAGTGGGAGGACGAGCACCTCTACCTGCTCGACAAGTCGCCCTACGCGCGGCTGTACCGCAAGCGCCTGGTCAACGGTCGTGAGGCGATCCTCTGGAACAACGGCAGCGTCCACGGCATCGTCGCCGGTACCGAGAAGGCCGGGCACGGCCCGACCCTCGACCTCGGCGTCCAGGACGAGGCCTTCGCGCTGATCGACGGCCGGGCCGAGCAGGCGATGAAGCCCGCGATGAACACCCGCCTCGACCCGCAGTTCTGGGTTACCTCGACCGCCGGCACGGCGAAGTCGCTGTACCTGCTCGACAAGGTCGAGATCGGACGGGCCGCGGTCGAGGGCGGCGTCACCGACGGCATCGCCTACTTCGAGTGGTCTGCCGATCCCGAGGCTGACCCGGGTGACCCGGCGACGTGGCACTCGTGCATGCCGGCCCTGGGTGTGCTCGGCGCGACCACCGAGGCGGTCGTCCGCGCCGCGTACCTCAGCATGAAGCGCCCGGAGTTCCGCCGGGCGTTCCTCAACATCGCCGACACCGAGGCCGAGGCCGAGTCGGTGATCGAGGCCGAGGTCTGGCAGTCGCTGGCCGACGAGGACAGCCGGATCGTCGGCCAGGTGGCGATCGCCGCGGACATGACGCCGGAGCGGTCGTACGGATCGATCGCGATCGCCGGCCTCAACGACCAGGGCCAGCTGCACGTCGAGTTGGTCGACCACCGGCCCGGCACCGGCTGGATGAAGAACTGCATCGCCGACCTCGCCGAGGCTCGCCAGCCGGTCGCGCTGATCGTCGACCCGGCCGGGCCCGCCGGATCGCTCATCCCGGATCTGACCGCCCGCGGCCTCGAGCTGGTGACACCGAGCGCCCGGGAGGCGGCTCAGGCCGCCGGCGACTTCTACGAGGCGTGCGTCGAGACCGGCGACCTGCGGCACATCGACCAGGCGCAGCTCAACGCCGCGGTGGCCGCCGGGCAGAAGCGGCCGCTCGGCGACGCGTGGGCGTGGGCCCGGGCGTCGATGTCCGCCGACATCAGCCCGCTGGTCGCGGTGACGCTCGCATCGTGGGGCTGGACGAAGTTCGGCCACGAAGAGCCCTACGACCCGCTGAACAACATCTGGTGATGGGAGCCTTCGTGCGCGTTCGGATGATGCGGCTGCTGCCCGGCCTGGCCGACGCCACCGGCAGAGGCCTGCGGCTTCTGCCGGGCGTGGCCGGCGCGCTGCTGCTGTCCGGGGCGGCGTGGATGCTCACCCCGGTCGCCGGGCTCGCCGTCGCCGGCGTCTTCCTGCTGGCCGTCGACTGGCGGTTGTCGCGGTGAGCGTGTTCTTCCGGAGCTCGCCCGCGCTGCAGCGCCAATGGCTGCCCGATCCGCCGCTGGTCAACCCGCCGAGCATGCTCAGCTCGTTCGCCAACGCACTACCGCGGACACCGCAGGCCGGCCTGCAGAAGGTCGCGATCTGGGCGTCGGTGGTGCTGATCTCCAGCCTCGGGTCGACGCTGCCGCTGCAGCACTACCGCGGCGAGGGCGACCACGCGAAGCAGCTGCCGCTGACGCCGTTCCTCGAGGACCCGTCGGGTGAGGGCTACGGCGCGAGTGACTGGCTGCAGCAGATGTTCTTCGCGCTGCTGCTGGCCGGGAACGTCACCGGCGACGTTCTCGCCCGCGGCGGGCCGAGCGGCCTCCCGACGCAGATCCTGCTGCTCGCGCCGGGCGACGCGATCGGCTGGCGTGACCCGCAGGACGGCAAGGTCACCTGGCGCGTGCACGGCAAAGAGCGGCCGGCCGCGAACATCTGGCACCGCCGGGCGTACCCGATGTCCGGGCAGGTCATGGGTCTCTCGCCGATCGAGCAGCACGCCCTCACGATCGGCCAGGGCCTGTCGGCCGCCCGGTACGGCGCGCAGTGGTTCACCGACGGCGCGCACCCGTCCGCGCTGTTGACCAACGACGAGGCTCAGCTCAACCGCGGCCAGGCGCTTGAGGCGAAGCTGCGGTTCCTGCAGGCCCTGCGCGGTCGCCGGGAACCGGTCGTGTTCGGCCGCGGCTGGAAGTACCAGGCGATCCAGGTCTCGGCCGAGGAGTCGCAGTTCCTGCAGACGCAGGGCTACACCAGCGCCGAGTGCGCCCGCATCTACGGGCCCGGCATGCCGGAGGTCCTCGGCTACGAGACCGGCGGGACGCTGACGTACCAGAACCGCGAGCAGCGCGTCCTGGACCTGCTCGCCTACACCCTCGACCCGTGGCTCGCCCGCGCCGAGCGGTGGCTCAGCGCGCTGCTTCCCGCCGGCGAGTACGTCCGCTTCGAGCGGGCCGCGCTGCTGCGCACCAGCACCCTCGACCGCTACCGGGCGCACGCCCTCGCGTTGGCCAACCGCTGGCTGACCGTGAACGAGGTCCGCGCGATTGAGGACCAGCCGCCCGTGCCGTGGGGCGACCAACCGAACGAACCGAAGGCAACCACGCCGCCGGGCACCGGCGCGCCGGAGAAGGACGAGGGGTGAGCATGGCGGCCAAGAGCGACCGCGGCGCCGCGAAGCCGGAGGCCCGTTCCACCCGGGCCTACCCGGTGCAGCTGGAGGTCCGAGCCAAGGCCGGCGGCGTCAGCACGCTGACCGGGTACGCGTCGGTGACCGAAGCGCCGTACGAGATGTGGGACTGGCTCGGCCCCTACACCGAGACCGTCCGCGCTGGTGCATTCGCCAAGACGCTGCAGGAGAACCCCGGTGTGCAGCTGCTGCTCAACCACGGCGGCCTGTCGATGGCCTACACCAAGGCCGGGACGCTGCGGCTGTCCGAGGACACGACCGGCCTGCACATGGAGGCCGACGTCAACGGCAAGCGCCGCGACGTCGGCGACATGCTCGCCGCGATCGAGGACCTCGCCGTCGACGAGATGTCCTTCGCGTTCCGCATCACCCGGCAGCGCTGGTCGCCGGATTACGAGGAGCTCGCGGTCGAGGAAGTCGACCTGCACCGCGGCGACGTGAGCGTGGTCAACTTCGGCGCGAACCCGTCGACGTCGGTCGAGTCCGCGCGGTCGTTCGACCCAGGCCGCCTCTCCGACGAGGCCGCCCGCGATCTGCTCGAGCGCCTGCAGCGCCGGTTCGCTCCGGCGACCCACGAACCCGCCGGGCACGACCCGGCGCTCAGCCGGGCGCGCCTCGCGCTGCTCGGCTAGCCCCTACCGCTCGCACCTCTGACGCGCCGGAGCCCACGCCGGAGCGCGCTTCGGCGTGCCACCACCTGGGCCACCACCCCGACGACCGCGAGCGCGACCCCCGTTCATCCCATCGAAGGGAGCCCAGCTGATGCTGGAGTACCTGCGCCGTCTGCTCGCCGAGCTGACGGTGAAGCGGGCCGCGCTTAAGACCGACGCCGAGCGCGTCGTGGCCGCGGCCGAGACCGAGCAGCGCAAGCTGACCGACGACGAGAAGAAGACGATCGACGGCGCGCTCGACGCGATCCGCGGCGTCGACCAGGACATCACCGCCACCGAAGCGCGTATCGCCGAGATCGAGCAGACCGAGGAGCGTGCGACCCGCGCTGCGGCCGCGGCCGCGGCCGCCGGCCAGACCGGTGAGCAGCGCGAGCGCAACGCTGGCGGCGCCCAGGTGACCGACCCGGACCAGTACGCCAAGGGCGGCCAGCGGTCCTACTTCCGCGACATCATGCGCGCGCAGATGCTCGGCGACCACCAGGCCGCCGACCGGCTCCGCCGCAACGACCAGGCCGTCAACGCCGACCTGCACGCCCGGGCGCTCACCACCACCGACGGCGCCGGCGGCGAGTTCGTGCCGCCGCTGTGGATGATCCAGGAGTACATCACCCTCGCCCGGGCCGGCCGCATCACCGCCGATCGGCTGCGTCAGCTGCCGCTGCCGCCTGGTACTGACACGATCAGCCTGCCGCGCATCGCGACCGGTACGGCCACGGCCGAGCAGACCTCGCAGAACACCGCGGTGCAGAACACCGACGCGACCACCAACTCCGTGTCGGCCGCGGTCGCCACGATCGCCGGGCAGCAGGTCATCGCCCAGCAGCTGCTCGACCAGTCGCCGGTCAACATGGACGACGTCCTGCTGGCCGACCTCGCCGCGGACTACGCGACGAAGCTGGACGTCTTCGTCATCAACAACAACGCGACCAACAAGGTCGGTCTGCTCAACGTCGCCAGCGCCGTCGCGGTCACCTACACCGACGCGACGCCCACGCTGGCCGAGCTGTACCCGAAGGTCGCCGACGCGATCCAGCAGATCCACACCGCCCGGCTGCTGCCCGCGGACACGATCGTCATGCACCCGCGGCGCTGGGCGACGTTCCTGGCCGCAACCGACAGCCAGGGCCGACCGCTGGTCGTCCCCGCGGCGGGCATGCCGATGAACGCACTGGCCGTCCAGAACGGCGTCGCGTCCGAGGGCCTGGTCGGCTACCTGCAGGGCCTGCCCGTCTACGTCGACCCGAACATCCCGGTCACCCTCGGCGGCGGCACGGAGGACCGGATCCTGATCTTCCGGTCGATCGACTCGATCCTCTACGAGGGCACCCCCCGGTCGGAGGCCTTCCGCGAGACCAAGGCCGACCAGCTCTCGGTGCTGCTGCGGTTTTACAACTACGCCGCGCTGCACGCGTCCCGGTACCCCAAGTCGATCGGTGTCATCTCCGGCACCGGCCTCGTCACCCCTGTCTTCTGATCCGGAGGAACGCATGGCTGACAACGACGACGACACCGCACAGCCCGACACTCCGTCGCAGGACCTGGCGGAAGAGCAGCGCGCCGACGAGTCCTGGCCCCGGCCGGGCGAGGAAGGCTACGTCCACCCCGACGGCACCCCGCAGTCGGTGGAACAGCTGGCCGCCAACCGGCGCGCGGCCGCGGACCGGGCCCGCGCCGGGTCAGGCGTTCACGGCGCTCCGCGCGCCGCGCGGACGACCCGTGAGTCCGCGCCGCGCGAGACGCGGGGCTGAGCGTGCCCGACCAGCTGCCAGTGCGCAGCGTCCGCAGCGGCGCCGTGGGCTACCTCGAGGTGCCGACGGCCGAGGAGACCCACATCGCGGCGCTACTCGAGGAGCGTCGCGGTTATGTCGCACGCGGCCTGGACGACCGGGTCGCGCAGGTCGACGCCGAGCTGCAGCGGCTGGTGCCTGAGCCGCTGCAGCACGAGGAGCCTCCGGCCGGCGACGGGGAACCGCCGACCGGCGACGAGGAGCCTCCGGCCAGCGAGACGGAACCGGCGGCCGTCGACGCGGAACCGGCCGCCGTCGACGACACCGCCGTGCCGCCGCGCGCGACGACCCGACGGACGCGCCGCAGGTGACGGACCCCGGTGGCCGGACTGTCCTCCCGGCCGCCCGGCCACCGGGCCCGCACGACGAGGAGGTGAGCGATGGAGAGCTACTGCACCGTCGATGAGCTCCGCGCCCGGCTGAACGACACTCGCGAGACCCTCGACGCCGACGAGCTGCAGAGCAAGATCGACACCGCCAGCCGCGAGATCGACCTGCACTGCGGCCGCCGGTTCTGGCTCGACTCGGTCGCTACGCCGCGGGTGTACGAGGGCTGCAGCCGACAGGTGTTGATCGACGACGTCGGCGACACGACCGGGCTCATCGTCGAGGGCGCGGCCGACGGCGTCAGCTACAGCGCCATCGCGGCGAACGCGTACGAGTTGCAGCCGCTGAACGCCGCCGGCGACGGCCTGGTGCCGCACGCCTGGTGGCTGCTGGCCGAATCCCCGTACCCGGCATCGATGTGGGTGTGGCAGTCGCGGATCCGCGTGACCGCCCGGTGGGGCTGGTCGGCGGTCCCGACGCAGGTCCACGAGGCGGCGCTGCTGCGCGCCGCGGCGCTGTTCAAACGGCGCGAGTCACCGACCGGGTTCGCTGGCCTGGGCGAGTTCGGTGTGATGCGGGTCCGGCCCGGCGACGTCGACGTCACCGTGCTGCTGCAGAAGTTCGTGCGTCCGGACGGGTTCGCCTGACGTGGCAACGCTCGCGCAGGTCCGGGCCGGTATCCGCACGGTGCTCGAGGCAGCGATCCCGACGCTGACGGTGTACCCGTACCTCGACTCCGTCGTGACGCTGCCCGCCGCGGTGGTCATGGTCGGTGACGGCGTGGACTACCGGTCGACCTCGGGCCGCTCGCACATGGAGTGGCCGATCGATCTGATCGTGATGACGAGCAAGGCCCTCGTCGCTCCCGGCCAGATCGACCTGGACGAGCTGATCGACATCGACGGCGACAAGTCGATCCCGCGGGCACTGTTCGACTCCGACCTCGGACTGCCCCACACCCAGGCCCACGTCGCTTACCTGCGCGATTACGGGGGCCAGTGGGAAGCCGCCGGCGACGACCACATCGGCGCGGTCCTGCGCGTACCCGTCCACACCAGAGGAGCGTTCTGATGGCCACCCCGCGCAAGCACCGGTACCGGGTCGTCGGGCCCAACCCCTACCTCGACGTCGCGACCGGCGGCATCGTCACGATCGCCGAGGACAGCCCGATCAACGTCGGTGCGGCGGTCGCGGCGGGCTGCATCGAACCGATGTCGCAGGCCGCCCAGGACGCCGCTGGATCGCCGTCGACGACCGAGACCGGCCCGGAGAGCTGACGTGCCCGGGCCCGGAGGCGTCGCGCTCACCGACGTCACGATCTACGGCGACGCGTTCGCGTACAAGCCGGTGTCGTCCGAGTTCAGCGCCGCCGGTGAGCGAGCGGCGGTTCAGGCGACCGTGTTCGGGTCCGGCGGCGCGCACGAGTGGGCCAAGGGCCTGGAAGACGTCACCGCCACCCTCGCCGGCAACTGGGGATCAGCGACCACCGGCGGCGTCGACGAAGAGCTGTGGCTCGCTCACCAGCAGGACGGCGAGCGGCTCTGGACCGTGTCGATGGCGGAGACCGCGACCCAACCGGCCTGGGCGTTCAAAGCGGCGCAGATGGGCTACGGCTCACCGGCCGGCAAGCTCGGCGAGCTCGGCGCCTTCGAGGCCGCCCTGGCGGGAAAAGGCGGCTACGGGCTGCTCCGCGGCCAGCTGGCCAAACCGAAAAGCGCGGTGGCCGCGACCGGGCAGCTCGGCTCCGTCGTCACCCTCGGCGCGCCGATCACTGGGCAGCGGCTCTTCGCGATCCTGCACGTCTTCACCCCGCCGGCGTCGATCACCGTGCAGGTCCAATCCGACGACAACGCCGGCATGACCTCGCCCACGGTGCGCGGCACGATCGGCCCGATCACCGCCGCCGGCGCGACGTTCATGACGCCGCTCGCCGGGCCGCTGCCGGGCGAGCAGTTTTTCCGCATGAACGTCTCGGCCTTGACCGGCACCGGCGAAGTCGCCGGGTTCCTCGCCGTCGTCTGAACAGGAGAACCGCCGATGCCCTACAAGGTGCTGATCGACCCGTACTTCGTGCTCAACGGCACAAACCTGACCGCCTACGTCCAGAAGGTCGAGGTGCCGCTCGAACGCGAGGACCTCGACGTGACGACCTCCGGCTCCGGCGGCGCGATGGAGCACGCGAAGGGCCTGGAGAAGGGGACGATCAAGATCACGTTCCTCGACTCGTTCGGCACCGGCGAGGTCGACGCCGTGCTCTTCCCGCTCTACAAGGCTGACGCGGCGGTCACCTTCGAGGCCCGGGCCGACTCCGACGCCGTCTCGACATCGAACCCGAAGTGGACCGGGCTCACCCAGGTCACCCAGTACAGCCTGGGTGGGGCGGTCGGGCAGGCGGCCGTGAAAGAGCTGGAGTGGCCGACGAGCGGCCCGACCTCGCGCGCCGTCGCCTGACGATGGCGACCGCCGTCAACTTCTCGGTCACCGGCGCGAACCGCGCCCACGTCCTCGGGAAGCGGCTCAAGGGGCTCGGCGAGAAGGAGCTCAACGCCGAGCTGCGCAAGGGCGTCAACCGCGGCGCCCGGCAGATCCCGAGAGCGGTCAAGGCCGGCGTCGGCGAGTTCATGCCCAGCGGATACGCCCCGGTGCTGCGTGCCGCGCTCCGCTTCAAGACGAAGAACCAGGCAGCCGGCCTCACGATCCAGGCGACCGCGAAGGGCAATCCGCGCGACCGCAAGGTCACGGCGCTGAACAACGGCGTGCTGCGGCACCCGGTGTACGCCAACCGCGAGGTGTGGGTCGCGCAGTCGGTCAAGCCCAGGTTCTTTGACCAGCCCGCCGAGCAGCAGCGCGGCGCGGTGCGCGCCGAGCTCAAGCGCGTCCTGGACGACATCGCGAAGAAGATCACCAGCTAGGGAGCACGGGTTGAGCGGCAAGCGGTTCCGGATGACCGTCGAGGATCGTGCGGAGTACGGCGGCGAGGAGTGGGTGTTCCTCGACTTCGACAAGCTCGCGAACGCGCGTGCTGTGGTGCTCGAGCGCTACGAGCGGGCGACCGGCGTCCTGATGCAGAACATCCTCGCCGCCTACACCGGCAACGGTTCGATGGAGGCCAGCCGGGCGCTGGTGTGGATCGCCCGGGAGCAGAGCGGTCTGCGGACACCGTTCTCGGAGTTCAACATCCACACGCTGAAGCTCGACGTCGAGTACGTGGGCGACGAGGACCCGGAGCAGGAGAAGGCGACGGCCCTCCCTTTGTCCGATTCGCCGCCGACCTCGCCGGCGTCCGACTGACCGACTTCCTGACCGCGCTCGCGCCGCGCATGAGCCGGATCTACGGGCTGCGGCCCCGCGACCTGCGTGACCTCACCATTCCCGAGCTGGACGCCTACCGGGCGGACCTGGCGGAACTGATCAAGGGAGGTGCCGGTGGCGACTGAGCAGCTCGTCTTCGATGTGTTCGCCAAGGCCAGCGGCACATCGGACGTCCAGAAGCTCGGCAGCGCGATCGACGACGTCGGGAAGGCCGCCGACAAGCTCGACAAGAAGTCGACCGGCGGGAACCTGTTCACCAAGCTGGTGTCGGCCGCGAAGGACGCCGGATCGAAGATCGGCTCGGCGCTCTCGTCCGGTCTCTCGTCGGCAAAGAACGGGGCCGGGTCGGCGGCGTCCGGGCTCGGGTCCTTCTTCAAGTCGATCCCCGCCAAGGCGCTCGAGGCCGGCAAGGACGCCGGGCAGAAGCTCGGATCGGCGATCAACGACGGGCTGAAAAACTTAGGTCCAGGCGGTGCCTACGTCGGCGGCGCGATCGTCGCGTCGGCTGTCGCGGCCGCGCCTCTGCTCAGCGCGGCGATCACCGGGGCGCTGATCGCCGGTGTCGCCGCGGCCGGAATCGGCGCCGCCATCGCATTGCAGGTCAAGGACAACCCCGAGCTGCTGCGTATCTGGGGCGACCTGGGCACGCAGATCAAAACCCAGCTCACCCAGGCAACATCGGTCTTCGGCCCGCAGCTGATCGCCAGCGCCCAGGTCTTCCGCGCGACCTGGAACAGCTCGGTCAACGACGTCCGCCAGTTCTTCGCGAACCTCGCCGGCGACGGCAACCTGACCGCGCTCGCGACGAAGCTCGGGTCCGGATTCCAGGACCTGATCCGAGGGGCATCCGAGCTCAGCGTCACGTTCAAGCCCGTCCTGGACGCGCTCGGCACCGGCCTCGCCGGCACCCTCAGCATGCTGGGCAACTCCTTCTCCCAGATGAGCAGCCAGGGCGCCGCCGCGGCGACCGCGCTGCAGCTGATCTTCGGGGCCTTGAACGGATCGCTGGGCGGCATCCTCCAGACCATCACCGGCCTGACTGGCGCCTTTGGTTGGTTGGCCGAGCACGGCATCCTCGGCCCCGAGGTCGCCGCGTCGTACGACGCGTACAAGCAGTCGATCGACAATGCCAAGGTCGCGCAGAGCCAGCTCGGTACCGCGACTCAGCAGACGACCAGCCTGATGCAGGAACAGGCGAACGCGCTCAAGGCGCAGACGGACCCCGTTTTCGCCTTGATGCAGTCCCAGCAGCAGCTCACCACGGCGCAGAAGGCGCTGGCCGACGCGACCTCGAAGTACGGCGCGGACAGCCAGCAAGCCAAGGACGCGTCGCTGCAGCTCAGCCAGGCCGTCGTCGGTATGCAGGACTCGTCGGCGAAGGCCGCCGACGCCGGGTTCGACGGCAAATTGACGCCCGCGATGAAGCGGGCGATGGAGGCGGCGCACCTCTCGAAAGAGGAGATCGCCGCGATCGAGAAGGCGGCGCAGGACGCCCACGCGGCATTGGAGCAGTACGACGGCACATATACCGCGCACGTCGTGACCGTGTACGAGGCGCTCGGTGACAAGGCCGGAACCGTCGGGACGGCGCCGGTGGGTGGCCTGTTCAAGGGCTACGCCCGCGGCGGCATCGACTACAAGATGGCCGCCGGCGGCACCATCGGCAGCCACTTCGTGAACAGCCCCACCGTCATGTACGGCGAGCGTGGTGTCGAGGCCTACATCGGCAAGGACGCCCCTCGGGCCCGGTCGCGGGCGATCGCCACCACGGTGGTCGAGGACTGGCTCGGCGGCCGGGTTACCTGGCCGGGTGCGAGCAATCCCGGTGCTGCGGGTGTCGGTTCCCGGCCGGGCAGCGCCGCGGCGCTGGACCTGGGCCCGCTGCTCACCGAGATGCGGCTGCTGCGCCTCGAGGTGGCCCGCAGCGGCGGCCGCGACGTGTACCTCGACGGCCGGCTGGTCGGGTCGCAGCAGGGGCGAGAAGCCAACCGACTGGCTCGGGAGTACTGAGTGCCCGACCTCTACCAGTTCGTCGACTCCATCACCGAGGATCCGACGATCCTGCTCGACCTGTCCCTGGCGCCGTGGAGTGTGCTGCTGTCGGGCACAACGCTCGGGCCGCCTCCGCTGCGTCGAGCGCGCGTGACGAATCTGATGTCCCACGGCGACCACATCCCGGCCGCCGCCTACGGCAACCAAATACTCAAGCTCGCGCTGCTGCTGCAGACCGAGGATGAGGACGCGGTCGCCGTCGCCGTGCAGCGACTGGCGTGGGAGCTGGACCGGCCGACGAACCTGCTGCGGCACTGGCCAGCCGGCCAGACGCACCCGGTGTTCTACCGGACCATCAAGTCCGAGCTCGGGCCGCTCGAGGAGATCCTGACCACCCTTAAGCAGGCCACGATCCCGATCGAGGCGGAGCCGTTCGCGCTCGGCCTCAAACAGACCCTCGCGCCGGTGACGATCTCCGGTGACCCGGCGACCGGCTGCTACTTCGAGGTCAACGGTGTGCTCGGCGACGTCGAGACTCCGCTGTACCTGGAGTTCGACGCAGACGACGTCATCGCCCCTGGCCGCCGCGAGATGGTGATCTCCGTCCGCCGCCGCGGGAACCCGGCCAACGCACCGTGGATCCTGCAGGCCGAGGCAATGGATCGCGCCGCGAATACGACGCTGCCGGGGAACGACCCGACCGCCTCGGGCACCGGCAACAACTACACCCGCTCGACCTCGCTGACGAGCGACTTCGTGACGCGCCTGTCCGGCGTCTTCGGCTCGGTCCCCGGTGTCGACGTGCGCGGCAAGTCCCGGCTCTACGGCCGATTCCGGAAGACCAACGCGACGGGCGAAGTGCGCGTCCGGTTGGCGTTCTCACCCGACGGCGTCACCGAGTACATCCCCGACACCGTCGGCGTCGTACTGCCCGCCGACACGGTCTGGCGGTGGGTCGACCTGGGCACCATCCAGATCCCGTTCGGCTACGACCCGGGCACCGACGGACCCAGCGGCGTCGACCTCCCGGCACGTGGCTACGAGATCCGCGTCCAGCAGTGCATCACCGACGGCGCGAGCAATCTCGAAACGGACGCGGTCGTCGGGATGCCCGCCGACGACCGGCTGTGCAAGATCCTCTGGCCCGGCACGGCCGGCCCGACGTCGCTAATGCTCGACTCCTCCGCCCGGCCCAAGGCCTACGGCCTCGGCGCGGCCGGCGAGGTCTACCCGACGGCCCTGATTCCGATCGTCGGCGGAACCCCGATGGTCAGCCCCAACGACGCCTACAACCTCGTCCGCGTCCTGGACGACGCCGGCACCAAGAGCGCCGCCGGTCACCTGCTGAACAACAGCGTCAGAGCCGTCCCCATCTACTGGCCGCGGTACCTCGGTGGCATGCGGCCCCCGACCACATGAGGAGCACTACGTGAGCGGTGGCATCTGGACTCTCCCCGCCGGCGCCGACATCGCGCTGGCCGCTGGAGTGGCCAAGACCGTCCTCGGCGTACGGGCAGGCGCGGCGTTCGCGATCTACCTCAAGCGGCTGCGGATCTCGTTCGACGGCGTCAACGCTGCGAACACGCCCGTCCTGATCGAGTTATGCCGGTCGACGTTCGCCACCCAGCCGCCGACCGGGACGAACAACACGGTCGTCACCCCGGTGCTGCACACCGGACGCAGCACGACAGTCGGCGTGACTGCGGCGCGGAACTGGACGACGGAGCCCACCGCGCTGACCCCGATCGAGGAATTCCGCCTGACACCTAACGGCGGCACTCTCGCCTACGACGAGCCGCTGCAGGACGAACCGGACTGTGACCTGCAGGAGGGTTTCGTCGTACGGCTGACCGCCGTGCAGAACGTCAACGCCCGGCCCGTTCTGCTCTTCGGCCGCTGCTGAGCGGATCTACCGATGGCCGACCTGACGACGCTGGTCACCGACTTCCCGACGAATCAGGGGTCGCTCGCGCTCGTCCAGGCCAATACCCCGTTCACGCAGTCGGTCGGCGCCGTGACGGTGGCGAGCAACGCGCTGACGGTCGTGTGCGCGACGTCGTTCGCCAACGCTGCCCGGTCGGGAAACTACTCGTGGGCCGGCGGCGGGCTCTACAGCAAGCCGGTCCCCGCGCCGGAGGGCACGGCGGCGACCAACCAAGAGACCTTCTTGGCGATCGCCGATGCGTCGAGCACCGACGCGTCGATCCGGATCGCCTACGACTGGGACCTCGCGCCCACGACACCCACGATCACCGCGGTCCTCTACTCGACCGACAACACCTTCACCGACGTGAGCACCCCGGTCAGCGAGACCTATTCGGCGGTGAATCACGCCTGGCTGGGCTGGTACTACGACGCCAGCAACATCTACTGGATGAAGTCGGCCGACGGCGCGACGTGGTCGATCATGCGGCAGGTCGCTCGATCGCTCGGCGCTTGGCTCACAACCCAGACCGACCTCAACTGGGAGTTCAGCACCAACCGCGTCGGCGGCAGCAACACCAACGCGACGCTCGACAACATCAACACCGGTGGCGTGGCCCCCGGTGCCGGCACCCCCGGACCGACCACCCGCCCGATCGTCGGCGGCAACAGCTCCGCCGTGATGCGGGCCTCCAGCTGGTGAAGGGGGCGCCGTGGCACGAGTAGGTCGCTCGTTTCCTACCCGCCCGATCATCTCCCGCGGGCCGGTCGCACCTGGGCTGCTCTACCAGTCGCTCGTCGACGACTTCGAGGACAACATCCTCGACACCACGCGGTGGCCGAACACCTTCGGTGTCACGAGCGAGGTCGGCGGCCGCGCCCGGGTTCAGTGCGACACCGGCTTCAACGGCTACCGGAGCGCCAAGACCTTCGGCATCCCCGGCTCGACCGCCGTGACCCAGGTCGTCACCCTGCCCTCGGCGGCCGGAGCCACCACGGCGTACGCGGATCTCCTCATCGAGTCCGACACGGTCACGGCCGGAACGCGGATCCTGTTCCGGGCCGACGCCGCGATGGGCCTGCTCACCGCGGCACTGCAGGTCGGGTTCGCGGACGGTGGGGCCGTCACCGCCGCCTTCAACCCGCTCGCGCCGATTTGGCTGCGGGTGCGCGAGGCCGCCGGACAGGTGGTCTTCGACTACTCCCTCGACGGCTACGCCAGCGTCGGGTGGACCACGCTGCGGACGGCGAGCACCCCGGCGTGGATGACGACGTCGACGACGTACGCCACCCTCCAATCGCACCGCGACGCCGGCGCGGCCGACTTCACGGAGTTCGGCAGTTTCGGGCTGTTTCTTCCCGATCCGATCGCGGCACCGCCACCGCTCTACATCCGGGCTCAGCGCCGCCGGCCGCTGCCGCCGGGCGCGATCATCCTCCGCGCACCGGACACCCGGCTGCCTCCGTCCAACCGGGTCGCGGTCGGCCTCGACGGGTCGCTACTGCTGCCGATCTCGGTCCGGCTGACCAGCCACCTCGCCGACGTGCTGCTCGTCGAGGAAGTCCGCGATCTGACGTTCCGGACCCGGGCGCCTGGCGGGTTCTCCTCCGCGACCCTCTCGCTGCACCGGCCCGTCGACGAGATCTGCCCCGAGATCCAGATCTTCGGCCGGATGTACGTGTACGACACCACGGACGGCTCGACGCTCTGGGAAGGCCGGATCGAGGATCCGGGGAAGAGCTCCGGCGAGGACGGCCAGGTCTGGGACGTCACCGCGATCGGCCCGTCCGCGCACGCGCAGGACGAGCACTTCCCGTACGTGCCGATCGACACCTCGATCGATCACTACGTGAAATTCGGCGGCAGCAAAGCCAACACGACCGTCAGCACCTTCACCGACGCCAACGACAACGACGGCGTCAAAGTCGCGTTTCCCGGCGGCGTCGCCGCCGCCGCGCCGCAGTACGTCAGCGCCCGGTCCCTGCGCATCTACAACGCCGGCCTCGCGCTCGGATCCGTTCGCGCGACCGCGTACGCCAGCGACACATCGCCGGGCTGGGAATCACGCATGTACGTCTATCCCGCGGCAACACTGATCGACTCGACCACGATCAGCACGTCTCCGACGTCGTTCTTCGGAGAAGTCGGCGTGGATTTTGCCTTCGGGCAGACCATGCTCCACCTGCGCATGGACCGCACCAACCCCAGCTCTCCGACCTCCGACGAGATCTGGACGTTCTGGTACGACATCGTCGTACGCTCTGCGCTGGTCGACGAAGAAGGCCACCCGGTCAGCGACCACTCCGATCCGTGGGTCACCTCCAGCCAGATCGTGCAGGACCTCATCGGGTCGCACACCAGCCAGTACGACCCGCTCGACGCCTTCATCGAGGAGACCAGCCAGCACATCACCCAGCTGGCCTACGACTCGACCACGGTCGTCGACACGTTCAACGACCTGATGGCGCTCGAGGGCGCGTTCTACTGGGCAGCCTGGGAGACCATCGCCAGGTCCGGGAAGTGGCGTATCGAGTGGCGCCCCTGGCCGACGAACATCAAGTACTCGGCCGGTATCGAGGACGGGTGGTCGTCGCCGGGCTCGGCCGCCGATCTCTACAACAAGGTCGCCGTCACCTGGACCAACAAGGTCGGCCGGCAGCAAACCACCACTCGCACGAACAGTGTCCCGGTTCTGACCCGCGCCGGTCTGACGCGCTCGGACCGCATCGACCTCGGCAGTGAGATCGGCTCGGCGGCCGCGGCCATCAGCACCGGCGACGCGTACCTAGGCGAGCACGCGATGCCCAGCCAGAACGGCCGGCTCACCATCGCCCGCCCGGTCCCCAACTTCGAGACCGGACACCAGGACCCCCCACAGAAGATCCGCGCCGGCGGGCTGATCCAGGTCCGCGGCGTCGACCCGCTGCCCAACGCACTCAACTCCGACGGCCGCGACGGCGTCACCAACTTCCGGATCGTCGCGACCGACTTCCGGCTCTCCGACGGAACCGTCGAGCTCGAGCTGGACACCGACGCCCTCTCAACATCCCGCGCGATCGCGCAGCTGCAGCGCCGCCGTACCCGCCACTGAGCGCGGTGGTTCCACATTTCCGACCGGATCGGAGGCCTGCGTCGTGGCCGCGATGACCCAGTTCCGCAAGTACAACGAGCACGCTGCGCCTGCGCTGCTCTCGTTCGACGACCACCTCGAGCGGCTCGGCGCCGTCCTGGTCGGGATTGGTGGCGACGACGACCACCACGGCGGATACCACCTATCGGTGTCCCGGCTGCTCGGCACCAGCCACCAGAGCGACTACTCGCTGCAGGGCAACGTCAACAAGCCGCCGGCGGACCTGCGGGCGGCGTGCGCAATCGACATCGGCCGCGGCACCTGGGGCTATCACGGCGAGTGGCTCGAGGACGTCCGGCGCCGCTGCGCAGCGGACGAGCTGCCCGACGTCGCCGAGCTGATCGGCGACCCCGACCTGATCACCGGCGCGGCGATCGACGGCGTACGCGCGATGTACGCCGCGGCGTCGACCGGCTGGGAGTGGGAGATCTACACCGGCCAGGGCCACACCTCCTGGTGTCACGTCGGCGTGGGCCGCGCGCACGCCCTGGACGAGACGCTCGGCGATCGCCTGTTCGCCGGCTGGGGACCTGACGGGCCCGAAGGAGAGGACGAAGACATGGACGGCAGCACGAAGTTCCAGGTGGACCGCAACGGCGACGGTGTGAAGGAGGAGGTCACGCTCGACAGCCTCATCGGCTGGAGCGTCGGGAAGACCCTCGAACACGACCGGGCGTTCCAGCTGCTCAACAAGCGGTTCACCGGAATCGAGAACGCGCTGCTGCGCCTCGAGCAACTGCTCGGCGGCACCGGTGACCCGCGGACCGTGCGGGGCGGCTGAGTGGAGATGGCTGACGACATCACCCTCGGCGAGGTCGGCCGGCGCATCGACGCGCTGTCGATGGAGGTGCGGCAGCTCGTCTCTCGCAGCGAAGTCGACATCCGCTTCACCGCGGTACAGAAGGACGTCGCCGAACTCGAAGCGCGACTGGCGGTGGCGGAGTCCCGTCGCTGGCAGGCCGGGCTCGCGGTCGTCTTCTCCGTGCTCGTGCCGCTGATCCTGGCCTATCTGCAGAGCGGCCGGTGACAGCGCCGAGTCACCGCCGCGGCCGCGGTCAGGTCGCGTACCGGCCGCCGGCTGAGCCGGAGCCGTTCCGGCACGCCCGCGGCCGCGCACCGGTGCGGCCGCCGATCGCCCAGACCAGGCAGATGCCGGCGATCGATCCCCGGCCCGAGGTGGTGGAGCTGCGTTACCGGCCACCCCTGCGGGTCGAGCTGGCGCTGTACCTCAGCACCGTGATGCTCGCCCTGGTCCTCGGCGTGGTCCCCTGGCTGGGCCTGCACCTCTGGCGGATCGAGCGCGGGATCGAGTCACCGATCGTCGTCATCAGCCCATCGCCCACGCCCGTCGAGTAGGAGATCTGCGTGTACGAGTACCCAGCACAACCACCGCCCGCACAGCGCCCGGTCGCCAAGCACCGCGCGCCCGAACCTAAGGTCACCTGGGCCACGATCGGCTCATACGTCGCCGGCGTCGTCGGTCTCACCATCCTGCAGTTCCTCGACGCCGACCTCACGCTGCTGGCCTGGCTACCCGATCCGATCGAAACCGCGGTCGTGCCGCTCGTCCCCGCGGCCGCCGCGTTTATCGCGGGTTATCGCACCCGGCACCAGGCGCGCCCTGGCGACGTCGCTCGGCGAGCGCCGCTGCGGTAGGTTCGCCGCCGGGTTAGGTGAACTGCATCTCGGTCGAAGTAGCCCCGTCCTCCTCCTGGAGGACGGGGCCACTTCCGTCGTTTCAGGGTCGCGCGGGGGTGCGCTCCAGAGCTCGGCGCCCCGCCTGCTCGCGGCCGCGGCCGCGGCCGGCGCCTGCCCGGGATCCTCGTCCCGCTCGACTACACCAGGATGCCCGAGTCGAGACTGATGCTGCTCCGGCTGTCCACAGGCACGATGGTCAGACAGCGTCCGGGACACCGGTGTATTGCTCGCCGCGGGGCTGCTGCCCTCGGGGCGTGGCGTAGCGGAAGTAGATGAACGTGCCGCCGCCCGCGTGGGTGCGGGCGGTCACCCCGTATTTGTGCGGCGACGCGCCGCGGTCGGGCCGGAGGCTGTAGCGCTCGACGTCACGGAGCCACGATTGGCCGTCCTGGTCGACCGGGGCCGCGTGGGTGACGACGGCTGCGATCCAGGCCTCGACGTCGGCCAGCCGGACGCGGCCGGATCCGTCGGTCGGAACATCTGGTACCGCGGCGGGGGCGGCCGCTGGCCCGTAGACGATCGACTCCGCGGTCTGACCGAGGGGCCCGCCGCCGCCGTTGCCCGCGCCGCCGTTGCAGTTCAGCTCGATGGTGGCACCGCTGGCGAGGTCGAGGTACCAGCCGGCGTCCGACGAGCCGGCGTTGGGATCGCCGAAGGTCGATCGGAAGGCGGCGATACCGCCGGTGGGCAGCGCCGCGGTGAAGGCCTCCTCGAAGAGGCGGACCACCGTGAAGTGCTCGTGGGGCTCGGGATCGGCGTAGTAGGCAGCGAAACTCACTGGGGCACGGTACCTCTCGTCGGGTCGCGCCCGGTGCAGCCTTGGCCCTCCGCACCGGGCGCGACGATCAGGTCACGCCTGCTTGTTGGATTTGGGGCACGTCGCCGTGCCGGTGCCGCCCTTCTGATGCGGATTGAACTTGCCGTCGCTGCCCACGGTCACCCGCTGCCCGCAACTCGGGCACGTCTCCGCGGCCATGTTGTGCCTCCTTCGGTACCCCGGACCGGCCGGGCGCCGGACCGGACAGGTTTGACGCGGTCATCCGCGGGGCGACGATCATGTGAAGCTGCGCACGTGGTCCTTGAGGGTCGGCGTCGCCTCGACGCGGGTGATCCACCGGGCGTCCAGGTCGTCGGCCGGTGTCTCCACCAGCCCCTGGGCCGTGTACTTCCAGGTCGATCGCCGATCGATGATCCATCGTCGGCCGGGCTGCTCGCCATAGTCCTCCAGCCAGCCGATCCGCACATCTTCACCCGCGGCCGCGACCGGCTCGAGGGCGCAGAGCAGGAAGTCGATGTAGTCGGTGTGGCCGTGGGGCAGGAGGCACAGCCGACGGATCGGTACACCGCCCGGGGGCTGGACCGTCCGGGCCACGAGCGTCGTCCACTCGTCGCCCCAGCCGGGTGGAAGACGTCGCGTCACCCGCCAGTGCCGGAACGCCGCAGCATCGCGGGTGGGGCACGCACGGGAGATGGCCTTCACACCCACGATCTCTCGCTGGGCGAGCGCGAAGACGCCGGCGAGATCATCGGTACTCACGGGTGAGGCTCCTCTGCAGAGTGGTCGATCTCGCCGCGTACCTCGGCGGCGAGTTACGTCCCTGGCCCACTGGACGCGGGAGCACGGCCACAGCGGTACGGCGCCCCAGTGCAGGCCGGAGCTGCACCGGGTCTCGTCGTCGTGGCCGTGATGCATGACGTACGGGATGCGCAGATCGAGCAGCCCGTAAGCGGTCGCTACGTCCTCGGGGATGAGCGGCCGATGCCAGAGCACGACCCGATCATCTGCCTGAAGGTGTGATGCCCAGCGCCGTCGATGCGTCGACGAGCACCAGCGTCGCCCCGTGGTCGGCGATCATCGCCGCCATCCGCTGCTGGGCCTCCGGAATCGGCGCGAGCCAAATGGCCGACGGAATGAGCACGACGCGAATCACACCCGCGTCGATCTGTTCGAGCAGCTGCCCGAAGGCGGAATCGACGGACGGGAGCGGCAGATCGGTGACGTCTTGGAACCGTCCGATGATCGGGTAGCCGTAGCGCGAGGCGAAGCGCGAGGCGCGGCGGTGCGCCTCTTCCACGCCCTGGATCGGTTTGTCGATCTGAGTTGGATCGGCGCTAGCCCGCAAGTACACGGCTGCGGGTCCTCGGTCGTCACCGGAGTGGTCGGTGACGATGGGGACGCGAAGTCGGCTGCGGTGCTCCACGTCCCCATCACCCAATCCCGCGGGTGCCGGACCCCCGTCCTCATCCGCAGGAGATTGCCCGCGCTGGCGGCTACCGGGGTCGTAATCGGGCGGCTGCGTGCCCGCGGGCAGCGCGTCGCCCCGCGGTTCGGTCGCACGTCGATCCATCATGCGAGCGCCTTCCGTCCGTTTTACTCGCCGCCAGCGCGGTAACACGGAACGTAAGGCTGATCTGGAGGGTTGGTGCTGCCAACTGGCAGCACCAAATTTCGCGGGATGTCGTGCGTGCTCTAGACAGCGACTCCGGCGCGCTCGCAGAACCCGCGGAGGTCCGGCCCGACGGCCGCTTTCTTCGCAGTTTCGGCGAGCTCGCGCGCCGTCTCCCTAGCGTGGGGTGCCGAGCGTGTCCGCTGAGGGGCGAGCCGCTCGGCCGTCAGCAGCTGGCGAGTCGCTTCGTGGTGCCGTCCGCGGAGCGACGTCAACGCCCGGGCGACGTCGAGGTGGAAGGCAACCTGGCGGCTGGGCGAGTCGACGGCGGACGGCTGAACGGTGCGCGCGATCTCGACCGCGCGGCCTGGGTTGCCCATGTCAACCTCGAGCGCGACCTCCCAGAAGGAAGCGTTGGTCGGCCCGAAATGCGACCACCCGCCTCTCTCGCCGGTGACCCCCGCGATCTGCTTTGCCTCGGCCAACGCGTCCCGCGCACGCGTCACATCGCCGACCCCGAGGTGTCCGGTCGCCGCTGTCAGCGTCAGCATGCCTCGCGTCTCGAGGGAATCGGGAGTGTCCTTCACAGCGGACAGCCGGCCGGTTGCCCGATCAGCGATCGTCAGCATCCGGCGGTAGGCGCCACCTCCGCCGCCCACCGCGTGTGCCAACGCGAAGTCGGCGACCCCGCGCGACACTGGGTCGCCGAGGTGCTGACCAGCTTCATGCCCGATGCGCGCAGCGACGTAGCCGTCACCTGGATATCCCAGCCTCGACAGGGTGTACGCGGCCGCGTTCCCGACCCCGATGAGAAGTGACAGTGCGCGTTCGGTTTCCCCGCCGCGGGTCGCGTGCGCGTACAGCTCATCGAGCAGTGCGGGGAGCCGGCTGGTGATTCCGGCGTAGTCGCAGCTGCGGCGCAGGGCAGCGATCAGGTCGGCTTCGGCCGCCACCTGGTCGATATGGCGGGTGGGCCCTGCTTCTGCCGGTTCGGCGAGATCGAGACTGAGCAGCGAATGGCGTGTGCTGTGAACCCACCGGTGGGCGGTCTCGAGCTCCTGATCGGCGGGTACGTAGGGCTGGCCGGTGAGGTCGGCCACGGAGCACTCCAGGGCAGCGGCCAATCTGTTCAGGACGAAGCGGTTATTGATCGCCCGCTCGCCGCGTTCGACCCGGCTTAGATATGAGTTGTCGAGGCCAGCGCGGTCAGCGATGTAGCGGATTGACCAGTTCTTCCGAGTGAGTCGGCGGGCGCGGATCCGCGCTCCGATCGAATCAGACTCGGACTGGCCGGAGGCATGGGGGTCCCTAGGCATGAGGTGCTCCGTCTGTCACACGGCGTGGTGGTGCTGGGTACTACTCGCATGACTGACGCTACGCGTTGTGGGGACTTCCTGCGGGGCGTGAACGGGGTACGGTGATCGAGGCCCAGGCGACCGGCGTCGCTGGAGCTACTCGCAGCGGCCGCCGGCGTGATGCCGGCGGCCGTTTAGTCCCACCGGCGAAGCCAGCAGATTCAGCTACGCGTACTGGCCGCGGTCGTAGAGGTAGACCGCATTCGCCGCGTCCTCCGCAGGCAGGGCGGAATCGCCGTAGCAGCGGGCGATGACGTCCTTGAAGAATTCTGACGTCGCCTCGACCCTGGCGGGCACAGGCTTCCCGTCGGCCGCGAGATGATCCTCAAGGATCCGGGTGGTCCACGCGATCGGTTGCAGCCCGTCGAGGGGCGTGCCTGTGGTCGCCGACGACACGAACTGCCCGCACGTCACGAGTTCCTCGGCCGCCGCTGGCGGGTTGTCGGCCGCTGCCGGCGTCGTCTGCGATTGAGCGGCTGGCGGTGCACTCGGGCCGTCGTTGCCGGACATCACCAGCACGGTTCCGACGAGCGCGACCCCGATGACGACCAGGGCGACGAGGCCACCGACCACCAGCGGCCAGGCGCCCCTGCGACGCGGAGCGGAGGGCGGTTGAGGATTCCACTGGCTCTGGCCGGACTGCGGGGGATACGACGTCGTCATGGCGGCGCAGCGTAGGCGCAGCTGAGTGCGGTTCGGCACGTCCGAACGGTCCACACCGGACGGCC
The DNA here is from genome assembly GCF_044454545.1 of Cryptosporangium sp. NPDC051539. Taxonomy (NCBI): domain Bacteria; kingdom Bacillati; phylum Actinomycetota; class Actinomycetes; order Cryptosporangiales; family Cryptosporangiaceae; genus Cryptosporangium; species Cryptosporangium sp. NPDC051539. Next base: position 499,886 of record NZ_JBITDV010000005.1, on the reverse strand, counting down.
GTCCGGTCCACCGGTGCGGCAGTCCAGGTTCGCCCACCGGGCGAGAGTGCAGCAACCATCCGCCGGGTCAAGGTTTCCGATTGTGCACTCCCGCCACCGGGCCCCGCCTGATCGTGCAGCCCCGAGGTTGGCGAGGTTGCCACTGTCACCCTGCTGATGCGTCGGGTAACGAGGCACGACATGAGAGTGCTCCGTACACAGTGGAATTTCAAGGTTGCAAACTGCATTCGTGCAAGGGCAGTATTCGAATGCAAATTGCAGTGGCAGACTTGCATTCGTGACGGATCCCGAATCGGCCGATGCGCCCCAAGGTGGGGCGAAGCAGAACGCGCCGAATCCGACGCTCGCTCGGCGGATGCTGCTCGACCGGCTTCGTAAGATCGTGAGACGAAGTCCTCTCTCCCCGGAAGAAATAGCCCGGAAAGTGGGGCTAGATCCCTCGACAATCAATAGATGGCTAAATGGTCGCAAGAAGCACCTTCGCCCCCATGACGTTCGAGGCCTCCTCGTCGCGTGCGGCCTTGGACTGGACGACCCGACAGTCGAGGAACTGGTCGCGCTAGCCGAGCGCGCCGGGCGGCCGGGTGTTCTCGGCGTAACTCAGCCGTGGATGGAAAAGCTCCGCTTCGACTTCTACGTCGGCCTCGAGGCGGACGCCGTGCACCTCGTCGACTACGAGATCGCGATCGTCCCCGGCTTGTTGCAGACGCCGGCGTACGCCGAGGCCGTCATCCGGGCCACCGAGGGCGACATCAGCCACCAGGATCTCGCCAGCCGCATCATGGTCAGACTCAAGCGCCAGGCACTGCTCAAGTGCCCGAACGAGCCGCTGCGGCTGACCGCGATCATCGACGAAAACGTGCTGCGCCGCGGTCCCGCCGATCGATTCATCATGCGAACGCAGCTGGAGTATCTCGTCGGGGTCGCGCAGTGGCCGAACGTCGACGTCCTGGTGATTCCGTACCGGGTTGGCCTGCACGTGGGCGTCGAGACCGGTGCCTTTGTGCTGATGGAGTTCGCCGGCGACGATGCTGGGCCCGTCGCGTATTCCGAGACACCGACCCAGGCCGTCTATGTCGAGGACGTCGAGGGGGTAGGCCGCTATCGGACGGTCACAGAGCGGCTCCTGGGGTGCGCTCTCGGGTGCACAGAGTCGCTCGACATGATCGGTCAGGCCGCAGAAACCCTGCGGGACGACGAATAGGAGATCCAATGCCGTTGAGCAGACGGGCCCAGCCCGAGTGGCGCAAGAGCTCGTACAGCGGGGGGAGCGGCAACTGCGTCGAGGTCGCCCGGACGTCAGTGATCCACGTGCGCGATACCAAGCAGCAGGGCGGAGGTCCCGAGCTCACGTTCTCAGCGCAGGCCTGGGCCGACTTCGTCGGCGGACTGCGGACGAACTCCCTGAGGTAGCCGGCGCGGCGGTTGGTCAGTGGCGGCTGACCAACCACGCCCGCACGGCCGGGTGCTGGTCACCGATTGGTCACGCAGGCTCGGCCAGGTAGGGCAATGAACAGTGTTTACATGCAACTCACGGCAATCATTGTTCGGCCTCTGACCTCGCGATCGGCCATCTACGGCAATCACCCGCAGTTACTCGCCAACAGCCGCAAGCTGACGGCGGGCAACTTGAAAACTGCTGTACCGGGGAACCGGTACCGTGGGTTCGAATCCCACGCCCTCCGCTCTAGCAGCCCGGTTGCTGCGCTGACCTGCTGCGATCGGCTTGATTCGGGCAGGCTGCGGTCAGGCTGCGGTCAGGTTGACTCTGTCTGGCGGGTGCGGTGACCGACCCCCGTTGACCGTTGGGACGGGCACGCGGCCGGCCGGGTCGATGCGGGGCCCTAGTCATCGCTCTAGGGCGGCAGCGCGTTCTCCGGTGGGGGCTTAGCATGGGGGCCGGCGTCGGCGGCCTGAGGCACGCGCGGTGTCCTCTCGTGACGTGCCGGCGGGCCGGAGATCGGGCGCACCTGGGGAAGGGTAGGTCCGTCCACGCCGTGAACGGACACGCTGTCGAGGCGGCGGTCGTCAGGCGAGAGTGCCGACCGCGTGGAGCGTTGGCACGGCCGACTCCCAGCCGTCTACGGCGAACGACGTCCCTTGGCGGTACGCGGCGAGTCCGGCCGCCGGGTAGGGCACCATCCCGTCCGGCAGGTTGTCGAGGGCGAACCAGCCGATCGCCGAGCACTTCTCCGGCTCCTGGTTCACCGGGTCGCCGGTCCAGTCAGTAGCTTCGAAGAAGAATCCGACCCGTGGGTCTTCGCCGGGTGGCAGGACGTGCAGCGCGTGGACGCACCGCAGCGCGGTCGGGTCGAGATCGACGCCGACTTCCTCGCGGGCTTCGCGGACGGCAGCGTGTTTGATGGACTCGCCGGCCTCGAGCTTCCCGGAGGGCATATGCCACTGGCCGGCGGCGTAGCCACCAGCGCGCTGGGTGAGCAGCACTTGACCGTCGCGGACGAGCAGGATGTGGACGTCCACGATTGGTCTGTGGGGCACCGCCGGAGACTATCGACGTCTGCTGTGGCGGTGGGGGCGGACCGCGCCAGGCGCGACCTGATGTGCGGTGGGTGGCTGGTCAGCAGGGTTCGGAACGGAGGAATTCAGTCATTCGGTCGATCAGTTCACCGGCGGCGCGTCGTCGGCCGCGGTGATGCTGGCGCGGGCTTCGCCGATCGAGTTGAACAGCGCGGTGCGGTGCTGGTCGTCGACGTAGCGGTGGCGGGTGGCGAAGTGGCCCTTTAGTGCAGGGGCGTCGTGGGCAAGCAGCGCGACGTGATCGGCCGGAAGCGGCTCGGCGGCGCGCAACTGGAGCTCGTCGGCAGCGAGCAGCAGGAGTGGTTCGGCCGGCGGACGTTGGGAACGCCGAGATCGATGGAACATCGCCCACGCGAGAGCACCAGCAATTTTCCATCGATAACCATTTCCGCTGGACGGGGGCATCGGGCCGCGGCCCACTGTCGTTGCCGTACGAGTACTGCAACGGCGGTCCGCGACCGCCACATCCACCACCATCCGAGCAGAATGGACTCAACGACGAACCAGCGCAGCCCCGTCAACTGCCGTTGCAGTGCTATGCCAGGTCGCCGAATCCCGCGCCCTCCGTGTCAGCGCTTACGGCTCGACAGCTTCACCGCGGCGATCACGGCTGCTACTCCTCCCGACACCACCAGGAGGCAGCAGAGCAGGGAGAACACGTGCCACGGTTTGAGAGCGCCCATGGTTCGGGGAGCCTAGACGTTCCGCGCAACGGCCGGCGCGCGCAGCCCGTCGACGTCCCCGTCGACGCCCCTCGTCGACGCCCGCCGGTGACGCTCGTGTGACAGCGGCGTGCGAACGTCCGGCTCACCGGACCGGTGATCCCGAAAGGACGGCCACATGAACCCCCTCGAAGGTGAGCCGGCGAGTTATGTCTTGAAGAAGAAGACCGACGACGACGAGTCATTTTTCACCGGGAAGAAGAAGCCCCCGAAGAAACCGGAGAAAGAAGAGAAGGGTACAGAAGGGCCGAAAGGGGAAAAGAAGGTCAAGTTCAAGAAGTTTGATTTTTCAGATAAGAAGCCGCCTTCACCCCTCGACTACAGCAAATCTAAGTCATCCAAGGCTCCCACCGCTGAGGAGTTGGAAAAGATGAATATGGGCGGCAAGGGGAGCGAAGATTTCCTTTCCGCCGATGTGCAGATTGCGATACAGAAGTTCACCGCCTGGGCCAAAAAGCCGGGCTCAGCCATCAACTCCGGGGCAGGAGTGAAATCCATCCTGCTGACGCAAGGGGAGTACGACGAGGTCAAGTCACGTCTAGCGGGGAGCCACAAAAACTTCTTCGTAGCCATTGGTAAGTCGCGAACAGATGCCAATCAACGACAGCTGAAGATGGTTCACGTAGGCGAGAAGAGGCCAACGGGCCCAACCGGCGAGCTGAAAGCCTTGACCTACCATGTGAATATCACTGACGAAAGCGCACCCGAGCAGGACTTCAACAAGCTTCCGGACCACTGACCACGCCGGTCACCCTGCGGCGCTCGCGAGACTTCGGCAGGTTGATGCGATTCGCGCATCTCGCCGAGCACCACCGCCCGGAGCGGTTGCGCGACAGATCGAAGAATGCCAGGTCGCATGCTTCGAATGCGCACAGCTTCAGCCGCGTCCAATCACCGCGCGCCTGCGCCACCAGGATCTGGTTGAGCACGCGACCACGCAACTCCTCTGCCGGTCCGGCACCCGAGAGCGCCGACGCCGACGCCTGTCCCGCCTCGTCCACCGTGATCCGAACCGAGCCGCGCAACGGCGGGTGCGCATCGCCGTGGAGCAACTGACGCAGCGAGTCACGGAATTCTCGGAGCTCGGCCAGCTCCGCCTCGGACACCTCGCGCCCGAGCCACTCCGCCGCGTCCTCGGCCCGGCCGAGCAGGTCGACCGTGTCCTCCCAGGGCTTCGGCGCGGTCGTGTTCAGCAGCTCCTGGACGATCACCAGGCCGCTCGGCGCATCGTCCAGCCCGTGGCGAGCGTTGACGTCGATCGGCATGCACCCAGCGTAGTTCCGCCGGACGGTCGGCCACGGCTGCCGTCCGTCGGAGCGACCGCAACAGCGGACCCCGGCCGCATGGGATAGGGATGAGCCATGCGCTTTCACAAGTTCGGCCACGCCTGCCTGCTCGTCGAGGACGCGGACGCCCGCGTGCTGATCGACCCCGGCGCGTTCGCGCCGGGGTGGGAGGACCTGCGCGACCTCACGGCGGTGCTGGTCACGCACCAGCACTTCGACCACCTCGACCTGGAGCGGCTGCCCGCTCTGCTCGACGCGAACCCGGACGCGGCCGTGCACACCGACCAGGCCTCCGCCGGCATCCTGGCCGAGAAAGGCCTGCGTGCGGAAGGCGTCGCGCCCGGCGCCACGTTCTCGATAAACGGTCTGAGCGTCGAGGCGATCGGCGAGAACCACGCGGTGATCCACCCGGACATCCCGATCATCCCGAACGTGGGTTACCTGCTCGGCGGCCGGTTCTACCACCCGGGTGACTCGCTCACCGTCCCCGACCGCCCGATCGAGATCCTCGGCGCTCCGACGGCCGCGCCCTGGCTGAAGCTCTGGGAGGCGATCGACTACATCCGTGCGGTGGCGCCGAGGATCGCGATCCCGATCCACGAGAAGGCGGCCGCCGCGCCCGGGATGTACTACCAGAACATGTCCGCGCTCGCGCCCGAGCGCACAGCCGTCGAGATCATCGACGACGGCGAACCGCGGGAGTATTGATGGCCGGTCCGCTGAGGGTGGCCCTGGTGGGGTACGGCACCGGTGGTGCCTACTTCCACGCGCCGCTGATCGCCGCGGTCGAAGGCCTCCGGCTGGCCGCCGTCGTGACCGGAAACCCGACGCGCCGGGCTCAGGTCCAACGCGATCATCCGGACGCTCTGGTGCTGGCGAAACCGGCCGATGTCTGGGCCGACCGGGACGCGTTCGACCTGGTCGTGATCACCACACCGAACGCCACCCACGTGTCGCTGGCAACCGAGGCGATCGACGCCCGGCTGCCGGTCGTGGTCGACAAGCCGATCGCGGCCGACGCCGGTGAGGCCAGGGCACTGGTCAACCGGGCCGAGGCCACCGGAGTGCCGCTCACCGTCTACCAGAACCGCCGCTGGGACGGCGACTTCCGGACGCTGAGCCGGTTGCTGTCCGACGGGTCGCTGGGCCGCCCGGTGCGGCTGGAGAGCCGGTTCGACCGCTGGCGTCCGACCGTGGCCGAGGGCGCGTGGAAGGAGCAGCCGGACAACGCCGGTGGCATCCTCCTCGACCTCGGCACCCATCTCGTCGACCAGGCGCTGGTGCTGTTCGGGCCGGTCCGGTCGGTCTACGCCGAGATCGACGCCAGGCGCCCGGGCGCCGCGGTGGACGACGACGTGTTCCTGGCGCTGACCCACCATTCCGGCGTCCACTCCCACCTCTGGGCCTCGACGCTGGCCGGCCAGCTCGGACCTCGGTTTCGCCTGCTCGGGGACTCCGCGGCCTACGTGACCTGGGGAACGGATCCCCAGGAGGCTGCGCTGAGGGCCGGCCGGAAACCAGGTTCGCCGGGCTTCGGCGACCGTCCAGCCGCCGAGTGGGGCACGCTCGGCGCCGGCGACGCGGTACGGCCGTACCGCACGCTGAGCGGCGAGTACGCACGCTTTTACGAGGGCGTCGTGGCCGCGCTCACGACCGGAGCCCCGATGCCGGTCGATCCGCGGGACGCGGTCAGCACCCTCACGGTTCTGGACGCTGCCCGAGAAAGCGCAGCCAGCCGCAGCATCGTGGACATCTGAGCGGGCAGCGCGCGCCCGGGGTTGGTCACGACCGGTTATCCACATAATCCACAGGCTGTGGATGAGGCTGTGCACAGCTGTGGACAAGGGCTGTGCACAGCTGTGGATGACAGGATGGAATGGCGTGTTCGCGGCGCGGCTGGGCGTCCAGAAGGGGCTGTGGACACCAGGCTTCGCAGACGCCGCAGAAGTCATCTCGCGCACCGCGCGACCACAGGTTCATACACAACTGGGAGCCGGCACATGACGTTCGACCCCTCGGACCCGATCGGCATCGACGACCTCCTCACCGACGACGAGAAGACGATCCGGGACGCGGTCCGGACGCGCTGCGAGGCAGTCGTCGCGCCGCACATCGCGGAGTGGTTCGAGAGCGGCCACGTCCCGGTCCGCGAGCTCGCCGAGGAGTTCGGTGAGCTGGGCGTCCTCGGCATGCACCTGACCGGCTACGGCTGCGCGGGGATGAGCGCGGTCGAGTACGGGCTGGCCTGCCGGGAGCTGGAAGCGGCCGACTCCGGGCTGCGGTCGCTGGTCTCGGTGCAGGGTTCGCTGGCGATGTTCGCGATCTGGAAGTTCGGCACCGAGGAGCAGAAGGAGCGCTGGCTGCCGTCGATGGCGGCCGGCGACGCGATCGGGTGCTTCGGGCTCACCGAGCCCGACCACGGCTCGGACCCGGCCGGGATGCGCACCCGCGCCCGCCGGGACGGCGACGACTGGGTGCTGGACGGCCGCAAGATGTGGATCACGAACGGCTCGGTGGCCGACGTCGCCGTGGTCTGGGCCGGTACCGACGACGGGGTCCGCGGATTTGTCGTCCCGACCGATACACCCGGGTTCAGCGCGCCCGAGATCACCCGGAAGCTCTCGCTGCGAGCATCGGTGACCAGCGAGTTGGTGCTGGACGGGGTCCGGCTGCCGCACACGGCAACGCTCGAGGTGCAGGGCCTCAAGGGGCCGCTCTCGTGCCTGAACGAGGCTCGTTACGGCATCGTCTGGGGCGCGATGGGCGCCGGACGCTCGGCGTTCGAGACCGCGCTCGCGTACGCGACCACGCGGGAGCAGTTCGGCCGGCCGATCGCCGGATTCCAGCTCACCCAGCAGAAGCTCGCCGACATGGCGGTCGAGCTGGCCAAGGGTGAACTCCTCGCGCTGCACCTGGGCCGCCGCAAGGACGCCGGCCGGCTGCGCCCGGAGCAGGTGAGCGTCGGCAAGCTGAACAACGTGCGGGAGGCGCTGGAGATCTGCCGGACGGCCCGGACGATCCTCGGCGCCAACGGGATCTCGGGCGAGTACCCGATCATGCGGCACGCCGCGAATCTGGAGTCCGTACTGACGTACGAGGGAACCGTGGAGATGCACACGCTCGTGCTCGGCCAGGCGCTCACCGGGCAATCGGCCTTCCGATGACTACTTAAAAGCACCTCTCGTGCGCCGATGTCGGATATGTGCTGAGTAGGTTGGTCCGCAGCTTCTGGCAGCGGCTCCCGCGTGGGCGACCGCCGGGAGACCTCACCTGGGCCTCGCGGCACCAGACGATCGTGCTGCTGCTGGCGGCCCACGTCGTCGGGTTGCCGATTTACGGGCTGATCCGGCACATCCCGGCCGCTCAGTGCATGTACTCGGTGGCGCCGCTCGTCCTGCTCACCGCGATCGCGGCGTCGGACGGGCTGCCGCGGCGGCTGCGTGCGGTGACCGCGACGCTCGGCACGGTGGTGTCGTCGGCCGTCGTCGTCTCGTTCTCGGGCGGCTACATCGAGGCGCACTTCCACTTCTTCGTGATGCTTTTCGTCATCATGCTGTACCAGGACTGGCTGACGTTTCTGCTGGCCATCGGTTTCGTCGGGGTGGAACACGCGATCGTGGGCGTGCTGACGCCGGCCAACGTCTACGGCGCGCACTCGCACCAGGCGGCCGAGCCGGTGAAGTTCGCGTTGATCCACGCCGCGTACGTGGGTGCCGCGGCGATCGCGGCGGTCGGCAACTGGCGGCTGACCGACCGAGCGCAGGCGGCCACCCAAGAACTGGCCGACCAGCTCGAGTTCGAGGTCGACCACGATCCGCTGACCGGCGCGCTCAACCGCCGCGAGTTCGAGACCCGGATCGACGAGGTGCTGACCCGGGTCGAGGAGACCGGCGCGACCGTCGTCTGCGTGCTCGACCTCGACCGCTTCAAGATCGTCAACGACACCTGCGGCCATCCGGCCGGCGACCGGCTGCTGGTCGAGGTCCGCGACGTCCTCAAGGGCGTACTCGATCCGGACGACACGCTGGCCCGGCTCGGCGGCGACGAGTTCGGCCTGCTGGTCGAGCGTCCGACGGTCGAAGAGGCGGTCGCGCTGGCCGAAGCGGCATGCGCGGCGCTGGCCGCCCACCGGTACAAGGCCGACGGGCGTACGTTCGCGGCCAGCGCGAGCATCGGCGTGCTGCCGCTGTTCGGGCAGGTCCGGTACGTCGAAGAGGTCATGCAGCTAGCGGACGCGGCGCTGTACGCCGCGAAGGAGGCCGGCCGCGGGCGGGTCCACGTCCACCAGCAGGGCGACGTCGAGCTGAACCGCAGGCAGAGCGACTCGATCTGGGCCGGTGCCCTGCTGGACGCCCTGCACGAGGACCGGCTCGAGCTGGTCTACCAGCCGATCGTGCCCACCGTGCGGCCCGAGGCGCAGACCGGGCGGATCGGCGAGATCCTGGTCCGGCTGCGTGAGGCCGACGGTTCGCTGATCTCGCCGGGGCTGTTCTTCCCGGCCGCCGAGCGGTACGACCTGCTGCCCGCCCTCGACCGGCAGGTGGTGGCGAAGGCGATCTCGATGCTGGCCGCGCACTACAAGCCGGGCGAGCCGACGAACGACGACCTGTACACGATCAACCTGGCCGGCCCTTCGATCGGCGACGAGGAGTTCCGGACGTTCGTCCACGCGCAGCTCGACCAGCACAAGCTCTCGCCGAGCCTGGTCTGCTTCGAAATCACCGAGACGGTCGCGATCACGAACCTCGGGGTGGCACGCCGGTTCATCACCGAGCTGCGGTCCACCGGTTGCCGGTTCGCGTTGGACGACTTCGGCAGCGGCCTGTCGTCGTTCGCGTACCTGAAGAACCTGCCGGTGGACTTCCTCAAGATCGACGGGAACTTCGTCAAGACGATCACGCACGATTCGATCGACCGCACGATGGTCGCCGCGGTGAACCAGATCGGCCACGAGATGGGTCTGCGCACGGTCGCCGAGTTCGTCGAGGACGACGAGACGCTGGCCATCCTGCGCGAGATCGGCGTCGACTACGGCCAGGGGTACGGCCTCGGCCGCCCCGGACCACTGACGAGCTGGCTCGCCGATCGGCGTCCGCCGTCGGGCTCGCCGAGCCGGGCCACGGGGACGTCGGCCGCCGAGTCGTCAGCCGCGGGGACGTCGGCCGCGGTGGCCTGAACCGCCCGTTCGACCACGTTGCGGACCTCGGGATCGTTACACCATTTGAGGGTGGGATACTCGCTAGCGGCGCCGGACGAAAGGGGAGTCCCTGGCATGGCGGGCCGTCCAGAGACCGAAGGGGCCGGCGAGTACCGGATCAACGATCTGGCGCGCGAGTCCGGGATACCGGTTCGCAACATCCGGCTCTACCAGGAGCGGCGCATTCTTCCGCCGCCGGTGCGCCGGGGCCGGATCGGCTGGTACAGCGAAGCGCACCTGGCACGGCTCCGGCTGATCGCGCGGTTGCTCGACCGGGGGTACTCGCTCGCGCACATCGGCGAGCTGATCTCGGCGTGGGAGCGCGGGCGCGACCTGGCCGACGTGCTGGGGCTGGAAGCGGCGCTCACCGGCCCGTGGAGCGAGGAGCCGCAGACCGTCATCTCAGCCGGTGACCTGCAGCGCATGTTCGGCCGGCAGGAGGAACGAGGGTCGCTGGACCGGGCCATCTCGGCCGGGATGCTGCGGCCGGACGGCCCGCGGTTCCGGGTCGCGAGCCCCCAGCTCCTCGACATCGCCGTGCAGCTGGTTCAGGCCGGGTATCCGCTGCCGGTCGTGATGAAGCTCGCCGAAGACTGCATGCACGACATCGAGCGGGTCGCCGAGCGTTACGTCGCGCTGGTCAAGGCCACGATCACGCCGAGCCTCTCGCCCGGCGAGGCGCACGAGGAGCACGACGCGCCGCCCGAGATCGACGATCCGGCCGCGGCCGCGGACCTCGTGCAGAGGTTGCGGCCGCTGGCGCGTAAGAGCGTCGACGCGATGCTGGCCATCGCGATGGAGAACGCGGTCAACCAGGTGTTGGGTGACGCGGTGAGCGCGCTGGCCAAGGAAGGCCGCCCGGGCGACTAACCCGCGGGCAGGTTCGAGATCCGGTCGGCGTATTCGTTGAGTTCCCGGACGTTCGGCACCACGCCCATTCGGCGTAAGCGGCCGTGCAGTTCCTGGGCGATCTCGTCGGCCGGTGCGCCGGCCTTCTGGCGGGCCACCTGGTTGACGATGTACTCGACGCGTTGCGCGATCTGCCAGCCGACTCGTGTGGCCGTGCTGTCGGACGCGTTCAGGCCTAATCCGCTGATCGTGAATCGTGAGCTCATGCCCCGGTCATCGACCACGGCCCGCCGCTCTTGAGCCCTCACCGGCACCGTCACTCCGTGGTGGGAGTGACGGAGCCGGCCACTGGGGAAGAGGGCGCGATCCTGCCTACCGGGTAGCGACAGGATCGCGCCACCAGAAGCGTCGCTTACCGGAGCTGCCGGTCTCATACCTCGGCGCATGGCCCCCATCCGGAGGGGTTGGAGCCTCAGTACTGGATCGAGGTATCCGCATGCGTGACGCCGAAGGCCCGGGTGATCTTCGGGTCCCTGGTGCGTTCGTGCAGCCAGAGGGCCAGGCTGGCCAACTCGTCCGGGTCGGCGTCGGGTGACTCGACTTCCACCTCGTGTGCTGCGGTGCTGATCCGGACACGCGTCATTGGCCGAACCTACCCGGGCTCGCTGATCCTGGAACGGCTAGTGGCTGGGTTCGGGTTCCGCTTCGCTCGGGTCGGGCGCCGCCGTCACCGACACGTTGAGCGCATTGGCCGCTCGGGCGGACGACCCTGCACCTCACAGGATGGCCAAGATGACGTGTGAGGGGCGGCAATCAGCAACTGCAGAGCAAATCTCGTACAGATTTGACGTAGAGTGGCATCAGAGTGCACGGCTGATGCAGGGAGGCGAGCAGTGCTACTAAGGTTCGCCGTTTCGAACCATCGTTCGATAGATCAGACCGTCGAACTGTCCATGATTGCGGTGGACGAAGATCGGCCGGCCGCTAGATCCTTCGGCCTCCTGAACGAGAGCGTGCTGACCGTCGCCGGAATTTACGGGCCCAACGCATCGGGAAAGTCCAACGTGGTGGATGCCCTGGCGTGGCTCTCAACGGCGATTAACAAATCCCTCAGGGCGTGGGACGAAGTCGTTCCACGCGAGCCATTCAAGTTCCGCAACGCGGCAGGACGATCGACGAGCTTTGAAGTAGAAATGATAGTCGGCGGGGTTCGCTACGCCTACCAACTCGAACTCAGCGACAACGAGGTGTCTTTCGAAGCGCTCTACAGCTACCCCGAGCGACGGAGGCGCCTGCTTTTCGAGCGAGAAGGCCTTGAGGTTCAGTTTCGCCGAGGCCTCGCCTCTACGCTTTCGGGGGTCAGGGAGCTTCTTACTCCGACGACACTAGCGCTGTCGGCCGCGATTCGGTTCAACGAACCCGAGGTCAGTCTCTTCGGCCGGAAAGTCGCCAACATTCTCGTGTTGGGAGCACGCCCGAGAAGGCCTCGATACTCCGGGTACTACGCACCTGCTCCGTACCGCGCCCAGGAAACCGAACGGCTATTTCTGGACGGGCCTGATCCCGATCAATTGGAACTCTTCGAAGGCGGCGGCTCCGACGAATTTTGGGGGCCCCGCTCCGCGCTCGCCCTGCTACGATTCGCCGATCTCGGTATCGAAAACGTCGAAGTGGTCGAGGAGCCGAGCGACGAGACAGTGGATTCGTCGCCGCGCCGCAAAATTCGATTGGTTCATCGGGTTGCCGATCAGAAGGTTGTCTTCAGCGCTTTCGACGAATCAGAGGGCACGCGAACCTGGTTCCGACTGATCGGTCCGGTGCTGGGGGCGTTGAGAAATGGACGTACTCTTCTGTTCGACGAAATCGATGCCAGCCTCCATCCTCGTCTCTCCGCCAAGCTGCTCGAACTCTTTCGGGATCCGAAGACCAATCCCCGAGGGGCGCAGCTAATATTTACCAGCCATGACACCAGTTTGCTCAACCACCTGAATCGAGACGAGGTCTGGCTCACGGAGAAGGGCGATGACGGCGCGACGTCTCTCACCGCCCTGGCCGACTTCGGAGGGGACAAGGTTCGCCGATCCCTTAACCTGGAAAAGGCCTACTTGCAAGGACGGTTCGGCGCTGTCCCCGAACTTGACCAGCACGCGATCCGGTCGCTACTCGGCCTGATTCCGCAGGATGAACCATGAACAGACGAATGCGGAACCTGCCTCAATCATTGAAGCGGAGGTCGGGGTTTCGCAAACCGCGCAAGACGTTCGTTATTTTCTGCGAAGGCAAGCGGACCGAGCCGGAATACCTGGAGGACCTCAAGCGTGATCCAGAGGTTCAGAAGGCTGCGGCTGTGGACCTGAGGATACAGTCGTCCAATAGGTCGACACCCCTGGCTCTCGTTGATCTCGCGATCGATGCGCAGATCAAGAACGCGAAAGAAGAGGGTGAGGTCGACGAATTCTGGTGTGTGTTCGATGTGGAGTGGCCGATCCACCATCCCAATCTGCGAGAGGCTGTGCAGGCAGCACGTCGGGCCGGTGTGAGGCTAGCCATCTCCAATCCCTGCTTCGAGCTATGGCTGATCTTGCATTTCAGAGATCATTCGTCTTTTCTTGACACCGATTCCGCCCGGCGCCTGAGGCGGACGTGTGACGGACAGCCGGACAAGGGCGTGGGTAGCAAGGCGTACATGCCTAATAAACATGTTGCCGGCCAGCGGGCCAAGGCCCTGGAACAGCGGCACGCAGAAAATGGCCGCACGCTGCCTGATGACAACCCTTCGTCAGGCATGCACCAGCTCATCGACGCGGTCACCGCAAATACCGTCTGATCTTCAGTCGGGGACGCGGCCTCAGCGGGCGTGCCGGCGGTGGTCGGCCGGGCGGCGTGACTAGAAGACGCGCGCCGAGCGCGGCGTGGGCGGACCGCCGAGGGAACTGCCTTCGGACGGGTCGGGGAGCGTGAACCAGGCGACCGTGCCACCGGACGGGCTGGCCTCCAGGCCGATCTGGCCACCGTGGGCGTTGATGATCCGGCGGGCGGTGGCCAGCCCGATGCCGGCACCCTCGGCGCTGGAGTCGTGCGGGTCGTGCACCCGGGTCAGCGGGCTGAACGCCTCCTCGCGCCGGTCGCGCGGGACGCCGATGCCATTGTCCACCACCTCGATCCGCCAGGCGTGTTCCTGACGGCAGCTGTGGAGGGCGATCAGCGGCGGGCGTTCGGGGTGCCGGTACTTCGCCGCGTTCGAGATCAGGTTCTGCAGTACGGCCCGGATCTGCGTGGCGTCCACCCGGACGGTGGGCAGCGGCCCGACGTCCAGACGGGCGTTGACGGCGCTCAACGCGGGCGCGAGGTCGTGCCGGACCTCCTCCACCAGGTTGCGGAGCGCGACCGGTTCCCGGCGGAGCTCTCCGCCGAGCTTGGCGAAGCCGAGCAGGTCGGTGATCAGGTCGCTCATCCGGTGCGTGGACGACAACGCACGGGCCACGTACTCCGAGGACGGGGTGTCGTGCGGAACGTTGTACTGCAGTTCCTCGAGGAAGCCGTTGACCGCCGTGAGCGGGTTCCGCAGGTCGTGGCTCACCTGGCCGGCGAACGCGTGCAGGGCCTCGTTGGAGCGGGTCAGCTCGGCGCGCACCTCGGCCAGTTCGGCCACGGCGTCCACCAGCTCCGACGTCCGCCGGCGCAGTTCCAGGGCGTCGTCCACCTGGCGGGCGAGCAGCCCCAGACCGCGGATACGCCGATCGTCGAGGCTGCGGGGATCGTCGTCGAACACGCAGAGGGTGCCGAGCACCTGGCCCTGCGGATTGCGCAGGTGGGTGGCCGCGTAGAAGCGGAACGCGGCGTTCTCACCGGTCACGTACGGGCTGTCGGCGAAGCGCGGGTCCTCGAGCGTGTCGTTGACGATGACCTGGCCGGGCTCGTCCAGGATCGCGTTGCACATCGAGTCCTGGCGGCCGCACGCACCGGGCTCGAAGCGGCCGTAGGTCGCGACCGAGTGCTGGATCGACTCGCCCATCAGGTTGACGATGGCGGTCGGCGTCCCGGAGAGGTCAGCGGCGAGCTCGGCCAAGGCCGTCAGGTCCGGCGCCGGGGGGTGCCCGATGACGTCGTACGGCGCGATCAGCGCGTCCCGGTCGATCCGGCCCGCCATCCATCGCCCCCCGACGCCCGATGACCGCTAAGCGCCCATTATAGGGTATTTACGTAGTTTGGGGAGTTGCGCCGTTGGGCCGGTGGAGCTTCGCGAGCCGGTTCTCCAGGTTGAGGACGACGGCCGGCCGGGCGGCATGCGCGCGCTCGTAGGCGAGCAGCGTCAGGATGGCCCGGTCGTCGAGGCTGCGGGTGCGCTGGCGGATCGCGGCGATCGTCAGCCCGTCCCAGTTCTTCACCGGCAGGTCGTCCGAGGCCGTGGCGGCGGTACCCGGCGCCACCTCGGCCAGCAGGCTCGCGGCCTCGGCGTGGGCGGCGGCCGGTGTGGGTGCCCCACCGACGGTCGGCACCGTCGCGGTGTGCGGGGGCCGCACCGGCGGCGTGACCGGAGGCTTGACCGGCTCGGGGGCCGGACGACGGCCCGGAAGCAGCGAGAACAGTGCCTCGGCCGCGCCGGGGCTCAGCCGTCCCAGCGTCTGGACGACCGGTTTGCCGGCGGCGCCGGCCAGCTTGAACACGGGGCCTGCGGCGCGCCCGACCACCCATCCGGCGAACCGGAACGACTGGGTGAGCAGCTTCTCCGCCGGGTCCGCCACGCGGCGGGCAACGTCGGTCAGCACGGGAATCCCCTCCGAGACTCGGTGAATAGCGAGGTCGCACTACCCCCGAACGGGTCGGGGAAAACTCCATGGTGCCCGGCCCGCGCCATGGCGGGAGGTGCGTGGAAGGGTTTTCCCGGATCGACCCACGAGTCGACCGACGAGGAGGAGATCATGCCGCTTGACCGTCCGCAGGCGCCCGACCCGTACGAGTTGCTGCCCGCGGTGCCGTCGTTCACGGTGACGAGCACCGATGTGACCGCCGGTACGCAGCTCGACCTGGCCCAGGTGGCCGGGGACGCCGGGGGTCAGGACGTTTCCCCGCAGCTCTCGTGGTCGGGATTTCCGGCCGGGACGAAGAGCTTCGTGGTGACGTGTTACGACCCGGACGCACCCACGCCGTCCGGCTTCTGGCACTGGCTCGCGGTGAACCTGCCGGGGTCGACCACGTCGTTGCCGACCGGTGCCGGTGCGGGTGACGACAGCCTGCCCGGTGACGCGTTCCACGTCCGCAACGACTACGGGACGAAGAACTACGGCGGTGCTGCCCCTCCGCCCGGCGACCAGGTGCACCGCTACTACTTCGTGGTGCACGCGGTCGACGTCGACGCCCTCGACGTGAACTCGGACGCGACGCCGGCCGTGGTGTCTTTCAACCTCGCGTTCCACACGCTGGCGCGGGCGTTGCTGGTACCGACCTACCAGCACTGATTCGCAGTACGGGGGCCGGGCGAGTAATGCCCGGCCCCCCGATGCGAGTGCGCGCCGGGTGGTCATAGGATCGTCCAGAGAGGACTGTTAGCCGCCGCTGTGTAATAGTGAAGTCGGCAGCGTCCATTCTGTTTCCCGACGTCTTCCCCCGACGAGGAGCGATGGTCCCTGAACAGCGCCGCCAGCAGATCGTGACCGCACTGGGCACGCGGGGCATGGTCCGGGCGGACGATCTGGCCACTCAGCTCGGTGTATCGCTGGAAACCATCCGGCGTGACCTGAACGAGCTGGAACGCCGTGGCGAGCTCACCCGGGTCTACGGTGGCGCCACCCGGGCGCCGAAACGCTCGGAGGGCTGGGACCGGCGGGTCGGCTCGCAGGTGGCGGCGAAACAGGCGATCGCCCGGTACGCGGTCAGATTGCTGCGGCCGCAGCAGACCGTCGTCTTCGACATGGGCACCACGCTGCTGGAGGCCGCGAAGGCGTTACCCGGCGACTGGGCCGGTTCGATCCTGACGACGTCCGGGCACGTCGCCTCGCACCTGGCCGATCACGCCGGGGTGAAGGTGCAGCTGGTGCCGGGGCACGTGCGTGAGGAAGAACTCGCGGTGTCCGGCCCGGCGGCCGAACGGGTGTTCGCCGAGGGGTTCGCAGACGTGGCGCTGGTCTGTGCCGGCGGGGTGCACCCGCAGGCCGGGCTCACCGGGTGCCACGAGGGTGAGGCCACGGTCCGGCGGCAGATGATCGCGCGCAGCTTCGAGCGGTACGTGCTGGCCGACTCGACGAAGCTCGGCCGGGTCTCGACGTACCGGGTCACGGATCTGAGCTCGATCACCGCGGTGATCACCGACTCGGACGTGACCAAGGACGTGCTGGACGCATTGGTCGCGCGCGGGCTCCGGGTGCATGTCGCGCCGCCGCTTCCGGTTGACCAGCACGCCTGACTTCAGCCATTACGCCCGATTTGGGTACACTTCTCGTGTAACCCGATGAGAGGCGGCGTCTACGGACCAGCACCGATCCGCGTGGACCGCGACCCTCGTCGGAGTGGTCTGTGGTTGCTGTGCCGCGGCCGTTGCTGCTCCCGCCCGTGCGGACGCTCCGCCGGACGGGCCCGCCGTCCTGCACATCGTCGCGCTGAGCGACGCGCCGATCGCCGCGTACTCGGGCGGCGACCTGCCGGCCACGCGTCCCCGGCGCGGTGAGCGGCTCGCGCTGACTTCGGTAGCCGTGCGCCGGTACGGGGAGTACCTCGACCGGCGGCGGACCGAGGTGCTCTCGCGGTTGCCGGGCGTCGCGCCGGTCTACTCGTACCGGTGGACGCTGAACGGGTTCGCGGCCGAGCTCACGCCCGACCAGGTGGCGGCCGCGCGGCGGTTGCCGGGTGTCCGGTCGGTGGTGCGGGACTCCGTGCACACGCTGGACGGCGTTCCGCCGGCCGGAACCGGGGAGTTCCTCGGTTTGCCGGGCGTCGGTGGGGCGTGGGAGTCGGTGGGCGGGCCGTCGTCGGCCGGGGCCGGAACCGTGGTCGGGTTCGTCGACACCGGGATCGCGCCGTCGAGCCCCAGTTTCGCGGGGGAGCGGCCGGCGGCGGCGCGCTACCGCGGTCGATGCGCGGCTTCGGAGGTTGCGGACGCCGGGCGGATCGTCCCGGACTTCCGCTGCCGCGGGGCGGTGGCGGGGGCTCGGTGGTACGTGCGCGGCCTCGGCTCGAAGACCCCGGACGCCTCCGACGTCCGTTCTCCGCTGGATACCGATGGCCACGGGACGCACGCGGCCGCGGTAGCCGTCGGAGCCGCTGACGTTCCGGCGACGCTGGGCGCCGTGTCCGGGGTGGCCCCGGCGGCCCGGGTCGCGGCCTACAAGGCCTGCTGGCAGGTGAAGGGCGAAGCCACCTGCGCGACGTCGGACACCGTGGCCGCGGTCGACCAGGCCGTGGCGGACGGCGTCGACGTGCTGAACGTCTCGGTCGACCGGGCCGTCGCCGGGGCGGTCGGGGAGGACCCGCTGGCCACCTCGCTGTACCGCGCCGCGCAGGCCGGCGTGTTCGTGGCCGCCTCGGCCGGGAACGACGGCCCGTCCGCCCGCACCGCGCACGGACGCCCCTGGGTGACGACGGTCGGCGCCGGCACCTACGACCGGCACCCGGTCGCGGTCGTGCGGCTGGGGAACGGGACTCGCCTGACCGGCGCCGGGCTGGGGGACGCCGTTCCGTCGCGCCCGCTGGTTCTCGCGGCCCCGGCGACCGCGCCCCTCGCCGCTCAGCAGTGCCACGCCGGGACGATCGACCCGGCCGAGACGCGGGGGCGCATCGTCGTCTGCCTGCGCGGTGGCAACGCCCGGCTCGACAAGAGCGTCGAGGTGTCGCGGGCCGGTGGCGTCGGCATGGTGCTGGCGAATCCGGGCGCCGACGACATCGCGGCCGACGCCCACTCGGTGCCGACCGTGCACGTCGACTTCCGCGCCTACCGGCGTCTCCAGCAGTACCTGACGTCGGCCCGGCACCCCACGGCGCGGCTCGAGGCGGCGCGGATGCGCGCCACCGGCGCGACCCGGCCCGAGGTCGCGGAATTCTCCGCCCGCGGACCGGACGGTGACGCGCTCGCGCCGGACCTGCTGGCGCCGGGCGTCGACGTGCTGGCCGCGGACGGCGAAGCGTCGTTCGGCGTGCGGTCGGGGACGTCGGTCGCGACGCCCCAGGTGGCCGGCGCGGCCGCGCTGCTCCGCGCGAAGTATCCGCGCTGGTCTCCGGCCGCAGTGAAGTCGGCGCTCGTCACGACCGCTCTCACGCGGGGCCCGGACGGCACCGCGATCACCACCCAGGGCGGCGAGATCGCCGGGCCGGCCGAGTACGGCGCGGGTGCGCTGTCGGTGTCGGCCGCGCTCGATCCCGGCCTGGTCTTCGACTCGGCGGCGGCCGCCACCGCCCCGTACAGCGCCCAGAACACCGCGTCGATCACGATCGGTTCGCTGGCCGGCGTCCGCCTGGTGAAACGGACTGTGACGAACGTGGGGGACACCACCGCGACCTATACCGCCCGGGTCGACGAACCGGCGGGGGTCGAGATGTCGGTGCAGCCGCGGACGCTCACGCTGCGGCCCGGGGAGCGGGCGTCGTTCACGGTCGCCCTGCACCGCGTGTCGGCGCCGTACGACCAACTGGCCTCGGGGGCGATCACCTGGACCGGCGGAGGGCACACGGTGCGGATGCCGGTCGCGGTCACTCCGGTGGTGGTGGCGGCGCCGTCCGCGGTGGGGCTCGGGCGCGAGGTGACGGTCGTGCCGGGGTTCAGCGGTCGGCTCTCGGCGCGGGTCGTCGGCCCGGTGCCGGCGGTGGGGCGGTTCGCGAGGCTGCGGGTCACCGGCGCGCCGTCACGGTTCTCCGCCGCGGCGCCCACGGTCTCGGATTCGACCGCCCGTTTCACCGTGACCGTGCCGAAGGACACCGCGCTGGCGCGGTTCGCGCTGAATCCGGCGGACTATCCGATCGGCACCGACGCGGATCTGTACGTCTACCGGCGCGGCGAGCGGGTCGGGACCAGCGGTGGACCGGCCGCGGACGAGGGGGTCGATTTGTCGACACCGGGTGCGGGGACGTACGAGGTGTACGTGCGGCTGGTGGCGGCACCGGGGACCGCACCGGTGGCGGTGCGGTTGGATTCGTACGTGGTGTCGGACCTCGTCACGGACGCCGAGCCGACGGCGGAGCGGGCCGTCAGTGCGGGCCGGCCGCTGCGGATCAGCGGCCCGGGGCCGGCGACGCGGGGGCGGTGGCTGGGCCAGATCCAGTGGTCGGACGGCGGCACCGGCGAGGCGACGACCGTGGTCAGCGGAGTGCGGTAGGCGGCCGAGGGGTCTGCGCGCCGCCGCTATCCCGGGCAGAGCAAAGGCCCCGCGCCGGAGTAGGGCTGCGGGGCCTCTGACCTGTCTCAACCAGACGCGCGCTCGGAGGGACTCGAACCCCCAACCTCTTGATCCGTAGTCAAGTGCTCTATCCGTTGAGCTACGAGCGCAGGTCGTTCGGGTCAGAAGCATAGCGTAGGTAGCGGGGTGGTTGCTCGGGCCCCCAGCGGGGCACGGGGGTGCGTCGGCCGGGAGTGGCGTGGATCGCTCTAGAGGCGGTGCTCCGGCGCGGCTTACCGTGTCGGGATGCTCCCCTTGTCCCACCTGGCCGCATTCGCTCTCACCACGGTGATCATCGTCGCGATCCCTGGGCCGAGCACGCTGTTCGTCATCGGACGGTCGCTGTCGCTGGGCCGTCGGGGCGGCCTGATGAGTGTGCTCGGAAACACTCTCGGGATGCTGCCGCAGGTCGCCGCGGTGTCGCTCGGTGTGGGCGCGATCGTCGCCGAGTCGATCGTGCTGTTCCGGATCCTCAAGTTCGCGGGCGCCGCGTACCTCGTCTACCTGGGCGTCCAGGCGATCCGGCACCGGCATGCGGTCACCGAGGTCGCGTCGGCCGAGCCGCAGCCGGCCGGGCGCCTGATCCGGCAGGGGTTCGTCGTCGGGATCACGAACCCGAAGTCGATCGTGTTCTTCGGCGCGGTGCTGCCGCAGTTCGCCGATCACTCGGCCGGCCACCTGCCGCTCCAGCTCATGCTGCTCGGTCTGACCGTGATCACGATCGGGCTCGTCAACGACACGCTCTACGCCCTCGCCGCCTCCACCGCGCGCCGCTGGTTCGCCCGGTCCGCGGAGCGGCTCGCCCGCCTGGGCGCGACCGGCGGCGTGATGATGATCGGACTCGGTGCGACCCTCGCGCTCACCGGCACCAAAGACTAATACCTTCGTCGGACGTCTAGGTGGCAGCTCGTGCCTCGCGCCGACGGGCCGTGAGGCGACGGGATTTGGCCTGGACGCCGCAGTCGCCCATCGCGCACCAGCGTCGTGACCCGTTGCGACTGCGGTCGAGGAAGAACCAGCCACAGCCGCCCTCGTCGAGCGGGCAGGCCCGGACGTGATTGGTGTCGCCCGTACGCAGGAACTCGACCGTCGTGATCGCCAGCCGGTCGGGGACGAGGGTCGCCGGAGCGGTGCCCACGAACAGTGTCAACGCCTCGCCGCCGAAGGTCAGGGCCGAGCGCGCCGTGGCCGCCGCCCACCGCAGCCCGAGATGGTCCAGCGCTCGCGCAGCGTCCGGACGGGGGTTCGGCGCAGTACCGAGCACGGTCAGTAAGACGTCGTACGTGGCTTCGCGGATCTCGAGGGAGGCGCGGAGCGCCTGCTCGCCGGCCGTCGGCGACGCGTCCCAGGCCGCGCGGACCTGTTCCGACTCGGTGTCCGTCAGTATTCCGAGGCGCACGGCCCAACTCATGAGATCGGTGGGACTGTTGAGGTGTTCGCGGAACTCGGTGCCTTCGGGTGTCCGGGGCTCTACCGTGTTGACCAGGTCGAGCGCGACGTGGCCACCCACGATTCGAAGGTCGATAACCGCCATTCTATTTACGCTACCACCAAAACCTGCTAGACCGGCATCATGACGAAGGCGATCGCCGCACTTCTCGTCCTTTCGATGTCGACGTTCATGTACGTCACCACCGAGACCCTGCCGATCGGACTGCTGCCGCTGATATCCGATGACCTGGGCGTCTCCCGGTCGGCGGTCGGCATGCTGGTCACCGGTTACGGGCTGGTGGTCGTGGTGGCCTCGGTGCCGCTCACTGCGCTCACCCGGCGGTGGAACCGCAAGTGGCTGCTCACCGCGCTGGTCGGGCTGCTGGTCGTCACCGCGCTGGTGTCGGCGCTGGCGGGCAACTACTGGGTGCTGCTGTCGGCCCGGCTCGCGACCGCGCTCGGCCAGGCGCTGTTCTGGTCGATCGTCACGCCGACCGCGTTCGCGCTGTTCCCGGAGCACGTGCGAGGCCGGGCGGCGTCGGCACTGGCCGGCGGTAGCTCGCTGGCGGCCGTGCTCGGCGTTCCGATCGGTACCTGGCTCGGTCAGCAGGCGGGCTGGCGGGTGGCGTTCCTCGCGGTGAGCGTTTTCGGGGTCCTGCTGACGGTGGGCGTGGCCTCGTTGCTGCCGACCGCGCCGAAGGGTACGGAAGCCGCGTCACGCGGTACCGAACCGGATTCCGGCCGCTTCTGGGTCATCATCCTGACGACGGTGCTGGGCGTCACTGGCGCGTTCACCGCGTTCACGTACATCAGCGCGTTCCTGACCGACGTCAACGGCTTCTCGACCGAGGCGATCGGACCGGTGCTGTTCGTGCGCGGCATCGCCGGGGTCGTGGGGGTCGCTCTGGTCAGTCTCTTCATCGACCGAGCGATTCGGGCGACGCTGACGACGATGGTAGCGCTGCAGGGTATCGGGCTCGCGCTTCACTACGTTTCCGGGGACGCCCAGTGGCTGGCCATCGGGTCGGTGGCGCTCGGGGGCCTGGCGTTCTCCGGAATGGCGTCGGTGCTGGGCGTCCGGGTGATGCAGGTCGCGCCGCGCAGTACCGAGCTGGCGTCGGCGTCGATGTCGACGGGGTTCAACGTCGGGATCACGTCGGGCGCGCTGATCGGCGGGTTGCTGTTGCCGGTTCTGGGGGTGCGGAGCACGGCGCTGGTCGGCGTCGTGCTGACGTTCGCGGCCACGGCGGTGTTGTTGATGGAGCCGTACTTCGCGGCGGCGGACGAGGGTGCGGAGAGGAAGGCGCTGGAGGCGG
This sequence comes from Cryptosporangium sp. NPDC051539, assembly GCF_044454545.1. Lineage (NCBI taxonomy): Bacteria > Bacillati > Actinomycetota > Actinomycetes > Cryptosporangiales > Cryptosporangiaceae > Cryptosporangium > Cryptosporangium sp. NPDC051539. Next base: position 477,185 of record NZ_JBITDV010000005.1, on the reverse strand, counting down.
CGCCGAAGTCGTTAGCCCCGGTGCCGGAGAGCACATCGGTGCCCTTCCGCTAGGGCTGCGGTTGTTGTCTCGGCCGATCGTCAGAACGGTTCGCATCGGGGGACTTCGAAACGCCGACTGACAAGATCCTCGCGTTGTCTGTTCGGACGGGTAGGGCTCGACTTTCGGATAACCGCAGGCCTGAGGGCTGGCCGCGCCCTCGGACCATGTTTAGTGTGAACGATCCAACACGGACGGACGCGCGGGGGCGACGCTGACTACGGCCGCGGCACCAGAAAAGAAAAGCCTCGTCGACTCGGTTCTGCCGGCGGTCATTGATGCGTACTATCCCGACCGCGTCAGGTTGGCGTCGAACGCACGCGCGAGAGCACAGGCAGCACAATCCGCGGTCAGCGCATTCGCCGGTGCACTAGTTGCGACCTTCACCCTCACGGCACTCGCCGACCAGCCGGTGGCTACCCGGGTAGCCGGCTGTACCACGATGCTCATTTGGTTCTTGGCCGCCATCGGTTATGTCCGTGCAGTCGCTGTGCCGGTCGAGCGGCCCGTCGTCAACAGCGCGACGTCGGCGAGCGATTTGATCACTCGTGTCCTGGAGCTAGCCGAATCAGAAGCCAAACAGGTCGACGGACGGCAGCGTGTGGCGAACTCGGCCGCGGTTCTTGCCGTGCTCGGCACTGTAGTGACGGTTTCGCTCGCGGCGCTGCTCGGTTCGTCCGGTGATTCCACGTCCGGATCGCTCAGCCTCAACCCCCAGGGCGCAGCCGCAGTTCAAGCGGCTTGCGGATCACCGAAATCGGTTCTGCGAGGCCGGATCGAAGAAGCGACGGTCAATTCGCCTTTCATCACCATAAAGCTCGACGCCGGGGCGTGTCTCAAGAAGAAGTCCGCCACTCTGCAGTTACCTAGAAGTTCAGTCAGCTCGATCCTACTGGAGGAGCGGTAACGTGTCGGGCGAGCCGATCACACTTTTGGTACTCAGTGGAATGCGGCACGTAGGCCCGTCGATCGCTGAGCTGACGGATTTCAAAAACACTCTCCGATCGCACGTTCAACGTCGAGTTCCCGATGCGGTGCTGATTCTTGGGGGCGTTTCCGACGACGCCAGGCCGGCCGGATACGACCGTGCCGGCGAGGTCGTGGATCATGTGCTCGAAGCTTGCATCGACTACGGCGGCTCTCAAGAGCTACCTCCGGTCTATCTGCTGCCGGGGAGTAGTGATCGTCTACCCCTGCCTGCAGGGCGATTCCCGGTAAAGGCCCTGACCGAACTGTGGCATCAAGCCGAGCCGGGCCTGTGGTCCGGCGACTCGGTCGAACTGGTCCAAGCAGTTGGTGATTCTTTCGAAAGATTTGAGTCCTGGGCCGCGCCGTATCGATCGGATTCGGGATGGCGCAGCGGATTGTTGGCCGGAGACGGCAGCTCCAAAATGCGAATCGGTGGCCTCGATATCGGGCTGATCGCCGTCAATAGCTGCTTCCGGATGCTTGCGAAAGACGCCGATCCGTCGCTGGTGACCGCCTCCGCGGAACAGGTCGACGCCGCAGTCGGACAAGATGTTCACGAGTGGGCACGAGACTGCGCGCTGGTAATTGTCGCCACCGGAGAAGCTCCGCTCTGGACGCCGAACCTGCCGCGTCCGACGCTCGCTCTTGCCGGAAAATCGGCCCAGGCGCCGTCTAACCGCTGGCTGTCGCTTTCGGATCGATCAAGGCCCTCCGTTTGCACCGTGAACATTGGACTGGAGGACCCTTCGGACCCCGAAGTAACCGTATGCCGCTCGCCCAGCGATGTCGGCACCGTCCTTCGCGCCGCGGTGATACGGCCAATCGAATCACGCAGCCCGGAGGTCAACGGGCGGACGCAGGGCCGCGCTGTCGGCACCTCGTCCACCGCGAGCGGCGCGGAGTACCACGACGACTTCCGCCGTGATTTGTCGACCGGACGGATGGTGCTGATAGTCGCGTCCGGTCTCGCGCAGTACTCGGTCTCGGAAAATGGCCTTCCACTGATGGAGCCGGACGAGTACCGCGCTCATCTCCTCAGCTCCATGGACGTGCCGGAGTCGGGTTCACCGCCACCGCTGCACGAAGTGATGATCCGTGCGAAGAGGCACTTCACCAGTCGTCGAGCAGATCTTCTCGAACCGCTGACCGAGGCAGCGGACTCGAGAAATCACATCGCCCACCTGATGCTCAAGGGACCGTGGGCGAGAATTTACGACTTCACTGGTACGAACATCTTTTTCAATGCTCTCCGGCAGGAAGTCGGTCTGGAAGACACGGTTTCGGTGACCGACGCGCGTGATTCATTCCGCACGCCCGAAGCCGATCGCCTCGAAGTCATCGCGATGAACGGTTTTCCGGGCTCTGCCGGATCGGTCGACTTCGTGCCTCCCAGTGAACTGGCGAACGACGCACGAACGTCGTGGTTCAATCAGCTGAGTACGGATGTGCTGCTGCGCCCGATTCTCATCGTAGCGACCGATCTGGCTAGTGAGACATTGTGGACCTGCTTGAGATTGGTGAACGATCCCAACACCGGAAGTACGCTCGACTACCCGCAGTATCTGGTGGCGGCCGGCGGTCGAGAGGCCGAGGTTTGGCGGCTGAACGGATTCCCGGTACAGCACCTTCAGGAAAATATCTCGGAATTTTCGAAATCATTCCTGAAGTCCAACCAGGAAAGCGTCTCTCAAGGCTTGAAGAACATCGCGCGGCGGCGTACCCGGCTGATCCAAGGTACAGGTCTTCAGTTGGTCAAGCATTTGATAGACCAGGCAGAGGCCGGAACGAGTGATCTTCTTCGGGGCTACGAGCCGACCTGGGGTGACGTTCGGGACGACGTAGCAGTCCGCCTGTCGTCGGTCGTGCGAATTCAACAGCACGTCGAAGCGCCCGGCAAAGCGCCGGTCGTTATCGTGGCCGGTCGGGCTGGATCCGGGAAAAGCACGACGCTGATGCGCTTGGCCGCCGAAATGAACACTCAAGGAAAGTCCGTCGGCTGGGTGGACCGCGACGCCAGCCAAAAGAGCAAAGAGATCATCAGGCTCGCCGAGGAGATGGATCTCGACGCCGTCATGATAGACGACGTCGAAATGTTCGGCGCACGTGCGCCAGTGATTCTCCGCCAGCTGAATCGGTCTGGCCGGACCATTGTCGTCGGAACGGTCCGTAGCGTGCGGGCCGATGTCGTGGACGCGGTGAGCGGGGCGACCCGAATCAATCAGGACGAGCCGCTGTCCGACCACGACATAGAAAGCCTCCTCGGCGCTCTGGAGCGCAACAGGCTACTGGGAAAGCTGCGGCGGCACCTTCCACCAGAACGCGTAGCGGAGTTCAGAAAGCTATCCGATCGCGATCTTCTGGCGGGAATGGTCGAAGTGGTGTCCGGCATGCGCTTCGAGGAGAAGATTCGGAGCGAGTACGTCCAACTCGATGACCACTCTTCGATGATCTACTCGATCGTTTGCCTGTTCGAAGAAATCGTCTACAAAACCACTGCCATCAGTTACTCGGAGCTACTCGGGATCCTCTCTTCGAATCGGGCGAATCCCAAGGATTACTCGGTCGTGAAGCGGCTGGTGAAGCAGCGAATGCTCGTGGAGATCGGCGACCAGCAGCTCCGTAGTCGGCACCGGGCAATCGCCGGTCGGGTCGTCGAACTGCTCAAGAAGTCTCCGCCCGGACTCGCCGAGCTGATCAAGCGGATGCTTTGGTATTACGCGTCGTTGGCGAACAACATCTCGGATTCGAACCACACTTATCGCCGAATCATGATCAAGCTGATAAATCATGCAGAGATCAAACGGCTCGGTTTGCCCACGCCACTCGTCCGGGAGATCTACCAGTCCGTGCATCCCCTTCTTCACAACGATTTCCACTACTGGCTGCAATGCAGTCGGTACGAAGTCGAGGAGGACGGGGGAGACATCGAGCTCGCGGCCAGCTATCTCGAGTCGGCGAGAGGTTGCCCCGGAGGCGAATCCGACCCATATGTCGCGACAACGCGCGGCGCCGTGTGTCTGAGGAGGTCGAGGATGACTCCCTCTGACCAGAGGCGGTTCGACGAGGCGATCGAGGCCTACCGTGAGCTGCAGGAAGTATTCCGGAAGAACGGAATCAACTCACCGCACACCTTCGTGATGCTCGTGCGGGAGGGATGTCAATGGCTGGTCCAGGCGAAGCTGGTAGGGCAGGAGGAGAAGAGGCGGATCGGCCTCGAACTGCTCGATACCGTGAAGCTCGGACGTCGAATCGGGCAGGGTGATCCGGAGATACTGCGTACGGCTGACCTGTACGAGCCGGCGCTGGTCGATCTCGTGACACCGACGGATTCTGTTCCGCTCTAGCGGTACGGCGTCGGCGAGGAGTCGGTCGAACGTCGGTCCGCGTGATCCGGTCACGACGCGGGGCGTTTTTTGCCTCGGAGTCGGGCAATCGCTTCGCAGAGCTCGGCCCTCGCGGTGAGCTCGGTGCTCACCGGTTCGAGCACGACCTCCGTCGCCACCTGTTCCACCCGGCTCCGGATCCGGCGCCTCGCGGCCGTCGCCCTGCGGCGCGCTCCGAGCGCCCCCAAGCGCGCACCCACGAACCCCAGGATCCACCCCACCGCGACGCCGCCCAGCAGCATTCCGGTGGGCACCGGAATGCGCCACGACCCCGCGTCCACATCGGGCAGTGGTGGCTCCGGCAACCGGAACCATTCCAGGACGAACAGTCCGAGCAACCACAGCGCCCCTGCCAGCGCCACCAACGCCAGCACGTTCTGCAGGAGACGGGCGACCGCCCACCAGTGCGGACGCCGGGAAAGGCCGAGGTCGGTGCCGGCCACGGCCCGGTCGAGCAGGTCAGGGAGCTCGCTGCGCCGGCCGGTCGCGGCCCGGCTCACGATCGCCGGCCACGGATCCGGCAGCCCGGATGTCGAGCGGTCGACGAGGTTGCGGAGTGCGGTGTCGACTCGGGCTCGTTGCACGGCCGAGGGACCCGGCAGGGCGGTACGGACGAGTTCGCTCGGTTGGTCGGCGCCTGCGCCCAACCGCGCTCCGGGCAGCCCGAGCCTCGTCGCCGCGCTCGGGCGCACCTTCGCGACCCACCGGGTCACCGGCCATCCGGTCGCCGCCCTGGTCCGGCTCCGATGAGTGCGGGCGACCGCCGCCGCTACCGCGTCCGCTCCCGACGCCTCGGTCAGCGCCGCCACGACCGCGGCCCGATCGGCCCGCTCCACCTCCGGCACCCCCGATCGGCCGCCCGAGAGCCCGCCGCCGGACGCCCCGCCGCCTGACGACCGACCGCCCGACGACCGGCCGCCGGGCGGTCCCGTACCGCAGGCGGGCGCCAGGCGGTCGGCCAACGCGCGCAGGTCCGCGCTCAGGCGACGCACCGACGCTTCGTGCTCGGCCACCGCCGCCGCGAACTTCGCCCGCAACTCCGGCACCCCTTCGCCGGTCCGGGCAGACACCGGCACCACCGGCACGCGCCCCAGCCCCTCGTCCTCCAGCAGCCGCCGCAGGTCTCCGACCGTCTCGGCCCGAACCGAGCCCGCCGGCACCCGATCGATCTGGTTGAACGCGACGACCGTCAGCTCGGCATGCGTCCGCAACGGTTTGAGGTATCGATCGTGCAGCGAGGCGTCCGCATACTTCTGCGGATCCACCACCCAGACGATCAGGTCGACGAGCTCGACCAGCCGATCGACCTCCAGCCGGTGGTTGACCCGCACCGAATCGACGTCCGGCAGGTCGAGCAGCACCAGACCGGACAGCGCGTCCGCCCCTTCGTCACCCAGATGATGGCGGCGGCGCACGTCGAGCCAGTCGAGCAGCGGCCCGGCGCCGTCCGGATTCCACACCGCAGCCTGGGCCGACGACGTCATCGGCCGCCGCAGCCCGGTGGCCGCGAGCTCGACGCCGACCAGCGCGTTGAACAGCGACGACTTCCCGCTCCCGGTCGTGCCGGCCAGCGCCACGACCGTGTGCTCCGCGCCCAGCCGCAGCCGCTGCGCGGCCTTCCCGGAGAGGTCCCGCGCCGAATCCAGCAGCACCGGGTCGAGCCGATCGGCTCCCAGCGACACGATCCGGTCGAGCGCCTCGAGCCGCCGCGCCAGCGCGGGCTCGTCGGTCGAGCGGGCCAGCAACGTCATGAAACCAGCCCCGGCTGCCGCAGGTAGGTCCGCAGCGCGGCCTCGAACGAAGCCAGCGCGTCCCGGACCGTCGCCGCCTGCTCCGCGGCCGGGGCCACCGCGTCCACCGCCGCGACGAACCGGTCGCGCTCCGACTCCAGCAGCACTTCGACGCTGTCGATCAGGTCGTCGCGCGCCCGCGCGGCCAGCGTCCGGACCGCGGTGTCACCGAAGATCGCCTCGAGCACTTTCTGGCTCACCGCCGACGTGCCGCCGGCCACCACGACCTCCAGCCCGGACAGCCCGCCGGTCTGCGCGAACACCGCGAGCATCAGCACCAGTCCGGCGCCGTTCACGCCGAACGACGTCAGCCGGGCGACGCTGCGGCGGTGCCCGCCTTCCTCCCGGACGAGTTCGAGCACGCGCCCCTGCCAGTCGCGGATCTCGGCCTCCAGCCGATCGCCGAAATCGTCCGAAGAACGATCCCGGACCACCAGGGCGCGCCCGGCCGGATGACCCCGCCACAACGACGCGGTCTGTTCCGCCGCCTCGTCCGCGGCCGCCCGGATCAGCGCGTGCAAGTTGCTCTCGACCGCGTGCCCCACCGCGTCGGCGGTCGGCGTGCGGCCGGTGAAGAACGCGGTCAGCCGATCGCGGAGAGCACCGATCCGGGCCTCGAGGTTCCGGGTGAACTGTCCGGTTCCGACGAACTCCTGCCACCGCGCGAGCACCTCGCCGCGCAGCACGGTCCCGCTGCGGACACCCTCGTCCACCGTCCGCAGCGCGGTCCGGTACCGCTCGGTTGCCTGTTCCCGCAGCTCAGCCGCCGTTGCGACCTGGTCGTCGAGCTGCCCCGCCAGATCCGAAACGCGCTTGTGGACGCTGTTCAGCGCGCCGGTCAGCGTCGAGCGGATCACCGCGTCCCGAGCCTCGGCGTCCGCCGCCAGCGCGTCGAGCCAGGACCGCAGCGGAGCGATCGCCGCCGCCGGTATGCGCTCCGAGGAGAGCTCGACCTCCGGGATCGGGAACAGGGCCGCGTCACCGAGGTGCTCGTCGGCGAGCATCGTCGCCAGGTGGCCACCGATCTCGTCGACGCCCTCCGGCGGCACGCGGTTGAGCACGACCGCCAGCGCGGTGCTGCGCTGAGCCGCGGTGTGCAACAGATCCCACGGCACCGCGTCCGCGTACCGGGCCGCGGTCGTGACGAAGATCCACAGGTCGGCGGCGGCCAGCAGTTGCGCGGCCAGGTCGCGGTTCTCCGCCACCACCGAGTCGATGTCGGGCGGATCGAGCAGCGCGAGCCCGGGCGGAACCGCCGGATGCGGCACGAGCTGCAGGGAGCCCTCGCCGGCCGAACCGGTCGTTCTCGACAATCCCGGCAGGATCCGCGGGGTGTCGAACCAGCCGACGTCCGCGGGATTGCACACCAGCACCGGCGATCGGGTCGTCGGCCGCAGCCAGCCGGCCTTGCTCACCTCTGCCCCGACCAGCGTGTTCACCAGCGTCGACTTGCCCGCGCCGGTCGAGCCACCCACGGCGACCAGCATCGGAGCGTCCAGCTGACGAAGGCGCGGCAGAAGGTAGTCGTCCACCTGGCCGACGAGCTCGGCCTGCGAACGGCGGGCCGCGTCCACGTCGGCCACCGACAGACCGAACCGGATCCCGGCGACGGACGCCCGGAGTGCCTCCAGCGCATCGGCAACCCGCGGACCGTCCATGCCCGAGGTAGTGACCGTTCTGGGACCACCTCAACCACCGTTAGTATCGAGAACGCGGACGGTCAGCCGTCCGTCGGGGAGCTCGGGCGAAGCCGGGCTGAGAGGGCGACCGACGCGTCGCCGACCCGTCGAACCTGCTCTGGGTAATGCCAGCGGAGGGAGAACCGGCGTCCCGCCGGCGGCTTCAATGCCCCCACGGCTCATCCCGGTGCCCGAGTCCGGAGGAAACCGGATGCGTGCCCCACGTTTACTGGCGACGGCAGTCCTGGTGCTGGCGGTCGCCGCCTGCTCGAACGACACCAAGGCCGACCCGACCACGGTCACGCTGGTGACCCACGAGTCGTTCGTGGTCAGCAAGGAGGTCCTCGCCGACTTCCAGAAGAAGAGCGGCCTCACGGTCAAGATCCTGCGCAGCGGCGACGCCGGTGCGCTGGTCAACAAGGCCGTGCTCAGCAAAGGCAACCCGCAGGGTGACGTGCTGTTCGGGGTCGACAACACGTTCCTGTCGAGGGCGGTGGACGCCGGGATCTTCACCGCGTACGAGCCGCGGAATCTCCAGAACGTGCCCGCGGCCCTGAAGGCCGACACCGACGGCAAGGTCGCCCCGGTCGACTACGGCGACGTCTGCGTCAACTACGACAAGGCGTACTACGCCAAGAAGGGCCTCCAGCCCCCGGCGAGCTACGCCGACCTGCTGAAGCCCGTGTACAAGGACCAGCTCGTCGTCGAGAACCCGGCCACCTCGTCGCCGGGCCTGGCGTTCCTGCTCGGGAGCGTCGCCACCTACGGCGACACCGGCTGGAAGGACTACTGGACCAGGCTGAAGGCCAACGGCGCACTGGTCGTCGACGGCTGGGAAGAGGCCTACCAGCAGCGATTCACGGTCGGGTCGCAGGGCAAGGGCAACCGGCCGCTGGTCGTGTCGTACGCCTCCAGCCCGCCGGCCGAGGTCGTGTACGCGGAGAAGAAGCCGGCCCACGCTCCGTCCGGCGTCGCGACCAACACCTGCTTCCGGCAGATCGAGTACGCCGGTCTGCTGGACGGCGCGAAGAACCCGTCCGGGGGCAAGAAGCTGCTGGATTTCCTGCTCTCGGCCGAGTTCCAGAAGGACATGCCGCTGCAGATGTTCGTGTACCCGTCGGTGACCGGAACTCCGCTACCGGCCGAGTTCACGAAGTACGCGGCCACGCCGGAGAAGCCGCTGACGCTGCCGGCCGCTGACATCACGAAGAACCGGGATGCCTGGATCGACGCGTGGACAAACGCCGTCTTGCGCTAGCGGTCGTCCCGCTGGCCTTCCTCGCGGTCTTCTTCGCGTACCCGGTCGCCTCGCTGGTCGGGCTCGGGCTCGGAGAAGGCCGCGGGCTGGGCCTGCTCGGCGATCCGGGAGTCCGGCACGTGCTCTGGTTCACGATCTGGCAGGCCGTCGCGTCCACCGTGCTCACCGTGCTGGTGGCACTGCCGGGTGCGGCCGTGCTGGCCCGGTTCGACCTGCCCGGCCGTGCGCTGATCAAAGCGCTGGTCACGGTGCCGTTCGTGCTGCCGACCGTGGTGGTCGGGGCAGCGTTCCTGGCGCTGATCGGACCGGACGGCCTGCTGGGGATCGAACTGGATCGCACGGTCTGGGCGATTCTCGCCGCGCACGTGTTCTTCAACTACGCGGTCGTCGTGCGGATCGTCGGCAGCGTCTGGGGGCAACTCGACCGGCGTCAGGAGGAAGCGGCCCGGGTGCTCGGGGCCTCTCGATGGGGTGCCTTCGCCCGGGTGACGTGGCCGGCTCTCCGGCCCGCGATCGCGGCCGCCTCGACCGTCGTGTTCCTGTTCACGTTCACCTCGTTCGGCATCGTGCAGATCCTCGGCGGCCCCGGGTACGCGACGCTCGAGGTCGAGATCTACCGCCGCACGGTCTACCAGCTCGACCTCTCCGGCGCCGCCGTGCTCTCGCTCGTGCAGTTCGCCGTCGTCGCCGTGCTGCTCGCGCTCGACGGCCTGCTCACCGGCCGGGCCCGGGCCGCCCGCCTGGCCGAACCGCGGCCCCGGCGTCCGCGGGGGCGGTTCGAGTGGGCCTTCGTCGTTCTGAACCTGGTCGTGCTCGTCGGGCTGCTGCTGGCACCGCTCGCCGTGCTGGTCGAGCGCTCGTTCGCCACGTCCCACGGCTACGCGCTCACCTACTGGAGGGCGTTGGCCCGGTCGGACGCCTCCAGCGCCCTGCCGGTCCCCGCCTGGCAGACCGTCTGGACGTCGCTGCAGTACGCGCTCGTCGCGACCGCGCTCGCCGTCGTGATCGGCGTCTGCGCCGCCGTCGTACTGACCCGCCCGGGCCGGCTCGGCGGCGCGTTCGGCTTGCTGCTCATGCTTCCGTTGGGGACGTCGGCCGTGACGGTCGGCTTCGGCTTCCTGATCGCCCTGGACGAACCACCGCTCGACCTGCGCGACTCGGCGCTGCTCGTGCCCTGTGCGCAGGCGCTGGTGGCGGTGCCGTTCGTCGTCCGGGCCGTGTTGCCGGTGTTGCGGGCGATCGACGACCGTCTGCGGGAGGCGGCCGCCGTTCTCGGGGCCTCGCCGCTGCGGGTCTGGTGGCGCGTCGACCTGCCGCTGGTCTGGCGCGCGCTGGCCGCCGCGACCGGCTTCGCGTTCGCGATCTCGCTCGGCGAGTTCGGAGCGACCGTCTTCATCGCCCGCGCGGACAGCCCGACGATCCCGGTCGCGATCGCGACCCTGTTGGGCCGCCCCGGCGAGGTCAACAGCGGCCAGGCCATGGCCCTGGCCACGATCCTGATGGTGCTGTGCTCGGTCACGCTGGTCGTTCTTGACCGGCTGAGGCCGGCGAACGCGGGAGGAGAGCTGTGAGCCTGTCGGTCGCGGGCGTGTCGGTCCGTTTCGGTACGGCCGACGCTTTGGCGGACGTCGACCTGGCGGTCGCCGATTCGGAGGTGGTCGCCGTCCTCGGCCCCAGCGGCAGCGGGAAGAGCACTCTGCTCCGCGTGGTGGCCGGTCTGCAGGCGCCGTCCTCGGGCCGGGTCGTCCTCGACGGCGTGGACGTCACCGGGGTGCCGCCGCACCGACGCGGGCTCGGGCTGATGTTCCAGGACGGCGCGCTGTTCCCGCACCGGGACGTGGCCGGGAACATCCGCTTCGGCAATGGTTCCGCCGACGTCGGCTCTCTGCTGGAGCTCGTCGGCCTCCCCGACGCGGGGTCGCGGCGGGTGGACACGCTCTCCGGCGGTGAGCAGCAGCGGGTCGCGCTGGCCCGCGCGCTGGCGCCGTCCCCTCGCCTGCTGATGCTCGACGAGCCGCTCGGCCAGCTCGACCGGGCGCTGCGCGAGCGGCTGGTCGTCGAGCTGCGCCGGTTGTTCGTCCGGCTCGGGACGACCGTGCTCGCGGTGACCCACGACCAGCGGGAGGCGTTCGCGCTCGCGGACCGGGTCGTGGTGATGGCGGACGGGCGCATCGCGCAGGTCGGGACGCCGCGCGAGGTGTGGGAGCGACCGGCGTCGGAATTCGTCGCCCGGTTCCTCGGGTTCACGAACGTCGCCCCCCGGGCGGTGATCACTGACGGCTACGCCGCGACCCCGTGGGGACCGGTCGCGGTGGACGCTCCGGACGGGGAGCGTGCGGTGCTGATCCGGCCGGCGGGCGTCCGGCCGGGCGGGGACATCGAGGCGACGGTCGATGTGGCCACATTTGCCGGAGAAAGAGTAGAAGTGCTGCTCACGGTCGCGGGGGCGCCGCCGCTGGAGGCGCACTGGCCGCCCGCCTCGGCACCGTCGGCCGGGCAGACGGTCTCGGTGGGTCTCGACCCGGCGGAGGCCGTTGTGTTGCCGGGCGGAACTTGGGACTGACGGGTGGACGTCACTTCCGGCGACATGGTCCGGAAACGTTTGTAGGTTCCGATCCATGGGACCTTTCGCTGAACAGCACTCCGACGACGATCTGCCCTCTGATCACGCGAGCGGGCCGAGCACGGCGGAGCTGCTGGAGACCGGGACGCCGGCCGAAGCGACGATCGGGGCGAGCGGGCCGCTGGGCATGCGTAGCCCCTACGGCGTCAGCCTGTACGAGTTCGTGCTGACCGTGGCCGTACCCGGCACGGAGGCGTACGAGGTACGGATCGGTAACCCGGTGCCGCCGGCCGCGGTGCCGCTGACCTACCCGGGCGCCCAGATCTGCGTCCGGGTGCTGCCGAGCGACCCGCAGGCGGTCGCCATCGATTGGGAGGCCACGCTGGCCGCCGTCCAGCGACCGGCGTGACGTAGGAGCAGGTCCCTAACCTCGTACGAAACCCGGCGCTCGGTGGAGCGCCAGTTTGGCCGGTGTGCGGTCCGGCGCCTCCTTGCGGACGAACGCCCGCCGCGCGGCGGCGAAGCCCTGCCGATCGTCGAACATGTCCTGGGCCATCTCGCCGAGCTCGCAGGCCTCGTAGGCGTCCAGGGGCTTGACCGACAGGTCGCGATCGAGCGTCTCGGCCTTGCGGCGCAGCGTCCGCTCGCGCAGCTCGCGATCCCGGTAGCGCAGCGCCACCTCGTGCAGCCACCCGCTGAACCGGGCCGGGTCCCGCGGTCCGATCTCGTCGATCATCCCGAGCCGCTTCGCCTCGGTCACGCCCACCGGCAGCGCGTCGCCGAGCAGCCGTCTCGCCGCCTCCGGCCCGACCCGGCGCGGCAGCGTGTACGTGTGCAGCTCGGAGCCGGTGAGCCCCATCTCGTAGTACGGGTTGAGCACGACACCGTCGCGTGCGACGACCAGGTCGGCGCCGAGCGGCAGCATCACGCCGCCGGCGCCGGCGCTGCCGCTGAACGCCGCGATCGTGACCTGGCCCCGGGTGGTGATCAGCTCACGGCAGACGTCGTTGATCGCGGTGATGTTCGCCCACGCCTCGGCGGCCGGGCTCTTCGCCGCCTCGATCGCGTTCAGGTGGATGCCGTTGCAGAACGGTCCGTCGCCGCCCCGGACGACGATCGCTTTCGTGTCCTGCCGGGCGGCGTGGCGCAGCGCGTGCAGGGCCTGATTGCAGCCCTCGGTCGAGAGCGCCCCGTTGTAGCAGTCCAGGATCACGTACCCGACGTCGGCGCGGCGCAGGTAACGCACCCCGCGCGCGGCCGGGGTCGCGGGCGTCGTCGAGGTGAGGCCGGGCGGGAGATGGTCGGCGAGTACCTGGGCGGCGGGCAGCTTGAGGCTCGATCCGCTCAGCGGCGTAGCGTCCGCCAATAGCTTCAGGTGGCCCAGCCACACGCTGCCGGAACCGGCCGCGACCAGGACCGCGCCGTCGCGGCAGGCGACGACCGTGCCCGGCGGGTCCGACTGACGCGGACCGGCGTGCGCGTCGAACGCCGAGACGCGGACGCCGGCCACCTCGGTCCGGACACCCGGCGCACCATCGGCGGCGCGGATCTTCCGGACGATGTCTTCGGCGGGTTCGTTCCAGCGGAAGGCGCGGTCGGTCTGGCGCATCGTCGGACGGACGCAGGTCTTCGCGAGATTTTCCGGCGGGGTGGGGCGGAACGCCGGGTCCGCGACCTGGGTGAGCACTTCCTCGAGGCAGCTCATCGCGGCGTCGGTGACCGGGCCGTTGTACAGGCTCGACTTGGTCGGCGGGTCCTGGGGGAGCGGGAACGTGCGGGTGGTCCAGACCGGGCCGGCGTCCATCTCCTCGACCGCCTGCAGGGCGGTCACGCCCCACTCGGTGGCACCGTCGGCGATCGCCCAGTCCAGGCTCGACGGTCCGCGGTCGCCGGCCGGGCCCGGGTGGATGATCACGGTCGGCCACTTCTGCCAGACCTCGGCGGGGACGCGTTCCTTCAGGAACGGGCAGAGGATCAGCTGGGGGTCGGCGCGTCGGGCCGCATCAGTGATCGACTCCTCGTCGCGGGCGAACTCGACCGCGACGGAATGACCCCGCTCGCGCAGTTCGCACCAGAACCGTTGCGAGAGTCCGTTGAAGGACGACACCAGTAACAGGATCCGTAAGGACTTCGGAGGGTCCGGACGATGCCTGGGGCGGGTGTTGCTTCTTCTACGGAAAGTAAGCAGAAGACTACGCATGCGGGTTAGTGTGCCGTGTTGTCCGGTCCCGTGGGGGGCGCCGCCGCTGAGCTGCGGCGACGCCTGGTACCTACGGGGCGAGAACCTCGTCGTGCCTCGGAGCTAGGGCCTCGTCGTGCCTACGGAGCTAGGACCTCGTCGACGAAGCACCACTTCCAGCTCTCGCCCGGCTCGGCCGAGCGCACGACCGGGTGCTTGTCTTCGTGGAAGTGGGCCGACGCGTGCTTGTTGGGGGACGAGTCACAGCAGCCGACCTTGCCGCATTCCAGACAAGTCCGCAGATGGACCCAGTATCCGCCAATCTTTAGGCATTCTTCGCAGCCCGTTGAGCGGGGCTGGGTGTCTTTGGCGTTATCGATGTGTTCGCAGGTTGCCAACTTGCCTCCTCGTTCGCAGACCCATTGTCGCCGGTGATCTGAATCGATGCCCGGGCGTCCCGGCGCTGGCACGATGTTGACGTGCATTTCGAGACGATGGACCTGGTGGCCGCGTTCGGTCTGATCATCGGCGCGGCGACCGTCGCGGGTCTAGCGCGCCGTGTTCGGATCCCCCCGCCGATTCTGCTCGTACTGGTGGGGCTGGGGGTTTCGTACATCCCCGGCGTGCCGAACTACACGCTGAATCCCGAGCTCGTGCTGGTCTTGTTCCTGCCGCCGTTGCTGTACTCGGCGGCGTGGCGGTCGTCGGCGCGGGGCTTCCGGCTGAACAAGCGGCCGATCCTGTTGATGTCCGTCGGCTACACGCTGTTCAGCACCGTGCTGGTGGCGGTCGTCGCCTGGGCGTTGATACCCGGGATGCCGCTCGCGGCCGCATTCGCGCTTGGAGCCATCGTCGCGCCGCCGGACGCGGTGGCGGCGACGGCCGTGGGGCGCGAACTCGGCATGCAGCGGCGGTACCTGCAGGTACTGCAGGGCGAGAGCCTCGTCAACGACGCGACCGCGCTGACCGCGTACCGGGCCGCCGTGGCCGCGGCGGCCGGAGGGATCACGCTGCTGGAAGGCGGCGGGATCTTCCTGCTGGCCGCCGGCGGCGGTGTGGTCATCGGCGGGGTGCTCGGATATCTGCTGGGGTGGTTGCGACGGCACATCCACACGCCGGTGCTCGAGAACGCGCTGAACCTGGTGGTGCCGTTCGTGGTGTACATCGCGGCCGAGAGCGTGGACGCGTCGGGCGTGCTGGCGGTCGTCATCACCGGGCTGTACCTCGGCAACACGGCGACCGAGACGTCGCCCCAGGCCCGGCTGCAGGCGGAGTCGAACTGGGACGTGATCGACTTCGTGCTGGAGTCGATCGTGTTCGCGCTGATCGGTCTGCAGTTGCCCGCGGTGATCGCGGAGCTGGAAGGCCGCGACGCCGGCCAGGTGGCCTGGTGGTCGGTCGCGGTGCTGGTGGTGACGATCCTCGGGCGGTTCGTCTGGGTGTTCGCCACGTCGTACCTGATCCGGGCGGTGTCGCCGGCCGTGCGGGAGCGGACGCCGTCGCGGTACTGGCCGACGCCGTTCGTGTCGTCCTGGGCCGGGATGCGGGGCGTGGTGTCGCTCGCGGCCGCGTTCGCGCTGGTCGCAGACTTCCCGGAACGCGGCCTGATCCTGTGGCTGACGTTCGTCGTCGTGTTCGGGACGCTGGTGCTGCAGGGGCTGACGCTGCCCGGTCTCATTCGTCGGCTGGGCGTCGGAGGCCAGGACGACATGAGCGACCGGCTGGCCGAGGCGAACGCGCAGCACCAGGCGGCGCGGGCCGCGGCCTCGCGGTTGGAGGACCTGGTCTCCTCGGCGCCGCACCCGCCGCCGTCGGAGGTCGTGGGGTTACTGCGGCACTACTCGGACTACCGGGCGAACAGTGCGTGGGAGCGGCTCGGCGGAGGGTTGTCACACGGCGGGAAGGAGACGCCGGGGGCGGCGTTCCGGCGGTTGCGGCAGGAGATGCTGCAGGCGCAGCGGGACACGTTCGCGCAGCTGCGGGCCAGCGGGGAGCTGGACGACGAGGTGATGCGGGACATGGTGCGGGAGCTGGATCTCGAGGAGACGATGCTCGGTCGTCACGGCGACGATCCGGAGCCGACGGTGCGACCGGTGTCTTCGGGGTCTGCGGGGTCTGCGGGAGCGGAGTCTTCTTCGGGGGCGGATTCGAAATCGTGAACGGTTACTCGGGAGCAGGAGGGAGAGCCATCGGCGGACGGGCCCTGGTGTAGTAGGCGACCGCGTCGGTAGCGAGTTTCTTCGTCGCGCCGGAGTTGGCCATCGCACCCAGCGGGACCCCCGCGAACGGGACGAACTTCATCGCCATCTTCTTCGCGGCGGCCAGCCCGGCGAGCCGGGCCAGCTGCCAGGCCAGCTCGCCGTAGGCGAGACCGGCGCCGCGGCCGAAGTTCCGGACCTTCTCGGGAAGGTGCTTGCCCAGCGCCGACGGCGCCTGCTCCCGGCGGGCGACCTCGATCGCCGTGCGGGCGGTGTCCAGTTTCGTCTGCAGGCCGCGGATCACGAGGAGCTCCGCCGCGCGGTCGGGGTGCGTCGGATCGAAGCCGAGCGCCGCGGCGATGTGCAGCACCATCCGGGCCTGGTTCCAGGCCAGGACACCCACGTCCAGGACCGCGCCGATCGCTCCGGTGACGCCCGCCGCCGCCCCCGAGTACCGGGAGAGCCGGACGAAGCGGGTGCGGATGACCGGAACCCACACGCGGTCGGCGACGTACGGGTGCGCGGCCCGGGTCCGGGCCATCCAGAGGGCGGCCTCGGGCCCGAACCGCTCGACGGCCGCGAGCGTGAGGAACTCGGGGGCGTGGCCGGGGTCTGCCTTCATCCGCGCCAGCAGGCCAGGAGGCAGGGCGTCAGGTCGCTCGTTGGTGCCGGCCGAGACCTCGGCGGAGTGGGGGTCGAGGCCGGCGGCGGGCACGGCGTGGAGGGCCGCGGTATCGGCGTCGAACCCGTCGTCGGCCAGGGCGCCCCACTGAGCCGGAGCTGACGGAGCTGACGGGGGTGCGGCCGGCGCGGGCGCGGCCGGTGGGGGTGTTGCCGGCGGGGGTGCGGCTGGTGGGGGTGCGGCTGGCGCGGCCGGAGCGGGTGCGTGCGGCGTAGCCGCGTCTGAGGGTGCGGTGGGAGCGGGTGCGCTCGGAGCCGGCGCGCTCGGCGCAGCCGCGGAGGGGGATTCGCTGGGCGGAGGCGGCGCTGATGGTGCCGATGGCGCTGAGGGCATCGATGGTGCTGAGGGCATCGACGGTGCAGGCGGCGCTGCAGGCCTGGGCGGCGCGGGCGGCGTGGGCGGCGCTGCAGGCGCGGACGGCGCGGACGGCGCGGACGGCGCGGACGGCGCGGACGGCGCGGACGGCGCGGACGGCGCGGACGGCGCGGACGGCGCCTGATCGTGTGGCGCGCTCGATTTCTGCGGCGAGGGCGCACTCAGACCGTCACCAGGCGGAGACCCGGGCGCGCTGGGTGCCAGCGGAGGCAAGTCAGCGGCCGCGAGCGTCCGGGTCGCCTCCGGATCCGACGGCTCCGGCGCAGCGGGCCAGACGGACCCGCTCGAGCCCGAAACCACCGTCGGAGCCCCGACCCCGAAATCCGGCCCACTCGGCGGCGCAGGCGGCGTCCGATCCGGCTGGTGCGACACGGACATGTCGCCCGCAGGCAACACCTCCGTAGGCGCAGAAGGCCCCGAAGCAGGCAGTGCCTCAGTCGGAGCAGGTGCCCCACCAGCAGTAGTCGGCAATACCCGGGTAGGAGCCGGCGGCATACGACCACCAGCCCCCTCGACGGGCAGCACCTTGGTAGGAGCCGGCGGCGGAGTCTCGCCCGCAGGCAAAACGCGGGTGGGCTCGGGGGCGGCGGGCTCAGGGCGGCGCGGGGTGTCGTCCATAGCGCCTCCGAGCGTACGTAACCAGGTCGAACGCCAGCTGAGCTCCGCCTGAGAACCAGCGCCGCCCGGCTGCTTTGCTCCGCACCGACCGGTCCCTGTATTCTCTGACGTCGGTGGCCTGCGAAGGCCCCAAGGAGGCTTCGCCTAGTCCGGTCTATGGCGCCGCACTGCTAATGCGGTTTGGGGTTTACCCCCCATCGGGAGTTCAAATCTCCCAGCCTCCGCGTTGACCAGCCCGTATGCGCTCTGGCGTATACGGGCGGTTTTTCGTCTAGCGGCACCTAGTCTCAGTTCTAGTCTCAATTGCGGCCCGCGCACGGTGCGTGGCGCTTGTTGCGGGCACCGTGCGGCCGTGACTCAGAGTTACTCCCATAGTGCTTCGCCCATGAGTTTTGCTGCGTCCCGAGCCATCGGTGAGGCGACGTGCGTGTATCGCTCGGTGACCGTGGTTCGGGAGTGACCGAGGATTTCTGAACGGTGCGGATGCGTACGCCTTGTTCGATGAGCAGGGTCGCTGCGGTGTGGCGTCCGTCGTGAACGCGGACGTCGCGCACCTTGGCGAGCCGTAGGAGATGCTTCCACTCCTTCCAGTCCTCGGTCCGGTGAATCGGGCGCCCGTTCCGCTGGCAGAAGACGAGATCGTGGTCTTCCCAACTCTGGCCGGCGGCGAGTCGCTCTTTGGCTTGGCGGCGTGAGGCGCTTTGAGAACCCTCAAGAGCGGTGGTGGGCATTGAATCGTGAGCTTGGACTTGCCTTTCCTCCGCCGGAACCGTGGCCCACCTCCGCGCCGTTGCGGGCATCGGTGAGCGTGGCCTTCACACGATTTCGGATTGCACGTCCGCCGGGGGCATAGGTGCGCCTTGCGTCGGCAGCCTTCCGGGCAGTTCAACTCTTGCCGGTGCTGGCGGCGGTTCCGCGGACAGGTCGCGCGGTGGTGTTTGCTGCCGCATGCGTCACCCGTGCTGCTGTTCGGTGTTCTGGATCGGAAACCAGGCACGGATGGCGCCGGCTTCGAGATCGACGTACGACCGGCGGAGTCCGAGTGCCTCACCCTGCCGAATCCCCGGAGCGAGCACGACGGACCAGCGGGCGGCCTGTGCCTCCGGTCCGGTCTCCTTCCGGCGTGAGCCGGTGTTCGAGTACGCCGCGGGGTGGCGGCGAAGTTTGGTCGTCGCCTCAGATGTGACCGATTGGACGACGGCCGCGCGCGAGGGCGCGGGTCTTGCAGCCGACGGGCACGTCGGCTTTCCGTGGCGGCGCCGACGGACCGGCGTGGGGCTGCGGCGCACCGGGCTGAGCTGTCGGCGGCGGCGGGCCGGGCTAGCGTTGGCGGCATGGGAGACACCACAGTCGCGTTGCTCGGCACCGGGATCATGGGTGCGGGCATGGCCAGGAACATCGCCGCCGCTGGATTGGCCCTGCGCGTGTGGAATCGCACGCGTTCGAAGGCTTCGCCGCTGGCGGACGCCGGTGCGGTGGTGAGTGACTCGGCGGCGGACGCGGCCGCGGGTGCCGACGTCGTCGTCACGATGTTGTTCGACGCGGACTCGGTGGCCTCGGCGATCGAGGCGGCGGCGCCGAAGCGCGGGACGCTGTGGATCCAGACCGCGACGGTGGGCGTCTCCGGGGCCGCTCGGCTGGCGGAGGTGGCCGACTCGCTGGGCCTGGTTTATGTGGACGCTCCGGTGCTCGGCACCCGTAAGCCGGCCGAGGACGGGACGCTGACGGTGCTCGCGTCCGGTCCGGACGACGTGCAGGCGCGGTGCGAGCCGGTGTTCGACGCGATCGGGGCGAAGACGCTGTGGGTGGGGCCGGCCGGGAACGGTTCCCGCTTGAAGCTGGTCGCGAATCTCTGGGTCGGCACGGTGGTGACCGGGGTTGCCGAGTCGCTGGCGCTGGCGGGGAGCCTCGGGCTCGACCCGTCGCTGTTCTTCCGCGCGATCGAGGGTGGTGCGCTGGATGCCCCGTACATCCACGTCAAGGGCGGCGCGATGGTGTCCGGCAACTACGAGCCCTCGTTCACGCTGGAGGGCGCGGCCAAGGACACCGGCCTGATCGTGGCCGCGGCCTCCGAGGCCGGACTCGAGCTGCGCATCGGACCGGCCATCGCCGACGGCTTCGCCGCCGGACTGGCCGCTGGGCGGGGCGACCTCGACATGGCTGCGGCCTACCTCGGCTACCGCGCCGACCCCGCGGACCCGGCCGACCCCGCGGATCCTGCGGACCCCGCGGATTCTGCGGACCCCGTGGACCGGGCCGAACCCGGCGAGCCCGCCGACCGCGCCGAGTGACCGCGCGACCGCGGGGGCGTAGTGACCGCGCCGATCGGCGGCCGACCCCGAAAACCGCTGCGGGCACGCGTCCGGACCGTGGTTCTGGGGGTGGGCCGACGACGAACCGGCCGCGTCGGCCGACGAAGCTCGACCTGCAGGCGGCCTACGGGCAGGCGATCCCGGACGTGGTCGGGCCCGGCCTGCGGGTGTTGTTCTGTGGGATCAACCCGAGCCTGTGGTCGGGGTGGAGCGGCCACCACTTCGCACGGCCGGGTAACCGGTTCTGGCCGGCGCTGCACCGGGCCGGATTCACGCCGCGGCAGCTCGACCCCTCCGAGTCGGACGCGATGCTGTCGTTCGGGTTCGGGGTCACGAACCTGGTCAACCGGGCGACGGCCCGGGCCGACGAGCTGTCGGCGGAGGAGTTACTGGCCGGGGGCTCACGCCTGGTGCAGACGGTGGAAACCTGGCGTCCCGCGTGGCTGGCGGTGGTCGGAGTGACCGCGTACCGGGCGGCGTTCCGGCGCAAGGACGCGGCGATCGGTCGGCAGATCACGGATCCGTTGTTCGAGCCCACCCAGGTATGGGTCCTGCCCAATCCGAGCGGCCTGAACGCCCACTACGACCTGCCTGCGCTGGCTGCGGCATTCGGCCAGCTCCGAGACGTCGCGCACAATTCATGACCCCGCTTCCGTTACGCCCGTTCATCGGCCTGTACGTTCAACTGGTTCCCTTGGTCCGTGGAGGGTTTCCCGATGCCGATTTCCGTGCTGCTCAAGGGAGGCCCCGTCCGCGAGCGGGTCGTAGACCTGCCGGTGGACGAGGCCCCCGAGCTGCTACCGATTCAGACCGCCTCCGGTGAGACGCCGTACCGGCGCACCGGAGCGCGTGACAAGCAGGGACGGCGGGTGTACGAGCCCGCACGGCTGATCGATCGGCTGATGGCCTAGGAAGGCCCGGTGGCCTGAGGAGTCAGCACGATCTTGCCGCGGGTGTGGTTCTGCTCCACCTCGCGGAAGGCGTCCTGAACCGCGGCCAGCGGATAGGCCCGCGCGATCGGAACCTGAAGTTTGCCCTCGCTGACCAGCTCAGCGAGTCCGGCGACGACCTCGATCGTCCCGGCGGCCGCGTTGCCGTCGTCCTTGACGCCGTACTTCTCCTTCGCGGCGAAGTTCGCGATCGTGTCGATCCGCTGCGGCTCGACGCCCAGCTCGAGCGCGAGTTCGACGTACTCGCCGCCGACGGTGTCGATGAACGCGGTCGGTTGTGGGGCGACCTGGCGGATGCGGTCGGCGACGCCGTCGCCGTAGGTCACCGGGATGACGCCGAGGCCTTTCAGCCAGTCGTGGTTGGCCTCGCCGGCCAGGCCGATGACGGTGGCGCCGGTGAGCTTCGCGAGCTGGACGGCGATCGATCCGACGCCACCGGCCGCACCGGCGACGACGAGCGTGTCGGTGTTCTTCGGGTCGACCGCGCGGACGGTCGCGAAAGCGGTCGCTCCGGCGACGTAGAGCGCGCCCGCGACCTCCCAGGGAACGCCGGCGGGCTTCCGGGTGAGCTCGGACTCTTCGGTGACGACGTATTCGGCGTGGCTCGCGCGCTTGTCGGTGAACCCGAGCACCTCGTCGCCGGGGCTGAAGCCGCTGTTCGGGCCGGTCGCTTCGACCACGCCGGCGAGGTCGCTGCCCTGGCCGGACGGGAAGGTCGCGGGGTAGCGGTCGTGCAGCAATCCGGCCCGGATCTTGCCTTCACCGGGGTTGATGCCGGCCGCTTCGACCCGGACGAGTACCTGGCCAGGGCCGGGCTCCGGACGCTCGACCTCAGCCAGGTAGAGAACCTCGGGGCCGCCGTACGCGTCGAACCGCACTGCCTTGGGCATTGCCGTCTCCTCTTGCCGTGGTTGTGGGGGCAACACCGTCCGTGGCGAGGTTCATGCCGCGTTAGCGGTGATAACGACGCTCACCGCGTCCCGGCCTCGCGGCCGGGCTGAGCGGCGGGCTGACGGTTACACGCTCAGGCTGAACGCCGCCACCGCGCACGCGAGCAGTTCCGCTCGGGTCGCCTCGATGTCGAGCGGCTGCTTCGGGTCGCTCGCCATCAGCGACACCGCGACCGTGCGGCCGGACGAGGTCCGGGCCAGGAAGTTCTCGGTGACCACGCCCGGCTCGGCGCCGTCCTTGCTCCAGCCGACCGGCCAACGGCCGACGTCCAGACCGAGCGCGGCCGTGCCCCGCTGGCCCAGCACCGCACCCACCTCCGGCTGCGCCGCCGGCCCGTTCCGGCCCGCCTGCCCCGCCGGCTCGCCAAAACCCGCCGGCTCGCCAAAACCCGCCTGCCCCGCCGGCCCGTGAAAACCCGCCGGCCCGTCGGAGCCGCCGCCTGCCAGGCCGGCCTGCATGGCCAACCCCGCGAGCGCGTTGCAGACGTCGGACGGCGACGCGAACCACTCCACCGAGTCGGCGAGCCGGGGCTCGTCGATCCGGTCTCGGAACGTCGGCCGGGGCAGCCGGGACACCACGTCACGCAGGTAACCGAGCCGCTCGCGCGGGTCGTCGGTGGCGAGGTACTCGGCGCCGATCCGCGGGTGCACCTTGAGCTGGGTGGCCTCGCGGACGGTCAGGAACGGCAGGTTCGCACCGACCTGTGTGTGACCGAACCGGACCTGCTGTGCCTCCACGGCACCGCGTCCGAGACGTCCGATGAGGTGGTCGATCGCGGACGCGTCGCCGGTGAAGATCGCGTCGTCGGCGTACCGGCGCAGCGAGAGCATCGTGCCGTCGGGCCGCCGCCCGATCGACGAACTCAGGTCGGTCTTCCAGTCGTCGCGGACCGCGAGTTGCTCGTCCCAGCGCAACCGCCCGGCGTCGACGCCGTGCGCGAGCGCGCCGAGCACGTAGAGCGCGACCGCCGACCCGATCGGCCGGCGTGCGGTCGACTCCACTCCGTACACCGGGGAGACGGTGCCGTCCGCGAGGATCTCGGCCGCCAGGAACGACGAGTCGGGCGCCAGCGAGCGAATGCGTTCGCCCAGCTCACCCCACGAATTCGGGATCGTCGTCAGCCAGAGCGACTCGATCCGCCCTGCGGCGTCGGTGATGAGTTTGAGGTGGTGGCGCCGGCCCGAGCCGTCGCGCAGCACGGCCGCGCCCGCGCGCTCGGCCCGCCGCGGGCGGGCCCGGAACGACTCGACGCGCAGATCGCGCGGCAGCGTCAGAGAGGTGAGCGTGGTGTGCGCGCGGAGCTCGGCCTCGGCCACCGCGTCACTGGAGGAGGCCCGGCAGAGCCACTCGAGCTGGCGGCCCACCGGCGTCGAGGGCAACATCGCCGGCCTCGGGGGCAGCAGCGGCTGCACGGTCTGCACTGAAACTGCCCTCCTCTCCGTCGCGTCACTCCACGATCGCTCGCCTCGCACGCTCCGGCATCGGGGGTCACCCTGAGATCCGCCCTCACGTCGGGAACGCGACAACAGCAACGTCACATCAGGGTCACCGCATTCCAGTCTTCACATCCCGCCCAAGAGCACGCTGTGAAGCCCCGTCGAGCCTCTTAAGAGAAACGCAGTCGGCGATACCGCACCGGCGCGCTTACGCTGGAAGGCGCAATGACGAACGAATCGGCCCCGGTGGCCCTCGCGACCCCGATCGCACCTGCCGACCTGCGAACCCGGCTGCCCGCGCTGATGCTCCGCGACGAGCACCGGCTCCGTCGGCAACTCGATCGAGCGGCCGACCGCCCCGAGGCGTTGCGCACGCTGGCCCTCGACGTCGAGAAAGCCGAAAAAAAGGTCGCGGACCGGCAGAAAAGCGTCCCACGGCTGCTCTACCCGCCCGAGCTGCCGATCAGCCAGCGCAAAGACGACATCCTGGCCGCGATCCGCGACCACCAGGTCGTCATCGTCGCCGGCGAGACCGGCTCGGGGAAGACCACCCAGCTGCCGAAGATCTGTCTCGAACTGGGCCGGGGGATCAAGGGCCTGATCGGCCACACCCAGCCCCGCCGGCTGGCCGCGCGCACGGTCGCCGAGCGCATCGCCGAGGAGCTCGACACCGACCTCGGCGACGCGGTCGGTTACACGGTCCGCTTCACCGACCACGTCAGCGACGGGACGCTGGTCAAGCTGATGACCGACGGCATCCTGCTCGCGGAGATCCAGCGCGACCGCGACCTGCGCCGATACGACACGATCATCATCGACGAGGCGCACGAGCGAAGCCTCAACATCGACTTCCTGCTCGGCTACCTCAAGCAGTTGCTGCCGCGGCGTCCGGATCTGAAGCTGATCATCACGTCGGCCACGATCGACCCGGAGCGGTTCGCGTCGCACTTCGGGGACGCGCCGATCGTCGAGGTGTCGGGCCGGACGTATCCGGTCGAGGTCCGGTACCGGCCGGTCATCGATCCGGACGACCCGAACGCCGACAAGGACCGCGACGTCACGAGCGCGATCATCGACGCGGTCGGCGAGCTCTCGGCCGAGGGCCCTGGCGACATCCTGGTCTTCCTTTCCGGCGAGCGCGAGATCCGCGACACCGCGGACGCGCTGACCAAGGAGAACCTCCGCAACACCGAGATCGCGCCGCTCTACGCCCGGCTGGCTGCGGCCGAGCAGCACCGGGTCTTCCAGCCGCACAGCGGCCGTCGGATCGTGCTGGCCACGAACGTCGCCGAGACGTCGCTGACCGTCCCCGGCATCAAGTACGTGATCGACCCGGGCACGGCCCGGATCTCCCGCTACAGCCTCCGCACCAAGGTGCAGCGCCTGCCGATCGAGCCGGTCTCCCAGGCCTCGGCCAACCAGCGCAAAGGTCGTTGCGGCCGGCTCTCCGACGGCATCTGCGTCCGCCTCTACACGGAAGCCGACTTCGAGTCCCGTCCGGAGTTCACCGACCCGGAGATCCTGCGGACGAACCTCGCCTCGGTCATCCTGCAGATGGCCGCGCTCGGGCTCGGCGAGATCGCCGCGTTCCCGTTCGTGGACCCGCCCGACAAGCGGTCCATCACCGACGGCGTCTCACTCCTGTCGGAGTTGGGTGCTCTCCAGAATGATTACGCCCGGCGCGGCAATACCGCAGTACAGCTGACAAGCATCGGGAAAAAGCTGGCCCAGATCCCGATCGATCCGCGGCTGGCCCGGATGGTGCTCGAGGCCGACAAGAACGGCGTCGTGCCGGAGGTGCTGGTCATCGCGGCCGCGCTGTCGATCCAGGACCCGCGCGAGCGTCCGGCCGAACACCAGCAGGCCGCGGACGAAAAACACAAACGGTTCGCCGACCAGCACTCGGACTTCGCGTCCTATCTGATGCTCTGGAACTACCTCCGGGAGCAGCAGCGCGAACTGTCCGGGAGTGGATTCCGGCGGCTCTGCAAAGCCGAGTTCCTGCACTACCTGCGGGTACGCGAGTGGCAGGACCTGCACGGGCAGCTCCGCCAGATCGTCCGCGGGCTGGACGTCGCCGTCGATCGCGCCGCCGACCCGGGTGCCGACGGGCAGAAGATAGCGAGTTCGCTGCTCGCCGGGCTGCTCTCGCACATCGGCATGCGGGACGAGCGAGCCAACGCGAAGGAGCCCCCGACGCGTGGGCGGCGTCCGCTGACCGAATACTTCGGTGCCCGCGGCGCGAAGTTCGCGATCTTCCCCGGCTCGACGCTGGCGAAGCGTCCGCCGCGGTGGGTGGTCGCGGCCGAGTTGGTCGAGACGTCCCGTCTGTGGGGGCGGATCACCGCACGGATCGAGCCCGAGTGGGTCGAGCCGCTGGCCGGGCACCTGGCCGTGCGGACGTACAGCGAGCCGCACTGGGACGCCGAGCGGGGCGCGGTGCTGGCGACCGAGAAAGTGACGCTCTACGGGATCCCGCTCATCGCCGGGCGGACGGTCACGTACGGGAAGATCGATCCGGAGCTCTCGCGGGACCTGTTCATCGAGCATGCGCTGGTCGACGGGGAGTGGCGCACCCACCACAAGTTCTTCGGTCGTAACCGGGAGCTGCTGAAATCGGCGGCGGAGCTGGAGAACCGGGCTCGCCGCCGTGACCTCGTCGTCGACGACCAGACGCTGTTCGACTTCTACGACGAACGGATCGGCGCGGACGTCGTGTCGGCCCGGCATTTCGACAGCTGGTGGAAGAACGTTTCACGGGAAACGCCGGATCTCCTCGATTTTTCGGCGTCGATGCTGGTCAGCCGGGCGGCTGGTGAGCTCGACATCGCGACGGCGTATCCGGACTACTGGGACGCCGACGGGGTGCGGCTGAAGCTGACCTACCAGTTCGAACCGGGGACCTCGGCCGACGGGGTGACCGTCCACCTTCCGCTGGCGGTGCTCAACCAGATCGAGCCCGATCCGTTCGGGTGGCAGGTGCCCGGGCTGCGGCACGATCTGGTGACCGCGATGATCCGGTCGTTGCCGAAGGAGATCCGCCGCAACTTCGTGCCGGCGCCGGACGTCGCTCGGGCGGCGCTGGCCGGGATGTCGCCGGAGGACGGGCCGTTGCCGGTGGCGCTGGCGGCCGAGTTGCGACGGTTGACCGGGATCTCGCTGCCGGTCGACGCCTGGCAGGACGACCGGATCCCGGACCATCTGTCGATCACGTTCCGGGTCGAGGACGAGCGCGGCCGCCGGGTCGGCGAGGGCAAGGATCTCGTCGTACTGCAACGGGACCTGAAACCGCAGGTCCGCGACGCGATCGCGGCCGCGTTGACGGCTCCCGAGGAACCGCGTCGCGGTCGACGCGGGCGTGGAGGCCGCGGCCGCCGTGGCGACGGTCCCGACGCCGCCGGAACGAACGGGTCCGGATCGGACGTCGCTGGAGTTCGTGGGGCCGTCGCGCCCGGGTCGGGAGTGGCGCGCGACGGTTCCGGGGCTGCTGCGCCTCGCGGTGCCGGGCCGGGCTCGATGGGCGCCGACGGTGCCCGCGGGCAGGCGTCGATATCTTCGAACGGAACCGACGGGGGCCTGGAGTCCGAGACGGACCTGGGGAGCCTGGAGCAGACCGGCCTGAAGGCCTGGACGTTCGGAGCGCTGCCGGAGGTGGTCGAACGGCGGCGGGGCGGATACCTGGTCAAGGCGTACCCGGCGCTCGTCGACGACGGTGACAGCGTCGCGATCCGGCTGCTCGGGACGCCGGCCGACCAGCAGCGGGCGATGCGGACGGGAACCAGGCGGCTGGTACTGCTGACCGTGCCGTCGCCGAACAAGGCCGTGGTGTCGTCGCTGTCGAACAGCGCGAAGCTGGCGCTCGGACGGAATCCCCACGGGAGCGTGCCCGCGCTGCTCGCGGACTGCGTGGCGGCCGCGGCGGACGAGTTGATCGCGGCGGCCGGCGGGCCGGTCCGGGACGCGGACGGCTTCGACGCACTGCGGGACGCGGTCCGGGGTTCGCTGGTCGAGACGACGCTGGACGTGCTGAAGACCGTCGAGAAGGTGC
Organism: Cryptosporangium sp. NPDC051539; assembly: GCF_044454545.1. Taxonomy (NCBI): domain Bacteria; kingdom Bacillati; phylum Actinomycetota; class Actinomycetes; order Cryptosporangiales; family Cryptosporangiaceae; genus Cryptosporangium; species Cryptosporangium sp. NPDC051539. The sequence goes on along the minus strand of NZ_JBITDV010000005.1, from coordinate 449,755 downwards.
TGGCGGCGTCGCACGCGGTGGAGGCGTTGCTGCCGTCGACGCCGGCCGCGGCGCGTACCGACATCCAGGCCCAGCTCGGAGCCCTGGTCTATCCGGGTTTCGTGGCCGCGACCGGGCGCCGGCGGATGGTCAACGTGCTGCGGTACGTGCAGGCGATCGCCCGGCGGGTGGAGAACCTGCGCCGGGATCCGGCGCGTGACCGGGGCTGGCAGGACCGGATCGCGGCCGTGAACGAGGTGTATCAGGACTGGCTCCGGCGGCTGCCGCCGGAACGGCGGACGGACGACGCGGTGCGCGAGATCCGCTGGATGATCGAGGAACTGCGGGTCAGCCTGTTCGCGCAGTCGCTGGGCACCGCGTACGCGATCTCCGAGCAGCGGATCTACAAGGCGATGGACGCGGCGGGCGGCGGGGTCGTCGCGTAACGGGGTTGCGTTGACGTCGGCGTGAATGTCTAGCGTTCGGTGCTGGAGGAGGTCGGAATGCGGATCGGTGAGCTGGCTTCGCGGGTCGGGACCACCACCCGCGCGCTTCGTCACTACGAGTCGCTCGGGCTGCTTTCGGCCGACCGGACCGCCAACGGCTACCGCGAGTACTCCGAAGCGGACGTGCGGGTCGTGGAGGAGATCCGGACGCTGGTCGGAGTCGGGTTCGCGCTCGAGGAGACCCGGCCGTTCGTCGAGTGCCTGCGGGCCGGATACGCGACCGGGGACTCGTGCTCGGCGTCGGTCGCGGTCTACCGGCGGAAGATCGCCGAGATCGACGACTGCATGGCCGGGCTGGCTGCGGTCCGGTCGCAGCTGTCGGCGGCGATGCGGGGCGGGTCGCTGTCGGGGGCTGCCCCCGAGCCGCTCTGCATGTTCACGCCACTGCGTTGACCTCCTCCTTCGTTCACCGAGGAGGAAAAATGTCTGTTGTTGCCGGGTCGATCGCTGCCGTGACCGACGAGACGTGGACCGAGGAGGTCCTGCTTTCGGACGTGCCGGTGGTGGTGGATTTCTGGGCCGATTGGTGCGGGCCGTGCCGCCGGATCCGGCCGGTGCTGGAGTCGCTGGCCGCGGAGTGGGGCGAGCGGGTCCGGGTCGTTTCGCTGGACATCGACGTCAATCCGAACGCGGTGCGTGACTACGGGGTGCTCGGGGCGCCGACGCTGATGCTGTTCGAGGGCGGCGAGCCGGTGCGGACGGTGGTCGGCGCACTGCCGAAAGCGCGGCTCGTCGCGCAGCTGGGCCTGTAGGGACGCTGGACGCTGGTTGACGGGGTGCGGAGCCGCCGGCGGTCGGTCGGCGGCTCCGACTAGTGGTGCGGTCCTACGGTCGGTCGAACTCGCCCAGCTTGATGCCGCTGAGGAACGCGGACCACTGCGCGACCGGGTAGCGCAGTACGTCGCCGCCCGGGTTCTTCGAATCGCGGACGCCGATGACCACCGGCGTCTCCGCGACCTCGACGCAGTTGATGGTGGAGCTGCGCCGGGACTTCCGCCACGATGCCGCTGGGAATTCAGTGCTGTACATGGTTGTCCGCTCGGTAGTGGTTTCGGGTCGTGGTGCCGCTTCGTGTGCGGTCGATCAGCGCTTTGGTGAACGGATCTCGTCACGAACCGCAGCGATGAATTCCAACGAGCTTTTCGGCGACAGGGCGATCGATCTGAGCTGGTCGAATATGCGCTGGTAGCGCTTTAGGTCAGCGGGTCCTTCGAGGTAGAAGTCTCCCTGGTGTCCTTCGACGAACACGATGCTCGACGCCGGGCTCTCCTCGATTTCCGCGATGCCGAAGCTCCCCGGTAGTGCCGGGTGCGCCCCGGCCTCGAAATCGAGTACCTGCAGGCTGATCTGGGATCGTTCGGCGGCGGCCAGGAGCGCGTCCAGTTGATGCGCCATGACTTCGCGGCCACCGATGAGGCGACGGATCGCGGCCTCGTCGATGATGAACGACACGTACGGCGGGTTCGGACGATCGAGGATCTCTTGACGGTGCAGCCGGAGGCTCACCTTCTCTTCGATCTCCTGTTCGGTTCTCCTCTCACCGGCGCCGCGGAGGAGCGCCCGTGCGTAATCGGACGTCTGGAGCAGGCCGGGGACCACGGCCGGCTGGAAGTCGGAGATTGCGGTGGCGGCCGACTCCAGGCCGATGATGGTCCGATAAGACGCGTCGATGTCGTAGCCCTGCCACCAGGCGCGTTCCTTGCTCTCGCGGGCGAGGGTCATGAGCTGTTCCTGCTCGAGCGGGGAGACGCCGTACAAGCGGCAGAGTTCGCGGACATCGCGGAGTACCGCGCCGCGTCGACCGGTCTCGATGCGACTGATTTTCGTCGGGGAGCACGCGAGCTCCCTGGCGACCTCCTCGATCGTCAGTCCGGACGTACGCCGCAGAGCCCGCAGCCGCGCGGCGAGTTCTCGTCGGCGCAGCGTGGGGGTGCGTTCTCCCGCCATGGCTAAATGCTCTTTCGTGCCATGTCGCGTGCCGGAGGTGTGGACCGGTCGCGTGCCGGAGACACGGACCGATCACGTACCCGAGGCACGGATTGAAATGGCACTTGCCATGGCCAGGCCGGGACGTTACCAGTCGCCGGAACACACGAGTCACAGTGGTATCGCAAGCCTCGTTTGTGTCGCGAAACGCGATTCACAATCCGGGATGGGAATCCCGTCACCCCAGGTAAGAGGGGCCTTTCTGGAGGTTTCTCGCTCGTGGTGTTCAAGTGGCCGGTGGGGTTCGAAATAGCTGGCGTAAGTGCGATTTCTGTCGAGTCCACGACTCTGAATGGCACTTGCCCCCACCGTCCCGAGCATGCCACGATCTCACTGACCGTTAAGCCAGGGTAGCCAACCAGCCACCGATACAGTGACCGAGGCGCCGCCGGGGGGACGGGCTTCTTTCGTATCGCGAGCTTATTGGCTGCGTAAGTTTCGCTCGAAGCGGTTCGTGAGTGCGGGCCCTTCGTAGTCCAGTGGAACCCGCCAGGTCCTGACTTTCGTGGTCGGACTCTGCCACGGCATGGAGGGTGCCAGATGAACACGGGGCCGCAGAACTGGCGTCGGGGTGGGGAAGAGTTACGTCCGCCCACTCCCGTCCTTCGTCGTGGTGTCGGATCTGACGGGCCGGTTCGTCCGGCCGCCGCGCGTCCGCTGCCGACGACGGTGTTGTGGCGCTGGCGGTACGAGGCCGCCGCGGTCGGCGGCGCGCCGCTGTTCTGGTGGGGGTCGGTCCACGCGGCCGGCGGTCTGATCGGCCTGAGCCTCGTCACCGGCCTCTTAGCCTTCGTCGCGCTGGTCCCGCCGCTGCGGCGGTGGGCGTCCGCGGTCTTGTGGACGATCGTCACGCCGCATCGTTTGCGGGTGGGGTGCGCGGGGGCGGGGCTCCTGTCGCGGAGCGGGCGGCTTCCGGCGGTGCTGGCCACCTGCCGTAAGGCGTACGGCGAGCGGGTCTACCTCTGGTGCCCGGTGGGGGTGTCGGCGGGGGATGTCGCAGCCGCGCGCTCTTTCTTAGCGGACGCGTGCTGGGCGCGGGATGTTCGCGTGTTCGAGACGAGTGGGCAGTATCCGCAGGTGATCGCGGTGGAAGTGGTGCGGTCCCCGGTGGCGGGAGAAGGCGAGGCGCGGGCGGTGCCGGCGTTGTGGGCACGGTTCGAGCGTCACGAGGGGCGCTTCGAGGGGTTCTGAGGTACTTGCTTGGAGCCCTTGCTTGGGCCTTTGCCCCCGTCGGGTTGCCGGCGCGTCTGGCGCGGTAGCGGTGCCCCTGGTCCGGTAGCTCTGGCGCTCTGGCGCTCTGGCGCTCTGGCGCTCTGGCGCTCTGGCGCTCTGGCGCTCTGGCGCTCTGGCGCTCTGGCGCGGTGGCGCGGTGGCGCGGTGGCGCGGTCGGGCGCTGCGGGAGCCCGGGGCGGGAGTGAGGCCTGGCCTGGAGTAGGGGTTCGGGCGGGGTCTGGGGTGGGGATTCGCCGCGGGGAGGTCCCGCTTCCCGGCGACCTGGCTTCTGCGCGCGGGATCGACGGGGTGGTCGCGTCGATGTTTGTGCCCGACGGTGAGCTGCGGCCGGCGTCGAAGTGCCCCGGCGTCCGGGGGCTGAGTCCGCGGTAGCGGCTTGGCGCGTTGGGGGCGTTCGGGACAGATGGAGCCGCCGCGGCGACTTCTTCGCGGCCGCGGCCTTGGGCGGGTGGGTTGCCAGGGCGTGGGCCAGGGCGTGGGCCAGGGCGTGGGCCAGGGCGTGGGCCAGGGCGTGGGCCAGGACGTCGGTCACGTTCTCGGCGTGGCCGGAACGTGACCGGGGTCGCGGCCGGGCCGGGGACGTGACTGTGGCCGGGGGACGTGGCCGTGACCGGGGCGGGGGACGTGACTGTGGCCGGGGACCGTGACCGGGGATGTGACCGGGGCGTGGCTGGGGACCGCGGCCGGGGCCAGGAACGTGGCCGTGACCGGGGATGTGACCGTTACCGGGGTCGGGACCGTGACCGTGACCGGGGCCGGAGATGTGGCCGTGACCAGGCGTGGGGCGGGGATGTGGCCGTGGCCCGGATCGTGGCGGGGCCGTCGCCGTCGCCGTAGCCCGGATAGTGGCTGTGGCTGTGGCTGTGGCCCGGATCGTGGCTGTGGCCGGGGGCCGCGGGCCACGGGCCGGGGCTGGGGCGGGGTTGTCGTGCGGAGGGCGGGCGTCGGGATGGTCGATCGGCGCCGGGGTCGCTTGTCCGTGCGGCTGCAGCAGGTACTCGCGATCCTTCGTGTGACCCGCGGCCGTGCTGCCCGGTAGGTGGGGCCGGACCTCGATCGCAGGGTCTCGGGTCGGCAGGTGGTCGGGCCGCCCGGCGGTGGGCGGGCCGGGGTGTCAGGCGGGCCGGGGTGTCAGGCGGGCCGGGGTGTCAGGCGGGCCGGGGTGTCAGGTAGCTGACACTTGCTGTGCGCGGCTTGCTGATAGCGTGCGTCAAATTTCTTCGCGCAATATTCGGATGGCGCGATAATTGTTCGGGACAATTGTCCCGGAGTCCCGGGAATTGCTCCCGGCGCAAATGGCCGAATTCCTGATCCGGCGGGCTTATTTCCCGATCGGTTGCCGCTATTTCCCGAGCTCGACAATTAGGCAACTAGCAGGCCGGTTCGCAGATCGCCGGGTCACGGAATGGCAACGATCAGGGCCGCCTTCCCAAATCCGACTTTCCGGTACACTCCGGGTCTTTTCCCTGCCGGTGAGCCAGTTCCGAGCGACCTGTTGAGCACGGCGCTGACCTGCGTCTAGCTGCGGATCTGATGGCTCTGGTGTGGAGGGTGTGACGCCAGTACTCGATTACCTCAGATTCTGTTAAGGGGTTCACCAACGTGCGTGCGAAACCGTTTATTCGTGCCACTCGAGTCACACTGGTAACTAAGGATCTGTTAACGGCGAAATGAGTTCGTGCTACGAGGCGAATTGGCGACCCAGTGCCATGATCGGTTTATTCGCCGAAGCCGAAAGTGATCGGGAGCGTCGTCGTCTTCCGCTCCGGCCCAGCGAATTGCGAAGCAGGTTGGAAGGACAGGGGTAACTGCCATGGCACGGAACATTCTCACCGACGACTGCGGCCGCAGAGCACTCGGCCTGGTCCAGGTCGCGTCGGCCGTGCTACCGGCAGCCGCCCAACGGCGCGGACGCGATATCGGAGCCGCACACATCGACGCGCCGGCTTGGGCGGTGGCCTGGACGTCCGTTCCGGTCGCGAGCCCGGTGGCCGGCGTCCGCGCCGAGGGTCGTCCGGGGGTGACCCGATGAGCGCCCGGCTGGAGCGCGCGGTCCTGGCGGCCGCGGCGCACGAGTACTTACGGGCGGGATGGCCGGTGGCACCGGGTGCCTGGTGGTCGCCGCAGCTACAGCGGTACCGCTGCGGTCGGCCGCGTTGCCGGACGTCCAGCCCGCACGCGGTGGACCCGGGCACCGGCGCGGGCGACCGGTGCATCGCGACCGTCGCGCAGTGCGTCGTCACGAGCCCGATCGAGGTCGATCGCTGGTGGACGGGTCACCCGTACGCGCTGCTGATGCCGACCAGCACCGGACCGGGCGTCGTGGACGGGACCGAGGACGTCATCAACACCATGGACGAGCGGCTGCGCGCCGACGGGTACCTCGCGCCGATCTCGAGCTCGAAGGTCGGGCAGGCCCAGTTGTTCTGCCAGCAGCTCCGTCCGAGTCAGGAACTGTGGCTCGCGGCGGCCGGGGCAGGCGTCCTGCTCCACGGGGAGGACTCGTGGGTCACGCTGCCGCCGTCGACTGTTCGGACCGGCCAGGTGCGTTGGCTGCGGTCCCCGCAGGAATGTGGGTGGAGGCTGCCCCCGGCGGCCGTGGTCTCCGCTGCGCTTCGCGTCGCGCTGACCTTTCGAGCCCGGCCAGTCATAACCGGGCTGCCGGGATGATCCCGCGGCTGCCCGACGAGACCCGACGCCCGGACGGCGCCACGATGGCGTTGCTCCGGGAGTCCCGGGCGGCGATCGCGGCGCGGCCGGTGGATCTGGCTGCGGCGGTGTACCGGCATCTGCCGTCGTTCGCGCCGCGGACGAAAGAGCTGATGGCGGCGTCGGTTCGCCTGCACGGCGAGCGGATCGTCGAGGAATTGTTGCGGGCGGTCGAGGTGCTCGATGCGCTCGCGGTGCTCGAGGCGGACCTGCGTCGGCTCGGCGCGGAGCACGCGGCGCTGCACGGGGTGCCTGCGGAGCATTATCCGTACGTCGGGCAGGCATTGGTCCGGGCGGTCCGGGAGTTGTTCCCGAACGCGGATGCCGGGCCGCTGGGGTCGGCGTGGCTCGAGGTTTACGAATGGCTCGCGGCCGAGATGCTCGCGGGAGCGGTCGAGGCGGTGCCTTTGTACGCGCCGGTGCGATCGCGGGACCCGGAGGCGTCGCCGGCGTACTGGCGCTCGTACGTGGAGCCGCTCGACCCGGACCTGCTGTCCGTCCCGCCGACGGCCGTGCCGCCGGATGCCGGTCGGCCGGACGCTGCTCGACCGAGCCCCGCGCCGCCGGACGGCCCCTCGGTCCAGCCTGCGTCGTCGGTCCAGCCTGCGTCGTCGGTCCAGCCCGGGCCGTCGGGTCAGCTCGGGCCGTCGGGTCAGTCCGCGCCGTGGGGTCAGGCCGGGCCGTCGAGTCAGTCCGCGTCATGGGGTCAGCCGGCGTCGTCGGTCCGGCCCGGGCCATCGGGTCAGTCCGGCTCGTCGGGTCAGGCCGCGTGGTTGGGTCAGGCCGGGCCGTCGGGTCGGGTCGGGCCGTCGGGTCAGGCCGCGTGGTCGGGTCAGGCCGGGCCGTCGGGTCGGGTCGGGCCGTCGGGTCAGGCCGCGTGGTCGGGTCAGGCCGGGCCGTCGGCCCAGCCCGGGCCGTCGGGTCAGGCCGCGTCGTGGGGCCAGCCCGGGCCGTCGGGGCCGCCGACAGCCGCGTCGCCGGCTGGCGGTGGGGAGTTGAGCGACACGGGGAGTGTCCCGGCTCGGACGGCAGGATTCTGGCCGTCGTCGGCCGGGGTGGACCCGCAGGTAGCTCCCGAGCAGGAGGCCAAGGGCCGTCGGCAAGCGGCGGCGGGCCACGGGGCTTCGGGCGGCGTTCGCCCGATCGCGGCGGGTGCGGGTCAGTGGGCCTTGCCGGACGAGTCCGCGCAAACGGCGCCGTCGCAGGCCCGGCCGCCGCGGGGACCTTCGACGACAGCTCGCCCGGAGACGGCGGACCCACAGGAAGCGCGCCCGGAAGCGACGCCCTCGCGGGACGCGCGCCCGGAAGCGACGCCCTCGCGGGACGCGCGCCCGGAAGCGACGCCCTCGCGAGAAGCGCACCCGGAGGCGACGGCCTCGCGGGGAACGCGCCCGGAGACGGTCCCGCGGGGAGCGCGCCCGGAGACGGAACGGTCTCTAGCGGACGCGTTTTCGGGGGATGACACGCGCCGGGCTGCGGTGCCGCCCGCCGAAACGGACGGGGATCGCACGGCAGACGGAGCCGCCGACGATTTGCGCGGACGTTCGGCCGAGCGGCACCCGGCCGAGCGGCACTCGGCCGAGGAACCGGCGCAGACTCCGTGGGCGCGGGTGCAGTGGCCGTCACCGGACGGTGCGCCCGCCGAGGAAGCACCGGCCACTTCGCCCGGAGCGGACCCGCCTGCTGGTGGGACGGCCGGCGACACGGCTTCCGTGAGCGGGTCGGCCGAGTCGGCTCCGCCGCTGGTGGAGCGGTCGGCCGGGCTGCCCAGGGCTTCGGGGTCGGCACACGTGCCACCAGAGGCGGAAGAGCTTCTGCCGGTCGAGGCGGATCCGGCGGCGGCTTCGACGGTTCCGTTCAATCGCGGCGAGTTGCTGGAGCGGCTCGCCCGGGTGGACGAGATCGAGGCTTCCGGGAGGTCGGGGGACGGCCAGCCGATGGCGCGGCCGGTGTCGCCCGCTCGTCCCGGTGGTCCGGCCGAGCCGTCAGGTCACCCGCCCACCGGATTGCGGCCGGTGTCGCCAGCTCGGCCGCCAGCTGGGCAGTCGGCTCGACCGCCGGCTGGGCCTCCGGCCGGGCAGTCGGTTCGGCCTCCGGCCGGGCAGTCGGCTGGGCCGCCAGCTGGGCAGTCGGCTCGACCGCCGACTGGGCAGTCGGCCGGGCAGTCGGCTCGACCGACGGCCGGGCAGTCAGCAGGGCAGTCGGCTCGACCGACGGCTGGGCAGTCGTTGTTGCCGGCGGCGGGTGAGCTCGACGCTCCGGGGCGCTCTGGCCGGCACGAGGAGCCGGAGCCTGCTCCCGAGAAGCGGCGCCGGGGCCGCAACCCCTGGGCCTGGGGCTCGCGGTTCCGGAACTCGGCGCCGGAGCCACTGCCACCGCCGGATCCGACGCCTCCGAAGTGGCAACCGCCCGACCTGGACCCGTCGATGTACGACTCGCCGCCGGAAGTGGTGCCGTCCGGTCCGCAGAACCTGGACCTCCGGCGGTCCGCGGAGGACGGACAGTCCGCCGGTGATTCGGAGACAACGCACACCGGAACCGCGGCCGTCGGGGAGTCGCCCGCACCTCCAGCACCCGTGAATCCAGTACCCGCACCTCCAGCACCCGTGAATCCAGCACCCGCACCTCCGGCACCCGCGTCTCCGGCACCCGCGTCTCCGACGTCGCGGGCACCCGAAAGCCACCGCACCCCGGTCGCGTTCAAGGGTGTCGGCACCGGGTGGCCCCGTGAAACCCACCGACCGGTCCGGGCGGCCGAACCGCCGCCGGACCCGTTAGACCTGGGCGACGCCCCCGCCCAGGAATAGAGGAGGGGGCGTCCCGGAATGACGCACCGGGACGCCCCCTCTTCCCGAAGGGAGCCCGCACCGCGACGGCCCCGTGCGGTGAGCTTCCTCCGGCAGGGCCGACCCGCGACGCACCTCGCGGGAGGGCTCCTCCGCACCCCCGCCCGGTCCCAGTGGGCGGGGATATCGGCCCGGCTCACGCGAACATCGTGATCGGCTTGAACGTGCGCTTCGGGAACATCGCCGCCACGTCCGTGGCCGACAGTCCGAACCGCGACTGGGCCACGGTGCCGAACACGTCGAACATGTTGTTGAACTCCGGGACGTCACCGTTGTCGAGCGTCCCGAGCCCCGGCCACGTCCCGAGCAGCGAACTCGACAGCTTCTGACCCGACAGGACGGTCACGACGTTCCCGTGCCCGTGGTCGGTTCCACTGCCGTTCTGCGCGACCCGCCGTCCGAACTCCGACGACAGCACCACCGTGACGTTCTTCCGGGCGTCGCCGAGATCGTCGAAGAACGCTCGCAGTGCCGACGCCATCTGCCCGAACAGCGTGAACAGGTGCCCGCCGTTCGTGCCCTGGTTGCTGTGGGTGTCGAACCCACCCATCGACACCGCCGCGGTCCGGACGTTCGCCCCGCCCTTGATCAGCTGCGCCAGCGTCTTGAACCCGTCCCCGAGGCCGGCCGGATACACCGCCCCGTTCGCCGGGGTGTACGCCACCGAACTGATCCTGCTGGCCAGAGCCAGCGCCCCCACGGCCGCTTCCACCGACTCCGCCGCCGGGTGGTCCAAGCCCGTGAACATCGTCTTGATCGCCTCCGCGGTCCGCGGCGCGAACGCCGCATCGCCGTTGATCGCCAGCGCAGGCAGGTTGCGCAGTGCCAGCGCGCCCTGCGTCCCGACCAGCGAGCGGCGCAACGTACTGCCCACGCCCACCGACCGGAACGCGGTGCCGGGACCGAGCCGCGAGGTCAGCACGTCCATCCAGCCACGCCCCTGCGTTTCGCTCGGCAGGCCGCCGAGCTCGCAGGCGTCCTGACATTGGAAGTGGCTACGGGACAGGCGCGGGTCGGACACCCCGGGCACGAAGCCCAGCTCCCCGGCGTCCAAATATTTCTTGAGGGGTTCGAAGGCCCGGTTCAGTGCGAAACCGCGCGCCAGCGCGATCGACCCGCCGGTCGGCAGGACCAGACCGGGACGGGCCGCCGCCAGTACCGGGTCGTTCGCAGGAGCCACCAGGCTCAGGCCGTCGAGTCCGCCGAACAGGAAGACGTGGATCAGCGTTCCGGTTCCGCTCGCGCCGAACGAGGCCCGGACGTTGAGGAACTGGCTGGTCAGCAGAGTCGTGGCGCCTAAGCCGGCGCCGAGCAGAACGGTCCGGCGGGTGACTCCGCGGCCGTCCTCGGCGGCCTCCTCGGCCTCGTTCAGACTCCTCCACTCGTCGCGGACAGCCGCGTTCTCGCTCTGGACGGCCGCGGCCTCGGCGCGGAGAACAGCATCGCCAAACTTCATGCCGGGCCTCACTTGAACGAGTGGTAGGGGGAGGCGAGAATCGCGCGCGCCACGTCGGTGACCGCGCCGTTGAACGTCGCGTCGACCGTCGCGGTCGCGGTCAGACCGCTGACCGACAGCACCGCGGCGCGGTCCTTCGCCGGAAGCTTCTGTCCCACCAGCCGGACGCTCAGCGCGTCCACGAACTCCCCGGCGGTCGACGGTGGCCCGCCCACGAGCTTCGAGGGCTGGACGAACGTGAAGCCTTTCCGCCCGCCTGAGACCAGTGCACGTGCCTCATTCCACTCCTCGATCATCGTTCCGGCGGACGCCCAGGCGGTGAACACGCGCGGGTATCCGTTCGGCGACGGCTGGCCCATCGGGTACTGGCCGAGCTCACGCATCCGGTTGTGCACGGCGGCCAGCCCGTCGCGCAGGTCGGCACCGGGGCGGACACTCAGCACCCGGTACGTCGCGACCACGTACTCCAGCGGCCGCCGCACCTTCAGGCCGACCGAACCCCAGAACTCCGACGAGGAGAACAGCGTCCGCAGCACCGGAACGATCGACGACCGGTTGTCCAAGTAGGACTTCTTCAGCCGGGCGACCAGCGTCGCGGGCGGCGTGTCCGAGACGAAGTGCAGGCAGAGCTGGCGGGCGACGTGCTCGGCGGTCGCCGGGTGCAGCGCGAGGTAGCTCAGGTACTCGTCGGAGGCGTCCAGTCCGCTGGTGTTCTTCGAGTTGGGGTGGCTGAACCCCATCACCGTGATCGGCCCCAGGTAGTGCGCGCCGTCGTCGTAGAAGAACTCGTCGTCCTTGATCAGGCGGCCGGTCTGCAGCAGAGCGGCCTGCCGGACGTCGACCTCGGTGTAGCCGCCGTCGACGCCGACCGAGTACAGCTCCAGGTTCTCCCGGCCCAGGTTCTCGTTGACCCGGTCCTTCCTGGACTGGTCCTGGTTGAGGTACCGGAGCAGCGCCGGGTGCCGGTTCCCGGCGAGGAACATGTCCTCGTACGTGCCGAGCGCGTGCTTGCGGATCACGTCGGTGTCGAACGACGCCCGCACCAGTTCCGACCCGTCGAACGGGTTCGCGACGTGGAACAGGTCGTTCCAGAAGTCGACCATCACCTCGAACAGCTGCCGCTCCGACCAGATCTGACGCGCGATCGTCAGACGGACGTTCTCCTGGTCGGCTTGCGGCCGCTGATCACCGAGCCGGTCCTTGTCGGCCCGGAGCTGTTTGATCGACTTGCCGTGGGTGGGGAAGATCCCCTGGGCGGTGTTCACGTCGGCCGATTCGCCGACCGACGAGGGCTGGAGCTGCTTGCTCAGCCAGGCGTCGATGCCAGACTTGCGCACGTCGGCGATCAGTTCCGGCGTCGCACCGAACGTCGTGCGGCGTAGGAGGTGCAGCACCGGGTCGGCGGCGAAGACCAGCGGCGCCTTGACGTTCGTTCCGGCCGCGGCGGCGGCCGGACCCGGGAACAGCTTCGCCGGCACGGTGGGCCGGCTGCGCAGCCGGCGTCCGGCTTTCGCGCCCATGTAGGACTCGTCGCGCTCGCTGTAGGTGCGGGCGGCGCGGGCCTGGCGTCCGGCCGGTCGGGTGGAGTTGCCGCCGGTCGACGTGTCGAATGACTTCTGCTTGTCGCTCCCGCCGGTCGGGCCGGTGACCTCGCCGATCGGGTCGGAGGCCGGGACGTCGGCGTCGACCTGCGCCGGAGCGCCCCCGCCGAGGGCGTCGGACTTCTTCGAGGTGGCCCGCTCCGGCTTGTCGTCGGCGTCGCTGCTGCAGGCGGCGACGGCGAGACCGGTCGTGGCGAGGACGCCGGTCAGAAGGCCGCGCCGCCCCCAGTGGGGCGCGGGCTTCTGACCGGCGGCTGGGGTTCGGTCGGAGGGTTCGGGTCTACTGCCCTCTTCGGACGTAGAGCGATCGGGCCGCTGTGGCATGCGGCGAGGCTCCTTTGGCGCGTGGCGGTAACTGCCGGAAAAAATCCGGAGATTCACGCGGGAAGTTAGTAACGCCAGGAGCTGGTGCCAACGTTCTTGGGTTGCTCTTAAGCCTGCGTCGGCTGGTTTTAAAGTGGCTGCTGAGTGCTAGTGGTTGTTTTGTTGCGAATTTGGCATCGGCCACGCCCGGCGTGAGTGCCCTCCCACAGACCGGATTGAGACCTGAGCGGTCCTGGGTGTGGAAGGCGACGGCTCACGCGGCGGTGGGCCGGCATCGGCAGGTGCTGCGGACCGGCTCGCTGTGTGCCCCCGGCGCGCCACCGCCGTCGAGCCCGCGAACGGGGATCTGCCGGCGGTGGATCCGACCAGGCCGAGGAAGGTGCGCCGATTCGCCGGTCGCGCTACGTCGTAGAACGCGGCTCGGTGGCGCCGGACCTCGACCCGGACGAGCGAGCTCGACGCAGTGGCGCGGCTGACCGTGCGGCGTCGGTCGCGGAGTCTGCGCTCACGCTCCGGTGGGGGTCGCGCGCCGGCCGTTGACCAGCGCGCTCGTGGAGCGCCCGGGGACCAGCGGAATCTCGATCGCCTTCGCGCCGAGCTGGTGCGCCGACGCGCGCTTCTCCTCGGCGAACGGGTCACCCTCGGTGAACGCGAGGACGGCCGGGTCGAGCGGCCGGAGCAGGTCGGTGTAGGGCTCGGGCTCCTTGACGTCCGGATCGCCGTGCACCAGGAACACGCCGTCGACCGGACGCAGCGCGGCGAGCATCTCGGCCCGCTCGACGCCGGTGTTCATCGGACGGCCAGGGCCCTTCCAGGCCGAAACCCGCTGATCGTCCTCGACGCCGACCACCAGAACGTCGCCGGTCTCCGCCGCGGCCTGGAGGAACCGCAGGTGACCGACATGCAGCACGTCGAACGCGCCGGTGACGACAACCGTGCGGCCGGAGCCGGACGGGTTCGCGTACCAACTCAGCTGGAGCCCCGCCCGCGTCGAGTCGGGCATCCGGTCACGTCCTTCCGCGGTGGCTGTCGATGCTCATTCTGGTCCGTCGGCGCCTGCCCGGGTGTGCTCCCGGCCGGGCTGTGATCGGAAACATTGTCGAGTGGCGTTCCGTAATCGTCTCGACACTAATCGTTCGTAGCGTCCGTTATATGGACGAAGTGCTGGCACAGGTAGCCGCGGAACGTCATCCGGAAGCGTTCGCGGCAGAGTTGCCGGAATCGTGGGAGGCGTCAGACCTGGGGTTCCGGAGCGGGCGACCGGTCATCGTCCGGCATGGCTTCGGCCCGGTCGAGCAGCGAGTCGATACCGGTGGTCGCGAGGACTGACTGTGCGGCCCTGGACGGGTCGGCGATCGCGAACGCACCGCGCTTCCCGCCGATCGTCCGCCAGAGGGCCACCAGAGCACCGATTCCGGAGGAATCGACGAACGTCACGCGGGACAGGTCGATCACCACGCGGCCGGCGCCGCCGGTGAACTCGCGCTGGGCCGTCCGGATCAGCGACGGAGAGGTCTCCATGTCGAGGTCGCCCTCTGGCCGCAGCCAGGCCGTGCCGTCGTCGAGCGAGACGTCCAAGCGCCAGATGCCGTCCTCGCCCACCCCGGCCTCCGATCCTGACTGACTTCTACCAACAAAGTCTTCCACCGGTAGTGGCGTCCAATCCTGCGGACGTCGCTCAACCGACAACTACTCCGAATTCTGCGTCGCTCCCGAGTCGGCCCGCCAGTTCTGTGGACGCACGGCTCTGACCACGTGCGGTACTGGTGAGTACAGTGAGGGCCTACCCACTGAAAAGAGTTCAGCTCATGTTCGAGCAGCCAGTGCGGTACGTTGCTCAGTCCCCTCTGGGCCTTCTTGATGACTCGACGCTGCTGGCCACGGCCCGGGAACGTGCCTCTCATCTCGCTTCGGCCAGCAAGCAGCTCGCCGGGTCGCTCAACCCCGACCGGACGCTTCGTCGTGCACTCCACGTGACGGTTCCGGCTATCGCCGACTGGGCGCAGATTCTTCTCCCGACCCGTACCGGCGTACGGTATACCGCTGTGCGGGCCGACGATCCCGACCGCTTCGTCACGGTCGAGGGTGAGCGTCCGGTTTTCGGCGAGGTGTCCGGCCACGGACGCGCGCTCGCGACCGGCCGCTTCGAACTGATGCACGTCCTGGCCGGCGGTCACGTACCCGACGCGGTGGCCGGCACCGTGCCGTCCGGCCCACTGCGAGAGGGTCTGCTCGGGCTGCGCCCGGCTGACCTGCTGGTGGTTCCGCTGACCGCGCGCGGCACGACGTTCGGCACGCTGACGCTGGCCCGCCGGGCCGGTCGCGGCTTCGAACCGGAAGACGTCGGCTTCGCCCTCGAACTGGCCGGTCGCATCGCGATCGCGATCGACACCGCCCGGGTCTACGCCGAGCAAGCGCGGGTCGCCGAGGTGCTGGCCGCCAGCCTGCGGGCGCCCGAGATTCCCGAGACCCCCGGCCTCGCGATCGGCGCCCGGATGCGGGCGGCGATGCACACCACCGACATCGGTGGCGACTTCTTCGACGTGTTCGGCCAGCCCGGCGACTACTCGGTGCTGCTGGGTGACGTCGCGGGCAAGGGTGCCGAGGCGGCGATCCTGACCGGGCAGTCGCGGCACACCGTTCGCGGTGCGTCGTTCTTCGACCGGCAGCCGTCGGTACTGCTGCGGGTGCTGAACGCGGCGCTGTTCTCCGGGGGTAGCCGTAGCGAGCCCACGACGCGGTTCCTGACCGCGATCTGTGCCCGCGTGCGCACGTCCCCCGACGGCAGCGCGTCGGTGACGATCTCGTCCGCCGGGCACCCGCGGCCGCTTCTCGTCCGCAAGTCGGGCGTCGTCGAAGAGGTACAGGTCAAGGGCCTGCTCTGCGGCGCGCTACCAACCGCGACCTATACCGAGGTCGAGGTCGCGCTGGCCCCCGGCGACATGATGCTGCTGTTCACCGACGGGGTGCCGGACGCGATCGGCTCGGACGGGCGGTTCGGTCTCGGACGCCTCTCGCAGCTCGCGGCCGGGTACGCCGGGAGCGGTCCGCACGCGCTGGCCGAGGCCGTCGACATCGCGGTCGCCGAGTACAGCGGAGGCGGGGCGAGCCCGACCGACGACGTCGCCGTATTGGCGTTCGGTGGGGTCCGGGCCTAGCCGGTGGTGACCGACGAGGCTCGCGAGGAGTTCGTCAAAGCGCTGGACGCCGCCGACCGGCGGCTGGCGGTCGAGCTCGTCAGCGACCTGCTGAACGACGGGGTCGACCCGGTCGACCTGATGCTGGAACTCGTGACGCCGTCGCAGCAGGTGGTGGGCGAGCGCTGGCAGAGCGGCGAGTACAGCGTGGCGCAGGAGCACGCGGCGACGGCGGTCAGCGAGGCGGCCGTCGCCACGGTCGGGGCGTGGATCACGGAGCCGGCCACGCCGCTCGGGTACGCGGTCGTCGCGTGCGCCGAGCGGGAGTGGCACGCGCTGGCCGCGCGTATCGTCGCCGAGTCGCTGCGGCACCTCGGGTGGCGGACGACGTACCTCGGGGCGTCGACGCCCGCGCACCAGCTGGCCGGCTACCTGCACCGCCTCGACCCGGACGTGGTCGCGGTGAGCTGCTCGATGCCGGCCGCGCTCCCAGCGGCCCGGCGGATCGTCGAGGCGGCGGCCGAGGCCGGGATTCCGACGCTGGCGGGCGGGCGGGCGTTCGGCGCCGACGCGTCCCGGGCGCTCGCGCTCGGTGCGAGCGGGTGGGCGGCGTCGCCCCGGCAGGCGGCGGACGTGCTCGCGCGGCTGCGTCCGGTGGTCGAGCCGGTGCCGGCACTGGCCCACGCCGGTGCCGACGAACAGGCTGAACTGCTCCTGCGCAGCCGCGAACTCGCGGTGCAGGTGCTGCGGAGCTGGCTGGCGGCGATGGGAGACATCGGCGCGGGCTGCCTGGCCGGTCTGGACGCCGAGGCGGAGTACGCGGTCGACCACGCGCTGCACGCGCTCGCGGCAGCGCTGCTGACGGACGACCTGACGATTCTGCGGGAGTGCCGGGAGTGGCTGACGACGCTGCTCAGCGCCCGCGGATGTCACCGGGAGGCCGTGCCCCAACTCTGGCGGGTGCTGTCCGAGACCGCGGGTGAGCAGCTGCCGGTGGCCGCCCGTCTGCTGCGCGAAACCGCTTAACGGACCTTGGCCGCGCTGGTTCCGGCGGCGGACCGGTCGCCGGGGTGGGGACGGCTGCAGCGCAGGGTGTGTGCCCGGTGGCGCTCCCGCCGGCCGGACGGTGAGACCGCCATCTCGTGCTCCGCGGGCGCAGGGCGCGACGCCGGCTCGTCGGCCTGTAGCGGCGTCCGGGAGCAGAAGGAGCGCGGGGTCAGCACGCTCTGGTCAACGACCACGTTCGCGTGCGGTGACGGGTTTCGGGAATTGCGTCCTTGATTGCGGGATTTTCAGCTGGCCGCGGCTTCCCGTAACGGCAGGTCGATGACGAGCGCCTCGTAGACTGGTGCGTCGGGAAACGGCTGCAGATGGCCGAGCGTGCGCCAGCCCCAGGAGAGATATGCGGTCCGCGCCGGATCGTTGTCGGGGTCGACGAGAAGCGTGGCCCGCCGCTCCGGACGCCCGGCGAGCAACGTGTCGTGCAGCGAGTGGGCGATCCCGCGACGCCGCCAGCTCTCCAGCACCATGATCTCGTTCAGCGCGAACGTCCGGCTGCCGTCCTCGGTGAGCGCGTCCGCCGGAACGTCTTCGCGCATCCCTTCCCACCACCGGGTGGCCGCCGCGAGCGGCCCGCCGTAGGCGTAGCCGATCAGCTGGCCTCCGATGCTTCCGGTCACCAATCGGAAACCGGTCCGGTTCGAGTGGCCGGCGAATCGGTCGGCGAACCGTTCCACCGAGTAGAAGGGATCGGAGAGGTGATCGTCGTAGATCTCGGCGTACAAGGCGAACAGTTGGTCCTGGATAGCGCGCGCACCCGCGGTGTCGTAAGCGCGGGTGATGAGCCGTGTGGGCGCGGTAGAGGTCATCGTCGGCCTTCCTGCTGGCCGGACGACGAACCCCCGTCCGGACTTGCGGACATCAGGGGTATGCCACTGATCGTCAGGCGGAAATCGCCCTCCGTGGTGTTCAAGGGGGTGAAGCTAGTTCGGCCGCCGGATCCGGCGGCCGAACTCACGCGACGACCGTTGAATCGAATCTCGCCATGAAGCTACGGGCAGCGGTCGACGTGCTCACCTGAGCCAGCTGACGCCGGAAGGCTCGCAACTCGTTGAGGGTGCGGGTGCTGGTGACCTCGTTCACGACCATGCCCAGCGCCTCCTCACCGATCTCGATAGCGCGCGTCACGTCCCTGCGAGCGAGAGTAGCGAAGGCCAGCCGCACGGTATAGAGCGATTTGTTACGGACCATGCCCTCGCGCTGCTTGCCCCGAGCGAGTTCGAGGAACGACGCGGCCTTGTTCGCGCGGCCGGTGTCGAGCTCGCACATACCCTCGTTGCCGGCCAGTTCGACCTCGTCGAAAAACGCGATCCAGACCGGCTTCTCTTCGTCGGCGCTACGGCGCTCGAACGCGTCACGGGCGCGGACCATCGCCCGGCGGGCGGCCGGGCCGTCGTTGAGCTTCGCCCACGCCCGGGCCTCGCGCATCGCGAGCAACGAATCCATCGTCGGTGTCATGATCTGCTCGGCGACCCGCTGAGCGGCCTGGGCCATGTGCAGGCCCTCCCGCGGCCGGTCGAGCGCGACCGCCTGCATGCTCATGTTCGCGAGCGCGTGGACCTCGAGATTCGGGTCGTTCGCCATCCGGGCCGCGGCGAGCGCCTCGGTGTAGCAGTAGCGCGCCTGGTCTTGCCTGCCCGCGTCGAACGCGAGCCAGCCGGCGCAGATCCCGAGCTCACCGGTCGCCACCTGGAGTCGTCGGCCGACCTGCTCGCTGTACTGCCCCCGGTTGAGCAGCTTGTTGGCGCGGCGGAGCTGAGCGGCGGCCTGATCGCAGAGAGTGTCGCCACCGTAGCGGTAGTCGAGGTTGTAAAGGTGTTTCGGAGCGTCTTCCAACTGGGCGGCATGCGCCTCGCCGACGCGGCCGAAATCGTCGCTCGCGAGGGCTTCTTCGTCGTCGTCGCCGGCGAGCGAGAACCCCACCAGTGCAGCCGCGCCCGTCAGTCCTTTCAGCACACTTCTACGTCGCATGTTGTCTCCTACTTCATGCCCTGCATGAGTAGGGACGGTAGTTGCCAATTCGGGCGCCGTTGATCCGTCGAGGTATGGGGCGCCGATGGGGTCTACCAGGTGGGGAGGTATACGCAGGCCCTGGACGAATCGCAGCACGGTATCGAGCCGGATTTCGCAGAGACCCCGCTCGATCCGGGAGATGTGCGCCTGCGAGAACCCGACGAGTTCGGCGACCATGTGCTGCCGCCGGATCGGCGTGCGCGCCCGGTAGAGCTGCGAGACCCTTCCGAGGTCGTGATCGGCGAGTGCCGACCGCATTTCGGGCTCGGCCCAGAAATCGAGGGGCAACACCGGAGCGAGCAGCTCGACCGTGTGTGCGCTGCGTGAGCACGGGTCACACAGTGTGTTGGTGTTGTCGCGACGAAGTCGCCCCCCACAATGGGCGCACACCCGGGGAGCGTGGGAGTGCTCAGACGACTCACGGGCCATCGACGTGCTCCTGCCCTGCGCAGTGGACACTTGTCATACACCCGGATGAGGCTGATGATAGCCGCGCCCAAAGTGTGCGCAAGGCCACAATGGTAGGGCTAGCACCCTCATACTCCGGCGTGTGAGTGCAGGTAGAAGCGTTTTCCGGCGCCTTGCCACGGGTCTGACTCCGCTTGTCGGCTGATCTTCGCTGAACCTTGGGCGGATCAGGAGTGGACCGCTGGTACGGGCCTGACCGGTGTGGGCGATGTGAATGGTGCGGGCGATGGTGATCACACCTGAGAGTTGACGGATCCCGAAGCACTCAACTCATACGTCCGGGTATCAACGTCAGTCAGTGATGAGTTGTGTACTCCTCGTCGACAGCCCAGTCTCGGATCGCAACGGACGAGCGGAGGGGTGAGCCTGATGGCTGAGGCGGGCGCGGAAAGGCGCGGTCGGTACTTGAGATCGCTCCGAAACCGGGGGTTCCTCTCCTGTGGACGGAACGTCGCGTCGCCCGCCGCACACGACGGGTCGCGGCCGGCGGACAGCTCGCCGCAGTGGTTGCCTGGGCGCTCTCATCTACGCTGCGCACCGCAGTTGCGGTGCGCCCGGTGAGCCGAGGGCACCCCACGAACGTCTGGGTGACGCTCCGCGACATCCGCGAGCGGATCCGGACCGCCGACGACGTCGCCCTGCTCGCTCATGCCCCGCTCGACCTCTACGACCTCCTGAGGGCGGTGGAGGCCGTACTGGCGCTGCACGACGGCGTCCAGATCCCCGCCGAACCCGGCGGGCGTTTCTACTGCACCGGCTGCCCGGAAACCCCGAGCGGCCGCGTGCTCTGGCCCTGCGCCACCCGGTCGGTGCTCGAACGCGCACTAGTCGGAACCGAAGAACGGGTCTGACTACCCGACCCCTGAACGTCGCCCGGATCGTCCACACGCGCCCCCGGATGGTCCTGGCGACCGGCGGAACCGGCCGGTCGGCGTGGACATGGCAGGCTCGGTGCGTGAGCAGCACCGAACCGCTTGAGTCCACGCCGCCGGCCGGCAACGTCCTCTCCCCGGGCCAGCGCACCGTCGACTGGTACCAGGGCGCTGGGAAACCCGCCGTCGAACTCATCGACCAGACCGCGCTGCCGGACGTCGAACGTCTGCTCCGGTTGGAGACCGTCGAGGAGGTCGTCGACGCGATCCAGAGGCTGGCCGTCCGCGGCGCACCGGCGATCGGCGTCGCCGGGGGTCTCGGTGTCGCGCTGGCCGCGTTCACTCTCTCCGATCTGTCCGCGGCCGTGACCGCACTGCGGGAGGCCCGCCCGACCGCGGTGAACCTGGCCCGGGCCGTTGATCGTGTCGCCGCCGTGCTGGTGAACGGCCCCGAGGCGACCCTCGCCGAGGCCCTCGCGATCCGCGACGAAGAGATCGCCAGCAGCGACTCGATGGCGGCCTACGGCGTCGACCTGATCGGCGAACTCTGCGGCCGGTCACCGCGGTTGCTGACGCACTGCAATACCGGCGGTCTCGCGACCGTGACCGGTGGTACCGCGCTCGGCGTGGTGTTCGCGCTGCACCGGGCCGGGCGGCTCGCCGGTGTCGTCGCGAGCGAGACTCGTCCGCTGTTGCAGGGCGCGCGGCTCACGACCTGGGAACTCGCCCGCGCAGGCGTTCCGTTCCGGGTCTCGGTGGACGGCGCGGGCCCGTTCCTGATCGCCCGCGGCGAGGTCGACGCGGTGATCATCGGCGCGGATCGGATCTGCGCCAACGGGGACGTCGTCAACAAGATCGGTAGTTACGCCCACGCGCTCGGGGCCGCGCGGGCCGGCGTCCCGTTCGTGGTGGTGGCGCCGGAGTCCACCGTGGACCGGGCGACGCCGCACGGCGCGGCGGTGGAGATCGAGGACCGGGGGAGCGCCGAGGTCGCCCGTGCACTGCCCGCCGCCAACCCGGCCTTCGACGTCACTCCGTTCGACCTGGTCACCGCTGTAGTGACGGACCGGAGGGTGGTACGGTTCGCCGCCGGCCAGACCTGGGACGACGTACCGCTCGGACCCCTACGGAGCTCCTTGTGACGACCGTTCAACTGCTCACTCCCGACGGCGAGCGCCGGGACGACGACCGCTACCCGCTCGGTGTCACCCCGGACGAACTCCGGGGCATGTACCGCGAGATGCTCGTGACCAGGGCCGTCGACGCCGAGGCCACCGCGCTGCAGCGCCAGGGCGAGCTGGGCCTCTGGGCCCCGAGTCTCGGTCAGGAAGCCGCGCAGGTCGCGTCCGCGCGGGCGTTCGCGCCGGACGACATGCTGTTCCCCTCGTACCGCGAGCACGGGGTCGCGCTGGCCCGCGGCGTCGAGCCGGCCGAGTTGCTCGCGCTCTTCCGGGGCACCTCGCACGGCGGGTGGAACCCGTTCGAGCGTCGGCTGAACACGTACACGATCGTGCTGGCCGCGCAGTTGCTGCACGCGGTCGGCTACGCGATGGGCGTCCAGCGCGACGGGGCCGAGGAGGTCGTCGGCGTCTACTTCGGCGACGGCTCGACCAGCCAGGGCGACACGATGGAGGCGATGAACTGGGCCGGGGTCACCGATGCGCCGGTCGTGTTCTGCCTGCAGAACAACCAGTACGCGATCTCGGTGCCGGTCGAGCGGCAGTCGCCCGCGCCGTTGTACCGGCGGGCCGACGGCTTCGGGTTCCCCGGCGTCCGGGTGGACGGCAACGACGTGCTCGCGGTGCTCGCGGTCACCCGCTGGGCGGTCGAGCGGGCGCGCGCGGGGGAGGGCCCGACGTTGATCGAGTCGTTCACGTATCGGATGGGTCCGCACACCACCTCCGATGACCCGCGTCGCTATCGCGACGAGGACGAACTCGCGCACTGGCGCGCACTCGACCCGATCCTGCGGCTACGCCGCCACCTCGATCGCGAACAGCTCGCCGACGATTCGTTCTACGCCCACGCCGATTCGGACGCCGCGGCGCACGCCGCCGCGATCAGGGCCGCATGCCTCACGCTGGAGCCGACCGGCCCGTTCCCGGTGTACGCCGGCTAGGTCGGGGGTCGTACCGCCTCGGCGGAGGTTTCGTGGATCGCGGTGAGGTAGCCGCCTGCCCGGCCCAGGGCCAGGAGGGTGTCGCGGTCGAGGCCGAGGCCCGCTTTTGCCCCGGGCGGTGGCCAGTGGGCACGGATTGCCCGGGCGTCCTCCAGCCAGTCGGCCAGGGCGCTCATCGGGTCGGGCGCGGTGAGCCGTTGCCGGGCTTCGGTCAGGCGGTGGATCAGCGCGTCCAACTCGGCCGTGACCGCCAGCGCGTTGCCGCCGCACATCGCGGCGGTGAGGGCCACCCTGGTCGCGGCGACCCGGGTGGCGTCCCGGAACGACCCGGCGGCCAGCCCCAGCGCGGCGGCCCCGACAGGTTCGTCGGCGGCCCCGATCGTCAACGCGGCCGCGACGACGTGCGGCAGGTGGCTGATGCGGGCGACCGCGGTGTCGTGCTCCTCGGACGTCAGCGGCGTCACCCGGCCGCCGACCTCGAGCACCCAGCGGGCGACCGCCAGCCAGTCGTCGAGCGCGGTTTCGTCGTCCAGGCAGAGCGCCCACGCGCATCCGTCCAGCAGGTCGGCGTCCGCGGCCCCGTATCCTGACGATTCCGTGCCCGCCATCGGATGCCCGCCCACCCAGCGGGCTCCCGCGAGTTCGGTCGACACCAGCGCGCGAACCGGGTCCTTCACCGACGTGACGTCGGTCAGCAAACCTCGGTAACCGACGTCGGCCAGCGCGCTCAGCACCACCGGCACGGCCGGCAGCGGCACCGCGAGCACCACCAGGTCGGCTCCTTCGATCGCGGACGCCAGTTCCGCCGCCATCGCGCCGGCGCCGAGCCGTTCCGCGACCGCGGCCCTGGTCGCCGGATCGGCGTCGTACCCGATAGCGCTGACCTGCAGGTTCGCCAGCCGCAGCAGGAGCGAGCCACCGATCAGGCCGAGGCCGAGAACCGCCACCCGGGATATCCGCACACCTGACAGCAAACCAGTCGCGGCGGCTCACCGGGATCCCGGGTGACGGATGGCCGATGCAACACGCGCTCATCTTTACGCCACGTCGACTTGCAGTGAGCCGTCGTTATCAGCGAGGGTCATGGCCGGATAAGCCGGGAGGAATGGGTATGAATCGAACTACGGCCACGGCCGCCGAACCCGAACGTCCCGACCCGCCGGATCCCACCACCGGCCGCCGTCTGCTCTGGGGCGTCGACGCCGACGCCGTCGCCACCCTCTGCAGCATGCGGATGGAGATCCCGTCCGAACTCCTCCGATCCGCCGACCATCCGTTCACCGGCCACGACGCCGTCGCCGACACGTCCGTCCTGCACCGTCTCACCGCGCTCACGCCCGAGGTCGGTCTGGAGCTTCCCGCCGACCGCGTCGACGACGCCGCTGAGCTGGCCGCCCACGCGTCCGATGCCGACGTGCGCATCGGTGCGGTGCTGCCCGACGTCGCCGCCCGGCCGGGGCGTCCGCTGCCGCTCTGCCACCCCGACGCCGACCTGGCCCAGCGTGCGCTGCTGACGCTGCGCCGGGCGGCTGCGCTCGCCGCTGACCTGGGCGCCCGCCGGTTCGTGGTCCGGCTGCACACCGGCGCGCCGTATCCGGGGGCGGCCGAGTCGCAGCGGCGGCTCGGCCGGCTCGCGGAGGTGCTCGCCGGGCTACGGCGTCAGCTCCCCCCGGAGACGCAACTGGCCATCGACTACTCGGTGGGTGACCCGTTTCCGGTGCGGCGGGCCACGCCCGACTGGCAGACCGCGTCCGGGCTGGCCGCGGCGGCCGGGCCGGGGACGAAGGTGCTGCTCGATCCGGTCCCGGTCGCGGACGAGGACCCCGTGCTGAGCATCACGACGCTCCGGGCCGCCGATCGGCTGGCCGGGCTGCGGATCCGGGCCGGTGATCCGTTCGCGTTGTTCCTGGCGATGATCGACGCCGCGGAGGGCGGCGCCCTGGTGCGCGGGCGTCGCTGTCCGGTGCCGTTCGCCCTCCGGCGCTCCCCGGGCGACCGGGCGGGCATCGAAACCGCACTGCGCACGGTCGGTGCGGTGCAGGAGGCGGCCGCGAAGGCGATGCTGCTCGACCGCGCGGCCTGGCGCGCGGCCCAGGCGGCCGAGGACGTCGAAGCGGCGACCGAGGTGCTGCTGGCCGCCTACGAGACCGACGCGTCGCCGTTGCTCACCGCCGTGCGAGCGGCGCTGGGCGTACCCGCGGACACGGTCGCGGCCTACCGGGAGTTGTGCCGGGACACGCACCGGGCGGTGGAGCGGCAGCGGTCTCTGCTGCGGGCGGCGCTGCGGCTCGGGGCCGAGCCGTCGACAGCCGGATCAGACGACCGGTTCGGGGCCGGGCCGCCCAACGGACGGGTCGTGGCTGCCGGTCGATGGGACGTCCGAGGTCTCCGCGGCGTCGGCTGACTCGGTAGCGACCGGCAAGGTCTCGGCCGACCGGAACTGGACCGGCTCGGGTTTCACCGGCGTGGTCGGCGACTCGTCGGCGGGCGCCGACCGGGCTTCGACGGGTGCGGTGGCGATACCGCCCACGGTGGTTTGCTGCATAGCGTCGGCATTAACCGTATTGAGCTCGACCACGACGCTGCCCGACAGCTGCACCTGGACGACCGGCGGGGCGAGAGCCTCGCCGACGACGGCGGGCAACCCGGTGCCCGGTGCCGACGGCGGCGCGGCCTCCAGCAACGCGCGCACGAAATCGGCGACCTCGGTTCCGGCCAGCCGGAACGTCGCTCGGCACTCGCCCTGCCGCCAGATGCTCAGCACGACCGTTCCTGCGCCCCGATGGCCGCTGATGCGCAGCGACCGTCCTTCTCCACGCGGGTCGAGAAACACATCGCCCCGGTGTGGCAGCGGTAACACCTCGCCCATCGCTCCAGAATGCACGACGTAGTCGACCGTTGACCAGAGCGTCGTAGGCTCGGGGCCATGACCTGGGACCCGGCGCCGAACCATCCTCCGGCGGGATATGTGCCGCCACCAGTGCACACGCCAGCACCGCGCCGCCCCCGGTTCCGGGAGAACGGCGCGGTGCGGTGGTGGGGCGTGCTGGTCGGAGTCTGCGTTTCGCTGGTGTTCTACGTGCTCGTCGGATTGGTGTCGTGGAGCACGACGTCGTTGGTGAGCCTGTTCCTGGTGGCGATCCTGCTGGCCGGTGCGGCCGGCGCGGTGCTGCTGACCCGGGGCGACCGGGGCATGGGCGTCGGCGTCGCCGCCGTCACCGGAGCCGCCCTCTCCGTCACGATGCTCGTGCTGTCGTGGGAGACCTTCAACGTGAACCAGCTCTTCGGCTAGGCCTTGAGCTCGGTTTTGTCGCTGCCCCAGAGGGTGTGGAAGGCGCCTTCGGTGTCGGTGCGCAGATAGGTGTGTGCGCCGAAGTTGTCGCGCAGACCCTGGATGAGGGCGGCCGGCAGCCGGCGGCGGCGCAGGCCGTCGAAGTAGGCCAGCGACGACGAGAACGCCGGAGTCGGGACGCCGGCGCGGGCCGAGTCACCGACCACGCGACGCCAGCTGTCGACGCCGTCCGAGACCGCCTTCACGAAGTACGGCGAGGCCAGCAGCGTCGGGAGCTCGGGGTTCTCGTCGTAGGCCTCGCGGATCCGGTCGAGGAAGCGGGCCCGGATGATGCAGCCGCCGCGCCAGATCGTCGCGGTCGCGCCGCGGTCGATGTCCCAGCCGTACTCGTCGCTGCCGGCCTTGATCATGTCGTAGCCCTGCGCGTACGCGACGACCTTCGACGCGTACAGCGCTTTCCGGACGTCCTCGATGAAGCCCTCGCGGTCGTCCGCGGCCCAGGCCAGCTCGTTGGTGGTCGGGAACACCTCGCGGGCCGCTTCGCGCTGCTCGGCGTGGCCCGACAGCGACCGGGCGAACGTCGCTTCGGCGATCCCGGTGATCGGGACGCCGAGGTCGAGAGCGGTCTGCACGGTCCAGCGACCGGTGCCCTTCTGCTCGGCCTGGTCGAGCACGATGTCGACGAACGGCCGCCCGGTGCGCCCGTCGACGTGGGAGAGGACGTCCGCGGTGATCTCGATCAGGAACGACTCGAGGCTGCCGCGGTTCCACTCGCGGAAGATGTCGGCGATCTGGGCCGGGGTGGCGTCCAGGCCCGAGCGCAGCAGGTCGTACGCCTCGGCGATCAGCTGCATGTCGGCGTACTCGATGCCGTTGTGCACCATCTTGACGAAGTGCCCGGCGCCGTCCGGCCCGACGTGGAAGCAACAGGGAACGCCGTCGACGTTCGCGGCGATCGACTCGAAGATCGGGCCGAGCTTGTCGTAGGAGTGCTTCGAGCCGCCGGGCATGATGCTCGGGCCTTTGAGTGCGCCCTCTTCGCCGCCGGAGACGCCGGTGCCGGAGAAGTGCAGGCCGTGCTGCTTGAGCGCCTCCTCGCGGCGACGGGTGTCGGCGAAGTGCGCGTTGCCGCAGTCGACGACGATGTCGCCCTCTTCGAGCAGCGGGATCAGCTCGTCGATCACCGCGTCGGTCGCCGGGCCGGCCTTCACCATGACGATCACCGCGCGCGGACGCTTGAGCGACTGCACGAAGTCCGCCATCGATTCGCTCGCGACGAACGTGCCCTCGTACCCGTGGTCGGTGACCAGGGAGTGCGTCTT
Organism: Cryptosporangium sp. NPDC051539; assembly: GCF_044454545.1. Lineage (NCBI taxonomy): Bacteria > Bacillati > Actinomycetota > Actinomycetes > Cryptosporangiales > Cryptosporangiaceae > Cryptosporangium > Cryptosporangium sp. NPDC051539. The sequence continues at coordinate 422,833 of NZ_JBITDV010000005.1, read as the reverse complement.
CTCCGGCGACCGGTTGTGGACCGCGACCGTGTGTCCGTGCCGGGCCAGGTTGCGGGCGAGGTTCCGGCCCATGACGGCCAGGCCGGTTACGCCGATATCGGCCGTTGCTGTCGAAGTCATCTGGTCACCTCGTGATGTTGCCGGCGGCTGTTGGGGTGGGCTCGGTGTGGACTACGTAACAGTCCTACCTCGCGTTCAGCGGTGTTGGGTTCTTAAGTCGTGGCGGACGTACCGGGATCATGTGCCCGAGGTCCTTGCATGAACGCCAGATTTTTGGGCATGGTCGAGACTATGAGCGGCCAGGACGTGGAGCGACTCGACCCCGAGCGGCGACGTCGACGTATCCAGCTACTTGCCGAACTCGCGGAGGCGCGAGCCCTGCGTAACCGGGTCGCCCCGAGGCGCGCCCGCCACGAACGTCAACGGGACTTCATCACGAATCGCCGACGGATGGCGTGAGAATCCTCATCTGACTCGTCATCGGGCCGGGGAACGGGTCTGGCGCGCGCGGGCGCTGCGCCCGATGCTGTGGGCGGACGTTTTGCTGCCCGTGGTGGGGAGGGTCGTGTCGTACTTCGCTGCTGCTCTGGTTCGTCCGCGCCGAGGGTGGGTCGCTGCTGAACTCGATCTCGACGAGATCGAGGATGCCGACGCCGCCGCGGACCTGCTCCGAGAAGTTGATCCGGACGCCGAGCTCGCGCTGCTGTTCGTCGAGGCCGACGACGAGTTCCTGGTCGTACTGCGTCTGGACGGCGGTGACGAGATGCGGGTCTTCGGATCGGACGTGTCGTTTTCGGATGAGTCGCGGGTCGGTGCCGCGCTGCTGGCCGACCTGGAGGAAGCCGAGGTTCCGGACGGAGATTCCGACGACTCCGAGGAACCCGAGTTGATGGGCCAGCCGGTCGGAGACACCGATCTGCTGGCCGACGTCGGGGTGTCCGCCCGGGACCTGCTCGCGCTGTGTGCGCACGAGGGCATGCTCCCGTCGGACGTCATGCTGGAGATCTCGCGAAAGGTCGGGGCCGCCGACGCGCTGACCGAATTGCGGGGCGAGTGAGCCTGGATCTCGTCGCCATGGGGGACGCCCTCTCGGTCGCCGAGGGGGCGTTCTCCACCGGGGACGTGCCGGTGGGTGCGGTCGTGCTCGACGGGTCGGGAGCGGAGCTCTCAAGGGCCTGCAACGAGCGGGAGGCGTCGGGTGATCCGACGGCCCACGCCGAGGTGCTGGCCCTGCGCCGGGCGGCCGCCGTACTGGGTACCTGGCGGCTGGCCGGCTGCACGCTCGTCGTGACGCTGGAGCCCTGCACGATGTGCGCGGGAGCGCTGGTACTGGCGCGGGTGGAACGGGTGGTGTTCGGGGCCTGGGATCCGAAGGCCGGTGCGGCGGGGTCGCAGTGGGATGTCGTCCGCGACCGGCGGTTGAACCATCGGCCCGAGGTGGTGGGCGGAGTACGTGAGCAGGAGTGCGCCGATCTGCTCGACCGCTTCTTCGCCGCCCACCGGTAGTAGCCGATTCGGACGCGTGGGCGGGATCCGGTATCGTCTCCGGCGGTGGCGTGTCCGAGCGGCCGAAGGAGCACGCCTCGAAAGCGTGTGAGGGGGCAACTCCTCCGTGGGTTCAAATCCCACCGCCACCGCCATTGACCTGGTCAAACACTTGGGCCGGTTCCCTTGAGGAACCGGCCCGGTGTCGTGTCAGTCTCAGTTTTGCTATGCGGCGGACGCGCCGAAGTGCAGAGTTTCGCCGTTGACGGTGAGAGTGATCTGAGCATCGATCGCCCGTCCGACGCGGTCGAGAAGATCGAGAGTGGGTGTCGATCCGCCGGCCTCGACGCGTGCGATGGCGGATTGAGTGGTGCCCATGCGCCGGGCGAGTTCGGTCTGGGTGAGACCCGCATTGGTCCGGAGGCGGTAGACGATCTCGGCGAGGCGTGAGGCGAGGTCGGCCTCGGCGTAGGCCTGCCGGTACGTTTCGGGATTCTCGATGGGCTTCTGGCGTCGAACTTCCTCCAGTGACGGCATTAGCGCATTCCTTTCCCGGCTCGATCGTCGTCCATCGCTCTGTGGGCTCGCTGAACTTCGCGTCGTTCGCTGTTCCGCTGCTTGCGGAAGGTGGTCAACGTGATGACCTTCCGCTCTACGTCGATGTAGTAGGTCACCCGTCGCGCAACGTTCTCGCAGGTGAACCGAAGCTCACGTAACCCGTCTCCGAGCAGTTTGCTGTGCGGCATACCTATGGACGGCCCGAGTTCGGCAAGCCGGTCGAAGGCACGGTCAGCGAAAGCCTGGTCACGGGTCGGTAGCCCGAGATACCAATCGGTGACCTCGTCGGAGAGTTCAACGTCCCACATGCCATGAACATAGCGTACACGCGATATAGCGCGTGAGCTATACATTGGCGCTGGTCGTCTCAGTTGTCGTCTCGTTCGTGCACGTCCGGCGTCGTCCGAGGGTGTTCGTGGCGCGGCGTCGTGCCTGGTGGCGGACGCCAGCGGACGCGGTCGGACGGGCGGGTGCAGTTCTCGAAAGCGTGTGAGGGGGCAATTCCTCCGTGGGTTCAAATCCCACCGCCACCGCCAGTTAGCTGCACAAACGCGAGGGCCGGTTCCGTCGGGAACCGGCCCTTCGTCGGACTCAGGGCAGGATTCGGTTTGCCAGGGTGAGGAGCTGGGCCATCACGTCCGGGCGCGGGTCGGCTGCGGTGGCCAGTGAGCCCGCCTCGAGGACGGATTCGACGGCCAGCAGGTCAACGCCGATTCCGAGGTCGAATTCTGGCTCCAGAGCCGCCATTCGCCGGAGGGCCCGCTCGGGATCCGGGCCGTGTCGGGCCAGCCGGGCGCACCAGCGGGCGGCGTCGAATTCGCGGGGACCGGCCAGGGCCGAGGCGTCGAAGAGGACGACGCCGTCGCTCGTCAGGCCCAGGTTGGCCGCGGCCAGGTCTCCGTGCAGCGGGACGGCGTCGCCCGCGGTGTAGGCCTGCTCGGCCAGTTCAGCCCAGTGCGCGGGCACCCGGTGACCGAGACTGCGGAGCCGATGGGCAGCCAGCTGCCAGCGCGGGAGCATCGTCGCCGCCAGGGGCCTCAGAGTGGCGGCGACGGCAGGCGAGCGGCGGTGCATCACGGCGCCCCACGACGCCAGCTGATCGGTGAGCCGGAGGTCGGGGGTGACCGGTGCCATCCGGACGTACTCCAGCAGAAGCCAACTGCAGCCGCCCAGCTCGCCGTGGATCAGCCGGGGCGTCGGAATTCCGCTCCGACGCCACTCGGTGAGCAGTGGACCCTCGCCGCGCGGAGCATCTCCGTAGATCTTGAGGACGCTGTCGGCCGGCGAACTGAAGCGCAGGAGGAAGCGGGGTTTGTCGTCCTCGACCAGCGGGCTCACGAACCCGGCGAGGTCCAGCTCGGCGACGATTCCCGGCACAAGGGATGCTGCGTGCTCGATCGTCGCCAGCTGGTCGGGGTCGAGTCGCCGCACTCGATCCACCTGGGCGGCCAACGCGGCGGACAACTGCATCCCGTCAACAGTGCCACCGCCTTGGATTGGTCTGACACGTTGGAAGGAGGCGAGGGGCGAAGGGGACGTGATGGCCGAGATCAGGGCCGAACTGCCGAGACGGTTCGGGCGGCGGATCAGGATGGTTTGGCTCACTGTGGCCGCGGCAATCATCTCGGTCGGGCCGCCCCTCCTACTGGCCTGGCTCGGGATCGTGCGCGAGCCCGACGAGTGGCACTGGAACGACTGGGTCGCTCAGGTGTCCCAGATCGTCACCGGCCTGATCTTCTTCGGCCTGGCCTGGTTCGTGGGAAGGAGCAGCGAGAACCGCTCGCTCGTCTCGGCGAATGCCGAGCTGATCACGTCGATCGGAGCGTTATCGATGAGCAGCGCGCGAAGCTACGCCGGCCACGACGCGCAAGCGCTGCGGATCGCCGCCGACGCCCGTGCCGCGCTGCAGCACTACCCCCGCGCGGACTGGCGCGAACAACAGCGGCTCCTGGCCAGCATCACCGACGCCTACAGCGATCTGACGTTCGGTACGTTCACGCGCGCGCAGGGCCTGCCCCGGTCGATCTGGGACGGGCTGTACGTCGGCGCCGGCGACGTCCTCGACGACGTCGAGAAACTCGTCGAGCGTTATCCCGGCAAGCACCCGGCCCGGGCCGAGTTGGAGCAGATGCTCGACCACATCTGTTTCGTGCGGAATCTCGGTGCCGCCGTACGGGAGAACGGCGCCCTGCAGAGGACCACGGCCGGACCCCGGCCGCTCACCGAGATCTGGCAGAAGCCCGGCGGGAACGGCAGGTATTCGCCCGCCGAGCGGCTGATGCACCTCCGCCGGTTGTACCGGCGCGAGCTGACCGTGGTCGCGGACTGGAGCGTGCTCGAACGCGAGCCGGACGCCGTGGTCTGCGGCGCGGTACTCCGCGACATCGCCGATTCCGACACGTGGCTCTCGCCCTGGTACGTCGTGGAGGAGAACGGGCACCTCGAGGCGGTCAACGTCCTGCACCAGCCGTTGGGTAACCGCGATGTGGCGCTGACCGGCTCGTTCGACGCAAGTGCCCGCGTCAATCTGTTTCCGCGTCCGTTGTTCCATTCGATTCTGCCGGCGGGATTCCGCACGGCGGCGATCCAGAGCCACGTCGACGTGCTGGAGAGCTCCCTCCCGGTGACGGTATGCGTGCTGACGTACGAGCTGATCTGCGCCGATGGGGTGCGGCGCCGCGTCGTCCTCGACGGCAACCACCGTCTGGCGGCGGCCCGGGTCATCGCCGAGCGGCTGTCGGCCGACGGGGAGCCGGCCGTCGTTCGGGTGCTCGACTTCGAGATCTGTGAGCGGAAGGCGATCGACACGCCGGCCGCCTCCGAGCTGGAGGAGCTCAAGGACTGGAAGTGGAACGGCTTCACCCCGGACATCGACAACGTCCGTGGTGCGTGGCAGCGATCCAGTGTTGCCGTTAAGTCTTAGATGCTAGGTTTCGCCCGGATTGGTGTAACGGGGGCGGGCGATGAAAGCACTGGGCTTGGCGGCGGCGGTCGGGGTTTCGGGTGGCGTGCTGGCCTGCGGTTTGGTGGTGGTGGCGGCGCTCGGAGGGCCGGACGACGGAGGGAGCCCGCGGGAGCCGGCTCCGTCGGTCTCGGGGTTCGACGCCGGCGCGGTGCTCAACGACGCGAACACCGACCGGACGTTGCCGGGTGACGTGGTGACGATGGACCCCGGGGCGGTGGACATGAATCGGGTTACCGAGTTCAGTGGCGACCACTACTGGTGACCGCCTGGACGCGGACCCCGCGGCCGAACGATCCGAGAACCCGGTGGTCGCTCGGGAGCGGTATCCGGCCCGGCCGCCAGCAACCTCCTCCGCGCCGCGGCCAAGCCTCGGACCGCGGCTGAGTCTTGAGCCGAGCCCGTGGCCGGGGTTTCTTCCGGTGCGGACGACAGGGCCGCGAGGAATCCGCCGGCGAACGCGTCGCCGGCGCCCGTGGCGTCCCGGATCGCGTCTTCCGGCAGGGGCGTCTGCGCCATGTGCCGGAAACCGTCGGGACCGTACATCCGGATGCCGTCCGGACGCTTGAGCACGATCGTTGCACCGTCGTGCCGTCGAGCACCCAGAGCGCGGAACTCCACCTCGTTGACGAAGAGATAGTCGGCGGCGGCGCGGATCGTCCCGAGAACGGGCGGGCCGGTCGTCGCCCAGGTGTGGCCGGGGTCGAACGAGATCCGCGTGCCGGTGCCGCGAGCCCGGACGGCCCGGAGCAGCTCGGCCAGCCTCGGCGGCGTCCGCGGGTCGAGGAACGAGGTGACGTGCACGAACCGGGCCGAGGCCAGGTAGCTCACGATCGGCTCGAACGACTGCCGGAGATGCTCAGCCATCAGGGTGTTCGCACCGGCGTGCGTCAGCAGGGTCCGTTCGCCGGACTCGGTGTACGCGATGCAGGTGCCGCTGAGAGCGGCGTCCGCACGAAGGACGTGGCGGTGGTCGACACCGTCGAAATGATCGAAGGTGCGACCGCCGACGCCGACGTAGCCGAGCCGCAGGCCGGGCGCCTCGGCAGCGACGGTGGCGATCGCGTTGTAGGCCGAGCCGCCGGGGGTGGCACGCGCCGGAAAACGGCGCAGGACCGTTTCGACGGTGGCCGCGTCGACCGGGGTTTCGGTCCCCCACTCGATCGGCCGGCCGAGGAGGGCCGCGAGGGTTGCGGTGGTCAGTCCACTGATCCGGTGGTCCAGATTCAGCGCCCCGACGCCGATGACGTCGAACGCGAAGCCGTTCAATCGCCTGCGGACGTCGCGGAAGCGCTCGTGAAGGCCTTCGTGAACACGAAGGGGCTGGTGGCGTTGCCCGCGCAGGCATCGGTGTCGGCGTCGGCCTCGACGCCGGGCGGGCACGGCTGGTCGCGGGTGATCGCCCACATCGAGACGAACGCGATGTGCTTCTCCTTGGCGAACGCGGCAACCTTGACGGCGTCGGCGATCGAGAACACCTCGGTGGTGGGGGAGTTGATGCCGATCAGCGGCGTCACCGCGATGCGACGCCAGGCTTCTTCGCTGGTCAGCCCGAACGCGCTCTGGATCTTCGCCTTGGCGTTCGTCATCGCCTGGATCGCGTAGTTGCCCATGTTGCCCTCGGGGTCCGGGGCGGCCCAGCGTCCGTAGTCCATCGCCATGATGTTGACAACGTGGATCGTCGCGTGGGCGTCCGCGGCCGCGGTGAGCATCCAGCCCGGGCTGGCGGTGAAGCCGCTCGGGTTGACCGGGAGCGTGAGCGAGACGTTCAGCTTCTTTCCGGCGGCCTCGGCGTTCTTCTCGAGGAGGGCGATCGCTTGGCCGCGGAGGACGTCCGCGTCGCGGTCCGCGAGTTCGGCGCCTTCGATGTCGAAGTCGATCATCGTGGCGCCGTAGGTGTCGATCGCGAGTTGGTAGGCGCGGGTCAGATCGGTGACGTTGTCGCAGGCGGACGCCAGTTCGGTGCCGGCCGCGCCGCCGAACGAGATGCGGATCTCGCCGCCGGCCGCGCGGAACTTCTCGACTCGGTCGAGGGTGTCCGGGTCGTTGATCGGGGTGTCGCCGCTCCAGGTGGGGGTGCAGCCGGTGCCAGCGATGATGAAGCCGAGGATGTACTGGTTGACGCCGGTGGTTTTGACGGATTTCGCCAGGTCGAACAAGGGGTAGTAGCCCATGTCGACGTAGGGGGCGAAGCCGGTTTGGGGGATGACCGGGGGCTTCGGTTTGGGCGAAGGCTTTGGTGGGGGCGCGGCTTGGGGGTGGGTTTGAGGGGCCGGGGTCAGCGCGTGATAGGCGAACGCGGAGCCGGCGGCCAGCACGACGAGGACGGCTGCCACCGCGGCCACGCGGAGTGGGGTGCTGGAGCGGCGGTGGCGGCCGGCGCGCTGGGTTGCGAAGCCCGGTGGGGGGCCTTGGTGCTGGCCGGAGGTGTCGCGGCGGCCCTGCGGCCCGTCGGCGTTCCAGCCCAGCGGCGTCGGCACGCCCCCTGCGGCGGAGCCCGGAGCCCCCGAAACCGGCGCCGCCCCGGAGACGGGTGCCGCGCCGGACACGGGCGCTGCGCCGGACATGGGTGCTGCGCCATAGACGGTGGCCGCGCCGGACACGGGTGCGGCGCCGTAGACGGTGGCCGCCCCCGATACGGGTCGAGCCCCGTACACAGGGGCGGCCCCGGAGACGGGTGTGGCTCCGTACTCGGGCGGAGCTCCGGAGACCGGGGCGGCTCCGTAGGCAGGCGCCGCCCCGGAGACCGGCCGCCGCCCGTGCACGGGCGCGCCGCCCGAGACGGATGCGGCTCCGTACACGGGCGCGGCCCCGGAGACGGGTTCGGCTCGGAACACGGGGGCGGCCCCGGAGACGGGTGCGGCTCCGTACACGGGTGCTGCTCCGGAGACCGATCGCGCGCTGTGCGCGGGCGCTGCTCCGGAAGTCGGTCGCTCGCCGTAGACGGGTGCGGTTCCGGAAACGGGTGCTGCTCCATAGACCGGGGCCGCTCCGGAGACCGGCCGGCCCCCATGTACAGGCGCGCCTCCCGAGACGGTTGCTGCTCCGGGGACCGGCCGTCCTCCATAAGCGGGCGCGGCCCCCGAGACGGGCGCGGCCCCCGAGACGGGTGCGGCTCCGTACGCGGGCGCGGCTCCCGAGACCGGCCGCTCCCCGTACGCGGGCGGGCCTCCCGAGACGGGTGCTGCTCCGTACACGGGTGCTGCTCCGGAGATCGGCCGTCCCCCGTAGGCGGGTGCGGCCCCCGAGACGGGCGCGGCTCCAGAAACGGGCGCGGCTCCCGAGACCGGTCGCCCTCCGTGCGTGGGCGCTGCCCCCGGGACCGGTGCGGCACCCGCGGCCGGGGTGGCTCTGTGCACCCGTGCGGCACCCGCGGCCGGGGCGCGGCCGGTGCCGGTGGGCTCCGGTCCGTCGGCACGCCTAGGTGGTCGCACGGTTAACCGACTCCAAGAAGTTTTCGTCTACAACTTTAAAAGCGTACGACCGCCACGCACCTCGCGTCCCGAAGACGTACGACGTCTTGCTAACCGTACCGAATGCCTGTTTAGTGTAGAAAACGGCAGGTAAGCGACAGGGGGGTGGGAGTGGCCGAACCGCTCTCGATCCCCAAGTCGCAATACCGCCAAATCGCCGACCTCCTCCGCGAACGCGTCGAGACCGGTTACTACCACCGCGACGACCCTCTTCCGAGCGAGCCAGAACTTGCCGGCGAGCTCGGCGTCTCGCGCGTCACGATCAACAAGGCGATCAGCCTGCTCCGCATCGAGGGTCTCGTCCGCGTCCGCCGCGGCGCCGGCACCTACGTCCGCACGACCCCGCGCATCACCCGCGACGCCCGCTACCGCTACGCGGTCGTCCCCGGCGGCTCCCACGCCAGCGAACTCGAGGGCCGTGCGCTCGGGCTGACCCCCCGCGCCGAGTGCACCGAGGTCGGTGAGGTCGCCGCGCCGCCGGACGTCGCCGCTGCCCTCGGCATCGGCCAGGGCGATTCGGTCGTCGTCCGCCGTCGTCGGCTGTTCGCCGACGAGGAGCCGACCCGCCTCGCCGATTCCTACCTCCCGTGGGACGTCGCCGACGACACCGAACTACTCGATTCGGACGTCGGGAGCGGCGCCATCTACTCCGACCTCGCCGACCACGGGCACGGGCCGGTCCGCTTCGCCGAGGACGTCACGGTGCGGATCGCGTCCGACGAAGAGGCGCGGGCGCTCGACCTCGAGGACGGTCAGGCCGTCATCCACATCAAGCACGTGGCCTGGGACGCCGAGGACCGCGCGGTCGAGGTCGCGCTCCACGTGATGCCGGCCCACCTCTGGCGACTGCACTACGACTGGGACGTGTTCGGTGCCGGAGAAGATCCGGACGGCGACGACTGACCGCCGGGTTCCCTGACGTCCCCCGATGTCGTTGAATCACCCACCGGATGGCCGCGGCGACACGCCGTGCCGCAACCTCGCACGAAGGCGTTTATCGCTTTCTGGCTGTGAGCCACCCATGCGTCCGCCAGGATCGGTGCAGTTCTCAGCAGTTACCCCTCGCTGACGACGGAGGCACAGATGGGAAGACGCGCAGCACTGGCCGCCGCCGGGATCGCCTTAGCCGGGCTGATCTCGCCGGCGCTGGTGTCACCGGCCGTAGCGGCGCCACGAGCCACACCCGCGGCCGCACCCGCGCCGATCGCCTGGACCGCCTGCGGCACGGAGAATTACCCCACTCTCCAGTGCGGCAAAGTCCAGGTTCCGCTCGACTACAGCAATCCCGGCGGGCAGAAGATCACCCTTGCGGTGTCCCGCGTTCCGCATACCGCAGCCAAGTCGCAGGGCGTGCTGCTGGTGAACCCGGGCGGTCCGGGTGGATCCGGGCTGACGCTGGCCGGGTTCGTCGCCACGAACCTTCCGGCCGCGGTCGCGGCCCAGTACGACGTCATCGGTTTCGACCCGCGGGGGGTCGGAGACAGTGAACCGGCGCTGAACTGCGCCGAAGGCCTGTTCAACCCGCCCCGGCCGGACTCGGTGCCGAAGACCAAGGCCGACATGGACGCGAATCTCCAGCGCGTCAAGAGTTTCGCCAAGGCCTGCGGAGCGAAGTACGGCAGCACGCTGAAATACATGGACACGATCAGCGCCGTCAAGGACATGGACTCGATCCGGCAAGCGCTGAGCGTCAAGACCATCAACTACTTCGGCTACTCGTACGGCACCTACCTCGGTGCGGTCTACGCGAAACTGTTCCCGCAGAACGTGCGCCGGATGGTGCTCGACAGCGTCGTCGACCCGACCGGGATCTGGTACGAGGACAACATCGCGCAGGACTACGCGTTCGACGCCAGGCAGAAGGCGTTCGCGGCCTGGGTGGCGAAGTACGACGGGACGTATCACCTCGGCACGACGCAGAAAGTCGTGCTCGGCAAGTGGTACGCGACCCGCGCGGCGCTGAAGGCCAAGCCGGCCGGCGGGGTGGTCGGTCCCTCGGAGTTCGAGGACACCTACATCCCCGGCGGCTACTACAACGGCTACTGGCCGTACCTGGCCGATGCTCTCGCCGCCTATGTGAACCAGAAGGACGAGCAGGCGCTCGTCGACGTCTTCCAGGCGTTCGCCGCGATCGACGCGAGCGGCGAGAACGGCTTCACGATCTACTCCGCGGTGCAGTGCCGGGACGCGCACTGGCCGAAGAACTGGTCCACCTGGGTCGACGACACCTGGCGGGTGTACAAGAAGGCGCCGTTCATGGCCTGGAACAACGCCTGGTACAACGCCGCCTGCGCGTTCTGGCCGACGAAGAGCCTGCAGCCGATCGACGTCTCGAACTCGAAGGTGCAGTCGGTGCTGATCTTCCAGGCGACGCTCGACGCGGCCACGCCGTACCCGGGTGCCGAGGTCGTGCGGCGGAAGATCAAGAACTCGCGGCTCGTGGTCGAGGTCGGCGGTGGCAACCACGGCATCACGCTGGGTGGCAACGCCTGTCTCGACAAGTACCTGGCCGACTACCTGTCGACCGGTGCCCGACCGGACCGGCCCGGCACGGTTGACGCGACGTGCGCCAAGGTGCCGGATCCGGTGCCGCTGGCTCCGGCCGCCGACGCCGGAACGACGGCGAAGCAGGCGCTCAAGGCCGGGCGCGGCACGATTCACGAGTACGTGGCGCCTCGTCCAGTAGAGTAGAAATTCGCTTTTTCGGGCATTCTGGGCACGGGTGACAATGCAGTCGCCCGTGCCCAGGAGGTCCGGCCATGATCTCTCATGTCAACTGCGTGATCCTCTACGTCCGCGACCAGCAACGGTCGCTGGAGTTCTACGTCGACACGCTCGGCTGGGACCTCCGTACGGACGCGTTGACGTCCGACGGCACGCGCTGGATCGACGTCGCGCCGCCTCGGGCCCGCACCCGGGTCGCGCTGCTCGCGCCCAAGGACGGGTACGTCTTCCCGCCGAGCGCGGCGGCACCCTGCACACTGACCACCGAGGACGCCCAGGCGACGTTCCACGACCTCAAGGGCCGGGGCGTCGAGGTGACCGAGCCGGTGGTCGAGTCGTGGGCCACGTACCTCACGGTCACCGACCCGGACGGCTACATCTACGTGGTCGGCGAAAACCACGACTGAGACGCGGACCGCCGTCAGCGGCGGGGCAGCCTCAGCACGTGGTCGCGGATGTCGCCGCCGACACCGGTCGAGAGCGTCTTGCCGGCCGCGTGCAGCTCCCGGACCGCGGCCCTGATCTGAGCGGTGTCGGCGGTACCGAACAACCCGTCGAGCACTTCCCGGGGTCGATCGGAGATCCGGAACTCGCCGACCCGTCGCCGGGTGGCCAGCAGGTTCTGCTTCAGGCTCTCGACGACCGCGCGCTCCTCGTGCCGCTCGGCTCCGACGGCCAGGTTCTGCGCGCTCTGCATCCCCTCGACCGCGAGCTGGTCACCCGGATCCGGGGTGCCCGACTGACGTAACGTGCGGCGCCAGCCCCGGCGCGCTCTTGCCACGGCGTCCGCAAAAGCCCAGGCACCGTGGGGTTGCCGAGTGATCAGGATCAGCCAGAACACCGGCTCGTCGTTCGGGTTCACCCGGATCGCGGCCGGCCAGGCCCGGCCCGGGAGGGCCGCCTCGAGGCGGCGGAGGTAACCGCGGACCACCGCTCCGGCGCCACCGGAGTGGAACTCGGTGCGCCACTCCTCGCCGACCGCGCGGTCGAGCTTCGTGAGCGCGGTCTCCGATCGCCGGCCGCCGATCAGGTTCACCGCTATCCGCTTGATCGCATCGGCGCGGACGAACGCGATGACGTCGGTGCTCGGCCACCGGCCGGCGCGCGGACCGCTCAGTAATTCGGTGAGGGTCTCGAGCGACAGACTGCCGGCCGTGACGTCGAGCACGATCAACAGTGCGGCCTGTTCGGCCTCGGTCAGAAGTTCCGGGAGGGCCTCGGCGACGGTTCCGCGCCGGGCGTCGGTTCCGGCCAACGGCCGTAACGCGGCCGGGCTCTCGTCGAAGTGGATCAGCCGGGCTTCCGGCGCGTCGCGGGCTCCGCTTTCCAATGCTGACGCCAGAGAGCCCGCCGGTTCGCCGATCACTACCGGGGACGCGGTGACCCGGCCTTTGGTCGCAGCTCGGAGCCAGGACCCCAGGTAATTGGCGAGGAATTGTTGTACCAGCAACGTCGATGACTGCCGCGATGTAACGAGCAGTGTCGACCGGGCCACGCCACTACTTTCCCACGAGCCTCGCGTGCCGTGTGGGCACAGTCAACCGAACGGCCACACGTCGCCTAGCTCACCTTGACTCTTTACCGATCGGACCTGCAATCTCTAGCGAGCAGCTAGGCCTTACCTACGCCACAGGATCCCTAGTAAAGGAGACGCCGTGATCACGCGCCGCCAACTTTTTGCAGGCTCTGCCTCGCTCGGCCTGCTGGGCGCGCTCGCGGCGTGTGGGGGCGACGACTCGGACAGCGGTACCGACGGGATCGCGAAGGAACTGCGGCTGGGCTTCTTCCCGAACCTGACGCACGCGACCGCGCTGGTCGGCGTCAAGGAGGGCTTGTTCACCAAGTCGCTCGGCAGCCAGACGAAGCTGACCACCCAGCAGTTCAACGCCGGCCCGGCCGCCGTCGAGCAGATCTTCGCCGAGGCGCTCGACGCCACCTACGTCGGTCCGAACCCGACCGTCAACGCGTTCGTCAAGAGCAAGGGCAAGATCGTCCGGGTCATCGCCGGCGCGGCCTCCGGCGGCGTCGCGTTCGTCGTCAAAAAGGGCATTACGGAAGCGACGCTCAAGGGCAAGAGGATCGGGACGCCGCAGTTGGGCAACACCCAGGACGTCGCGTTGCGGTACTGGCTCAAGGAAAAGGGCCTCACCGCGACCAAGGAGGGTGGCGGCGACGTCAAGATCCAGCCCCAGGAGAACGCGCAGATCCTGGAGAAGTTCACGGCCGGTCAGCTCGACGGCGCCTGGGTGCCCGAGCCCTGGGTGAGTCGTCTGCTCGCCGCCGGAGGCGAGGTGCTGATCGACGAGCGCGACCTGTGGCCGAACAAGCGATTCGTGATCACGAACCTGATCGTGCGCACCGAGTTCCTCGAGAAGTACCCGAAGACCGTGAAGGCGCTGCTGCAGGGCCACGTCGCCGCGAACGACGCGATCAAGAGCGATGCGGCGGGTTCCCAGCAGGCGGTCTCCGACCAGATCGGCAAGCTCACCGGTAAGCCGCTCAAGCTCGACCTGATCAAGAAGGCCTGGCCGACGCTGGAGTTCCTCAACGACCCGATCGCGTCCTCCCTCACCGCCGGCGCCCAGCACGCCGAAGAGGTCGGGCTGCTCGACAAGGTCGATCTGAAGGGCCTCTACGACTTGAAGCTTCTCAACGAGGTGCTCAAGGAGAAGGGGGAGACCTCGGTGACTCAGCCATGACCGCGACCGCCGTTCGGCTCGGCGGGGTGTCCAAGCGCTACCCCGGCGGGACGCTGGCGCTCGACAGAGTCGATCTCTCCGTGGAGCCGGGGGAGTTCGTCTGCCTGGTGGGTGCTTCCGGGTGCGGAAAGAGCACGCTGCTGAACCTGGTGGCGGGTCTGGACGCGCCGACGGCGGGCGAGATCGACGTGGACGGCGGGCGGGCCGCGTTCATGTTCCAGGAGCCGGCGCTGTTCCCGTGGCTGAAGGTCGGGCAGAACGTCGAGGTGCCGCTGAGGCTCCGGGGAGTCGGGCGGGCCGCACGCCGCGAACAGGCGCTGGAGTTACTGCAGACCGTACGACTCCGGGACGTGGCCGATAAAAGGCCGCACGAGCTGTCGGGCGGAATGCGCCAGCGGGTGGCCCTGGCCCGGACGCTGGCTCAGGACTCCTCGGTGCTGCTGATGGACGAGCCGTTCGCCGCGCTGGATGCGATGACCAGGGACGCGCTGCACGACGAGCTCGAGCGCGTCTGGCTGGAGCGGCGGCTGAGCGTCCTGTTCGTCACCCACAACGTCCGGGAGGCCGTGCGCCTCGGCGACCGGATCATCCTGCTGGCCAGCCGGCCGGGCCGGGTGCTCGAGGAGTTCCGGGTCGATCTGCCGCGCCCGCGGCGGTTGGAGGACCCCTCCGTGGCCACGTTGGCCGGCCGTATCACCGAGCGGTTGAAGGAAGAAGTGCGGCGCCATGTCAGCTGACATCATTCCCGGAAAACCGGACTTCTCGTCGGCCCAGGAAATGGCCGAGCTGGCCGGCCTGGACGCGCTCGAGGTCGAGCCGGAGAAGCGCGGTCTCGGGCGCCGGATCTGGCGCAGCGCCTGGCCGAAGCTGCTGGCGATCGTCATCGCGGTCGCGGCCTGGCAGCTCGTGGTGGAGTCCGGATGGCGATCGCGCGCCATCCTGCCGCCGCCCACCGAGGTGTTCCCGCAGCTCTGGGACATGCTGGTCACCGGCTCGTTCTGGACCGCGGTGGCCACGACCATGCAGCGGGCGATCATCGGGTTCGCGGTCGCGGTCGCGATCGGGCTGGTGATCGGGTTCGCGGTGGCGCGGTTCTCGGTGCTGCGTGCCGCGGTGGGTTCGCTGATCACCGGTCTGCAGACGATGCCCTCGATCGCGTGGTTCCCGCTGGCGATCGTGCTGTTCCAGGGCGGCGAGGCGGCGATCTTCTTCGTGATCGTGCTGGGCGCGGCGCCGTCGGTGGCGAACGGCGTGCTGGCCGGCGTCGACTTCGTACCGCCGTTGCTCGTGCGGGCCGGGCGGAACATGGGCGCGAGCGGGTTCAGCCTCTACCGGACCGTGATCGGGCCGGCGTCGTTCCCAGCGATCCTGGCCGGTCTGAAACAGGGCTGGGCGTTCTCCTGGCGGAGCCTGATGGCCGGCGAGCTGATCGTCGTGATCGGCGAGTCCGGGTCGCTGGGCGCGCTGCTGACCTACACCCGTGAGCTCTCGGAATACGCTCAGATGCTCGGGGTCATGATCGTCATCCTGACGATCGGTATCCTCGCCGACGCCGTGTTCGGGTGGGCCAACAACGCGCTGCGCCGCCGCTGGGGCCTCACCGCCGACCGATCCTGACCTCGGTATACCGGACGCTTCCCGTCAATTCCGATGCATTCGGTCGGGGGTGAGTGTGACCGACGAGCGAATGAGCGGCATGATGGAGTGGTGCAGATATCGGCTCGGGCGGAGTACGCGGTAAGAGCACTGTTGGCGCTCGCCGCGAACGATCCCACGACGTCCACGGCCCAGGCGCTCGCTGACGAGCAGGGGCTTCCACGCAAGTTTCTCGAGGCAATTCTGTCCGACCTCCGCCGCGGTGGGCTGGTGCGCAGCCAGCGGGGCGCGGAGGGCGGGTACCGGCTCGCGCGTCCGGCGGATTCGATCGCGATCGGCGAGGTGCTCCGGGTCGTCGACGGTCCGCTGGCCGGGGTACGGGGTGAGCGGCCGGAGGCCGCGATCTATACGGGGGCGGCGCAGAACCTGCAGACCGTGTGGGTGGCGGTGCGCGCCGCGGTTCGGAACGTGCTGGACGAGGTGACGCTCGCAGATGTGTTGTCGGGGAATTTCCCGGCTCACGTCAGTGAGATGGTGGCAGCGCCGGGGGCTTGGGCTTCGAAGTAGCCGCCGTGTCGTCGGGGGCGAGCTCAGCCGTCGTGCGGTGGGCTCCGCGCTGTCGGATGCGGGCTCGTCGGTCGGTTCGGGGCTGAGCCGTTGTGTTCGGGGCTGAGCCGTTGTGTTCGGGGCTCAGCTGTGGATGGGCTCGGCGGCGGTGGCCGCGAAGGCGGCGGCGGCGTCCACCGGGCGCGGACGCTCCAGCGAGCCCTGCTCGTCCCACTCGATGCGGGCGGCCAGCTCCAGGTAACGGTCGACGTCGTAGAGGGTGTTGGTCGCGCTGCCGTACATGAGGTCCTCCGATGGGGTCCGTCCGGTCGTCGTCTGCATCACACTTAACGACCGGAAGAGTGCGTTCCCCGGTTCAGTCCGGGTGCAGGCCGGTAGCGGACGCCCGGCCGGTATACCGGCCGGGCGTGCGCGGGTGCCGCGGAGTGCTCGAAGCGGGCCCGTCACCCGTCCGTGGGGATGTCGGCGAGCAGCGACGGCTGTTCGATGGGATGCGGGTGGCCAGGCCGTCACCGACGCAGATCCTGTCGGTCTGACGCCGCACGGGCCGGTGGGACCGGCCGGACCGGCACCCATCCGTGAGGTTCGGGCGCTCATTTGGCTGGCTGGCGGAGGATTTGCCGAGCGGCTGGCTGGGATTTCGCCCTCGTTCGTCCGTCGCGAGGGGAAGCCCTCCCGCGTCGGAGGGGGCTCTGACGAAGCCGCGGGGTGGCAAAACGAGACGACAGGCCTTGTGTCGACGACGAAGGCCCGGTACCCATCCGTGGGTCCGGGCCGTGGGTTCGCCTGGTCAGCCAGGCTGGCGGAGGATACGAGATTCGAACTCGTGAGGGGTTGCCCCCAACACGCTTTCCAACTCCGCGTACCCGATTCGCCGGAGATCACCGGCGTCCGTGAGTAGGGCCGAGGTCGGCCGCGGCAAGTTGGCGGCCGACGCTGAACCGCAGCGAATGAGACCGCAACTGAGACCAGCGGTGCTGGGCGAGAGATGAGCCGCAGAACCGTTTGAACCACGGCTCGCTTGCTTGCTAGCTAGGCGGGATACCTCTCGGGCTCGCTAGTCTTTGAGTAGCGAGAGTTCGACCGCCGATCTGGCGGCGGCGTGGCTTGCGGGGAGGCGAGCGTATGACCGGGTTCACTGCGGCCGGCGCAGCCCTTCTGGCTCGGCAGATGCTCTCGGAGGACGACCCACTGCTGTCGGTGTGGCGATATTGCCTGATCCAGCTCCTGGACGACTACAACGGTGAGGCGAGCCGGGTCGGCTCGCTACAAGCGAGCCATCGGTTCGATCCGGAGCCCGCGCCGACGGGGTCGGCCGAGGTGGACGCCGGGCTGGCCGCTCTCGCGGAGCATCTCGCGCGTCGGGACGGCTGGCCGACGCCGCAGTGGGCGCGCAAGCCGGGCCGGTACACGAATAAGTGGTGGTTCGTGACTCCGCTGCGGGGCATGCACGCAACGGCGTTGCAGCAGTCGCCGCCATCGTTCCGGACGAGAGGCGTCTTCATTACGGCCGATGCGCTGAGCCGCGTGTGAGTACGGGCCCGCTTTCAGCCGAGGATATCCGTCGGCTGTTCGACGAGCTCTCGGCGGAACTCGATGCGCGAGGCACCCGCGCTGAGCTGTTCCTCGTCGGAGGTGCGGCTATTGCGCTGTGTTTTGACGGGCGTCGCGCCACGCGGGACCTGGACGCCGCCTTCGCACCGACAAGTGAAGTGCGGAGTGCAGCGGCGGCTGTCGCGGACCGCGAAGGTTTGGACCCGGGCTGGCTGAACGATGCCGTGAAGGGATACCTCCATGGTCCGGATCCCAACGCGGTCCGGTTCTACGAGTCGCCCAGTCTGTTGGTCGATGTCGCGTCAGCCGAGTATCTGCTGGCGATGAAGCTCTTTTCGTCCCGGGTCGAGGCGGATGCGGACGATATTGCTCTTCTCTATCGTGCCGTCGGCTTCACCACAGTCGATGAAGGACTCGACTTGGTCGAGCGAGCGTATCCAGGGCGGCCGGTGGAGCCGAAGGTGCAGTTCCTGCTCGAGGAAATCGTCGAATCGCTGAACGGCTGACAGCGAGTTGCGCTGCGGCCTCGCGGCGAGCGAGACCAAAACTGAGACGGAGACACCTCCGGAAACGACGAAGGCCCGGCACCCATCCGTGGGTCCGGGCCATCGTTTTGCCTGGTCAGCCAGGCTGGCGGAGGATACGAGATTCGAACTCGTGAGGGGTTGCCCCCAACACGCTTTCCAACTCGGAGCCCACCCGTTCACCGACGTTCGTCATAGTCCGTGACCTGCGGTCCGGCCGTGCGGCGTACGGCGCTGAACGGTGCCGTACGCCGATGAACGAGACCACAACTGAGACCAGGGCTTCGCCAACGGACAGGGGGCATCACCCTCCGGGCCAACGTCCTTTGGACGCGGTGCCCATCCCCCATGGGGCAGAGGCTGGCGTCGTCCGTGGCTGTCGGGGTGGAGACTGGGGTAGGGGTTCGGGGCGCGTCTGGCCTCCGTCGGCGCTGTCAACCTGGAAGACTGCCGCCGTGGGTACGGGACTCGACCGGCGGATCATGCACTTCACGCATGTCAAGAATCTGCGCGGCGTGGTCGAATTCGGCTTGCAAGCGGATAACCAAGTGATCGCCGATGGGCGCGCGGTAGTGCAGTGCGCCGATCAGGGCATCAAAGCATCTAGGCGCGACATTCCGATCACGGTCACCCCGGGCGGTGTTGTTGCGGATTACGTTCCGTTCTACTTTGCGCAACGATCCCCCATGATGTATGTGATATCACGCGGATCGGTGGCCGGCTACACAGAAGGTCTCGACCCGCTGATATACCTGGTGACCACGATTCGGGCGGTGGAAGAAGCCGGGCTCCAGTGGGTCGGCAGCGACGGCAACTGTGCGGCTTCTCTGACATCCCACTTCAATAACATTGACGAGCTTGAGGCGGCCGTCGACTGGCCCCTGATGAAAACGCGCATCTGGAAGAACGTTCAGGACGATGGCGACAGGATGCGTCGTAGGGCCGCGGAATTACTCGTCCATGGAACTGTGCCATTTAGCTGCATTCAGGGGATCGTTACGCGGAACGAGAATCTGGCCAATCAGATAAGAACTTTTCTAGGTTCATCCACACCTATAGTCAAGGCAATTCCGGACTGGTATTATTAGCGCCGTACCTGCACAGAGAAAGGTGGTCTCGGACGCGATGCTGAAGGATACCGAGGGTAACCTGCTAACTGCGCGGGTTGACGCCCTAGTCAACACGGTCAATACGGTCGGTGTAATGGGCAAGGGGATCGCGCTTCAATTTAAGCGTGCATTTCCGGCGAACTTCCGAGCGTACGCTAGTGCATGCAGGAAGCACGAGGTGCGTCTAGGCGAAATGTTCGTGTTTCCCCTAGAACAACTGGAGCCGCCTCGCTACGTAATTAACTTTCCGACCAAGTCCGATTGGCGGAGTAAGTCGCGGCTGAAGGATATCGAGGCTGGACTGGTCGATCTTCGTCGTGTTATCGGGGAACTCGACTTGAAGTCGCTCGCTCTGCCGCCGCTAGGCTGCGGGAATGGCGGACTTAACTGGTCCGATGTGCGCCCTCTAATTGATGAGATACTTGGCGACCTGCGCGAGGTTGAGATTCTCGTCTTTGTTCCATCAGGCGCCCCGTCCGCAGAAGAAATGCCGGTTCGCACCCAAAAGCCTCGCCTGTCTCGGTTCGGTGCAGCGGTGCTCGTGGCCTACAGTCGCTACATCGAACGAAGCCTCGAAGCGGGACTTTCAGTTGAGCCCAAACTTGCACTAATCGAGGCGCATAAGGTCGCCTACTTCTTGCAGGAGTCAGGGTGGCCGCTAAGGCTTCGCTTCACGAAAGGCCGCTACGGTCCGTATTCCGATGCGCTCAATCACTATATCTCCAGCGTTGAGGGTCACTTCATTAGTGGATACGGCGACGGCACCTCGGGAAGTGAGGCCGCGCTGACCCTGGACGCTGGAGCGGTGCAGGAGGCCGAGGAGCTCCTCGCCCGTGATGACGAGTACCAGGCCACGCTGCGAACCCTTCTCGATACGCTGACCGGGTTTGAATTTCCCTATGGTGTAGAACTGCTCAGCACGGTGCATTTCGCTGCATGTCGACTTACTGAGAGCGGTGATTCACTACCCGATGTGGTTCAGGCCATCAATGAATGGTCGCCACGCAAAGCTGCGTTGTTTAAGCAACATCAGGCGAAAACCGCGTACGACAAGCTAACTTCGGCCGGCCTTCTGCCCTGCTCTAGCTAAGGGGGAAGGTCGGATAGGGCTAGTCATACTAAAGCAATTATCAAAATGCGTCTGCGGCGTTGCCGATGCTTGTTATGAGTGCGTCTGGCAAGGCCGCCCGGAATCTCTCGACCTTTGACCGCCGATTGGGATCGGCGCGCACCGACTTGATCGACTGACGTCCGAACACCTCGACTCGCTTTACTCGCGAATGGTGGCCAACGGCAGTAGCGCGGGTACGGCGCATCAGGCGCACCGAACCGTCCGAACCGCGCTGGGGGTCGCCGATCGGCGCGGGTACCTGCCGCGGGGGAATCCGGCGGCTAAGGGAATGGTCAAGCCGCCTCGGGTCGAAGAAGAGGAGATCGAGCCGTACACCGTGGAAGAGGTGCGCCGGCTGCTGGCCGAGGCCGGAAAACGCCCGCGGAATAGCGCCCGGTGGGCCATGGCGCTTGCACTCGGAATGCGGCAAGGGGAAGTACTCGGGTTGAAGTGGTCGGACGCCGATCTCGACGCGGGCACGCTTCGAGTACGCCGCGGACGCCAGCGGCCGAAGTACGAGCACGGGTGCGGCGGCACCTGCGGTCGTGAGGCCGGCTACTGCAAGCAGCGCAAGAACCTCCGGTCCGAGACGGCCGACACGAAGTCTCGTGCCGGGAAGCGGCCTATCGGACTACCCACCGAGTTGGTGGCGCTGCTCCGCAAGCACAAAGAGGCTCAGGAGGCCGAACGGGTCAAGGCCGCTCAGCTCTGGCAGGAGGAGGGCTGGCTATTCGCCACGCCGACCGGGGGAGTGCTCAGCACGAACACCGACTACCACGACTGGAAGGACCTGCTGAAAGACGCCGGTATCCGGGACGGCCGGCTGCACGACGCCCGGCTGCACGACGCCCGGCACACCGCGGCCACAGTGCTGCTCCTGCTCGGGGTTCCCGACCGGACCGTCATGGGCCTCATGGGGTGATCGAACTCGGCGATGGCCGCGCGCTACCAGCACCTCACGGCCAAGGTCCGGCATGACATCGCGAAGCAGGTCGGTGGCCTGATCTGGCAGGCCGACGAGGAGGAGGAGAAGGCCAACTGAGACCACGACTGAGACCACAGGCCCTGTAGGGACCGACGAAGGCCCGGTACCCATCCGTGGGTCCGGGCCGTCGTTTTGCCTGGTCAGCCAGGCTGGCGGAGGATACGAGATTCGAACTCGTGAGGGGTTGCCCCCAACACGCTTTCCAAGCGTGCGCCCTAGGCCTCTAGGCGAATCCTCCGCCGGACAGGCTACCGGACGCAGACAGGTGCCCCGTACGCCGGGCTTCGCCGCCAGGCCCACGCCGGGCCACGCCGGGCTTTGCCGACGGCCCACGCCGGCCCACGGCGGGCTTTGCCGACGGCCGCGCCAGGCTTTGCCGACGGCCGCGCCGGGCTTTGCCGACGGGCCGGCCGCGGGTGGCACAGCCCGCTCTTGCCTTCGCCCGCCACGATCGGTTACCGGACGCGGACCCCCCGGTCTCCGCCCGCCGCGAACGATGACACGATGACGCCGTTGGGGCGGACAGCCCCGTAGCAGGAGGACCAAGTGGCAAGGGGTCGGAGAAGGCGCCAGGCAGGGCCGGGTCGTTTGGCCGCCATGGCAGCGGTCGCGGTCGTCGTCGTCATCGCGGTCGGAGCTGCGGCCTTCACCCTGCTGCGCGGGAACGACACCGACAAAGGCGATTCGGGCACCGCGAACACCGCCTCCACGACCGAATACGCGCCGTACGTCTACATGACGCTCGCGAAGCGGCCGACGCTTCTCCAGCTCGCCGACAAGACCGGTGCCAACGCCGTGCATCTCGCGTTCGCGGTCACCCAGGGCGACACGTGCTCGCTGGCGTGGGACGGCACGACCGCGATCAACACCTACCAGGCCGAGGTCAAGGCCGCGCTCGACAAGGGCATCGACGTGATCGCCTCCACTGGCGGCGCGGCGGGCGGCGACGTGGCCCAGACCTGCGGCGACGCGGCGACCACGCAGGCCCAGCTGCAGAAACTGCTCGACCTCGGCGTCCGCTACCTGGATTTCGACGTCGAGGGTGACGAGCGGGAGGCCGACGCGGACGCGAACACCGTCCGGGCCGAGGCGATCGCCGCGCTGCAGAAGAAGTACAGCGACCTCAAGGTCTCGTTCACGCTCCGGGCGGCCACGCCGACCGCGGCCGACAAGGCCGACGGGGCGGTCAACACCGCGCCGTGGGTCGCGGCGGTCGACGCCGGCGTGACGATCGACCGGATCAACCTGATGACGATGAACTTCGGCGGCGACGTCGCGGCGAACGACATGGGAGCGGCCACGACCGCGGCCGCGAACGGTCTGCACCAGCAGGTCCAGACGATTCAGGGCATCGAGTCGGCCGAGGCCTGGAGCATGATCGGCATCACGCCGATGATCGGCGTCAACGACACCAAGGGCGAGACGTTCTCGCTGGACAACGCGAAGACCGTCACGCAATTCGTCACGAAGAACCGCGTCGGCATGCTCAGTTATTGGGCGGCGGGGCGCGACACGCAGTGCGGGCCCGACGTCGCCAAGCAGCCGGTCGCCAACTGCAGCGGCGTCGACCAGGACACGTACGCGTACGCGTCGGTCTTCAAGACCGTCCTCGGTTAGAGGCCGCTGACCCGCTGTGGTTAGACTCATGATCAGCCCCTCGTGCGGCGCGTAACCTGTGAACCTCCCCAGGGCCGGAAGGCAGCAAGGATAAGCGGGCTCTGGCGGGTGCACGGGGGGTCCTTACGTTGTTTTTCAGCGATCAGGCCCCACTGCCCCGTCCGGCGGGTGTCAGTTGTCGGACGTGCGTGGGAGGCTTGCCGGCGTGGCCAACCGCGCTCTCTACCGGAAGTACCGGCCTCGCACTTTTGCCGAGGTCATCGGTCAGGAACACGTCACGACGCCGCTGATCCAGGCGCTGAAGAACGGCAAGCTGAACCACGCTTACCTGTTCTCCGGGCCGCGGGGCTGCGGTAAGACGTCCAGCGCCCGCATCCTCGCCCGGTCGCTCAACTGCGTGAACGGCCCGACGCCCGAGCCGTGCGGCGTCTGCGACTCGTGTGTGGCGCTGGCTCCCGACGGTCCCGGCTCGCTCGACGTCGTCGAGATCGACGCGGCCAGCCACGGTGGCGTCGACGACGCTCGAGACCTGCGCGAACGCGCGTTCTTCGCGCCGGTCAACAGCCGCTTCAAGGTGTACGTCATCGACGAGGCGCACATGGTCTCGTCGCAGGGCTTCAACGCGCTGCTCAAGCTGGTCGAAGAGCCGCCCGACTTCGTCAAGTTCGTGTTCGCGACGACCGAGCCCGACAAGGTTTTGCAGACCATCCGGTCGCGTACCCATCACTATCCGTTCCGGCTGATTGCGCCGAGCACGATGGTCGGCCTGCTCGACCGGATCTGCACCGACGAGAGCGTGACGATCGAGAAGAGCGTCCTGCCGCTCGTCGTCCGGGCCGGTGGGGGCTCCGCCCGCGACTCGCTCAGCATCCTCGACCAGCTGCTCGCTGGGGCCGGCGAAGAGGGCGTGACCTACCAGAACGCGGTCACGCTGCTCGGCGTCACCGACACCGGGCTGCTCGACGAGGCCACCGGCGCGCTCGCCGCCGCCGACGGCGCCGCGCTGTACGGGGTGGTCGATCGGGTGGTCGAGGCCGGGCACGACCCGCGCCGTTTCGCGTCCGACCTGCTGGAACGCCTGCGAGACCTGGTCGTGCTGGCCACCGTGCCCGACGCCGGTCCGAAGGGTCTGGTCGACGCGCCCGCCGACGAACTCGAGCGGATGACACTGGTCGCCAACCAGCTCGGCATCGCGACCGCGTCGCGGATGGCTGATGTCGTGCACAACGGCCTGGTCGAGATGCGCGGCACCACGTCGCCACGGTTGCTGCTCGAGCTCGTCTGCGCGCGGATGCTGCTCCCGGCGGCCGACGAGAGCCAGGCCGCGCTCCTGCAGCGCCTGGAACGGCTGGAGCGCCGTCTGGCGATCGCCGGTGACGGCGGTCAGTCGTCTGCGCCTTCAATCCCCATGCCTACGCCCGGCGGCCCGACGCCGACACCGGCATCACCGCCCGCCCCCGCGCAGGCCGCCGCCCCGGCGCAGGCCGCCGCCCCCGCGCGGGCCGGTTCGGCGCAGGCCGGCTCGGCATCCGTGCAGGCAGGCTCGGCATCCGCGCAGGCAGGCTCAGTGCCGGCGCAGGCCGGCTCGGTGCCCGCGCAGGCTGGTTCGGCGCATGCCGGGGCGCCGACGGAGGCGTCGCCCGCCGAGGCCCAGGCACCCGCCGAGGCCCAGGCACCCGCCGGCTCAGCACCGCAGCAGGTACACGCCTCGGGCGGGTCGCAGGACTACGCGTCGGCGGGTGGGAGCGGGGTCGGCGTGGAGCCGCCGCGGCCCACGCCCGCTCCGGTGACGCCACCACGCCCGGCCGCCGGCCCGGCGCCGTCGCGCCCGGTGCACGACGCCGGTGAGCCGCCCGTGGTCCCCGCCCAGACCCCGGCTCCGGTGTCGCGGCCCGCGCCCGTCGCGTCGGCACCGCAGGCCCCTCCGGCGGCGGCCGCACCTCCGGCTGCACCCGCGGCCGCGGGTGGGATGGACGCGGCCGCGGTACGGCAGGTGTGGCCGCAGATCGTGGAGCAGACGAAGCAGCGCAGCCGCATGGTCTGGGCGCTGGTGCAGAACGCGACCCCGCGCGAGGTGAACAACAACGAGCTCGTGCTGGCGGTGAAGCACCAGGGCGAGGTACGGCGCCTCTCGGACGAGAAGGTCGCCTCGGTGATCCAGGAAGTGCTCCAGTCCGTGCTCGGCGTCCGCTGGAAGATCCGCGCCGAGGCCGACGGGGCGGCCGGCGGCGGACGGGCGGGAGGCGGACGCCGGGGCCCGGCCCCGCCGGCGGCTGCGGCCCCGCTCCCGCCGATGCCGGGATCCGCGCCCGGCAGCAGCCCCCACAGCAACGCCTCCCACGGCGGCGCCCCCAACGGCGGCGTCCCCGACAGCGGTACTCGGAGTGGCTCCGGCGACTGGCCGACGATCGCTCCGCTGGGTGGCCAACCCCCGGCGCAACCGTCCGCACCGCCGGTGAGCCCCGCCGCCGGTGGCCCCGTGCCGTCTGCCCCGGCGTCGTACGCCCCGGGGTCGTACGCTCCGGCGTCCTACGCCCCGGGGTCGCCCGGCTCCGCGCCGGGCAGCCTCGCACCCGGCTCCGCGCTGCCCGGCCAAGCGCCCGGCCGAGCGCCCGGTCAAGCGCCCGGCGGCTCCGCGCTGCCCGGCTACGCGCCCGGCGGCCCGGCACTCCCCGGTCAAGCGCCCGGCGGCTTCACGTCAGCAGGCCCGAACGGACTCGGCCCGAACGGACTCGGCCCGAACGGACTCGGCCCGAACGGACTCGGCCCGAACGGACTCGGCCCGAACGGACTCGGCCCGAACGGAGCCGGCCCGAACGGAGGCCACAACGGAGGCCCGAACGGAGGCGGAGCTTCGCCGGGCGGCCCGGCGTCGGCCGGGCCGGCCTATGCGGCGCCGAGCGTGCCGTACGACGACGACGTTCCGTTGCCGCCGGAACCGGCCGACCCGATGTACGACGGGTTCGACCCGGGTGACGAGCCGCTGGCCGACGAGGACGAGGCCGGCACCGCGAAACCCACCGACTCCGAGGCGGACGCGATCGCGCTGCTCCAGCAGCACCTGGGCGCCTCGCAGATCGACTGACGAGCCGCGCCCGGCCGTTGCCGCACCCGGACAGTAGGCTGGAGCCATGCAGCCCGGTGGTCAGTTCGACATGCAGGCGATCCTCGCCCAGGCACAGCAGATGCAGCAGCACATCATGGACGCTCAGGCGCAGCTGGCCGAAGCCGAGTTCACCGGCGCGGCCGGCGGCGGGCTGGTCACCGCGACCGTCTCCGGCACCGGTGAGCTCGTCGGCCTGGTGATCCAGCCGGCCGCCGCCGATCCGGACGACACCGAGACGCTCGCCGACCTGGTGGTCGCTGCGGTCCGCACCGCCAACGCGGAAGCGCAGAAGGCCGCCGCCGACACGATGGGGCCGTTGGCCGGCGGGTTGCCCGGCCTGCCCGGCCTGGGGATGTAGGGGTTCCGTGTACGAAGGGGCCGTTCAGGACCTCATCGACGAGTTGGGCCGGCTTCCCGGCGTCGGCCCGAAGAGCGCCCAGCGGATCGCGTTCCACATCCTCAACTCCGACCCGGCGGACGTGAAACGGCTGGCCGACGTGCTCGGGCGGGTGAAGGTCGAGGTCCGGTTCTGCCGGATCTGCTTCAACATCGCCGAGTCCGACGAGTGCCGGGTGTGCCGTGACGCCCGGCGCGGCGACGACGTGATCTGCGTGGTCGAGGAGCCGAAGGACGTCGTCGCGGTCGAGCGCACGCGCGAGTTCCGGGGCAAGTACCACGTGCTCGGCGGGGCGATCAATCCGCTGGAGGGCGTCGGGCCCGATCAGCTGCGTATCCGGGAGCTGATGACCCGGCTGCAGAGCGGCCTGATCAAGGAACTGATCCTCGCGACCGACCCGAACACCGAGGGCGAGGCCACCGCGACCTACCTGGCGCTCCTCGTGAAGCCGATGGGGCTCCGGGTGACCCGCCTGGCCAGCGGCCTCCCGGTGGGTGGCGACCTGGAGTACGCCGACGAGGTGACCCTGGGCCGAGCGTTCAGCGGCCGCCGGACCCTCGACATCTGATCGGCCGTCGTCCCGGGTTTCGTGCTCGTGGGCCCACCGTCACGCTCTCCGAACTGGACGGTGACGGCTACCGGGCCGTGACCAAAGCGACCGGCCGGGAGCCTTTACCGTCGAACGCCTGTTCCCCCGGCAATTGCGACCTGCGGATTTGCTGGCGTCGCGCGGCTGATACCCGCCAGCGTTGCCAACACGTGACATTACGAGGGCAGCACAACGGGCCATCCTGACCTGTTTCGGCGGTAGCGTCCCCGCACGTCAACGGATGGGAAACCCCTGTCCATGGAACAGCCTGGGGGCTACGTGTACCGAGTCCGACGCGCGCTGGCCGCCGCCGTGAGCGTAGGTTTGGCCGTCTCGATGGCGGCCTGTGCGAAGAGCGAACGCGGCGACAACGGTGACGGCAAGAGCGACGCCACCCTGACGATCGCCGGCACCGGCAAGCCGAAGAACTTCGACCCGATCTTCAACGACGACGGTGAGAGCTTCCGGCCCGCCCGCCAGATCTACGACACGCTGATCCAGAACAAGGCCGGAACGGCCGACCTGGAGCCGGCTCTGGCCACGAAGTGGGACGTCAGCCCGGACGGCAAGGAAATCACGTTCACTCTTCGTGAGGGCGTGAAGTTCCAGGACGGGACCGCGTTCAACGCCGCGGCCGTCTGCTTCAACTTCGACCGCTGGTTCAACATGAAGGGCGCCGCCGCCCAGAGCCAGATGATCTACTACGCCGACACTTTCAGCGGTTTCGCGAAGAACGAGACCGACTCGGCCGGCGACCCGATCTACAAGAGCTGTGCGGCCAAGGACGACAAGACCGCGGTCATCTCGCTGAACAAGTTCCGGGGCGCGCTGCCCGCAGCGCTCACCCTGACCGCGTTCTCGATCTCCAGCCCGGATGCGCTGAAGAAGTACGACGCCGACAAGGTCACGCAGTCCGGTGACAGCTTCACATACGCCTCCTACGCGACCGAGCACCCCACCGGCACCGGCCCGTACAAGTTCGAGAAGTACGACCCGGCCAGCGGGACCACGACGCTCGTCCGCAACGAGGACTACTGGGGCGAGAAGGCCAAGACCGCGAAGCTGGTCATCCGCACGATCGAGACCGAGACCGCGCGTAAGCAGGAGCTCGAAGCCGGCTCCGTCGACATCATCGACTACCCGGCCGCCCAGGACTGGAAAGGCCTGGAGAGCAAGGGCATGAAGGTCGAGGTCCGCCCCGCCTTCAACATCCTGTACCTCGGCATGAACGAGAAGAACCCGAAGCTCAAGGACCTCCGCGTCCGCCAGGCGATCGCCTACGCGATCAACCGGGACCAGCTCGTCAAGACGAAGTTCCCCGAGGGCGCCGAGGTGGCCAAGGAGTTCATGCCGTCGACGCTGTCCGGCTACAGCGACGACGTCACGCAGTACAACTACGACCCGGCCAAGGCCAAGTCGCTGCTCGCCGCCGCCGGTGCGTCGAACCTGACGCTGAAGTTCTACTACCCGACCGAGGTCACCCGGCCGTACATGCCGGACCCCAAGGCGATCTTCACCTCGATCGCCGCCGACCTCACCGCGGTGGGCATCAAGATCACGCCGGTCGCCCGTCCGTGGAACGGTGGTTACAAGGACGACATCCAGCAGGCGGGCAAGCAGGACCTGCACCTGCTCGGCTGGACCGGTGACTACAACGACGCCTACAACTTCGTCGGCACGTTCTTCGGGCGGGAGAAGCCGGAGTTCGGCTTCACCGACAAGGCGGCGTTCGCCCAGATCGCCGCTGCGGACGCCGAGCCGGACGCCGGCAAGCGCAAGGCCGACTACGAGCAGGTGAACAAGGACCTGGTGGGCAAGTACCTGCCGGCCGTCCCGATCTCGCACTCGCCGCCGGCCATCGCGACCGCCGGAAACATCGACGGGCTGATCGCCAGCCCGCTGACCGACGAGCGGTTCGCCACGGTTTCGAAGAGCTGAGTTCCACCGTCCCCCGGGTCGGGCGGGCTGACCAACAGCCCGACTCGGGGGACGCTTCCGTCTAAGGACTTCAATGCTTCGGTACGTCGTGCGCCGGTTGATCGGCGTGATCCCGACGCTGTTCGTGCTGTCGTTCCTGCTCTATGTCTGGCTGCGGTCGCTGCCGGGCGGGCCGGCGACAGCACTGCTCGGCGATAAGGCCACCCCCGAGCGAATCGCGTCGCTCAACAAAACGCTCGGCCTCGATCAACCGATCTGGGTGCAGTACGGCAAGTTCGTCGGCCGCATCTTCACCGGTGACTTCGGGTCCTCGCTGGCCAGTTCGCGTCCGGTGACGAGCGAGCTCGCGAACGCGCTGCCGGCCACGATCGAGCTGTCGGCGGCCGCGCTGCTGTTCGCGATCGCGCTGGGGATTCCGCTCGGGTACCTGTCGGCCAAGCGCCGCGGGGGCTTCTTCGACAACAGCACGGTCATCGCGACGCTGATCGGCGTGGCCGTGCCGGTGTTCTTCCTCGGCTACGTGCTCAAGCAGTGGTTCGCGGTCGACCTCGGCTGGTTGCCGCCCTCCGGGCGGATCACCGCGGGCATGGACCAGACCAAGGTCACCGGCTTCCTGATCCTCGACGGCATCTTGACCCGTGAGTGGGACGTCGTCTGGGACGCGATCAAGCACCTGATCCTGCCGGCGATCGCGCTCGGCACGATTCCGCTCGCGGTCATCGTCCGGATCACGCGTGCGTCGGTGCTCGACGTCCTCAACGAGGACTACGTCCGGACGGCCGAGGCCAAGGGTCTCCGGGCCCGCACCATCCGCTCCCGGCACGTGCTGCGCAACGCGCTGCTGCCGGTGTCGACGACGATCGGCCTGCAGGCCGGTCTGCTGCTGGCGGGCGCCGTCCTCACCGAGAAGGTGTTCGTCTGGGGCGGGATCGGATCGCTGCTCGCCGAGGGCATCGAGAAACGGGACTACCCGAGGCTGCAGGCCCTGATCCTGGTCGCCGCCCTCACCTACGTCCTGGTCAACCTCCTGGTCGACCTCTCCTACGCCCTCATCGACCCCCGGGTGCGTGTCCGGTGACCAGTCTCCTGACTCGCAAGCGCGACCGGATCGACGACGTCGCCCGAGGCCAGAGCCTCACGCGAAGCGCGATCCAGCGGCTCTCCCGCAACCCGGTCGCGATCCTCGGCGCGATCATCGTGCTGCTGTTCGTCCTGGTCGCGATCTTCGCGCCGCTGCTCGCGCCGAAAGACCCGTACTTCCGGTACCTGATCGACGAGGTGCGGCAGAACTCGCCGCTCCCGGCACGCGACGGATTCCCGCTGGGTGCCGACCAGAACGGCCGTGACGTGCTCAGCCGGCTGATCGTCGGCTCCCGTCAGTCGCTGCTGGTCGGCGTGCTGGCGACGACCGCCGGGCTGATCGTCGGCATGATCATCGGCGGCGTCGCCGGTGCGGTCGGCGGTTGGATCGACACGCTGCTGATGCGTTTCGTCGACATCCTGCTGTCGGTGCCGAGCCTGCTGCTGGCGATCTCGATCGCCGCGGTCTTCAAGAGCGCGAGCCAGTGGACGGTCATCGCCGCGGTCTCGGTCGTCTCGGTACCGATTTTCGCCCGGTTGTTGCGCGGCGCGATGCTGGCCCAGCGACATGCCGACCACGTGCTCGCCGCCCGCGCGCTCGGCGTCAAGGAACGCTCGATCGTGCTGCGGCACATGCTGCCGAACTCGCTGTCCGCGGTGATCGTGCAGGCCACGCTGACGCTGGCCACCTCGATCATCGACGCGGCCGCGCTCTCGTTCCTGGGCCTCGGCGATGCCGACCCCAACCGCGCCGAGTGGGGCGCGATGCTGGGCGACGCCCAGACGTACTTCGACATCCAGCCGTCGTTGGCGGTCTGGCCCGCGCTCTGCATCATCGTGGTGGCGCTGGGCTTCACCCTGTTCGGTGAGTCGCTCCGTGAGGCTCTCGATCCCAAGAACCGGCGGTAACTCGATGGCACTTCTCGAGGTCAAGGATTTGACCGTCACGTTCGGCCGCCGCGGTGAGAAGCCGGTGCGCGCCGTCGACGGGGTCAGTTTCAGCGTCGAGCCCGGCCAGACCGTCGGGCTGGTCGGCGAGTCCGGCTGCGGCAAGTCGGTGACGTCGCTGGCGATCATGGGCCTGCTGCCCAAGCGCGGCGTCGAAGTGGGGGGTACGGCGACGTTCGAGGACGTCGACCTGCTGAAGCTGCCGGCCAAGCAGATGCGCGACCGCCGCGGTAAGGACATCGGCATGGTCTTCCAGGACCCGCTGAGCTCGCTGAACCCGGTCATCCCGATCGGCAAGCAGGTCACCGAGGTTCTCGAGCGCCACCGCGGGATGCACCGCGGCGAGGCCCGTGCGGAGGCGACCGAGTTGCTCACCGCGGTCGGCATCCCCGACCCGGAGCGGCGGCTGAAGGACTACCCGCACCACCTCTCCGGCGGCATGCGTCAGCGTGCGTTGATCGCGATCGCCCTCGCCTGCCGACCGCGTCTGCTCATCGCCGACGAGCCCACCACGGCTCTGGACGTGACGGTGCAGGCCCAGATCCTGGCCCTGCTGGAACGCCTGGTGGACGAGGTGGGCAGCGCGCTGGTGCTCATCACGCACGACCTCGGAGTGGTCGCCGGACTGTGTGACACGGTCAACGTGCTGTACGCCGGGAAAGTGGTCGAGAAGACCGACCGCTACCGGTTGTTCGCCCAGCCGCGGCACCCGTACACGTCCGGGCTGCTCGGCTCGGTGCCCCGCCTGGACGCGCCGCGCGGCCAGGCGCTGACGCCGATCCGCGGGTCGGTCGCGGACGCGATTCCGTGGGCGTCCGGCTGTGCGTTCGCCCCACGGTGCGACAACCGGATCGACCGGTGCACGTCGGAGTCGCCGCAGCTCGAGCCCGACACCGAGGATCGGCGGCTGCTGCGTTGCTTCAACCCGGTCGAGTCCTCGGCCGCCGTCGAGGAGGTAGCTCGATGACTGACCCGACACCGGACGGAGTGCCGGCGAAGCCGGTCGAGAAACCGGAAGGGTTCGGAGAGCCGCTGGTCGAGGTGACGGATCTGGAGGTGCACTTCCCGATCCGCCGGGGCGTGCTCTTCGACCGCACGATCGGCCAGGTGCACGCCGTCGACGGAGTTTCGCTGACGATCCTGCGCGGCGAGACCTACGGTCTGGTCGGCGAGTCCGGCTGCGGAAAGACGACGTTCGGCCGGGGCCTGCTCCGGCTGGTCGAGCCGACCGGAGGCCAGGCCCTGTTCGAGGGCACCGACCTGCGTGAGCTGAAGGGCGAAGCGCTGCGGACGGCTCGACGCCGGATGCAGATGGTGTTCCAGGACCCGCTGTCCAGCCTGGACCCGCGCCAGAACGTCGAGTCGACGCTGTCCGAGGGCCTCAAGGCGCACGGACTGTGGGACAAGGACGGCCACCGTACGCTGACCGAGATCCTGGACGCCGTGGGCCTCCCGGGCACCGCGCTCCGCCGGTACCCGCACGAGTTCTCCGGCGGTCAGCGCCAGCGCATCGGCATCGCCAGGGCACTCGTCCTCAGGCCCGACCTGATCGTCGCCGACGAGCCGGTCTCCGCACTCGACGTCTCGGTTCAGGCGCAGGTACTCAACCTGCTCGAGGACTTGCAGGAGCAGTACGGGCTCACGTACCTGCTGATCGCGCACGACCTCGCGGTGGTCCGGCACAGCGCCGACCGGGTCGGGGTGATGTACCTGGGCGGGCTGGTCGAGGAGGCCTCCAGCGAGGACCTCTACGAGCAGCCGCAGCACCCGTACACCCGGACGCTGCTCTCGGCCGTGCCGGTGCCGGACCCGCTGGTCGAGGACGACCGCCAGCGGATCCTGCTCTCCGGTGACCTCCCGTCGCCGGCGAACCCGCCGGCCGGCTGCCGGTTCCACACCCGGTGCCCGTGGCGGCAGGAGACCCGCTGCGACACCGAGCGTCCGCTGATGCGGGACCTGGCCCCGGGGCACCGGGTCGCGTGCCACTTCGCCGAGGACATCCGGGACGGCAAGATCCAGCCCCACGAGGTGCGTCCGGAGCTGGTGGAAGCATCCGAGGCCCTCGGCGCCGCGTCCGTTCAGACCGTCACCGCGGAGATCGCGGGAACGCTCCCTCCGGGGCATTGACGGTCAGGTACCCGTCCTCCAGGCCCGGCTCCAGCGGCCGGGCCTGCGGGGCCGGGACGGTCGGCGCCACGACCCGGTAGCGCATGCCGTTCTCGTGCGGCAGCGCGGAGACCACCGTCCCCTCGCCCGGCGGTGGTCCGTCGGTGACGACCGACCAGACCTGGCCGTCGGCCCGGTGCACCAGTTCGTCGGCCGTGCCGCGGAAGATGAGCCGGCCCCGGGCCAGCACCGCCACCTCGCGGCAGGTCTGAGCGATGTCGTCGACGATGTGCGTGCTCAGCAACACCGTGCGCCGACCAGCGAACTGCGAGAGCAGCGTGCGGAAGCGGATCCGCTCCTCCGGGTCGAGGCCCGCCGTCGGCTCGTCGACGATCAGCAGCCGGGGGTCGGCGAGCAACGCCTGGGCGATGCCGACGCGCTGGCGCATGCCGCCGGAGAAGCCGCGCAACCGGCGGTCGGCGTGCGGGGTCAGCGCGACCACCTCGAGCAGTTCGCCGACGCGACGGCGCCGGGTGGTGCGGTCGTCCATCCCCTTGAGCAGCGCCACGTAGTCCAGGAACTGCCTGGCCGTGAGGTCGGGATAAACGCCGAGGTCCTGCGGGAGGTAGCCGAGCTCGGATTGCACCGCGAGGCGGCCCGCGCCGGTGGTGAGGTCGTGGCCGCCGACGGTGACCCGGCCGGACGTCGGACGCACGATGCCCGCGAGGATGCGCATCAGCGTGGTCTTCCCGGCGCCGTTCGCGCCGAGCAGGCCGAACATGCCGGTGGGGACGGTCAGGTCGAGGCCGTCGAGCGCGGCTACCCCGCCCCGGAACGTCTTCGTCAGGCCTTCGATCTGGATCTGCATGGTCGTTCCTCTCAGGAAGTCCGGCGGGAGCGCAGTACGGAACCGCCCGCGAGCGCGGCGGCCGCGAGCGCCAGCAGCAGCGCGATCGAGAGCAGCGCGGTTGCCGTCGTCGGTACCGGCCGGAGGAAGTTCAGCGTCGCGTCGGCCACCGGACCGGCCAGGGCGCCGTCGTTGTCGATGCCGCGGAAGTCGAGCAGCGCGGTGAGCGGGTAGCCACCGAGCGGGTGGACGAGCGTCCCGGTCAGCGTGGGCATCGTCTCCGGCGGAACCAGGTTGCCCCAGAGCCAGTAGGCGACGAACAACACCCGGAACAGCGGTGCCGGCACGACCAGCGGCACGGTCAGCGCGAATGCGGCCACGAACAGCAGCCCCGGCAGGATCATCACCGCGCTGGCGACGAGGGCCCAGCCCAGTGCGTCCGGAGCGCTGCTGTGCACGGCGTAGGCGAGCGCGAAACCGAAGTACGCCACGAAGACCGGGACGGCCGTCGCGGCGCCCGCACCCAGGTACTTGCCGAGCAGCCGGGCGCGCGGCGACGCCGGGGTGGCGTCCAGGATCGGGGCCACCCGCAGGCGGTCGTCGCGGATCAGCCGATCGGCGAGCAGGCACCCGAACCCGATCGCCAGCAGCGCGTGGATCTGGACCGCCAGGCCGACGACGGCGGTCTTCGCCTCGGGCGGACGCTGGGCCGGGTCGAACAGATCACGCAGCAGGCTGCCGCCGATCAGCACGAACAGCACGAGGGTCAGTGCGGGCACGATCCACACCGACCGTTTGCGGACCTGCATGCGGAACTCGTAACGCAGGCTGGCGATCATTCGTCCTCCTCGCGAAGAAGCCGTTCCGAGCGGCCCAGCACGACCACCGCGAGCGCGGTGAGCGCGCCCGCGGCGCCGAGCAGCGTGAGCCGGTTCGCGGTCCAGTCGTCCGGTGCCGTGCCCCGGGTCGTCGCGAACAGGTAGAGCAGCCGGCCCGGTCGGCTCTCCTGGGCGAGACCGGCGAAGAACTGCTGGATCGCCCAGAGCGTGGTCACCAGTGCTCCGGCCGCACCCGGACTGCGGAACAGGGCCGCCGCGGCGAAGCCCGCGCCGCTCAGGCCGAGCGTCGGGGCCACCCAGGTGAGCTGGCCGACGAATGCACCGTGGTTTTCCGGCCAGCGTGCCCACCAGCCGGTCGCGACCAGCACGATCGCCGCAGGCCCGGCGAACACCGCGGTCCAGCCGAGCGTCACGGCCATCCGCCGCAGCAGCGTGAGCCGGTACCGGGTGGGCGAGGTGAGCTGTAGTTCCACGGCCGGATCCCGGCCGACCAGCGACGCGCAGGCGACGCCGGCCGCGAGCGGGACGGCCATCTCCAGGGTGCCGAGCAGGATGCGGGCCGTGCTCGCGTCGCCGGGCAGCGGGTTGGCGGCCGCGGCCGCGAGGCCCAGCGCGATCGCGATCGGAGGCCCGAGCAGCGCCGCCCAGCCCGCCCGGCGGGCCTCGTACTGCCAGAGGGTCAGTGGTTTCACGGGAAGTGGGTAGCGCGCCGGCTGCCGTAGGGTTCACCGGCCGCGAGAGCCATGGCCGCGACGGCGACGATCACGCCGGCCGCCAGCACCGGGACGTTCGTCGACCAGACCTCCACGATGAACCGGGCCGGCCAGCCGTCCCGCGTCAGCACGGTGCCCGACAGCACCCGGACGGCCCACAGCCCGACCGCCGCCCCGAGCGCGACGTCGGGTCCGAACCGGACGGCGATCAGCAGGCTGAGCGAGGACAACAGCACCATCGGCCCGAGCCAGGCGCCGACCAGCACGTTCACTCCGGCGGTTTCGGCGGCGCCGGTGCCGGCCAGCACGGCCGACGCCGCGACCGCGAGCACGAGGTCGCACCCGAACACGAGCATGAGGCGGACGAGCAGCAACAGCCGGGTGGACGTCGGAGCGGCGGCGATCAGCTCAGCGGCCGGGTCACTCCGGGAGCGGTACGTGCCCGCGATTCCGGCCGCGGCGACGATCGGGGCGATCAGCGCGAGCACCAGCCCGGCGCTGCCGCCGGCGTCGAGGCCGGCACCGACGGCCCGGGCCGCGACGGTGGCGTCACCGGTCGTGGTCCGGAGCAGCGCGAGTCCGACGCCGAGCGCTATGACCAGCGCCGACGCGAGGGGCACGCCCGGCCGGATCAGCCGGGCCTCCGCCACCAGCAGCGCGGCGAGCCCCCGGAACCGCCGGGTCGGCCTCACCTCGGCCGGTGTCTCGATCGCACTTCGGGTGAGGACCGAGCGCACCATCCGCGCCGGATCCGGCGCCGTCCCGGCCGGTGGGGCGGCATCCGCGATCGCCTGCCAGGCGGCCAGGTCGGCTCGGCAGTGCGGGCAGTCCGCGAGGTGCGCGCGAACCCGTCGGCGCTCCGCGTCGCTCAGCGAACCGGCGGCGTACGCGGGAAGCCTGTCCTTCATTCCGGCACCTCCTGGGCCGTGAGCGCCGCCGCGACGGCGGCTCGGGCGTGGAACAGCCGGCTCTTCACCGTGCCGACCGGGATCGCGAGCACGTCGGCGACGTCCGCGAGGGGCAGTCCGGCCACGAACACCAGCGCGATCACGTCCCGATGGTGGGCGGGCAGCCGGTCGATGGCCGCGGCCACCGGTGTGCCACCGGCCGCGGCGATCGCGAGTTCGTCCGGGCCCGCGCCCTCGTCGGGCCGGTCGGGGAGGTCGGCGGGCTCGGGGGCGAACCGGCCCCGCAGCCGGTTGTGGGCCTGGCGCCGGGCGATCCCGAACAGCCAGGTCGTCACCCGGGCGCGCCCCTCGAACGTGTCCGCCGACCGCCAGACCGCGAGCATCGTGTCCTGGAGGATCTCCTCGGCGATCATCCGGTCACCGGCGAGCCGGTGCAGATAGCCGAACAGTGCACCGGCGTAGCGCTCGTAGAGCCGGGACAGCGCGGCCGCGTCTCCGGCGGCGATCGCCCGCAGTAACTCGTCGTCGCTGCCCAACTCCACCTCCGCGGCTCCCGAAGTGGGTAGCGGTCACATGCCGGAATGGTTCAGCGAATTGAGGGGTACTCGCCAGTAACATGGGAGACATGGCAGACCTCGCGCAGCTTCGGCGGGTGTTCGACGGGCACTGGGGATGGGTCCGGGACGAGGCCCGGGAGGCCCTGCGCCGTCCCGAGTTCGGGCTGGCCGGCGTCCTCGGGCCGGACGAGCACCGGCAGCACGTCCGGGAGCAGCTCCAGCAACTGGCCAAGGTCGGGCACTCCCGGCTCGGTTTCCCCACCCGCTACGGCGGCGCCGGAGACACCGGGGCCTCGGTCGTCTCGTTCGAGATGCTCGGGTACGGCGACCTCTCGCTGATGGTGAAGTCCGGCGTGCAGTGGGGCCTGTTCGGAGGCGCGGTCCAGGCGCTGGGCACCGAGCGGCACCACGAGCGCTACCTGCCCGCGATCATGAGCCTCGACCTGCCCGGCTGCTTCGCGATGACCGAGACCGGCCACGGGTCCGACGTCCAGCACCTGCGGACGACCGCGACCTACGACCCGCACGCGCAGGAGTTCGTGGTGGAGACGCCGCACGAGTCCGCGCGCAAGGACTACATCGGCGGCGCGGCCCGCGATGCCCGGCTCGCGGTGGTGTTCGCCCAGCTCGTCACCGGTGACGAGACCCATGGCGTCCACGCGTTCCTGGTGCCGGTCCGCGACCACGACGGTCAGCCGTGCCCGGGCGTCCGGATCGAGGACTGCGGCGGGAAAGCCGGGCTGTCCGGCGTCGACAACGGGCGGCTCTGGTTCTCCGGCGTGCGGATCCCGCGCGAGAACCTGCTGAACCGCTACGGCGACGTCGCCGCGGACGGCACCTACTCCAGCCCGATCGAGAACGCCGGGCGCCGGTTCTTCACGATGCTCGGCACGCTGGTCCGCGGCCGGGTCAGCGTCGCAGGCGGTGCCGGGTCCGCGACCCAGACCGCGCTGTCGATCGCGATCCGCTACGGCCAGGTGCGCCGCCAGTTCTCCGCGCCGGGCCAGGAGCGCGAGGTCACGCTGCTCGACTACCTGACCCACCAGCGCGCTCTGCTGCCCGCGCTGGCCAAGACCTACGCCTTGCGCTTCGCGCAGGAGGGCCTGGTCCGCACGTTGGACGAACTGCAGCCGGCCGACGGTGTTCCGCCGCACGGCGTAGAAAAAAGCCTTCCGGACGACGAAGGCGAGCGGGCGCAGCGGGAGCTGGAGGCGCGCGCGGCGGGCTTGAAGGCGGTCGCGACCTGGCACGCGTCGGCGACCATCCAGGCGTGCCGGGAGGCTTGCGGAGGCGCGGGCTACCTGACCGAGAACCGCCTACCCCAGCTGCGGGCCGACACCGACGTGTTCACCACGTTCGAGGGCGACAACCGGGTGCTGTTGCAGCTGGTCGCGAAAGGTCTGCTGACCGGCTACCGGGACCAGCTCGGCGACCTGGACGCGTTCGGGATGGTCAAGTTCTACGCCGACCAGGTCTGGGAGGTGGTGGCCGAGCGCACGTCGGCGCGCAACCTCGTGGATCGGCTGCGCCGGCTGGGTGAGGCCGACCTGCGGAACCGCGAATGGCAGCTGGCGCTGCTGGAGGATCGGGAGAAGCACGTCCTGGAGGGGCTGGCCAAGCGGCTGCGCGCCGCGGGCGAGCCCGGCGCGGACGCGTTCGCGGTCTTCAACGGGGCACAGGACCACGTTCTCCGGCTGGCCCGGGTGCACGTCGAGCGGATCCTCCTGGAGGCGTTCACGGCCGCCGTGGAGGGCTGCGAGGACGCGGACGTGCGCGCGCTGCTCGACCGGGTCTGCACGCTGTACGCGCTCTCGACGATCGAGGCGGACCTGGCCTGGTTCCTCGGCCACGGCCGGATGACGGCCGGGCGCGCGAAGCGGGTCACCGGCGAGGTGAACGCGCTCTGCCGGGAGCTCCGCCCGGACGCCGCCCTGCTGGTGGACGGTTTCGGCATCCCGGAGGACTGGCTGGACGCGCCGATCGCCCAGGGCGCCGAAGCCACACGCCAGGACGAGCAGCAGGCGCACGACGACGCGATCGCGGCCGGGTGAGAAGATCCCGTCCGTGACGGATCGGGGCGCCATCGCCGAAGTGTGCAAACGGATGGTCGCCGACCGTCTGGTCGTCGGAACCTCGGGAAACGTGTCGGCCCGGACCGGCCGGCAGGTGGCGGTGACGCCGACCGGCGTGCCGTACCTGTCGATGCGGGCCGAAGACATCGGGGTCCACGCGCTCGACGGGACGCCGATCGACGCGCCGCTCGACCCGACCAGCGAACTACCGCTGCACCTAGCGATCTACGCGGCCAGGGCCGACGTCGGCGCGATCGTGCACACGCATTCGGTCGCCGCGACCGCCCTGTCTTGCCTGGTGCCGCAGATCCCGGCCGTGCACTACTACCTCGGGTTGTTCGGCGGTGCGCCCCGGGTCGCGCCGTACGTGGAGTACGGCACCGTCACGCTGGCGGCCGGCACGGTCGCCGCGCTGGACGGACGCACCGCCTGCCTGCTGGGCAACCACGGCGCGGTGGCCGTGGGTGCGACGCTCGCGGAGGCCTACGAGCGGGCGGTGTACCTGGAGTGGGTGTGCGAGGTCGCGTTGCGGGTGCTGTCTTCCGGGGTGATCCCGCGGCTGCTCGACGGCGTCGAACTGGACGACGCGACCGCCCGGCTGGCGACGTACGGGCAAAGCGCCCGCTGAGCGGCCTCCGCCGACGTGTACCGGTCTGGCTGCACACGTCGGCAAAGGCCCCTGGTCGTGTCGCTTCTCAGGCCGTGCGGTAGGCGCGGTTCACGGCGCTGACGACGGCCTTCAGCGACGACGTGACGATGTTCGTGTCGACGCCGACGCCCCAGCGCACCTGGTCTTCGCCGATCGCGCACTCGATGTAGGCCGCGGCCTTGGCGCCACTGTCGGCCGACATCGTGTGCTCGGTGTAGTCCAGCAGGCGGACCGGGATGCCGGAGTCGCCCAGCGCGGTGACGAACGCGTTGATCGGACCGTTACCGCCCGCCGTGATCGTCTTCTGCTCGCCGTCCAGGGCGACGTCGAAACTCACCTGGTCGT
Organism: Cryptosporangium sp. NPDC051539; assembly: GCF_044454545.1. NCBI lineage: Bacteria > Bacillati > Actinomycetota > Actinomycetes > Cryptosporangiales > Cryptosporangiaceae > Cryptosporangium > Cryptosporangium sp. NPDC051539. Next base: position 382,775 of record NZ_JBITDV010000005.1, on the reverse strand, counting down.
TGACGTTGCGGTAGCCGCGCAGGACCAGCCGGCCCCAGGGGTTGTCGGCGTTCGGCAGGTACTCGTCGCGGAACACCGACCACATCGCCTCGGGGCTGACCTCGCCGCCCTCGTTGTCGGTGATCTTCTGGACGATCTGCGAGAACTCGATCTGCAGCCGGCGCGGCAGATCGAACTGGTGCTCGGTCTTCATCACGTAGGCGACGCCGCCCTTGCCGGACTGCGAGTTCACCCGGATCACGGCCTCGTAGGTGCGACCGACGTCCTTGGGGTCGATCGGCAGGTACGGAACCGCCCAGCGGAAGTCGTCGACGGCCACGCCGGCCGCCGCCGCGTCCCGGTCCATCCAGTCGAAGCCCTTCTTGATCGCGTCCTGGTGCGATCCGGAGAAGGCCGTGTAGACCAGGTCACCGCCGTACGGGTGCCGCTCGTTGACCGGCAGCTGGTTGCAGTACTCGACCGTGCGGCGGATCTCGTCGATGTTGCTGAAGTTGATCATCGGGTCGATGCCCTGGCTGAACAGGTTCATGCCCAGCGTCACCAGGCAGACGTTGCCGGTGCGCTCGCCGTTGCCGAACAGGCAGCCCTCGACCCGGTCGGCCCCGGCCAGGACGCCCAGTTCGGCCGCGCCCACGGCGGTGCCGCGGTCGTTGTGCGGGTGCAGCGACAGGATGATGTTCTCCCGGTGGGCCAGGTGCCGGTTCATCCACTCGATCGAGTCGGCGTAGACGTTCGGCGTGGCCATCTCCACGGTGGCCGGCAGGTTCAGGATCACCGGCCGGTCGTCGGACGGCTCCCAGATGTCGCTGACCGCGTTGCAGATCTCGGCCGCGTACTCCAGCTCGGTGCCGGTGTAGGACTCGGGGGAGTACTCGAAGCGGATGTACGTGTCGCCCATCGACTCGGCCAGCTTCTGGCACAGCCGGGCGCCGTTCGTGGCGATGCCGGTGATGCCCTCACGGTCCAGGCCGAACACGACCCGCCGCTGCAGGGTCGAGGTCGAGTTGTAGAGGTGGACGATGGCCTGCTTGGCGCCGCGTACCGAGTCGAACGTGCGCTGGATCAGCTCGTCGCGGGCCTGCGTCAGCACCTGGATCGTGACGTCGTCCGGGATCAGGTCTTCCTCGATGATCTGCCGGACGAAGTCGAAGTCGGTCTGGCTGGCCGCCGGGAAGCCGACCTCGATCTCCTTGTAGCCCATCGTGACCAGCAGGTCGAACATCTTGCGCTTGCGGGCCGGGCTCATCGGATCGATCAGGGCCTGGTTGCCGTCACGCAGGTCGACCGCGCACCACAGCGGCGCCTCGGTGGTCTGCTTCGCCGGCCAGGTGCGGTCGGCCAGGTCGATCGGGGTGAACGGCGTGTAGCGGTGGATCGGCATACCGCTGGGACGCTGCGGATTGCGGATGAAGCTCATTGCCGGGTGCTCCTGGGGTCTTGGCGGGTGCAAGCCGGCAAGCACGCCAAGCGCCGCGACGAGGAAGCCGGCTTGTTAAGAGGCCTCGCCGCGGCAGAGAAGGAGGAGTCCGACCATCCGCACGTCAATCACCATAGCAGCACGGAAGGCCGCGGCTTCCTGCCGCGGCCTTCCGTGAACGTAGATCAGCTGCCGACGCCGGCCGGAGCCGCGCCACGCAGGCGTAAAACGTATTCGACCAGCGAGATCAGCAACGCCTTGGTCGAGTCGCGGCCACGGGCGTCGCAGTTGATGATCGGCACTTCCTGGCCGATCGTCAGCGCGTCCCGCACGTCCTGCGTCGTGTACGGCTGGATGCCGTCGAAGCAGTTCAGACCGACGACGTAGGGCAGCCCGCGCTGCTCGAAGAAGTCGACGGCCGCGAAGCAGTCGGCGAGCCGCCGGGTGTCGACGAGAACGACCGCACCGATCGCGCCGCGCACCAGCTCGTCCCACATGAACCAGAACCGCGTCTGTCCGGGGGTACCGAACAGATACAGGATCAGGTCTTCATCGAGCGTGATACGGCCGAAGTCCATCGCCACCGTGGTGGTGTTCTTGCCGGGGATCTTCGAGGCGTCGTCGACGTCGATCGCGGCGGCAGTCATCACCGCCTCGGTGGTGAGCGGACGGATCTCCGAGACCGAGCCGACCAGCGTGGTCTTGCCCACACCGAATCCGCCGGCGATGACGATCTTGGCGGAGGTGGCGCGGCTCGCCGTCACCCGCGGCGCCGGGCGGCCGGGGCTAGAGCTTCCGAAGTCCACTGAGCACCCTTTCCAGCAGGTAGGTTCCGAGCTGGTCGTCGAGCCTGCCGGGCTCGTGCACGTCCAGCATTCCAGCCTCGGCCATGTCGCCGACGATCACTCGGGCAACCCCGAGAGGAGTGCCCAGATACGCCGCGATTTCTGCCAGCGACTGCACTTGTTGACAGAGGTCGACGATCTTCTGCCACTCGTGCCGGGCCGCGCCGGCCTCACGGTCACCGCGGGCGGTGGCCGTGACCAGTGCTTCCATCGCGATGTCGACGCGTGGTCTCGTTCGACCACCCGTCATCGCGTACGGGCGCACCAGCGGCCCGCTTTGATCGACGTACTCGGTACTCATCGCGCGACGTCTCCTGTCGTCCCTCAGCGCGGAAGGCTGGAGTGGAGCTCGGTACGGAGCGCCGGTGTGAGCACCTGTCCGACCCGCTCCACCAGCAGAGCCATCTCGTACCCGACCTGGCCGATGTCACACGCCCGCGACGCGAGCACGGCCAGCGACGAACCGTCGCTGATGGACATGACCAGCAGGAAGCCCGTGTCCATCTCGACAACCGTCTGACTGACGTTCCCGCCCTCGAAGCAGAGAGCAGCACCTTGGGTGAGGCTCACCAGACCCGACGCGATCGCGGCGAGCTGGTCGGCCCGGTCACGCGGGAGTCCGTCGGAGACCGCCAACAGCAGTCCGTCGGCAGACACCGCCACGGCGTGTGCGATGCCGGGGACTCGGTTGGCGAAGTTCGCCACCAGCCAGTTGAGGTTCTGGGCATCGTGGCTCAGCGAGCTCACATCTCCTCCTGCGTTTCAGGTGAGCCGGCAAGGGTCGTACCGGTCCGGGACGGGCGCCCGGCGTTCCGCCCTTGCTCGAGACCGCTGCGGTAGCTGGACAGAACGCCCCGCACCGCCTCGGGAGACCGGTGGGACGCCGGGCGAGAAGCCTTCTTCGCCGCCGTCTCCACACGGCCTGGAACGAAGTGTGCCATCGGAACACGCTTCGGTAGGCCCGACTTGGTGGTGCTGCTGGGAGCAGATTCGGCTGCCGCCTGCGCGGCGCGCCATCCGGCGTCCGCCGGCGACTCCCATGCGGCCGTCGCCGGCTGCCGCGAGGCACCGACTCCGACCGGCTCTCCCTGGCCGAGGTCGGGCGCCTCGTCGGCGCTCGTCTCGTCCGAGGTACTTCCGTTACTTCCGACCGGACGCGAGCGGCTCCACGCCGCGGTCGCGTTCTGCGGGAAGGCTGTGTCGCCGCCACCGACCGCCGGGGAGACCGGAGCGTCCGCGAGCGAGCCACCGGTGAGCCGGCTGGCGTCGTCGTCGGGCGTCTCGTCTTCCTCGGCGCGGCGCGGTGCGCCCGGCGCTTCCGGCACCCGCGGCGGAGACCACGAACCGTTGCTGCCGTTGCGCTGCGGTGCCGCCGCGGTGCGGGTGCGGAACCACTCCGACTCGATCGCGTCGAAGATCGGGAGCGGCATCTCGATCGTCGGGTCCGAGTTCGGCGGGTCCGACGGGCCGGCGCGGAAGATCTTCTGCGCGCCGGTCGTGCTCGAGCGCTCCGCACTGGCTTCCCGGCGCAGTGCGGCCATCGCGTCCGCGGCCGATCCGCTGCGGCCGCCGGGTGCGGCCTGCTGCGGTGCCTCGGCGGCGGCCGGGGCCGGGGGCTGAGCAGGCGGCGTCTGGGCCGCGGGCGACTCCGGCCGGTTCTGCTGCGGTATCTGCTCGCGGGCGTTCGAGAACGGGTCGCGGACCGGGAGCGGAACCGCCTGGCCGGGCCCCTGCTGCTCGTCCTGCTGGCGCGGGAGGTTGGTGGGGATGCCACCGGTGCTCCACGTCAGGTCGGGCTCGCGTGCGTCGACCGGCGCGGACTCGGGCCGCAGGTCGCCGAGGATGCTGTGCGTTCCGGTCGCCGCCGCGGCGGCCGGGTCGCGGATGATCGGCACCGGCCGGGTCGGCTCCGACCAACTCGGGTCGGGCTGGTCGGTTCCGAACTCCGGCTGGGTGCCCGGTGCGGTGAACGGCGGCTGGGCCGGCGTCGGCGTCGTCTGGGCGAACGGGAACGCCCCGCTGTCTTCCCGCTCGTCGCGGCGCGGCAGCGGCTCCGGGTTCACCGGACCGAACAGGTCGCGGGCGCTCGGCTGCTGGTGGCCGCCGGTCGTGTCGCGCGGGAACTCGAACTCGCCGGTGTTCTGGCGGACGCCGCCGAACGGCAGCGGGTTCAGCGGACGCCACTGGTCGCCGGGGGCCGCGGGCTGCTCGTTGGACGCGGCCGGTGCGAACGGCTGCGGTGCCTCGGGCTGACCCCACGGCTGCGGTGCCTCGGGCCGGCCCCACGGCTGCTGCCCGGGGGCGCCGGGGCCGGGGAGGCCAGGGATCGGTGCGGTGGGCGCGCCGCCGTACGGCGACTGACCCGGCTGGCCCGGCGCGCCGGGCTGGCCCGGTGCCGGGGCGCCGAACGCGCCGGTCGGGGCGTACGGAGCGTTCGCGGCCGGAAGCGCGGGCTGGTCCGGGTACTCCGGGTAGCCGGGCTGGTCGACCCGCTCGGACGCCACCCGCTCGAGCGGACGGTCGCCGTCGTGCTCCTCGCCGTCGGCCGACGCCGGAGGAAGCGCGCTGACGATCGGCTGGTCGCCGTGCAGGATGCCCGTGGGCAGCGTCACGATCGCCAGCACACCGCCACCGGAGGCGTCGCGGAGCATGACCTTGACGCCGTGCCGGGAGGCCAGCCGGCCGACCACGAACAGGCCCATCATGCGGGAGACCGCGATGTCGAAGACCGGCGGCTTGGCCAGGCGCTCGTTGAACTCCGCGAGCTGCTCGCGGCTCATGCCGATGCCCTGGTCCTCGATCTCGATGATCACGTGGTCGCCGACCCGGCGGGAGTCGACGACGACGTCCGTCCGCGGCGAGGAGAACGAGGTGGCGTTCTCCAGGATCTCCGCGACCAGGTGGACGAGGTCGTTCACGGCCGCCGCGGAGATCTCCACGGTGTCGTCGATCGAGCCGAGCTTGACCCGGGTGTACTGCTCCACCTCGGCGGTGGCGGCCCGGAGGACGTCGACCAGCGGGGCGGGGCGGGTCCACCGGCGGCCGGCGTCGGCACCGGCGAGGACCAGGAGGTTCTCGTCGTTCCGCCGCATCCGGGTGGCCAGGTGGTCGAGCTTGAACAGCTCCGACAGCCGGTCGGGGTCGCGCTCGCCCTGCTCCAGGCCGTCGATCAGGCGGATCAGCCGGTCGACCAGGAGCTGGGAGCGGCGGGAGAGGTTGACGAACATCGTCGAGACGCTCTGCCGCAGCTGGGCCTGCTCGGACGCGACCCGGACCGCCTCGAGGTGGACCGCGTTGAACGCCTGGGCGACCTGGCCGATCTCGTCGCCGGAGCGGATGTCGAGCGTGCGGGCCCTGGTTTCCACCGCGGCCTGGGCCGCCGTCTGCTGGTCGGCGTCCTGGAGCTTGCGGACGACCTCGGGCAGCGACTGGTAGGCGACTTCGAGAGCGGAGGACCGCAGGCGGACCAGCGGGCGGACCATCGAGCGGGCGACGGCCAGCGAGACCAGGAGGGCGACGACGAGGGCCGCGAGCGCGACCGTGATGACGATGATCGTCTTGCGGATCGCGTCGTCGCGGAAGTCGGCGGCGGACTGGACCGCGGCCGCGTTCAGCTTCTCTTCGACGCCGCGCAGCACCGTGTCGGCCTGGTTGCTGGTGCTGATCCAGGCGGTGTCGGTGACGTTGACCTGCTGGCCGAGCGTCGTCTTACCGACCCGGTTGCTCAGCGTCCGGTACTGCTGTTCCTTGCTGACGGTCTCGTTGCGGAGGGCCAGCTGGTCGGGCGTCGCGGTGTTGCGGAACTGCTCGAGGAAGCTGTCCTGGTCGGACACCGCGCGCAAGTCGCTGCGGAGCGTGTCGTTGGTGAACCGCTTCTGGCCGTTGACCAGCACCGCCAGCACGATGATCTGCTCGTCGCCGACCGACTCCTTGTAGTGGGAGTACGAGGCCGCCGCGGAGAGCTGGTCGGACAGGTCGCGGTCGTTGGCGGCCGCAGCCAGGCTGTCGCCCATGTGCAGGAGGTCGGTGATCAGACCCTCGTACTTGTTCGCCGCCGCGGTGACGCTGACGCCCTGGTCGCGGGCACCGTCCATCAGGTTGGTGCGGCCGTTGACCAGCGTCTGGGACCCACGCGTGACGCTCTGCAACTCGTTCTGGATCGGCGCCTTGGTGTCGGCGTCCAGTCGGTTGGCCTCGGCGATGAACTCGCGGAGCGTGGCCTCGGTCGCGGTGCCTCGCTGGATGAACCGGCGCAGCTGCGGGTGGTTCTTGTCCTTGCCCGGGTTCGCGGCGTACTCGGCCGCGGCCTGGCGCTCGAGCTGGAGATCGTTCACCAGCTTCGAGGATTCGGCCCCGAGACGCGCCAGCTGTTGCACCTGCTGCGCAGACTGGGCCTCGTCCGTCACGATGTACGTGAGTACGCCGGCGAAAAGGAACATCGCCATCAGCGGGACGAGTGTGATCAGAACAACTTTGACCCGAATCGGGGCATTTCCGAGGAAGCGTTGACTCCGGGTGAGTGGCCGTCCGACCTGCTCATGCCCGGAGCCGTTCCGGTCCTCGGAGGGCGTTCCGGCGTTCGGGACCCGCCTGGCCGGCCCCTCTGAGGTTGCGGCCGGACGTAAGCCCTTGAGGGACGTGGGCACGACTCCTCCGTCTGTGTCGCTGCTTGGCGAAACGCGCCCCCGCGGCCGGTGAGTAAATCTCACCCACCGGCGGTGTTCGCTGTGGCATTGCACCACGATCCAGACTGCCTGGAAAGCGCGGCGGTGCACAGTGGGGCCACTTGTCCCGCAATGACCTGATACCGGGTGAGAATCTCGTCTACCCGGTGTTGCGGGATCCTCCGAACGTGGGAGGTGAAACTCATGTGGTTGCCGGGTCAGCCCTAAACCGTGCCATTACGGATTGTCTCAACGGAAGGCGACGTGAGGGCGGCGCGACGTGACGAGTCTCCCATGAGTGGTCAATCGGATACCACCCGGGGGCTGACCGGCGCAGTAATTCGGCTGGACGCGCCGGTACCCTGGGGCCCGGAACTTGCCCGGTGTGCTCCAGCCCGGGCCGTACGGAAGGAGCGACGTGGGACTCGTCGTACAGAAGTACGGCGGCTCCTCGGTCGCCGACGCCGAGCGGATCAAGCGGGTCGCGGAACGAATCGTCGCCACCCGGAAAGCCGGCAGCGAGGTCGTCGTCGTGGTCTCGGCCATGGGCGACACCACCGACGAGTTGCTCGACCTGGCCGGACAGGTGGCACCGGTCCCTCCCGGTCGTGAGCTCGACATGCTGCTGACCGCGGGCGAGCGCATCTCGATGGCGCTGCTCGCGATGGCGATCCACTCGCTCGGCTACGAGGCCCGCTCGTTCACCGGCTCGCAGGCCGGTGTGCTCACCACCGCGCGGCACGGCGCCGCGCGCATCATCGACGTGACACCCGGGCGCATCCAGGGCGCGGTCGACGAAGGCGCGATCGCCATCGTCGCCGGGTTCCAGGGCGTTGCCCAGGACACCAAAGACATCACGACGCTGGGCCGCGGTGGTTCCGACACCACGGCGGTCGCGCTGGCCGCGGCGCTGAAAGCCGACGTCTGTGAGATCTACACCGACGTGGACGGCGTCTACACCGCCGACCCGCGGATCGTGAAGAACGCCAAGAAGCTCGAGACCGTCGTGTACGAGGAGATGCTGGAGCTCGCCGCCTGCGGCGCGAAGATCCTGCACCTCCGGTCGGTCGAGTACGCCAGGCGTTACGACATCCCGATCCACGTCCGCTCGTCGTATTCGAACAAGCCCGGCACGATCGTGGCCGGGTCGATGGAGGACTCTTCCGTGGAGCAGGCGATCATCTCCGGCGTCGCGCACGACCGGAGCGAAGCGAAGATCACCGTCGTCGGCGTGCCCGACAAGCCCGGTGTGGCCGCGTCGATCCTGCGCACGGTCGCCGACGCCGAGATCAACATCGACATGGTGGTGCAGAACATCTCGGCCGCCGCGACCGCGCGCACCGACATCTCGTTCACGCTGCCGAAGTCCGACGGCCCGGCCGCGATGGCCGCGCTGCAGAAGGCGCAGCCCACGATCGGCTTCGACCGGCTCATCTTCGACGAGCACATCGGCAAGGTCTCGGTCGTCGGTGCGGGCATGCGGTCGCACCCGGGCGTCATCGCTTCGTTCTGTGAGGCGCTGGCCAAGGTCGGCGTCAACATCGAGATCATTTCGACGTCGGAGATCCGGATCTCGGCCGTGTGCCGTGACACCGATCTGGACGCCGCCGTCCGCGCCGTGCACGAGGCGTTCGAGCTCGGCACCGACGAGGAAGCCACTGTTTACGCCGGGAGTGGACGATGAAGCCGACTCTTGCTGTGGTCGGTGCCACCGGCGCCGTCGGCACCGTGATGCTGTCGATCCTGTCCGAGCGGGCCGACGTCTGGGGCGAGATCCGGCTGGTCGCGTCCAAGCGCTCGGCCGGCAAGCGGCTCGTCGTCCGCGGTGAGGAAGTAGAGGTCCGGCTGCTCGAGCCGTCGGTCTTCGACGGCGTCGACGTCGCGATGTTCGACGTGCCGGACGAGGTGTCGGCGCAGTGGGCGCCGATCGCCGTGTCGCGCGGCGCGGTCGCGGTCGACAACTCGGGTGCTTTCCGAATGGATCCCGACGTCCCGCTGGTCGTGCCGGAGGTCAACGGTGCGGCGGCCGCCTCGCGGCCGAAGGGCATCATCGCGAACCCCAACTGCACGACGCTGACGATGATGGACGCGCTCGGCGCGCTGCACCGCAGGTGGCAGCTGACCGAGCTGGTCGTCGCGTCGTACCAGGCCGCCTCCGGCGCCGGGCAGCCCGGTGTGGACCGGCTCTACGACGAGCTCGGGGTCGTCGGGGGTCGTCGCGACCTCGGCGTGCGGGCCGGTGACGTCCGCGCGGCGTTGGCCGAGAAGCTCGGTGACCAGCCGTCGCCGTTCCCGGCGCCACTCGCGCTCAACGTCGTTCCGTGGGCCGGTTCGGCCAAGGCCGACGGCTGGAGCAGCGAGGAGCTGAAGGTCCGTAACGAGTCGCGGAAGATCCTCGACATCCCTGACCTCCGGGTTTCCGCAACCTGTGTCCGGGTGCCGGTCGTGACTACGCACTCGCTGGCCGTGCACGCGACGTTCGCGTCTTCGGTGACGGTCGCGGAGGCGCACGAGGCGCTGGCGTCGGCGCCGAACGTGGTCGTGCTCGACGACCCGGCGAACGGCGAGTTCCCGACGCCGGCCGACACCGTCGGGGCCGATCCGACGTTCGTCGGGCGCGTCCGGCAGGCGCTGGACTTCCCGAACACGCTCGACCTGTTCGTCTGCGGCGACAATCTGCGCAAGGGTGCGGCGCTCAACACCGCACAGATCGCCGAACTGATCGCCGCCGAGCTCAGCTGACGCCGCTGGTGGGCGCCGCCTTCGCGGGCGGTGCCCACCAGCGCGCGGTTCTCCCGCCGGTTAACGCCAGGGATGCATAGTTGCCGCATTTGGGGATAATTCTGCGCGGTGACTGAGACCGCTTTGGTAGTGATCGACATGATTACGCCGTATGACCATCCGGACGCCGACCAGTTGTTGTCGTCGGCCGAGAAGGTCGTGCCTTCGATCGTGCGTCTGGTCGAACAGGCGACCGACGCGGGCGTGCCGGTCATTTACGTCAACGACAACTTCGGCTCGTGGACGTCGAACCGGGACTCGATCTACTCGCTGGCGGTCCAGGGCAAGGCGCCCCATCTGGTCGAGCCGTTGCGTCCGGACGACGAGACGATGTTCGTCATCAAAGCCCGGCATTCGATCTTCTTCCAGACGCCGCTGGAATACCTGCTCGGGCAGCTCGGGGCGTCGCGGCTGATCCTGACCGGGCAGGTGACCGAGCAGTGCGTGCTGTACTCGGCGCTGGACGCGCACATCCGCCATCACGAGGTGGTGGTGCCCCGGGACGCGGTCGCCTGCATCCACTCGGACCTGGCCGACGCGGCGCTGAAGATGATGGAGCTCAACATGGGCGCTCGGATCTGCGCGGAGGGTAATTCACTGGCGCTGTGACGCGCGGCGGATTAGCGTCCGGCACGTGATCAGCTGAAAACGCCTTCTGGCGGGGCTCCCCGGAACGGGTCGAGCCCAGACGTCCTGTCGTCGTCCGCAGGGCTCAGCTGATCGTTGTGTTCGGAGCTGGGCCTCTCCCTTGCTGGAGGTTCCCTCGTGCGCCTATCTGCCTCATTCACCGAACCGGTCGTCGAGACGAACCGGGCTGAGCGCCGGGCCGCGGCCCGGGGCCGCCGGGTCGCGGAATCGCCCCGCACCACGCCGGTGCCGGGACGTGGACGCAACGTCGTCCACGACCGCAGCCGCTACGCGGTGCGTCGCCGCGGCTGAGTATCCGCAGTGAGAAGCGTCGGCCGTCCTGACCCCTCCGGCAGGACGGCCGACGCCGTTCTCGGACCGTCCGGGACAGAACGGCTACGGCGAGTCCGAGCAGGACGGCGGCGCCGAGGGCCACACGTGATCGCGGTGGCGGCGCCGGGATACGAGCGCCGGCCGTCCTGCCCCCTCCGACGGGACGGCCGACGCCGCCTTAGCCGCCCAGCCAGGACGGTGATACTCGGGCTGAGGAGTATTCAGTAGCGATGGCGAGGAAGAAGCCGTGCATCATCGCCGCGGCCTCACCAGGAAGGTGTGCGCTCGCGACGTATTGTCGGCGACCGATGCGGCGAATGTGACGACGGCCTCCGAGGCGAGCCACGGGACGATGTGGGCGCTATTCCCTGTCGTCGTCGACGGGAGTGCCGAATCCGCGGCCCGGTTCGACCAACTTGTTGTGACAACGAGCACGATCGCGGCCGCGAAAAGAACAGCGAAGACGAGGGATCGCTTACGCGGACCGGCGACGGCGATGATCAAGATCGCGAATGCGATCAGCAGCCAACCGGTGACGTCGTGAACGATCGCGATCGTGGCGGCGGTGCCAACCTCGACAATCCTTCGTGCTTTCGGCCCTGCGTCTGCGAGAACAGTTACCTTGTACATAGCGGATTACCCCCCAACGGCACTCAAGTGCTGGTGGAGGTCACTCCGCCAGCAGGGATGCGAACGCCCCTGGCACTTCGCGCCAACGGATCGCCAGGGGTGTTCGTCTTGTGGCGCCGAGCCGCCCAGCGGCATCGACCGACTTCTAGGAAGACAGCAGGCCGCTGTCGATTCGCGACAGGGACCGTTTCGTTCGGACCTCCTGGGTGTCGATGTCGAGAAGATTTTTCAAGAGCAATTCGAATGTCCCGAGGATACGGCGTTTCTGCTGCTCGAGGCCATAAGCCCGAAATGGACTGACGGCTGGCTAAAATATTCAGCGCTAGAACGTCAGGCGTGAGATAAGGCACTATTCAATGAAGTTCTGTACCGTCCAATCGCGACAACTTGGGCGGTCGCCGGGGAATGGCTGTCCCGTCGTGGCTTCATCGGACCGGCTGACGACAGGACTTACGCCTGAAGCCGAGACTGATGTTACGAGACGGCAGTCTTGCGCATTTAGTCGAGTGATGAGGTCTGGCCCACACCACCTGATGAGCCCAAACACATGGGAGTATTGACGGGTGTCGCCGTCTCGGTACCCACTTCAGCTCAGAGGGCTGAAGTCATGACAGTCACCAGTCTGGAGTCGGTCACGCCCGGGCGGCGCCTCGCCCGGCGGCTTCGTGAGCTTCGTCGATCGGGTCTCAGTCGCGGCCTCACGCAGGAGCGGCTCGCCCAGCTCCTCGGGGGCGACGAACCGCTGAGCGCTCCGCTCATCTCGTCCTACGAGCGCGATCGCGATCCGATCACGCCGCCGCAGCAGCGCCTCCGGGCCTACGCCAGAGTCTTCGCGTCCGAACGCTCGCTGACCGACGGTCTGCTCGACGAGGGCGAGCTCACCGCGGCCGAGCGGGAGCAGGTCGTGGAACTGGAGAAGGAGTTGCTGGACCTCCGGCGGCAGGCGATTGCTCCCCGCCCGACCACCGAGCACTCCTCCGGGATGATCGTCGAAGAGCCGGTCGCGAAGAAGCTCGGCAACAGCACCTGGCGGTTCGAGGACGATCGGCCGGTCGTGATCGTGGCTAGCGAACTGCCGATCGCGGACCGTCCTGAGTACGCCGATCCGTCGAGCCCCGACTTCGTCGAGATGTACCGCTTCGCGGATCTGGACGCGATGGTCGAGGTCTACGGGCACATCCGGGCGACGAACCCGGAGAACACCCGGGTCCGGTTCCGTGCCCCCCAGGCGTTGACGCCCGATGACTTCGCCGGTCACCTCGTGCTGTTGGGCGGTGTCGACTGGAACCCGATCACCCGCGAGTTGCTCGACCGGCTCAAGTTGCCGGTTAGTCAGGTCTCGGCCGAGGAGCGGGGCGAGGGCGCCTACTTCGAGGCGAACGACGAGGACCGTTCCCGACGTTTCGCTCCCGATGTCGCGATCGTCGACGGCAAGGAAGAGCTCCGGGAGGACGTCGCGCTGTTCTACCGGGGCCCGAGCCCCCTCAACCGGCGCCGAACCGTGACGATCTGCAACGCGATGTACGGGCGCGGCACCCTCGGCGCGGTCCGGGCGCTCACCGATGCGTGGTTCCGGGATCGGAACGAGGACTACCTGGAAGAGAGATTTGGCGAGGCGGAGGAGTTCCTTCTCCTGGTACGCGTCCCAGTGTTCGCCGGGAACAGTGTGACGCCCCCGACTGGACGCTGCCGGCCAACCGGCTCTTCGAGTGGTCGCGCGGCCTCAAGAAATCGGATCGATGACCGCAACCCAACCCACCCGGTGGGCGTCCGATCACCACCACGGGTCACACCGGGGCCTCCTGCGCCCGGTGCCGGTTTCCGTGCCGACCGAGACCCGGCTGGAGATGATCGCGGTACCCACCAGCCGACCGGCCTCGTACCTGGCCGAGGCCGTACGGCTGGCCGGGAACCTCGGCTGCATGCTGCTGGTGCTGGCCAGCGGCAAATGCTCGGTACCCGAGATCGAGCGCCGCTACGGCCACCTGCTCGACGGCCGCCTGATCGTCGTCGACGTCCCGACCGGCTACGCCCGCTACACCTCGATGTTCCGCTTCGAGGCGGACGACGTCGCGGCCGGCGCCAGCACCCGTCCGAGCGACATCAGCGTCAAGCGCAACGTCGGTCTGATCGTGGCCCGCGCGCTCGGCGTCCGGCGGTTGTTCTTCGTGGACGACGACATCGTGGTGCCGGACTGGGTGGACGTGTTCCGGGCCGCGAGTGCGCTCGGCAAGCACCGCTGGGCCGCCGGGATGAACATCCTCGGCTATCCCGACAACTCCGTCGTCTGCCACATCAACCGCGAGACCGGCGGCCACCAGGAGACGTTCGTCGGTGCGGGCGCCCTGATGGTGAACCCGCAGCGGGTGAACGGGTTCTTCCCCAACGTCTACAACGAGGACTGGTTCTTTCTGCTCGACTGCGCGGCCGAGCGCGCGGTGGTCACGACCGGTACGGCGTTCCAGCGCCCCTACGACCCGCTCTCGACGCCGAGCCGCGCGCGTCGTGAGGAGTTCGGGGACGTCCTTGCGGAAAGCCTGTTCTGGCAACTCGACCAAGGAAGCCCGCTGGAGCACCTCACCGAGAAGTTCTGGGCGAAGGCGATCGAGCGGCGCCGGTTCTTCGTCGACGACGTCCGGGCCCGAACCGAGAGGCTGGATCCGGAGACCGCCCGGCGAATGATCGCCGCTCTCTCGGCTGCCACCGGCGCCCATCGGGAATTCACCGCCCGGGTCTGCGCCGATTACGTGCGCGCGTGGCAGGCCGACCGGGTGCGCTGGGCGCGGGACCTCCCGCTCTTCTCGACCCCGTCCTCGTTGGGCGAGGTACTCGACCGCCTCGGTCTGCCCCTGTACGGATCGGCCGACCGGCTCGCCACCGTGACGGTCGATCGCAGCCGGCAGACCCGGCTGCTCCCCGCCCCGCTGGCCAACGCCTCCGGGATGCCGGTGTTCGGGCTCGCGAGCCCGGCATCACTGGCTGTCAGCGTCGACAGCGCGATCGCCAAGGCCGGCTGACCGCGTCGGATCTGCGTCGATTGTCGGATCAGAGAGTTTCCAGGTCAGCCCGTTGGTGTGGAAAGTGACACAGGGGAATCGCGGGGAAACCGTGCTGAACCAATCGCGACGGTGAACCGTGTTGGTCGTATCGCCTCCGATGCTGCGATAACGAACGAAATGGACTCGCAGCCTCGGTCGGACGTCAACACCGAGGAGCATGGATGCCTACTCCCCGCCACCGTCGCGGACTGTCCAGGAAACAACGGACGGTGACGATCTCGTCCGTTTTAGCCGGAGCTGTCGCCACCGTGTTGACCGCGTTCCTGGTGACGGCACCGACAGCGGGCGCGTCGGATCGCGCGCAGCCGTCGGCGGCGGGTGCCGATACCGGACCGTCGGCGTACGCACCCGCGATCAGGGAGAAGGCGGTCCAAGCGATCGCGCGGCGCCTGGGCGTCTCCGAGGCCGAAGCGCAGGCCCGGCTTTCCCGGCTGGACGGCCAGACGCGGACCGCGGCCGCGGTCCAGAGCGCACTCGGCGGCCGGACCGCCGGCACGTGGATCAGCAAGTCGGACGGCGCGGTCATGGTCGGCGTCACCGATGAGCAGGCGGCGGACGCCGTCGAGGCCGCCGGTGGCACGCCGAAGATCGTCAGCCGGAGCATGAACGACCTCCAGCAGGTCCAGACCCAGCTCGACCGGACCAGCTCGATCCCCGGCACCAGCTGGGCCATCGACCCGGCCAGCAACTCGGTCACGGTGCAGGTCTCCGACCGCGCTTCCGCCGACCCGCGTGCGGACGCCTGGCTGCGCAAACTCGCCGGCTACGGCGACGCGGTGCGGGTCACGCGCACGACGACGGAATTCTCCACCCAGCAGTTCTTCGGCGGCCAAGCGATCCTGAACGCGGCCGGCAGCGGGCGCTGCAGCTCGGCGTTCAACGCCACCGACGGCCAGAACGCGTTCGTCATCACCGCGGGGCACTGCACCGACGCCGTGCAGACCTGGACCGACGGCCAGCAGGTCATCGGCCGGTCCGACACGGTCGAGTTCCCCGGCAACGACTACGGCACGATCGCCGTCGACGACCCCGAGTCGCTCGACCCCCAGCCCGCGGTCATCAACGGGAACCAGGCGCAGCCGATCACCGGCGACACGCTCGTTCCGGTCGGTTCCACGGTCTGCAAGACCGGCTCGACCACCGGCACGACGTGCGGCACGGTCGAGGCCTACGACACCACGGTCGTCTACCCCGAAGGCCAGGTCCGGGGCCTGACCCAGACCGACGTCTGCACCCAGCCCGGCGACAGCGGGGGTGCGCTGTTCGCCGGTGACCAGGCGCAGGGCCTGGTGTCCGGCGGCACGAACGGCGAGTGCGACACGCCTGGTTTCGTGTCGTTCTTCCAGCCGATCGACGAGGTGCTGCAAGACACCGGGCTCCAGCTGATCACCCGGTAACTCCTCCCGCACCACGGGCGGGCCGCGCGGATGCGGCCCGCCCGTTGTCGTCCGGCCCCGGGGCGCCGACGACACGGCGAGCGCCGGCCAGCAGCCCGAACACGATCTGCGGCACGGCGAGCACGAGCAACAGCACGATCGGAGCGGTCCACGCGTGGGTGGCGTCGTGCACGGCGCCGACCAGCAGCGGTCCGGCGGCCGCGAGGAGGTAGCCGACGGTCTGCGCCTGGGCGGAAAGGCGGTCGGTGGCCGCCGCGGTGCGGGTGCGCAGCGCGAACAGCAGCAGCGCGACGCCGAACGCCCAGCGTCGCTACAGCGCCGGCGCGGCCGCCGCCATCAGGCCGAGGAACACCACCGGCAGCGACGTCAGCAGCGACGCTCCCGCCCCGGAGAGACCGAGGTCGGTCCGGATGTCGGAGAGCACCGGGCGACGCTCGCGAGCGCCGGTCGGAGGTTGGCCGCCACCAGGGCGATGGCGACGCCGAGGACGATCGTCCGCCAGCGGTTCGTAGACATGGGTGCTCCTCTCGCCGCGCTGCGATCATCTCCCCGGGGCTCGTCCGGCCCGCGGCGCGGCCCGCGCACCGCCGTTGTCGGCAAGGCGCAGGCCCTCAGGGGACGCCGAGCAGGCGCAGACCGGCGGCGGTCACGGCGGCGGCCAGGACGACGAGGACGAACGGGGCCTTGCGCCAGGCCAGGACCCCGCCGACCAGGACGCCGGCCGGGCGGGCGACCCCGGCGAAGCCCCCGCCTTCCAGGGTCGCCGACGTCGCGACCAGCGCGGCCAGGAGCACGACCGCGAGTTGCGTCATCAGGGCCTCGACGCGGGGCGAGAGCGTGAAGCGGTCACGGAGCAGCGGGCCGGCGACCCGGAACCCGAACGTGCCGAGCCCGAGGACGGCGCTCGCGAGGATCATCATGCGGCTTCACCCCGGGCGGTGTGCACTGGTTGCTCCTTCGCCGGGCGGGCCTTCCGGACGAGGGCCACGACGACGACGCCCACCAGCGCGAGCAGGACCGGCGCGCCCGCGGGCAGGACGGGTGTGGTGGCGAGGGCGACGACCACGCCGATCAGTGCGGCCCACCGGGTGGCCGGGTCTTTCAGCGACGGCAGCACGAGCGCGAGCAGGACGGCCGGGAACGCGGCATCGAGGCCGAGCGCGTCGGTGTCTTTGATCACCGCGCCGGCCAGCCCGCCGAGCAGCACCGAGATGTTCCAGGCGACGAACAAGGTCACGCCGCTGGCCCAGAACGCCGCCCGGCGCCGTGCCGGGTCGGGCTGGGCCAGTGCGAATGCGGTCGCTTCGTCGGTGAGGAGATGTGCGCCGGCCAGACGCCGCAGCCGATCGCGCGGTGTCGGCGCTTCCGGGGCCGGGCCCCCTTCCCACCGCCCACGGCGGTTCGCCGGGCGGCGTAAAGAAAAAACGTCGGCGACCGCGAAGCCGAACGGGAGATGCCGGGCGTTGACCAGCAGACCGGCCGCGACAGCGGCGAACGGATTGCCGCCGGCGGCGAGCAACCCGATGAAGAGGAACTGCGAGGCGCCGGCGAAGACGACGACCGACAGCAGCATCGGCAGCCAGAGCGGGAACCCGGCGCTCACCGCGATCGCGCCGAAGGAAAGGCCCACCAAGGCATCAGCCAGACAGACGAGGGCGATACTTCGGGTCAGTTCCGGACCGAGTGTTCGGTATAACGAACGCATAGCTAGTTACGATGAACGCGCTATCGTCGTTCGTCAAGGCGAACGATCGGACCGGTGGAGCGAACGTGACCGAGAACGCACGACGGGGCGCCCCGTTGGATGTCATCGCGGCGTCACTGCGACGGGAGCGGGCCAGGGCGCGGCTCTCGCTCAGCGAGGTCGCGAAGCAGGCCGGAATCGCGAAGTCGACGCTCTCCCAGCTGGAGTCCGGGACGGGAAATCCCAGCGTGGAGACGCTCTGGGCGCTCAGTGTCGCGCTGGACGTGCCGTTCTCGCGGCTGGTCGAGCCTGCACTGCCCAAGGTGCAGGTGATCCGGTCGAACGAAGGCCCGACGATCTCGTCCGAGCACGCCGAGTACGTCGCGACGCTGCTCGCGTCCTGCCCGCCGAACGCGCGCAGGGACGTTTACCGCATCGCCGCCGAACCCGGCCGGGCGCGCGCGTCGGATCCGCATCTGCCGGGCACGGTGGAGCACGTGATCCTCAGTGCCGGCCGTGCTCTGGTCGGCCTCGCCGATGAGCCGGTCGAGCTCGGCCCGGGAGACTACGTGAAGTACCCGGGCGATCTGCCGCACGTGTTCGAGGCGCTGGAGGCGGGGACGCGGGCGGTCCTGCTGTCCGAGAACGTATGACGTTTCTGCTGCTCGTGGTCGCGGGGCTGGCGGCCGGTCTGACCGGCACGATCGCCGGTCTCGCCTCGCTGGTGAGCTATCCGGCCCTGCTCGCGGTGGGTCTGCCGCCGGTGACCGCGAACGTCACGAACACGGTCGCGCTGATCATGAACAGCGTCGGGGCGGTGTGGGGTTCGCGGCCGGAGCTCGAGGGGCACTGGCGGCGGGCCTGGGAGATGGCCGCGGTCAGCATGCTCGGGGGTGCGCTGGGGGGCGCGCTGCTGCTGTGGACGCCCTCCGACGCGTTCGAGAAGATCGTCCCGGTTCTGATCGGTGGCGCCTCGGTGGCGATCCTGTTCCGGCGCCCGGGTGAGGTCCGTTCGCTGGAACAGCGGCCGGGGTTGCCGACGATGGCGGCGATCTTCGCGATCGGGATCTACGGCGGGTACTTCGGTGCGGCCGCCGGGGTGCTGATGCTCGCGGTGCTGTTCGCGATCGGCACCGGGACGCTGGCCCGGGCCGGTGCCTACCGGAGCCTCCTGCTCGGGACCGCGAACGGCATCGCCGCGGTCGGCTTCATCGCGTTCGGCCCGGTGGTCTGGTCGGCGGCGCTGCCGCTCGCGATCGGCTTCCTGATCGGGGGACGCATCGGTCCGGTGGTGGTCCGCCACTCTCCCGCGGACGCGTTGCGAGTGGTCATCGCAGTCGCCGGCGTCGGTCTGGCGATCTATCTCGGACTCGAGGCCTACCGTTGAACGGCCTGGCGGCGGCGGTGCCCGTCCTGCCAGAAGCCGAACGTCACGACGACGTAGCTCGCGACGAGGATCGGCGCGGTGTAGTCGCTCGGATCGGCCGTGACCGCGTAGAGGTAGCCGGCCATGACCGCCGACGGCGCCAGTGCGGTGATCAGCGCGAGGTAACCGACCGGCCCGGTGCGGTACCTGGCCACGGCGTGCAGCGCCAGCCAGACGCTGACCACCGACGTGTAGAGGTGATTCGTCAGCACCGACAACGCCAGGGCGTGCACGAGCGTCAGCCAGTAGACCGCCAGCGGGTAGCGGTGGCGGGCCGCGAGGCAGGCGAAACCGGCAGCACCGAGCGCGAGTGCGGCGAACGCGTGGGAATCGAGCGCGAACAGTCGGCCGAGGTAGTAGCGGTCGAACGAGATCAACACGTCGGCGACGAAGAAACCGGTGATCACCGCCGTGTCGTGCGAGTGGCGACGACTCCGCGGCGGCGCAAGCGTGGGAGCGGTCACGGCACCTTCCGCAGGATGACGGCCTTCTTCGTCTTCCAGAACGGCTCGCAGAGGATGCCCGGGCAGATGGCCGGCGCCGACGTGACTCTGGCGGCGGGCGCGGCGGGCGCGGCGGTCGCCGGAGCCGGGATCGTGAGCGTCCCGGCGGCGACCAGCAGGACGAGTGCGGCGGCTCTGTACACAGCGGTCTCCCTCTAGTGCTTGGACGGCGTCTTGCGGCCCAGTCGCCTCGGCCGGACGTGGCGCAGTTCGCGGAGGCACTCACCGGCGAACAGCACGACACCGCCGACCGTCGCGAGGTTCTGGGCACTGTCGAAAACCGCGCGGAAGCTGCTCTCCTGCAGGTAGACGACGACCGCGCCGACGAGCACGGGGGTGGCGGCCACGCCGAGCAGCCGGAGGTCGGCGGCCAGGAACCAGTCGAGAGTCCGGCCCACGGACGCGCCGATCCGCCGCGTCCGAATGACCAGCGCGCCGCAGAGGACGCCGAGCGCGTAGCCGAACCGCTCACGACGGCCGGTCAGACCGTGGAGTTCGCCGTCGCATCCCTCGCGGGTCAGTGCCTCGCAGGGCCCGGCGAGCGTGAGCGCGAGGCCGATCGTGCGGCTGCCCGGACCGATGCGCAGGACCAGGCCGGCGAGGCCCCACGCCGCGCCGACGCTGAGGCCGGTGCCGATGACGGTCTCCGCGCCGAGCGCCGCGCCCGCCGCGGGGCCCAGGGAGAGTGCCGCGCCGACCCCGTTGACCAGCCCGATGCCCAGACCGATGAGGACGCCGGTCCGCAGGCGGGCCGCGGCCAGGCGGGCGACCGAGCTGTCCAGATAGATCACGACGGCGGCGCAGAGCCCCAGCACGACCGCGACCGACGGCCCGGCGCGGAGAGCGGCCGCGGCGCCGACGACGCTTCCCGCGAGACCGGTCGCGGCCAGGCGTCGGGGGAGGGGACGGGCTCGGGTCAGCTCGGTCACGTCAAGCCGCCGGCGAGGTGCCGGGCCGCCGGGTTCCAGCGGCGACGGCCGGCCCGGGCGGCCAGTGCGGTGGCCAACTCGGTGCGGCCGTGCCCGTTGAGCTCGTAGAAGCGGCGGCGCGGCCGGTCGGCGGCGGTGTCCTGGGGCTCCCACGTGGACGTCAGCCAGCCGAGCGTCGCCAGGCGTTCGAGCACCGGGTACACCGTGCCCGGACCGAGGTCGGTCTCCCGGCAGATGCGAAGGCCCCAGACCGGGTCGTCGGCGCGCGCCCGGGACAGGACATCGAGGACGGCGAGGGTGGCGGCGGTGAGGCGAGGCAGTTTCCTCATACACCGCAAATTAGGCTATATCGAGAACGAGCAAGCCCGCGACACGCGTCGGTGATCGGCGCTAACGGCGCAGGCTGAAAGCACGGAAGGCGCGTAGGGCCGGGAAGCGGCGGCGGTGGTGGCGTCGGCGCCACTCGCGAGTGACGCCGACCGCCAGCCAGCCGACCGAACCGAGGAGCAACAGGAACCAGCAGACCGCTTGGATCGCTTCGCCGAGAGTCACGCGTTCTCTCTACCCGGATCAGGCTCCGAGAATTCGCCGCAGCCAGCGAAGGCGCGCCTCCCGGGTGTCCTCGGAGATCGCCGCGTGCGGAACCAACCCGTCGTACCCGTGGAAGCCACCCGTCCAGACGTGCAGCTCGCATTGCCCGCCGGCCCGCCAGATCTCACCCGCGTAGGCGACGGCTTCGTCGCGGAACGTCTCCGCGGATCCGACGTCGATCAAGGTCGGCGGCAGGCCGCTGAGGTCGGTGGCCCTGGCCGGCGCCGCGTACGGGGACACGTCGGCGGTCGCCCGCGCCTCGCCGAGCAGCGCACCCCAGCCCGCCGCGTTGGCCTCGCTGTCCCAGACGCCGAGCCCGGTCATCTGGATCGCCGAGACGGTGTCGTTCCGGTCGTCCAGCATCGGGCACATGAGCACCTGCGCCGCGATCGCCGGGCCACCGCGATCGCGGGCGAGCAGCGCGAGCGCGGCGGTGAGCCCTCCGCCGGCGCTGGCTCCGGCGACGATGATCCGGGACGGATCGATGCCGAGCTCGGCCGCGTTCTCCGCCGTCCAGCGCAGTCCGGCGTAGACGTCCTCGATCGGCCCGGGGTGCGGCGTCCCGGGAGCCAGCCGGTACTCCACCGAGACCACAGCGGCGCCGAACTCCTCGGCCCAGGCCATGACCGAGTCGATGCCGAGCCGGTTGTCGCCGGCGATCATCCCGCCGCCGTGCGTGTGGTAGATGACCGGCGTCGGGGCCTCACTGCCGACCGGGCGGACGATCAGCAGCGAGATCTCGGGACTGCCGTCGGGGCCGGGAACCGCACGCTCCTCCACGCTGAACCGGCCGTCGCGGCTCAGCTCCTCGTCGGTCGGCGCCACCACGATCCCGGGGACGTCGTGAGGAGGTATTTCACCGCTCATGAACGCCTCCAGCAGCGAGACGACCTGATCCAGGGAGGCGGCCAGCTCGGGGTCGTACGGGGTCGGAGGGCCGATGCGCTTGTCGGTCTGCGGTGACGTCGTCATGGCGACAACTCCTTTGTTGCGGACTACCGCCGAGTCTCGTAGTTGTCGGGGCAACCGGGCAGCCGCCAAAGGCCGCGGTGTTACGGTCGCTACCCGACATATGGCGGTGCGGCATGCGCGAGTTGATCAGCAAACTCAGCGTGGTCTCCGACGATGCGGCCAGCGCGTTGCGCGTGATCTCCCATTTCGAGGCGTTGGTCGACCAGCGGGCGTCGACCCCGGCGATGCTGCGGGCGGCGGCCGCGCTGGCCGGCTGTCCGGCCGGGCTGCACGCGCGGGGGCTGAACGTGTGCTTCGACCAGCAGGGGCGGCGGATCCCGGTACCGGACCGGCCGGGCCGGGCCGGCGTCTGGCTCGATCGCGCGGGTGAGCCGGGCCCGCTCGATCAGCTGATCGTCGAGCGGTGCACCAGGAGCATCGAGGCCGTGGCCGAGGAGGCGCACCCGTCCCTGGCGGCGACCCGGATCGTCTGCGACCCGGAGTCCGGTCTGGCCGAGCGCAGGGCGGCCGCGCGTCAGCTCGGGCTGGGCGCGTCCGTTCTGGTCGTCGCGACCGCGTCGGCCGAGGGTGTGCCGCTCGGCGGGCGGCGGATCCAGCTGCTCCGACCGGGTGCTGCCGTCCCGGCCGCCGTCGCGGCCGGGCTCACGACCTGCTCCGCCGACGATCTTCCGGTCGGCTGGAAACACGCGATGACCGCGCTGCGGCTCGCCGTCGATCCGGTGACCGGAGGCCCTCTGCAGGTGGAGTTCGAGCAGCTGGGGAGCCTCGCCGCGCTCGCCGACCAGTTCGACGCCACGAGCGCGGCCGCCGTACCGGACGTGCGGCGGGTGGAGGAGCTCAGGGCCGAGCGGCCCTGGGTGACCGGGGTGATCGACGTGGTGCTGAGCCATCGCAGCATCCGCGACGCGGCTCGGCGGCTGAGCCTGCACCATTCGACGCTGCACCAGCGCATTTCCTGGCTGGAGTCCCAGCTCGGGTACACGCTGCTGAGCCCCGGCGGGTACGCACGAGCCGCGACGACCGTCGCCCTCTGGCGGATCTCGCGGTCACCCGCCTGACGTCGGGCCCGGGACCCGGCCGATCAGCGTGGTCTCGAGTGTGGCGGCGAGCCAATCGCGGGCCCGGGAGAGCGGCCAGTTCAGCTCGTCGATCAGCGTGAAGTACGACGAGTTGCAGAGGAAGAACCAGAGGACGTCAGCGGCGGCGTCGGCGTCCTGCACCGCGCCGAGCTCGGCCAGCCGTCGGGCCACGCGGTTCAGGCCGGTACGCAAGCTGGCCTGCGCGGTGTGGAGCGCATCCCGGACCGTCGGCTCCTGCGGCGCGGCCGCCACCACCTGGCGCATCAGCGGCGACCAGTCTTCGAACTTCGCGGCGGTGCGGTCCACCATGAACCGGATCAGTTCCCGCGGCTCCTCGAACGTGTCGATCCGGGCGACGATCTCGCGGTTCTCGTCCGACGTGGTGGCCGTCCCGATCATCTCGCGGATCAGCCCGCTCTTGCCCCCGCCCACCGCGTACACGGTGGCCGGGGCGACCCGGGCGGCACGGGCGATGTCTTCCACACGCGTCCCGAAGTAGCCCTGGGACTCGAACAGCGAGCGCGCCGCGTCGAGGATCGCGTCGCGGGTGGCCTGCGCGTATTCGGCCCGGCGGGTGCTCATCCAGGTATCTTTACTCATCAGAGTATGCTCTGACGAATGAATGAAGCTCTGAATTATGTGCTGGTCCCGGGCGCGTGGCACGGCGGATGGGCCTGGCACCCGGTCGGCCAACGTCTCCGGGCCGCCGGGCACAACACGTTCGCGCTGACGCTCCCCGGCCTCACGATGGGCGACGACCCGACCGGTCTGCGGCTGGCGGACGCGGTCGACCACGTCGTGGCCGAGGTCGAGCGCCGCGACCTGAAGAACGTCGTGCTGGTGGGCCACAGCTACGCCGGCATCCCGATCACCGGGGCCACGCCCCGGCTCGCCGGACGGTTGGCCGGATTCGCGTTCTTCAGTGCGTTCATCCCGCGCCGGGGCGAGTCCATGGCCGACGCGATGGGGCCGGAGCTGGCCGGTTACCTCCGCGGCACGATCGAGGCGTCGCCGCAGGGCACGATCAGCGTCGACTTCGAGCAGTTCCGTGCGATGCTGCTGCCCGACGCGCCGGAGCCGCTGCAGCGTCTGGTGTTCGATCAACTCCTGCCGCAGCCGGGTGGATACATGCTGGATGCTCCGGACGTCGACGGCGTCGACGTTCTCGGGCTGCCGATCACGTACGTCCTGGCCCGGGAAGACCAGGGACTGGCCGCGCCGGGGGCGGAGTTGGCCGCGCGGGTGGGCGTCGAGCCGGTCCTGGTGCCGGGCAGCCACGAGGCCCTGCTGACCCACCCCGACGAGGTGGCGAGCGCCCTGCTGGGCCAGTGGGCGTGGTAGTCGGGTCGGGGCGGGCGCCTATCGATACGGTCGGGTCGAGGAGGTTGGGCCGGAGCGGGCTGGGCTAGAGCGGGCCGGGCTAGAGCGGGCCGGGTTGGGCCGGGCCGGAGCGGGCCGGAGCGGGCCGGCGTAGACCGCCGCCTCCGTCATCCGGGGCGGGTGGGCGCGTCAGACGTGGCGCCACACCTCGGGTCGACGGGCCGCCGCGTACACCCGGTCGATGTCCTCAGGGGAGAGCACCGTGCGGCCGGGTGAGCGGAACCACCACGTCACGACCCAGGACGGGAGCACCTGCACCCCGAGCGGGCGGTGCCGGATCCATCCGTTCAGCCGGGCCTGCCCGTGCACCACGACCAGCGGCGTGACGTGCACGGGAAGCCCGGGGGCGGGGTGCCCGGGAGTGGGGTGCTCGGGGGCGGAGTGCCCGGGCGCGGGATGCGCGGGCGAGGGGTGCCCGAGCGCGGTGGACAGGGCGGCCGTGACGCGTTGGGCTTCCCTCCGGGCCGCCTCCGGGTACGCGCGGTTGCGCCGCTGGACGCGGATGCCTTTCGAGGTGACGGTCACGATCGCGCGCCGGTGATGCTTGGTGTTGATGCTGAAGACGCCGTGGCGGCAGATCACCAGGTGATCAACGTCGCCACCGGCGCCGAGAACGATCGAGTGCAACACGCGGGCGCCACGTCGGCGTAGTCGGTCGAGGCGTTTGCCGACGGCGATCTCGCCGAGCGCTCCCTGCCGCCAGGGCTGGTCGCGGCTGCGGACGCCGAGTACGCGGGCCAGTCGGCGCAAAGCGGGGTTCTGGATCTGTAACCGTTCGGCGCGGGCGGCGAGGTTGGCGCCGGCCTGGTGCTCGGCGAGATCGCGTGGCGCCGTTCGGGGTCGGGCGGGCGGCCTACGAGACGCCGGTTCGCGCTCCAGAGGAGCATTGCTCGCCGAGGCTGGTGGCACATCGGGGCGGCCGACGCTGTCGTCTGCCGGTGGGCGCGGTCTCGGAACTCGCGGCGGATGGGTGCCTTGCCACGCGTCGACGGCGACGGCGAACTCCGCGCGCAGGTCGGACAGCACGACATGGTCCTGGCCCGTGCGCAGGTCACGCCAACCGACCTGTACGCCGGCGGCCGTATTGACGTACAGGCGATCGTGCTGACCGCGGGTCCAGCGACGAACCGTCAGCTCCGC
This sequence comes from Cryptosporangium sp. NPDC051539, assembly GCF_044454545.1. Lineage (NCBI taxonomy): Bacteria > Bacillati > Actinomycetota > Actinomycetes > Cryptosporangiales > Cryptosporangiaceae > Cryptosporangium > Cryptosporangium sp. NPDC051539. The sequence continues at coordinate 357,318 of NZ_JBITDV010000005.1, read as the reverse complement.
GACCACGCTTCGGTCACCTCCGGTAGAGACAGAATGACCGAAGGTTACTGGCGGCCCACTGTCCGAGTAGGACATTCGTCGATACGTCCGTGTTCCCTGCCGAATGACGTCTGCTGCGAGTTTCTATCTCGGTTGCGGTGTCGGATCTGCAAACGCCCGCGCTGGCCAGATCTCCCAACGATTGCGGTTGCCGCGCCGGACGATGGCGTCCGGATGGTCGGCCCGGATTTTTGTCAGTTGCTCGATGACGTCCCCAATCGAGAGGCCAGAACGCACAATGGCGAGCGGCTGCTCCTTAGCGGCTTTGGGTGTCGCGGTCGCGATCTGCGAGGCCTCCAGCATCTTCATGACACGGGCACGTTGAGCAGCCATACGCGGCCCCGCTGGACACGGCCAGGCGCCGAGCAGCATCAGGGAACCACTCACCTGCCATAGGTGCCATGCCATCGGGCGAGGGCAGTCAGCGCACATCTCGGCGGCAGCGATCGGCTTCACCGCCAGAAGCGCGTTGAGTGTCAGCTCGTCCAGGTGTCTCCGCGAGCGGAGAGAAGCGCGGTCCTGCTGATCCGTTGGCTCAGCCATCTCCTTACGTTCATGCGCGAGGCTGTCGCGAAGCCGGCGGACCTGCGCAATCCGGTCGGTCCGAAACAGGTCGAGCATGATGGCCCGTCGGTCGCGCGGAAGGCGACCCGCCGCGTCAACGACTGCCTCCGGATCAGGCACTCGATTCTGGAGTTCAGAAACCCGACGGGTCAGCACCGCGATCTTCTGCTCGAGCTCTTCGATCTGGGAAGGAGCGCCTCGGCCTGCTGCGAGCAACTCGTCCCGTTGCCGGATGCAGTGTTCGAGGTACGAGGTGTCCTCCAGCAGCGCCAGTCGAGCTTTGACGAGTTCCGGATCGTGCGAGGGCAGGCGCGCACTCTGTTCGGCCTTGACCGCGGCCACCTTGCTGGCAACGTCAGCGGCGATCTCCGCCATGCGCAGCTCAACATCCTCGGTGGTCATCGGCTGGAAGTCTGGCTCGGCGCGCGCCCATTGTTCATGGACTATGAGCGCGGCCGCGTACTCGTCCGCACGCTCCTCCGTCACCCACGGATTCCACGGTTCGTCGGCATGCACCTCGTCTAACAGTGCTAACGCGGCGCGGAACTGTTCCACCGTGCTGGTCGGTAGTTGTCAAGTCAAATTGAGACGGTTGGTGCCCGTGAGGTCGCGGTAGCGGGTTCGAGGGGTTGGTTGATCCACGCGACGGTGGGTGGTTTGGGTGGTTGTGGCCGTCGGGCGAATCGTTCGGGGTGAGCGGCGTGGGCAGGTGTCATCCTCTGTCATCCCATGCGGGGCTGTCACCAGACGATTACCACTACTCGCATCCGTGACCTGTCTTCAGGTTGAGTGGTCGTCCGCTTCTCGGCTGTCCGGACAGGACACTCGGGTGGCCGGTCCGTTGGTTGCTGAGTGGTCGTAGACCTGCGCGAAGTTGCGGAGCGGACGCTGTAGCTCTCTGAGGGTCCGCCGGCTTCGCGAAGGATTGCCGGCCGGGTTAGATAGATCTTTTGTTCGATCGATGGCGCCCTTCGAAGTTTGCTGCGCCCAGGGGAGATAACCGAGAGAATGTATATGGCTTCTTAGTGTTGTCTTTTCGGTCTCGGCGGGGAGATGTGGATGGCAACTCGTAGCAGGGGGAGTTCTTCCGATCCGGAACGGTTCCGACGTCAGTTAGCGCGGGAGGCTGAAGCGGCCCGGCGGGCGAAGGAGGCTGCCCGGAAGGTCGCGGAGAGGGAGGCAAAGGCCAGGTACATCGCTGATCGGAAGCAGGAAGCCGAGACGAAGTCGGCTCAGTTGGCCGCTCGGGTCGAGGAGATCTCTTCGATCCTGCGTCGCGGAATCACTCGTTCGTCCGTCCTCGACCTCGCGAGGCTGCGTCGCGCCGACCGGCCGCCGCCGCTGAATCTTGGGGTCTTGGCGACACCGGCTTCGCGCCCAACATGGGACCAGTTCGCCCCGACGGCTCCAGGCGTCTTCGGTGGGCTTTTCGGTGGCCAGGAGCGGCATCGGCGAACTGTGCAGGTGGCCGAAGCGGAGTTCGCCCAGGCTTAGCAGGGCTGGGAGGCCGCGGAGGCTGAGCGGCAGCGCCGCGTGGCTGCTGCCAGAGCGGACCATGCCCAGCGGGCACGGGCGCACGAGGAGCAGCTACGCACCTTCAACGCCGCATTGGACTGGGAACTGGCCGGCGTGATCGATCGTGATCATCAAGCCGTCGAACGCTACCTCAACCGGGTCCTCGCGGCGTTACCCCTGCCTGAGGGCTTCCCACGGCAAGCCGACGTGTACTTCGACGCGCAGGCCGAGCAAGCCGGCATCAAGCTCCAACTCCCGGGTCAGGAAGTTGCCCCGACTGTGCGCCAGTACCAGTACATCGCGGCACGCGACGAGGAGAAGGTGATAGCGCGGCCGATCCGGGAGACGGTTGAGCTATACCGGTCGGTGATCAGCCAGGTCGCGCTATTGGCCATCCGCGACGTGTTCGCGGCCGATCCTCGGCTCGAGTCCGTGGCATTCAACGGGCGCGTACCGGCGATCAACCCGGCCACGGGCCGTGACGAGGATCGTTACCTCATCAGTCTGGACGTCTCCCGAGCGGAGTTCGAAGCGCTGGTGCTGGATCGGGTCACTCCGTACAGGTGCGTGCAGGATCTGCACGCCATCGTCTCGAAGCATCCGTACGAACTTGAGGGTGTCGAGCCGATCCTGGACTTCGACCTGAAGAAGTACCGGCGCGCCGAGTCGATCGACGCAGTGGCGACCCTCGACTCTCGGCCGGACCTCATGGAGATGAACCCGGACTACTTCGAACACCTGACGCGACAGGTGTTCGAGGCGCTCGGCTTGGAGGGGTGGAACACCGAGCACAGCTACGACGACGGTGTCGACGCGGTGATGATGAACAAGACCGTCGCGGTCGGCGGACTGACGATCGTCCAGTCGAAGCGCTACAAGAATGCCATCGGCGTGAACCACATCCGCGAACTGGCCGGCGCGATCGAGGAGAAGCGGGCCACGAAGGGCATCCTCGTCACCACGTCCTGGTTCACCCCGCAGTCGGAGCGCAAAGCACGCGAGAACGGCCGGATGGAGCTGATCGACGGTCAACATCTGGTCTGGCTGATCGAGCAGAAGCTGGGCAAGAAGGTCTTGATCAACCTTCCGAAACGGCCTCCCCGCCGCTCCACGTCGTCGTGACCGAATGTGGCTCCGGGCACGTTGGTGCCGGTCACGGCCGCACAGTCCACGGTCAAACGACGGTCAACACAGAACAAGACCGGTTTCCCGCAGAGGGAAACTGGCCTTTTACCTGCAACAACGTGGTCGGGGTGGCGGGATTCGAACCCACGGCCTCTTCGTCCCGAGGGTGAGTTCGAACATGACTTGACGCGAGCGTAAAGTGAGTGCGTCGCTAGCGTAAGCTTTCCTGGTCGCGCGAGGAACATCTCCAACGCTATGATCGAGCGGTGAGCACCCGGTTGGTCCCCAGGAAATCGGCTGCTCAGGTCGCTGCGGCGCTTGGCGACACCCGAGTCGTGCTGATCAGCGGGGCACGCCAAGCCGGCAAGAGCACCCTGGTCCGCGTGGTGGCCGGTGATCGTGACGGTGAGCGCCGGGACCTCGACAAACCTCAAGACCGCGCGGCCGCGCTGACCGACCCGGTCGGATTCGTCGACACCGAGGGCTTGCTGGTCATCGACGAGATTCAGCGAGCCCCGGATTTGCTGCTCGCGATCAAGGTCGCCGTCGATGAAGATCCCCGGCCGGGGCGATACCTCCTGACGGGCTCCTCCCAACTGTTCGGTATGGCCGCCGCGCCGGATGCACTGCCCGGCCGGATGGAGACCATCGAGCTGTGGCCGTTCAGTCAAGGCGAGGTCGACGGAGCCCCGGACCGCTTCATCGACGCTGCTTTCGAGCTCGGCGCGGACCTGCGTATCGAGTCCGACATACCGCGCGCCGAGTACGCCCACCGGATCGTCCGAGGCGGGCTGCCCGAGGCTGTGAACCGCAGCGACCCGCGCCGACGTGCTCGCTTCCACGATGCTTACGTGCAGTCGCTCATCGATCGAGACGTCAGCCAACTCGCAGATATCCAGCGCAAGAATGAGCTGAGGCGCCTGATCCGCCTGCTCGCCGCACGGACCGGCACGATCGTGCACGCCGACGGCCGACTCAGGTCCGACCTGGGGCTATCCCGGCCTACGATCGGGCGATATCTGCAGGCCCTTGAGGAGATCTTCCTCGTCAAGCGGATCCCTGGCTGGTCCCGGAACCTGGGCACACGCGCGACCGCCTCACCGAAGATGATCTTCGTCGACTCCGGCATCGCCGCGCAGGAAATGTCCGTCGACGCGAGGGCGCTGCTCCGTCCCGGCGCCCCCTTCGGGCCGCTGCTGGAGACCTTCGTGCTCTCCGAGTTGGCACGCCAACGTAGCTGGTCGGAGACGATGGTCGATCTTTACCACTACCGCGACCATTCAAGGTTCGAAGTGGACGCGGTCCTCGAAGACCGTCGTGGCCGCGTGGTCGGCGTCGAGGTCAAGGCGGCTTCCACGGTCGGCACTGACGACTTCCGCGGCCTACGCCGACTCGCGGAACGACTCGGCGACGACTTCGTCCTCGGCATCGTTCTCTACACGGGCACGACGACCCTGCCGTTCGGCGACCGGCTCCGAGCGATGCCCGTCAGCGCGCTCTGGCATGCCAAACCAGACGAATGATCCGCTCGACCTCTTCACCGCGAAGCGTTCGTTCAATCTCGGGGAGATGCGTGGCCCGAGGTCAGATCGTTCAGAAGGACACTGAGTAGTCGTTCTTCCATTACCGCACGGCCTGATTCCTGCATGCGCGTCCGGAGCGCCGGGTCCCACGGGGTTTCTGCCGGGCTACCGGACAACGGGGTGCCGACGTCGCCGTCCGAGGGGTAATCGCCAGAGCTCATCCGCCAGGGACACGCCCGGAGATATCGGGCCAGGGCCGCTCTGGTCATCCGAACGCCGGCCCAGTCGAAGTCGTTGCGCCAATGGATCACCATGTCGGGGCCGGCGCCCGCCAAGAGCGCATGGACGGCGGCAGAGGGTACGCCCTCGGTGCAGACGAGCGGGCGGGTTGCTCGTCCGGCGGCGGCGCGGAGCACGGCAGGGTTCTCGCAGACGTAGATGGCGGAGGTGCCCAGTGCGAGCGGCCCGAGCCGGAGCTGGTGCAGGGTGACCCGCAACGGCACGTGCGCTTCGGCCGCTGAGGTGAGCCACTCGCCGAGAAGGCCACCTGTCGCGGGCAGGTTGAGGACGAGAACCTGGCTGGCGAGGTCGTCCGGGACAACTCCGGCCAGCTCCCAGAGCGCTCGTTCCTGCTCGGCTCCGTTCGGCGAGGGCAGGCCGTGCCAAACCGCCAGGGCACGTAGCACCAGAGCGCGCACCGGACCGTCGGCCAGGGCCTTCGTGTCGAACAGGATCCGCTCGGCAAAGACGGGCATGGGCTCGTCCGCTGCGGGAAGTGCCTCGAGGACTGCCAGGACGTTGGGGAAGGGCAATCCGCCGCGGACGATGCGGGTCAGGGTGCCGTCGCGGCGCATTCCGTCGAGCCAGGCTTCGAACCATGGCTGGGTGGCATGTCGGGAGTCGCCCGCGAAGGACAGCAGCGCATCCCGTCCGACGGCGTCGTTCTTGCGTTCCCCGGGGCGGTCGCGGAACGGTCCGACCGCGTCCGCCAGGCCGGTTCCGTGGGCAGCGCGCAGGTACTCGTCGAGGTCGGCGAGGCGGATGGCGATGCGGGACACGCCCACGGGGCGGTGGACACCGGTCACGCCGATGACGACGAGACGCTCGGCGTCGTCGGGGGTGGCCAGCGAGACCGAGCCGTCGAGACTTCCGCCGGTGCGTTCGAGGCTGCGGCGGGCGGCTGCGAGCAGCCGTTGCCAGCCTGGCTCGACGAAGAGGTCAGCCATGGACGGGTGCCCTGCGACTCTCCGGCGAGCCGAGCGCGCGAGCCAGCGTGCCGTCGAAATCGGCGATGTTCATCGTTCCGTCCCAGACCAGCAGCACTGTCGAGACGGTGTGTTCCTCGGTGGAGTGGGACAAGTCGTAGTGGGCAGCACCGGTCACGGACGGGTGCGTGGCCCACAGGTCGTATCCGGTCATGAAGAGGTCCAGATCGAACTGTTTTGCAAGGGACATCAGCTCGCCGCGGCCGGTGTCGTCCACGCCGGCGAAGGCCTCGTCCAGGCCGAGAAGGCGGGGTGCTTCGGACCTGGCGGAGCCGAAGAGAGCGTTGGCGGCGGCGAAGAGGGGAAGGTGCAGGGAGACAGATTGCTCGCCGCCGGAGAGCTGGCTGTGCCGGGCGCGGGTGAGCGGCTCCGTGACGCCTCCCGGGCGGTGCAGGGTGAACGCGAACGTGCGCCACTGCCGGTAGTCGAGGACCTCGGCGAGCAGATCCCGGTAGGGCTTCTCCGGCGCCTGGGCGCGGGCGGCCTTGATCCGGGCGGCGAAGTGTCGGCGAAGCGTGGTGAGCTGAGTGGGGCCGAGGCGAGCGGGGTCACGTTCGAGCAGGCGGCACACCTCACGCTGCTCGGAGTCAAGGTCGTCGGCGAGGCGCCAACCGACGCCGACGGTCAGGCCGGACGACATGCGCCGGGCACGCATCTGGGTGTCCATCGCGTCGACGAGGTCGCGTGCCTCGATGGTGCGGCGGTGGATCTGGCCGGCGAGCTGGCCGAGGAGGGCGTCCTCGAAGACCTGCTGTTCGGCGTCGGTGAGCAGTTGCTCCTGGTCGCGGCGTTCGGTGGCGACCCGTTCGGCGAAATGCGCCACGGGGGTCAGCCCCTGCTCGTCGGCGACGCGGACGACGATGATGCCCTCGTCGGTGTCCCACTCGGGACGGTGATCGAGACCGGCGGCAGGCAGCTGGGTCTGCAAGTCGGTGAGCGCGCCGGTCAGCCGGGTCCCGCTCTGCTTGAGCGAGGTCTCGGTCGGGGTCAGTTCTCGGGTGGCGGCGAGGATGCCGTCGTGGAGGGCGATCACTGCCGGGTCGAGATCACCCTCCCGGTGTTCGACGACGGGCCAGCGCAACTCGGTCGGGCAGCGGATGAGACCGAGGAGATCGGGCTGGGCGAACGGGCGCAGCCGGACGGCATCGGCTCGGGCCTCGGTTATCGCGCGATCCACATTTGCTTCACCGACCTCGGCGCGGGCCAGTGCTCCGGCCTCGGCCGTCCGCGCCTCGGTGAGCGCCGCTCGGGCGGAAGCGAGTGCGTTCTCAGCCTCGGTGACCGCCTGCTCGGTGCGGGCGACCTCGGCCAGCACCTCTTCGGCCTCGGCGCCGATCGCTGCGGAGAGGGTCCGGAGCTCTTCGTCCTTCTCCGCGTGTCGTTGCGCCGCCTCGTGGGCGGCCTCGACGGCCTCTTCTCGCCGGGCCTCAGCTTCGGCGAGCCGTTCGGAGGACAGTCCGGCCGCAAGGTCGGTCTGCCGGGCAGTGAGGTGGGCGTGCTCCAGTTGCAGGCCCGCGCGGGCGAACCGGTCCAGCGCAGCGGCGGTGGCGGAGATCGCGTCGACGGGCAGGTGGTGCTCGGCGACGGTACGGCGCAGCGTGGCGGCGACGACAGCGCGTTCGGCGGCGGACGCGTCAAGACGGTGAGCGGCGTCGGCAGTGGCTTCCCGGCGGATGCGGAGCGCTGCGGCAGCCCGGTCCAGGTCGCGTTCGGCCTTCCGGATCTCGGTCAGTGGTGGCAGCGCGTTTCCGGCCCGGCCGACGGCGTCGATCACATCCCGCAGCGTCTGCCGGGACGCCTCTGCGCGGGTGATTTCAGCGTCGAGGGCGGCGATGCGGCGGTCGCAGTCGGCGATCCGCGCCGCCCGGCGTGCGGCGCGGGCGGTCGCGCCGATGAACTCGCCGTGGTCCTTGACGAACCGTCCGGTGCCCGCACCCTGTGCCCATCCGCCGGTTTCGGTCACGGCGGCGGGGCCGGTCAGGTCGCCGACCGCGATGCCGGCGAGCACGGCCGTGATTCGAGCTGCGGGGACGTGCTCCTGATCCTCGGGTACCAGGAGGTCGGCGAGGCTGGCGCCGATGACCCGTGGCCCGGCTCGGAGGTAGGCGTCCTCGACGAGGCTGTCCTCGTCATCAGGGGGAACCCAGGCATCGAGGATGCCGGCGGCCTGCAGGGCCGCCTCGATACCGGCGGCTTCGACGTCCGGCACGTCGTCGGCGAAGCGGATCAACTGCCACAGCGGTGCGCCCGGACGGTTCTCCCGGGATGCCGGACGGGTCGCGGAGGGCGGTGGTGCGTCGTCGTGCTCGGCGGCGATGCGCGTCCGTTCAGCAGTGACTTCCCGGCGGTCGGCCACCAATCCGTCACGACGAGCCGTGAGCGCGGCCAGCTCGTCGCGACGCGTAGCGACCGGCGCTGCCACCGCCTCGGCGAACGGTTCCCGCAGCGATGGCGCGTCGAGGGAATCGGCGAGAACCTCCGGAATGCCGTCCAGCTCCAGTCCGGACAGAAGGTCGGCGTGGTCGGCACCCCAGGACCGCACCCGCGAGGCGGTTTGCTCCCGAACTTCGACCAGAGCAGAAGCGGCTCGACCTTCAGCATCGGCGGCTGCCTCGGTGGCCTCCCGGGCGGCGCGGTCCTCGTCGACGGCGCGAGTGTGGTCCCGTTCGGCTTGGACGAGGCGGTCCGCGGCGGAGCGGACGGCGGTGACGTCGGCGCGGCGGGTCTCCGCCCGAGCGGTGAGCCGCGGGGGGAGCCCTTCCAGTTCGGCATCCTCGGTCTGCCAATCGATACCTGCGGCCCCGGCTTCGGCGGTGACATCGGCGGCGCATCGGGCAACGGAGGAACGGGCGTCTGCGGCCGCGGTCTGCGCCCGGTCGTTCTCGCCCAGGCGGCGGTCGGTCGTGGCCTGCTCGGCGGCAACGGCAGCCTGCGCCCGGCGAGCGGCGGCGACCAGGTCGTGGACGTGCCGTTTAAGGTCGGCGAGCTGTTCGTGCGATCGGTACGCGGCGGAACCCTTGAGCCGGTCGAGGTGGGCGCGCAGCCGGCCGGGTTCACCCTCCACGGCGTCCTGCCGGGTTCGGGCCTCGGAGACCGCGGCAGCGGCGCGCGTCGCGGCTTCGTGGGCCTCGTCGCGCGTGGTGCGCTGTTCGGCGACGGCCACGCGGCGCGCGGACAGCGCATCGGCGGCAGCGCGTGCGTGCGTACGCAGGTACGTGGAGTAGACGGACAGGAAAGCGGTGGTCGCGGCGTCGGCGGCGATCAGCCCTTCGAGAGTGCGGGCGACCGCCTCCATGTCGTCGAACGAGCGGGCCGCCTCGACCAGCAGGTGGTCGTCGACCGGACGGAGGCCACGTTGAAGGGTCCGGGACAGCTCCACCGGATTCAAGTCCTTGGCCAACTGGGGCTTCCGCAGAGTCAGGACCAGGTCGAGCAGCTGCTCGTAGCGGGCCGGGCCGAGGGCGAACAGCCGGGCGTCGACCAGGTGCCGATACTCCTCGGCGGAGTCACGGACTGCTTCCGCGCCCAGCCGTTCGATCAGCTCCTTCCGCAGTACCGGCCGGTCGTCGGCATCCAGCAGGGAGAAGTCCACACCCACTCGGCCGTCGACGACGAAGTGCCATCGGGTCACTCGGTCGTTGTGCCGGTGCGCGCGCAGCCCGATCCCGATCGTCACGAATGACGTGCCGTCGCCGAACTCCATCCACACGTAGGCGTGTGCGCTTTCCTGTCCCCGATAAAGCAGATTGGACTTCATCGTCCGGTCCTCGCCGGCGAACGGATTCAATCTGCGAGGCTCGATTCGTCCGTCCAGCACGAACGGAAACAGGACCTCCAGCGCCTTGGTCTTGCCCGAGCCGTTCGGACCGCGCAGCACGAGCCACCCGTCGACGAACAGGAACTCCTCGTCGCGGTAGTCCCACAGGTTGACGATGCCGGCCCGGGTGGGCATGAAACGGGCCATCAGAAGAGCGTCCTCTGCTTTACTTCGGCGACCGTGTTGCGGTACCGGCCGATCAGGGGGCGGGCCAGGACACCGCCGGGGACGACGATGACCGCGCCGAACCGGGCCAACAGCGCCACGGCCTCGGACCGCAGCCGTTCGGGGTCGGCGTGCCAGGCGGCTCCGAACGCGGAACCGTACTCGCGCAGGATTCCATCGGTGGCCTCGCGGAGGAAACTCTCGGTGATCAGCGGGAGCCGCTGCTCGTCCGACGCCTCGTCGGGCCGGGCCGTCGGGTCTTCCGGCAGTACCAGGGTGGCGGCGGGCAGGCCCGTATCGACGTTCCGCAGCAGCTCGGCAGCCGCTTCGGCAGGATCGGGGACTGCCATCCGGCGGGCGCGACGACCATCCGGGTCCAGCACTCGGTCGGCGACCTCCACCGCGAGCAGGATCGCAGCCTGGGCGACTGAACCCGTACCGGGGAACCGCTCCGCCGACCAGCCGGCCGTGTCCACCAGCAACACACCCTCCGCGCGTCGTTCCACGTGCAAGCCGGTGAGCCGGGCCAGGTCAGCCGGGAGCGTCTGACCACGCAGATGGTTGCCGACGTCGGCGGGCACGTCGGCGTAATAGACCACCGGCCGCTCCACCACGGCTCGGCGAGCGGTTTGCGCATCGGCCCGACGCTGAGCATTACCACTGGTCGTCGCCGGACGTTCCAGCAGCGCGGCGGCCGACTCGATGTGCTGCAGTACCCGGGGTGGCTGAAACAGGGCCAGGATCGCGCCGCGCGTGATGTCGTACAGCGCCTCTCCCACCCCGGGGTCGCTGGCCCAGGACGCACTGGACCCGTCGGTCAGCCGCAGCACACCACGTTCCTCTAGCCACGCGACGGCGTCGACGAAGGCCCGGCGGTCCGCTCCGTTGTCGGGGTCAAGGCCCAGACCACCGATTCGGTTCGCGTCGCCGGCGACCGAGTCCGCCAGTTCGGACAGCGTGATCTGGATCCCGGCCCGGCCGAGGACGGCCAGGCACAGCGACAGGTATGCGTACCGGCGGCGGTCGAACACCCGGCCGGTCCGGGACACCGCCGGACGATCCGGGTTCAGGCCATCGCTGGTGCGAACGAGACGCGCTGTCGCGCCATGCAAATCCAACCGGTATCCGAACGCCTCGGCCAGGTCTTCCCGCAGCGTTGCGGCGAACCGGCGTATCCGCGGCAGGGCCTTCTCGTCCGGCCAGGTGGTGGTGATCAGCGGGTGCCGGAGCAGCAACCGCAGCGCACGCTGGTAGTCCCCGAGTTCCAGGTCCGACACGTTGGCAGCGAATCTCATGCGGTCGCCCTCACGTGTGCGGCCGGTGCTACCGACAGCGTGTACCCGTCCAGATGCAGCCGGCCGGTCTCGGTCTGCACGGTGGTGAACTGGCCCGGGCAGGGGGTCAACGTCAGACGCACGCCGAATGCCGCCGCGGCCAGCGGCACGTCCCGGCGTCCGGCGACCCGCGTGGACAGCGCGATGTCCAGCAGCCGCCGCAACACGGCGACCTGCGATTCGTCGAGATCCTTCTCCGCGTCGACCAACCGGCCCGCGGCCTCGGACTGACGGCGTTCCTCGGCGACCTGCCGCTCCCGGAGGATCCGCCGCGTCGCCTCGGATCGCTCTACCCGCGCTGGGCGGCCGTTGCCCTGGCCCGGTGCTCGCCCGGACTGCACGAGCGTTCGGGAAAGCTCAACGGCCGGTGCATCCCACCAGGACAGGCGCCCTGGGATCGCCTCCGGGTCCGGGTGCGCCACGCCGACGTGCCGCGGCGCGCCCAGGCTGAACACCACGTCGAACAGGGCGTGTGCCGCTTCTTCCGAGCCCACGTTCGCGAACCAGGCCGCCAGGTGCCGTAGCTGCGACTCCCGGCTGACCCCGCCGCGGCGGGCCTCGGTGACCCGCCGCAGGAGTGCGAGAACGTCACCGATCGCGGCCATCGTCGCCCCGGAGAGCCGGTCGGCCTCGCTGAGCGAGTCCGCACTCGGAGGGGCCAGCCACGACCGCAGTCCGGCCCACCGTCGCTGCCAGTCCGCGAGCCGCTCGGCCGGCGTCGAGAAGAGCCGCTCGTCCGCCTCCGCGGTGGCCTCGATCAGACGATCCAGGCCGGTCGCCTCCACCTCGAATACCGCTTCGCGTAGCCGCGGGGTGTACCGCTGCAACTCGTCGTGGAAGTCACGCAGGTGCGCTAGGAGGGCGTCCTTGTGCGAGAGGAAGGCCTCGGGGCGGACCTCGGGGGTGCGGCTCAGATCGCCGAGCATGTGGTAGAAGCGGGCGGCCCGCTCGGCGACGTCCGCCAGCGCGCGGTCGAGCCGGTTCAGCTTCCGATAGACCTCTTCGGCGTCACCGGCCTCGTTCGCAGCTGCCAACGCTTTCAAGTCGGCGAGCAGGTCGGCGAAGACCAAGCGGGAGAGTGTGCTGTCCTGCACGTTCGCCGCTAACACGCTTTCCACTGCCCGATGTGCGCGGTAGCCCGCCTCGGTGAATTGGTAAACCGAGTGGCGATTGCGATATTCGGCGACAGTGGTAGCCCGCGTGCCGTCTTGGCCGCGATCCAACACACCCCAGTCGACCAACGCATCCAGCAGCCTCGGGAGCTCCAGCGTCGCCGGATCCGGGCACTCGGCGTGTGCTGCGGCCAACCCGGCCAGCGCAGAGCCGACCTCGGTGGTGTGGAGGACGACGTGATAGCTGGAGCGGGCTGCGCCGAAGGCGCGCAGCACCCATAGGTAGGCGTGGCGGTTGTCAGCGGTGACGTAACCGAAGAGGCGGAGCCGGTCGTCCAGTCCGAAGTCGTCCAGCCCGAAGGACGGGGGCTGGGGGTTCGGCGTCATGCGTCTCCAACCGAGCCGGGTAGGGGATCGTTCCAACTTACCCGCGACCAAGCCGAGCCGTCAGCCCGCCAAAAGTAGTAACATTGCTACAGGCCGAAAGGGGTGGTACCGATGGCCATCACCACGTTGTCGAGTCGCGAGTTCAACCAAGACACCGGCGGGGCCAAGAACGCTGCTCGGAGCGGTCCGGTCTTCATCACCGACCGCGGTCGCCCGGCGCATGTTCTGCTGACCTTCGACGACTATCAGCGGTTGACCGGTAGCCAGGACAGCATCGTCGACTTGCTCGGCGTCCCTGTGGACGAGGCGGACATCGAGCTGGAAACCAGGTCTTCGCGTGACCTCGCTCGGCCGGCGGACTTCAGCTGATGTTTCTGCTCGACACGAACGTGGTCTCGGAACTCCGAAAGGCCAAGACGGGCAAGGCCGACAAGAACGTCGTTGAGTGGGCCTCTAGCGCTGCGGCGAGCAGCATGTTCATTTCGGCGATCACGATCCAGGAACTGGAGATCGGGATTCTCCTGGTCGAACGGCGGGCAGCGGCGCAGGGAGTGGTGCTGCGTCGCTGGCTGGATACGCAGGTTCTGCCGGTGTTCGCCGAGCGGATCCTGCCGGTGGACACCACGGTTGCCCTTCGTAGCGCCGCGCTTCATGTCCCTGACCCGCAACCGATCCGTGATTCGCTCATCGCGGCGACCGCACTCGTGCACGGGATGCCGGTCGTGACCCGTAACGTGTCCGGTTTCGCGGCCACCGGCGTGGAGATCATCGACCCCTGGCAGGCCGATGGCTGACGACCACGGCCGCACAGTCCACGGTCAAACGACGGTCAAACAGCAAAATGACCAGCTTCCCCATAAAGGAAACTGGCCATCTAGCTGCACCAACGTGGTCGGGGTGGCGGGATTCGAACCCACGGCCTCTTCGTCCCGAACGAAGCGCGCTACCAAGCTGCGCCACACCCCGGCGGCACGGAGCAAATACTAGCCGACTCCCGCGGACTCGTGCGCACGGGTATCCCGCACCCCGTGCTCGGGCCTCGGCACCAGCGTGAGCAGGCTCACCTCCGGCGGGCAGGCGAACCGGATCGGCGCGTACGGCGACGTGCCCATACCTGCCGAAACGTGCAGCCACGTGTCACCGCTCCAGCGGTGCGCACCGCGAGCGAGATCACGTTCGATGCCACAGTTCGTCACCAGCGCCCCGTACCCCGGCACCCGGAGCTGCCCGCCGTGGGTGTGGCCGGCCAGCACCAGGTCGTATCCGTCGGCCGCGAACATGTCCAGCACGTCCGGCTCCGGCGCGTGCACCAGCCCCAGATGGAGATCAGCGGGTTCCAGCGGTCCGGACACGTAGCGGTCCAGTTTCAGGTGCGGGTCGTCCACCCCGCCCAGGGAGAGGACCCGGCCGCCGGCGGTCACGCTGCCTCGGGCGTTCGTGAGATCCGTCCAGCCGGAGTCGGCCAGCGCGTCGCGGAGATCGGTCCACGGCAGCGACGGGCCGTGCGACCGCTTGTGGTGCTGGTTGAAGTACTTGAACGGGTTCTTCGGGACCGGCCCGTAGTAGTCGTTCGACCCGAAGACGAAGGCTCCCGGGCGCCGCAGCAGCGGGCCCAGCGCGTCGAGCACCGACGGCACCGCGTCTGCCGACGACAGGTTGTCTCCCGTCAACGCCACGAAGTCGGGATCGAGCGCGTCCAGGCTGCGGACCCACTCCTGCTTGCTGTGCTGCCCCGGCAGCATGTGCAGGTCGGATATGTGCAGGACGCGGAGCGGCTCGGCCTCTTGGGCGAGCACCGGCACGTCGAACCGGCGGAGCGTCCAGTGGACCCGCTCGTACAACGCCGAATAGGCCAGCGTCGCCGCACCCGCGCCGACCATCCCCAGGAACACGCGCGTACCCCACCTCATGGGTGAGGAGCGTACCCGTCGAATTTCGACCGGCTACCCCACCCGCCGGGAGTACGGTCGACCACCATGAGCACTGCTGCAGGCGGCCTGAAGACCCGCCTCACGACCGACCTCACGACTGCGATGAAGTCACGGGACGAACTCGTCACCGCGACGCTGCGGATGGCGCTCACCGCCATCCGCACCGAGGAGGTGGCCGGTAAGGCCGCTCGTGAGCTCTCTGACGACGAAGTGCTCCGGGTGCTCACCCGGGAAGCCAAGAAGCGAACCGAGGCCGCTGAGGCCTTTGCATCGGGTGGACGGGCCGATCGTGCCGACCGCGAGCGTGCCGAGGGCGAGGTCCTCGCCCGGTACCTGCCGAAGCAGCTCACCGACGAGGAACTGGCCGCGGTCGTCGCGTCCGCCCTCTCGGACGCCGGCGTCACCGACGTCAAGCAGATGGGTCAGGCCATGAAGGCGGTCCAGACCGCCGTCGCCGGGCGCGCGCCCGGCGGTCGGGTGGCGGCTGAGGTCAAGCGCCAGCTGTCGGCCTAGATCTTTTTCGACGATCTGCGACGCGCCACCGTCGGACGGGCACCGCCCGAACACGAGAACGGCCCCCGGTGATCCGGGGGCCGTCGTCGTGGGCCGCTAGTTGCCGCCGCCGTCCTGGTTCTGGCACAACGGCAGATCGGGGTTGGCCGCGCAGATCTGTTCCTTCATCCCGTTGCCGTCTTCCTCGCCGGGCTTCGTCGGATCAGGCGCCTTCGGGGTGCCGTTGCTCAAGACCAGCGTGACGACGCCGCCCTTCGTGCTCGAGGTGCCGCCGGCCGGCTCGCTGCGGGAGACGCGGCCCTCGCCCTGCTCGGAGTTCTCCCTGGTCGGAGACAACCGAACCTCGAAGCCGGCGTACCGGAGCTTGCTCGTCGCCGCGTCCACCGAGTCGCCGGTCGTGTCGGGCACGGTCACCCGGACGCCGTACGCCAGCTTGTTCGTCGGCGCCACGAACTGCTTGACCGGCAGCTTCGACACCGCGGTGTTGAGCGTGTCGCGGGCGACGTGGATCGGGATGTTCGTGTCCGGGACTTCCTTGGTCGGGCTGTCCGGGTTGGCGATGAACGACGCCGCCGCCAAGTTCGGCGTGAAACCGACGAACCACGCGGTCGCGTTGTCGTCGGTGGTACCGGTCTTGCCGGCGACCGGCCGGTCGATGGTGCCTCCGACGCTGGCCGCGGTGCGGGTGCCGCCGGGGTGCGTGCAGGCGACGCCGACCATCGAATTGTCGCCGACCGGGCACCGCGCCATGTCGGCCGCGGCGTCCGCAACCTGCTGCGGGATCGTCTGTTTGCAGCTCGGGTTGGCGACGTCGGTGAGCTGCTTGCCGTCCTGGTCGGTGATCGACTTCAGCGGCAGCGGCGCGCAGTATTTACCGCGGGCCGCGATCGTCGCGTAGGCGGTCGCCATGTCGAGCGGCGACACCTGGGCGACGCCCAGAGTGAACGCGCCCCACGCGCCCGGGTCCTTCTGCGCGCTGGCCTTCTGCTCCAGGTCGAGCTTCGCGCGCAGCTCGATGCCGGCCTGCTCGGCCGCGGTGATCGCCGACTTGACCGAAACCTGCTCTTCCAGCGGGATGAAGTACGTGTTCGCCGACTCGCCGAACGCACTGGACATCGTCTGCAGGCCGGTCATGTTCTTGCCCGCGTTCTTCGGACACCACTTGTCGCCGCCCTCTTTGCAGGGGCCGGGGTACTGCGAGGTGTACCGCGGCTGGGCGAAGATCGTGTGGCTCAGCGGGATGTTCTTCTCCAGCGCGGCGACCGCGGTGAACATCTTGAACGTCGACCCGGCCTGGAAACCCGGGGAGACCGACGAACCCGACAGCAGCGGGTTGACCGTGTACGGGTAGGTGTTCCGCCCCTGGCCCTTGCCGAGGCCGTACTTCCGGTTGATCGCCATCGCCTTCACCCGGCCGGTGCCGGGTTCGACCAGCACGACGCCGGTCGCGAACGGGTTGCTGACGCTCAGCTCCTCGTCGACGTTCTTCTGCGCGGCGGTCTGCATCCGCAGGTCGAGCGACGAGACGATCTTGTAGCCGCCCTTTTTGAGGTTGTCCTCACGCTCGGTGCGGGTCTTGCCGAACGCCGGGTTCGACTTCCACCAGTCGAGGAACCAGCCGCAGAAGAAACCGAACTTCGTGTTGCCGTTCTCGCACGACTGCGACGTCGGCTTGGGCTTGAGGCCGAGGTCGGTCTTCTTCGCCGCGGCGGCCTGGGCCGGGGTGACGTACTTCAGCTTCACCATCTGGTTCAGCACGTACTCGCGGCGGTCCAACGCCGGCTTCTGGCCGAACTGGCCGCCGACCGGGTTGTACTGCGTCGGGTTCTGCGCCATTCCGGCGATCATCGCGGCCTCGGGCAGCGTGAGCTGCGACGGAGGCTTGCTGAAGTACGCGTACGACGCCGAGTAGATGCCGTAGCCGCTGTTCCCGAAGAACGTGATGTTCAGGTAGTTCTGCAGGATCTGGTCTTTCGTGAGCTGCTTCTCCAGAGCGATCGCGTACCGCATCTCGCGCAGCTTGCGGCCGGCCGTGTCTTCAGTGGCCAGCCGGTACTCCTCGGAGTTGGTCGCGCCGTACTTCAGGATCGAACGCACGTACTGCTGGGTCAGCGTCGAGGCGCCCTGCGACACGTCGCCGTTCGCCTGGTTCTTGACGAACGCACGGATCACGCCGCGGCCGTCGACGCCCTGGTGCTGGTAGAACCGGTTGTCCTCAGCCGCGACGATCGCCTGCCGCATCACCGGGGCGATGTCGGTCAGCTCGACGTTCCGCCGGTTCTCGTCGTAGAACTGCGCGATGACGTTCTTGCCGTCGGCCGCGTAGAGCACGGAGTTCTGCGGCACCGGCGGAATCTTGAGGTCTGCCGGAAGATCACTGAAGGAATCCGAAGCCGACTTAGCGGTTAATCCAGACACGCCGACCGCAGGGAAGGCGGCCGCGGCGATCACCACACCGGCGAGGATTCCACAGAGCACCAGTGAGACGACGTTGGCGATCGTGCGGTCCTGAGGCAACTTCACGGGCAACAGAGTACGCAGCGTTCTCCAGAATCCCTGGCCGCGTGGTTACTCGTGAGTTGGTGTGACAGGGGGCACCGGCCCTGAGCTGCGATACCCCGTACGAACGGTGGATGGCCACTGGCCATTAGTACTGGTGAAAGACCACCCGAATAGCCGCTGCCAACTGCCACTGCCCCTTTCTTACCGTCCTGGGGCAGGCATGCCGGACCGACACGGCGTCGCCCACACGGATATGCGTGCCTGACGAGTCTTGCCGGACGGCGTGACGCTGAAGGGGGCCGGAGATGGGAATGATCGCTGACTGGGCTGGACGTGCGGCCTGTCGTGCCAGCGATCCGGACTCGCTCTTCGTCCAGGGTGCGGCGCAAAACCGTGCCAAGACGGTGTGTATGGGTTGTCCGGTTCGGACGGAATGTCTCGCTGATGCCCTCGACAATCGGGTCGAGTTCGGTGTCTGGGGAGGCATGACCGAGCGTGAGCGGCGCGCGTTGTTACGGCGCCGTCCAGACGTCACCTCGTGGTGGAAGCTGCTCGAGGCGGCCCGAAAGGCGCACGAGCTACAACCCACCGGTTAGCGCGCTGCCGACTCGGCGGAGTCCGTCGAGGTCGTGGACGTCTTCGGCCTCGGCAGGCACCTCGACCACCGGCACGTCCGGGTGCGCGGTGGTGAACCCCGCCGCGATCCGCCGCTCGCGCTCCACCAGCCTCGACAGGTCGGCGTGCAGGCGCAGTACCTCGGCGGTCAACGGAGACGTGCCGGCACGGTCCAGCTCCTCGGCGCCCGCCTGGGCATCGGCGGCCGACAGCTCCGGTGCCTCGGTCGCATGCACCCGGTTGAGCACCAGGCCGGCCAGCGGCATGTCTTCCGCGATCAGGCGATCGGCGAAGTACGACGCCTCCCGGACGGCGTCCGGCTCCGGTGCCGCCACCACGACGAACGCCGTGCCTGGCGTCTTCAGCAGGTCGTAGGTGCGCTGCGCCCGCTCCCGGAACCCGCCGAACATCGAATCCAGCGCTCCGACGAACGTCGAGACGTCGTTCAGCAGCTGGGCACCGAGGATCTTCGTGATGACCCGGCTGAACAGCGAGAACGACGCCGACATCACCTTCATGACGCCACGCCCGCCGGACTTCGCGGGCGCCAGCAGCAGGCGGAGCAGCCGGCCGTCCAGGAACCGGGCCAGGTTCTGCGGAGCGTCCAGGAAGTCGAGTGCCGACCGGCTCGGCGGCGTGTCGACGATGATCAGGTCCCACTCGTCGGCGGCCCGCAGCTGGCTCAGCTTCTCCATCGCCATGTACTCCTGCGTCCCGGAGAACGAGGACGACATGGCCTGGTAGAAGGGGTTGGCGAAGATCTCCTCGGCCCGCTCGGGGTCGGTGTGCGCGAGCACGACCTCGTCGAACGTCCGTTTCATGTCGAGCATCATCGCGTGCAGCTCGCCGCCGCTGCCGTCTTCGCCGCCGGCCACGCCCTTCACCCGGCGCGGGACGTTGTCGAGCTCGGAGAGCCCCATCGACTGCGCCAGCCGCCGCGCGGGGTCGATCGTGAGCACGACGGTCTTTCTACCGGCCTCAGCGGCCCGTAGACCGAGCGCGGCGGCGGTCGTGGTCTTCCCCACACCGCCGGAACCGCAGCAGACGATGATCCGCGTCGCGGGATCGGTCAGCAGCGCCTCGATGTCCAGTACCGTCACGGCGCTCGCACCCCCGCTTTCCGTAGCACGTCGGCCAGCTCGTACAGCCCGTCCGAGTCCATCCCGCCCGGCAGGAACGGCAGGTCGACGACCGGCGGCCCGAGCTCGGTCAGGTCCGACCGCAGGCGCTGCTCCAGCGCGGCCCGCCGGACGTGGTCGCCGACCTCGTCGGCGAGGCCCTTCACGGTCACCCGGTCGCTCGGCAGACCGGCCGCGGCCAGCCCCCGCTTCAGCTCGGCCTGGGTGATCTTCGCGTCGACCAGCGACGCGCTCCGCACGGAGTTGACCAGCACCGCGCCGATCGGCAGCCCGATCCCGGCCAGTTCGGTCACCGCGTCCGTCGTCTCCTGGACCGGCATCTCCTCGAGCAGCGTCACCAGATGGACGGCGGTCATCGGCGAGCGGAGAACGGCCATCACACCGTCGGACTGGGATTTGATCGGACCGACCTTCGCGAGCCCGGCGACCTCGGAGTTGACGTTGAGGAAGCGGGCCACCCGGCCGGTCGGCGGCGCGTCCATCACGACCGCGTCGTAGACGCGCCGGCCGCGGTCGGCGCGGGTCACCGCCTCCTTGACCTTGCCGGTGAGCAGGACGTCGCGCATACCGGGCGCGATCGTCGTGGCGAAGTCGATCGCACCGAGCTTCTTGAGCATCCGGCCGGCCCGGCCGAGCTTGTAGAACATCTCCAGGTAGTCGAGGAGCGCCTCCTCGGCGTCCACGGCCAGCGCGCGGACCTCACCGCCCTCGGGGGCGACCGCGACCGGCCGCTCGCTGTACGGAAGCGGATCCAGCCCGAACAGCGGCGCGATGCCCTGCCGGCCCTCCACCTCGACGAGCAGGGTGCGGCGGCCTCCGGCGGCCAGCGCGAGCGCCAGCGCGGCGGCGACCGTGGTCTTGCCGGTTCCGCCCTTTCCGGTGACTACGTGCAGCCGCGCCTGGGGGAACGAAGTCGATTCCTCGGGCACTCCACGAGCGTAACCACGGTCGGGGAGTAGCCGCCTCTCCCAGTAGGGTTCTGGCCATGACGAAGTGGGAGTACGTGACGGTTCCGCTGCTGGTGCACGCCACGAAGCAGATCCTGGACAACTGGGGCGAAGACGGATGGGAACTCGTCTCGGTCATCCCCGGTCCCAACTCCGAGCAGCTCGTCGCGTACCTCAAGCGCCCGAAGGACGGCCAGTGAGCAACGTCGCTGACCGGCTCGCCGAACTCGGTCTGACGCTGCCGGCCGTGGCCACCCCGGTGGCGGCCTACGTCCCGGCCGTGCGCACCGGCTCGTTCGTCTACACCTCCGGTCAGCTCCCGCTCGTCGAGGGCAAGCTCACCGTCACCGGGCTGCTCGGCGCCGAGGTCACCCCCGAGGTCGGGTACGAGCAGGCCCGTCTCTGCGGCCTGAACGCGCTGGCCGCGGTCGCGTCCGTCGTCGATCTGGACGATGTCGTGCGGATCGTGAAGGCCGTCGGCTTCGTCGCCTCCGCGCCGGGCTTCACCGGGCAACCGGGCGTGGTGAACGGCGCCAGCGAGCTGTTCGGCGCGGTGTTCGGCGAAGCGGGCAAGCACGCCCGCAGCGCGGTCGGCGTCGCGGCCCTGCCGCTCGATGCGCCGGTCGAGGTCGAACTGATCGTCGAGGTCCGCTAGTCGTTCGGGGCGTCGGACGGTATACCGACGACGCCCCGCACCAGCCTGGAGAGCTGCACCTCGAACGTGGCCGTGATCAGGGCCGTGGCCACCGAACTCATGCTCGCGTAGTCCTCGAGCGTGCGCTCGGCGCCGACCTCGGTGGCCGCGAAGATCCCGTTGAACGACTCGATGATCTCCCGCGAGAGTTCCAGTGCGGCCGCCGCCACCCGCAACTGCAGCCGGGTGATCTCGGTGGAGGGCATGCCCAGCTCCCTGGCCCGGCGGCCCACGGCCACCAGCACCGGGTGCGTCCCGTACCAGTTGCCGTCCGAGTCGCGGCTGACCAGCCCGTACGACTCCAGTGCCTCCCAGGCACCGGGCTGGGCGTGCAGGTCGGCCACGCCCTCCGGCTCGACCTGCAGCGACGGGTCGGACGTGTCGGCCAGCGACGGGAACCGCATGGCCAGGCCCTCGGCGTGCCAGGCCAGCGCGAGCTCGGGCGCGTTGTGACCGGTCTGCAGCAGCGCGCGGATCGCCGCGAGCGAGAAGCCGGCCCGCTGCAGCCGCTGGATCAGCTCGAGCCGGTCGATGTGCGAGTGGTCGTAGACGCTGCGGCGCCCGACCCGGCGCGGCGGGTGGAGCAGCCGCCGGGACTGGTGTGCACGTACCAGCCGCACGCTCACCCGGCAGTGCTCGGCCAGCTGATCCACGGTCAGGTCGGCCTGTAACGCCGGTTCCAGCACCGTTCGTTCCCGGACGCCGTCGCCGTTCCCGGTCGTCGGGCCTGTAGACATCATGAGGTCCGTGCCCGACTCTCCGTATTCTCCGCGGTGGCGCCCCGTCACAGCAGGCACCGTACTCCACGCAGCCGATGCGCCGAGACGGCACAGTAGATCGCCGACAGCAGGTCGACGACCACCCCGGACGACTTACGATGCCCTCATGCGGGACGCCTCTACCACGATCCTCCTGCGGGACGCGCCCGGCGGTCTCGAGGCCTACCTGCTCGTCCGCGCGACGACGCTGCGCGCGTTCGCCGGTCTCACCGTCTTCCCCGGTGGTTCGGTCGACCCCGGCGACCACGTCCCGGAGGGTGCCTGGCGGGGTCCCGACCCCGCGCACTGGCCGCTCTCCGCCGACGCCGGTCTGTCCAGGGCGCTCGTCACCGCCGCGGTCAGGGAGACGTTCGAGGAGATCGGCGTCCTGCTCGCGGAGCCGGACGGCACGGCGCCGTTCCCCGGTGCGGACGAGCTGGCCGACGACCGGGCCGCCCTGGAAGCGGGGAACACCACGCTGCCGGATCTGCTCGCGCGGCGCGGGCTGGTCCTCCGGACCGACCTGGTGCGGCCCTGGGCGCACTGGATCACTCCCGAAGCCGAGAAACGCCGTTTCGACACCCGGTTCTTCGTCGCCGGTCTACCGGCCGGTCAGGAGCCGCAGGAGCCGTCCGCCGAGGCCACCCGCGGGCTGTGGATGAGCCCGGCGGACGCGTTGGCCGCGGTCGAGCGCGGAGAGTTCGGCATGCTGCCGCCGACCGCCTCCACGTTGCTCGGCCTCACCGAGTTCGGCACGCTCGCCGACGTGTTCGCCGCCGCCGAGGGCCGCCCGATCCGCCCGATCAGGCCGGTCTACCACCCGTCGCCGGACGGCCCGCGGATCACGGTGCCGGACGACGTGCGGGAGCTGCTGCCCCCGGGCGTCACCGCGGAGTTCATCGCCGGCCTGATGGCCGGTATCGCCCGGCACGGACGTCCACCGGCGGTCGACGGGGAAGGATCGAAGGCGTGACGCTGCCCGAGTGGGTTCCGGACTGGGCGACGCTCGTGCGCGCCGACAACCCCGGCCCGATGACGCTCGACGGCACCAACACCTGGGTCCTCCGGGCGCCGGGCTCGACCGGGTGCGTCGTGATCGACCCCGGGCCGCTGCTGCCCGAGCATCTGGAGCGGGTCGCCGCCCACGGTCCGGTCGTGGCCACGCTGCTCACGCACGGTCACCCCGATCACTCCGAGGGCGCCGCCCGGTTCGCCGAGATGACCGGCTCGGACGTGCTCGCGGCGGATCCGGTCCACGCGGTCGGCGGCCAGGCGCTGATCGCCGACGGCGAGCCGCTGGAGGTCGCCGGGCTGTCGCTGCGGACGTTCGCGACGCCAGGGCACACCGCCGACTCGGTCTCGTTCGTCATCGAGGACGAGGCCGTTCTCACCGGCGACACGATCCTGGGCCGGGGCACCACGGTCGTCGCCTGGCCGGACGGCGCGCTCGGCGACTACCTGACCAGCCTGGAACGGATCCGTGGCCTGGGCTCGATCCCGGTGCTCCCCGGGCACGGGCCGGTGCTGCCCGACGCCGGGGCGGTCGCCGCGTTCTACCTGCGGCACCGCGCCGAGCGGCTGGCGCAGGTCGAGGCCGCGGTCGCCGCCGGGGCGTCCACGCCGATGGACGTCGTCCAGACCGTCTACGCCGATGTCGACCGGTCGGTCTGGCCCGCGGCCTCGCTCTCGGTGCGGGCCCAGCTGGACTATTTGCGAGCGAACGGCCGGCCATGACCTGCCCGGTCTGCGGCACGGTCGCGGTTCCCGGCGGGCGGTACTGCCATCACTGCGGCACCCGCCTGCCGGACGTCGAACCGACCGGCTTCGAGACCGAACGACGGGTCGTGACGGTCTTGTTCGGGGACCTCACCGATTTCACCGCCTGGTCGGAGGACCTCGACCCGGAACGCGTCGGCCGGCTCACCGACCGGGTCCTGGCGGCCTGCGCGCAGGCCGTCACCGCCTTCGGCGGCCACGTCGACAAACTGACCGGCGACGGCATCATGGCCGTTTTCGGGGCTCCGGTCGCCCATGAGGACGATCCGGAGCGCGCCGTCCGTTCCGCGCTGGCCATGCAGCGCGCGGTCAAGCGCGTCATCGAGGACGAACTGGGAGGCGGACGCCGTCTCGGGCTGCGGGTCGGGGTGAACACCGGCGAGGTCGTCGCCGGCGTCCAGGCCGCACTGTCCTACACGGTCATCGGCGACACGGTGAACACCGCGGCCCGGCTCTCCGACGCGGCCGGCATGGGCGCGGTCTACGCCGGAGCCCGGACCCAGCGCGCCACCCGAGACCGGGCGGCCTGGCGGCGGCTGCCGCCGCTGCGGCTCAAGGGCAAGCGTCAGCCGGTCGAGGCCTACGAGTTGCTCGGGCTGCGGGACGCCCCGGGTATCCGTCCCGGGCTCGGTGACGAGGCCCCGTTCGTCGGCCGCGAGGTGGAGTCCGGACGTCTGCTCGGACGGTTCGCCGAGGTGGCCGAGCAGGGCGAGCCGCGGGTCGTCGTCGTCACCGCGGAGGCCGGTGCGGGCAAGACCCGGCTCGGCGCCGAAGTGGCCCGTGCGGTCGGCGACGCGTTCAGTGCCCGGGCGCTGTCGACCCGCTGCCCGGCGTTCGGCCAGGTCGGAGGCTCGGCGGCGCTGGCCGACCTGGTGCGGCAGGCGTGCGGCGTCGAGCCGGACGACTCGCCCGAGCGGATCGCCGAGAGCATCCGTCGGGTCGCGACCGCGATCCCCGATCCCGGCCTCGGCCCCGGTGGCGTCGAGGTGCTGTTCGACCTGGTCGGCGTCGAGTCCGACGTGGATGCGCTGCCCGGCGTACCGGGCGTGCCGGCCGCGGGTGGCCGCCGGGAGCGGACCCCGCAGGTCCTGGCCGCGCTGCTCAACGGGCTGGCCGCGGTCGAAC
This sequence comes from Cryptosporangium sp. NPDC051539, assembly GCF_044454545.1. Lineage (NCBI taxonomy): Bacteria > Bacillati > Actinomycetota > Actinomycetes > Cryptosporangiales > Cryptosporangiaceae > Cryptosporangium > Cryptosporangium sp. NPDC051539. The sequence continues at coordinate 332,472 of NZ_JBITDV010000005.1, read as the reverse complement.
CCGTGCTCGTGGTGGTGGACGACGTCCACAACGCGTCGCCGGACACGCTGGACGCGCTCGGGGCGCTCGTCGACCACCTGGAGAGCGCGGTCCTCGTGCTGCTGCTGGGCCGTCCGGAGCTGGTGCGGACGCGCGGCCTCCTGACCCGGCTACCGGCCGCGGAGCCGTTGCCGCTGCCGCCGCTGACCGGTGCCGCGGTCTCCCGGCTGCTCCGCTCGTACCTCGGTGGGCCGCTCGACCGGGCGGACGAGACCCGGCTGCTGGCCACCGCCCAGGGCAACCCGTTCTACCTGGCCGAACTCGTCTCGCTGCTGGTCGAGCAGGGGCGGCTGACCGGCGGTACCGACGGCTGGCGGCTCGCGCCGGGCGGGTTCCGCGGTCGGCTGCTCTCCTCCGACCTCGCGGCGGTGCTGACGGCCCGGATCGACGCGCTGCCGCCCTATCCGCGGTCGGTGCTCCGGGACGCCGCCGTGGTCGGCGACCGGGTGCCGCCGGGAGCGCTGGAGGAGATCCGCGGTGCCGGGCACTCGCCGGCGACCGCGGCGGCCGACCTCGACCGGGCGCTGGCCGATCTGATCAGCCGACGCATGCTGCGGCGCACCGCCAGCGGCGGCTTCGCGTTCGTGACCGCGCTCATGCGCGAGGCCGCCTACAGCGCGATCGGCAAGGCCGACCTGGCGACCCGGCACGCCCGCATCGCTCGCTGGGCCGACGCCGAGCCGGTGCGCGGCCTCTCCGACGTCGAGCGGGACGAGTTCACGGCCCGGCACGTCGTGCGGGCGCTGGGTCTGGCGAACCAGATGTCGCTGCCGCCCCAGCACGAGGCCCGGGAGGTCGCCCCGATCGGCGTCGCCGCGCTGTACCGCCTGGCCGAGCGGGCCATCGCTCTCGGCGAGCCGAGCCGGGCCCTGGACCTCCTCGATCGAGCCACCGCGCTGCTTCCCGACGCGTCCGCGGCTCGTGCGGACGACCTCCGGCTGCTCCGGGCCCGGGCGCTGCTGGTCAGCGGGCGCGCAGGGGACGCCGGGGAGCTGGCGTCCGCGGTGGCGGCCGGTACCGGGCCGGTGGCGGTCGCCGCGCTGCTGGTCAAGGGCGAGGCCCTGCGCGCGGGCGGTGACTCCCGGGGCGCGATCGCGGCCTGGAGCTCGGCACTGCGCAAGTCCAGGGCCGCGCAGCTACCGAGCTGCGAGAGCGAGGCGCTCCGGCGACTCGGGATGCTCGACTACCTGGGCGGACGCCTGCCGCTGGCCGAGCGTCGGTTCACCGCCGCCTATCGGGTGGCGTCCGCGTCCGACGACGGGCCGGGCACCGCCTGGGCGCTGCAGCACCTGGCCTGGTCGGCGACGACCCGGGGCGATTTCACCCGGGCCGACCGCGTGCTCGAGGAGGCCAGGGCCGTGTTCGCGCGGCTGGACGACCCGGCCGGTCGCTCCTGGGTCCGGGGCACGACCGCGTTCGTCCGCCTGCTCGAGGGACGGCTGCACGAGGCCAGGCGGCTGGCCGAGAAGTTCGTCCCGTACGCCGAGCGGATCGCGGACGGCTGGGCGGTCGCCGCGCTGCGCATCGTCGACGCGTTCGCGGCCGCGGAACTGGGCGAGCTCACCTACGCGACCCGCCAGGCCGACCTGGCACACGCCGCGTTCCGGGCCGGCGACGACCCCTGGGGTGCCAGCCTGGCGCTGACCGTGCGGGGCGTGATCGCCCGCGGCTACGACCGGATGGACGAGGCCGTCGACCTGCTCACCGAGGCGCTGGTCGTCGGCCGCGAGATCGGTCACCCGCTGACCGCCGGGATCGCGCTGACCGTCCGCGGCTACTGCCGCCTCGCGACCGGTGAGATCGCCGCGGCGGAGGCGGACGCGGTGCGGACGCTCGAGCTCATCACGCCGCTGGAGGTCGATCCGTCGACCCGGGTGGGGCCGCTCGTGCTGCGGGCCCAGGCCCGGCGTCTGCTCGGCGACCGGGACGGCGCGATGGAGCTGCTGGGCGAGGTCGTGAACGACGCCAGCGGGCCGTCGTTGCTGTTCCCCCGGCGGCAGGCGCTCGCGCACTACTCCGGTGTGCTGCTGGAGGCAGGGAAGGTCGAGGAGGCGCTGGAGTGGGCACGGCGGGCGTCCCGGGTACCGGCCGAAGACATCCGCAGCCGGATCCTGGCCCGCCGGGTGCTGGCCGTCTCGCTGGGCGCCAACGGCTCGCTGGCCGAGGCGCTGAGTGCCGCGAACGAGGCCGTCACGCTCGCGTACGGGTCCGAACAGGCTTCGGAGCGGGCTGCCAGCGACACGGTGCGTGACCGAGTGGCACTTGCCGCAGCTCTCGCCCGGCCGGAGTAGACCCACGGATCGCGCGAAGTCGGTACGGTCGTCCACGTGCGAAGTGAGCCGTCCGGGGCCCAACCGGCATCCCCGGTGGCTGGTCTGTCCGATCTGACCGTTCTTGCTCGCGGAGGGTACTCGACCGTTTACCGCGCCCGTCAGGATTCGATCGGACGCGAGGTCGCCCTCAAGATCGACACCCGCTCGCTGGAGTCCGAGCGCGACCGTCGTCGGTTCGTCCGCGAGGCCGAGGCGGCCGGGCGGATGTCGGGGCACCCGAACGTCGTCAACATCTACGACGCGGGCGTGACGCAAGACAACCACCCTTACCTGGTCATGGAGCTCTGCACCGGTGGTTCGTACGCGGCGCGGCTGCGGGAGCGCGGCCCGCTCTCGCCGGTCGAGGTGCGCGACGTCGGCGTCAAGATCGCGGACGCGCTGCAGGCCGCGCACGACAACGGGATCCTGCACCGGGACGTGAAGCCGGGGAACATCCTGATCAACCGGTACGGGGTGCCGGGGCTGGCCGACTTCGGGCTGGCCGCGCTGCCCGATCCGAACCGGGAGCTCTCGGTGACGATCGAGGCGCTGACCCCGGCCTACGCGCCACCCGAGGTCTTCCGGATGGAGGCGCCGTCGCCGCTCGGCGACCAGTTCTCGCTCGGGGCGTCGCTGTACGCGCTGCTGGCCGGGCGTCCGCCGCGGTGGCCGGAGACCGGGACGCCGAGCCTAGCCACGATGGTCATGATTCTCGACGATCCGATCCCCGACATTCCGGGCGTGCCGCCGGGGCTGTCGGCGGTGTTGCGCCGGGCGATGGCGCCGTACGCCGAAGATCGGTATCCGTCCTCGGCGGAACTGCGCGACGCTCTGTCGTCGCTGGATCTGGACGACGACACCGGGTCGCGGTCGGCGGGTTTCGGAGCCGCGCCGCCGGTGAGCCCGGGTCCGGCCGGTCAACCGTCGGGCCCGCCGTCGTCCCCGCCGTCGTCCGGGGGTGGCGTGTACGGGTCCGCCGCCGCGTCGGGCGGAGTCTGGGGCGCCGCGTCGGCGTCGGGCAGTGCGTCCGCGTCCGCCTCGGGCAGTGCTCCGGTGAGCGGAGGCGCGCCCGCACCGTACGGCAGCTCCCCGCACACGTCGCCGTACGGCGGCACTCCCGGTCAGACGACCGGGCCGCCGTCGCTGTACAGCGGGCCTCCGGCCCCGCACAGCGGGCCTCCGAGCGGCTCGGCGACCAGGTCCGGGCCGACCGTGTACGGGACCCCGACCTCGGGGTCGAGCGGTCGGCCGCCATTGAGCCAGACCTCGGTGTTCCCGGCCAACGCGTACGCGAGCGGCCCGCCCGGCGCCCAGCGGCCCGGAGGCCAGCCGCCCGGGAGCCCGCCGCCGTACCCGCCGCCGCCGAGCAGCTTCAACGCGCCTCCCAGCGGCCGGCCCGGCGGTTCGGGCAACAGCAGCAAACGCGTCCTGGTGATCGTCGGCGTCGTCGTGGCGGTTCTGCTCGTCCTCGGCGGTATCGGCGCCGCCGCGGTCGGCATCCTCGGCAACGAGACGCCGTCCGGCCCGACGACGGCCGACCCGAGTACCGGACCCCAGCCGACCCCGACCAAGGCGCCGTCGGGTCAGCCGCTGCCGTCACAGAGCGGCGAGCTGCCCGGCTTCCCGCTCGACGGGCTGCCGACCGGTACCGAGGCCGGGAGCGCGTTCGGCAGCCCGTGCGAGGTGGCGGTGCTGGCCGGTACCGGGGCCGGCATCAACGCCCAGTGCCCGTCGAGCCCGGAGTGCTGGCGCGGCAAGTCCGACGGCTCGTACGGCTCGCGCGGGTGCACGAACAAACACACCTGGGAGACGTACGTCGTCGGCCAGCTGTCTTCGAGCGAGAGCGGCGCGGACTCCTCCGCGCTGCGCAAGGACAAGAACGTCCAGTTCCTCTGCTCGGACAGCGTGCTCCAGGCCGTGTTGGCCGCGAGCGGCCTGGAGACCAACGGCTGGCGCACGTCCGTCTCGGCCTACGGCGGCGACAAGTTCCGCTGCCTGGCCGGCAAGGGCGACGACGCGCTGAAGGCCCCGGTCTTCGTGACGTAAGGCGTCGGCCGGCGACCGGGTCGTCCGATCCCCGGCGCGGTCGCGGTCGACCGGGTCCACAGTAGATTCATCGGGAGCGTTCACCAGCGGGCGAACCGCACCGTGCGGACGTTGCGCCAGCAGGCGCAGCGTCCGCACGGTGGTATTTCGTGGTCAGCGGGCCCGGCGGGACAGACGCTCGGGGTCGATCAGGACCACGCTCTTGCCCTCGAGGCGGAGCCAGCCGCGGGACGTGAAGTCGGCCAGCGCCTTGTTCACGGTCTCCCGGGAAGCCCCGACGAGCTGCGCGATCTCTTCCTGCGTCAGGTCGTGAGTGAGGCGCAGAGCGCTACCCTCACGGGTCCCGAACCGCTTGGCGAGCTGCAACAGGTTCTTCGCGACGCGACCGGGCACGTCGGTGAAGATCAGGTCGGCGAGCGCGTCGTTCGTCCGGCGCAGGCGCCGGGCGAGCACCCGGAGCAGCTGCTCGGCGATCTCGGGCCGGTTGGTGATCCACGGCCGGAGCGACTGCTGCCGCATCCGTGCGACTTTGGCGTCGGTCACCGCGACCGCGCTCGCCGTTCGCGGGCCAGGGTCGAACAACGAGAGCTCGCCGAACAAGTCGGACGGGCCCATCACGGCGATCATGTTTTCGCGACCGTCGGCAGCGCGCCGACCGACCTTAATTTTCCCGGACATCACGATATAAAGCGAGTCACCAAGTTCTCCCTCGGAGAAAATCGTGTGACCCTTCGGGATGTCGAGGTACTCCAGGTGGGCCGCGAGAGCCTCAGCTGACTCCGGCTCGACCCCCTGAAACAGCCCTGACCGGGCAAGTACCTCGTCCATGACCCCACCTCCAGCAGCGGCAGACTGTCGGTGAGTCTATGGGGCCGGTGGGGTGGGGTGGGCAATGACCCGCTCCCGACGCCAGGAAACGGCGTTTCGAGGGCGTCGGCTGTCCGATCGGCGACTCGCGCGGAGATCGCTTCATCGTAGGCTGACAGCTCGGCTTACAGGGGGAGGCGGGGTGGCGGAAAGTACCCCGGTCCCGGGCTTCCCGATCCTGTCCGTGCTGGGTAGCGGCGGTTTCTCCACGGTATACCGAGCGCTCCAGGAATCGATCGGGCGCGAGGTCGCGCTCAAGATCGACCACCGCGTGCTGCTCGACGAGGGCGACCGGGCCCGGTTCTTCGCCGAGGTGCGGGCCGCCGGCCAGGTCTCCGGTCACCCGAACGTGATCGACATCCACGACGCCGGCATCACCGCCGACGGACGCGCCTATCTCGTGATGGAGCTGTGCCCGGCCGGGTCGCTGGCCGACTACCTCCGCAGCCACGGTCCGATGCCGCTCGTCGACGTGCTCGACGTCGGCGTCGCGATCGCCGACGCGCTGGCAGCCGCGCACCGGGTCGGGGTCGTCCACCGCGACGTGAAACCGGCCAACGTGCTCTACGACCGCTACGGCCACCCCGAACTCGCCGACTTCGGTCTGGCCGCCCGGTACGACCCGACGACGGAGTCGACCGAGACGCTGGAGCTGCTCACCCCGGCCTACGCGGCGCCGGAGATGTTCTGGTCGCGGCGCCCGACGCCCGCGGTCGACGTCTACGGGCTCTCGGCGACGCTGTACTCGCTGCTGACCGGGCGCGCGCCGCGCTGGCCGACCGGGGAAATGAACCTGACCGACGCCGAGATCGAGGCGCTGCACTCGGCGTCGGTCCCGGGGATACCCGGTGTACCGGAGTCCGTGGTCGCCGTCTTGCGCGCGGGCATGGCCAGGGAGCCGGAGAACCGCCTGCCCACCGCCGGTGCGCTCCGGGACGCGCTGCGGGCCGAGCGGTCCGCGCTCGGCCGGGCGTCCGAGCGGTTCTCGGACCCGGGCGCTCCTGGCGCCGACCACGATCTCGCCGACCAGCCCACCGCTCGCCTTCCGCGGCTCCGTCCGACTGTCGGACGGGAGGGCTAGGGTTTCCCCGTGACTGTCGCCGCCCTGGAGAGCCCGCTCGCGCTGAAACGACGGGCCCGCCGGATGCACCGGATCCTCACCGAGACCCATCCCGACGCCCACTGCGAGCTCGACTTCACGACGCCGCTCGAGCTGGCGGTCGCGACGATCCTCTCCGCACAGACCACCGACGTCCGGGTGAACCTGACGACGCCGACGCTGTTCGCGAAGTACGAGACGGCGGAAGACTACGCCGGGGCCGATCGTGCCGAGATGGAGAGCATCCTCAAGCCGACCGGTTTCTTCCGGGCGAAGACGAGCTCGCTGATCGGGCTCGGGCAGGCGCTGGTCGAGCGGTTCGACGGCGAGCTGCCACGCACGCTCGACGAGTTGGTCACGCTGCCGGGCATCGGCCGCAAGACCGCCAACGTCGTGCTCGGCAACGCGTTCGGCGTCCCGGGTATCACGGTCGACACGCACTTCGGCCGCCTGGCCCGCCGCTTCGGCTGGACCACGGAAGAAGATCCGGTGAAGGTCGAGCACGAGGTCGGCGCACTGTTCGATCGCAAAGACTGGACGATGCTCTCGCACCGGCTGATCTTCCACGGGCGGCGCGTCTGTCACGCGCGGAAACCGGCGTGCGGCGCGTGCACGCTGTCGGCGCTCTGCCCGTCGTACGGCACCGGGCCGACCGACCTGCCGGCCGCGGTGAAGCTCCTCAAAGGCCCGCGAGCCGATGAACTGGCGGCACTGGTAGGGGCATGAAGTATTTCGGGCTCGTGGTGGCCGTGCTGGTTCTGCTGGCCGGGTGTACCACCGACACGCCTGAGGCGGCGGCGCCCACACCGGGCCCGAGTTCCGGCGCGTTCGCGAAGAGCAAGTTCGCGACCTGCCCGGCGCCGACCGGGCAGGTGCCCGCGAAGAGCCCGCTGAAGGGCGTCCGGCCGCTGCCGTGCATGGAGCCGACCGGGGCGCGGGTGACGATCGGCGCACCGATCGGGCGTCCGCTGGTGCTCAACCTGTGGGCGTCCTGGTGCCTGCCCTGCAAGGACGAGATGCCGGTGATGGAGCGGTTCGCCACCGCCGCGGGCACCCGGGTCGCGGTCGTGGGCGTGAACACCGGCGACGACGCCCCGAACGCGGTCCTGGCGGCCGACGACGTCGGCGTCACGTTCGCCAACGTCTACGACCGCGCCCGCGAGGTCCTGCACGCCCTGAAGGTGAACACGCTGCCGGCCACCGCATTCGTCTCGGCCGACGGCGAAGTCGTCCACGTTTACCGCGGCAGCCCTCTCACCGACCAGACTCTGTCCGCACTGGCCGGGCGATATCTCGGAGTACGCGTGGCATGAACGAGAACCCGGCCGGCCATCCGGAGCCCGGCGTCGAAACCCTGCCGTCCTGGCTGCACACGCTGGTCGGCGCGCTGCCGCAGGTCCGTAGCGACCAGATCTCGCGGTTCGTGCCGCCGCCGGACGGCAGCGGCCGTCCGTCCGCGGTGCTGATCTTGTTCGGCGACGGCCCCGACGGCCCCGACCTGCTGCTGCTCGAGCGCGCGGCGACGCTGCGCAGCCACGCCGGCCAGCCGGCGTTCCCGGGCGGCGCGACCGATCCGGGCGACGACGGCCCGATCGGCACCGCGCTGCGGGAGGCCAACGAGGAGGTCGGGCTCGAGCCCGGCTCGGTGCGGGTGATCGGCGAGCTGCCGCCGGTGCTGATCCCGGTGTCGGGCTTCATCGTCACCGGCGTGCTCGGGTGGTGGGAGCGGCCGCACCCGGTCGGGCCGGTCGACGCCGGTGAGGTCGCCACCGTGGCGCGGGTGCCGATCTCCGCTCTGGCCGACGCCGGCAACCGGTTCCGCGTCCGGCACCCGAGCGGCGTCATCGGGCCCGGGTTCGGCGTCAGCGACATGTTCGTCTGGGGCTTCACGGCCGGGCTGATCTCGTTCGTTCTCGACCTCGGGGGCTGGGCCCAACCGTGGAACCGCAACCGGATGGAAGACCTGCCCGCCGACGCGCTCGCGCTGGCCCGGCCGACCCGCCCACCGGATGCGATCCGTTAGCAGGCGGTTGGTACCGGCCAGCTACGGTGACGGTGTGTTCACGGGTCCTCCGCGAACACGAATGGTCAACCGAGGTCACGCTCAGTCACGGACGCTATGACTTCGTCAGTACGTTCCACTTCACGTCGAACATGGTCGGCATGATCGACGTGAGTTGAGATAGCGCGCCGCAACGCATGACCGGAAGGACCTCGAGTGAACGGAAGCCTTCTCGACATCGCTCTCGTTGTCGGAATCCTGGGCTTCGCAGTGAGCGGATACCGCCAGGGATTCGTCGTCGGGGCCTTGTCGTTCGTCGGGTTCTTCGGCGGAGCTCTGTTCGGGGTCCAGTTAGCTCCGGTCATTGCCAACCAGTTCGACAGCCAAACCAGCCGGGTCGCGATCGCGCTCGGCGTCGCGTTCGGCGCCGCGCTCATCGGTCAGGTCCTCGCGGTGGCGATCGGCAGCCGGGTGCGGGCCAGCATGCGGTCGTCCGGCCTGCGGGTCGTCGACGGTTTCGGCGGCTCGATCGTGTCGGTCGTCGCGCTGCTGCTGGTCGCGTGGATGGTGGCGACCCCGCTGGGGAACTCCTCGTCGCCGTGGCTGAGCAGCCAGGTCCGGCGCTCCGCCATCATCCCCGCCGTCAACAACGCGGTTCCCAACACGGTTCGTTCGCTTTACGACCGCTTTGGTGACGTCGTCGAGCAGGGCGATTTCCCGCAGGTTCTGGGGCCGCTGACGCCGACCGAGGTGCGGCCGGTGGCGCCGCCGAACACCGCGCTGGCGAACTCCGAGGTGGTCAAGGCCGCGCAGGCGTCGGTCGTGAAGGTGATCGGACAGGCGCCGTCCTGCGACCGGCGGCTGGAGGGCACGGGCTTCCTGTTCTCGCAGGGCCGGGTCATGACCAACGCGCACGTGGTCGCCGGCACCGAAGAGGTGGCCGTGGAGTCGCTCGGCGAGCGGTACCAGGCCAAGGTCGTCTGGTACGACCCCAACACCGACATCGCGGTGCTCGACGTCGAGAACCTGAACGCTCCGCTGCTGCGGTTCAACCCACGCGCGGCGGCCGGTGCCGACGCGATCGTCGTCGGCTACCCCGAGGACGGGCCGTACACCGCCACCCCGGCGCGCATCCGCGACGAGCGGCAGATCAAGGGTCCGAACATCTACGGGTCGGTCGACGTCCAGCGCGAGGTGCTGATGCTCCGGGCCGAGGTGCGCAGCGGCAACTCGGGCGGGCCGCTGCTGGCGTCCGACGGCACGGTCTACGGCGTGGTGTTCGCGGCGGCGGTCGACGACAAGGAGACCGGGTTCGCGCTCAGCTACGACGAGATCTCCGAGGCGATCGTGAAGGGTAAGCAGTCCGACGAGAAGGTCAGCACGCAGGGCTGCGACTAGTGGACGCGGGCGTCCTCGGGGCCGCGCTCGCGGAGTTGCGCGACGCGGATCTGGTGGTGCCGGTGTCCGCGGCGGCGGCGGCCGGGCACGAGCCGCTCTCCTGGGCCACGACGACCGTGAACGGCCGTACCTGGCTGCTGGCCTTCACGTCCGGAGACGCGTTCTCGCAGGTCGGTGCGGCACCGGGTGCGGTGGCCCGGCCGGTGGCGTTCCGGCAGCTGGCGGCGTTCTGGCCCGACCCGGAGTGGTACCTCGCGGTCGACCCCGGGTTGCCCTCGCAGCTGTTGCTGGAGGCCGCGACCGTGGTGCGCCTCGCCCGGGACGAGCCGGCCGACCCGGCCGAGATGCCGGTGCTGCAGCAGGTCATCTCGCTGGATCTGGTGACCAGGTACCTCGGCGGCGAGCACTTCGCGATCAGCGGGTTCGCCCACCGGCTCGACGACGCTCCGCTGCCGGACGACTCGACCTCGCTGCTGAACGCGTTGGGACTACCCGCAGCCACCGACGAGGTGTACCTGCTGCGCTGGGCGATGGTGGGGCCGGAGCTGTACCGGGTGCCCTACGCCGCCGAGCTCGACGGGTGGGTCGTGGAGGCGCCGCCGTTCCGCGGTACCGGGTTCGTCGCCGGCCCCGAGCTGGTGATCCGCGAGTACAAGGTCGACGGGGTGGCGCCGCCGCACGGCAGCGAGATCTTCCACCTGTCCCAGGACGGGCCGGAACGTCGCATCGCGGTGTTCGACGCCGACCAGCGGCGGTGGCTGATGGTGCGGGGGCCGTCCTGATGCGGGCGGGGTACGTGGCTCGCTGGCGCGCGAGTGAGTTCGAGGCGTTCCCGGCGCCGACGCCGGAGGGGCTGTGGGTCCGGCTGTACTCCGAGCGCCCCCGGGACGGCTTCGACCGGGTCCGCGACGGGCGGCACCGGCGGGTGGTGCTGGCGTCCGAGGTCGAGCGGATGGTGTACCTCCGGCCGGTCGCGACGTGGCGCGGCGAGCCGTTCCTGCTGCGCTCCCAGGAGGGCGGCTGGGCGCACCTCGAGTACACCGGCGGTGACGCCGCCGCAGCAGCGCGAGTGGGTTGCGTCGCCGGCGAGCGTGGTGTCTACCAGGTGCGGGTCCGGGCCTCCGAACTCACCGGCGTCGGCATGGACGAGGTCGAGCTCTCACTACCGGCGTAAGGCGGGGCCGAAGAAGTGCTGCTCGGTCTGGGTGACGGTCAGACGGCCGAAGCGGACGCCGCGGGGGTGGGCAACCGTGAGGACGTCGGCGGGCAGCCGGCTGAGACGGTCGTCGATGCCCGGGACCTTCAGCGCTGACGAGAGCACCTCGACCTCGGCCGGCACGAGCGGCTGCGCGGCCACCAGATCCGCGCGTTCGAGCAACTCGGCCTCGCGGTGGGTGAGGGCTTCCCGGATCGTCAGGACCGTGGTCCAGCGGCCGGAGGGCAGTTCGGGCGGCACCCCGTACGGCGGGGCGTCGTCGAGATAGAGCAGCGGCCGGGTGCGGGTGCCGGGTTGCTCGGCGGGCTCGGCGTCGACCGGCCTGATCGCGACCGTGCCGGGTGGCGCGGCCGCCGTGATCGGTGCCCAGACCTGTGGACGCGCGGTACCGATCGTCACCCGGGCGCCGGACGCCAGCGACCGGAACGCGATCAGCTGGGCGCAGCGCGGGGATCCGACCAGCACGACCCGCGTCTGGGTGGGCCGGAACAGCCGGACGGCCAGCGGCTTGCCGTGCGGATCGATGCCGAGCACGGTCCCTTCGCCGCCGACCCGTAGCGGCAGCGCCCCGGCGAGACCTGCCGACTGGTCGGTGACGCCGGACGTGGCGTCCGGATCGACCGAGAAGACGTGGGAGGGGATCTGGCCCGGGCCGGACTCACCGATGGCGATCGCGGATCGCCGCTCGGCCAGCGGAGGGCGGCGCTTGCTCATCGGAGGAACCCGCCGAGCGGGAGCGTCGCGGCCATGCCGTTGGCCTGCTCGCCGTTGAGGCGGCGCAGCCGCAGACGGTCGGCGTCGGCCTGTACCAGCAGCGCGGTGACGGCCTGGTCGACGTCGCGGCGGGAGGCCGCGGCGACACGCACGACCGCCTCGACCTCGACGCCGCGGTCGGTGCGCCGGATGCCGAGCGAGAGCGCGGTGGGGCTGTTCGCGGCATCGGCGAGACGGTCGAAAGCGAGCGCGGCATCGGGATCGGACAGGTCGGGCCAGCCGTAGACCGAGAGCGTGGTCTGGGCCGACGTGGGCGTGCGCCAGTGCGCCCACTCCTCGGCCATCGCGCCGTTCGGGCGCGCGCCGGTGTCTGGGTCGGGGCGGTCGAAGCTGAGTTCCTCGACGGTGGTGGCGAGTTCTTCCCGGGTCAGGACGTGGGCGGCGAACCCGGCCTTCGCGAGGCGGCGCTGGGTGCGGCGGACCGCGCTGGTGAGTGCGGCGCCGAGCTCCTTGACGTCGGTCGGCGGGCCGTCGAGCGTGCGGACGGCCTGGATCGCGATCCAGCCTTGGCGGCGGGCGGGCGGGGGAGTGCCGAACAGGTCGCGGTAGGCGCGGTCGATCGCGGTGCCGGCCAGTGCGTCGACCGGGGCCGGGACGACCTCGACGATCGCCTGCGCGGTGATCGGGAGTTCGCCGGCCTCGCCCAGCGGAAGCAGGGAGAGCGGGGACGGCAGGGGGGTGCTGCCCTCGCCGAGGAGCCCGTCGATGTCGGGGTCGACCTCGAGGACCGCGGTGAGGCCGGCTTCGTGGGTCAGCACGCCGATCGTCTCGTCGGTGCCGTCGGCGAGTTCCAGGCGGCCGACGCGGGCGCCGGGGGCGACCGCGGTGAGGAGCGCCGGGTCGTGGTCGGTGCGGGCGCTCCAGCGGCGTCGCCGGGACGAGTAGCGGGCGGCGAGGCCGAGCCACTCGTAGGTCCAGCGGCCGCGGACGCGGACGGCGGTGAGCGCGAGGACGACGACGGCGAGCGCGGCCGCGGAACCGAGGGCGACCGTGCCGCGGCCGATCGTCGCGGCGATCGCGGCCGCGACGGCTTGCCAGGAGGCGACCTGGGCCAGGTGGAGCGGGCCGATGCGTCCGGCCGGGCGCCGGAGCGTCGGCTGCGGAACGCGGGCGCGCGGGCCCGGGGGGCGGACGGAGTCCGGGGCGGCTTGGGCGGCGCGGTACTGCTCGGCGGCCGGGGTCGCGGTAGTGGCGGTGGCGGCGCGTGGCTGGGCGTAGGCCACCGCGGCCGAGGCTGAGGCGGCTGAGGCGGCGGGTGCTGCGGCGGAGACGGTGGAGCCCGCGGCGAGGGAGGCGGAGGTGCCGAGGGAGGCGGAGGTGCCGAAGGGGGCCGGGGTGCCGAGGGAGGCGGAGGTGCCGAAGGGGGCCGGGGTGCCGAGGGAAGCGGCGGCCGCCGCTCCACGCGGCGCGGCTCCGAGGTGGGGGGTGGGGGCTCCGAGGTGCGGGGCAGCGGGCGCGGCGGTGCCACGGAACGCGGCGGTGCCGGGCGGCGCGGCGGCATCGAACGGTGTGGCGGCGCCGGGGGGTGTTGCGGTGGCGGCGGGTGTGGCGGTGGCGGGGGGCCAGTTCGGGGCGGCGTGAGTCGAGGGCGCGGTGCCGTAGGTGGTGGCACCGCCTGCGGCGGGCGTTCCGTAGGTGGCGGCTCCGCCTGCGGCGGGCGTTCCGTAGGTGGTGGCTCCGCCCGGGGCGGGCGCGGGCCGGGCGGCTGCCGACGACCCGTAGGTGGTCGCACCCAGCGGCGCGGTTCCGTAGGTCGTTGCGGCTGAGCTCTGGCCGGCCGCCGCCTGAGCCTGCGCACCCGGGTAGGGCCCGCCCTGGGCGGGCTGGGCGGCCTGTGCCTGGGCCGGCTGTGCCTGGGCCGGCTGGGCCTGGGCCGGCTGGGCCTGGGCCGGCTGGGCCTGGGCGGGCTGGGTCTGCGCGGGCTGGGCCTGGACGGGCTGGGCCTGGACGGGCTGGGGCTGCGCCGGCCAGGCCGGGGCCTGGGCCTGGGCCCGGGGCCATGCCGACTGGGCCGGCTGGGAGTGCTGGGCCGGTGCCGGTGCCGGTGCCGGTGCCGGTGCGGGCCAGGCCGGGCGGGGCGGGGACGCCGAGGCCGGAGGGGCTTGGATCCGGACGGTTTCCCGCGTGGCCAGCGCGTCGGCGGCGGCCTGGGCGGCGGCTGGTCCGGACGCCGGGCTCGCGGCCGGGCGTCCGCCTAAGACGTTGCCCGGACCGGCGGCCGGTGACGGCGGGTTCCATCCCGGAGCGACCGTGCCGATCCGGGTCGCGCCACCCGGCGCGGGCGTCTGCTGGCCGGCCCAGCCGGGCGCCGGACCCGGCGGCGCGGTCGCGGCCGGGGGAACCGCCTGGCCCGGCGGGCGGATCACCCCCCGGGGGATGCTCTGCGTGACCCGTTCGGGGGCCTCGTCTTCCACCGGGACGGCGGCCGGAGCAGGAGCCGCCGCGCCGCCGTACGGCGGGAACTGCGATGCCGGCGGGACCTGAGCGGCCGGCGGGACCTGAGCGGCCGGGGGGACCTGAGCGGCCGGGGGGACCTGAGAGGCAGGCGGGAACTGAGCGGCCGGCGGGACGGCATGGCGGCCGGGAACGGGCGCGGCGGCACCCGGGTTCTCCGCGGGCTGACCGGCGGCATGGTGCCGCCCGGGCGCGGCGGAGCCCCGAGCGGGCTGCGCTCCCGGATCGACGGTCATGCTCGCTCCTCACTCCTGGTCCCACCCCAGCCTACGAAGGACGCCACCGACAGACCGCGAACGTCCGGAAATCCGACCCCGGATCTGGTCACACCTTCCGCGCCACGAACACGAACCCCCCGACGATCGCGCCCAGCAGCAGCACCGCGAGGCACCCCACGCCCGCGACCACGACGGCTGCCGGCACGTCCGACGTGCTCTTCGACTCTTTCTCCGCGGCGGCCGTCGTCGCCGGTGTCGCGGACGGCGAGGCGGTCACGTTTTTCGTCAGCGCCGCGACCGGATTCACGACGCCGTATCCGTACTGCCCGTCCTGACCCGGCTCACCGCGGTCGTCGGCGGTCCAGCGGATCCGGCGGAAGAGCCCGGCGGTGTCGTCGCTCGGGTACTTCGCCTTGATCAGCGCCATCACCCCGGCGACGATCGCCGTGCAGTTGCTCGTGCCGGTGCTGGTCTCGTACCCGCCCTCGATGGCGGACGGGACGTCGCCGCCCGGTCCCGCGACACCTTTCGGCTCGGCCATCCACTGGAGGCTGTCTTCGAACTTGCCGTCCGGGCCGATCGCCGTCACCGGCAGCGCCCCGTCGTAGAAGATCATGCTGCTGGGGCCGTCGTTCCCGGTGGCCGCCACGACCGGAATCCCCTTGTCCCAGGCCGCCCGCACCGACTCGCGCAGGCGGTCGTCCGACGGCGTCTGCAGTGAGACCGAGATGACGTCGGCGCCGAGCTTCACCGCCCACTCGATCCCGATCGCGACCTCGCGGCCGCCGGACAGGCCGGTCGACCGGGACACCTTGATCGGCAGGATCTTCGCCCCGGGAGCGATCCCGAGGATGCCGTCGCGTCCACCGGCGCCGTGGCCGTGACCGGCGATCAGCCCGGCCATCGCCGTACCGTGGTAATCGGTGAAGTACTTGCCCCGGACCGGTGCCTTGCCGGTGTAGATGTCGATGCCGGGCAGCACGCTGCCGGCGATGTCCCGGTGGGTGGGGTCGACGCCGGTGTCGACGACCGCGACGACCACACCCTGGCCTTTCGTGAGGCGTTGCGCCTCGGCGACGTGCAACGTGGACAGGTACCACTGGCCACTCCGGACCGAGTCCGCCCGCGCCGCCGGAGGCGCCGTCCCGACCGCGACGAGCGCGCTGACCACGAGCAGGAAGCCCGCGGCCAGCACGCGCGCGGCGCGGTTCACGATCGGCCCAGCGCCGGCCCTGGATGCTGCGCGACCGGCGCGTCGGAACGTTCGATCACGGCGGGCGCCGATTCCACCGGCGCGAACATCTCCTCGGCCGCCGCCGCCTCGGCCCGGCCTCGCGGCGCGTCGACGGCCGGGCGGGTGTCGAGCTGGTGACCGCCCTCCCGCCCGGCGCGGCCGGTGAGCTCCTGCCGAACCGTGCGGCTGCGCTCGCCGTTCAGAGGCTCGTGCGACGTCGGACCGCCCGGCTGACGGCGTCCGCCGAGCGACGGCTTGGCCGGTGGCCGGACGTGCGGCTCGTCGGCGTCGGGGAGCGTGCTCGGCGTCGTCCGCCGGAACTCCGGCGGCTCGGTGACGCCGGACGACCGCCGGATCGGCGGCCCGCCGGTGCGGCCGGGCAGCCGCGGCTGCCCGGCACCGGGACGGCCGGCACCGGGACGGCCGGATGCGGGACGACCGGATGCGGAACGACCGGGCGCCCCGGGACGCTCGCCCTGGCCCAGCCGGCCCTTGCGGCCGTCGAGACCGGGGCGGGCACCGTTCGCGGCCGAGCGTCCGGGGGCACCGCGGCCGGCTTCCGGCGACCCGGGTGCGCCCGTGCGGCCGGGCAGCGTCGGCTTGGCCGGCCCGCCGCCGCGGGCGCCCTTGGCCTGCGGGTTACCGGGCAGGCGGGGCGTGTTCGGCGGGTTCGGGCCGCCACCGCCCCGGCCCGCGGTGCGGCCGGGCAGCGTCGGCTGGTTCGGACGTCCGGTCGCGCCCTGGCCCGGCGGCCGGGGAGGAGTCAGCGTCGGACGGGTCGGCGGCGTGCGGCGGGCACCCGGCGGCAGTGGCGCCGGGAGTGGGCCGGGTGCGATCGGAGGCGTGCCCGGAGGCGCGACCGGCGGTGGTGCCGGTGCGGGCAGCACCGCCGGCGGCGCCGGAGGCGCACCGGCCAGTTGCACCGGCGGAGGCCCCGGCGGCGTGCCCGGAAGCTTCGCGGCCGGCGGGAGAGGCGGAGGGGGTGGCGCGACCGCGGCGACCGGTGGCGGGGCAGCCGGCGCGGTCCCGCCGGGAACCGGTGGCGGCGCACCCGGGCCGGCGCCCGGCGCTCCGGGCTTCGGACCGCCGTACGAGGGCTGGACGACCTTGAACGTCGTCGGCCCCTTGAACTTGCCGGGCAGGCTCACCCCGGTCGACGCCGCCGACGTGAAGTGGTTCGCGAGGTTCTTCACCATCGGTAACGCCTGCTGGGTGTACTTCTGGTCGATCTCTTCCTGCGGCACCGCGTCGCGGGCCCACTTGTAGGCCTTGTCGCCCAGGCTGCCCGGGATGACGTGGTGCTTACCCAGGAAGCCGATGATGTCGTTGCTGTCCTGGCTCTGGTTCGACGACGTCTTGTCGGCGTCGCGCTTGGCCTTCTCGGTCTTCGATTCGGCCAGCCAGTCGTTGTAGAGCTTTTGGACCTTGGGTTTCGTCGTCCGGATGTCGTTGGCGATCCGGTCGATCGTCGCCGCGTTCTTCGTCGCGGCCTCGATCCACTGGTCGAGCGAGTACAACGAACCGCCGACCCGCTCGAGGAACGCGTTGGCCGCGTCGCCGGTCCACTCCGGGGCGAGCCGGCCGCCGTGCCGGCTGAGGTTGTTCTTCGCGGCCGTCAGCTGGGTCGACAGCGTGCGCCAGGATTGGGCGAGCTTGGCGATCTTCTCCGGGTCGAGCCCGGCGATCATCGGCCACAGCGCGCGGATGTGCGCGATGTTGTCGGTGTCGCCCCAGTTGGTCGCGTTCAGGCTGGCGTACCGGCCTTCGGGTACGTAGGTGTCGTGCTCGGCTACGCGGACGCTGCCCGGCTCCCACGTGTAGCCGTAGTAGTTGTCCCCCATGGGTACTCCTCCGCTACGGCCTGGTCAGATCTGCAATGCCGGGGTCTTGTACCCGTCGGCGTCGGCATCCGGGATACCGGGTCCACCGCCGGGCCGGGTCGGGCGCTCGCCGGTGCCGGTCGGCGCCGGTGCGTCCGCGTCGCCCGGCTGGCCGCCGGGGCCCCTCTTCTCGTCGGTGTTGTCGGTCTGCGTCGCCTCCGGAGCCGGTGGCTGCTGGTCTTCCGGCCGAGGGATGAACGCGTCGATGACGTTGTCCATCGTGGCGCCGCTCAACGCGTCACCGTCGTTGTATTCGGTCGCGATGCCCTCAGCGGCGAACCCGAGTGCGCTCAGGCCGAGGATCGCGTCGCCGGCGAACTGCCCGGCGGCCATCGAGTAGCTGGACATCAGGCTGCCGAAGAAGATCGCTTCGCCGAGCGGAGGGACCGAGCCCTCCCAGCCGCCTTCGCCCCGTCCGCTGAAGGCGAGCGCGCCCTGCGACATCTCGTTGGCGAAGTTCTTGCCCAGGCCGGTGGCCAGGTCTTTGTGGCCCACGTCTTTCACGTTCGCGCCGAACTCGCGAATTGCGTGCAAGCTGGCGCGGATGTTGCCGTCGCGGTCAGCCATCGCGTTCCCCGTTTCTGCGGTTGCTGAGCGTTTCGTGCGAAGGGTATCGAGGTGCGCTAGTGCTAACGGGCGCATTGAGGTAACTGTGAACTGCTACCCCTCCTCGTCATTCGTGGAGTACTCACGGCTGTGCGGCCGGACGGGTTCACTCCGACGGGTCGAGCCAGCCCAGTTGCACGAGCCGGGCGCCGTCCTTCCGGGTGACCATCCAGGCCCGGCCGGGCGGCAGTGCCTGCGGCCGGATGTTGCCGAGCAGAACGCCTTCGTCCCGGTCTCCGGACATCACCAGGCCGGGTGATCCGAGTTCGCGCAGACGCATGACGAACGACTCGTACAGCGCCCGGCTGGCCCCACCGCTGCGACGGGCCACGATCAGGTGCAGGCCGATGTCGCGGGCCTGCGCCAGGACGTCGAGCAGCGGGCCGAGCGGGTTGGTGGATCCGGAGGAGACCAGGTCGTAGTCGTCGACCAGGACGTAGAGGTCGGGACCGCGCCACCAGCTGCGATCGCGCAGCTGTTCCGGGGTGACGTCGGGCCCCGGGAGCCGGTTGTGCATGACGTTCGCGACCTCGTTGATGATCTGTTCGGTGACCGGCGCGGACGTGCCGTAGCCGATCAGGTGCTCGGGCGAGACCGCGCCGAGCAGGCTGCGCCGGTAGTCGACGACGATCATCCGGGCCTGGTCGGGGTCGTGCGTGTCGGTGATGCGCCGGGCGAGCTGACGCAGGAACCCGGTCTTGCCGGACTCGGAGTCGCCGAACAGCAGGAAGTGCGGGTCGGTGGCGAAGTCGACGAAGACCGGCTGGAGGTCGGTCTCCGCGATGCCGATCGGCACACCGGCCGGGCGGACCTCCTGGGCCGCGACCGACGCCGTGAGGTTCGCGTACGGCACGGTCGACGGCAGCAGCCGGACCTTCGGCGCCAGCGGCCCGGCCCAGGCGTTCGCGACGTCCTGGACGAGTTTCGCGACCCCGTCGGAGAGGTCGGTGGACTCGGCCCGGCTGTCGGCACGGGGGAGCGCGGTCAGGAAGTGGAACTTGTCGACCGTGATGCCCCGGCCCGGCGTGTTCTCCGGGACGTTCACCGCGGTACGCCGGTCGAGATACGAGTCGGACGGTTCGCCCAGCCGGAGCTCGAGACGGGTACCGAGGATGTCGCGCAGCGCCGGACGCAGATCGAGCCACCGGGTCGCCGACACCACGACGTGGATGCCGTAGGACAGCCCGCGGTTCGCCAGGTCGGTGACGCCCGCCTCGAGCTCTTCGAACTCGTTGCGGAGCGTCAGCCAGTTGTCGACGACCAGGAACACGTCACCGAACGGGTCGTCGGCGAACTCGCCGCGGGCCTTGCGGCGGCGGTAGGTGGCCATGCCGTCGATGGCGTTGCGGGAGAACCGCCGCTCGCGCTCGAGCAGGAGGGTGCGCAGCTCGGCGACCGTGCGGCGGACCTCACCCGCCTCCAGCCGGCTGGCCACGCCGCCGACGTGCGGCAGCTCGCGCAGCGCGGCCAGCGACCCGCCACCGAAGTCGAGGCAGTAGAACTGGGCCTCGACCGGAGTGTGGGTGAGCGCGAGCGCGGTGACCACCGACCGCAGCGCCGTGCTCTTACCGCTCTGCGGGCCGCCGACGACGACCGCGTGCCCCAGACCGCCGGACAGGTCGAGCGTCAGCAGATCGCGCCGCTGCTCGAGCGGCCGGTCGACCAGGCCGACCACCGCGCGCAGCGAACTGCGCCACGCCGGGTCGCCGACCGTGAGGCCGCGGCCGGGCTCGACCGTGAGCGGCGGAAGCAGCTGGTCGAGCGTCGCGGGCTCCTTCAGCGGCGGGAGCCAGACCTGGTGCGCCGGTGTGCCGCGGCCCTGCAGCCGCTCGACCATGATGTCGAGCAGGCTCTCGCCGATGCCCTCGTCCGGGTCGGGAGCGGCCTCCTTGGCCGGCTCGTCGTCACGCCGGGGGGCCTGGTAGGTGGTGGAGAACGCCATGACCGGGGTGCGCTCGGCGCCCGGCCCGGTGCCCCGCCGGCCGCCCTCGCGGTAGACGCCGGAGACGTACGCGGCCCGGAACCGCGTCATCTCTTCGGTGCCGAACTTCAGGTACCCGTGGCCGGGCGCGCGCGGCAGCTCGTAGGCGTCCGGCACACCGAGGACGACGCGGCTCTCCATCGACGAGAACGTCCGCAGGCCGATCCGGTAGGAGAGGTGGGTGTCGAGGCCGCGCAGCCGGCCCTCCTCCAGGCGCTGCGACGCGAGCAGCAGGTGGACGCCGAGCGACCGGCCGACCCGGCCGATCTGGACGAACATGTCGATGAAGTCGGGCTTGGCGGAGAGCAGCTCACTGAACTCGTCACAGACGATCAGCAGGCTCGGCATGGGGGACAGCGGCGCCCCGGCCGCGCGGGCCCGCTCGTAGTCGCGCAGGGACGCGTAGTTGCCCGCGCTGCGCAGCAGTTCCTGGCGGCGCAGGATCTCGCCGTTGATCGCGTCGGTCATCCGGTCGACGAGAGGTAACTCGTCGGCCAGGTTCGTGATCACCGCGCTGGTGTGCGGCAGCCGGTCGAGCTTGGTGAACGTCGCGCCACCCTTGAAGTCGACCAGCACGAAGTTCAGCAGCTCGGACGAGTGCGTCGCGGCCAGCGCGAGGACGAGCGTGCGGAGCAGCTCGCTCTTACCGGAGCCGGTGGCGCCGATCAGCAGGCCGTGCGGGCCCATCCCGTCCTGCGCGGATTCCTTCAGGTCGAGCTCGACCGGGCTGCCGTCGGAACCGATGCCGATCGGCACCCGCAGCTGCTCGCGGTTGGGCCGCGGGCGCCACGACGTCGACGGGTCGAGCAGGCGCGGATCGCCCATCCCGAGCAGTTCGGCCAGCTCGAGCTCGGTGCTCATCGGGCGCTCGCCGCGCCCGGCCGCGGACAGCCGCAGCGGCGCGAGCTGCCGGGCCAGCGCCTCGGCCTGGACGATGCCCATCCGGTCGGCGGTGCCGATCTCGGCCTCGCCGTCCATCGTGGCGCTGCGCAGCCGGCCGGCCCGATCGACGTCGAGGACCAGCGAGGTCGGGTCGAGCAGGCGCGGCGGTGGGTTGCCGATGTCGATCAGCGTGACGCCCTCGATGCCGCCGTCGGTGACCAGGTGGTCGGAACCGGCCGGGTCGGCGCCGTCGAGGATCACCACCAGGTGGGGCGAGACCTCCTGCCCGGCACCGGTCGGGTTGAACCGCGGGCGCCCGGACAGCACGTCGTCGAGCATCGCCTCGGCCGCCAGCACGGTCGGTGCGACCAGCCGCACCGGACCGAGGGCGTCGGTGCGCTCGGGGTGCTGGGCGTGGGGCAGCCACTTGACCCATTCCCAGGCGGCCAGCCGCTCCGGAGCTGCGCAAACGACCACTCGGACGTCGTCCGGAGCATGGAAGGTAGTGACCTGAGCCAGCAGCGAGCGGGACACCCCGCGGACGCCCTCGGCGTCGCCTCGGAGGTAGATGCGGGAGAAACCGTTCAACGCGAGCGCGACCGGCATGTCGGAAACCACCGCGTAGGTGGTGACGAAACGGCGGAGCGCCTGGGCGCAGAGCGGTTCCAGGTCGTCCATCGTCTGGACCGGCGGGGTGATCATCGGCGTCGCGAGATCCTGCGGGCCGAGGCCGATCCGGACGACGGCGAAGTCTTCGTCGGCCGGACGCCGTTCCCAGAGCCGGTAGCTGCCCGCGGAGGTCCAGAGCGCGGCCGGCTCGGGGTGGCGGTAGAACATCGCCTCGCGCTGGGCCCGGACCGTGTGGCGGGTCTTGCGCCGCAGCTGGGCCAGGTGGCGCATGTACTCCCGGCGCTGCGCGGCCATCTCCTGCTTGCTGGGCTGACCGGAGTAGGAGCCCATCTGGCTGCCGAGCATGCCGACCGCGGACAAGCCGAAGAGGCCGCCAGTGATGTAACGCAGGGTGCCGCCTCCGGTGCCCGCGAACATCAGCGCCATCGCCGCCGAGCCCGCCAGCATCGGCAACATCGTCATCATCTGGCCCCAGGCGCGGCCGGTGGGCGCGGGGATCGTCGGCGGTGACTCGAGCAGCAACTCGCCCTCCGGGAAGTCCGGCGCAGGGCGACGCGGTGGCCGCTTGACGATGACCGTTCCCAACCGATCCTCCCCGTGGATGCTTGCCGCCCATCGTAGGGAAAGAGCCGCTACGGTCGAGCTGATCGCGAACGCAGCTGTGGATAAAGGAGCGGTTTGTGGCCACGACCAGCGCTGATGGCCTTGCGCGTGTGACGCTGGCCGCTCCGCGGCGCCGGGTGGACCTCGCGTTGCCCGAGGCGCCTCCGCTCGCCGAGTTGCTGCCGGTGCTGCTGCGGCACGCGGGTGAGGGCCTGGCGGACGACGGGCAGGCGCACGGCGGATGGTCGCTGCGGCGTGCCGACGGCGAGCCGCTGGATCCGGAGAAACCCCTCGCCGTCCAGGACGTCCGCGACGGCGAGGTCCTGCACCTGGTGCCCCGCCGCACGGAATGGCCCGAGCTCGACTACGACGACCTGGCGGACGCGGTGGCGGCCGGCGCCCGTCGGCAGGGCCGGGCGTGGTCACCGGCCACGACGCGGGTGACCGGACTCACGGTGACGGCGGCGTTGCTGCTCCTGGGGCTGGCGACCGTGCTGTATTCGGGGCTCTCCGCGGGCTCGGTGGGGATCGTGCTGCTGTCGATGGCCGCGCTGTTCGCGGTGGTCGGCGGCGTGCTGTCGCGGGCGCTGTCGGACTCGGTGGCCGGCGCGGTGGTGGCCGGTGTCGGGCTGCCGTACGGGTTCGTGGGCGGCGCGGTGGTGCTGGCCGACTCGACCCGGGTGCTGACGTTCGGCGCGGGGCAGGTGCTGGTCGGGTCGGTCAGCATGGTGTTCGTCGCGGTGATCGGCTACCTGGCGGTGAGCGACGCCGGGTTCGTGTTCGTGGGCGGGGTGGTGGCCGGGCTGCTGGGGGTTCTCGGCGGTCTGCTGCCGTACGCGGGGGCTTCGCCGGTCGGGGCGTCGGCGGTGGTGGTCGGGCTGGCATTGCTGATCGTGCCGACGTTGCCGCTGATCGCGATGCGGCTCGGGCGGGTGCCGCTGCCGACGCTGCCGCGGTCGGCCGACGAGTTGATGACCGAGACGGTGATGCCTTCGCGGCGGGTGGTGTACGCCGCGGTCGCCCGGTCGGACGACGTTCTGACCGGGGCTTTGCTGGGGGTGTCGGTCGCTCTCGGCCTCGGGTCGCTGGTGCTGCTGCGGGCGGCGGATGTCACCGCGACGGTGCTGGTGGTCGTGGTGGCCGCGGCGGTGCTGCTGCGGGCGCGGCTGCTGGCGACGATCCGGCAGCGGGTGCCGCTGCTGGTCGCGGGGCTGGTGGGGCTCACCGCGATGGCGTTCGCGCCGTCGTTGGGCGGGTCGGCGACGCGGCTGACCGTGGTGACGCCGGTGCTGGTGCTGGTGGCCGCGTTGGTGCTGGCCGGTGGGCTGGCGTACAGCCGCCGTCCGCCGTCGCCGTATCTGGGGCGGCTGTCGGACGTGCTGGACGTGGTGCTGGTTTTGGCGGTCGTGCCGCTGGTCTGCGGGGTGCTGGGCCTCTACGGCTACGTCCGCGGCCTCGGCGGCTGAGGGGAGCCGGGGTCTACGCCTCGGGCCGCCGCGTCGTACTCGGGTCGATCGGCCGCCCGGCGTAGTCGGTGAAGTGAATCTCCGCGCCCGCGCGTACCGAGGGCAGCGGCTCCTCTCCGCGGATCAGGCGCACGACGGCCCAGTCGAAGTCCTCGGCGAGGTAGTAGCTGCCGTTGAAGTCGCCGATGAAGACGCGACCGTCGTGACCGACGACGACATCGCCGGGATCCGGCGGGTCGAGTTCCGCCACGGGGGTGACGGGCTCGTCCTGCCAGGTCGAGATCGCGGCGAAGCGTTCCGGGTCAGGATCCGTGTCGATCGGGTGCACCCGCCAAGTATTGCCCGGGACGCCGATCGTCAGCCCGCCGAACTCCTCCAGGATCGGTCGCGCGGCGGCCGAAACCCTCAGCTCCGGAGGGTCGTCCCGGGTGAGCTCCCGGATCCGCTGATCGAACCGCTCGATGTCTGCCTCGGCGATCCGCCGGCCCGGGTACCAGCCGGCTTTTCGCAGGTGGGCGGTCACGTCTTCGGGGAAGCGGCCGGGGGTTGACGGCGTGCTGCGGGCGATGATCTCGTCCACCGGCAGCGGCGGCCAACTCGTCACCTCGCCGGACTCGCGATCCACCACCACCCTCGCGTCCCCCACCCGATCCGGTGGCACCGCCGGATCCACCCTCGTCGGCGCGGCCACCCAGGCCACCCACCCGTGGTCGAATTCCCGCAGCGCGATCCGGTCGGCCGGCGCCCCGAGCCACCGGATCGCCCGCTCCACTGCTTCCTGTCGGCTGACTATGACGAACTCCTCACCGTCGTGGACTCACCGAGTATCCAGAACCTGAACCACCCCCGGCCCGTGCAGACACCGGATCTCTATGGTGTAAGCACCGGGCCAGACCGGCAGGGAAGGGCGATGGCTTCCAGGAAAGACCAGCTCCAGTCGTACCAGTTCCTGGTGCAACGGTTCGTGTCCGCGCTGATCATGCGCGAAACCGACCCGGCCCAGGTCCCGTTCCGGCGGCTCGCGGGCGCGGCGTTCGCCAGCATCATGGTCGCCGTCCTCGCGCTGGCCGGCGTCGGCATCTACGGCCTCTTCCGTCCCGGCGGCGACACCTCCTGGCAGAACGGTCAGGCGATCGTCGTCGAGAAGGAGACCGGCACCAAGTTCGTCGTGCTCGACGGCACTCTGCATCCGGTCGCGAACTACGTGTCCGCCGTCCTGATCCAAGGCAACACGCAGACGAACTCGGTCTCCCGGCAGTCGCTCGTCGGTTATCCGCGCGGAGCGCGGCTCGGGATCGCCGACGCGCCCGACTCCCTCCCGGCCGTGGACCAGATGCTCGGCAGCCCGTGGTCGCTGTGCATGCAGTTACAGAAAGACAAAGCGGGCGCGGACGTGCCGGCCGGCGTCCTCGGGGTCGGCGTCGCTCCGGTCGGTGGCCATCCGCTCGCACGCAAGGCCGTCGTCGCCAAGGAACGCGGTTCCGGTGACTTCTGGCTGATCACCAACGATCACCGCTACCCGATCACCAAGTCCGCGGTGGTCCTGAACGCGCTCGGCATGGGCCAGCAGACGCCGCTACCCGTCACCCGCGCCTGGCTGGGGGCGATCCCCGCCGGTGGCGGTATCGGACCGCTCGGCCTCGCCGACATCGGCAACTCCTCGAACGCCAGGCCCGACGCCCGGATCGGTCAGATCTTCGTCGCGAAGCCCTCCAACAACGCCGCTCCGACGTTCTACGTCGCCACGGCCGACGATCTGCAGTCGATCACCTCGCTCCAGGCCGACATCCAACTGGCCGACGACGCGACCCGGGCCGCCTACCGCAACGGGGCCCCGACCGCGCTCGAGATCCCGGTCAGCGACGCGCCCGCGCCGAAACCCGTCGACAGTGGCGACGACGCCCCTCCGGCCACCGCCCCCGCGGCCGAAACCGACCTCAGCCCGAGGTCTGCGACCTGCGCCACGTTCAGCAGCGCGGACGAGACGCCGACGATCGTCGTCGGCAGCGAACCGCTGAAGTCCTCGGCGACCTCAGCCGTCCCGGCCTCGACCGACGGCGAGGCCCTGGCCGACCGGATCGATGTCGAGCCCGGCCGGGCCGCACTGGTGCGCGCGCTGTCTTCGCCGACGGCGAGCGACGGAACGTCCTACCTGGTCACCGACGACGGACGCGCCCATCCGCTGGCCGGCACCGAGGTGGCCGCGACGCTCGGCTACGGCGGCGTCCGGCCCGTCGATCTCCCTTCTTCGCTCGTGGCGCGGCTGCCCGTCGGCAGCGCACTCGATCCGAAAGCTGCCACGAAACAAGTCCCGTCGAACTGATTTCCACAGGCAGCCGTGTAGCTACAGCGGACCGGTGAATTACCGCCGTTCTTTCGGTCCGGCTGGCGACCGGGGGTTACGGTCGCTGCGAAAGCGACGCCAAGAGAGTCCCGAGACGCACGGGACACCGGACATTCCGACGGGGTGAGGCTTCCATGAGCAACATGCGCGCGAATACCGCGACGATGGTGAAGACCGAAAAGGACGTCGATGGCGTCGCTGACCGGCTCACCTCCACGCTGACCTCGCTGATGAACGAGCTGACGCCGTTGCAGTCGGCTTGGCTCGGTCAGGGCGGGACGTCGTTCCAGCAGGTCCGTGAGCGGTTCGACCAGGACATGGCGAAGCTCAACCACTCGCTGCGGTCCCTGGCCGAGGCGGTCGGTACGTCCGGTCGCACCTACGAGGTCAGCGACGAAGAGATGAAGTCCGAGATGCAGGCAGCCGGCGCCTCCGCCGGTTCGATCACCGCTGCGCTGCAGCTCTGAACGGGGAGAAATCCAATGCCGACTTCCGACGAGATCGCGGTCAACTTCGCCTCGCTCACCAAAGCGGCGGAAGACATCCAGAGCGCGATCGGCAAGATGAACGCTGAGCTCGACGGTCTCGAAAAAGGCGTCCAGCCGCTGCTCGCGACGTGGGACGGCGACGCCAAGGCCGCCTACATGGCCCGCAAGCGGGAATGGGACAGCGCGTCGCAGGACCTCGCTCAGCTGCTGACCGGCATCAAGGGCGCGGTCCTCAAGTCCGCGGAGATCATGCACGCCCGCGAGAAGCAGAACACCAACATGTTTGGCGGCGGCGCATAGTTCCGCGTTCCGGTCCGGGGCGCGTCCGCGCCCCGGGTCATCGCCTGACCGGACCGAAGAGGTCCTCCGGGTTGCCCACCGGTTCCGTACTTTCTTTGGTGGACGCCACGGGAGCAGGCCGTTCGGCGCGCCAGCCGCGCCGGCGGCCCTTGGGGATCACCACGGCAGCGACGCCGAGACCGATCAACAGCGCGAGGCCGGCGAGCGTGATCCACAATGCGATCGGCGGCGTCGACGCGCGGTTGTCGCCGCGGCCGGTCGGCTGCGGAGGCGGCGAGAGCGGGGTGCTGAGCGCGCCGGTGTTCTTGTCGGCCAGGCGCTCGGTGACCGCGCGGTACGGGTCGACGACACCGGCGCCGTAACCGGCGTCCGGGGCCCCGGCTCCGGGGTCGGCGGTCGTGATGACTTGGCGGGCGACCTGCGCGGCGGTCAGTTGGGGCGAGGCCGCCCAGACCAGCGCCGCGGTGGCGGCGACCAGCGGCGTCGCGAAGCTGGTGCCGCTGACGACCGCGTGACCGCTCACCCGGGTGGCGGCGAGAACCTGGTCGCCCGGTGCGACGAGGTCGACGTACGGACCGACCTGCGACGCGGCGAGGAGCTGACCGTTCTGACCGACCGCACCGACCCCGATCACCCCGTCGTACGCGGCGGGGTACGGCGTCGGGTCGTTCTGCCCGTCCTTGTGGCCGTTCCCGGCCGCGGCCACGACCAGGATGTTCGCGGCCACGGCCCGTTCGATGGCCGCCCGTACGTTCCGGTCGTCCCGGTAGAGCACGAGGGAGAGGTTGATGATCTTCACGTCGGCCTGGACCGCGTCGTCGATCGCCTCGGCCAGTCCGGCCTCGGACACCGTGTTTCCGCTGCCCGGTTCGGCGCCCGGCTCCTGGTCGGTGATGCGGATCGGCATGACTTTCGCGTCCGGAGCCAGCCCGCGGAATCCGACGCCGTCGACCGGCCGGGCGGCGATCAGGCTGGCGACCGCGGTGCCGTGCGAGACGCAGTCCAGCGTCCCGTCGTCACCCGGATCGAGCAGGTCTCGGCCGGGCACGATCGCGTTGCGGAGCTGCGGGTGGTCGTCGTCGCTGCCGGAGTCGATGACCGCGACCGTCACCCCGCCGCCGCGGCTGAACCGCCAGATGCGCTCGGGCCCGAACAGTTTCTGCTGCCAGGGAACCTGGCTCACGACCGATCCGGGCCGCACCGGGTTGGAGCAGCCGGGCGCCGCGGCCGCAGGCGAAGCCACCGTGACAGACGCCAGGACCGCGGCGAGTACCAGCACAAAGGCCGTCGGCCGTCGCATGCCCGGTCACCCCGTCCGTCGCTCGTTTCGTGGCGGATCGTATCCATCGGATGTCAACGGTCCAGTACTGTCGGCCGGACGCGAGAGAGTCTCGAAGGGGCCGAGCACGGAGGGAAGGCAGCACGTCGTGGACCCACGAGGCTTACAAGCGCGCGCCGACGAGCTGATGGACGAGTTCCATCGCCTGCGTGCCGGTGTCGGTGAGCTCCAGCAGCAACTGCAGGCGATCAAGATCGTCGTGCACTCCAAGGACCGGCTGGTCACGGCCACCGTCGGCCCGCGCGGTCAACTCGTCCAGCTGGATCTCGATCCGCGGATCTACCGCGAGACCAACTCGCGCAAACTGGCCGCGGCGATCACCGAGACGATCCAGGAGGGTGCTCGGCAGGTCGCGGAGCGGACCGCCGAGCTCTGCCGTCCGTTCCTGCCCGAGCAGGACGTCCGGGCCCAGCTCGACGGAGACCTAGATTCGTTCTTCCGGCGGCTCGACAACGACGTGATGGGCGGAGACGCGTTCCGATGACCGATGGCAACACGTTC
This sequence comes from Cryptosporangium sp. NPDC051539, assembly GCF_044454545.1. Lineage (NCBI taxonomy): Bacteria > Bacillati > Actinomycetota > Actinomycetes > Cryptosporangiales > Cryptosporangiaceae > Cryptosporangium > Cryptosporangium sp. NPDC051539. The sequence goes on along the minus strand of NZ_JBITDV010000005.1, from coordinate 303,793 downwards.
CTGCGTCCGAAGGAAGCGGCCGAGGCCGCGCGGCAGCTCACGACGATCGCCGACGAACTCGAGCGGAAGATCAGCGTGTCGGTCGGGCGCATCCGGGCGATCCACGGCAAGGGCGCCGCGGTCTGGGGCGACGACGATCCCGGCCACAAGTTCGTGGAGAACTACGACAAGGGCGGCAACGGCGCGGCCAGCAAGACGCTGGAGGCCTCCACCCGCTACGTCGACGTGCTCACCGACGTCGGGCCGATGGTCAGCAAAGCAGTGGAGGGCACGGTCGACGTCGACCAGGCGCTGGGCGACGCGATCAAGAAGCTGACGGCTCAGCCGGTGGCTCCGCCGCCCGAGATCTGACCGGGGGCAACGGGGGCCCATGCCTGTCTGGAAGCCGGACTTCGGCGAATACGACTACGTCTGGGACTTCATCTGTGGAGTCTCGGCCGGTAACCCGTGGCCGGAAGGCAATGAGGACGATCTGTGGGTCCTCGCCGACGAGTGGGGGCAGATCAGCAAGGCGTTGAACGACGCGCTGGGTGATGCCGGCCCGGTGGTCAACAACCTGCTGAACGCATGGGGCGGTGACTCCGGGTACGCGTTCCTCGGGTTGTGGGAGGCGCTCGGACAGTCGCCGGAGTCGGGGCTGGGCGCGGTCGCCGACATGGCGCAGTCGCTCGCCGGCATGAGCGACAACGCAGCGCTCGAGCTGCAGTACAACAAGCTGACGACGCTGATCACGGTGATCATCACGATCATCAGCGTCTTCATCGCGCTGGTGGCGGCGTTCTTCACCGCGGGCGGCTCGACGGCCGCGATCCAGCCGATCATGATGGGCGGCCGGCTTGCCGTCCAACAGGCGTTCAAGCAGCTGCTGAAGAACATCGCGCGGAAGATCGTCGAGAAGGAGCTCCGGAAGGAGCTGCTGAAGAAGCTCGCGAAAGAAGCCGCGGAAGAACTCGTCGAGGAGCTGATCGAAGAGGTCGTTCTGGTCGACGGTCTGGCGCAGGCCTATCAGATGATGACCGGCAAGCGAGACAGCTGGGATTTCCGGAAGACCGCGGCGTCGGCGATCGGCGCGACGGCCGGTGTGCCGATCGGGATGGGCGTCGCGCCCGCGATGCAGTGGGCGAAGAAGGGCGTCGGGCGGGCGATCACCGGGCGACTGTCGGACTCGGCGATCGACCGGATCAACCGCGGGATCACCCGGGTCAACTCGCCGTCCACGAACGTCGGTGGGCTGGGCAAGCACGTGCTGGCGACGCCGGGGCAGGCGGTGTCGGTCGGTCTGGTCAACAGCGTGACGTCGCCGACCGCGAGCTGGATCGGGAACGGCGTCGTCTACGGGAACTGGGACTACCCGGTCGACTCGATCGCGAGTTCGGCGCTGGCCGGTGCGAGCCGGGCGAACACGATCTCGCCCCCGCAGTTGGCGTCGGCGGCGATCACCGGCGGAGGTACGGGGTTCAAGGAGACGTTGCTCGGGTCGCATCCCGGTGGCGGGCCGGATCTGTCGTTGGCCGGTACCGACGGCGGAACGTTGACCGCGCCTTCGCCCGACAGCCTGGATTTCGGTGGCGGCGACAACGGCGGTTCGGACAACGGCGTCGTGGTGGGTGGGGGCGGCTCCGACGGCGGTGGCTCGGACGGCGGTGGCTCCGACGGCGGTGGCTCCGACGGTGGTGGCTCGGACGGGGGTGGCTCGGACGGGGGTTCTTCCGGGTCTTCGGGGTCTTCCGGGCCGAGTGGGCCGGGTGGGCCCGGTGGCGATTCCGTGCTGGCCGGTGGCGGGTCCGATCCGACCTCCGGTGGGAACACCGGAGGGGGCAACGACGGGAATCCGCCGTCCGGCGGAGGAACGATCTCGTCCGCGCTCGCGCCGCCGCCCACGAGCGACCCGACCGCGGCGCCGGCAGCGCCCGACCCGGGCCCGGCGACCGCACCCCCCGCGTTCGCGCCCGACCCGACGGCGTCGACGTTCACTCCGGACGGCACCGGCACCGGCACCCCGGCCCCCGTCTCCGTGGACACCGGCCCGCCGCCCGGCACGGACACGTCGACGCCGCTCGGCACGGAGCCTGGCCCGAGCGCGGCCTCGCCATCTCCGGCCGCGCCTGTGGTCGACACGAACCAGGGCGCGCCCGCCCAGGCCGGGCCGACGAACGCGCCGCCGTCCGAGGCCGGGCCGACGACTACGCCGCCGTCCCACGCGGGGCCGTCGCTGGACCAGTCGCGGGCGCCGGACCCGACCCAGAGTCCCAGTGCGCCGCAGTACGGAGTCCCGGTAGGTGGCGTGCCCGCCTACCAGCCCAACGCGGCCCCACTGGCCCCGAACCCCGCAGGAGCCCCGACCCCGAACCCGTCCGCGGCTCCCAACCCGACCGGGCCCCAGAATCCGACCGGGCCCCAGAATCCGACCGGGGGCCAGAACCCGAGCGGGGCGTCGAACGCCCAGCAGAACCCGGCGACGCCGACGTCGAACGCCCCCACGACGTCGACCCCGCAGAACCAGCAACCCACCGCCGGACGCCCGGACACCAAGCCGGCCGGCCCGACTCCTCAACCGGCGCCGGCACCCGGTCCGGCGACCCCCGCCGTCAACCCGTCCCCCGGCCAGACCCAGAACCCCACGCCGGTCCCGCTCGCCGTAGCGCCGCTGGCTCCAGCGTCGCCAGGATCGACCTCAGCAGATCCGAACGCCGACCGGCCGAACAACACCGCGCCGAGTGACGGTCAGGCCGCACCCGACCCCGGCTCACCGTCGACCGAGTCCAATCCCGACGCGAACCCGCAGCCGCGCGTGCCGTTCTCTTCCGCACCGGCGGTCGGCAACAGCGTCAGTTACAGCGCCCCGTCGCAGCAGGTCGACCCGAACGGCGATCCGGTCGCGCAGGCAGCGGCAGCGGTCCGCGACTTGGCCGAACAGGTGCGTTCGCAGGTCCGCGCCGATACGACGGCGAACGGCTGGAACAAGGCGCAGCGTGGTGAGTACCTGCCCGGTATGGCGGGCGCGTTGATCACCCCGGACGGGACGATCCACGTCCACACCAGCATGATCGGCGGCCAGCCGACCCCCCATCCGGCGATTCAAGCCAGGCTGGACGCGATCGCGACCGCTATCCGGGCCGACAGGGCGAACTACCCGAGCGGCGTTCCGAGAAGTCACGGCAAGTGTGCCGAGGTGGCCCTCCTCTCGAACTTTCTGTACGAGTTCGAGGCGAACTACGACGGGCCGCCGGAGGCGGCGCGTGAGGCCGCGCTCAAAGCGTTGCGTGGCAGTCAGCTGATCCCGGTCCAGATCCGATGGGGTCAGGGGACCGGCGTCTACGCGGACCCGTGCCCGGCGACCTGCAGCAAGCTCGTTCCGGATCTGGGCGTGACGCCAGTGGACCCGGGCCCGGCGCCGTCGACGGACAGATCCGACGGCAACGGTACGGCGACTCCCTCCGGGGACAGCGCGATCCCCCAGGCGCCGCCCGCACCCGAGACGCCTGCTGGTGGGCGGCCCTACGGGGAGCCGGGTGGGTTGGACCAGCCGGATCCTTCGGATCAGGCGGCCCTGGCCGACGCCGTGCCCACGGGCAGCGACGGACGCCCCGAGCGGTTCCCGCATCCGCTGGCCAAATGGCTCGGGCTGGTCAACGACGGCGGTCCGTCGGCGACACCGTCGCGGGCCAACAACTGCCTCGACACCGCGCTGAGCTTTCTGCGCACGTGGCGCGGTGATCCGCAGGTCTCGGCGCCGCGCACGCCCGATTCCGGCCCGGACGGAACCCCCTCGACGGCCGGGGAGTCGAACGGCCGGCAGCGCGCCGAGGAGACCCTCGGCGCGACGTTCCGGTACAACGGCGCCACCGCGACCGACGCGTTCAACCAGATCGCCGACCAGCTCCGCAACGCCGGTCACGGCGCCTCCGCGGCGATCATCACCAGCACCGACCCGTCGCAGGGCGGCGGCTCGCACGCCTGGAACGCGGTCAACCACAACGGCACGATCTACTGGGTCGACGCCCAGGTCGGCGAGGTCTCCACCGACCCGCTCTACGTCGGCACCACCGACGGCGTCTGGTCGGTCGCGCTCGACCCCGACGGCAACCCGCTCAACCCGTCCGCCGCCCAGCCCGCGGCCGCACCCGACTCCACGTCCCCAGACTCCACGTCCCCAGCATTGGCGTCTCCCGCATTGGACCCGGCAGCGCCGTCGGTCGCGCACTCGACCTTCACGCCCGACGGGCGGGGCGCGCACCTGCCCGACCTGGTGCCGGGAGAGCTGGTGGCGGCAGCCGAACGGCTGCGGGCCGAGGACTTCGGACCGGGCGTCGCGGGCATCCGGATCGACGGCACGTCGGTCACGGTCGAGCTGACCGACGGGTCACCGGTCGTGTTCGAAGCGCACGTCGGGAACGGGATGACCGACGTCTCCGGCACCGCGCTGCGCGCGGGCACCTCGGGCGACCCGCACCTGACTTCGGTCAACGCGCGCGTCGCGGGGGAGCACCTGACCCGCGCCTGGGTGCACGAGATCGCCTGGACCCTGCAGCAGCAGGGTCATCCGGTGGCCGAGGGGCGGCTGGCCGAGCGCCGTTACCTCATCCGGACGCTCGGCAGCGCCGACAGCATCGTGTCGTACCAGTTCCTCACGCAGGAGCTGAGCGACCTGAACAGCGACCTGCGCACACGGGGGGTCGATGTCGACCAGCTGCCCGAGCGGCCGTCGCAACCGGACGACCTGCCGTTCGTGTCGGACCACGACCGGGCGATGTCGGAGCCGTGGATCGACGAGACGGCCGCGGACACGGCTCCGGCGTGGGAACTGCAGGGCCGTCCGCCACTGATCGACGATCTCGTTCCGCGGTCGGCGGTGGACGCCGCCCGGCTGCAGGACGCGATCGCCGACGTCGTGCAGAACCGGCTGGTGGGGCCGTCGTACGCCGGTTTCACGGTTTCGCTGAGCCGGGTGATCGTCGGGCTGGATCACCTGACCGTGCACGTGAACGTGGCCGACGCTTCCGGCGGCCCGGCGGGGTACGTGCACTTCTCGGTCAGCCGGTACGGCGGGTCGCTGCACGCGAAGCTGGACGACATCCGGATGAGCACGCAGGGCCGCGGCTTCGCGACCGCCTTCAACGCGATGTTGAAGTCCTGGTACGTGGAGTCCGGGGTGTCGCGGATCGAGCTGCGCGCGACGAGGGTCGGGTCGTACGCGTGGGCGCGGGCCGGTTTCTACTGGGGCTCCCCGGCGGCGGCCAACCTGCTGCTGGACCGGCTGGCGTACCAGCGGAACGCCGTGAACGCGCAGATCGCGCTGGTGCGGGCGTGGTTCGACCGGCAGCCGGTGTCGGAGGAGCGGCTGAACGCGCTGGCGGCGGCGTACCCGGGAGTGCAGCCGGCGGACGTCCTGGCCGACCTGGAGAGTCAACGGGACGCGGCGAACGACCTGCTGCGGCGAGCCGCGATCTCGTCGTTCGGCCGGCGCGGGTTCCCGTCGCCGAACGACATCGCGATCGCTGGGCGGTCCGGGCTCGGGCAGGACTGGATCGGCCGTCGGACGATGATGGACGCGGACTGGCAGGCGGTGATGTGGCTCCCGGCGTCACCGCCCCCGAGCACCCCGGCCGGCGCGTCCCCCGCCGACGCCAACCCAGCCCCCGACCCCGCCGGCGCCCCCGCCCCGGAGGACGATTCCACTCCGGACGACGATCCCAACCCGGACGGGGATCCGCCCCTGGACGGCGATCCCACCCCGGACAGGGATCGGCCCGGCGCGCCCGACTCCCTCGGTGCGGATGTACCGCCGTCGCTCCGGGGCGGTGCGGGGATGATGCGGCCCGCGACCTCGGCCGAGCTGGCGACCGTCGGCGCCCGTGCGGCCACCTGGAGCGACTTCGGCTATCCCGGCGGTATCGACGACGTCCCGCGCGCCAACCGGGAGGAGCGGCTCCCGGAGAAGATCGCGCTGGCCCAGCCGTATGCCCGGATGGTCGACCCGCGCGACATCACGTTCACCCAACGGTCGATCAGTGAGAAGACCGGCAACGGAAAACTCACGGTCAACGAGCTGGCGGAGGTCCTGAGATCCCCCGACGGTGGCTGGCGCGGAGCGCCGATCCACGGGGTCCTCTGGGGAGACGGCTCGCTGACCAGCGTCGACAACCGGCGACTGACCGCCGCACGGCGGGCGGAACTGGCGGAGGTGCCGTTCGTACCGCACAGCCCGGACGAGCGTCTCGAAGACTGGCCGGACGACTGGGACCAGAAGCGTCGCGAGTTCGGCCGGTCGACGGTCGAAATCAGGGAACTCGCCGACGGAACCTGGGTGGCCGGCGGCGACCGAGGAACCGTCGTCTACCCGGTCGGGCACGTGCCGGAGACTTTCGGCGAGGCAGCGCTCTTCCGCGCCGCGGACGGTCGAGACCTTCTGCCCGCGAACCTCTTCGGTACGCATCAGACGCCGGTCACCCTCGGCCGCCCGCCGGCCAAGCCCACGAAACCGTCGATCACCGTGGAAGAGCGCGCGGAGATCGAGGCGTCGGTGCGCGCTGCGGCCTACTCGGCTCCGCTGATCGAGGCCGACCTGTCCCGGATCAGCGCTCGGGCCGACCGGCTCCGGGACGTTCCCGCGCAGCCCACGTGGACGACACGCAGCGTCGAAGCCGTCGCATTCGACTATCTCGACGAGGCCAGGTACTTCGGGCCCTCGGAATACGTCTCCGACCGCAGTGACGTGGTGACGTTCTCGCTCCAGCTGCCGAGCGGAGCCCACTATCGCGCCGCGCTGGCCGAAATCATCGACTCGCTCACCCGCGGTGGGTACACGGTCGTTGATGCCACGAGCACCTGGCAAGCGGGCAACTTCGGCCAAGGGCTGCGCGTATCGATGCGGTCGCCGCACGACGGGCGCCTGTTCGACCTGTCGTTCCCGACCGCCGAGTCGTCGCGCGCCGCCGATTCCGGGGCGCAACTCGATCGGATCCTCGCCGAGCCCCGGGAGGCTCCGGCCCGCAAGATGCACGCGATGCTGCGGCACCTCGGCTTGAGCAAGCATCTCGGCGTCAGCGCGGAGTCGCTCGGGTTGGACGATCCCCCGCCGGCTCTCGCCGCGGTGTGGTCGGAGCAAGACAACAGCCTCGCGCGGTGGGTGGCCCAATATCCGGACCTGTTCGAGCGTTACCGTGAGTGGTTGAGGAACGAGGGGCTCGAACTCGGCGATGTGGTGGCCGAGTTCGGACTGGATGATCGCGATCTGCCAATTCGACCGGCGGCCGCCGAGAGGTTGAGGCCTCATGACGCTGAGCTATTACGCGCTCTACAAGAGCAGCGCGGCCGACCCCGAGCCCTCGGGGATAGTCGTCCTGGAGGCGACGGCTCCGGACGCGCTTCTGTGGGATCACCGTCAGAAAGCCTGGGTGTACGACCCGGAGGCAGCGCATCGGATCCTGTTCAACCGGCGCAACTTCGACCGGGTACGGGAGATCAGCCGGGCCGAGGCGGTGGAGCTGACTCCGACGGTGACCCAAGGCGAGAGTCTGCCGGACGAGTCGACGGTCCGGTGGATCTTCCGCTGGAAGGGCGAGCCGCCGGAGTAGTCGCCGGGCCGGCGATGATGGAACCCGCCACGCCCGCGCGGCTGGCGTCGGTCGGGTCACGTCCGGCGACCTGGGCCGACCTCGGTTATCCCGGAGGCCTCGGCGAGGTCCCGCGCACCGACCAGCCTCGCCTGCCGGAGAAGATCGCGCAGGCGTTGCCGTTCACGCGGATGGTGGGCCCGCACGACATCACGTTCACCCAGCGCTCGATCAGCAGTCGGATCGGCGACGCCTCGCTGAGCATCAACGAGCTCGCGGACGTGCTCGCCGAAGACGGCTGGAAGGGCGGCCCCCTCCACGGGGTCCTCTGGGGAGACGGCTCGCTGACCAGCGTCGACAACCGGCGACTGACCGCCGCACGGCGGGCGGGCGTCGACGCGGTGCCGTTCGTACCGCACAGCCCGGACGAACCACTCTCGGCCTGGCCCGACGAGTGGTCGAGGAGCCGTCGCGCGAGCGTGGCGCTGAAGGTGGAGATCCGCGAACTCGCGGACGGAACCTGGGTGGCAGGCGGAGACCGGGGCACGCTGGTCCATCCGGCCGGCCGGGTGCCGACGACGTGGGGGGAGGCCGCCCTCTTCCGCGCCGCCGACGGGCGCGACCTGATCCCCAGCCGGCTCTTCGGCTCGGCCCGGCCGCCGGTGACGCTCGCGCGCCCGGTCCGTCCGGCCGCCCCCACGGTTTCGCCGCACGATCTGACGGTCTTGTCGACCGAGCACGCGGGCACGACCGCGCCCGAGGGCCGGCTCGCCTCGGACCTGACTCGGGCCGCTGACGGCAGGCCGGTCACCAGCAAGGTCCGCGATCTGGACTCCGTCGTGCGCGACTACCAGGTCAGGTCCGACTACCTCGGCGTCGACGGCTACCTCGCCACGGTCTCCGACGTGCTCGCGTTCTCGGTCGAGCTCCCGGGCGGGACGGCCTACGTCCCCGCGGTGAACGCCCTGGTCGCGGCGCTCACCGCCCAGGGCTACGAGGTCGTCCGCGCGGTCAGCACGTGGGGACGCGGCAACGCCAGGCAAGGCCTGACCACCACCTGGCGATCCTCGGGCGCGAGCGACGGACGTCTGTTCACGCTGGAACTGCCCACCAGCAGGCAGGCCCGGCTCGCGCCGACGACGACGAAGTGGGACCGCGTCCTGGGCGAGCCCGGGACGTCGCCGGTGCTCGCGGTGCACGCCCTGCTGCAGTACCTCCGGGCGGGCAGCGCGGACAAGACTCCGACCGGCCTCGAAACACCCCCGGAGTCGCTGGCGGCCGTCTGGGAGAACCGCGACGACAGCCTGGCCGCGTGGGCGAACAAGTTCTGGGGTGTTTTCACGGACTACCGTGAATGGTTGACGAGCGAGAACTGGCAGTTCGACGATCTACTGGCGGAGTTCGGTCTCGGCGAGCGGGACTTCCCGATCAGCCCGGCGGCGCGGGAATCCCTGGAAGGGCGGGGCTCGGATGGCATTGACCTATTACGCGCTCTACAAGCGCGGCGCGGAGGACCCGACTCCGACCAGCATCGTGATCCTGGAGTCGACGACTCCCGACGCTCTCCTGTGGAACCGGCGCGAGAAGGCCTGGGTGTACGACCCGGAGGCGGCGCATCTGATCCTGTTCGACCAGGAAAACTGGGCCCAGTTCCAGGAGATCAGCCCGGAGCGGGCGCAAGAATTGACTCCGACGGTGACCCACGGGGAGGCCTTGCCGGACGAGGAGACGGTCCGGTGGCTCTTCCGGTGGAAGGGGGAACCTCCGGGGACGGACCTGGAGTAGACCGGATCGAGGCTTCGGCGGTCCCCGGGACGGTCTTCGACGGACGCCGTAGCTGGTTCTCCTGGCCCAGCGCGGTCGGGTGGCGGGTGGCCAGGGAGATGGGCCGGCTCGCCGCGGCGGCGGGTGTCGACACGATCGAGGCGCTCGGCCGGGACGTGGACGGTTCCCGCCGGTACCGCGTGCGTCGCAGCACCGGCAGCTTCGAGATCCGCGTCGACGTGGGCGACACCGGCTCGCCGGTCGCGGTCAGCGACATCGACCGGACCGCGCGGAGCGTGCGGGTCACGGTCTCGGACCGGGCCCCGCTGCGGACGGTCGGGCGGGCGCTGGCGCACGAGATCGCCGAGGCGGCGGCCGTGCTGGACGGCGTTCCGGCCGGTCCCGACCTGCTCACCCGCAACGGCCCGCTCGACCCCAACGGCCCGAGCGCTCACGACCGGGGTCGCCTCGCGGAGATCCGGTACCTGTTCGAGCGGCGTGCGTCCTCGAACCCGTTCTCGCGGTTCCGCGCCGATCGCGACCTGCGTCCGCTGCTCGACCACCTCGGGCTCCGGCCTCCGGGCTCCGCGCTCGACGGTGGCTCGCGTGGGTACGAGGCCCGTCTGCCCTGGGTTCCGGCGGACGTCCGGCAGGCGCTCGATCGCTGGTCGCCCGGCGTCCCGACCGATCACCTGTGGACCAACCGCCCCTGGGAGCAGGCCGGACGCCGCCCGAGCTGGGGCGAGCTGGTGCCTCGCAGCGACGACGAGGCTCTTCTCGCCGGCCACGACATCCGCCGCCTGATCGGCGAGACGCTCCGCGTCCAGATCGAGGTACGAACGCACGAAGACCGCGTCAGCGTCACCGCGCACCTGCCCGGCGACGGCGGAAGCGTGCGCACGAGCGTCGACCGGCGCCCGGACGGGAGCCTGTACGCCCGCCACTTCCGGGTGCGGACCACCGACCCGCACGCCACCGCGCAGTACCTGGTCGAGCTCGACACCTGGCTGCGGGAGTCGGGGGTCGGCGAACTCCAGGGCCCGGACAAGGTCAGCGGCGACGCCGGTCTGGCGTTCGCCGAGGCCGGTTACGGCTGGCAGCCACCGAACGGCTGGTACCCCGGCTCCGGCGACGCGGCCGCCGCGCGCACCGTGATGACGCGGCTCAGCGAGGAACTCCGGCTGCTCAGCGCGGTCACCGCCGATCTGTGGCTCGGGCTGGCCGGCGACGAGAACGTCGACCTCGACGCGATCCTGAGCGAGTACGGCCACACCGATCCCGAGCGGCTCTACGACGAGCTGCTCCGGCAGCGGGCCGAGATCGACGACGCGATCCGCCCCGCGCTGCTCGAACCGGGCGACCCCGGGTACCCGACCCCCGCCGACGTCCTGCGGCTGAGCCCGGGCACGCGGGTGCTCAGCGACGTCACCTGGAACCCCGAGCAGCGGTTCGACGCCGGTCAGCGGCCGACGCCGGTCGCCCGGATCCGGCAGACGCTGATCGACATCGCCGGCCTCGCCCAGGGCGGCCTCACCGCCTACGACGAGTACGCCGACCTCGGCTGGGGTCCGGCCGGCCCGAACCTCGACCGTCTGCGGAGCGACCTCGACGGGCGCCCCGGCGCGTTCGACGCGCTGGTCAGCCAGTTGCGCGACCACGCGGCCGCCGCCGGTATCCCGTTCGAGCACCAGCTCGAGCGGGCGATCGTCCACCGCGACGAGTCCGGCGACTCCCCGATGCCCACCGCGCCGCAGGTCTTCCCGGCCATCGACCAGCTGCGCACGATCGCCGCCGAGCTCCGCACCGCGCTCGACGAACACGACGTGCCCGGCGTCGACCGTCTGCGGCAACGCCTCACCGACGTCGAGCAGGCGCTCCGGCGGGCGCGGACCGACGCCGACGCGGCGACCCCCCTCCTCCTGGCGCTGCACGCGATCACGCTGAACCGGCTCGACGCGACCGTCGAACTGCTCCGCTCGCACGACTGGGTCCTCGAAACCGACCGGCGGATCGGCACGTTCACCGCCGACGTCGACGCGATCGTCGACGGTCGGCGCGTACTCGACGTCAGCATCGGTTACTCGCCCTCCGCACCGGACGGCCCGAACGCCCGCCGCCTGCTCGAACGTGCGCGAACCGACCTGGCCGAGGTCCAGGACGAGACCCTCCGCTACGTCTTCCCGCTCGGCGTCCACCCGACGGTCGCGGCCCAGCTCGAGCAGCTCGGCGTCACGGTCGTCGGCGACCGTACGTCCGGTGCCGCGGCGGCCGTCCCGAATTCGGGTTTCGGAGCCCACCGCTGGCGGATCCCGCGCCCCGGAGCGGTCCGGCGCGCGGCCGTGCGCTGGCTGGCCGACCACACGACGCCGGCCGGCGTCGGCACCTACCGCTCCGGCAACCTCACGGTCTCGGTCCAGGTCGGGCCCACGACGAACGGTGACGTGGCGACGGTCAGCTACGCACGCAACCCCGACGGATCGATCCGCCAGGCCGTCGTCACGGTCTCGGACCGTGCGCCGATCCGCGCCGTCGGCCGCGCGCTCGCGCACGAACTGGCCGAGGCCACGGCGGTGCTCAACGGTGCGCCCGCCCCCGGCCCGGACGCACCCGTCTACACGGTCGACGCCGGCGGGAACCACACGCTCACCGCACACGGCCGCGGCCGCCAGGCCGAGCTGCTCGAGTTGTACGCACAGCTCTCCTCCGGTGGCCGGTACGCCCGGTGGCGCGCGGCCCGCGACCTCGATCCCTTACTGACCCACCTGGGCCTCGACGGCGGTCCCGACCTCGACCGCCGTCTGGCGGCCTTCGCCCCCGACGTCGCCGACGTGGTGCGCGGCTGGACCGCGACGCCGGCTGACGTCCGCCGGCACGTGCTCGACAGCCGCGCCGCGGCCGCCGAACGCGCCCGCCGCGAGCACGAGCTGGCCGACCTCGCGGCCGAACAGGCTCGGCTCGCGGACTGGTCCCGTACGTTGAACGACCTCCAAGCCCAGGCGGACGCCGGGCAGCAGCCGGATCGCGGCGTACCGGATTCGCCCAGCCCGGCGCCGGCGACGCACGAGCGGGCCACGTTCACGGTCGACGGGCCGAGCGGTCGGCGGCTGCTGCCGACCCCCCGACGGGTCGTCACGACTGCGCGCGAGACCCTGCGGACGCTCGGCAACGCGACCGAACTGCCCGACGGGCGGGTCCGGCTGGGCTCGCTCACCGTCGAGGTGCGCGCGGTGCCGAGGGCAGACGACGTCGCCCGCTCGGTCGTCACCGGCACCGGCCGCGTGACGCTCGAACTCTCCGACCGGCTGACCCCGGGCGAAGTCGACCGGGCGGTGCGGATCGCGCTCGACCAGGCCACCGCGTACCGGGCCGGGGTCCCCTCCGGCGCCGATCAGCTGGGAGCGGGCACGACGCCGGTCCGCTCGCGGTTCACGCCCCGCGACCACGCCCGGATCGCCGACCTGACCCGGTTGCTCGACCAGCTCGACGGCACCCGGTTCTGGAGCCGTCCGGGCATCCTGCGGGAGTTCCGGGCCGCGCTGCGGGTGGCCGGGCTCGACACGCCCGCCTCGCGGGCGGCACTCGACCCGCGGCTCGCCGGTCGGATCGCGGCGCTCGATCCGCTGCCGCCGCTGCGGAACCGGTTCGACGCGCTCGCCACCTGGACCGCGTCCGCGGTGCCGGTACCGACCGCCGGTACGGCCACGGCGGCCACCGTGGCCGCGCGCAACGCCCGCGAGCGATCCGTCGCCGAGGCCAGGGCCCGTGCGTTGGCCGCGCGCGTGGGCCCGGCGCCGGCGGTCTCGGGTACGGCGCTCTCCGACGGCCGTCGCCCGGGGCCGGCGCCCCGGGCGGTGAAGGACGCGATCCTCACGGCGCCGGACGAACTGGCTCGTGCGCTCCGCTCGGACGTCCGCGTCGACCAGGGCACGCTGGTGCTCTCGGTGCCGACCGCCCGGGGCGTCACCGACGTGCGGGTCACCCTGCAGCCGACGGTCGGGTCGGTCGCCGCCGAGTGGTACGAGACCGGTCGGGGCTCGGCCGAACTCCTGGTCGACGACCAGGCCAACGATCTGACCGCGGTGGTGGCGGCGGCCGGCGCGCTGGCCGAGATGGCCGCGCGGGTCGCCGGTACCCAGGACGGCCCGCGCCAGCTCCGGCCCGGCCCGTTCCAGCCGCCGGCGATCGGTCTCGTGCCGGGTGACCAGCGGGCGCTGGCCGAGCTGCAGTTCGCGCTCGGCCGCGCGGCCTCACCCGGTCCCGACCGGGCCGCCGCGGCCGCGCTGGCCACCGCGCTCGCGGCCGAGCTCGGGATGTCCGGCACGGACGGTCCGGCGATCGCCCGGCGCGGCCTGCTCGACTCGGCCGGCGAACAGCTGCTGGCCACGCTGGAGGGCGAACCGCCCTCGGTCGTCCGGGCCCGCCAGGTCACCGAACTGCTCACCCGGTCGCTGGGGTCGGTCTCGCGCAACGCGACGCACGGCGGCCTGACGCTGCGAGCCAACCGGAACACCGCCGACCTGCGCATCGACATCGGCCCGCTCGAGCTGCGCGGCGACCCGGCCACCGGCTTCGAGCTGCGGGTGCCGGTCGACCTCGACGAGGCCGCGCTCGCGCGCCTGCTGGGCCCGGAACTCGGCGCGCTGGCCGGCCGGCCCACCGGCCCCGGAATCACCGGCGGCCCGGCGTCGGCCACCGCACCGGCAGCGACCACCGCGGACGTCACGGTCGCCGCCGAGCTGCGGGTGCTCGCCGAGCAACTGGCCCGCGGAGGACCGGCGGCGACCGCGGCGACCCGCCGCCTGCTGGCCGGAGCGAAGCTGCGGCCGGGCGATGCCGGGGGCACGATCCGCTACCGGGCGCTCCGCGACGCGGGGCTCATCCCGCCCGCGGTGCACGACCAAGTGGACGTGCTCCGCACGCTGGACCCGACGCACGAGCAGCTGGTCCGGATCGGTGGCCGGGCGGCCGAACTCGCCGCCGACGTGCCCGTGGTGGTCGACGGGCCGCTGCTGATGCTGGACGCGCTGCCTGGCGGGCCGCTGTGGATCGAGCTGGTCACCGACGACCAGCCGCTGACCACCCCGGGCATCGTCTCGATCGACGTCCGGATGCACGACCGCACCTCGCTGGCGCGCGCGGTCGCGGCCGCCGTCACGGCGCGGCGGCAGAACACCGGCCCGAACGTCTACACGGAGGGGGAGAGCCGCTCCTCGGTGCGCACCGACCGCACCACGGCCGACCGGGCAAAGGAAGCCGAGCTCTCGGCTCTGCTCGAGCGCCCGGCCGGCCCGAGCAGGTCCGCCGCCCGCACCTCCGGCCGGTCCGCCGCCCGCGCCTCCGGCCGGTCCGCCGCCCGCGCCTCCGGCCGGTCCGCCGCCCGCGCCTCCGGCCGGTCCGCCGCCCGCGCCTCCGGCCGGTCGGCCGACCGGGCCCTCGACGGCAATCGATCGGATCGAAAAGTCGCCGAGCAGCGGATCGACGAACTGATCCGCTCGATGGGGCTGCGCCACGACACGCTCGGCTCACCCGAGCGCCGGGCACTCCTCGACGCCCCGCTGCGCGCGGCGCTCGACCGCCGGGAGGGCGCCACCGGCGCCTGGGTGGCCGGGCTGCGCGCACGCCTGCGGTCCGAACTCGGTCGTGACCGGTCGCTCGACGTGCAGGCGGATCCCGCCGACCCGAACCGGCTGACCGTCCGGCGCGGCAACGAACAGCTCAGCCTCTCGATCTACCGGACGTCGTTCCCCGACGACACGCTCGCGGAGCTGCCGAACGCCCCGGGCTCGGCGCACCGCCTGTTCGTGGCCGGGAACGGGGACGCCGCCAAGCGGGAGCAGGCCGCGATCCAGCTGGTCACGGAGTGGGCGCGGTTCGCAACCGTCGACTCGGTGACCGGTATCGCCGGTCCGGTCCGCCGCCGCCTGCCGCTCGACGCGACGAAGTGGAGCGCAGCGCACCACGCCGCGATCGCCTCGGTGCGGCTGCTCGCGGAGCAGTACCGGGCGGCGCCGCGGCGCCGCCGGCCGGCCGCGAAGGTGCGGCTGGAGATCGGGGCGGCCGAGGTCGGCGTGCATTCGAGGGTGGCCGGCAGCGCGGAACGGCTCCGGCTGCTCGTCGAGGCCGGTCTGCTCGACGCCGGACACGCGTCGGCGGTGCGCGCGGTCGGGCGTCCGCGCAAAGCGGTGCGGCGCGCGGTCACGCAGGTCGGCGACGAGCTGGTCCGGGCGCAGCGACGAGGGCTGATCACGGCGTTCACGCGCGACGGCGACCTGTTCCGGGTCACGGTGGGTCAGCGGACGTTCGCACTCGACGTCGTCGCCGGTGTGCTCGCGCTCGACCAGCACACCGATCTGTCGGTCGACATCGACGGCGCCGGAGCGAGCATCACGGTCAACCGGCGGCAGGTGCCGCTGCTGGCGCACAAGCGGACCCGGACCGATCAACTCGCGCGGTCGGCGGCCGGCGCGCTGGCCGCGATGCTCGCGCAGCAGCCCCCCGGAGGCGCGGCGCCGTACACGCAATGGAGTCCCAACACGGCGACGAACCGGTTCTTCGCCGGTGCCGTGCTGGACCCGGCGGCGGCCGGCGACCTGTCGGTGGAGGATCAGGCGCGGGTGGCGTCGCTGGGGGTGCTCGCGCACCAGTACGAGCAGGCCGTGCGAGAGGCGGGCAAGCCGAACCGGTTCACCCCGGCCGGACGCCGGGCCGCGCGCCTCGGAGCCCGGTTCGACGCGGAGATCCGGGCCCTCGGGCTGAACGCCGGTGAGATCGGCGTCGAGTACCGGCGCCACCAGTTGCTGGACGACGTCCGAGCCATCGTCGCGGAACGCGACGGCGGCCGCGGGAGCGCGAGCGAGTCGGGTGCCCTGGCCGACGCGATCGCCGCCCTACCGGCCGTGGCGACGACCCTCGGCGTGGGACGCATCCCGCGGGCCGGGAATCAGCTGACGATCGGCGGGCGCCAGTTCGACCTCGAGGCCCGGTCACTCCAGACCGGGCAGTTCGTGGAGGTGCGCGGGCACCGCCTCGTCGTGAACGCACGGGCCGGCCGGGCCGAGATCGAGCGGGCGCTGGCGAGCGCACTGGCCACCGAGCTGGCGCCCCGGGTGACCTCCGGTGAGGTGTTGCGGTCGGGCGCACCGGCGGGCAGCGTGGCGACGCCGGCCGACCGCGGGCGGATGGCCGAGCTGGCGATGCTGGACCGGCAGATCCGGCAGGAGCGCTCACCGTTCGACCGGGCCCGGCTGCGTCAGGAACTCGCGACGCTCACCCGCCGGTACGGCCTCGACCGGGACGCGCCGGGCGTCGCCGAGCGGCGGAAAGTGCTCGGGGCCGAGCACCCGGACGCACTGGCCGCGGTGGAGCGCACCGACCCGGTCGGCCGGGGGCGGACCGCGGATCAAACCGTGAACGCCGTCAGCGACGTGCTGACCGGCCTCGGGCCGGTCGACGGGGTGCGCGAGATCCGCCCGACCGGGACGCCGGGTGAGCTGCAGATCGTCCTGGACGGCGGCTCCCCGGTCACGGTCCGGGCCGAAGCCACCACCGCCGGCGCCGAGCTGGCCCGGGGACGCTACGACGGCGCGACCGGCACCGCCGTCCTCGATGTCTCGACGGGCGCGTTCGACCGGCTGGGGCGGCTGGACCCGCGGGCCGGGCGGCTGGCGGCACGCGCCGCGGTGGCCCGGGAAGTGGCCCGGATCGCCGCCACCCGCGCGCACGGCAATAGGCCGGTGCCCGATCCGGTACTGCGTCCCGGGGACGTGCGGAGCCGCGAGTTCGCTCCGGCCGACTGGGCGTCCACTGCCGAGCTCCGCTACCTCGCCGACCAGTACCGCACCGACGCGAGCCGCGCCGAGCGCCGTTGGATCCAGCGCCGGATCGACGTCCTGACGCAGGAACTCGGCCTGGTGGCGGGCAGCCCCGACGCCGACGTCCGGCGCGCGCTGCTCCCGGCGCCGGTCGGCAACCTGCTCTCCGAACTCGCCGGTGAAGTCCACCTCGACCCGCGTGAACGGCTCGCCGAGTCGGCCGTGGTCGAGGTCGCGGACGCGCTCGGTGTCCGGGCCGTCTCGGCCGGGCCCAACCGGTACGCGCTGCACCTCGGCGACGGGCGCCGGATCGACCTGCGGCTTTACGTCGACACGCTGCCCGACGGCGTCGTCGCCCGGCTCGAGGACGCCGACACCGGCGGCCCGGACGTGGCCGGGAGCTGGGAATTCGACATCTCCGAGAAGACCGCCCCGCATCGGATCCGGGCGGCGGTCGCGCACGAACTCACCCGGGCGCTGGCCCCGATCTTCGCCGCGGATCCCGCGATTTCCGGCGGACCGCCGCCGATCGCCGGGCACACCGTGACCGCGCCCGCGCTCCGCGAGGTGCTCACCCACGGGACGCTCGCGGACGCCGACGCGCTGGTCCGGCGCGACTCCGCGCTGCCGACGCAGACCCCGGAGCTGTCGGCCGTCGACCGGGCCTCGCTCTCCGAACTCTTCGTTCTCGACCGGATGATCGCCGACGGATCCCACGCGCGCTGGGCCCGGCGCCGGTCGGAGGAGCTGATCACCCACCTGGGGCTCGGGTACGGCCGGCCGGGAGCCGCGCTGCGCTGGCAGGCGCTCCCGCCGGGCGTCCGGGATCTGATCGCCGGGCACGACCCGAACCGGGTCGGGCGCTCGCCGGCCCAGGCCCGCCGGGCGATCGAGAGGGCGTTGCGGAGCGCGGTCGACGCCTGGAACGGGCCGGACGGCCGGGACGTCAGCCTGGAGCGGCCGAAGAGCGGCGGTTACGCGCTGCGGCTGCGCGACGGGCGCTCGCTGCCGCTCGACGTCACTACGCGCCCGGGCCGGGCCGTCGCCGACCTCACGATCACCGGCGGCCGGGCCACGCTCGGCTTCGCGCCGGACGCGGCCTCAGGCGTGCTCGGGCTCGAGGTCGCCGCCCGCGTCGCGGAGTGGCTCGCCACCACCCAGCCCGGCACCGCGACGATGGACCCGGTCGCGGTCTCCCGGTTCCGGCTGCTCGCCGACCGCGCCGGGCTGTCGGACGCTTCGCTCGGCCGTACCCAGCCCGACCTCGAGGTCGAGCTGCGCCTGCTCGCCGAGCAACTCGGCCTGGCCGCTGACCTGCCCGGCGCCGTCGACCAGCGGCGGAACGCTCCTCCCGACGTCAGCGATCTGCTCGACCGGCTCGACGATCGGCGGACGCGCTCCGAGCGGTCGACGCTGCGTGCCGTCGACCGGCTCCTCGGTGCCCGGGAGTTCGCGGCCGACCTCGACGTCGAATCCGTGACGGGCCAGGGCCCGACGTTCCGGGTGGCGCCGTCCGGAGTGGAGTTCCGGGTCTCGGTCGAGGACCTCCCGTCCGGCCTCACCAGCCGGTTCGAGCCGGATCGCCTGGTGGTCGCCCGCGACGCGTCGCCGCTGGACATCGAGGCGCACCTGGCGAAGTTCGTCGCCGAACGCGTCGCCCAGCACGACGGCGACCCGGACGCGAACGTGCTCGGCGAACGGGCGATGCTCCGCGTCGTCGCCCGGCAGTCGGTGCTGGGCGGGAAGGTCCGCCCGAGGTCGCTGGTCGAGACGCTGCTCGCGCGGCGGGCCGTGCGTCGGTTCCCGCCGTCGCCGCGGCTGGCGTCGGCGGCGGCGCGGCTCGGGATCCTGCCCGGTCAGCGCGAAGCGATCGGCCGGTCCGGGGCCCTCGGCGCGATCGCGCTCGACGGTGCGAGCCCGGCGGCGGCCCGGGTCGCGATCGGACTCGGACGGCTCGACGACAGCTGGGACTCCGCCGCGCGCTACCGGTTCGGCGCCGGGCGTCCGACCGGGGTGCCGTCACCCGGCACCTACATCCGGAAGGCGTATCTCTCGTCCGGCGTCGGATCACTGGTGACCGCGCTCGCGGTCGGCGTGCACTTCCATCCCAAGCCGCCGGTGTCGACCGGCTCGGTGGTCGGCGCGCTGCTCGGGCTGGGCTCGGTGTTGCCGACGGCCGCGGGCCTCGGCGAGTACCACACCCGTCGGCTGGGGCAGCGCCGCTCCGACCGGAACGCGGCCCGGAAGCGGGCGGCTGCCGACACCCGCCGAGCCACCCGGTCGGCCGCCGAACTCCGGCTGGAACAGCGTCTGCTCGGGGTGTCGTTCCATCTCGGCGTGCTCGGTATCACCGCGGCACCCGCCCCCGGCCCGGTGTCCGGCAGCGGCAGCGGCCTCGACCCGCGGGCGGTGCCGACCCCCGACCGGCGTCCCAGATCCGCGGTGCCGGCGGCGCCGGCGTATCTGCTCAAGACCGCGCCCGGTCCGACGAGCTCGGCGGCGAGCTGGGTGATCGGTGCGTTCGTGACCGGCAACCACGACCTGGCCGGTGCGTCGGTCTTCGCCGCTCCGACCGCCGGATTGACCGCGATGGCCGGTGAGACCGGGAAGTACACCGACCAGGAAAACGAGGTCGACGCCGACGCCGACCGTCAGTTCGACCGCGACCGCGGTCACCGCGACCGCGACGAGTCGGTCGCGGCGTCCTCCCGCGACCGCCTGCTGCGGTCCGGCGAAGCGATCGACTCGCAGGTCGATCAACTGGTGACCCGGTCCGGTCTGCGGCCGGTCGACACCGATCCGGACGCCCGGCCGCAGCGGCCGACCTCGCGGGCGACGCAGGTCGGGGTGCGGGAGGTGTCGCGGCCGTGGCTGGCCACGTACTTCCCGTCCTGGCCGCAGTACTACCTGAAGGCCGCGACGTCGCCGTCCGGGCTCGGGCTGTTCATCACCGGCGTGGTCGGCGCGTTCAAGACGCATCCGGTGGCGGTGGCGGTCGGGCTCGGCGGGTCGCTGCTGGCGCCGCTCGCCCACAGCGCGGGCGAGTCCCACCTGCACTACGGCGGCGACGCGTTCAAGGACGAGCGGGAGCGCGCTGAGGCCGACCTGGAGCTTGGGCGAGCCGCCCGCCGGGCCGCCGAGTACGACCAGCTGATCGATCAGCTCAGCCAGGTCGCGCGGAACCTCGAGGCGTTGCGCGCGCAGCAGGGTCTGTCGGTGGCGCCGATACCGGCGCCACCGGTGCTGCCCGCTCCCTCCCCACAGGCCCGGCCGACGACGCCGGGCTCCCCGGCACGGCAGCTGGCCGGCGACGTCCGGGACGCCGCGAAAGACGTGGTCTCGGTGCTGCGGGGCAAGAAGGACGGGCGCGAGTTCCTGCACCGGACCGTGTGGGCCGACCTGGTCTACGCGGGGGCGTTCGGGACGGTGTGGGCCACCGCCGGTCTCGATACCGCGATGTACTTGGTGCCCGCGCTGTTCTCGCGCGGAGCGAACTGGCTCTACTCACCGGCGGACGCGCTCGCCGACCAGTCCGAGAAGTCGCGGGCGAGCGAGCGGGCGTCCGGGCACACCCAGCGGATGGCGGCGGAGGAGCAGTTCCAGCTCGTCCAGCGCCAGACGATCGAGAACCTGGTCACCTACATCGAGGCGGCGCTGGCCACGACCCCGCCGCCCGCGCCCAGGACCCCGCCCGCACCGGTGGTGACGCCTCCGTCGGGGATGTCCGCCGCTGCGCCGATCACCCAGCGTGATCGCGTGGTCGGAGCGACGGCGGCGGCCCACGGGGTGACCGATCCGGCCCGGATCCAGGAGATCGGCGCCGGCTACGACGTGGCTCTGCAGTGGACCGGTCCGTACGTCGTCGCGGTGGTCGATCACCTGCTGGCCCGGTTGCGCCAAGTCGTCGCGGCCGCACCGAGCAGCCGATTCCTGCTGCTCGGCGCCGACGACACCGTCCAGCGGGTCGCCGGGATACTCGATCCCGGCTTCGTCCGGACCCATCTGCACTCGGTGCCGACGCCCACCGATCCGGCCGGGTGGGCCGCGGTCGCGCAGACCGCCCGGACGCTCTCCGTACCCGGCGGCCCGGTCACGATCGTCGCCGACGACGGGGCCGGCGTCATCGCGCCCAACCTCGCGAACGCCGACCCGACGCTCCGGGTCGGACGGCTGCCGCTGCTCCCGAAAGCACCCGGCACCCGCCTGGTCGGTGCGATCTACGGCCTCGACACCGCCGCACCGGGCGTCCAGCCCCCGGTGCGGGCCGCGGCCGCCGAAGTGGCGGCGGCGATCGCCCGCAGCGCCGTCCAGGCCGGTGCCACGGCGGCCAGGGCGAGCATCTACGCGGTGGTCAGCGAACTCGACTACTACGCCAACGGCAACCCCACCCCGGATCCGATCCTGGAGTGGTGGCTGAGCCACCTGCCCTAGCGGCTGCGAGCGACGTCGAGATAGGCCGACTGGTTCGGGCTGATCAACCGGCTCAGCACCGAGAACAGCGGGCCGCCCGGCCCGCGCTCCCGCAGCCGCCGGTCGGCGTCGGCGAGCGTGCCGAACATCGGCCCCCACTGCCACAGCCCGACGAGCAGCGGATCGAACCCACCGCTCAGCGGAGCCGGGCGCAGCGGCGTTGCCAGCGCGTGGCTGACCTGCCCGATCTGGTAGTAGTCGCCGGGCTGGTACCCGAGCCCGTGATGGAGGCTCTGCAGCCGGTAACCGGTGGCGAAGTCCCGCCCGCCGGACGGGTCGGCAGGCACCAGCAACCCCCGCCGCAACAGCCCGTCGACCGCGGGCTCGGGCTTGCGCAGCCTCCGGTTCCCGGCCCGGTCGGCGACGAGCTGCAACTGCTCGATCAGCACCTGCCGATCGAACGGCGTGTCCTCGCCCACCACCGAGTGCGCGTGCGCGGTCTGCCAGCAGAAGTATTCGACCTCGTCGAGCTCGTGCACCCGCCGCCCCACCCGGACGTGGTAAGAGCGCAGCGCCCCGTCGAGCGCGTGGACCGGGCCGCCCGCTTGCCCGACCGGGTAGATCACTCGATCTCCAGCCTCCGACGACTGCGCTACCTCGACGAACTCCCCGTCGTCCCGGCGCGCGTCCAGTGCGAGCACCCCCGCGGCCAGCATCGGGTGCAGTGCGTCGACGACCAGGCCGAGCACCTCGTCGTACGAACCCTCGGGCAGCGCGTCGCAGGTCGAGGCCAGGTCGGCCTCGCCCGGTGCGGAGAACAGCGCGAGCCAGACCAGCGGATGGAGGCTGAGCACCGCGGCCCCGCCTACGCCGACCTGGAACCGGCGCACGTCCTGGTCCGGGTCGTTGCCCAGCCCGGTCCCGAGCGGTATCAGCCGGTACGTGGCCGCGAAGCGTTCGTCGACGGTGGCCAGCAGCCCCCGGGCGAGCAGCGCCTCGATCGTCGGCCCGACGTCGCGGAACCCGAACCCGTCGGCCAGCGACACCATCCGGTCCGCCGTCCACGGTCCGTGCCCGAGCAGCTCCGGGACGCCGTGGGCCAGCCACCAGACCCGGTACTCGTCTTCGGTGAGCTCGTGCCGTTCGGAGCCGACCCGCACCGCCGCGGGCACCAGTTCCGGCCACGGACGTTCGGCGTTGTAGACGTCGAGCAGATGGCCGATCGGCACGATCACGAGATGACGTCCAGGTAGGCGGCGCCGTGTGCGATCAACGTCTGTACGGCCCGCAGCCCGTCGTTGTCGTCGAGTGACAGCGCCTGCCAGGCCGACCACAGATCCGGCCAGCGGTGGCCCCACTCCCAGAGCTCGAACACCCGCGGTTCGGCCTTCAGCGCGATCAGCAGGCCCGGCACACCGATCACGTCGAGCGGCTCGCCGGGCCCGGTACCGAGCCCGACGAGCAGCGGCAGCAAGCGATGGTGCCGCACCGGCGACAGCGCGTCGGTGGCGTCCGCCGCGGCCTCGATCAGCAGACCGCGGGCCATCAGGTCGGTGAACGCGGCCTCCGCGTCGCCGACACCGGTTTCGGACGCGGCTTCCAGCAGGAGCTTCCGGCTCCACGGCCGGTCGCCGACCTCGCTCGGGACGCCGTGCGCGAGCAGCCAGACGTCGAGCTGATCCTGATCGGCGAGCCGGGCCGGGGTGCGGCCGACGCGGACGGAGTGGTGGGTCGGCGGACTCTCCGGTGCCGGATGCACCGGCCCCAGGTAGTGCCCGACCGGCAGCACAAAATCCATCTCGGTCATCCTAGGGCCGCATCCAGGCAGACCGCGCTCGACGCGAGCAGCGTGTGCACGACCGCCAGCAGTTCGCCGAGCAGCTCTTCCGGACCCACCGAGCCGAGCCGTCCCGCGGTCGCCATCCCGGCCGACCACAGGTCGTTCTCCACCGGCGACCAGCGGAACACGTCGAACACCGCCGCCGAGACGTGCAGCAGCGGGCTGCCCGGCAGCCCGATCTGGTAGACCTCCGGCGACTCCGGCAGGTTGCCCAGCCCGAGCATCAGCGGCACCAGCCGGTGCCGACGGGCGAACGCCTCGACCGCGTCCGGGGCGACCACCGTGACCAGGCCGTCGTCGAGCAGCGCGGCGAGTGCGACGTCCGCGTCCGGGAGGCCGGACGCCAGCACGCCGTCGACGGTCGACGTCCCGTGCGCCAGCGACCAGACCGCGAACCGCGGCCCGTCCAGGTGCACGACGTCCGGCCCGACCCGGATCCGCTGGGTCGCCTCGCCGGTCGCCTCGTCGTATTCGGAGCCCAGGAGATGCCCCACCGGGAGAAGAATGCTCATCGCGGGCGATCGTAGCCAGCATCCACACCCGGGCGGGATGATCGGGGCATGCCCGACGACGAGATCCACGACATCGATCCGGAAGTGAAGCAGCAACTGGCCGAACTCGCCGCGATGCACGACGAGTGGGTTCTCAAGCACGCGGCCGCCGCCCAGCCGAAGCCCCACGCCGCCGACGACTACGGCGTCCACCACGTCGACGTCGACCCGCCGGAGGGCGCCGACGACGAGTACTTCCGCCGCGCGCGGGAGATCATGGGCTACGACCCGGATACCGGGGACTACCGGGGCTGAGCGGCGCGCCTCTCGTAGAGTCGGGGCATGGCGACACCGCTTGCCCGGACCAGTACCGAGGCCCACCTCTACATGGACCTGCGGCCCTGCGACTGCGGGGAGACCGCGTCCTCGTGGTCGAGCAGCGTCATCGAGCTGGACGACGATCTGGGCAGCCGCTACACCGGCACCTGCCCGTCCTGCGGCACCGAGCGCGAGTTCGTGTTCCGGCTGCCCGACGACATCGTGCTGCCGATCGTCGGCCAGGTCGTCTACGGCGACGGAGCCCCGTCCGAGCTGCTCGATCCGGGGGAGTGGCTGTGGGTCGCCGACCGCTACGCGGGCGCGGTCCCGGCGCAGACCTCGGCCCTCGACGCGGAGGGGCGCCTGGCGGCCCGGTCCCGGATCTCGGCCGCGAGGGCCGCGATGGACGAGGTGCTGGCTTTCGTCCCGTCCGGTGCCGACGAGGTCCCGATCGAATCCTTCTGGTCCGACCTGGGCATTTCTGTCCGGGAAGAGGAGCCGGGCCGCTTTTCCCGGGACCGGCTCGAGGTGATCCGTGACACCTACCACCGCATCCTCGAGGAAATCGACTCTTCGGTCTGAACCACGGCCGGCACCCGCGTACCGTGTTCCCGTGGAGTTTTGCGGTCTGACGCTGTCGCCTCCGATCCGGTGACCGAGACGAAAAACGGCCCCCCATCCGATGTCGGGCAGCCCGACGTGGAGCGGATGGGGCCACCGGAGGACGATCCCGGCGCGACCAGGTGGTCGGCGGGCCCCGCGCTGCCGTCGAGCACGTCGAGTGCCCCGAACGGTGCGGACGGGTCCGAACCCGACGGTCCGGCGTCGCCGACGGATGTTCCGCGGGCGTTGACGAACCCGTCGCGCTGGTCGCGGTCGAGCTTCCGGCTGGCCGCAGACCCGGACGTCGACGCCGGTCCACCCGCGCTGCAGAACACGCCCGCGCTGCCCGACCCGAGCGACCGGATGAACGCCGACCGGCGCCGCCGGTTCGTCGACGAGCCGACGCAGCCGTACCAGATGCCCGATCCGGCCGATTTCGAGCCGGGGCCGACGCCTCCGGCCCTGCTCACTCCTCCGGAGTTCGTCAGCGGTCCGCTGCCCAAGCTCACTACCCCCGAGGCGGACGCTCCGCGGAAGGTGCCGCTCGCGCTGGCGTTCTCGGCCGACGCGCCGCCCGCACCGGAAAAGCCGGTCGAGCCGGCCCGGCCCGCGGCCTCTCCGCTGGTCGCCTCGTTGAGCGCGCCGACGCCGCAGCCCGCGCCGACGCTGCCTGCGCAGCGTCCGCACAGTGCTTTGTCGGAGCCGACGGGAGGCTTCCTGGCGCTGTCGGCCGAGGTCGGAATGGATCCGGACCCGGATCCGGCCGGGCCGTTCGGCGGCCGGCGCGACTACCGGCAGGCGGTCGCCGACCGGTTACCCCGGGCGATCCGGCTGTTGATGCCGCCGCCGGTCGCGGCGCCGCAGTCGGCGACGCGGATGACCGCGCTCGAAGACGGTCGCCGGCGGTCCGATGTCGAGCTCCAGGTCCTCGCCCACCGCGCGGGACGCGAGGCGCTGGCCGCCGAGTCGCGCGGTGACGAACTGCGCAGGCAGGCCGCCATCGCGCGGGACCAGGCCTACGAGGCGCGCGCGACCTGGCAGTGGACCGCCCACCGGCGCGCGACGCTCGCCGAGGAGCTGCAGCAGATCACCGGCGAGGCGAACAGCGTCGCCGAGGAGCAGCGCAAGCTGTCCGAGCAGGCCCGCGGCGCGATGCGCGACGTCGCCGCCTGGGACACCTGGATCGGCCAGCTGCGCGACGAGGCCGCCCGGCTGGGCGGCACCGACGGCGAGTCCGCGAACGCCAGGGCCGAGCAGGGCCAGAACCAGGTGCAGCAGCTGCGCGACTGGCTGGACCGCGCCGAGCAGCGGTTCCGGCAGCTCGGCGCGCACCTCGAGGGGCTGTCGGGCGAGCGCGACCAGCGGGTCAGCGAGTCGGTCGAGCTGTCCGCGCGCCAGCAGACGCTCGTCGACCGCTACAAGCGGCTCGGCAGCGACGCCCAGCGGATGGACCACGAGGCCGCGGGCTGCATCGCCGAGGCGATCCGGGCCCGGCTCGATTCCCGGGAACGGCTGATCGACCTGGTCGGCCTGCGGCCCGAGCTGAGCCGCTGGGTGAACGGCGCCGCGGTGGCGCTGGCTCACCAGGGCGAGATTCCGGTCGGCTACCGGCGGCCGCTCCTGTCCGAGCACGTCGCGCTGGAGCAGGTGCTGCCGCGCAACCCGGACGGTTCGTTCGTGACCGCGCCCGAGCTGACCTCGGACTGGCTGAGCCGGCTCAACGGAGTCGGTCTGCTCGCCGACAACAGCCGCGCCCAGAACTGCGTGGACGCGACGCTGGCGCTGTTCGACGCGTTCGTCCGCGGTCGTCCGCGGGTGGCGGTGCCGCGAATCGTCGACGCGCACCGCAGCGGAACGACCCGGTTGCCGCTGCGGGGCGAGACGACCGGACGGCACCGGCTGGAGAGCGGGCTCGACGGCAGCCTGCAGATCCTGTTCCGGCAGGCGGCCGACGTCCAGACCCCGGCCGAGGCCTACGCGGTGCACACCGCGTTCGACCTGGTCGCCGATCAGCTCCGGCAGGCCGGCCACGGCGCGCTCGCCGTGCTGGTGACCGGCTGGCAGGACGGCGACGCCCGCACCTGGGCCGCCGTCAACCACCGGGGCGGAACACGCTGGGTCGATCCGCAGCTCGGTACGGTGTCGGACACGCCGGTACCGGCGGAGTGGATCCGGACGCTGGAGGTGCTGATGGTGGACGGCTCGGCGCGGCCGGTTCCGTTCCCCGGCGCTCCGCTCTCGCCGTGGACGACGCGGACGGCGTCCACCGCGTACGCGACCGCGGTGACGCAAGCCGTCGGGTCGGTGTCGTGACGGCTCCGGGCATCACCGCGAACGAGGCCAGGCGCATCGCGGCGCGCTGGGTCGGTGAGAGTAGCCCCGACCTCTCGCCCCAGCTCTACGAGTTCGACGCCGGGTTCGTCGTCTGGGGCGCGGGCATCGAGCCGCAGCTCGGCGCGGGCCGGGGCGTGATCGACCGGGAGTCCGGCGAACTGTCGGTCTGGCCGGCCCTGCCGGTGGAGGTCGTCGCGCAGCGGTACCGGGCCGAGCGGGCCGCGTTCGGCCGGCCGCGCCCGGTGAGCGACCAGCTCACCCAGGCCCGCCGTGACCTCGACCGGGTCGGTACCCCGGCGACGATCACCTACCTGCTGCTGGACGGCCCGCCGGTCACTGCGCGCAGCATCAAGGGCGACTCCGAGCCGCAGCACCACCCGCTGGTCGCGGACGCCCTGCGCCGGCTGCCGCTGGAGTTCCGCGAGCGCGGCTACCAGCGCTGCTCGGAGGTGGCCGCGCTCTCGGGGGCCCTGCTCGCCTACGACGCCCGCCAGCCCGCACCGGCCACTCTCGACGAAGCGCGCAAGCGTGTGTTCCGCGGCGCGGAGCTCGTCACGTACCGGGTACGCGAACCCGCCGACCCGCAAGACGCGGTGCCGGGCGCGCCGTGTCTGTCGTGCCTGGCGATGCTCGCGTACTTCGGTTTCGACATCGCGCCTCCGGAAGACTTCTGGCCCGAGGTCGACTCGTGAGCCGATTCCCGAGCGAAGTCGAGGCGGTGCTGCACGCGAGCGGCTGGGCCGAGGGGCGGGCGGTCCCGGAGGCCAGCGCGGAGGCGATCCGGCTGGTCTGCGCCCAGCCGGGTGCGGACGGGTCGCGTCACGTGCCGTTCCCGGCCGCGGAGTCCGCGCTGACCGAGTTCGGCGGGCTGTTCGTGCGTCAGGACGAGCCCGGCATCGAGCTGCGGCGGCGGCCGTTCGCGCTCGACCCGACGATGGCCGCCGCCACCGCGGCGAGCCTGGCCGACCTGGGCCGGGTGCTGGGCGTGCGAATGTTCCCGCTCGGCGTCGAGGGCGACGGGGACGCCGTGCTCTCGATCGACGATCGGGGCCGGGTGTTCGCGTTCGACCACGCCGGCGAGTGGTTCCTGGGCGTGTCTCTGGACGCGGCCCTGGTCACGCTCATCACCGGCATCTCGCCCCCGCGGGTGCGCGACGACGGGACGTGGACCTAGCGGGTCGCGAGGTGGACGTCGGCGGCGGTGAGGGTCTGCAGTTCCTCCAGCCCCGGCATCCGGCCCAGCGCCCGCAACCGCTGTGACTGGGCCTTGCGCATGCCCTCGAACAACTTGCGGGCCTCGCGGGCGTTACCGAAGTTCTGGTCGCGCTCGATCGTGCTGAAGTGGTGCAGCAGCGCGGGCTCCGCGTCCGGGGCCAGCGCGTAGTCGCCGCTGGTCACCATGCGATTGACGATCAGCGTCAACTCGTCGGGCGCGTAGTTGCCGAACTCGATCGTCTTCACGAACCTTGACGCCAGACCGGGGTTCGCGTCCAGGAACTCCTGCATCTCACCGGTGTAGCCGGCCGCGATCACCGCGATCTCGTCGCGGTGGTCCTCCATGAGCTTGACCAGCGTGTCGATCGCTTCCTGCCCGAAGTCGCCACCGGCCGCACCGGCCCGGGACAGCGTGTAGGCCTCGTCGACGAACAGCACACCGCCCTTCGCCGCGTCGAAGACCGCCGAGGTCTTCTCCGCGGTGTGCCCGATGTACTGACCGACCAGGTCCCGGCGGGAGACCTCGCGGAACGGACCGCCCGGCAGCACGCCCAGCGCGGCCAGGATCCGCCCGTAGAGGCGCGCGACCGTCGTCTTACCGGTACCGGGTGCTCCGGCGAAGATCAGGTGGTGGCTCATCGCGCCGACCGCGAGCCCGGCGCTGCGCCGCCACTCGTTCACCTGGATCTCGTCGATCAGGGCCCGGACCTCGGCCTTCACCCCGGCCAGGCCGACCATCGTGTCGAGTTCGACGAGCAGGGCATCGACCTGCTCGGCGTCGGCCTTGTCGGTGCCGGCGCCGACTCCGGCCGAGGCCGCAGGCGGTGCCTCGACGACCGTGATCGTCGCACCGTCGGCGATCTTCACCGGTCCTTCGAGCTTGCAGGAGTCGATCTGCCCTCCGCACCCGCGGTCGACGGTGACGGCGGCGCCGACGACGTCGTGGACGAAGCACCGCCGCAACGTCGGCGCGCTGCCCTGGGCGATCGCGACCCCGGCTTCCCGGGTCTCGGAGACGTCACAGCCCTCGAACGTCGGCCGGCCGGACTCGTAGACGTAGATCCCGCGGTATCCACAGCGGACGATCGTGCAGTCGCGCAGCACCGGGTCGGCACCGAGGCGCACCACGACACCGTCGTCGCCGATGTCCTCGATCGTCGTGTCGGCGACCGTGCCACCGGCGTCTTCGATGAGCAGGCCCTGCTGGGCCTTCCGGATCGTGCATCCGGTGATCGCGAGCTGCACCCGGTCGCTGGCCCGGACGCCCGGGCCGAACCCGGCTTCGATCGTGCACTTCTCGACGGCCAGGCGACCGCCCTCGGACAGCACAGCCGGAGCGTCACCGGCTTTCAGTGTCAGCCCGGTGAGCGTCACCGTGCCGCTGCGCGTCCGGATCAGCGGCGCGTACCGGTCGCGGAACGCGATCGTGACCTCGGCGCCGTCGGCCGCGGTCACGGTGACGTCGATGCCGGGTAACTCGAGGTTCTCGGTGTATTCGCCCGCCTCCACCGACACGACCGTCCCGGCAGTGGCGGCGGCGAGCGCCTCACTGATCGTCGGGTAGGCGCCGGGGCGACTGGACGAGACCAGGAGCGTGCGAGACATAGTGAGGCCAACGGTAGCGGTCGAAGGCGAAAACCGGCCGGGTATGGTCCAGCCCATGCCCGATGCCCCTCGTCCGCTGCCGATGACCGCCGGCGCGCTCATCGTCGGTGGTCTGGTGCACTCGCACACCTCGGTCCGGGGCGACGCGCCGCCGAACCTGCACCCGGTGGTGCGGGAGGTCCTCGACGGGCTCGCGGCCGAGCACCGCGAGCGATTCACCGGCTGGTGCGCCGAGGTCGTGCTGATCTCCGACCGGCTGCACGAGGCCGGGCCCGCGATCACCGTCGAGCAGGCCCGCGAGGTGCTGACGGGCGGCCAGATCCACATCTCCCGGATCCGGGAGGACGGCGACCCGACGCACGGGCAGTTCCAGCCGCCCTGCCGGTCCTGTGCGGTGCTCCTCGACCGGTTCGGCATCTCGACGGTGAGCGCATGACGCGGTTTCCCGCGGACGTCTTCGAGGTTCTGACGGCGGCCGGGTGGTCACCCGGGTCGAAAGACGTGCAGCGGGCCCGCCACTGGGGCCTGACGCTCAGCGCCTGGGCGTCACCGGGGGGCCACCAGCACACGTTCTCGCCGGCGGCGTCCGCGGCGCTGGCCGAGTTCGGCGGGCTCGCGGTCGAGCAGTCGGGGCCGGGCGTCGACGTGGCTCGCACGTCGTTCACGCTCGACCCCGAGCTGGCGCTGCCCACCTGGCTGACGTTGCGCGGGCTGGGTGGTGCGCTGGGTACCGGCGTGTTCCCGCTGGGCTTGGAGGACGGCGGTGTCTCGGTGCTGGCCATCGATAGCAAGGGACGGGTGTTCGCGCTCGACCACACCGCGGAGTGGCTGCTCGGGCGCACGATCGACGAGGCATTGGTGACGCTGGTGCTCGGACGTCGTCCGGCCCGGGTGCGCGCGGACGGTTCGGTGTGATCCCGGGCTTCCCGGTGCCCGGCCTCGACGTCGCCGAGCTGACCGTCGTCCGGCACGGGCAGAGCCTCTCGAACGAGCTGCTGATCGCCGCGAACCAGCAGGGCATCGCGTCGGTCGACGGCCTGCCCGCCCGCGACGCGGACGTCCCGCTCTCGAAGCGTGGTGAGCAGGAGGCGGCCGCGGTCGGCCGCTGGGCCGCCGCGTTGCCGAACCCGCCCGACCTGGTGATCGCGTCCACCTACCTGCGGGCGCAGCTGACCGCCCGGGCGGCCGTGGACGCGCTCGACGGCGAAGTCGAGTTCCGGCTCGACGACCGGATCCGTGACCGGGAGATCGGTGTCCTCACGCTGATGACCGAGGCGGCCGTCCGCGCGGCCTACCCGGACGAGGTGAGCGCTGGGAGGAGACCGGCTTCCTCTACTACCGGCCGCCGGGCGGGGAGTCGCACGCCGACATGGCGATCCGGCTGCGCAGCTTCCTCGCCGACCTGGCGCGGTACGCCTCCGGGCGCCGGGTGCTCCTCGTCGCTCACGATTCCGTCGTCGTGATGTTGCGCTACGTGATCGAGGGTCTGGTCGAGAGTGACGTGCACGCGATCGCGAAGTCCGGTGGCATTCGTAATGCTTCGGTAACTCGGTGGGAATGGGACGGATCGGCGCTTCGATTGACGCTATTCAATGACATTCGACACCTTTGATATCGGCTTACGCTGATAACATTTCGGCTGGTCGGCGGGGTCGCGCGACCGACCAATTCGGTTAGGCTGCCCGGTATGGCCTTACCGGTAGCACGAACCCGGGACGAAGCCCATCTCTATATGGATATGCATCCCTGCCCGAACTGCGGTAAGAGCGACGTCCATTGGGATAGTGCACTCACCTCGGACGACGGCGCCCCGGCGCGCCGCTACAGCGGCTCCTGCCCGGGCTGCCGGTCACCGCGCGCGTTCGTTTTCCGGCTCCCCGATCGTCCGCTGCTGCCCGGCGCCGGCGACGTGGTGCTGTTCGGCGGCGACGAACCCTCCGAGCTGCTGGACGCCGGGGAGTGGCTGTACGTGGCCGACGTCTGCGCGCAGGCCGCCGCCGGTGGGCCGGGCCGCGAGCCCGGTCCGGTGCTCTCGGCCGAGGCGCGCGAGTCGCTGATCGTCGCGGTGGCGGCGATGGACGAGGTTCTGAAGTTCATCCCGCCGGAGAAGGACGAGGTGCCGCGGGCGGGGTTCTGGTCCGATCGCAGCCGGACGCTGCGGCAGACCGAGCCGGGCCGGTTCAAGCAGCGTCGCCTGCTGACCGTGCGCAACACCTACCGGGACGCGTTGGCCCGCGCCGCGAGCTGAGGGCCCACGGGTCACTCCGGCGGTAGATCCCAGCCTTTGCGTCCGGGTCGTGGGCGACGGGCGCTGAGCAGCACCATCACGAGCAGACCGCCGAGCCCGAGCAGCAGCACGGCGGCGATCGCGCCGCCCGCCAGCAGGGCCCGCGTCCGCAACGAATCGAGCTGACCGGCCAGCGCGGTCTCGCTCGGCTGCGCGGTCGGAGCGGCCGGGCCCGGCGCCTCGACCGCGGACGGGTCGGCCGACGGCACCGTCGGCGCCGGTGACGCCGACGGAGCGCTGCCGCCCTGGTTCGTGCTGACCGGCTTGGCGAGCAGCGGGTTCTTGGTCACCGACGGCACCCGGTCGGTCAGCGCCGCGACCGGGTCGACGACCCCGTAGCCGTACTCGGTGTCGCGCCCGGCCGCGCCCTCGTCGGTGGCGGTGGTGATCAGCCGGTTGATGACGTTGGCCGCGGACATCTTCGGGTACCGCGAGCGGATCAGCGCCGCGGTGGCGCTGACCATCGGCGCGCCGAAGCTGGTGCCCTGCACCCGCCAGTACCCGTGGTCGATGCCGGCCGCGGTCAGCTCGGTCGCCGGTGCGGCCAGCACGGTCTCCGGGCCCTGCAGCGAACCGGTCCAGAACGAGCCGGTGCGCAGCAGGCCCGACACCGCGACGACGCCGGGCTCGCGTGCCGGGTGCCAGACTTTCGCACCCCGGTCGTTGGAGAGGTTGCCGTCGCACGCGACCACGACGACGTCCTTGGCGAACGCGTAGTCGACAGCGTCGGTGAGCACCTTCGCGGTGTCGGCGCTGCCCAGCGACAGGTTGATCACGTCGGCACCGTGGTCGACCGCCCACCGGACGGCCTTCGCGACCGTCGTCGCCGAGTCGTACTCGTTGCGCGGGTCGAGGACCCGGACCGGCAGGATCTTCGCCTGGTACGCCAGGCCGACCACGCCGTTCGGGTCGTCGTGCCCGGCGATGAACGCGGCTACCGCGGTGCCGTGACCCACGACGTCCGACCGGCCGTCGGTGGTGCCGTCGACGAAGTCGGTGCCGGGGAGCACCTGACCGACGAGGTCGGGGTGCGTCGCGTCGACGCCCGAGTCGATGACCGCGACCGTGACGCCCTTGCCGGCCGAATACCGCCAGGCCGAGGACGCCTGCAGGAACGAGAGCTGCCACTGCTGGCCGCGGACGGTGTCTGCAGCGGCCGGGGCCGTCGGCACCGCGACCAGCGCGGTCACCGCGGCGAGCACGAAGGCGGCGAGCCTCGGTACTCGGTCACGGTCGCGCACGGCTATCTCCGCAGATGAAGGTGGTGGTGGTCGGATGCCACGGTACGGCGAACGAACACCGTGTGCCTCGCTCGTCTCGAGAAGCGCGCACCGGCCGGAGCAGGCAGACTGGATCGGGTACGCGTGCAGCGCCGTGAATGGAAGAGGCTAATTACGTGTTGGCCGGTATAGACAGGATTGAATCGGGCGCGGATGCCTGTGAGCAACCGCACAGCGGAACGTGGCCGGTCGGTGGCGCGATTCCGGCCGTCCGGGTGCCGGACGATGAGCTGATCGTCCTGCTGGCGGACGACGGACAGCCGACCGGGACCGCCCCCAAGCTGGCCAGTCACCACGCCGACACCCCACTGCACGCCGCGTTCTCCAGCTACGTCTTCGACGCGTCCGGCCGTTTCCTGCTGACCCGGCGGGCGCTGAGCAAGAAGACGTGGCCGGGAGTCTGGACGAACTCGTGCTGCGGGCAC
Organism: Cryptosporangium sp. NPDC051539; assembly: GCF_044454545.1. Lineage (NCBI taxonomy): Bacteria > Bacillati > Actinomycetota > Actinomycetes > Cryptosporangiales > Cryptosporangiaceae > Cryptosporangium > Cryptosporangium sp. NPDC051539. Next base: position 269,854 of record NZ_JBITDV010000005.1, on the reverse strand, counting down.
CCGGCGCCGGGGGAGTCGCCCGTCGAGGCGGTGCGGCGGCGGCTGGGATACGAGCTGGGTCTCGTCGTCGAGGCGGCGGAGATCGTGCCGCTGCTACCCGACTTCCGCTACCGGGCCGAGCTCGACGGCATCGTCGAGAACGAGATCTGCCCGGTGTTCGGCGTCCGCGTGGACACCGAACCGGAGCCGAACCCGGACGAGGTCGAGGAGTACCGCTGGGTCTCGTGGCCGGTCGAAGACACCAGCGGGCTGTCGCCGTGGTCGCTCCTCCAGCTCGCCGAACTGGAGGGCCACCCGGCGCTCACGACGCTTTTGCCCAGCGGAGAAGCTCACCGGTGACCAGCTCGGGCTGTTCGGACTGCGGAAAGTGCCCGACGCCGTCCAGCACCTGCCACTCGTAGTCCGCGGTCACGTACCGCCCGGAGCCCTGAGCGGTGCGTGGCAGCAGGTAGGTGTCGTCCGCGCCGTGCAGCTGGAGCGTCGGCGCGGCGATCGGCGCCTGCATCAGTTTCGCGTACCGCCACCCGGTCGGGCGGGTGAGTGACCGCAGCGACCAGCGGTAGTACTCCATCGCACAGAACGCCGCCTGCGGAATCTGGATCGCGGTCCGGCAGGCTCGGGTGTACTCCGCGTACTCGTCCGATTCTTTCCAGCGCCGGCCGGCCCACTTCTCGAACAGGTCCTCGACGTAGGTGGCGTCGTCCGCGGTGACCCGGTGCTCGTACCGCGGGGTCTGGAACGCGAACAGCGTCCGGCTGGCGGCGAGCTGGCCGCGTGGGTCGCTGGCGATCGCCGTCCGCAGCCGCAGCGGGTGCGGCGATCCGAGGATCACCATCCGCCGCACCTGACGCGGGTGGAACGCGGCCGTCGCCCAGGCCAGCGCACCGCCCCAGTCGTGACCGACGAGCATCGCGTCCCGCTCGCCAAGCGCCCGGATGAGCCCGCCGACGTCGCTCGCGAGCGTGAACCCGTCGTAGCCGCGCGGTGGTTTGTCGCTGGCGCCGTAACCACGCAGATCCACCGCGGCGACCCGGTACCCGGCCTCGGCGAGCGGTTCGATCTGGTGCCGCCACGTCCACCAGTACTCGGGGAACCCGTGCAGCATCAGGACGAGTGGGCCGGTACCGGCCTCGACGACGTGGAATCGGCTGCCGTTCGCGCTGACGAAGCGGTGGCTCCATGGTCCCTCGTGGAGGACGATCACGTCGTCCGGCGGGTTGGCCATGGTCCTCACAGTAGAGACCTGCGTTCGTTCACGGTCCGCCACCTGCTGGCGTGCACGTTTCCTGCGCTAACCGAGCTGACAGCCTCTACCCTTGCCGCCGGGGAGAGGAGGGTTTCCGTGATCGACGTGTACGCGCCAGTTGAGGTTCCTCGGTGCCCGGACTGGACGATGTCGTGGGACGCCGATCCACCGGGGCGGGCAGCGTTCGCCATCGACGACGGCGAGCAGACGTTACTGCTGGCCGCCGACGGGCGGCGGATAAGAATGGTGGGAGCGGAGCGCCTGGACGACCCGGGCCAGCTCTCACCGGACGGCACCCGGTTGGCGCTGGTGGTCGACCGGCCGGTTCCGACGGTTGCGGTGCTGGACCTGTCCGACGGGTCCCGGCGCGGTTTCCCGGCGACGGTCCGGGGTGCCGAAGTGCTGTCCTGGCTGCCGAGCGGCCGGCGACTTCTGTACGGCAACGACGAGGGCATGTACCTGCTCGACCTGGAGACGGGTCGCAGCGACGCGTACGACTTGTCCGGCGAAGAGCCCCGCGAGGTCGCCGTCGCGCCCGAGGGAGCTCGGATCGCGGTCGACGTCGGGTCCTACGTCCGGATCGCACCGCTGGCCGGTGGGCCGCCGGTGCGCGTCCCGCTGCCCGAGGACGCCGCCCTCGGTGCGCACGGCTGGTCGCCGGACGGCCGGTTGCTCGCGGTGGGCCGCGAGATCACGCCGTCACGCAGCCAGCAGGGCGGGTTCGACCTGGTGATCACCGCACTCGACACCGAGCGCGGGTTCCGGCCGGCCGCGCAGGTGAGCGTCGTGGGTGTGGTCGCCGGCGCGTTCGTCGGGTGGCGCTCGATGCACTCGATCCTGCTGCTCGAGCGTCGGTTCGACGAGCCGTTCCGGCTCGTGGTGCGCGCACTGGACGGTACCGAGATCGAGACGCTCGCCCGTCTGCACGGCTCGGTCTGGGAGGTCCGGGCAGCGGCCGGTCTGCTAGAGATCGTCCGCCCGAACACCAATTCGGACGAAGTCGACCTCGGCGTCCCGCCGCGCTGGCAGCGGATGACCGGTGGGCTGCGCGGCGCTTTCAAGAAGAATTGAGGCGATGGCCCCGGCGCGACGGCCGGGGCCATCCGTTCTCAGTCTTCCTTGCCGCCCGACAGGCCGTCGCTGATCAGGTTCATCACCGTCGGATCGGCCAGCGTGGTGACGTCACCCAGCGAGCGGTTCTCGGCGACGTCACGCAGCAACCGGCGCATGATCTTGCCCGAACGCGTCTTCGGCAGCTCCGGCACCACCAGGATCTGCCGGGGCTTCGCGATCGGCCCGATCTCCCGCGAGACGTGCTGCCGCAGCTCCGCGGCGGTGTCGTCGCTCTTCTCGGCGTCGCCTCGGAGGATGACGAACGCGACGATGCCCTGACCGGTGGTCGGGTCGGTCGCGCCGACGACCGCGGCTTCGGCCACCGACGGGTGGCTGACCAGCGCCGACTCCACCTCGGTGGTGGAGATCCGGTGCCCGGAGACGTTCATGACGTCGTCCACGCGGCCGAGTAGCCACAGGTCGCCGTCGTCGTCCTTCTTCGCACCGTCGCCGGCGAAGTAGTACCCGGCGTCGCTGTAGCGCGACCAGTACGTGTCTTTGTACCGCTCGTCGTCGCCCCAGATCGTCCGGAGCATCGACGGCCACGGCTCGGTGAGCACCAGGTACCCGCCGCCGCCGTCCGGCACCGGCTTACCACCCTCGTCGACGACGTCGACCGAGATGCCGGGCAGCGCTTTCTGGGCCGAGCCGGGCTTCGTGGCCGTCACGCCGGGCAGCGGGGAAACCATGATCGCGCCGGTCTCGGTCTGCCACCAGGTGTCGACGATCGGCGCCTGGTCACCGCCGATGTGGTGGCGATACCACACCCATGCTTCCGGGTTGATCGGCTCACCGACGGACCCGAGCAGCCTCAAGGTGGACAGATCGAACTTCGCCGGGATGTCGGCGCCCCACTTCATGAACGTGCGGATCGTCGTGGGCGCGGTGTAGAGGATCGTCACCTTGTACTTCTGGATGATCTCCCAGAAGCGGCCCTGGTGCGGCGTGTCCGGCGTGCCCTCGTACATCACCTGGGTGGCGCCGTTCGACAGCGGCCCGTAGACGATGTAGCTGTGCCCGGTGACCCAGCCGATGTCGGCCGCGCACCAGTAGATGTCGGTCTCCGGCTTGAGATCGAACACCGCGTGATGGGTCCAGGACACCTGGGTGAGGTAACCGCCGGAGGTGTGCAGGATGCCCTTCGGCCGCGCGGTGGTGCCCGACGTGTAGAGGATGAACAGCGGGTTCTCGGCGTCGAACGTCGTGTACGCGTGCGTCTCGGGCTGCCGGTCGACGACGTCGTGCCACCAGAGGTCGCGGCCCTCGGTCATCGGCACGTCTTCGCCGGTGCGCCGGACGACCAGCATCTTCTCGACGCCGGTGCCGTCGACCGCCTCGTCCGCGGCGGGCTTGAGGGCCGACGGCTTGCCGCGCCGGTAGCCGCCGTCGGCGGTGATGACGACCTTGGCCTCGGCGTCTTCGATGCGGTTGCGAAGGCTGTCGGCGGAGAATCCACCGAACACCACGCTGTGCGCCGCACCCAGCCGGGCGCAGGCGAGCATCGCGAACGCGGCCTCCGGGATCATCGGCAGGTAGATCATGACCCGGTCGCCGGTACGGACGCCGAGTTCGTGCAGCGCGTTCGCGGCCTTGGAGACCTGGACCTGCAGTTCGCGGTAGCTGATCGTGCGGGTATCGCCCGGTTCGCCCTCCCAATGGATGGCGATCCGGTCTCCGTTGCCCGCCTCTACGTGCCTGTCGACGCAGTTGTAGGCGACGTTCAGCTTCCCGCCGACGAACCACTTCGCGAACGGCGCGTTCCACTCGCAGGCGGTGTGCCAGGGCTCGGCCCAGTCCAACCGGCGGGCCTGCTCTTCCCAGAACCCGATCCGGTCGTTCCGTGCGCGCTCGTAGGCGTCTTCCTTGACGTTGGCGGCCTCGGCGAATGCGGCCGGGGGTGCGAACGTGCGCTCCTCGCGAAGCAGGTTCGAGAGCGTGGCCTCGGAAGAGGCTTCTTCGGTCATGTGCGGGACCTCCTCGGTGAGCCGGCGGCCACGTTAAACCTAGTGCGGCGGACGGCGGCGCACACCACGTGGTCGCCGGTTGTGGCGTCGAGCGGCGGGCTGTCGGCGGTCGGCGGTAGCGTCCGGGGCCTGCATTGATGTGGAGGGGCAAGGTCTATGCGCTGGCGGCCGCTGTTCGTAGTACTGGTGCTGGCGTCGGTCGGCGTGCTGGCCTCGGCCGGGCTCGGCGTCGGTGCCGCGTTCGCCGTGAAGGGCGATTCCGGCGGCAGCCGCTACCCGGGCCCGAGGTACCCGACCGACACCGAGAACCTGCCGCTCTGGACGTCGGACGTGACCGAATCCGCCCCCGGCCGGTCGGTCTTCCTGCTCGAGACGATCGGGGTGTTCAGCAGCAGCCACGTCGTCTTCTCCGCCGATTCCGACCGCGTCCGGGGTGTCGATTCGATCTCCGGCCGTACCGACCAGGACTACGGCGTCGTCACCATGCAGCTCGCCCCGGACGGCAGCCGCCTCGCGGTCGGTGACGCCACCGGTGACGGAACCGACGTGCTGGTGGCCGATCTCACCACCGGCTCCGAGCGGCGCTTCCCGATCGAGGCCGGTCCGGCCGGCCTCATCGAGGTCCTGGCCTGGTCTGCGGACGCCAGACAGCTGGCCGTCGCGGCCGGCAGCTTGTACGTCCTGGACGTGGAGAGCGGGCGGTTCACGAAGGTGGGCTCGCCCGACGCCGCCAGCCCGGAGAAGTCGGAGCTCTTACCCGGTGAGCAACCGCTGCCGGGCGGTGCCGAGCCACCGGCGCTCTCGTCCGGATCGCCGGGGTCGTACGACGAGCCGGGTGGCGTGCAGGCGGCGTTCTCGCCCGACGGGCGGTCGATCGTGTTCGACGACGGGTCCGACATCGAGGTGTACCCGGCCGACGGGTCGGGGTCGCCGGTGCTGCTCACCGACCGGACGGTCCGGCTGGCCGGGCCGAACGCGTGGTCCCCGGACGGCGCGCGGGTGCTGGTTCTGCGCGACGAGGCGACCGCGTACGACGGCACCACGTCGCTGCTGGCGATCGACGTGGCGTCGAAGCAGGCCGAGCGGCTGGCGCGGTTCGGGCTCGTCGAGTTCAGCGAGCCGGTGCCGGTGGGCTGGCGGAGCGCCGACGAGGTGCTGCTCGCCGGCACCGACGAGAACGGTACGGAGATCGTCGACGCGTACCGGTTGGACGGCCAGAGGCGCTCGCGGGTGCTGACGCTGGGGTATTCGTCGTTCTCGGCCGTGTTCGCGGCGAAGCTCCTGGTGGAGGCGACGCCACGCGGCGGCGGCTTCACCGGGGGCCCGACGCCGATGGGCTGGCGGGTGGCGATCGGGTTGGTGACGGCCTTGGTGGCGGCGTTGGTCCTGTCGGTGGTCGGTACCGCGGTCGGCGTCCCGCTGGCCTTGCACCGCCGGGCCGCGGCCCGGCGCACGGTGGTGCCCCCGCTCCCGTACGGCCGCCCGGTCTACGCGGCCCCGCCGGCGCCGGCCCGGTGGAGGCCGCCGCCCGCCGGACCGCCGCCGGTGGACGTCTTCACGGGCGGCGCGGCGGAGCCGGGTGAAACGGCGGCCGGGGTGCCGGCGGCCGAGCCGCGTCCGGTCGCGGCGGCGGGCGACTGGGCCCTGCCTCGGTGACACCGGCGTCGGCGGATACGGTACTGAGCGTGTCGGATCCCCTCGCGCCGCTGCTCGGTCTGCCGGGCGTCGCTGACGCGGCCGCCGAGGCACGCAAGCAAGTCGACCAGCTGTTCGGCCACCAGATCCTGCGCCGCGGCTCCGGTCCGGTCAGCGTCGAGGCCGCGCTCCGGGGCGCACAGGCGTCCGCCGCGCTCGAGGGCGCCCGCTACGACCTGGAGTCGGTCCGCGCCGGAGCGGTCACGGATCCGATCGTCCAGGGCTCGCTGCGCATCGCCGGTTCGATCGGCTCGCTCGTCGGCACCTGGGCCAAGGCGCCGCTCCAGGTCCTGGCCCGCCTGCACGTGCTGGCCGCCCGTGACGTGCTCCCGTCGGAGGCGCTCGGCCGTCCGCGCACCGATCCCGAGGTCGCAGCCCGGCTGTCGGCGCTCAGCGACCTCGTCACCGGAGGCACCGACGCCCCGGCGGTGATCGTCGCGGCGATCGTCCACGGCGAACTTCTCGCGCTCGCTCCGTTCGACGGTCCCGGTGGCCTGGTCGCCCGCGCCGCGGCGCGCCTGACGCTGATCGCCAAGGGCCTCGACCCGAAGGCGGTCTCGGTGCCCGAGGCCGGCCATCTCGCCCGCGAGCCCGAGTACATCGGCGCGGCCAACGCCTACGCCACCGGCACGCCGGACGGCGTCCGCAACTGGATCCAGCACTGCTGCACCGCGGTCGCGCTCGGCGCCGACGAGGGTTTCGCGATCTGCGAGGCGATGGCCCGGTAGGTGGACGCCGCGGGGCGGATCACCGCGGGTTGAGCCCGGGCGGGTGTGGTCCGGGCGGGTGTGGTCCGGGCGGGTGTGGTCCGGGCGGGTGCAGTCCGGGCGGGTGCAGTCCGGGCGGGTGCAGTCCGGGCGGGTCGGTCTGGGCGGGTGTGGTCCGGGCGGGTGTGGTCCGGGTGGGTCAGTAGCGTGGGGGTGGGCCGTAGCCGGGTGGGCCGGGTGGCGGGCCGTAGCCGGGTGGCGGTGGTCCTCCGGGGTAGCGGCTCGGCTGCGGCAGGCGCCCGCGTGGCGCGCGGCCGGGCGTCCGCAGGAAGTCTGGACGGACACCGTTCGACGGCGGCCAGAGCACCGTGCCGCCACCACCGGCCGTGAGCACCGTGCCCACCACCAGGACCACGCCGGCGAGCAGCATCAGGTAACCACCGAGGTCGAGCGAGAGCGTCGAGGCGATCTTGACCCCGCCCGCGGTGATCTGGGGACGGTCGTCCCCGAACATCACGGTCTTGGGTGACACGCCGAGGCCGAGCAGGATCAGCAGCGTCAGACCGCTGAGCAGTACGCGGATCTGCGCAGCCGTGAGGCCGAGCACGGTGAACCGGCCGCGCCCGAGGACCCGGAGCGCACCGAGCACGGCGACCGCCACCGCCGCGACGATCGCGATCCAGCTGAGCGGCGTGAGGAACGTGCCCGAGGCCCAGGCCGTCCACGAGGTCGGGACGTCGGCGCGGTTCTTGACCGCTTCGTAGCGTCCGTCGGTGTAGGAGACGAACGGCAGCAGCGAGAAGGCCAGGACCAGCACTCCACCGAGGACCGTGAGCAGGTCGCCGATCGTGACGACGGGGACACCGGCGCGAGCCCGGCCGCGGCCGGTGACGCGCCCGGCGGCGCCGGGGATCGGCTCGGTGACGTTCTCGCGCGGGTGCGGGGCGTACCTCTCCGGGCGGGGTGGTCCGGAGCGGGGGAGCGGCGACAGCGGAGGCGCCGACATCGGGGAGGCCGGCCCCGGCATCGGTGGCCCTGACATCGGTGGCCCCGGCATCGGTTGCCCTGACATCGGTGGCCCCGGCATCGGAGGTGCGGACATCGGAGGCGTCGGCCTCGACGGCTGGGGAGGCGGCTGGGGTGGGCGTACCTGGGGGATCGGCCGCTGCTGGCGGGGCTGTTGGGTCACCGCCGACCACGGCGGCGCGGAGTGCGATCGAGGCGCGGGCTCGTGGTCCGGTAAGGGTTTGACGAGTGGCGCCGTCAACGGATCGTCGCCGGCGAACGGATCGTTCGGGCGCCGCGCGAGGGGCCGTTCCGGCGGTGTACGAGGTCTCTCCGGCGGCCTGGGTCTCTCCCGGCGCGGGCGCGGATCCATCGTCGTGTTCCCCTCCAGCCACTCCAGCCCCGCAGTCAGCCTATCGACGCGAAAGCGAACCTGTCTGGGGTTCACGAAGTGGAGGGAGCCGCCGCGCATAGGGACGGCGCCCCTGATCGGGACGCCGTCACGCACAGTCGGTCTGGGCTACCAAGCGTGCGCCTTCTCCGACGAGCGCGGATCCCGTCGGATCCGCCTCGACGCGCCGTACGCGGCTGGTCGCGCGTGGGTACCTAGAGTCTGTGCCCGAGCTTTACTAGCTTCTAGTGATGCCCGTCACACCTTTCTACGCCGGTTGTGTGCACCGCGGAAGGCCCTCTGAGCAGAACGTTCATACTCCGACGGCGCGTCGCCGTCCGTACCAGACCATGCCGGCGAGCGCCGCGGCACCGACGCCGAACCCGACGGCCGCGGTGGCCAGCACCGGCGTCGAGGGGCGGACGAATCGGGTGGGAAGGGTCACCGGGCGGCGGAAGAGCAGCACCGGCCAGTTGCGCTCGGCGGCGACCTTGCGCAAGCCGCGGTCGGGGTTGACCGCGAACGGATGCCCGACGGTGCTGAGCATCGGGACGTCGCTCACCGAGTCGGAGTACGCGTAGCAGTCGTCGAGGACGTAACCCTCGCTGTCGGCGAGTTCGCGGATCGCCGCGGCCTTCGCCGGGCCGGCGGCGTAGTACTCGATCTCGCCCGTGTACCGGCCGTCGACGACCTTCATCCTGGTCGCGACCACCCGGTCGACGCCGAGCAGCGCACCGATCGGGCGGACGACCTCGTCGCCGGAGGTGCTCACGATCACGACGTCACGCCCGGCCGCCCGGTGCTCGCCGATCAGTGCGGCCGCCTCGGCGTAGATCGTCGGCTCGATCAGCTCGTGCAGGGTCTCGGCGACGATCTGCCGGACCTGGCTGACACTCCAGCCCGTCATCATCGAGGTCACCGCGTCGCGGATGCGGGCCATCTGGGCCTCGTCGGCACCGGCGCGCTGGAACATCAACTGTGCGTAAGCACTCCGGAGCATCGCCCGGCGGGTGATCAGCCCGCCCTGATAGAACGGGCGGCCGAACGCGAGCGCGCTCGATTTGGCGATGACGGTCTTGTCGAGGTCGAAGAACGCCGCGCTGCGCGCCTGCGCCGGTTCGACCGTGCTGCCACTGTCCACAGTTGGGAGACCGTTCGGCTCGTCGCCCGCGCTGGCGCTCTCGCTCATGCCTCGGAGTGTAGGACGGGACCGATACCGACCGGGCCCTCGACTCCGGCGTTCGTTTAGGGCATTCTTACCGGGGGTCTGCGCCCAAGAAGCTTGGGCGCCTTAAGAAAATTCTTACGGATCTTGTTTCCGGCTCCCTTCGGTTGCAGATCTAGCGCGGTTTGCTGAACAATGTCAGAGGGGCTCTGTGTCGAGAAGCGGAGAAGAGAACATCTAGTCAGCCTCGGCACCTTTTGACGGCCTGGTTGACCGCACCCCCCCCGCGGTCATCTGGGCGGGTTCGGCTCGGCCCCCCCGGAGCCGGACCCCGGACGGTCCCCGCCCACCCCCCCGGCGGGGACCGTCCCCTTTTCTCCAGAAATCTCTTTCCGTCCATATCGGGCGGTCTGCGCATTTTTGTGATGCGGACATTTCTCGGAAGTTCTCGGATATGCGTTTCTTGCTCGTTTTTCTGCGCGGTCCCAGTAATGAGCAGCGAAAACGTCATCCGCGTCGTTTTCGTGCGATAGCACACGACGCCAGGAATCCGGCGGTTGTCCACCGGTAGATCGCAGGTTCTGCGGCTCTGTGGAGGAGATTCCGACAGGAGCCGGATTCCGCGACGGTTGGCGGGTCGAAACCGCGATCCACCCGTCGGAGGATTCATGCCGCCGCCCGAGGCACGACCGTTGGTCTGCGTCCGCGATCCTGACCTGGCCGATCACCTCTTGCGATTGGCGGCCGCGGCCGGCGCCGCGGTCGAGGTTCCCGTCGACGCGGTGGCGGCCCGCCCACTGTGGACCGGCGCGGCTCTCGTGGTCGTCGGCATGGACGTCGCGGTCGAGTACGCGACGGCCCGGTTGCCGTACCGGGTGGGGCTGATCCTGGTCGCCGACGAGCACTCGACCGGGCCGGACGATCCGGTCATCTGGCGCCTCGCCGCGGAACTGGGAGCCGAGCACGTGGCGTTCATTCCGTCCGCCGAAGCTTGGCTGATCGACCGGTTCACCGATGCGGTGAGTGACCGTTCGGCGCTCGGCCGGGTCGTCGGCGTGGTCGGCGGGCGCGGCGGCGCGGGCGCGAGCGTGCTGGCGGCGGCACTCGCTGTGACGGCGGCGCGAGGTGGCGCCCGGACGATGCTCGTCGACGCCGATCCCCTGGGCGGCGGGCTCGATCTGCTGCTGGGGCGGGAGTCCACGGCCGGTCTGCGGTGGCCCGACCTGGTGGCGGCGTCGAGGCCGGTCAGTCCGCCGTCGCTGCAGGACGCGCTGCCCCGGGTCGGCGAGTTGCGGGTGCTGTCGTGGGATCGGGGCGACGTCCTGACGATTCCGCCCGACGCCGCCGAAGCCGCGTTGTCGGCCGGGCGTCGAGGTTCTGACCTGCTGGTCGTCGATCTTCCGCGCCGGCCGGACGAAGCGGCGATCCGGGCGCTGCAGGCCGCTGACCTGACGTTGCTGGTCGTACCGGCCGAGGTGCGGGCATGTGCGGCGGCGTCCCGGGTGCTCCGTGCGGTCCGGCCGCATTGTGGGCAGTTGGCGTGCGTGGTGCGGGGGCCGGCCCCGGCCGGCCTGCGCTCGGCCGACCTCGCGAAGGCGCTGGAACTGCCGATGGTGGGCGTGTTGCGTCCCGAGCCACGGCTGGCCGTTGCGCTGGAGCGGGGCGACGTGCCCGCCGGGTCGGGCCGCGGTCCGTTGGCCGATCTCTGCCGTCGCCTGCTCGGCAGGCTGGACGATCTGGCGGCCCGGGGATGAGCGCGCCGCTGGCGGAGCGGGTCCGGCGGCGGTTGATCTCCGAGGGCAGCTCACCGACCCGGGCGGCCGTGACCACCGCGGTGCGGGCCGAGTACGGGTCGCCGATCGGAGACCGGGCGCTGCTCTCGCTCGGCGCCGACCTGCACGCGGAGCTGGTCGGCGCCGGGCCGCTGACCGCGCTGCTGGCCGAGCCCGACGTCACTGACGTGCTGGTCAACGGCCCGGCCGAGGTGTGGGTCGACCGCGGCGCCGGCCTGCAACGCGTCCGCTGCGACCTCGGTGACGACGCCAGCGTCCGACGGCTGGCACAGCGGCTCGCCGCGGCCTGCGGGCGGCGCCTCGACGACGCGTCCCCGTTCGTCGACGCGCGGCTGCCCGACGGCACCCGGTTCCACGCCGCCCTGCCGCCGGTGGCCGTGGCCACCGTGCACCTCTCGCTACGGACGTTCCGCCCGCGCGGCTTCAGCCTCGACGAGTTGGTGGCCGCCGGAACGCTGACGGCGGCGTCGGCCGGTCTGGCCCGGGCCGTCGTCGGCGCCCACCTCGCGTTCCTGATCAGCGGGGGCACCGGGAGCGGGAAGACCACGCTGCTGGCCACTCTCCTCGGTGAGGTGGCGCCCGACGAGCGCCTGATCGTCGTCGAAGACGCGACCGAGCTCCGGCCCGCGCATCCGCACGTGGTGTCGCTCGAGGCCCGGCCCGCGAACGCCGAGGGCGCCGGGCTCGTGCCGGTCCGGACGCTGGTCCGGGAGGCGTTGCGGATGCGTCCCGACCGGATCGTGGTCGGTGAGTGCCGCGGCGGCGAGGTGGTGGAGCTGCTCGCGGCACTGAACACCGGCCACCGCGGTGGTGCGGGCACCCTTCACGCCAACACCCTCGACGACGTCCCGGCGCGGATCGAAGCGCTCGGCCTGGTCGGCGGCCTGGGCCGGGACGCGGTGCACGCACAGCTCGCGAGCGCGGTGCAGGTCGCGTTCCACATCGTCCGGTTCCCGGCGCGCGGCGGACGGCCCGGCGGCCGGGTCGTGACCGAGATCGGTGTGCTGGCCGCCGCGCCGGACGGGCGCGTCCGCGCGTGGCCGGCCTGGCGCCTCGACGGGGGCGCGGTGCCGGGAGCGGAGCTGTTGCGAGCGCTTCTGGACGGTGCGAGGTGACGGCGGCCGGCGTCCGCGGACGCGCGCGGATCACCGGGGTCGGGCCGGGCGTGGACGGGGCGCGTCTGCCCGGAGCGGGGCGGTTGCTCGGAGCGGGGCGGCTGCGGGAGGGAGACCGGGTGCGTTCGCGGCGGTGGCGGCGTGCGGTGGTGCTGGCGGTGGCTGTCCCGGTGGGCGCAGCCGGTCTCGCTGTCGTGGGTGGTCCGGTGCTCGTGGGAGCGGCGCTGGCGTACGGGACCGCCGGGTGGCTGGCGCTCCGGCGTCGGGCCCTCTCCCGGGCCGAGGATGCGTTGCGGGCCGCTGCCGCCGTGGCGCTCGCCGGGCTGGCCGACGATCTCCGGGCGGGCGCCACCCCGCACGCTGCCCTGCACACGGCATTGACGGCGCTGAACCGGGTGCCCGCACCGGCGCGCGTCACGTCGGCGTTGGTGGCCGTGCGGCGCGCGGTGGTGCGTCACCCGGCCGGCGACGTCGTTGCGGCGCTCCGGGCCGTCCCGGGACCGCTCGGACCCGCGTTCGGCCGGCTGGCAGCGGCGTGGGCGTTGACCGACAGCGGCATCCCGCTCGCCGACGTCGTGGCGCGGCTCGACGTCGAGCTGCGGGGGATGCGCCGGGTCGCCGAGCGGGCCGCGGCGCAGACCGCTTCCGCGCGGGCGACCGCTCGGTTGGTCGCAGGGCTGCCGGTCGTCGGGCTCGGAGTCGGTGAGCTGCTGGGGGCGCGGCCCCTGATCGTGCTGACCGAGACGGTGGCCGGTGCCGCGTGCGCGGCCGCCGCCGTGGCGCTGCACCTGATCGGCTTCGCGCTGGCGTCCCGGCTGAGCCGGGTGACGACCGGATGAGCGCGCTACCGATCGGTACCCGCGTTCAGCGGGGGATGCCGGTGCTCCTCGGGCTGGCGGTTGCCCTGTTGGTCGGCGGCTGGGCCGGTGCGGGGCTCGGCGTGCTGGCCGCGCTCGGCGCTCGGCTCGTCGTCCGGAGGTTGCCGTCGCCGGGGGTGGAACGGGATCGGCAGCGGGCGGCGGCGGAGTTGCCGTACGCGATCGATCTGCTGGCGGCCGTGCTGAAGACCGGGGCTCCGCTCGACCGTGCGGTGCTGCTGGTCGGGATCGCGGTCGGCGGGTCGCTGGGTGAGCGGCTCAGCGAAGTCGGGCGGTCGCTGCGGCTCGGTGTCCAGGGTGAGCCGGGGTGGGCGGCGCTCGCCGACGTGGACGGTGCCGCCGGGTTCGTGCCGTCGGCGGTGCGAGCGGCAGAGAGCGGCGCTGCGCTGGCGTCCGCGTGCGTACGGTGTGCGGCCGAGCTGCGCGAGCAGCGCGAAGCCCGGATCGACGCGGCCGCCCAGCGCGCGGGCGTGCTGGTCGTGCTGCCGCTCGGATTCTGCTTCCTGCCCGCGTTCGTGCTGGTCGGCGTCGTGCCGATCCTGATCGGGGTGCTCGATGACGTTCTGGGGTGAGCCGGGAAACGCCCGGCGGACGAGAGGAGATGCTCATGGCTCGGAGGCTTCGGTTGCTCGGCGAGGCCGGGATGACCACGGCGGAGTACGCGGTCGGAACGGTGGCGGCCGTGGCGTTCGCGGGAGTTCTGCTGAAGGTGGTGACGTCGTCGACGGTGCAGGCCGCGTTGACCGCGATCATCGCCAGGGCCCTGAAGGGCTAACCCGCCGCCCGCCCGCGGCCCGCCGGGCGTGGTCGCGCTTGTGCGCGGCCCGCCGGGCGGGGCCGTGGGTCGGGCCGTGGGTCGGGTCGCGGGTCGGGTTGTGGGCGGGGCCGTGGGTCGGGTTGCGGCTGGGGACACGGGTCGGGTCGCGGGTGGGGGCGCGGGGGTCGGTGACCGCGGAGCTGGCGGCAGCGCTTCCGGTCGTGGTGCTGCTGTTGACGGCAGGTCTGGCCGCCCTGAGCGCGACCACCACCCAGCTGCGGTGCGTGGACGCTGCGCGCGAAACGGCCAGGGCCGCGGCGCGCGGAGAGGCCGACCCGGTCGCAGTGGGGCTGCGCACCGCGCCGGCGGGCGCTTCGATCCGCGTGGCGCGGGTCGACGGGCTGGTCCAGGTCACGGTGTCGGTACCTGCCGCGAGCCGGTTGTGGCCGGCTCGCATCGAGGCCACTGCCGTCATCGAGCCAGAACCGGGCCCGGACCGGGGCCCGAATCCCCACCTCCGCCCACAGCCAGAGCCTGCCCTCGGCTCTAGCCCTGGCCCTGGCCCTGGCTCTGGCTCTGGCCCTGGCCCTGGCCCGGGATCGGGCTCGGGTCCAGGTTCGAGACCGGGTCTCCGCGCGGGTCCGCGTCCGTAACGATGACCGGATCCGCGTTCCGATCCACAACCCGGCCTGGGCCCGAGCCCGGATCGCCCCTCAGGCCCGTGTCCGCGCCTGCGCTCGCGCCCGCGTCCGCCCCTGGGCTCGGGCCCGTGTTCGCGCCTGCGCTCGGGCCTGCGCCTGCGCCGGGGCTCGTGCTCGCGCATGGGCCTGCGCCGGGGCTCGTGCTCGCGCATGGGCTTGGACCCGCGTCCGCGTCCGTGCCTAGGCATGGGCTCGGGCCTGCGTCCGCGCCTAGGGTCGGGCTCGCGTCCGCGCCTGGGGTCAGGGCCGAGTTCGGGCCCGGGACGACGTCTGGACCGGCCTTGCGTTTGCGGCTCGAAGGGATGACCCCGGTTCGGGAGGGCGGGAGTGCCTCGGTGCTGGCTCTGGGTATCGGGCTCGCCCTACTGACAATCGCGCTCGGCCTTCAGGCGGTCGGCTCCGCCGTGGTCGCGCGGCATCGTGCCGCAGTGGCGGCCGACCTTGCTGCGCTCTCCGGCGCGCTTCACGTCCCCGCAGGTCCGGCCGCTGCCTGCGCCAGCGCACGCGACATAGCTGGTCGCAACGGCGCCTACCTCGCCCACTGCACGGTGACCGATCGCGACATCACCGTCGTCGTCACCGTCAGCAGCCGGGTCGGCGTCGCCGAAGTCCGATCACGTGCCGGTCCGGTAACCGCAGGCTGATCCCGCGCAGGCCCGGAACCCGGTAACCCGGTAACCCGGTAACGATCTCCGCGCGGACCTGGAAGCCGGGTGAGCGGAGGTTGATCCCGTGATGCCCGCGCAGGTCTGATGCCCGCGCAGGTCTGATGCCCGCGCGGCCCGGTGGCCCGGTGGCCCGGTGGCCCGGTGGCCCGGTGAGCGAAAGGCTGATCCCGCACGCGCTGGGGTCACCCGCTGAGCTGGGCTCCTCCCGGATCAGGCTCGCGCTGTGGGGGCCGCGCACGCGCAGTGGAGCTGAGCACCGCCGTTGAGCGGGGCCCGCCGTAGGGTCGTGCGCCCGCCCATTGGATCGCGCCGCCCATAGGGTCGCGCGCCCGCCGTCGGGTCGGGCATCCGCCGTCGGGCCGAGTACCCGCGATGGGTCGGGCATCCGCCGTGGGGCCGGGCACCCGCGTTGGGTCGGGCGCCGGGCCGGGGTCGGGCACGTGCCGTGGGCCCGCGCGCCGGGCCGTGGGGTCGGGCGCCCAGCGTCGGGTCGGGCACCCGCTGTGGGGCCGAGCACCCGCCGTGGGGCCGAGCACCCGCGCTGGGCTGGGCGCCGGGCCGTGGGTCGGGCATCCGCCGTGGGGTCGGGCATCCGCCGTGGGGACGCGCATCCGCCGTCGGGTCGGGCATCCGTCGTGGGGCCCGGGCATCCGTCGTGGGGCCCGGGCATCCGTCGTGGGGCCGAGCACCCGTGTCGGGTCACGCGCCCGCCGTTGGACCGGGCCCCGCCGTTGGACCGGGCCCCGCCGTTGGACCGGGCCCCGCCGTTGGACCGGGCCCCGCCGTTGGACCGGGCCCCGCCGTTGGATCAGGCGTCCGCTAAGACGCTGGCGAGACGCTGCTCATGTTGAAGTCCGGCACCCGCAAAGAAGGCATCGCAGTGCGCGGAAAATAATCGCCCCACTCGCGCGAAAACGCAGGAACCGTCTCGGACGCCCCGCTGAAGCGGGACAACAAATCGATCGGGCTCTCGTTGAACCGGAAGTTGTTCACCGCCCCGACGACCTCGCCCCCCTCCACCAGGTACACGCCGTCGCGGGTCAGGCCGGTGAGCAGCAGCGTCTGCGGATCCACCTCGCGGATGTACCAGAGGCACGTCAGCAGCAGCCCCCGCTCGACGCCGCCGACCAGCGAATCGAGCCCGCCCGACGCGCCGCCCACCTCCATGACCAGGTTCCCGATCATCGGCGTGACCGGCAGCTCGGTCAGCTCCGCCGAGCGCCGGGTCTGCATCAGCGCGGTCAGCTCGCCGTCCCGGATCCAGTCGGTCGGCTCCAGCGCCAACCCGTTGTCGAAGACGCTCGACGTCCCGGACGACGCCTGCGCCACCACGAACGGCGCCGATGCCAGCCCGGCGAAACCCGGATCCGACCGTAGCGTCACCGGGTGCGGCGTCAACCGCTCGCCGACGCGGGTGCCGGCACCGGGTCGGGAGAACACGGTCCGCCCCTCGAATGCCGACCGGGCGCTCATGTTCCAGTACGTGTAGATCAACAGGTCGGCGACGGCCGTGGGAGGCAGCACGGTGTCGTACCGGCCCGGCTCCAGCGCGATCCGCCGCGCGGACCACGCCAATCGCCGCGCCAGCTCCGCGTCCAGGGAGGCGACCGACACGTCGGAGAAGTCCCGGGTCGCCTGCCCGACCCAGGCCGACCGCGCCAGGTCGTCGGCGACTTTCCCGGTGATGCCGATGTGCCCCTGCGGCTGGGCGTGCCGCAGGCGCAGCCCCGTCGACGACCCCAGGTAATACGTGTCGACCTCGTGCTCCACGAAGCCGTAGAGCAGGCGCCCGTCGCCTCGGGCGGCCCCGAACGCGTCCCCCAGCGCGGGCGCCACCGACGAGAACACGTCGATCGACGTCTCGCCGGGGGCGGCATCCCAGTCGGACGACACCGCGCCCGGCACCAGCGGCTGGGCGTCGTCGGCGGCGCCGTTGCCCCGTGCCGTCTCTTCCGACGCCCGGACCAGCGCTTCCAACTCGTCGGTCGACACCGCGGTCCGTGACACGGCTCCGCTGGCGACACCGGTGCCGGTGCCCACGGTCGAGATCACGGTGATCGATCGGGACCGCATGACGCCGTTCGTGGTCAGCGTGTTCGTGGCCCAGCGCAGGTTCGCGCTCGTCGACTCCCCGGCGATGACGATGCACCCGTCGCTCTTCGAGAGCGAGAGCGCCTGCTCGACGAGATCCTGAGGCCGCAAGACGCTCATCGCCCACCCTCCTGCACCGTGTTGAGGATCGAGATGTCGCGGAACAGCGCGCTCGGGCAGCCGTGCGACACCGGCGCTATCTGGCCCGGCTGAGCCTTCCCGCAGTTGAACGCCCCACCGAGCCGCCACGTCGACGGGCCACCGACCGCCTCCATCGACCCCCAGAAGTCCAGCGTGTTGCTCTGGTAGGCGACGTCGCGCAGCTGCCCGGCCAGCCGCCCGTTGCGGATCTCGAAGAACCGCTCGCCGGTGAACTGGAAGTTGTAGCGCTGCATGTCGATCGACCAGGACTTGTCGCCGACCACGTAGATCCCGCGCTCGACCCCGCTGATCAGGTCGGCCGTCGACGCGTCCTCAGGAGCCGGGGCCAGTGACACGTTGGCCATCCGCTGGATCGGCACGTGCCCGGGCGAGTCCGCGTACGCGCAGCCGTTCGAGCGGGACACGCCCAGGGAGTCCCCGAGAAGCGCGGCCATCCGCCGGTCGAGCTGATAGCCGACCAGCGTGCCCTTGCGGACGATGTCCCACGACTGGCCGGCGACACCCTCGTCGTCCCAGCCGACGGTGGCCAGACCGTGCTCCACGGTCCGGTCGCCGGTGATGTTCATGACGTCGGACCCGTAGCGAAGAGCACCGAGCTTGTCCGGCGTCGCGAACGACGTCCCGGCGTAGTTGGCCTCGTAACCCAGCGCCCGGTCGAGCTCGGTGGCGTGACCGACCGACTCGTGGATCGTCAGCCACAGGTTCGTCGGGTCGATCACCAGGTCGTAACGACCGGGCTCGACGCTGGGCGCCGCCATCTTCTCCGCCAGCAGCGTCGGCAGCGAAGACAGCTCGGACTCCCAGTCCCAGCCGGTGCCGGTCAGGTACTCCCAGCCGCGCCCGACCGGCGGAGCGAGCGTCCCCATCTGCTCGAACCGTCCGCCGGCGGCGTCCACCGAGAGGGCCTCCAGCGCCGGGGCCAGCCGGATGCGCTGCTGGGTCACCACGCTGCCCGCGGTGTCGGCGTAGAACTTGCCCTCGAGTACCTGGGAGAGACCGGCGGTCACGTGGTCGATCCCGTCGGCGGCCAGCAGCCGCTGCGAGTACTCCGCCAGCAGCGCGACTTTTTCCTGCTCCGGGACGTCGAACGGGTTGGTGTCGTAGGCGGAGACCCAGCGGACATCGCGGTAGACCGGCTCGTCGGCGAGCTCGACGCGCTCGGTGTTCATCCGGGCGCTGACCTTCGCGACCTGAACGGCGGTCTCGGCTGCGGCCGCGACCGCGTCGGCGGTCAGGTCGACGCCGGACGCGAAGCCCCAGGCCCCGTCGTGGACCACCCGGACGGCAAACCCGACGTCCTCACCGTCGTGGCTGCCCTCCAGCCGGCCGTCGCGGAGCGACAGGCCCTGCGAGCGGATGCGCTCGAGGCGGAAGTCGGCGTGGCTGGCGCCGAGGTCACGGGCCTTCTGTAGCGCGGCGTCGGCGAGGACCGCGCGGGGAAGGGCTAGGAATCGCTCATCGATCTCGTGCGGCACCCGGTCGACATTAGCCCTTGGCGAGGCGCGCGCTCAGTAGCGAGGCGGCTGGGGCGGGTATTCGTCGTTCGGGGGATAGGTGTGGCCGCCGGACTGGTAGACCGTGCCGGTCGGACGGGGCTCGTCCCGGTACGGGTCGACCGTCGGGTACTCCTCGGTCTTGTGGTCCATCGTCGGGTACGCATCGGTGGGGTGGTTGTCACCGCGGTACGGCTCCGGCTGCCGGTGCGGCGGCTGGTGGCCCTGGTAGGCGTCGGGCGAGGCCGGCGGGTACGGGTCGGGCTGCTGGTGCCCCTCGGCGCGGGCCCGCAGCGCCGCTTCCTCGTGCCGGGCGGCGTCCTCCCGGCGGGCGGCCTCGGCCCGCTCCCAGTTCGCGAGGTCGTCCTGCCTGCGTGCCTCGTCCTGACGGCGGAGGTCGTCCTGCCGGCGAGGGTCCAGGTCGGGCTCCCGCGGATCGGCGTCGGGCCGGGGCGGCACCTCGTGCTGATCGCGCGGGTCTCCCACCGGAGCGACGCCGGCGGCGGCGGCCTTCGCGGCCTTCTTCGTCCGGCGCCGGCGCGCGGAGACCGCGAAGCCCCACTTGATGAACCAGAGGCCGAGCATGAACAGGATCCCGATCGCCACCCCGACCAGGATCAGCGTCCGGCCGTTGAGGTTGGGGATGTTCAGACCGAAGAAATGGACGTTGGCTGTGTCGCCCGGCTGCAACGCCAGACCCACCCCGAGGGCAATCGCCACTGCGGCGAGCAGCAGGCCCAGCAGAACCATGGTCCGCGTCCTCTCCGAATCAGCCCGGTTCCCCTGCAACCGACCCGCCGGTTACAGGGGGCGTTGCCCCCCGACTTGGTGGCCAAACGTACTCTGCTCAGCCCGCGCGTGCCGCACGCGGTCGACGACTGCGGTCAGCAATCGAACCGCACCTGCTTTGTCCAGTGGATCATTTCCGTTGCCGCATTTGGGGGAGTGGACACAAGAGGGGCACCCAGCAGCGCATTCGCAGGCCGAGATCGCGTCCCGGGTCGCCGTCAGCCAGTCGTCGGCGGCCGCGAATCCACGCTCGGCGAAACCGGCGCCGCCGGGGTGTCCGTCGTACACGAAAACCGTCGCCAGACCAGTGTCCTGATGCGACGCTGTCGACAGGCCTCCGATGTCCCACCGGTCACACGAGGCGACCAGCGGCAGCAACCCGATCGCGGCGTGTTCCGCCGCGTGCGCCGCCCCACCGATGTCCGGCTCTTCCAGAGCGACTCCGGCCGACGTCAGCACCGGATCGGTCATCGTGTACCAGACCGCCCGAGTGCGCAGCCGCCGCTCGGGCAGGTCCAACGGCTGCTCGTCCAGCACCTCACCAGTGGCAATTCGTCGCCGCACATACGAAACGACCTGATTGGTGACGTCCACGGTCCCGAATGACAACTCGACGCCGTCGAACGCGATCGACGCGGAAACCGACACCACCGAAAGATCCGTCACGTCCCGCGACTGCGTGTACCAGTCCGGCTCGGCCCGGCGCACCAGCGCGACCAGGTTCTCCAGGTCGAGTTCGTCCACCACGAACGTCTCACCGCGGTGCAGGTGCACCGCCCCGGTGTGCACGCTCGACGGCGCCGACCCCGCGTCCACGGTGCCCAGCAGCCGACCGGTGGACGCCTCGACGATCGACACCGGTTCGCCGCCGGTACCGCGCAGGTCGGCGTCGGGCCGGCCGCGAGAGGTCCAGTACCACCCGGCCGGTCTCCGGCGCAGCACCCCGGCATCGACCAGTCCGTCGAGAGCCGCCCTGGCCACCGCACCCCCGAACAACGGCAGATCCGCCTCGGTCAGTGGCAGCTCGGCCGCCGCGCACGCCAACTGCGGGCCCAGGACGTACGGGTTGGTCGGATCGAGCACGGTCGCCTCCACCGGGCGACCGAAGACGGCCGAGGGGTGGTGCACCAGGTAACTGTCGAGCGGATCGTCCCGTGCGACCAGCACCGCCAGCGCGTCCCGGCTGCCCCGGCCCGCCCGCCCGGCCTGCTGCCAGAGCGACGCCAGCCGCCCTGGATAGCCGGTCAGCACGACCGCGTCCAGACCGGTCACGTCGACGCCCAGCTCCAACGCGTTCGTGGACGCCAGCCCCCGCAACGCACCGGACCGCAGCGCCGCTTCCAGTTCGCGCCGGTCGTCGGCCAGATAGCCGGCCCGGTAGGCGTCCACCTGATCGACGAGTTCGGGGACCGCCTCGGCCAGCGCTCTCTTGGCGCCGAGGGCGACCGCCTCGGCGCCGCGGCGGGAGCGCACGAACGCGAGCGTGCGCGCCCCGACCGCCACCAGGTCGGCGAGCAGGTCGGCGGCCTCGGCCGTAGCCGTGCGCCGGACCGGAGCGCCGCGCTCGCCCACGAACGGACTGACCGGCGGCTCCCAGAGCGCGAACGTGGTCGCGCCGCGGGGCGACCCGTCTTCGGTGACCGCCCGCAGTGGCGCGCCGATCAGCGCGGCGCCCGAGGTGCGGGGGTCGGCCACCGTCGCCGACGCCAGCACGAACACCGGCGCCGACCGGTACCGGGCGCAGAGGCGGCGCAGCCGCCGCAGCACGTGCGCCACGTGCGATCCGAACACCCCCCGGTAGGCGTGGCACTCGTCGATCACGACGAACCGCAGACGGCGGAGGAACGACGCCCAGGCGTCGTGCCGCGGCAGGATCCCGCGGTGGAGCATGTCCGGGTTCGTCAGCACCAGACGGCTGTGCGCCCGGACCCAGTCGCGTTCGGCGTCGGCCGTGTCGCCGTCGTAGAGCGCGGGCCGGATGCCGCCGCCGACCGCGTCGGCCACGTCGAGCAGCCCCCGCAACTGGTCGGCGGCCAGCGCCTTCGTAGGTGAGAGGTACAGCGCGGTCGCCCGCGCGTCGGACAACAGCGCCGTCAGCGTCGGCAACTGGTACGCCAACGACTTTCCGGACGCCGTACCGGTGGCGATGACCACCGACTCGCCGCTCGCCGCCATCTCGGCCGCGGCGACCTGGTGAGCCCACGGTCGGGTCACGCCCCGCGCCACGAAAGCGTCCCGGAGGACGGGAGGTGTCCAACCCGGCCAGTCGACGAGGACGCCGGGCCGGGCCGGGAGCCGCTCGACGTGCGTGACCGGGTCTTCCGAGCGGCCGGCTCGCACCCGATTCAGCCACTCATCGGGCCCAGCGGTGAGGGTGGGGTGGCGGGACACGCCTGCACTCTGCCAGATTTGTTGCACGTATGTTCGAGGGATCGCGCCGCACCTCGGCATCGGATCGACTCGTCGTCGCTGGATAGATGGTTGAATCAGGACCTAGGTCGGCCTGGGCATCGTGGAGGGGTCTTCGTGGAACTGTCGTTGACGACACGGGCCGTGGGGCGCCATACGGTTCTCGCGGTCGGCGGTGAGATCGACGTCTACACCGCCCCTCAGCTCCGGACGGAGCTGATCCGTCTCGCTGACGCGGGGTACGCGCACATCGTCGTCGACATGGATCGGGTCGATTTCCTCGACTCGACCGGGCTCGGCGTGCTGGTCGGTGCGCTGAAGCGGGCCCGCGCGGCCGGCGGCTCGGTCGAGCTGGCGTGTTCCCAGCCGAAG
This sequence comes from Cryptosporangium sp. NPDC051539, assembly GCF_044454545.1. NCBI lineage: Bacteria > Bacillati > Actinomycetota > Actinomycetes > Cryptosporangiales > Cryptosporangiaceae > Cryptosporangium > Cryptosporangium sp. NPDC051539. The sequence goes on along the minus strand of NZ_JBITDV010000005.1, from coordinate 247,340 downwards.
ATCCTCAAGATCTTCAACGTCACCGGGCTGGAGAAGGTCTTCGGTATCCATCCGACCGTCGAAGAGGCGGTTGCGGCCGGTTGATGCGCACCGTGAGGCTCGCGTTCTCTCCGACCCCCGCGCACGTCCGCACGGCCCGGCTGGTCGCGGTCGCGACGGCGCGGAACGCGGGTGTGGCCGAGAGCCTGCTGGACGAGATCCGGCTCGCGGTCGGTGAGGCGTGTTCACGCGCGGTGAGCCTGCACGTTCAGCACAAGCGGTCCGAACTGGTCGAGGTCGAGTTCACCGACGGGCCGCGGTTCGAGGTCGTCGTGCGTGATTCAGCGCCCGCCGATCAGGCGTTGCATGCGGACCTCGCGGTCAGCAGCCCGTTCGTCGCCGGTCCGGCGTTCGCGGAGACCGAGTCCGAGGAAGAGGTCGCGGCCGGTGTCGGCCTCGCGCTGCTCACCGGTCTGGTGGACGACGTCACGGTGACCGCGGCCGAGGATCGGGACGGGACCATAGTCCACATGACCTGGGTCTCAGCGGCCCGCTGAGGTCCCCGCTGCCGCGCTTCCCCTTGAGTGGGCGGCCCGCTGAGGCCGCCGCTGCCGCGCGACCGGGCCTCCTTGTGGCGCTTCGCTTTATGCCACGGCGTCGGCCCGGTCGAGCGGCAGCGGCGGCCTCAGCGGGCTCCAGGTTCGTGCGAAACGCGCCTGCGGGGGCTCTAGCGGCGGCCTCAGCGGGCTTCGGGTTCGTGCGAAACGCGCCTGCGGCGGCTCTAGCGGTGGCCTCAGCGGGCTTCGGGTTCGTGCGAGACGCGCCTGCGGCGGATTTGGCGGCGTGTTTTCGGCGGGCTCCGGTTCGTGCGAAGGCGCGGCGGCTTCGGCCGTTTGAGGCGCGCTCCGGGGGAGGGGGACTGCGCCTCGGGCGGTCTGGGGATCGGGGGGTTGCGGGGGGACGTCCGGCTGCGGGGTGGTGCGAATCCGGATCGATTCCGACAGGTCGGGTTCGTGGGTGTTATGGCCGGTCACGGCAGATGTGATGGATCTCGCACCGCAGGTCGCGGTGCATGCTGTGGTCAACGTCACCTAGACTCCCCAAATCCCGGCGGAGAGATCCCCAGTCCCCATTCGTTACCGCCGGGCCCCCAGCGCAGGCTTCTGGTGGAGCGCGTCGTTGCGCTCGCCCGTTTCAGGAGGACGCATGGATGGGCCAACTCCCGTCGCCATCGGCGGCGAGGGCATCGACCTCAGCGGCAGCAATGTGACCTACGTGGTCATAGCCGCCGCGATCGCGCTGCTCGCGCTCGGCGTCGCCGCCGCCTTGGTGCGAGTGGTGCTCTCAGCCGGCCAAGGCACGGCGAAGATGCAGGAGATCGCCGCCGCGGTTCAAGAGGGCGCGTCCGCGTACCTGACCCGGCAGTTCAAAACGCTCGGGATCTTCGTCGTTGTCGCGGTGATCCTGCTGTTCGTGCTGCCGGTACCGGGCGACGAGATGTCGGTGCGGATCGGACGCTCGGTCTTCTTCATCGTCGGCGCGGTGTTCTCGGCGTTCATCGGTTACGTCGGCATGTGGCTGGCGACCCGGGCGAACGTGCGGGTCGCGGCCGCGGCCCGGGAGAGCGACGGCGCTCCGACCGCGATGCGGATCGCGTTCCGCACCGGTGGCGTCGTCGGCTTCTTCACCGTCGGCCTGGGCCTGCTCGGCGCGGCGATCGTCGTCCTCACCTACCAGGGCGACGCTCCGACCGTGCTCGAGGGCTTCGGCTTCGGTGCCGCGCTGCTCGCGATGTTCATGCGGGTCGGCGGCGGCATCTTCACCAAGGCCGCGGACGTCGGCGCCGACCTCGTCGGCAAGGTCGAGCAGGGCATTCCCGAGGACGACCCGCGCAACGCCGCCACGATCGCCGACAACGTGGGCGACAACGTCGGTGACTGCGCTGGTATGGCCGCCGACCTGTTCGAGTCCTACGCGGTGACGCTGGTCGCCTCGCTCATCCTGGGCAAGGTCGTGTTCGGCGGCGAGGGCCTGGTCTTCCCGCTGATCGTCCCGGCGATCGGCGTCGTGACCGCGATCATCGGCGTGTTCATCACGCGGCTGCGGGCGAGCGACAAGAACGGGATGACCGCCATCAACCGGGCGTTCTTCATCTCCGCGCTGATCTCCGCGGTGCTGTGCTCGATCGCGGCGTTCGCGTACCTCCCGTCGTCGTTCTCCGACTTCGACGGCGTCAGCGACACGATCGCCAATCACAGCGGCGACCCGCGCATCCTGGCCGTCGTCGCGGTGCTCATCGGCATCGTGCTGGCCGCGGCGATCCAGCTGCTCACCGGTTACTTCACCGCGGTCGGCAGCCGTCCGGTCCGCGACATCGGCAAGACCGCGCTGACCGGCCCGGCGACCGTCGTGCTCTCCGGCATCACGGTAGGCCTGGAGTCGGCGGTCTACACCGGCCTGGTGATCAGCGCCGCGGTGTTCGGCGCCTACCTGCTCGGCGGTGGCGTCACGGTGATCTCGCTGTTCGCGGTCGCGCTGGCCGGTACCGGCCTGCTCACCACGGTCGGCGTCATCGTCGCGATGGACACGTTCGGCCCGATCTCCGACAACGCGCAGGGCATCGCCGAGATGTCCGGCGACATCGACGAGAAGGGCGCCCGGACGCTGACCGACCTGGACGCCGTCGGCAACACGACCAAGGCGATCACCAAGGGCATCGCGATCGCGACCGCAGTGCTCGCGGCGACCGCGCTGTTCGGGTCGTTCACCGACGCCGTCCAGACGGCCGCGGCGGACGCGAAGGGCAAGGTCACCGACGAGTTCGCAGGCGTGCTGAACGTGGCCGACCCGAAGAACCTGGTCGGGCTGATCATCGGCGCCTCGGTCGTCTTCCTGTTCTCCGGTCTCGCGATCAACGCGGTGACCAGGGCGGCCGGCGCGATCGTGTTCGAGGTCCGGCGCCAGTTCCGGGAGATCCCCGGGATCATGGAAGGAACCGGCAAGCCGGAGTACGGCAAGGTCGTCGACATCTGCACGAAGGACTCGCTGCGGGAGCTCGCCACGCCGGGTCTGCTCGCGGTGCTGGCCCCGATCGCGGTCGGGTTCGGGCTCGGGGTCGGGCCGCTGGGTGCCTACCTGGCCGGCGCGATCGCGACCGGCACGCTGATGGCGGTGTTCCTGGCCAACTCCGGTGGGGCGTGGGACAACGCGAAGAAGATGGTCGAGGACGGTGCGTTCGGGGGGAAGGGCTCTTCCGCCCACGACGCCACGGTCATCGGTGACACGGTGGGTGACCCGTTCAAGGACACCGCCGGTCCGGCCATCAACCCGCTGATCAAGGTCATGAACCTGGTCTCGCTGATCATCGCGCCCGCGGTCGTCGCGCTGTCGACCGGCGTCGACGCGAACGTCGGGGTGCGGGTGACGATCGCGCTGGTCGCGACCCTCGTCATCGTCGCCGCGGTGGTCGTCAGCCGGCGTCGTCCGATCTCCATCGCGGAGGACGACACCGAGCAGCCGGCCACCACAAAGACCGAACCCATCGGCGTCTGACCAAGCAGCCCAGAACCAGGGCCCTCCCGCCGAATGGCGGGAGGGCCCTGATTTTTGTCGTGACGTGGAGCGGGCCGCCTACAGCGGAGGAAGGCGGACTATGGACAGGAAGAACTCGTCCACCTGGCGGACGACGTTGACGAACTGCTCGAAGTCCACGGGCTTCGTCACGTACGCGTTCGCATGCAGGTTGTAGCTGCGCAGGACGTCTTCCTCGGCCTCCGAGGTGGTCAGCACCACCACCGGGATCCGGCGGAGCGCGTCGTCCTTCTTGATCTCCGCGAGCACCTCGCGGCCGTCCATCCGCGGCAGGTTCAGGTCGAGCAGCACCAGATCGGGGGTCGGCACGCCCTCGTACGGCGCCTCCTTGCGGAGGTAAGCCATCGCGTCGACGCCGTTGTTGACGACGTGCAGCGTGTTGCGCAGCTTGTGGTCGTCGAACGCTTCCTTGGTCATCAGGACGTCACCCGGGTCGTCCTCGACCAGCAGCACCTCGATCGGCAGCGGTTCCGGCTGGGTCACGCGTCGCTCTCCGTTCCTGCCCCGCCGACCGCGACGGGCTCCCCCTCAGTCGAGGACGGTACCGGCAACGTCCAGCGGAACGTCGTGCCTCCGGTGGTCGGGCCGTCGGTGTCGAGCCAGATCCGGCCGCCGTGGTGCTCGATGATCTTCCGCACCATCGCCAGGCCGATGCCGGTGCCGTCGTACTGGTCCTTGCCGTGCAGTCGCTGGAAGATCACGAACACCCGCTCCGCGTACTGCGGCTCGATCCCGATGCCGTTGTCGCTGCACACGAACTCGTAGTTGTCGCCCTTGCGCTCGACGGTGATCCGTATCCGCGGCGGCGCCATCCCGTGGAACTTGATCGCGTTGCCGATCAGGTTCTGGAAAATCTGGGTCAGCAGGATCGGATTGCCGTGCACCTCGGGCAGCGGGTCGGCCTGGATCGCCGCGTCGCTCTCTTCGATCGTGCTGCCCAGGCTGGTGAGCGCCCGGTCGAGCACGCTGTCGAGCGAGACGTCCTCGAACTCGCCGGTGGTGCGGCCGACCCGGGAGAACGCGAGCAGGTCGTTGATCAGCCGCTGCATCCGTTTGGCGCCGTCGACCGCGAAGTCGATGTACTGCTGGCCGCGCTCGTCGAGCTGGCCCGAGTACCGGCGCGACAGCATCTGGCAGAAGCTCGCCACCTTGCGCAGCGGCTCCTGCAGGTCGTGCGAGGCGACGTAGGCGAACTGCTCGAGCTCGGTGTTGGACCGCTGCAGGTCCTCGGTCTGCGCCGCGAGCTGGTCGGTCTGCTCCTTGAGCCGGTCCTGGGCGGCCACGGCGGTCGAGAGTGCGGTGACCAGCGACCCGCGCATCGCGTCCACGTGCTCGGCCAGCGCGGTGATCTCGCGTGGGCCGTCCACCTCGACCCGGTGCGTCAGCGCGCCACCCATGACCTCGCGGGTCTCGGTGCCGATCGCCTCCAGCGGCCGGAGCACCCACTGACGCAGCGCCCGCCAGAGGATGCCACCCGCGATCAGGAGCAGCACCAGCGCGACGATCGCGATCGCGATCAGCGTGTTGATCGCCGACTGCAGTTCGTCGTAGGTGTTGTTGCGGATCGACGTCAGGTCGTTCTGGAACGTCGTGGTCGCGTCCCGGACCGCGTCGAAGAGCGTTTTGCCCTGGTCGTCCTGCCCGGTCGTCGCCGGCTGCCCGAGGCGCGTCGCGTTGATCAGCGGTTCGGCGTACCGGGTGCGCCACGCGTTCGCCGCCGCCTCGAACTCGTCGATGTCACGGAGCAGGCCGGCGTTGCCCTTGAGTGCGCTCCGGATGCTCGCGAGGTTCTTGCTCTCGGCCTTGGTGCCGTCCTCGTACGGGGTCAGGAACGTCTGCTGCTTGGTGAGCACGTAGCCGCGGACGCCGGTCTCCTGGTTGAGCAGCGCGGCCTCGATCTGGTACCCGGCGATCCGGGCCGGGCCGATTCGCTCCAGCAGGTCGTCGTTGCGGTTGATCACCCGGCCCAGCGCGGTCGCGGTCACCAGCGCTATCACCACGGTCAGCGCCCCGGCCACGACGAACGTGATCAGGAGGCGGCGGCGCAGCGTCCACCCGCCGGTTCCCGGGGTCATCGACCCTCTCCTTCCGGCGCGCGGCGGGACAGTACGACCAGCGCGGCGTCGTCGGCCAGCGCGCCGCCGTTCCGCTCCTCGACGGCGTCCAGCAAGCTTTCCGGCCACCCGTCGGTGACCGGCAGATCCGGCAGGTGCGCCGAGATCAACTCCACGAGCCCTTCCTCGCCGAGCCGATCCGGGCCGTTCCCGGTGCGGGCCTCGAACAAACCGTCCGTGAACAGCAGCAGCGCCCACGACGGCGGGAGGTCGAGCCGCACGGCGGGCCAGCGCCCCTCGGGCAGGAAGCCGAGCGCCGGGCCGCGCGGGCCCATCGGCAGCTGGTGCACGTCGTCCGAGACCAGGATGGGGGAGGGGTGCCCGGCCAGGTACATGTCGGCCGAGCGCCGGTCGGGCGTGATCACCACCATGCAGACGGTCGCGAACGCGAACGGGCTGTGCCGCTCGCGGACGACCAGCATGTCCAGCACCGGCAGCATGCCGGCCGCCGGAACCCCGGAGAGCACCAGCGTCCGCCACGCGATGCGCAGGCAGACGCCCAGCGCCGCCTCGTCCGGCCCGTGCCCGCTGACGTCGCCGATCAGCGCGAACACCGTGCCGTCGCGCTCGATCACGTCGAAGAAGTCACCGCCGAGCAGAGCCATCCGCCGGCCCGGCCGGTAGGCGTGGGCGAAGTGCACGTGCGGGTCGTGCAGCAGCGGAGTCGGCAGCAGGGCCCGCTCCATGCGGGCGTTCTCGCTGGCCAGCAGCTCGGCTTCGCGCAGACGCAGCGCCGCCGAGTCGGCGCGCTTGCGCTCGATCGCGAACCGGATCGCCCGGGCCAGCAGCTCGCCGTCGACCTGGCCCTTGACCAGGTAATCCTCGGCCCCGGCGGCGACCGCCTCGACGCCGCGGTGCTCGTCGGCCAGACCGGTGAGGACGATCACGGCCGCCTGCGGCGCCAGCTCCAGGATGCGGTGCAGACCCTCCATCCCGGTGGCGTCCGGCAGGTTGAGGTCGAGCAGGACGCAGCGGACGCGCTCGTCCACGGCCGAGGTCGCGTCGGCCAGGTTCTGCACCCAGGTGAGCTCGAACGCCACCCGGGCACCGGCCAGCAACTCCTCGACGAGGAACGCGTCGCCGTGGTCGTCCTCGACCAGGATCACCCGGACCGGACCGGCGTCAGCGGGGTCGACCGGGCGCCCGCTCAAGTCGTGCGTGGGCGGGTAGATGGCAGCGCTCACCGACAACTCCTTCTTTCGGCGTCCCCGAGGATAAGTGGACGTCGAGCCGACCGTGTCGACTGGTCGCTTTGCCCGTCTTGCCGTGTGCCGGGCATCAGTGGTGCACCTCTATATCGATAAGCGTTCCGGAGGCCGAAAACGTAACTACTCGCCCCGGACACGTTTGCCGGAGCCGGATTCTGGATAGTGGCCCCCAGACGATTGTCTGCTCGCCGGAGGTTCGCGTGTCATTGCAGGTGAGTGTGGAGCACGTCGACGGAGTCGCATGCTGCGTCATCGTCGGTGAGGTGGACATGGCCACCACGCCGCAGATGCGGGACGAGCTGCTCGGCCTGGTCGATTCGGGTGAGCAGCACCTGGTGCTCGACGTGTCGGGAGTGCCGTTCCTGGACTCCACCGGCCTCGGCGTCCTGATGGAGGTGCATCGCCGTTTGCGGGACAATTCGGGTGCGGTCGCGCTCGTCGGTGCGCGCCCCGCGCTGGTGCGTCTGCTGACGATCACGAATCTGTCCCGTGCGCTGCCGGTGTATCGATCGGTCGAGGATGCCACCCGGGCGATGAACGGGCATCCGGCGGCCGAGGTCACCGGGTGAATCCCGGTTTCCAGACCGTCGCCGACGACGCCACCGGCTGGGACAACGCCGGACAGATCCGATGCGAGCCCGCCTGGTCCGGATACCGGGTCGTGCTGGTCGGCGAGGTCGACCTCACGCTGGCCGCGGAGTGGGAACCGGTCTTCGTGGTGCTGGCCGACGCGGCCCCCTCCGACGTCACCGTGGATCTCTCGGCCGCGACGTTCATCGACTCCAGCGTCCTGGGCGCGTTCGTCCGGCTGCATCGGACGGTGTCGGCCCGGGCCCGCGAGGTCACGCTCACCGGCGCGAGCGGGCCGGTGGCCCGGACGATCTCGCTCGCGGGCATCGATCGGGTGATCCCGATGGTTCCCCTCCGCGAAACGTGAGTCGTTCCGGGAGTTAGTCCCTTTTATCGTGTTAACGTCCCGCCCGTGCAGGCGAATGCCGCGTATACGCGGTTGCGGGAGGCCATCGTCGACGGTCAGTACCCTGCGGGGAGTCGTCTGACCGAGGTGGAACTGGCCGAGGCTCTCGGCATGTCCCGCACCCCGGTCCGGGAGGCCCTCCGGCGGTTGGCCGGCGACGGGTTGGTCCGTGCTTCCGACCGCGGGGTCATCGTCGACCTGATGGACGACGCGGAGGCGCGGCACGCCCGCGCCGTGCGCGCCGCGCTCGACGTGCTCGTGACCGAGCTCGCCGCGCGGCGGCAGAAGGCCGGAGAGATCTCTCCCGCCGCGCTGCGTGCGGCCGAAGAGGCCGCGGCGGACGCCGAGGCGGCGCACGTCCGGGGCGACGCGGACGAGGCGTACCAGCACGACCAGCGACTGCACCGGCAGATCGCGGAGATGGCCGGAAACCCGGTTGCGCTGCAGATGCTCGACCGGCTGGCCGACCGGCTCGAGGTGGCCCGGCTGGCCGCCGACTCCCGGGCCGAGCGGGCCCGGGCCGGAATTCGCAAAGTCGTCGCGCTGCCACTGCCCGCGGCGAAGGTTCCGGTCGGTGTGGCTGCCAACGGGACCAACGGCGTCCATCTGGAAACGCTCACGGACGACGTGAGCGGCCTGGCGTCCGCCCATGACGAGGAGCACGCGGAGAACGGCGGCTCCGGAAGGCTGGCCGCCCCGGTGCTCTCGCCCGACCTCGTGGAAGAGCATCGGCGGCTGCTGGCGGCGATCACCGCCGGGCAGCCGGCCGCGGCCTGGCTCGCCGCTCGTGAACACGCTCACGGCTGAGGAACCAAACGGCGTCCGGAGGCGTTCATCTGGCGGCAACCGTAGAGGTCGACGCCTTTCCTACGGTTCGGTAACCTACGGGTCCGTAGCAACCGAGGAGCAGAGGGCGCCGCATGGCCGAATTCGTGTACCCACCGGTCATCACCATCGCCAGAGGTGCTTTTGCGGCGATCAACGTGAAAGTGACCGAGGTGGGTGGCGAGCACATCCCGCGGACGGGCGGGGCGGTACTGGCGAGCAATCACGTCAGCTACCTCGACTTCCTGTTCTGCGGCCTGGCCGCCCAGCCCTCGAAGCGGCTGGTCCGGTTCATGGCGAAGAAGTCCGTCTTCGACCACAAAGTGTCCGGGCCGCTGATGCGCGGGATGAAGCACATTCCGGTCGATCGGGCCGCCGGTGCCGGTGCCTACAGCACGGCGGTCAAATCCCTGCGCGGCGGCGAGATCGTCGGCGTGTTCCCGGAAGCGACCGTCAGCCGGTCGTTCCTGCTCAAGGACTTCAAGTTCGGCGCGGCGCGGATGGCGGCCGAAGCCGGGGTCCCGCTGGTGCCGATGATCGTCTGGGGCACCCAGCGGTACTGGTCGAAGGAGAACCCGCGCCGGTTGACGCGCCGGAACAACCCGGTGCAACTGCGGGTGGGCGAGCCGCTGCACCCGACGCGCGACGACGACCCGGCCGAAGTCACCGAGGAAATGAAATCCCGGATGGTGGTGCTGCTCGACGAGGCCATCGAGGGCGACACCTACCGCTCGACCGGTCCGGACGATCTGTGGTGGCTGCCATCGTCCCGTGGCGGCACGGCGCCCACCCCGGAGGACGCCGCTGTCCTCGAGAAAGCCGAGGTCGAGGAGCGGATCGCCGAGGCCAAGGCGAAGATCCGAGCCGAGGCGCTGGCACGGGTCCGAGCCCGGGCCAAGGCCAAGGCGAAGGCCCAGGCGAAGGGTAAATCCACCACCTGACCCGGTGGATATCGGCGAAAAATTCGTCGCGGAGTGCCACTGTGGGAGACCTGTGTTCGGCGTCGGGGTGGCCACTCGTACCGCGTCGATCGGCCGGGCCGGCAGCAATCGCCTACCCGACCGGCGGGCGGGCGGACATCGAACGGCCACGTCGGCGCGTTACGTTTGACAGCGGACGCCCACTGGGTTGCACACTGCCCAGCGGCTGTCCACCCGAGCCATGTTGACCTTGGAGACCCGTGAGCGCTCCCACCACGACTGCCGGCGCCGCCAAGCGGAGCCGGCGTACCGGCACGCCCGCCGGCGTCGACGGCCTGCGTTTGGTGATCGTCGAGTCGCCCGCCAAGGCGAAGAAGATCGCCGACTATCTCGGCCCCGGCTACGTCGTCGAGGCGAGCATCGGTCACATCCGTGACCTGCCCCGCAACGCCGACGACGTACCGGCCAAGTACAAGGGCGAGTCCTGGGCGCGCCTGGGCGTCGACGTCGATCGCGACTTCGCGCCGCTCTACGTGGTCAGCCCAGACCGCAAGGCGCAGGTCGCCAAGCTGAAGCAGCTGGTCAAGGACGCGACCGAGGTCTTCCTGGCGACGGATGAAGACCGCGAGGGCGAGGCGATCGCCTGGCACCTGGTCGAGGAACTGCGCCCCCGGGTGCCGGTGCGCCGGATGGTGTTCCACGAGATCACCCGGCCGGCGATCCTCGAGGCCGTCGCGAACCCCCGCGAGCTGAACCTCTCGCTGGTCGACGCGCAGGAGACCCGCCGGATCCTCGACCGGCTGTACGGCTACGAGGTGTCGCCGGTCCTGTGGAAGAAGGTCATGCCGAGGCTCTCGGCGGGCCGGGTCCAGTCGGTCGCGACGCGCATCGTGGTGGAGCGCGAGCGCGCCCGGATGAAGTTCCGGTCGGCCGAGTACTGGGACATCCGCGGTCATTTCGCCGTCAACGGAGAACTTCCGGCCGGCGAGCCGGGCGACTTCCTGGCGACGCTGGTCGGCCTGGACGGCGACCGGGTGGCCACCGGCCGCGACTTCGAACCGACGACCGGGCAGCTCAAGAACGAGGTGCGCGGCGACGTCATCCAGCTGGACGAGGCCGGGGCCCGCGGGCTCGCGGCCCGGCTCGAGGGCGCCGCGTTCAAGGTCGTCCGGGTCGAGGAGAAGCCGTACCGGCGGAAGCCGTACGCGCCGTTCATGACCTCGACGCTGCAGCAGGAAGGGAGTCGCAAGCTGCGGCTGACCCCCGAGCAGACGATGCGGATCGCTCAGCGGCTGTACGAGAACGGCTACATCACCTACATGCGGACGGACTCGACGAACCTGTCCGAGACCGCGCTGAACGCCGCCCGGCAGCAGGTCCGCGAGCTCTACGGCGACCGCTACGTGCCGACCGAGCCGCGCCGGTACACCCGCAAGGTCAAGAACGCCCAGGAGGCACACGAGGCGATCCGTCCGTCGGGTGAGCACTTCCGGACGCCCGGCGAGCTGGCCCGCGAGCTCTCCAGCGAGGAGTTCCGGCTCTACGAGCTGATCTGGAAGCGGACGATCGCGTCCCAGATGATCGACGCGGTGGGCCAGTCGGTCTCGGTGCGGCTGTCGGGCACGTCGTCGACGGCCGAGGTGGCCGACTTCGCCGCGTCGGGCCGCACGATCACCGAACCCGGTTTCCTGCGGGCCTACGTCGAAGACCTCGACGAGTCGCACGACGGCTCCGGGGGCGACGGCCAGGACGACGAAGAGCGCCGGCTGCCCCGCCTGGCCAAGGACGACCCGCTGACCGCCCACGACCTCACCGCCGAGGGTCACAACACCCAGCCACCGCCCCGGTACACCGAGGCCAGCCTGGTGAAGGCGCTGGAGGAGCTGGGCATCGGACGCCCGTCGACGTACGCGTCGATCATGCGGACGATCCAGGACCGCGGGTACGTCTGGAAGAAGGGCACCGCGCTGGTGCCGTCGTTCGTGGCGTTCGCGGTCGTCCAGCTGCTCGAGCAGTACTTCCCGCGGCTGGTCGACTACAAGTTCACCGCGAACGTCGAAGAAGACCTGGACGACATCGCGGCCGGTGAGCGGCGTCGGGTCGACTGGCTGACCCGGTTCTACTTCGGGGCCCCCGACGGGGCGAACGTCCGTGAGGAGAGCGTCTCCAAGGCGGGTGGCCTCAAGCACCTGGTCGCGCTCAACCTGGGCGACATCGACGCCCGGGGCGTGAACTCGATCCCGCTGTTCACCGACGACGAGGGCCGCACGATCGTGGTCCGGGTCGGCCGGTACGGGCCGTACCTGCAGCGCACCGCCGGCCCCGACGACGAGGGCGACCGGGCCTCGCTGCCCGACGACCTCGAGCCTGATTCGCTGACCGTCGAGCGCGCCGAGGAGCTGCTTTCGGCCCCGCAGGGCGGGCGTGAGCTGGGCACGTCGCCGGTCACCGGTGAGCCGGTCGTCGCGAAGGCCGGGCGGTTCGGGCCCTACGTGCAGAGCGGCGAGACGACGTCGTCGTTGTTCAGCTCGATGTCGCTGGACACGCTGACGCTCGACGACGCGCTGAAGCTGCTCTCGCTGCCGCGGACGCTCGGGGCGCACCCGACCGACAGTGAGCCGGTCACCGCGCAGAACGGACGCTACGGGCCGTACGTCAAACACGGCACCGAGTCGCGGTCACTGGGCTCCGAAGACGAGCTGTTCTCGGTGACGCTGGAGCAGGCGCTGGCGCTGCTGGCCCAGCCCAAGACCCGGGGCCGTCGGGCCGCGCCGGCCGCTCCGCTGCGCGAAATGGGTGCGAACGATCCGGTCAGCGGCCAGCCGATGGTGATCAAGGACGGCCGGTTCGGGCCGTACGTCACCGACGGCGAGACGAACGCGAGCCTCCGCAAGGGCGACGAGGTGGCCGATCTGACCCCGGCCAGGGCGTCGGAGTTGCTGGCCGACCGCCGGGCCCGCGGGCCGGCCAAGAAGACGACCCGCAAGAAGGCCGCGCCCGCGAAGAAGACCGCGGCGAAGAAGGCCGCCACCGGCGAGGCCGCCCCCGAGAAGAAGACGGCCGCGAAGAAAACCCCGGCGAAAAAGAAGACCGCCGCCAAGAAGGCGTAGCCGAACGTCGAATGGCTGTAGGGGCCGAGCGCTCCTACAGCCATCCGACGTTCAGGAGCGGTGCACCGCCAGGGTCGCCGGCAGAATCACGTCCGCCGGGGGCGCATCGGGGGTGCGGATCCGCTCGAGCAGCACCGTCGCCGCCCGCTTACCCAGCTCGTACGTCGGCTGAGTGACCAGCGTCAGCGGGGGGAGCAGCCCGGTCTGCCAGGTCTGGTCGTCGAACCCGGCCAGCGCGACGTCGTCCGGGTGCTTCAGGCCCGCGTCGGCCAGCGCGGTGATCGCCCCGATCGTCATCAGGTTGTTCGACACGAACAAGGCGTCCGGGCGTTCCTCGCGCTCGAGGAGCTTGCGGGCCGCCACCCGCCCGCCGTCGATCCGGTAGTCGCCGTAGGCGATGAGTTCGGGCAGGTCGCCCAGGCCTTCGCGATACCCGGCGAGCCGGTCGGACGCCGTCGTGGTGGCCAGCGGCCCGCCGACGAACCCGATCCGGGTGCGCCCGATCGACACCAGGTGCCGGGTGGCGTCACGAGCGGCCGTGAGGTTGTCGACGGTCACGCTGTCGACCCGGTGGCCGGGCAGCCGCCGGTCGACCGCCACCACCGGGATGCCGCGGCCGGTCAGCACGCTGATGTCGGTCTCGGCACTGGACGCTGGAGCCAGCACGACTCCGGCCATCCGCTCGGCCGCCGCGACCTCGAGGTAGCGCTGCTCCTTGGCCAGATCCTCGTCGGTGTTCGCGAGCACCACCGAGAACCCGGCCGCGTGGGCGGCGTCCTCGACGCCCCGGGCGATCTCCGGGAAGAACGGGTTCGTGATGTCGGAAATGATCAGCCCGAGGACGCTCGTCGCCCTGGTCCGCAGGCTTCGGGCCTGGCTGTTCGGCCGGTAGCCGAGCTCCGCGACCGCCGTGACCACCCGCTGACGCAACTCGTCGGCGACCCCGTGGTGGCCGTTGAGTACTCGCGACACGGTCGCGGGTGACACCCCGGCCGCTCGCGCGACATCGCCGATCGTCACGTTCTCCATGTGGGCTCCCCCTGCACCGGTCCAGCTCGAACCCGGATCGGCATCTGAGCCTAGTGACCCTTGACACAGCCACAACCCGGCTCTAATTTCTGAGAAATCGATTTCAGAAATCGATTTCAGGCACCATAACTCCCCCTTGTCGGTTTTGGCTACCGAACGCCGAGACCCGTTGAGAAAACGATTTCAGGAGGTTCCGTGGCGAAGATCGGGCTGCTGACGATGTCCGACGGCCGCGACTACGTCGCGAACGACATCCGCGAGTTCGTGGAGTCCGCCGAGAAGGCGCTGGTCAGCGCGTTGCAGGCGGAGGGCCACGAGGTCGTCGTCGCAACCGACATGGTCTGGACGAACTCGCTGGCGACGTCGGAGGCCCGGCGCGTCGCCGCGTCCCAGCCCGACCTGACGATCTTCCACTACCCGGTGTGGGCGTTCCCGCACTTCACGATGCTGGCGGCGGCGTCGACCACCGGGCCACTGCTGTTGCTGGCCAGCCTCGACCCGGTGCAGCCGGGCATGGTCGGCATGCTGGCCGGCGGAGGTGCGCTCGACCAGATCGGCCGTGTCCACAGCCGGGCCTGGGGGAGCGTCTCCGAGCCCGCCGTGCTGGCCCAGATCCGGGCCGCCACCGCGGTCAGCCGGTTGCGCGGCTCGACGTTCGGCCGGATCGGCGGCCGTCCGATGGGAATGAACACCGCGACCGCGAACACCGACCAGTGGATGGCGACGTTCGGCGTCGACGTCGAAGAGATCGACCAGTGGGAGATCGTCCGCCGGTCGGACCACGTCGAGCAGTCGCGGGTCACCGCCGGTCGCGAGTGGCTCGAGCGGTACGCGGCCGGCGTCCACTACGACGGCAAGCAGCTGACGCCCGCGCTGCTCGAGCGTCAGATCCGCTCGTACTACGCGATGCGCGAGCTGATCGACGAGTGGAACCTCGACTTCTCCGGCATCAAGGGCCAGCCGGAGCTGACCAGTCACTTCACCACGATGGACATCACCGAGGCGTTCCTCAACGACCCGTACGACTGGGAAGGGCCGAAGGAAACCCACGTCACCGCGACCGAGGCCGACATGGACGGCGCGCTGACGATGCAGATCCTCAAGCTGATCTCCGGCGACCCGGTGCTGTTCGCCGACGTCCGGCACTACCACTCCGACCTGGACATCTGGGATCTGGCCAACTCCGGCCAGCACGCCACCTGGTACGCGGCCCGCAGCGACGACCCGGCCGAGAACCTCGCCCGCACGCACCTCTACCCGGAGGTGTTCTTCTTCCCGGCCGGCGGCGCGTCGGTGCACCACATCGCGGCCCCCGGCGACGCCACGTTCGCGCGACTGACCCGGCTGAACGGCCGCTACCGCCTGCACGTGGCGCGCGGTGCGTTCGAGAGCTACGACGACGCCGAGAACGAGCGCCTCGCGCGCCTCTCGACGTTCGAGTGGCCGCACGCGTTCACCCGCCTGCAGGTCGACGCGTCCGAATTCCTCTCGACGTTCGGCGCGAACCACATCCACGCGGTGCCCGGTGACCGCGTCGCCGAGTTGCGCGCCGTCGCGCGCCTGCTCGACATCGACTTCGCGGGCATGGGCCCGCTCGCCTGACACTCCGCTCTCAACGACGAGGAGAACCCCACAATGGTCACCAGACGGGACCTGCTGCGTGCCTCCGGCTTCGGCGCGATCGCGCTGGCCGCTGCTCCGTTGATCGCCGCGTGCGGCGGCACCGACTCCGCCGCCAGCAGCTCCGATCTGACGCTCACCTACCTGGGTACCGCCGACCAACAGCAGGTCTGGAACAAGCTGTTCACCGAGTTCCAGCGCAAGAACCCCGACATCAAGCTGAAGGCGACGCCGTCGCCGGTGGACAACTGGGCGGCGTACTTCGACAAGATCTCGACCCAGCTCGCCGGCGGGGTCAGGTACGACCTGATCCAGGTCGCCACCGAGGGCATGCAGCTGTTCGCCTCGAAAGGCCTGCTGCACCCGCTGGACGATCTGGTCAAGGCCAACCAGGCTCCGCTGGACGACTTCCTCGCCGACGCCCACCCGAACCTGGTCAAGTGGAACAAGCAGTACGGATCGCCGGACGGCAAGACCTACTTCCTGCCGGGCGACTTCAACACGATGTGCCTCTGGTTCAACAAGGAGGTCTTCCAGAAGGCCGGCGTCGAGGCACCCACGAACGAGTGGACGTGGGACGACTTCCTCAAAGCCGGCCGGACGATCAAGCAGAAGACCGGCGCGTTCTTCTACCCGGCCACCGCGGAGTACTTCATCGGTGTGATGCCGTGGCTGCTCACGAACGGTGCCAGCACGATGTCCGAAGACTGGAAGACGCCCACCTGCGACTCGCCCGCCGCGATCGAGGCGGCGGAGTTCGTCCGGCAGTTGGTCGCGGAGAAGCTGAGCCCGCCGCCGGGTGGATCGTTCGACCGCTTCACGCTCGCGGTCCAGGGCAAGCTGGCGACGTTCGGTGGTGGACGCTGGCCGATCGTCAACATCCGGCAGCAGAACGCGGTCGACAAGTTCGGAATCGTCCCCTGGCCGAAGAAGGTCGGGCAGGGGTCGCCCGTCGGGTGGAACGGGATCCCGATCATGAAGAGCTCGAACAAGCCCGAGAAGGCGTTCGAGTTCCTGAAGTTCCTCGTGTCGGCCGAGGGCGACGCGTTCTTCGCGAAGCTCGGCGGCACGGTCGTGCCCGCCCGGAAGTCGGTCGCGGACAGCCAGGGGTATCTCGACGACTCGCCGACCGGCACCGAGAACCTGTACGCCGCGCTGGACTACGCGACGGTGATCCCGGCACCGCCGAAGGGCAACCTGATCCAGCGGGACATCGAGGACACCTGGGGCCAGATCCTCGCCGGCAACACCGACCCGGCCGGCGGCATGAAAAAAATGCAGGAAAAGGTCGCCGCGAATGTCTGAGCTGGCGGCCGCACCCGGTGCGGGCCCCCTCCCGGGGCCCGCACCGGCGGCCTCGCCCCCCTCGGTCGAGCCGGCGGCCACCCCGCCGCCGGCCCGGGGTGGTGCTGCCGCGCTGGTGGAGCGCGTGGCCCCGTACCTGTTCCTCAGCCCCGCGATGGTGCTGTTCCTGATCTTCGTGCTCGGCCCGATGATCGGGACGCTCGTCCTCAGCCTGTTCCACTGGGACCTGCTCGGCGAACCGACCTTCGCCGGCACCGACAACTACTCGAAGCTCCTCGACGACGAGACGCTCCGCAAGGCCCTCGGCAACACGTTCGAGTTCACGTTCTGGTCGATCGTCCTGCACGTGGGGCTCGGCCTGATCCTCGCGCTGGGCGTCAGCCGCAAGACCTGGCGCGTCACCCGCTACTTCCTGCGCACCGCGTACTTCTTCCCGTTCCTGGTCTCCTGGGCGGCCACGGCCCTGATCTGGAAGTACGCCTACGACCCGGCGTTCGGCGTGTTCACGTACTACGGCGACAAGATCGGCCTGCCCGGCGGCGTCCTGGTCGACGCCCACTGGGCGATGCCGGCGCTGATCCTCGTCGATCTGTGGCACACGATCGGCTTCTCGTTCGTCGTGATCCTCGCCGGGCTCCAGGCGATCCCCTCGCATCTGTACGAAGCCGCGCTGATCGACGGCGCGAACGCCTGGCGCCGGTTCTGGCACGTCACGCTGCCGATGCTCTCGCCGACGCTGTTCTTCGTGACCGTGATCAGCTTCATCGGCGCGTTCCAGATCTTCGAACCGATGTTCCTGATGACGCGCGGTGGGCCGGACGGCGCCACGATCAGCGTCGTCCAGTACCTGTACGAGACCGCGTTCCGCGACTTCCAGGTCGGTTACGCCTCCGCGATCGCGTTGCTGGTGTTCGTGATCGTGCTGCTGGCCACGCTGATCCAATTCCGGCTGCGGCGGAGGTGGGTGCACGAATGATCCGCCGTTTGCTGACCACGACTCTGCTCTCCGCGTTCGCGGTACTGATGGTGGCGCCGGTCTTCTGGCTGTTCGTCACCGCGATCATGGGTCCCGACGACCGGTTCGCGCTGCCGCCGCACTGGATCCCCCGGTCGTTCGACTTCAGCCCGTTCAGCAAGGTGTCGGAGCTGATCCCGCTCGGGCAGATGGCCTTCAACAGCGTCAAGATCACGTCGCTGATCACGATCGGGGCGACGCTGACGTCGGTGCTGGCGGCCTACGCGTTCGCCCGGTTGCGGTTCCGGGGGCGGGAGGCGTTGTTCCTGCTGTTCCTCACCGGGCTGATGATCCCGCCGCAGATCACCGTGATCCCGGTGTTCCTGCTGATGCGCGAATTGCAACTCGTCGACACGCACGCGTCGGTGTATTTGCCGGGGATGGTGAACGCGCTCGGGATCTTCCTCTTGCGGCAGTACTTCCTCGGGATTCCGAAGGATCTGGACGAGGCCGCGCGGATCGACGGCGCCGGGCATCTCACGATCCTGCGGCGGGTGATCCTGCCGCTGGGGGCACCGGCGATCTCGGCGCTGGCGATCTATCTGTTCCAGATGTATTGGAACGACTTCTTCTGGCCCAACGTGTTCCTGTCCTCGCCGGAGAAGCTCACGCTGCCGCTCGGACTGGCGTCGCTGCAGGGTGCGCAGGGCGAGGGGCAAGCCGCGGTCGTGTTCGCGGCGATCACGCTGGTGGTGGCTCCGCTGCTGCTGATCTTCCTGGTGTTCCAACGCGCGCTGGTCGACAGCATCGCCAGCACCGGTCTGAAGGACTGACCCGATGTCGACACGATCCGTTCCGGTACCGGCCCGGGTACCGCTGGGTGTCCTGGCCCGCGAGACCGGTCCCCGGCTGTGGCGCGGGCTGCCCGTGCTCGTCGTGGCGTCGCTGCCGATGGCGATGGCCGTCCTGGTTACGGCCGCGGTCGGTCTCGGCGGCGGCCCGCTCCTGGCCCCGGCCGTCGCCGCGCTCACGCTGGGCCCGGCTTTCCAGCTCCTCACGGTCGTTTCCGTCCTCCGTCGGCTGCCCACGGTCGCCCCGGCCGACGGCGTCGACCTGGTGGGCGCGGAGTCGGTTCCGCTGCGCGCGCTGCCCCGGCTGCTCGGCTCCGCCGCCGGGCCGGGCGTCCGGCGCGCGGTGCCGATCGCGGCGGCGGCCACGCTGGTCGTCGCGAGCCTGGCCGCTCGGGGCGCCGGCCCGCTGTTCACGGCCTCGCTGGCCGTCAACCTGACGGTCCTGGGCGCAGCGTTGCTCATCGCGCCGTTCGCGTACGCGGCCGGTGGCTGGCGCCGCGGCGCCGGGCTCACCGCCGCCAGCCCCGCGTTCGTTCTCGCGCTGCTGTCGTTGGTCGCGCTCGCGTCCGCGGTCGCGAAAGTGCTCGGCCCACCGTTCCTCCTGCTGCTTCCGGCCGTCATCGCGGTCGCCACGGCCACCCAGGTGCACCTGCTGAAGGAGTCCGACAAGTGAGGACCTACACCGGAGACCAGCGCCGCGCAGTCGCGTTCGGCCTCGGCGGCCTCGGCGCCGGCCACGTCGCTCTCGGCGCCGACGGCGCGCTCCGCCAGTGGCAGTTGCACCACCGGCCGAACCACCGCGGGTTCCTGCCCGACAGCTTCTTCGCGCTCCGCGTCAGTTCGATCGAGCCGCCCGGCGACGTCTGCCGCCTGCTCCGGTCGGCGCCGATCGCCCCCCACCCGCACCCGGCGCCGAACGTCAACGACGACCTCGTCCCGGACGCGGACCACCTCCCGCCCTGGCCGACGGTCGAGAGCACCGAGTTCTCCGCGAGCTATCCGTTCGCCCGGGTGGGATACCAGGACGCCGCCCTACCGGTGGACGTCCGGCTGGAAGCCCACACCCCCTTCGTACCCCTCGACGCCGACGCGTCCGGCCTGCCGCTGGTCAGCTACGTGTTCGCGATCCGCAACCGGACGGCCGAGCTGCGGCACGGCTGGCTCGTCGCGAGCCTGCAGAACGCCACCGGCTGGGACGGCGTCGCACCGATCGACGGCGTCCGCTCGCCGGGCTACGGCGGCAACGTCAACCGCCTCCTGAAGCGGAACGGCCAGTCCGGCGTCCTAATGGACAACCCGGCGCTCGCCGACGGTGACCCGACCGCGGGCGAGATGCTGCTCTGGTCCGATCGCCCCGCCGCCGTGCTGCCCCGCGCGGGCAGTGCCGCCGAGACGCTCCGCTGGGCCGAAGCGATCAAGCTCGTCACCCCGGTGCAGCTCTGGGACTTCTCCCGCGAGACCATCGATCGCGCACTCGAGTCGATGCCTCCGACCGTGCGGGGCGCCCACGGCCCCAGCCCGGCCGGCCAGACCTGGGACGCCGCCCTCGCCGTGCCGTTCGTCCTGGCCCCGGGTGAAGAGACCACGATCGAGGTCGTGCACGCCTGGTACTTCCCGAACCGCTACGTCGACTGGGACCAGTTCGGACCCGAGCGCCCCTACGGCCGGTCCCAGCTCTGGCTCGGCACCCACTACGCCACCCGGTTCGGCGGCGCCCTCGACGTGCTCGACCACTACCGGGCGAACCCGCGGGCCGGCGCCGACTGGTCCACCGCGGTCGAGACGCTCCCCGAACCGCTCGCCGAGGTCATCTCCGCCCAGGGCACGCTCGTCCGCTCGCCCACGATCTTCCGCACCGCCGACGGGGTCGTGCACGGGTTCGAGGGTGGTCTCGGCGCGTCGACCCGCAACTTCGACGGCGACGTCGGCGGCTCCTGCCCGGTCGACTGCAACCACGTCTACAACTACGAGCAGGCCTTGTCCCGTCTGTTCCCGCAGCTGGGGACGAGCATGCGCGACACCGAGTGGTCGATCCGCGCGCCCGAGGGCTATCTACCCCACCGGGCCGTGCTGCCGACCTGGCTGCCGCAGCTGCACGGCGTCGAGATCGGGGGACCGGCCGCACCGGCGCTCGACGGCATGCTCGGCGCGGTACTGAAGACCTACCGGTCGGTCCGGGACGGTGCCGGTCTCGACTGGCTGCGCGGTCACTGGCCCGCGCTGCGTCAGCTGCTCGACCACGTCCGCGACCGCTGGGACGCCGACGGCGACGGCGTCCTGCGGGGCCAGCAGCCGGTCACGTACGACATCGCGCTGCACGGGCCCAACATGTTCGTCGGTGGTCTGTGGCTCGCCGCCCTGCGCGCGGCCGAGGAGATGGGTCGCCTGCTGTCCGAGCACACCGGGGCGGACGCCGATCGCGCGCTGTTCGAGCTGGCTCGCAAGGGCTACGACGAGCTGCTGTGGAACGGCGAGTACTACGGACAGCCGACGACCGGCGAGGCCTACGACTTCGGCTCCGGGTGCCTCTCCGATCAGCTGCTCGGGCAGTGGTGGGCGAACCAGCTCGACCTGGGCCACCTGCTGCCGGGCGACCGGATCCGGGCCGCGCTGGAGGCGATCGTCCGCTACAACCTGCGCACCGGTTTCGACGACCACGGCTACCGGGTCTTCGCCGACGGCGACGAGACCGGCCTGGTCGTGTGCTCGTGGCCGCACGGAGGCCGCCCCGAGGTCCCGCTGCGCTACTGCGACGAGGTGTGGACGGGCGTCGAATACACGGTGGCCGCGTTGTGCCTGGCCGAGGGCCTTGACGATCAGGCCGGACGCATCGTCACCGCACTCCGGGGACGTCACGACGGGGAGCGCCGCAACCCGTTCAACGAGGTCGAGTGCGGTGACCACTACGCGCGTGCGATGGCCGGGTGGTCGCTGCTCGACGCGTTCACCGGCTTCCGGTACTCCGCGGTGACCCGGCACCTGCGGGTAGGCGCGAAGCCCGGCACCTACCCTTTTGTCGCCGGTACCGGGTGGGGCACGTTCACGGTCACCGAGGACGACGAGGTCAGGTTGGACGTCCGCGGCGGCGAACTGCGGACGACGACGATCGAGCTGATGCGCTGATGCTCTTGGGAATCGACATCGGCACGTCCGGCTCCAAGGGCGTGCTGGTCACGCCGGACGGAACGGTGGTGGCCGGTGCGAGCCGCGAGCACGGGGCCGGTACGCCGCGGCCCGGCTGGGTCGAACACGACCCGGTCGACGTCTGGTGGGCCGACTTCCTCGCGCTGGTCACCGAGCTCCGAGCGGCGGCGCCCGGTCCGATCGACGGGATCGGCATCTCCGGCATCGGGCCGTGCGTGCTGGTCACCGACGCGGCCGGGCGTCCGCTCCGGCCGGCGATCCTCTACGGCGTCGACACCCGCGCCACCGCGGAGATCGCCGAGCTCACCGACCGGTACGGAGCCGAGCGGATCCTGGCCCGCGGCGGCTCCCCGCTCACCACCCAGGCGGTCGGGCCCAAGCTGGCCTGGCTGCGCAGGCACGAGCCCGACGTCTGGGCGCGGACCGAACGTCTCTTCATGGCCAGTTCGTGGCTCGTCCACGAGCTGACCGGCGAATACGTCCTCGACCACCACTCGGCCAGCCAGTCCAGCCCGCTCTACGACGCCACCGCACTGGCCTGGGCCGACGACTGGGCCACCGACATCGCCCCGGGCCTGCGGCTCCCGGAGCTGGCCTGGCCCGGCGAGGTCGTCGGCCGGGTCGGCAAGGCCGCGACCGAGAAGACCGGACTTCCGGAGGGCATCCCGGTTGTCGCGGGCACCATCGACGCCTGGGCCGAGGCGGTCAGCGTCGGCGTGCGCGACCCCGGCGACGTCATGCTGATGTACGGCACGACGATGTTCCTGGTCGAGGTCGTGCCCGAGCCACGCAGCTCCAGCCGGCTCTGGGGCACGGTCGGCGCGTTCCCCGGCACCTACACGATGGCCGGTGGCATGGCGACGTCCGGCGCGATCACCGGCTGGCTGCGCGATCTGACCGGCCGGTCCTACCCGGACCTGACCGCCGCCGCCCGGGACGCCGGTCCGGGCGCCGAGGGCCTGCTGATGCTCCCGTACTTCGCCGGTGAGCGGACGCCGCTGTTCGACCCGGACGCCCGGGGTGTCGTGATCGGGCTGACGCTGCGGCACGGTGCCGGGCACCTCTATCGCGCCGCCCTGGAAGCCACCGCGTTCGGCGTCCGCCACAATTTGGAAGCGATGGCCGACGCGGGCGGGAGCACGGCCGACAGGAGGCTGGTCGCCGTGGGCGGCGGGCTGCAGGGCGGCCTCTGGACGCAGATCGTGTCGGACGTGCTGCAGGAAACCCAGCAGCTACCGACCTACGCGATCGGCGCCGGGTACGGCGACGCGCTGCTGGCCGGCCTCGGGACCGGGCTGGTCACGGACGCCGGATCCTGGAACCCGATCGCGTCCGAGGTGCACCCCGATCCCGACGCCGCCGGCACCTACGACGAGCGGTACCGCCTCTACCGGGACCTGTACGGAGCCACCCGGGCCACCGCACACGCCTTGGCCGGAACCGTCACACCCACGACGCGGCGGTGACGCACGGCTTCGGATACTGCGGATCCCGGTCGAGCCGCTCTCCGTCCGGTGTCACCACGCAGTGCCGCGCCCGGTACCCGGTTTCGTAGGTCCCGACCAGCTTCCCGTTCGCGTCGAAGGCCCTGATCACCTTCCGCGCCGGTTCCTCGCCGTGTTCGTCCCGGTAGAGCCGGTCACGGGGGATCCGGGCCAGGTACGTGCCGTTGACGACCGCGATCGGATACGTCTTCCCGTGCAGGTCGACGGTCACCTTGCGGACGCCGGGCGGCACCCGGCCGCCGATCACGTCGAAGCCCGGCTGCTTCATCCAGGGCCGGGAGTCCTTCCCGTCGGTGAGGTCGACCGAGAGCGGGCCGTCCAGCCACCGGACGTCGCCGGGCAGGGGCATCGTCGTCATCCCGCCGGAGCCCATCGGGTTGATCTGGCAGCCGACGGCCCACCTGCCGCTGTAGATCAGCGCGTCGGTCGCGTAGCCGGTCACCACCGCGTTGAAGAGCTTCGCGTCGGTGGCCTGCTGCTTGGCCCGGGTGTTCAGGCAGGTGTCGAGGATCTTCTGCGCCTGGGCCGCGGTGAGCCCCGGCGGCAGGCCGACCGCCGGTAACCGGACTGCCGCCCGCGCGGGTGCCGGGCCCGACCACGGGCGCACCGCGACCGCGATCCCCACCGCGGTCGCCAGGACCAGGACGATCGCCCCCACCAGCCATGGCCAGCGTCGCCGGTGGTCGGACACGAACGGGCTCATCGCCATGGCACTGCCTCCGTGCATTTCGAGGTGTCGGTCGTCTTCTCGCCGGCGACCTGCTTCCCGTCCGGCGTCACCAGGCAGCCCGAGCCGCCGCGTTTCTCGGCGTAGGTACCGACCGGCTTCCCGCTCCGGTCGTACGTCCGGATCGCCGGCCGGCCGTGGGCCGGTTCGCCGGGAATCTCGAGGGTCACGAGGTACGTCCCGTTGACCACGTCCGCGGACGCGGTGGCGCCGTCGAGCGTGGCCTCGACGCGGGTCACTCCGGCGGGCACCCGGCCGCCGAACCGCGCCCAATACTTTCCGCCGCGCGGGCCCGTGCTCTCGGCGTCGATGCTCGCCGCGCCGGGAAGCCAGTTCGGATCCTCGTTGTTCCAGCCGCCGGAAGTCGGCTGGGCGGGCCATTGGGCGGTGCGGGGGCCCTGCCACGCGCAATCGGCCCATCCGTCGCCGGTGTAGAGCAGGACCATCGTGCCGACCCGATCGGACACCGCGTTGTAGACCCGCAGACCGGCGACGTCGATCTTGTCGCGCATCGGAACGACGCCGAAGCCCATCGACGTGTCCTCGTCCGCCTGCCGGGCCTTCACGCAGGCCTGGCGGTACTCGGTCAGCTGGGCGTCGGTGAACCCCGGCACCGGCTTCTCGACGGCGGGGTGGTCGGCGAACGGAGCGGCGTCGTCCGTCGTCGCGCCCACGAAGACGCCGGCGACGAAGACCACCGCGGCGACGGCGGCGGCCGCGGCGACCGGGCCGGCCACGCGAACGAACCTCGCGGTCCGCGGGCCCATCGGGCGCACGGCCCGGACTCCGGCCAGGTCGCGCAGGATCTCCGCCCGCATCGCGTGGTGCCGGCCGGGCGGCAGGTCACGCTCCGGCGGCGGCAGCATGGTGTCGATCATCGGTCCTCCTTCCCGGCGTGTGCGGGCGCGAGAGCTCTGGTCAGACGGGACTTCGCGCGACTGACCCGGGAGCGGACGCTGGCCTCGGCGATTCCGAGCACCTCGGCGGCGTCCGCATAGGAGACGCCGGACCAGACGCACAACGCGAGCGCCTCGCGTTCGGCCGTGGGTAAGTCGCGGGTCGCGGCGAGGAGCCGCGCCATCTGTTCTTCCTCGGCGAGACGCTCGACGACGGCGTCGGCGTGGTCCGGTGCCGGAGGCGCCGCCGGGAGGCGTTCCAGCAGGGAGAGTCGTCGCCGGAGGGATCTGCGCTCGTCGCGGACCGTATTGGTCGCGACGGTCAGCAACCAGGGGCGTGCGGAGTCGTGCACCAGGGCCACCTGGCGTCGGCGGCGCCAGGCGGCCAGGAACGTCGCGGACGTCGCGTCGTCGGCGAGCGTCCAATTGCCGGTCAGCCGGAAACAGTGGTTGTAGACCGCCTTCGCGTGCCGGTCGAACAGCGTCCCGAAGGCGTCCTGATTCCCGGCGGCCGCGTCAGCCCAGAGCTGCCGGTCGGTAGGCGGGGAGGTCGTCACACCCGTGGAGTGGCCACCACCGACCGAGGTGTTGCACTAGGCCGTCGAGGCAGCCATCGCCGCGCCGACGATCCCGGCGTTGTTCTGCAGCATCGCGGGCACGATCTCGGCGTTGACCGACACCTCGGGCAGCCACTTGTCGGCTTTCTTGCTGACCCCGCCGCCGACGATGATCAGGTCGGGCGAGAACAGCATCTCCAGGTGGTTCAGGTACTCGTTGACGCGGCCGGCCCACTTGCTCCAGCTCATCTCGCCCTCTTCGCGGGCGCGGTCGGACGCGCGGAGCTCGGCGTCCTTACCGTGCAGCTCGACGTGGCCGAGCTCGGTGTTCGGCACCAGGGCACCGTTGTGGAACAGCGCGCTGCCGATGCCCGTGCCGAACGTGAAGAGCAGGACCGTGCCCTTCCGGTCGCGGCCGGCGCCGAACGCCATCTCGGCCACCCCGGCGGCGTCGGCGTCGTTGAGAACGGTCACCGAACGGTGGGTCAGCTCGGTGAAGACGGTCCCGGCATCGATGCCGATCCAGTCTTTCTGCAGGTTGGCAGCGGTCTTGATGACGCCGCGGACCACGACGCCGGGGAACGTGACGCCGATCGGGCCGTCACCGGGGAAGTGTTTCACGACCTCGGCGATGACCGGCATCATGTCGTCCGGGGCGCCACCCTTGGGCGTCTCCAGCCGGAACCGTTCGGCCGACAACGCGCCCGAGTCGAGGTCGACCGGCGCGCCCTTGATGCCGGATCCGCCGATGTCGATGCCCAGGATCGTCATGCCGCCTCCTGCGTATGCGGTGCTCTCCTCTGTGACCTACCTTGCTGGCCCGCGGCGGAAACGTATCAGTCGGTTCCGCGGCCCAACGCATCCGCGAGCAGGGCGTCGACGGCAGTGAGAGTGGGGCACGCGCCCTGGCGGCCGCAGGCGAGGCATCGGCCGTTGGCGTCGGGCTGATGTGCTTGCCAGAGTTGGACGCATCCTCGCCAATAGGTCCGCACCCGGGCCTGCGGCGGAGGATCCATCGGAGGCGGCTGCTTCTTGCTGTAACCGCTGAACGTCACGACTGGTCTCCCGGTGCATCTGGCAGTCACTCTGGGTTAATCCAGAACTACCTCTTGCGACATTCGCAGACTGATCGGGTGTAATGCAAGTCGCGAACGGTGCTTGCGGTACTTAGTGGGTACGACGAGTCCAATGGGGATGGTGTGCACGTGAGTGATCGAATCGCCGGTGTCCTGCTCGCCGCGGCCTGCGGAGACGCGCTGGGCGTGCACTACGAGCCGGCGCAGCGGGGCCCGGCCGACGGCGACCCGCGGATGCTCGGTGGCGGTTACGGCGCGTACGCGCCGGGGGAGTACAGCGACGACACCCAGATGGCCGTCGTGATCGCCCGGGTGGCGGTCTCGTCCGATCTCCGGTCGGAAGAAGCGCTCGACCGCGTCGCGTCCGGGTTCGTCGTCGACTGGTTCGGCGGCGGCGCCACCGACGTCGGGGCGCAGACCCGTTCGCTGCTCGGCCGGGCGGCGGCCGGTTTCGCGCCGTCCGGAGCCGCCGCGCGGCTGCGTTCGATCGGCGCCGACCTGCACCGGGAGACCGGCCGGACGGCCGGAAACGGCTCGTTGATGCGCACCGCCCCGGTCGCGCTCGCGTTCTCCGGCCAGGCGGACGCCATGGCCGAAGCGGCCATGGCGGTGAGCGCACTGACCCACCACGACCCGATCGCCGGCGAGGCGTGCGTGCTGTGGTGCCTGGCGATCGACCACGCGATCCGGACGGGTTCGCTGGACGTGTCGGCGGGGTTGTCACGGGTCTCGCCGGGCTGGGGCGCCCGGATCGCCGAGGCCGAGGCGGCGCCGGTGTCGGCGTTCGCCGCGAAATCGGGCTGGGTGGTCGCGGCGCTGCAGGCGGCCTGGGCGGCGGTGTACGGCGTCCGGGACGTCGCCGACCCGGCCCAGCGGCTGCGGGCCGGCCTGGTGGCGGCGGTGAACGGCGGGGGAGACACCGACACGGTCGCCGCGATCGCCGGTGCGCTGCTGGGCGCGGCGTGCGGGGCGTCCGCGGTGCCGGCCGAGTGGCGGGCGATCGTGCACGGCTGGCCCGGGTTGAACGCGGCCGACCTCGAGCAGTTGGCCCTCGCGTGCGCCTGGAAGGGCTGAAATCACGGCACTTGTCGAATTAGTCTGCTCGCCGTGGTGAGCAGACGCGCCGTCCTCGGCGGTGGGGTCGCAGGGCTGGGGCTGGTCGCGGCCGGAGGCGTCGGACTGGTCGGTGCCGGGGTGCTCCCCGGCCAGCACCAGCTGCGGCGGGCGCTCGGCGCCTGCGACGTGTACGCGCCGGCGCCGCGCTCGGCGGCCGGTGCGGTGGTCAGGGGCGCGTTCCGGTCGACGCACCGCCGGACCACGGTGAACTACCGCATCGCGTACCCGCCGGGTGCTCGCGACACCGACTCGCTGCCGGTCTGCCTCGTGCTGCACGGCTTCCGGGGCGACGAGGGGGTGCTCGGTGGCGGCATCGCGCTGCCCGGCTACCTCGCCGACGTCGTGGCGAACGGCGTCCCCCCCTTCGTGCTCGCGGCCGCGGACGGCGGGCTGGGGTACTGGCATCCCCGCGCCACCGGCGACGACTCGCTCGGCATGCTCGCCGACGAGTTCCTCCCGCTGCTGGCCGGGCGGGGGCTGCAGACCGGCGCCGGGCAGCGGATCGGCGTGCTCGGCTACTCGATGGGCGGCTACGGCGCCCTGCTGTTCACCCAGACCTACCCGACGCGCGTCGCTGCCTGCGCGGCCGGCAGCCCGGCGGTATGGCTCTCGTACGACGAGGCGCGGAAGGCGTCCCCGAAGGCGTTCGACTCGGCGGCGGACTGGTCGCGCTACGACGTGCGGGCGCGGGGTCCGGCGCTGGCGGGCATCCCGGTACGCGTCGACTACGGCCGCGACGACTCGTTCGCGCCGAACATGCCCGCGCTGAAGGACGCGCTGCCCGCCGCCACCGAGGTGCACGAGGGCGACGGGTGCCACGACTCGACGTTCTGGCGTTCGGTGGCCCCGGACGCGCTGGCGTTCCTCGGCCGCGCGTTCGCCCGCCCTACCTGATCAGGTGCTTCGGCGGTGGCAGCGGCACGAGCGGGGAGTCGTCGGTCGTCACGGCGGCACCGGCGGCGAACCGGGTCAGCTCGTCGCCGTGCAGCACCCGGGTGGGCGCGACCGAGCGGGCCAGCAGCCGGGCGAGTTCCAGGGTCGGCAGCGGCGCCGGTGACGCGATCAGCGTGAGGTTGCCGTACCGGCGTCCCTTCAGGACCGGGGTCTCGGAGACGATCGCGACGTGCTCGAACGTGGCTCGCGCGGTGGCCACCTCGGCCCTGGCCAGCCCCAGGGGCGGCCCGTCGGTGACGTTGGCCAGGTAGAGGCCGTCCGGACGCAGCACCCGGGCGACGTCGGCCATGAACTCGACGGTCGTCAGGTGCGGCGGGACGATCGGCCCGATGAACGCGTCCCGGACCAGCACGTCGGCGGACGCGCTGCGCTGGCCGGCCACGACGTCGCGGCCGTCACCGGCGCGGATGCGCAGCCCGGGGCCGGTGCGGATGCCGAAGACCTCGCGGATCAGCGCGATCAGCTCGGGGTTGTACTCGGCGACCAGTTGCCGGGCGTTCTCCCGGGTGGCGGCGACGTAGCGGGGGAACGCGCAGGCGCCGCCGCCGACGTGCACGAAGCTGAGCGGCTCCGTACCCGGTTTGTGCAGGTCGACGGCTCGGCCCATCCACTGCTGGTACTCGAACTCGAGGTGCGTGGGGTCGTCCAGGTTCAGATACGAGTTCGGGACGCCGTCCAGCAGGAGCATCCAGCCGTTGTCGGCGTCGAGGTCCTGGACGATCTCGGCGGTGACGTCGGTCAGGTGGTGGGTGCCGGGCGCGGGACCGGCCTTGGCACGCTGTCGCTTGTTCGGGTTCGTCGTCCTGCTGGTTGCCACGCTCCAAGCATGCCGTGCGTCACGTCGTCATGTTCCAGGCGCTGGCGCGGATCGTGGTCTGGCCGGTCGCGGTGGGGGCCGAGACGACCAGCACGACCATCTTCTGCGGGATGTCTTCGCCGATCGACTTGTCGGCCGAGGTCATCACGCAGATCACCTTGGTGCCGTCCAGCGAGATCGGGTTGTCGGCCGGTGCGTTCTTGATGCTGGTCGCGCACTGCGCCGGCCGGACGTTCGGCCGGTTGACGACCGAGGCGGTGATGCCGTTGATCAGGTACAGCTGCGGTGTGCCCCAGCAGCCGGTGCGGGCTTTGTAGTAGAGGTCGGCGCGGGACGGGTCGGCGTCCACCCGGGGTTCGTCCAGGTCGACGTAGCGGGTGAGCGTCGTCTGGCAGGGCGGGAGCGCGAGGCGGAGCGTCTGGGAGCCGTAGGCCTGCGAGAACGTGGGAACGGTGGCCACCCGGTCGAGCGGCTCCTCGGCCTGCGGAGCGACGGCCTGAGGAGTGGCGGCCTCCTCCGGTGCGGCCGACGCCGGAGAATCGACCGTGGGGTTGGTGTCGGAGGCGGCCACGATCGTCTGGAGGTCGGCTACGGACAGCCAGGTCAGCACCGCGACGCCGAGCGCGACCGTGGCGAACAGCGCGGCGACACCGGCGAGTGCCATCGCGATCGGGTCGCGGTTCCCCGGCTCCGACGGGACCGGCGGCTCCTCGTGCGGCTCGGCCAGCAGGTCCATGAGCGGGCTTCCGGTTCCGGGCAGCGGCGGGTGCGGGCGGACCAGGCCCGGATTGTGGTGTGCGGCCATCGGGTTGTTGGCCATGCGCGCGCCCCCCGCGTGTTATGTACCTTATGCCAGTTTACCGCCCGGCGCTCTCGGCGGACTGCTGGCCGGCGTAGTAGACGCCCAGCCGGCTCAGCGCGCCGGACGCGAGCAGCGCGACACCCCCGCAGAGCGCGGCCCAGCGGCCGGGCCGGCCGAAACGATCCCGGCCGAGCATCGCGAGACCGGCCCCGGCCGCGGTCAGAGCCGCCGCGCCGGTGAGCAGGCGGTTGGCCCGGCCACTCCGGAACGCGGCGCCGAGTGGTCCGGGCGCGGCCCGCAGCCGGGCCGTCGCGGCGAGCTCCATCGCCGCTCCGGCGAGCGCCAGCCGGCGTGCCGGAGCCGGATCGCCGGTCACCGTGGCGAAGAGGCCGATCCCGGCCGCGCCGCTGATGCCGCTGCCGGCGAACAGGAACGGCAGCTCGCGGTAGGCCTCGTGCCAGGCGGGCACCTCGGTGTCGACCAGCGCCACGGCCGTGTACGTGCAGACGGCCGGCCCGAGCACGCCCGCGGCCGCGCCGGTGATCGTGGCGGTCATCGTCCAGCCCGCGGCCTCGGCGCCCGCCGTGACGATCGACAATCCCGCGAACGGCACCGTCAACCACGTCCCCAGGCTCAACGGGAAGCTGGGATCCTGCGCGCGGAGCCCGCTGAGGAACCGCTCGGGCCGGCGGTGATCGCGGACCAGGGCCGCCACCGCCACCCCCGCGCACCCGGCGGCCGCGTAACGGGCAGCCGTGGCGAGCCGGCGCTCGCCGGTGAGCCCGGCCAGTGCCCCGAGCCCCGCGGACGCACCCGCGAGGCCACCGAAGAACAGGTAGGCCGGGATGTCCGGAGCCTGGCGGGCCGGTGCGACCCTGATCGGGCGATGGACGTAGAAATGCGGAGTGGCCGGCGCTGATCCGGTCATGAGCCCTCCATCGCGTGCCTCGCACCTGTGGGGAACCCATCGGATGGGCGCCCCTAAATCGGAGCAATTCACAGCATTACCGCACGTCAGCGACCTGGTTCAGGGCTCTTATCGGCCGACCGGTGGAGAACTCGTGACCGTCCGGCGCGAATAGTCAGCCGGTCACCGCAGACCCACGAGCCTCAGCCGACACGTGCCCCCGAGTCGGTTGCAGAATGGAACGTGGACGCCGGGGCGGGCGTCCACGTCTCGACGCAACCTGTGGAGGATTTCGAATGTCGCGCTTTCGGTTGACCTGCCGCCCCGCGGTTCCGGGCAGTGCCTGGACGTAGCCCGCTGAGCTGCCTCCGCCCGGATACGATTCGGACCTCGACCCCCGTATCCAGGAGATGTAGCCATCAGCGCGGCACCGGGGCCACCAGGCCCTCCCGATCCCGGGCCCCTCGCGACCGATGCGTCGCAGGTCCGGGCGGTCCTGCGTAACCGGCCCTTCCGCCGGCTGTGGCTGACGTTCGGCCTCTCGAGCCTGGGTGACTGGCTCGGCCTCCTGGCGACCAGCCTCTTCGCGGCCGGCCAGGTGACCGGCTCCACGGCCAAGGGGCTCGCGTTCGGCGGGGTCGTGGTCGCGAGGCTGCTCCCCACGATCGTGCTCGGCCCGCTGGCCGGTGCCTTCGTCGACCGGTTCGACCGGCGTCTCACGATGGTCGTCTGCGACCTCGTGCGTTTTGTGCTGTTCGCCTCGATTCCGCTGGTCGCAGTCGTCGGATCGGCGCCGGTAGCGGTCGTCTGGGCTCTCGTGGCGACGTTCGCGATCGAGGTCGTCGGGATGTTCTGGAATCCGGCGAAGGAAGCGTCGGTGCCGAACCTGGTGCCGCGTGACCAGCTCGAGGCCGCGAACCAGCTCAGCCTGATCGCGACCTACGGCGTGACGCCGCTGCTGGCGGTGCTGATCGGGGCCGGGCTGAACCGGCTGCTGCTGTCCTTGGCCGGTGACGACCCGGCGCAGGTGCTCCTGAATCCGAACGACGCGGCGCTCTACTTGAACGCGCTGACGTTCCTGGTCGCCGCGGTCGTCGTCTTCTTCATCCGCGAGATCAGCACCGGCGAGGGCCGGTTGCGCCGCGCGGGGCCGGCCGGAGTTCCGGAGCCGAGCCTGCCGAACGCGCTGCTCGACGGCTGGAAGTACGCCGGGCGGACGCCGCTGGTCCGCGGTCTGGTGCTCGGCATCCTCGGCGCGTTCGCGGCCGGCGGGGTCGTCGTCGGCGTCGGGCAGTTCTTCGCGCGCGGCCTCGGCGGCGGAGACGCCACGTTCTATCTGCTGTTCGGCGCGCTGTTCGTCGGCCTGGGTGCGGGGATGGGACTGGGTCCCACGCTGGTGCGTGGGCTGTCGCGTCGGCGGTGGTTCTGCGCGAGCATCGGGTTGTCGGGGGTGGCGGTCGCGCTGCTGCCGCTGTCGGTGCACCTGGTGATGGCGCTGCCGTTGACGGCGCTGGCCGGCGCCGGGGCCGGCATGGCCTACCTCGCCGGTACGACGTTGCTCGGGGCCGAGGTGCCCGACGGTATGCGTGGGCGGGTGTTCGCGTTCGTGCAGTCGACAGTGCGGGTCGTGCTGCTGCTGTCGATCGCGGTGTCGTCGCTACTGGTGGGGCTCTGGGGTGGGCGGAAAGTGCACCTCGGCGCGTTCGCCCTCGACCTGTCGTCCGCCCGGGGCCTGCTGCTGCTGAGCGGTCTGCTGGCGATCGTCGCGAGTGTGTTCTCATTTCGGGCGATGGATGACAAACCTGGTGTTCCGCTGTTCCGCGACCTATGGGCGACGCTGCGCGGGCGCTCGCTGCCGGTGCCGGGAGACCGGTCCGGTGACGGGCTGTTCCTGGTGCTGGAAGGGGGCGAGGGCGGAGGGAAGTCGACCCAGGCCATCGCGCTCGCGGAGTGGCTCGGGGCACGGGGTTTCGAGGTGGTGCGCACCCGGGAGCCCGGTGCCACCACGCTGGGCCGGCAGATTCGGTCGTTGATCCTCGACCACTCGGACGACGCGCCGTCGCCGCGGTCGGAGGCTCTGCTGTACGCCGCCGACCGGGCGCACCACGTGGCGACCGTGATCCGGCCGGCGCTGGCGCGCGGGGCCGTGGTGGTGTGCGACCGGTACGTGGATTCGTCGCTGGCCTACCAGGGCGCGGGGCGAGAACTCGCGGTCGAAGACATCGAGTGGCTCTCGCGCTGGGCAACGGCTTCGCTGGTTCCCGACCTGGTCATCCTGCTGGACGTGGACCCGTCGATCGGGCTCTCCCGGGTGGAGAGCCGAGGAGCGGCCGACCGGCTGGAGGCCGAGTCGCTGGCGTTCCACAAGCGGGTGCGCCGAGCGTTCCTGGACCGCGCGGCGGCCGAGCCGAAGCGATACCTGGTGCTGGACGCGGCGGCCTCGGCCGGGATGCTGGCCGACCGCATCAAGGTACGGGTGGCCCCGATGCTGAAAGTCCACGCGGACGTACCGGCCACGGTTCCGGCCGGGCCGGAACCGCCCGCGGTGGCGGAGAACGAGTCGGCTGAGCTGGACGCGCCCACGGAGGCGAAATGACTGTGGCTCTGACACCCGCGGTGTTCGCGGACGTCGTCGGGCAGGACGAGGCAGTCGCGGTACTGGCCCGCGCCGCCGCCGCAGCCGGCCGCATCGTCGCCGGTGAGCCGGTTGCGCCCGGCGAGATGACCCACGCCTGGCTCTTCACCGGCCCACCCGGATCCGGCCGCTCGGTCGCCGCCCGCGCGTTCGCGGCCGCACTGCAGTGCCCCCGCGGCGGCTGCGGCGAGTGCGTCGAGTGCCACACGACCCTCGGCGGCACCCACTCCGACGTCCGGGTCGTCGTGCCCGAGGGCCTCTCGATCGGTGTCAACGACATGCGCGCGCTGGTGCTGCGCGCCGCGAGTTCCCCGACCGGCGGGCGCTGGCAGATCGTCCTCGTCGAGGACGCCGACCGCCTCACCGAGCAGGCCTCGAACGCCCTGCTCAAAGCCGTCGAGGAGCCGACCGACCGCACGGTCTTCCTGCTCTGCGCACCGTCCGCGCACCCCGACGACGTCTCGGTGACGATCCGGTCCCGCTGCCGGGTGGTCCCGCTCCGGACGCCCTCCGCCGTCGCGGTCGCCGACGTCCTGGTCCGCCGCGACGGCGCCGACGAGACCACCGCCCGCTGGGCCGCCGCCGTCGCTCAGGGCCACGTCGGCCGAGCCCGCCGGCTGGCCCGCGATCCGGACGCCCAGGCCCGGCGCCGTGCCGTGCTGGCGGTGCCGCGCTCCCTCAGCAACATCGCGGCCTGCTACGACGCCGCCGAAGCGCTGATCGCGGCGTCCGAAGCGGAGGCCGCGGCCGCTACCGAGGGCCAGGCGGCCACCGAGAAGGCCGCGCTGGAACGCGCGCTCGGCGCGGGCGGCACCGGCAAGGGAGCCACCGCGGCGACCAGGGGCACGGCCGGCCAGATCAAGGAGCTCGAGCGCAAACAGAAGTCCCGAGCGACCCGGGCCCAGCGCGACGCCCTCGACCGCGCGCTCGTCGACCTGGCCGCGTTCTACCGGGACGTCCTGATGGTGCGCCTGGGCGCGGCGGTGCCGCTGGTGCACGTCGACATCGAAGACACCGTCCGGGCGGCGGCGGCCCGCTGGGAGCCGGAGTCGATCCTCCGCCGGATCGAGGCGGTACTGAGCTGCCGGACGGCGCTGGAGGAGAACGTCAAGCCGCGCATCGCGGTCGAAGCGATGATGGTCACGCTCTTACAGGGCTGAAACAGCCGCCGCCGCGGGTGGGGCCGCGACGACGGCTGTTGGCCCAAGAGCGGCTGTCGGCTCAGGAGCGGCTGTCGGCTCAGGAGCGGCTGTCGGCTCAGGCTCGGCGGCGCGCGAAGCGCACGACGATCCAGCCCGCGCCGAGCAGGGCCAGGCCCACCGCGGCGAGTAGGGCCAGGTTCGTCCCCGTCGTCGGCAGCGCGGGACCCGCGCTGGGCGCCTCCGACGGCGTCGGGCTCACCTGGGCCGGTGGCGAGGCCACCTCGGAACTGGGCGCCACCGAGCCCGCGTCCGGCGCGCTCCCGTCCTCCTCCGTCGTGGCTGGGCGGTCGCGGTCGCCGTTCGGCCGGCCGGCCGGGGCGGGCGCCGCTCGCCCGGACGCGACGACGCGCGAGGGTGCGACGACGCGCGAGGGTGCGCACTCGCAGCCAATTCCCCCCATCGGCACCCGCGCCGACACGTCCAGGTCACCGAACGTCGTGTCCAGCAACCCGCCCGACGCCCCCAGCACCTGCAGCCGCACCGCCGCCGCGGTGGCGTCCACGCTGGTGTGCCCGACCCGTTCCCGGACCCCACCGATGCTGATCCGCACCACGCCACCCGTCTCCGTGTCCGCGCAGCACCCGGGACCGTTCAGCGGGATCTCCACCTTCTCGCCGGCCGCGTCCAGCCGGTAACTACGCCCGTGCGCCGCGGTCACGGCCACCGCCGGAGCCGCGTACCGCACGGACGTCCGCGAGGTGCCCGCCGCCACCGCCACCAGCGACGGCGCCGACAGGAACCGGATCGTCAGCTCGCTCGGCGACCCCCGGAACAGCGTCACCGCGGTCAGCTCGGCGCGCGCCGTCGCACGCAGCCCCAGCGACGTCTGCCCGGGTACCGCGACCCGTTGCGTCTGCGAGAACGACTGGCTCCCGCGCCACACGTGCATCAGCGGCGTGTCGTCCTCCAGGTTCAGCACCAGCTCGCCCGGGCGGGCCAGCGCTGAACTCGACGTCCCCGGATGCGCGGTCGCCGTCAACCGCGCGCTGCCGAGCGTCAAGAAAGGAAGTTCGAAACCCGAGCTGGTGCGCGTGACGGAACCGGGCTCCTCCTCGGACCGGTCGGCGGTCGCCGGCGGCAGACCGGGAGGTCCGACGGCCTGCGCCGCGGACGACGACACCCGGCCCGCGGTCAAGCGCGCGTCCGAGCGGCCCAACCGGAGGCCGGCGAGCACGGTGTCGTGCGGACCGGCGTCCGAAGTGGCCAGACGCAGCACGCTCGCGGACGCGCGAGCGGTCGACGAATCGGGTCGGTCGGAGACGTGGGCAACAGGCGCGAGTTCGGGAGTCTTCATACCGCTTAGTCCGATGGAGCCGACGCTGACCGCCCAGACGGCCGTGAGAGCCATTCGTGCCGCTCTGCGAGACCACTGGTGCATAAAAAACCCTGTTCTCCGGAGGGGACAGTACGGGCAAATCAACGAAGCACCGCGGCGCGCCGTGACGGTCCGGCGACGATAAGCGGTGTACTGTCCCGTCTTTGCTGTCCGAAAGGCCCCACCTGTGGGGTGGCGGGACGTACCGTAAGCGGATGGGCATGCTGTGTGCGGTGAGCTTCACCCGGCACGGAAAGCTCTATTACTGCGATCCCGGGGAGTTCTCCCCGGCGGTGGGCGACCGGGTCCTGGTGCCGACCGACGACGGCGTCGAAGTCGCCGAGTGCGTCTGGGCGCCGCAGTGGGTCTCCGAGGAGACCGACGGCTTCCCGGTGCTCGCAGGGCCGGCCACGGATTCCGATCTGGAGCGCGATCGCGTGCTGAGGCGCAAGAAAGCGCAGGGCAAGGTCGCCGCACGGCGGTTGATCCGCGACCACCGGCTCCCGATGAAAGTGGTCGCCGTCGACCACGCGCTCGACGTCAACCGCACCACGATCTACTTCACCGCGCCGCACCGCGTGGACTTCCGCGCACTCGTCCGGGATCTGGGCGCCACGCTGGCCGCCCGGGTCGAGTTACGGCAACTCAACGCGCGCGATGCCGCGAAGGCGCAGGGTGGCATCGGTCCGTGCGGCCGTGACCTGTGCTGTTCGACGTTCCTGACCGACTTCGAGCCGGTCACGATCCGGATGGCCAAGGACCAGGACCTGCCGCTCAACCCGATGCGCATCTCCGGTGCCTGCGGCCGGCTGATGTGCTGCCTGAAGTACGAGCACCCGCTCTACCAGGAGTTCGACAAGTCCGCCCCGGCGGTGGGTTCGCGGGTTTCCACCGATTCGGGTCCGGGGCGCGTGGTGGGCCGGTCGGTGCCGACCGATTCGGTGACCGTGCGCCTCGACGCCGACGGCTCCCGCTGCGTCTGCAGCCGCGCCAGCGTCTGCGGTTCGCGTCAGGAGTACGAGTCCTCGGCCGTGTCGGACGGACCGGTCGGGGGATGATTCCTGTCCATGGAGCAAGTTGATACCCGGGTCGCCTACGCGAACCCGTGGCTGAGCGTTCGCGAGGACACCGTCCGGTGGCCCGACGGCTCGACCGGCATCTACGGAGTGATCGACAAACGCGACTTCGCCCTCGTCGTCCCGTTCGACAACGGCGGGTTCCACCTGGTCGAGCAGTACCGGTATCCGGTGCAGGAGCGCTGCTGGGAGTTCCCGCAGGGCGGCTGGCCGCCCGGCTCGGCCGGAGGGACCGGGCTCGAGCTGGCGCAGGCGGAGCTGGCCGAGGAGACGGGGTTCCGCGCCTCGACCTGGACCTCGTTGGGGTTCCTGCAGGCCGCGCCGGGCGTGATGAGTCAGTACTTCGACGTGTACCTGGCCACGGATCTGGTGGCGGGGGAGGTGGCACGGGAGGCGTCGGAGCAGGACATGCGGCAGAGATGGGTGTCGGTGGCTGAGGTCGAGCGGATGATCCGCGAGGGCGAGTTGAGGGATGCGCACTCGATCGCGGCTTACGGCCTGTTTCGGTTGCGGTCTTAGGGGTTTTATTACGCCTGCATGGCTGGGTTTTGGGGGCTCGCAACCGTGAGGTAGTGGGGGCGGCCGGGACGTTCCGCTCCGCCGTACGTGGTGCCGGAGGGAGGCCTCGCGTCCTCGTCAGAACGGGGGGCCGGTCGCGGGATCGTCAGTCGCGGTGCCGGCGAGCTCGGGAGACCAGGACGATCGCGACGAGTAGCACGACGATGATCCCCACGGCGGCGATGACGCCCTCGATCGGCATGTGGCGGGCCTCCTAGATGGCCTCGGCAGGAAAAGCCGGCTGGTGAGGCAGCCGACGGAAGTGCGGTGGCGCGTCTGAGCGATCCCGAGAACCGTAATGAGGCCGGCTCTGCGGGGGACTTCCTCGGGGCTTTCTGCGGCGAGTTCGTGGCGGGTTGCTTCGCCGTGGAGCCCGAGCCGCCCGGGGCCTCGGCGGTCCCGGCATTCACGGCGGCCCGGGTTTGCTCGACGGCCTTGGTCTTCTCGGCGGCCGTGGTGTTCTTGGTAGTCGGGGCGTTCGCGGTGGACTCCGTGGTCCCGCCGGATGCGGGAACCCCGGCAGGCGCGAGGGGCCCGGCGGGCTCGCGGGGGCCGGGATCCCCGACCGCGAGCTGCCGCGTACCGCCGCACTCGCTCACGAACGCGACCCCATCGGAGTCGATCGCGTACACCACATAGCGCCGGCCGATCACAAAGCTGACCCCACACGCGTCGGAGCTCGCGTTCGTCTGGACGCGGAACCGCGGCCCGGCGACCAGAGTCCCCTTCACCACGCTGTCCACGGAGAACTCGTAGGTCACCGGCTCCGGAGAGTCTGGATCAGGGGTACCGACCATCCGAAGCGCCGTACCCACGAACACCGCACCGGCCTCGCGCTGGGCCTCCACCGGACTGATCGGAAGGCACTCGCACGCACATGCTGCCGGGGCCGACACGGTTGCGCCCGAGGCACTACCCAGGACCAGGCTGGCCACCGCCAACCAGGCCGACCTCCGTGGCACCGGCGCCCCTTCCTCGACCCTTCGCAGCCCCCAGTGGAGTGGCGGGTGGCTCAGGCGTCCGGACGACGATAGCGGCCCGCCGCGTATGCCGGAAGGACCACCGCCTGGGCCACCAGCACGCGGTCACTCGCGAACGTGATCGCCGGCGAGCCGTACAGCTCGTACCCCTCGTCGAGCGCCTCGCTCACCCGTTCGGCCAAATCGTCACCGTCCGGGCTAGTCAACAGAAGGTAGCGGAGGCGTTCCGTACTGTGGTCCATGCACTGACCTCCGGTGATGAGGGATGCCCCCAACCGTACGGGGTGGTGCACCGATTCGGTCAGTGGCGAGGGACCCGCTACACTTGGCTCGCACGTTGCCGCCTTAGCTCAGTCGGCCAGAGCGACGCACTCGTAATGCGTAGGTCCCGGGTTCGATTCCCGGAGGCGGCTCCAGCTCTGACCAGCATCTAGGCCCCGTAGCTCCTAGCTGCGGGGCGCGATCAGTTGCACGGCCAGTTGCAGCTCAGCCAAACCCAATAGGGCTAGACGTAACCGGACTGTCGGCTGTTCACAAGACTCTGATCACCCAGTGTAATCTTCCATCACGTCCGTCCACTGATGAGCGGACGTCGCTGTGCGCGAATGGTGGGGGTGGATCCATCAGGTGGAACGGTTGGATGTCGAAGGCGAGTTCTGGACAGCGGAGAATCCGAGCCGCCGTGTTTCGGGCACACTGACTTTTGACGAGAAGACGGGCGGTCGCCTGTCTCTAATCGGGAGCTTTGACAGTTTTCCGCCCGCGTCGAGATCATCGGAGTCCGGAAACTACCGTCGAATATTTGGACATGCAGAAAGTGGTCCGTACACGCTTGAAGACTCTTTCCAAACCAGATGGTTGATGGGAAGCCATGGCGGTAGGGAAGTCCTCCGGGTAGGGAAGATCATCAAGGGTGCAGAGCTTACCTCGACCGGGCAGTTCGCCGTTGGTCATCTGTCGGTTAGGCTGGACGGCCTCGTCTATTGGGCCAATCGTTCCGGAATACAGGATCGATCGGCAGGGCATAGTCCAGCGTTTACAGTCGAATCTCTCCCATCCGAGCGGATAGATACCGCTTGGGGCCGACTAGAGTTAGGCCAGACGTGGTCGCAGACTGGCGACCATCGGGCCGAGGTACGAGTAACTCAAGATTTTGTATTTTCCCTGGTATTCGATCAATTGACCCCTTTTAAAGACGCCGTCGAGATTGCAAGCGACCTTCAAGACTTGGTAAGCATCGCTACCGACTCGACCGCTGGGTTTCGCCAGGTCTCGTTCAGGCACCCCGAATTGTTTCAGCTCGTGGACGATGATCCGATTCCCATTTCTGGCGAGGTATTCGTTCAATGGATAGCTCGAAGTTGCGAGGATAGTAGGACCTCTCGACGCAGGATGCTCTTCACCATCGACGACCTGGGTGGTATGCCCGGCGTTCAGCGTTGGCTTGAGACGGCGCAGAAGCACCGTAGCGCGCTCGGTCGCGTAATGGCGATGAGGTATCTACCGTCGGCCTTTTCGGAAGACCGGGCTGGGAATCGATTCATGGCGCTTGAGGGCTTCCATAAGGATCGATCTGCGGGGCCTGGTCAGTTCACTTATGTTAAGCGACTTCTGGCTCTGGCGAATCTTGCTGGAGATCCGTTTGTTCGTCTGGTTGGCGACGTCGACGCCTGGTGCAAGAGAATTAGGAGCGCGAGGAACGATATTGCGCATCACAACGGGCGGAGGCTCTACGAACAAGAAGGGAATCTCTACTATCTGGGAGAGTCGGCATACTTCCTCTTCGTGATTTGCATGCTCAGAGATTCGGGCGCGCCGGAGGTGGTCTTCGAGAAAATTGAAAAATCTGGCGTCTACGGCTGGCTAAGAAGCGAACTCGCCGCAACTATCCCGCGACAGACGTGACTGGGGGTATTGAATGGAAGCGATCGAGACCTTTATTGCTCGCTATGCCAAGGAATTCGATTTCTACCGTCGCGTAGCGCAGATGGCTGCTCAGTCGCTAGAGACCACGCTTCAGTCCGCAGGGATTCGCTGCATCGTTACTTATAGGGCAAAGTCAATCGTGAGGCTGCGAGATAAGTGCGCAAAGCGCGCCGCCGATAAGGGTGCGTACCCGAGTGCCGACCATATCTATGAGGATATAGTTGATCTAGCAGGGGTCCGAGTTGCGCTCTACTTTCCCGCTGAGCGAGCTGAGGTAGATCGGGTGATCAGGCTTGGCTTCAACGTACTTGAATGCAAGGAATTCCCAGGGGAAGCGCCCAGCAGGCCCGGAAAGAGATTTACTGGGTATGGCGCGACGCACTATCGTGTCAGGCTGCGCGACGAGGATCTAGGTGAGTCCGATAAACGATACTCGGTCGCACGCGTTGAGATTCAAGTCGCCTCAGTGCTTATGCACGCGTGGTCTGAAGTCGAGCATGATCTCGCCTATAAACCGCTCGCTGGAGAGTTGTCCGAGGACGAGCATGCCATACTCGATCAGCTTAATGGTCTAGTGCTATCAGGTGAGATTGCGCTTGAGCGACTTCAACGGGCTGGTGAGATTAGGGTTGCCGATACTGGCCGAGGATTCGCGAATCATTATGACCTAGCGTCTTACTTGTTGGGACGGATGGCGCCGAAGTATGGCGACACCGTAACCGACGCTGGAATGGGCAGAATTGACCTGCTTTTTGAGCTTATATCGGACCTTGGGATTGCGACGCCCGCCGCCTTGTCGAAATATCTAGAGTCGTTGCATGGGAATCTTGAACAAAGACCACTCGCCGAGCAGGTTATTGATTCCCTGATAGAAGAAGATCCAGAGCGCTACTTGCGTTACGAGAGAATTCGTTCCAGCAGAGCATTCTTGGACGAAAGTGCGCGCGATGCTGACATTCATCGTGACATAGGGAGGTTCATGGCGAACTGGGCCCGACTTGAGAATTTGGTGCGCGCTGCGGGCGAATTTCTTAACGTACCCAGGCCGATGCCTCTGGCTAACGCCGTGCGACGCCTCGAACTCCTATCGAAGGAGCAATTCCCGCTGTTTGACTATCTTCGTCGGTTCAGAAATTCGCTGGTCCACGGTGTGGAACCGCCAGATGTAGTTGCATTGGCGGCTGCAAGTGATCGTCTCGAACTACTGGTGACGGAAATGCATGACCGAGTTACCGCGATGCGTGCGCAGGTTGATCGGGATGAAGGCGAAGTTACTGATTAGAGCAATGCTGAGAATTTGGCTCATTTGGTTCCCCAGAGAGCTTGGCCCATACGGCGGGCTGCCTCTTCTGCTAGGGGGCTGGCTACGTGGGTGTATCGGGTGGTTACCCGAAGGTCGGAGTGCCCGAGAATTTCCATTACCACCCGGACATCGACGCCGTGCTCGAGCAGAATTGTTGCGGCGGTGTGGCGTCCGTCGTGGACGCGGGCGTCTCGGATCCTTGCCTCGGCGAGCAGCGACTTCCAGTCGTCCCAGTCGTCGCGCGGGTCGATCGGCCGGCCATCCGGACGGCAGAAGACGAGATCGTGGTCTTCCCAGACCAATCCGGCGGTGAGGCGCTCGCGATGCTGGGCCGCGCGATAGGTCTTGAGCAGTGAAGCGAGTTCCGGCGCGATGGCGACGGTTCGCTTGCTCTTACCCTTGGGCTCGCGAAACACCAGTCCGCCACCGACGCGCTTGGGACACGCGGTCGCATGCTTCTTGCAGTCCTTTTTGCAGGGCGGCGGGCACTTCCGGGTGTGCTGGGCGCAGTCTTTCGGGCACGGCGTCGTCCTGTGTCGCGTCCGGCCCTTGGTGTCTGTGCGCCACCCACATGCGTGCGGATCGTCGCATCCGTGGCGCCATGTCGTCCGCTGGAGCTGCCACCAGACGCGGACTCGGCACGCCTTGAGGTCGACGTACTCCCAGCGGAGTCCGAGAGCCTCCCCCTGGCGGAGGCCGAGCGCGAGGCCTAATGACCAACGGGCGCTACTTGGACGTTTCTGCGCGGTCGTGAGTATGTGGCGCGCTTCCCCCTCCGTGAGGGGCGTGATCTCGACTTCCGACGCTGACGGTGGGTCCACCATCGTCGCCACGTTCCGGCTGACGTGCTCTCGGCGTAGGGCGACAGCGAGCGCTCGCGACAGGATCCGGTGAACCTTGAGGATGTGGCTCGGCGCCTTCTCGGCTGCCTGCATCGCGGCGTACAGCTTGTCGAGGTGATCCGGCTTCAGCCGGTCAAGGCGATGCTTGCCGAGGCCGGGGATAATCCAGTTTCGCGTCTTGGACCAGTAGTCGTCGTACGTGCGCGGTGCGAGTTTCTGCACTGCGATCGTATCTAAGTAGGTCGTCATCCACTGTTCGACGGTGGGGATCCGTCCGCGCTCCGGGGACTGCCCGCGGCTG
Source organism: Cryptosporangium sp. NPDC051539 (assembly GCF_044454545.1). Classification (NCBI taxonomy): domain Bacteria; kingdom Bacillati; phylum Actinomycetota; class Actinomycetes; order Cryptosporangiales; family Cryptosporangiaceae; genus Cryptosporangium; species Cryptosporangium sp. NPDC051539. Next base: position 204,218 of record NZ_JBITDV010000005.1, on the reverse strand, counting down.
ATCTTCGTTTCCAGGTCGCTGACCTTCTCGGCGACTTCGGTGCGGGTTTTGCCCATCCGGTGTCGGCGATCGGGTGAGCCGTCGTCCTTCTCGCCGACGGTGACGTACGCGTGGTACATGCCGTCGGCTCCGCGGTAGATCTTCGGGTGACGGCTGGGCTGGCGGCCGGCCATCACTCGTCCCAGCCTTCTGGCCGAGTGCCCATGTGCTCGCAGTGAGCGAGGATCCGGCCCATCGCGTGGCCGAGTCCGATCGACGGTAGGTGGCAGTGCTCGCAGACGGTTGCGCACAGCACGCCGAGTGAGGTGTCCGCCTCGCAGGCGACGAGGTATGCGTCCGTACCGCAGGCCTCGCAGGCGTCGCCGACGGGACACGGGATCGTGGCAGTCATTTCGAGCCCTCCTTTCGTTCGGACTAGGTGGGCTAGCCCAGCTAGATCAGAGTGCCCAGAATTCCTCGACTGTGTCAACTGGGCTAGCTCGGCCTCTCCGTGCTCGGTAAGGTCTGCGTTCGTGGGAGCCGAGGAGAGCGAGAGCAGCCATGCGCCGTATCGGCGTCTGGCCGAGGAGCTTCGGCGCGATATCGCGGACGGCCGGCTGTCGGCGGGGGAGCGCGTGCCGTCGATTCGGCAACTCGCCGAGCGGCACGGCATTGCGCCGATGACGGTCAAGAGCGCGTTGCGGGAGCTGCAAGACGAGGGGTTGGTGCGCACCGACCCGGGGCGAGGGACGTTCGTCCGTGATGAGGCGTCGGCGCGTGCGGCGGACTCGCCGAGCGAGGTGGCCCAACTGTTGGCGCGGATGAGGGCGTTGGAATCGCGGGTGGACGATTTGCAAGCCCAGGTCGACGAGTTGCGCGGGTAGTCGTTCACGCGTTCGTCCGGAGCGAGTCGACGTAGGCGAGAAGCGCTTCGGTGGGGATGCGTCGGGCGCGGCCGATGTGCACGGATTCGAGGGCTCGTGCGTCGAGGAGTTCGTAGATCGTGGTGCGGCTGACGCGGAGTGCGGCGGCGGCTTCGGGGATCGTGTAGAGCAGTTGTTCGCGGGTTTTGGGCGTCGTAGGTGCCTCCTTCCGATCGGTGACGGTGGGTGTTCGTCCACGTGGACGTCCACGGCGTGTGCGTGTCCCTACGCGCGCAGGCGCGCGCGAGGGCGTGGACGTCCACGTGGTGGCGGACGGTTACCGGGGGATGTGGGCGCGCCAGCGACCGCGGGTGACTTGGTAGGCGCGGCCGGCGTTGGCGTGTTCGTGGAGTCGGGCGTAGACCCATGAGCGGCCGAGCCCGGTCACGCCCAGCAGTTCCGGCAAGGAGAGCCCGGCCGCAGGGGCGGCGAGTAGGGCGCTCCAGAGCGCTTGTGTCGGGTCGGTCGGTGTGTCGCCCACGATCTCGGCGTCGATGACCTCTGCGGGTCGTTGAGCGCCGTTGGTGTGGCTGCGAAGCGCCTGCGCCGAGAGCGCGTCGAGGAGGGGCCGGTGGGGTGCGTGCCGGGCGGCGGTGCGGTTCACGGTGTCGTCGTTGACGAGATAGGCCCGCGCTCGGTGCGGGATGTCGAGGCCGGGGGCGGAGAGCAGGAATTTGCCGGGGGCGTCGAGGGTGTGGGCGGTCCAGCCAGCGGCGAGCATGCCTTGGCCGAGCACGAGATCGACGTCTCGGCGTTCGCGGACGCGGAGGCAGAGGCGGACGTCCATTTGGGACCGGACGGCGCCGTTGCCCATGGCGTCTTGGGTGGGTCGTTGGGTGGCGGCGAGCAGGGTCACGGCGGGGGCGCGTCCGCGTCGGGCGAGGGAGTCGGCGTAGCGGAGTGCTTCGTCGTCGAGTTCGGCGTATTCATCGATGACGATCACCAGAGCCGGCCGTTGCGAGGTGGGTTCCCAGATGCGGGCGCCGTGTTGAGCGAGTTCCGCGGCGCGTGCGTCGAGGACGCGGACGGCGTCGGCGAGCAGTTCGGCGGCGTCGTGCGGTGTGGTGGCGAGCCGGTCGAGGCAGGATGCCCACGGTTGTAGCTCCATGCCGTTCTTGAGGTCGATGCCCCAGAGGACGACGTCCGTGCATCCGGTGAGGACGGCGAGCACGACGTTGAGTACGCCGCTCTTGCCGGACCCGGCAACGCCACCGATGAGCCCGTGCAGGCGCAGTAGCGAGACGCGAGTAGGGCCGGCGTCTTCGTATACGCCGAGCGTGACCGGGTCGGCGATGCTACGGGCGGCGTTGCCGGGCCAGGGCAATGGTTCGGCGTGTGGGTCACGGTTGAGGACGCGAATCAGGACGTGGTCAGCGCGGTGCGGATCAGCCTCGATGCGGAGCGCCCCGGGTCGGGTGCCGAGCCCGGATTCGAGCGCAGGTAGCCGGTTGAGTGCGTCGGTGATGGTTTGGCCCTTGCGGAGAGCGATGCGGGCGCGCCAGCCCCAGGCGTCGACCATCGCGGACATCACCCGGGAGCCGGCGAGGCCAACCTGTTCGGTCATCTCGGGCCAGGCTTCGAGCGTTCGCTCGACTTGGACGCGGGCGCGGCGGCGGCGGTGCCACCACCATGGGATACCGCCAGCGAACGTACCGATGCCGAGGATCTTCGGCAGCGGACCGGTACCGGGTCCGTAGACGGTCGCCAGCGTGAGCCACGTGCCGAGACCGAGTTCGACGACGACGGCGTAGGCGCGTTCGATGGCGCGCGGCAGCCAGCGTCGGCCGAGTAGGACGATTCCGGCCGTGCCGAGGAGCGTGGCCCCGATTAGCCACGGCCACGCTCCCGGATGTCGGGCGTGGAGGAACAGTCCGGCGAGCCCGGTCACGGCGGCGAGCAGGAACGGCGCGAGTTCGGATCGGTACCGGAAAGCCAGTCGCGCGACGGCGGCGAGTCCGGCGCCGGGGTACGCGTCGTCGATGAGGACGACCGGGGCGGTTCGGGTGCCGTACCGGCGGCGGAGTTGCCGACGAGCGCGGCGGTAGTCCCGGCGCCTCATCGCTGTTCCCCGGACCCACCGACCGTGTCCGGGTGCGGCGGCAGAGTCGGGTGCTCGGTGAGTTCGTCGCGCAGGTAGTACAGCGGGTCGGCTTCACCGTCGGCGTGCGCGGCGAGGGTGGCGCGGGCGGCGGCGATGAGGTTGGCGTAGCAGGTGCGGAGGAGGGTGAGTGCGGCGCGGTACTGCTCAGGAGTGCTGGTCATGGGCGTTGTGGGTCTCCTTCCGTTCGGGGGCAGGGAGGGCCGGTACCGGGTCGGGTCCGGCCGGTACGGCGTCGGGTACAGCGGGTTCGGCCGTGAGTCGCCGGCGGAGCTCGGTAGCGCGTCGGGCGCTGACGTGCAGGGCAGCGCGGAGTGCATCTCTGGTGATCGGCCGGTCGTTGTGCTCGGTGCGGTACCGGGTATCGGCCAGGCGGGCGGCGGCGAACAGGTCGGCGTCGGACCGTTCCGGCCCGGGTACGTGCCGGGTCGGCCACCCGGGATCGGCGGGTACCGGAAGCGCGGGTGGATCCGTGCTGGGGTCGGCCGGTGGCTCGTCGGTCGTCGGTGCGGGTCGGGATCGGAGCGCGTGTAGGTGCGCTGTGAGGCCGAGGACGGCGGCCGGTATTGCGCCGACCGCGACGACGATCGGCCACGTGATCGTGAGGAGCCCGGTTTCGGCTGCGTGATAAACGGCGTTGCCGGCGATGCTGACCGTGATCGCGCCCAGCGCGTTGGTCCGGGCGAACCGCCGCGCGGCCGGCGAGATGGTGGAGGCGGCGAGCCAGACGCGGGCGGATGTGGTGGCGTAGGCGTCGACCGTGACCGGAAGTAGCCAGGCCAACTCAGGTGCCCATCCGGACGCGTCGGCCAAGCCACGGAGTCCGGAGAAGCTCGCCACCGCGGCGGACGCAGCCGAGACGACCATGCCGCCCATCACCCACCAGTCCCGTGGGGTGCCGTTCAGGACAGGAAGCCCAGGACGGCGGCGACGATTTGGCGGACGAACGGCGCGGCGGCCGACGTCGCCAGGTAGAAGCCGAACAGGACGCAGAGGATCGCGTGCCAGACGCGCAGGCCGGCGTACTGGATGAGGAAGTAGACGACGGCGCCGAGGATGAGGACGGCGGAGAGAGTCAGGATCAACAGGTACCTCCTTTGCGAGTCGGTTGGGTCAGACGTCGTCGGAGCCGTGCCGGCGGTTCTTGCGGCCGGTACGGCGACGAAGCCAGCGGGTACGGCCGAGACATTTGCGGCACAGGTCGCGTTGCGGTTCGGCATGGCGTCCGCAGATGCACAGAGGGCGGGTCGAAAGTGCGAGGTCGGGTGCGTTCACGGCGGCTTCCTTTCGGAGTGAGCTGTCGAGAGAAAATGCACATGTATAGGCATGTGCAAGAAATCGATCTAGCAGGAACAGTGCGTAATTTCTGCGCCTATTCGCTGGGTTGATCGCGTCCGCTTCTCTCGGCTGGACGTGAACGAGAATCCGCCAAAAGTGGGGGACGACTTCACCACGTGACTAGACGTGTGCAAGACGTCTCGCTAGCGTGATCGAGTCCAGCGACGTCTAGGGACGAGTTCCGGGAGCGATGGCGAACGAGCGGCTACGGGCAGCCCTGTTACAGCACGGACTGACGCCCGAAGACATTGCTGCCAAGACCGGCGTAGATCCGAAAACGGTCGAGCGCTGGGTCACCCAGGGCCGGATCCCCTACCGGCGCTACCGGTACGCGGTGGCAGCCATGCTCAAGCTCGACGAGCGCTACCTCTGGCCCGACGGAATGACGACCGAGCAGGCAGCAGACGCCTCGGAGAGCGAGATCGTCACCGTCTACCCCCACCGCTGGGCCGTGCCCCGGGACACCTGGGGCGTCCTGTTCGGCGCGGCAGAACGGGAGATCAGCGTCTTCGTCTACAGCGGCCTGTTCCTCGCCGACGACACCGGAATGATTCGCCTGTTCGCCGCCAAGGCCGAAGCCGGCGTCCGGGTCCGCATCCTGCTGGGCGACCCGGATAGCTCACACGTGGCTCAGCGAGGCGTTGACGAGGGCATCGATGAGTCCATGTCCGCGCGCATCCGCAACGCGCTCGCGCTCTACAAACCGTTGCGCGGCAGGGACAACGTCGAGATCGGGTTGCACGACACCACGCTCTACAACTCGATCTACCGGGCCGACGACGACCTGTACGTCAACACCCATATCTACGGGTCGCCCGCGGCGAACGCGCCCGTCCTTCACCTGCGCAAGGTCGCAGGCGGCAGCATGGTCACCACGTACCTGGAGAGCTTCGAGCGTGTCTGGGCAGACGCCCGGCGCGTCGACTAGCAGCGAAAGGCGGTGCGCGTGGGCGCACGGATTGACTACTACGACGACCCGGAAGCGCCGGCCGCGAACAGCCTCGTTCCCTCCGCGAACGTCGTGGTCACCAACGACGCCGGCGAGATCCTGATGATCCTCCGCACCGACAACGGCAACTGGGCCGTCCCGGGCGGTGCGATGGACCCGGGGGAGTCTCTGCCCGACTGCGGCGTACGCGAGACGCGCGAGGAGACCGGGATCGACTGCGAGATCACGGGGCTTGTCGGGATCTACACCGACCCGAAGCACGTCATCCTCTACACCAGCAACGGCGAGGCACGGCAGGAGTTCTCGGCCGTGTTCACGGCCCGGTATCTCGGTGGAGAGCCGACGACGAGCAGCGAGTCCCGTGAGGTGCACTGGGTCAAGCCCGGTGACGTCGACTCGTTGACGATGGACCGGTCGATGCGGCTGCGCATTAGCCACTTCCTCGAACAACGCCCGACGCCGTACCTCGGCTAGGGCCTATGGAGGTAACCGACTGGATCCAGGCCGGCGCGGATGTGTTCGCTGCGCTCGGGACGGTCGGCGCGTTCGGCGTCGGCTTCCTCCTGTTCCGGCGTGAGCATCGACGCGAGGAAGATCACGCAGAGGAAGCACGCCGAGCGCAAGCAGCGAGAGTGAGTGCATGGGTGGCGGTCAGACACGCGCGTGATGGTTCGCCGGAGCTTCTGTTCTTCGTCCACAACGCGAGTGACATGCCGATCTACGAGACTGCGCTTCCCTTGCCCGCGCGGCCCGGCGAACAGGCTGAGTCCCAATTCATCGGCCTCGTACCACCTGGGCAGACGATTACACATGCGGCGCCTCTAGATTGGCTGAGTTCGTACTACTCGCCGGAGCCCATACAAATCGAGTTCTTGGACAGTGCGGGGTGGTTCTGGACCCGCGACGAACAAGGATTTCTTCTGCGAAACTCCGAACGTATAAGCCCCGGCAACGATAAGAATCGCGAGAGAAAGATAGGATGATCGATTCCTAAAATATCCACGTGAAGTCGAAGGAGTTCGGGCAACTATTGTGAAGTGTCAACTGACCTCCGCGTCGAGGTGCTTGCTGTATCGGCGAGTGATCGGCTTCAGCGGCCGGCTTTGACATATCTAAGAGGATGTAAAACACGAAATCGAAAGTAGCCCTTTGAGGGAAAATCTTTACTTCTGTCAGTGGTGTGCGCTATTATCCAGTTTACCGTCGCTGGTCGACTGAGGGGGAGGATGTCGTGGTAGTGCCGCGAACCGCTAACATCCCCGTTCTTGCTAGTGCCTCCGAATACTTTGACTTCTTTGACGGAGTCTCCAAGGATGTGCCCGAGAGAAGTAAAGAGCAACGCCTCGCAAGCGGTCTGCTTAAGAGCTATCTGCTGGAGACAGTCGATACCGCGCATGGCGCGAGTGATTTTCAGTCCGTTTTGAGGCGTAGTGAGCTGGCTAGTGAATCCATTGGATCGGACGGTCAACTCTTTAGGGTCATTGATAAATCGGGAGCGGGTGTTGCGCTCATCGAGCGGATATCTGGTCGCTTCCTGTCTTTTTATACGCTCCTGCCGTCGCAAAACTCGGACCGAATAGTGCGAAAAGCGGTTTCGACGAATCCACTTCTCGACCATCTCTGGCTATCTTCGGACAGCTTTTACGCGCTTTGGGATCACGTTAAAGAGTCAAATAGCGGTCGCCGGTACGGTCGTCTTACCTTCGAGCACGAGTCTGTCTTCGATCTAGATGACAATGTCGATGACCCGAACCCGTTCGAAGACGAGCGGCGCGCTTCCAGGTTCACGATGGTGGACCGCTTGGAGGAAATCGACAAGCGCATGAGGCCGCTACAAGAGACTTACGATCCACTTGGATCCATTACGCATCTTCGTATACCCGCTAACGGGCGGGGAGGCCATGACCTTTACTACGACGGTAAGGTTACGAATCGTAGTGAGTCTTTCCTAAATCACAGGTCGACGCTGCTATATGTGGTTGATATGTATAGCCAACTGACGAGTGCAGTGGAAGACCGACTTTGGGTTGGCGAAGATGGTGAGGGCGGCATGGACGGTGCTGTCGCTGAGTTGGTTTTCAACCGACCGCTAAGCGAGGCCACCTTTAGACGGTGGGTACTTAGTCTATTCAATAACCCCCGAAACCGCTTTAGGATTTCGGGATTTCACACATGGCTCAGTCCTCGAAAAGTACACGCCAACGCGATTGACCAGCATCTTTGGCAACCGATGCTGATGGAACTAACACCAGAGCGCATCGTTGCAGTGCTACCGAGAGGTACGTGTGGGAACTCGGTAAATCGGCTTGTCTCAAACGTGCAACGCTTCTTGGATCCACGTGTAGAGGCTTTCATTGGCGACGTCAATTACGCCTCTTTGATCCCCAGGACGGACGCGGTCAACGTTGGCTAAAGAATTCATGCTCACGAGAGATCCTGTTTTCCAGTTAAATTCGTGCCTATGGATGGTCCGCCGACCGCCGCGAGTTGGCTTGGATCGAACCAGATCACCTCTTTTGCAAGCAGGATTTAGTCTCCGAGCAGTGGGTCGACGGATAGCAATAGCCGAAGACTTGAAAAAGAAGCTACGAGACATGGGCTACTCGCCCGATCCACCGGAACCCGATGTGCTCTTCAATCACGCGCAATCTAAGACGCATCTAGTTCTGGAATGCAAAGCACAGGGTTTTAGCGCTGAGAGCTCCGCGACCAAGCAGTGCATCAAGCTATTAGCGACCTGTGGGCAACCGGACAGTGCCCTTGGCGCATCTCATGCCACGGTGATTTATGTGCTTCCGAGCGAGGACGCTGCGGATCATCGGCGCACACTTTATGAGCTGACCGAAATTGTGCACGCCGCAAGTATTGCGTCGGCTGAATCAGGAACATTGGGACTTGAGATTGACGGAGATGGTCTGTGGGGAACTCTTACCCTAATTCAACCGTCGACCAATGAGTACATCGAGAGTGCAGTCGGAAAGATTTTTATCACAGAAGGAGACGATGGGGACGCAAGGCCTCTATATCTCGTTCCTTTCGATCCCACTGCATTTCCAGATCAAGTCGATTCTGAGAAAGAATATTGCTCGGCGCAATTGACCGAGCGGATAATGATTTACGCAATAGGCGTTGTCGGGCAGGCGCAGTTACCAAACACCCTACGGTTCGATGGTCGTGACGCTCTCTCTAGCGCAACCCATGGTGTATCTAAGTACTGGGAGGCAAAGGAGCTAGCAAAGCTTCGAGTCCGCGTCATAGCAGAGATAAACAGGGTGCTTAATAGAGGGAGTCTCAGGGGTCAAACTGAAATTATTCAGGCCGGCCAAGAGCTTGAACTTCATCTATCCGACGAGAAGGAGCGTCGTGCGGCGCTGAGTCTTCTGCACAAAGCGGAGATAACTTCAATATCGCAGAAGCTCGTCGAAGATCAAATTCGTCTGGGTGAGAGTGATTGATAGGGCTACGATTCGGCTAGATACCTCGACCTCATGTCAGGCCACCCAATCCGGGAGTGCCCTGAGGTCGCAGCGGGTCAATGCGGTTGCCGGGTTCCCCGGCTATCAGCTTGGTCGTAACCTGAACGGCCTCTACCAGGACGGGCGTCGCACGGCGGATGGACCGGCTCACAAGATGGTCCGCGCCGTAGCGGCGATCGATTTCGGCAAGGCGATTGGTCACATCCATCCGCTCGCCGGAGGGACCGGTCGTCATATCGCAGTAGATCAGCGCGTCGGCAAGTGCGCTCGGTGGCGCGTCGAACTCATCGAGTTCCGCGGAAAGTCCTCGTTCCTCAGCCTCGATGTGTGCGCATGTGTGGTGGGCGACGAGGCGGCAGAGCATCTCGTCGGCGTGTTCGACGTCGCGCAGGTAGCGGGCACCGTCGAGCGGATGGAAGTCGGTCGCGACGAGCGGCGGCGCGTAGCCTATGTCATGCAGCCACGCGGCGCTCACCAGAAGATCCCCGTCGGTTCCGAGGATCGGGCGGAGCGTCTCGGCCTGTGCGCCCACACCCTGAGAGTGAGCCCACCGGCGAGGAAGCGGCTCCGCTAGTAGCGATTCCGCGAGCGCTCGCGCCCACCCGACCTGCACATGTCTCACATGTGCAAGCGTAGGTGCATTCACCGGGTCCGGACGAACCAGCCTCTGCCTTGGATCGACTCGACCAGGCCGGCGGTAGCCAGTTCGGCGAGGGCTTGGCGGGCAGTGCCGCGGGAGACGCCGTAGGTCGTCATCAGCGATGATTCGGACGGCAGTTGACCGCCGGATGCATGGTCGCCTCGCTCGATCGCGCCCCGTAGGTCCGCGGCGATGCGTCGATACGCCAAGCGAGGCGATGCGTCGTCCCCTGGGACCTTCACGACGCGTCCTCGTCCGGGCAACGTCTCGATCAGCCCCTCGGACTCCAGCGCGCCTAGCGCACGGCGGACCGTGTTGCGCACGACGCCGAACTCCGCACTCAACGCCGACTCCGATGGAAGCAAGGCGCCGGCGGACAGCGTTCCGTCCAATAGTCGCTGACGGAGCGCGTCGGCAATGTGGACGTACGCGCGCCACGCCGTTGGCTGTCCCACGCGTCCGCCCTCTCGTTGCCTGTCCGGTGTTGTCCGAGTGTCTGGCACGTTCGCGGACCTTTCCACCGCGGGGAGGGACGTCTAGGGACGTCTTCTGTTAGCGTGTGCGCATCCCCTCACGCTCGGTGGAGGAATGGTGAACGACACGCTGCGGCGCGCGCTCGCCGACGCGCGTCTCCGAGACGTCGACGTAGCAACCAGGCTCGGCGTCGACCCGAAGACCGTTCAGCGGTGGGTGGCCGGCCGCATCCCGCACGCGCGCCACCGTTGGGGGTTGGCCGACATGGTCGGCCGCCACGAAAGCGACCTGTGGCCGCACCTGGAACACCTGAATGGCGGAGCTTCGCAGGAGACGGTGGCGGTCTACCCGCATCGAGGATCCGTCCCGTCGGCGGTCTGGCGCGCGTTGTTCGGTGGCGCCCAGGACCGCATCGACGTTTTGGTATACAGCGGCTTGTTCCTGGTGGAAGACGTCGAAATGATGCGTCTGATTGCCTCGCGTGCGCGCGGAGGAGTTCGGGTGCGCATGGCGTTCGGCGATCCGGAGAGCCCGTACGTGCGGTCCCGCGGCGCGGAGGAAGGTATCGACGACGCGTTGGGCGCGAAGATCCGTAGCGCGTTGGTGCTCTGCCGGCCCCTGCTTGACGCGCCGCGCGTCGAGATCCGCCGGCACGCGACCGTTCTCTACAACTCGCTGTACCGGGCTGACGACGAGGTACTGGTGAACGCTCACGTGTACGGCGTTGGTGCTTCGCGCGCGCCGGTACTCCACCTGCGCTCAGCCGAACCAGAGTCTCTGACAGCTACGTACCTGGAGAGCTTCGAACGCGTGTGGGTCGCTGCCGACCCCGTGTCGTAGCACGCCCGTCGGGACGCTTGGGACGTCCCTAGAACGTCCCGGAACGAGGTTCAGCCGTACTAATGCCCCGGGTTCCACTCAAGTCGCATCGCGACTGACGGACTCCGGGAGGTGCCAGCGATGAACCGGCCACCCATCAGGATCGACGTTGACGAGCCGACAGTCCGACCTCGGATGGCAGACGACGTCGAGGCCAACCACGCGAGTGACGGCGTACTCGCCGGCATTCTGGGGCGCCATAGCAGGCATCCCACGATCGAAGAGCCGACCTGTCGTGCCTGCGGAGTGCCCTATCCATGCGGTGAGCGGCGAGCCATAGAAGCAACGCTCACCGAGGACGACGGGCAGCGCCCCTGATGGACGTCGACACAACATCCTCGGCGATCGTCCCGGTGCAGCGCTCCGCGTCTGGGTGCACCGCTGTGCCGCAGAAGGTCACCACGGCGCAGCGCCTCTCCGCCGTCGCCGTCCTGGAGTGCCACGAACCGCGTCTGACCGTCCTACAGCGCATCGCCGTTGTCGATGCCGCCGCGCACTGGGTCGAGAGCGCCGGAGGCGACGAGCTGGCATGGGCGCTCCTGGAAGCGGCATGCCGATCAACCACTGCGGCCGGCCAGACGTTCACCGCGCTCTTGACTGCCATCGAAAGCGACATGTCAGCTCGCTGACCGCACGTCCGCTCAACCGGCTGCCGCAGAACCCCGACGACGCCTGATGCCGACTCGGCGTCGCCGGGTGACACGTCGGGACGGGACCAGCCAATCCCGGCAGCGCTGGTCCCGTCCCGGCTCACCCCGCGTCCGGCGAGCCCACTCGTCTTGGAGACCCGATGATGCACGGAATTCACAGCCTGACCGATGCCCACTCGACAGCCGTACGGACGACTGAGCGATGAACGACGACAGCTTCCCGATTCCACCCCGTTGGCATCGCGAACTCGTGCCGGACGACGTCGAAACCGCGCGCGGAATCGTCGACCTGCATTGCCCAACCGGCATCGACCCTGACCGGCCGGTCTGCGCGAGCGCCACACACCTCATCGTGACGCCATCCTGGCCGTGCAGGCAGCACCGCTGGGCGGAATGGGTCCTTGATCTCGCTCAGCGAGGCGAGGTTGCCGGCGCCGCTCACTCCCCGTGACGAGGTCTACCGACCGTGATGGGGTCAAAGCACGATGGGCCAGTTGCAGGGCCAGTTGCAGTACGCTGACGTACGCGGAGGTAAGCCGACATCTGGAAGCTGGCCTGACCTGCAACGACGGATGTCAGCGGACCTCAAGCCCACTGACTCGTAATGCGTAGGTCCCGGGTTCGATTCCCGGAGGCGGCTCCCTCTTGGCCAGCACAAACGCCCCTCGCGAGGGGCGTTTCGTCGTCCCGGGTTGCGCCGAGCCTGCTGCGGCCAGTAGCGGACCGACGGTGGACCACCCACAGGAGTTTGCGCCGCGGAGCCGATGGCAGACGAGCAGTCGCTCTCGCTTGCGGAGCAACGACGGAGCTTTTCTGGAGATTGGCAGCTGTGTCACGTCGTCCCGACGACCAGGTGAGAAGCCTGATAAATCTGACAGGTGCTTCATTCATCTGTCAGAGCCGCAAACGCAAAGCTATTGGACGACGTTCTTAATGAGCCTTAGCCGTTACTAGTGAGTAGACTCACCATTGTCGGGCCACAGTTTGCCGCGATCCTCGAGCCACGGAAATCGAGGTAGCGCCAATTAGCAAAGTCGCGCCCGATCGGTCAGTGGCGGACACCAAGGCCGGCCTGGGCACCCATCCCCGCGGCCTTCGCGGCTCGGCACTACACCATTCTCACCAGCCGGCGGAACTGCTTGACCGACAACTCGTGTCCGTGCCCGTCTCTCCTGGGACTGGACTTGTCACTCGCCCTCCGCCTCCAGCTGTATGGCCGCCGCGGTGCCAACCCACGTCGTATCAGTCGTTGGATTCAGCAGGAGTCCGCCTTCGGAATCCGAGAAGCTGTCCGCAGTCGGCCAGATGGCCCCGATGTTCGCCGAGTTCAGGAGGTCCATGAGATCGGCGGAGGGTGGTTCGGGCACAAGGACGGCCAAGTTGGCGTCGATATCGGATCGCTTCAAGTAGCGCCTGTAATCGAAGAGCTGCCCGACCGCCAGTCGAAGGTGAAAGCGGTCAGGCTTGGCCTTGACCTCGATAAGCAGGCTGCTGGCCTGATCGTACAGATCGACTCGAAGTGTCGACCCTCCCACGGGGATCTCGATACCCTCGAGTCGATCACCGTTCGGATCTCGCCAGCTCCGGAACTTCTCTCGGAGAATCGCCTCGGTCTGGGTGGCTTCTGTCGCGCGCTCTTCACTCAAATAGAAAATGGCCTCGGTACTGGGCTTTTCCGGCGGAACGATGCGAAGGTCTCGTTCGCTGCGGAGTTCGTTGGCGGGCTGGCCGCCACGGGCCGACGCGAGTCGCGCGCGTGCGTCTCGAACCGCCGCGAGCAGGGCAGCGGGATCGTCGCGGACCTTCTCCCACTCCCGCAAGGGTGTGCCGGTGAGGGGTTTGAGGCCTCGGCCCGGGTGGTCCGTGCCCGCGAAGTTGCCGACCCGATAGCTGATCGAGCCTGGAGAGCGCCCCAGCAGGTCGGCCAGTTCGAGTACCTCGGAGTCGCTTCGCCCAACTGCGCGACCCCTACGCTTCCAGAGTTCGCCGACGATGAGGTATTCGTCGAGCGACCATGGCTGTCCCTCGCGAGATGGCATGGAATCCGCTCCAGCTACCCGAGTAGGGCCGACGTCGACTGCCTGAGCCCCGATTGGGTGGCCGGTTCAGGAATCAGGAGGGGATGGCCAATGTCGAAAGCGCACCGGAGATTCGAACCCATTGACCGACAATCGCAGTAAGCAGATCTTCTATCGAAGATTCCTACGTACCAATGGGTGATGGGTCGGCTCAACGCGTTTGGCTGCCGCATTTTGACCCAGCGAATAGATTGTCAAGCCCCCCAATGGGCCAACTCGATCGCGGCCAGTGGTGGGGCCGGAGGTCATCTGGCGAGGCTCGGTTGTGGAGCAAGGTGATGACGGAACGAGACAACTTCGCGATCGCCTAGGTAGGCGCCGCCGACCACGACTGGACGCCGCTGTCATTCAGGAGTCGCGGAAGGCGAGGGCGTCGCTGCGGTTGCCCGGCTGCGGCTGGCCGACCGCGAGGACCCGGCGGGTCCCGGCTGGAGGTTGGTGGGGTCCGGTAGTTCTTCGGGAAGGGCGGCCAGGGTGCTGGATCTCCTCGCCGCTGCGGTCGGCGACCAGCCGCACGAGCCGGCGAACTCGGCCGGCGACAGGCGAGACGTCCCTTAGTACTGCGGGCGAACCATTCGAGGAAACGCCGAGATCGATGGAACATCACCCGCGCGATAGCACCAGCAACTCTCCATCGACAACCATGTCCGCGGGACCGGAGCACCCGGCCGCGGCCAACTGCCGCTGCCGTATCAGGTCGTCGGAGAAGTGTCGTAGGGCGATGTCTCCGGGGGATCGGCTGGAAACGACACCGTTATCGTCAGGCCTCCGGCCGCGCCGGGTGCGGAAGAGATCGAGCCGTCGTGGGCATGGGCGATGGCCTGCACGATAGAAAGGCCCAAACCAGTGCCTGGAGTACCGGCGACCCGCTCGGACGAGAGACGTCGGAAGGGCTGGAAGAGGCCCGGGATCTCGTAGCGCGGGACCACTGGCCCGGTGTTCCGGACCTCCAAGCGCACCCCACCCCCGAAGCGCCCGGTCAAGACCTCCAACCGACCACCCTCCTCCAGGTTGTACCGCAACCCGTTCTCCACCAGGTTCTGCACCAACCTCTCCAGCAACACCGGATTCCCCGCCGTCGGCGCCTCCTCCAGCTTCGCCAACACCGTCACCGACCCCGCAGAAACCGCCCCCAGCACATGGTCGGCGATATCCGCCAAATCAACCGGATACCTCTCCTCGAGCTCCCGGTCCGAGCGCGCCAACAACAACAGCCCATCGATCAGCCGTTCGTGCCGCCCATTGATCGCCAGCAGCGTCTCGGCCAACGCCCGGACCTCCGGCGACGGCGCCCGCCGATGCAGCGTCACCTCCAGCAACGCTCGATTCAGCGTCAGCGGCGTCCTCAGCTCGTGCGACGCGTTCGCGATGAATCGACGCTCACTGTCGAAGGAGTGGTCGAGCCGCTCGAGCATGACGTCGAAAGTGTCGGCCAACTCCTTGATCTCGTCGTCCGGACCGGACAGGGCGATCCGTTCGTGCAGACCACGATTGGCCGCCGGCGCGTCAGCGATCCGCCGCGCGGTCTCGGTGACCTGCTGCAACGGCTGCAACATCCGACCGGCGATCAGCCACCCGAATGCGGTCGCCGCCACTGCCACCACGACCAACGCGATCCCACCCTGCGTCAGCAGCGCGGTGAGTGCGTCGTGCGCGGCATCGCCGCGAACCTCGCGTACCAGCCCTTCCGGATCGGACGCCGGACCGCCGCCCGTCTGGAGCGCCGTGCCTTCGGTCGTCCGGGGCAGTTGCTGCGCGACCAGCGCGTACGTCACCCCGAGCAGCAACACCCCGGACAGCAGGAACAGACCGCCGTACACCATCGCCAACCGCAACCGCAGCGTGAGCCCGCTCATGGGATCCGATACCCCACCCCGGTCTCGGTCTGCACGATCGGAGGCTCGCCGAGCTTGCGGCGTAGCTTCAGGATCGTCAGCCGCACCGCGTTGGTGAACGGATCCGCGTTCTCGTCCCAGGCCTTCTCGAGCAGGTGCTCCGCTGACACCGCGGTGCCGTCCGCCCGCAACAACTCCGCCAGCACGGCGAACTCCTTCCGCGACAACGGTACGTACCGACCGTCGCGAAACACTTCCCGCCGATGCGGATCCAGCCGAATACCGGCTCTCTGCAGCACCGGTGGCGCGGCCGGCCGCGAGCGCCGGCCGAGCGCGGTCACCCGCGCGGCCAGCTCGGGGAACGCGAACGGTTTCGGTAGGTAGTCGTCCGCGCCGAGCGCGAGACCGGTGACCCGGTCGTCGATCTCCGCCGCGGCCGTCAACAACAAGATTCGGACGTCCGGGTGCGCGCCGACCACGCTGCGGCAGACGTCGTCGCCATGGACGATCGGCAGGTCGCGGTCGAGCACGATGACGTCGTAGCCGTGCACCTCGACCCGTTCGAGAGCGGCGCCACCATCGTGAGCGATGTCCACTGCGTGCGCCTCGCCGCGTAACCACTCCGCGATCGCATCGGCGAGCAGCGGTTCGTCCTCGACGACCAGGATCCGCATCCCTCCATAGTGACCCGTGCGGGCGTTTCTCCGGCGTTACCAAAATCAGAAACGCCTCAGAAGCACGCCGTTCGCTCGAATCCATCCACCACTTCAGTTCGAAAGGAGAAGGTAGATGCGAATCAAGACGATGCTGGCAGTAGGAGCACTGACGGCGGTGACCCTCATCGGGTCGGCGAGCGCTGCGGTCGCCGGCGAGAGCACCCCGCCCCCGTCGGGCAACGCCGGAGGGTCGACGTCGTTCGGCTACACGTCGACCGGCGGTGACGCGGTGGCAGAGGCCCGGAAGTTCTCGGCCTGCGTGCGGCGAAACGGCGTCCCGGACTTTCCCGACCCGAAGGTCACCGAGGAGTCCGGCGGTAAAACCACGATCAGCCTGCGACTGCCCGAGGGCTTCCGCACGGACAAGGTCGACGCAGCGACCGAGAAATGTCGCAAATACGCGCCGCCCAAGGGCGCGAAGAAGGGCGTCAAGGTCGGCACCAAGAACCGGGGACAGCTCGTGAAGCTGGCCCGGTGCATGCGGGCGCGCGGTATCTCGAACTTCCCGATGCCGAAGTCGACCGGCGAGTTGTCCATCGACGCGAACAAGCTGGGCATCGACCCGGAGAGTTCGAAGTACAAGGCTGCTGAGCGGGCCTGCCAGAAGTACCTGCCGAAGGGCGGTCAGAAGCAAGACCTGAGGCACGCCCGACCCGCCCCCGACTCCGGCACGGCAGAGTCCGGGACGACGGGGTCCGGAACGGCGGGGGCCGAGGAGACCGGGCTCTCGACCTCAGCCGGCTGACCTCGGAGCGTTGGGCCGGCCCGGCGGGGATGGGCCGGCTCAACGGTCACCGTCCCACAGCGTCCGCCCCGCCCCCCGCTACGCCCTACGCCCCCTGACCCCGACGCCCGAAGCCCGGCGTACTGACCTGGAGCCCGCCGAGGGCGAGGCTGACGTCCTCGCGCGACGACGCCGCGACCTTGGCCTCGGTGTCTCAAGTCGTCGCGCGAGGCCGTCAGCCTCGTTCTCGGCGGGCCGCCCACTTCAGGAGAAGGGGCCGCCTAGGGAGCCGCCGCCGTCGATGACGAAGAGGCCTCCGGTCACCCACGACGACGCGTCGCTGGCCAGGAACAGCGCGGCGTTGGCGATGTCTTCCGGCCGGCCCAGGCGCTGGAGCGGCCAGGGGAACTTGGCGTCCTCGCCGGCCCCCTCCCAGAGCGCCCGCGCGAAATCCGTCTTGACCAGGCCGGGCGCGAGCACGTTCACGCGCACCCCCGGGCCGACCTCGGTCGCGAGCTGCTGGGTCAGGAAGATCAGCGCCGACTTCGTGACGCCGTACACCGCGAGCGGCCCGCCCGCGCTCAGCCCGTCGATGCTCGAGATGTTGATGATCGAGCCGCCGTGCTCCTTCATCCACCCCCGGTACGCGGCCTGCGCCCAGATCAGCGGACCGCGCAGGTTCACCTCGAACGTCTTGTCCCAGGCCGGGAGCTCGGCGTCGATCACCGGGCCCATGTACGGGTTGGTCGCCGCGTTGTTGACCAGGATGTCGAGCCGCCCGAACTTCTCGAGCGTCTCCGCGACCACCCGCGCGGCGTCGTCTTCCTTGCCCGCGTGCGCGGCGATCGCGTGCACGTCCCCGCCGATCTCGGCCGCCGCCTTCGACAGCCCCTCGGGCTTGCGAGCGGTGATGACGACCTGCGCGCCGGCCTGGACGTAGGCCGTCGCGATGGCCGCACCGATGCCGCGGGAGGCGCCGGTGACGACCGCTACGCGTCCTTCGAGGTTGATGTCCACACGGACTCCTTCACAGAGACGGGTCGAGAACGAGCTTGCCGACGGTGGCCCGGGAACGCAGCGCCTCGTGGGCCAGCCGCGCCTCGGACAGCGGGTACTCCCCGCCGGGCACGGCCTTCAGCCGACCGTCGAGGACCATCTCGAACAGCTCCGCGATCGCCGGCCGCAGCACGTCGCCGGGCAGCAGGAAGGCGTGTGCGAGCCACATGCCGGCCACCGTGGTCGAGTGCGCCAGCAGGTTGCCCGGAGCGACCGGGCTCGGCTGCTCCCGGCTCGCCATGCCGTAGAACGCCAGCCGCCCGAACGGCGCCAGCGCCTTCAGGCTCTGGTCGGTGACCCGTCCGCCGGTCATGTCCAGCACGACGTCGACCCGCTTCCCGCCGTTCGCTTCGCGCAGCGCGGACGTCATGTCCTCCGACCGCGAATCGATGGCGACGTCGGCCCCGAGCGACAGGGCCAATTCGCGCTTCGACGAAGAAGACGCCGTCGCGATGATCCGCCCGGCTCCCCAGGCCCGCGCCAGCTGCACGGCCAGCGACCCGACGCCACCGGCCGCGGCGTGCACCACCACCGACTCGCCGGGGTTCAGCACCGCCGAGCGCCGCAGCAGCAGCCACGCCGACGCGCCCTGCACCACCATCGCCAGCGCGGTCGTGTCGTCGATCCCGTCCGGGACGTCGAACGACAGCGCCGGCTCGATCAGCGCCTTCTCGGCGTACCCGCCACCGCCGGCCAGGAGCGAGACCATCCGCCGGCCGTCCGGCAGCCGCCCGACGACCTCGGCCCCCGGTACCAGCGGCAACGAGGCCGGTGACAGGTACGAGTTCTCGGCCTGGTGGGTGTCGGCGTAATTGACGCCGGCCCGGGAGACGTCCAGAAGAAATTCGGACGCCTCCGGATCCGGCAGATCCCGCACCACCAGGACCTCGGGTCCACCGAACGACGTGATCTGAACGGCCTTCATCAGCCCTCCTGGAAGGCAGCTTGAACAGAAGTATCGGCCGACGGTGCCTTGTCGCCGGCGCCGGTCCGCGGGCCGGGGACGTTGCGGAACGCGAACGGCTCCGGGGCCCGCCCCACCTGCACGAACCAGGCTTCGCCGGTGCCCTGACCGGCCAGGATCGCGTCGAACGCCGCCACTACGTCGGAGACCTCGAGCAGCGGGACCCCGGCACCGATCAGAGCGTCCCGGACGGTGGAGATGATCGCCGTTTCCGCGAACGAGGGGCACAGAGCGTTCACCCGGATCCCCGACTCCGCGTACACCGGCCCCAGCGCGCGCACCAGCCCGACCACCGCGGCCTTGTTCGCGCCGTAGATCGGGTCGAACGGCACCGCGGTCAGCCCGGCGAGGCTCGCGGTCGCGACGATGTTGCCGCCACCACGCGCCTTCAACGCGGGCAGCGCCGCGTGCACGCCGTAGACGACCCCGTCGAGGTTGATCGCCATGACCTTGCGGTACGCCTCGGGCGAGAACCCCTCCTCGAGCCCGAACCGGGTGGCGACGCCCGCGTTCAGGAACGCGAGGTCCAGCCCCCCGAACTCGGAAACCGCGGCCGACACGGCGGACAGGCTGTCGTCGGGCACGGTCACGTCACAACGGCGGAACACCCCGCCGATTTCTTCCGCCACCGCCGCGCCACCGTCTTCGTCGACGTCGGTGACCAGCACGCGATAGTCCTGCGCGGCCAGTCGGCGCGCGACGGCGGCGCCGATCCCGCCGGCGCCACCGGTAACCCAGGCTGCCTTAGCCATCGGATCCTCCTCCGCGTCCTCGAGTCCCTATTAACTTACTGACTCGTCGGTTACTTTGGGACGTACTTCGAGGGGAGCACCGATGGATTTCGATCCGAGCGCCCGAGCGCAGGAGTACATCGTCCGCCTGACCGAGTTCATGGATTCGCACGTCTACCCCGCTGAACCCGTCTACGAGACCCAGCGCGCCGAGCTGATCGCCGCCGATCGGCCGCACGACGTCCCGCCGATCGTCGAGGACCTCAAGCGCGAAGCGCGCGCCCGCGGCCTGTGGAACCTGTTCCTTCCGGACGCGGACGACCCCGCGCACGGCCTGAGCGTCACCGACTACGCGTCGCTCGCCGAGATCACCGGACGCTCGATCCACCTCGCGCCCGAGGCGACGAACTGCGCCGCGCCCGACACCGGCAACATGGAGCTCCTCCACCTGTTCGGCACCGACGAGCAGAAGAAGACCTGGCTCGAGCCGCTGCTCAACGGCGACATCCGTAGCTGCTTCGGGATGACCGAGCCGGACGTCGCCAGCTCGGACGCCCGGAACATCAGCACGAGCGTCGTCCGCGACGGCGACGACTACGTGATCAACGGCCGGAAGTGGTGGACCAGCGGCGCGGCCGACCCGCGGTGCAAGGTCATGATCCTGATGGGCAAGACGAATCCGGACGGTCCGAGCTACGCGCAGCAGTCGATGGTGCTGGTCCCGATGGACTCGCCCGGTCTGGAGGTCGTCCGCGACCTCTCCGTCTTCGGCTACCACGACCAGCACGGCCACTGCGAGATCCGGCTCACCGACGTCCGGGTTCCGGTCACGAACCGGCTCGGCGAGGAGAACAGCGCTTTCGCGCTGGCCCAGAAGCGTCTGGGTCCCGGCCGGATCCACCACTGCATGCGGGCGATCGGTATGGCCGAACGCGCTCTGGACGCGATGTGCCGCCGCGCCGTCTCGCGGGTGGCGTTCGGCAAGGAGCTGGCCCGCCAAGGCGTCGTCCAGCAGTGGATCGCGGAATCCCGGATGGCGATCGAGCAGGCCCGGCTGCTGACGCTCAAGACGGCCTGGCTGATCGACAAGAAGGGGTTCCAGGCCGCCCGCACCGAGGTCGCGGCGATCAAGGTCGTCGTGCCGCAGATGGCGACGGCCGTGCTCGACAAAGCGATCCAGGTGCACGGCGGCGGCGGCGTGAGCGGCGACTTCCCGCTGGCGCGCTCGTACGCCGGCCTGCGGACGCTACGCCTGGCCGACGGCCCGGACGAAGTGCACATCATGTCGGTCGCGCGTACCGAGCTAGCTCCCTACCTGGGCAAGTGAGGCGCCGGCTCACCTCGGCCTCGCGCCGGGAACAGCTGCTGGCCACGGCCGTCGACGAGTTCGGCCGCCGCGGGTTCCATCTGACGCAGATGGAGCACGTGGCGGCCGCCGCCGGGGTGTCGAAGGGTCTGCTCTACCAGCACTTCGAGTCGAAAGAGGAGCTGTTCGCCGCGGTCACCGCGGCCATCGTCGACGGGTTGTCGCGGCAACTGCACGCGGTGACGAAGCCCGGCGACCCGGGACTCGACCGGATGCGGGTACTGGCGAAGACCCTGTTCGACTTCGCGACCGAGCAGCCGAGCGCGTGGGCGGTGATCATCCGGCACTTCGACAAGCCGGAGGTCGGCGACGAGCTGCGTGGCCTGCGCGACGACCTGGGCGCGATCATCGTCGACCTGATGCTGTTGAACCGGCGGAACAACCCGACCCGGCTGGCTGCGGCGGAGCCGGTGGTGACGCTGTTCGCCCCGATAGTCACCGGCGGCCTGATGTCGCTGATCTCCTGGTGGCTGGACCATCCGGAGGTGCCGCGCGAGCGCGCCGAGTCGATGGCCGTCGAGTTCATCTGGCTGGGCCTCGAACGAATCCGGGCCGGCGAACGCCTCTGAGCGGAAGATTCTCCGGGCGTCGGGCCGGTCGTCGTCCTCCCCGATCCGACGACCGGCCCGCGCCCGCCCCCCGCCCGGGCCGACCGTCCACCCCCATCCGACGGCCGGCCCGTCCCCCGTCACACGCCGCCCGACCGCGACGACGACCGTCGCCCTCCGCTCCCCCTCCCCGCCGAGGGCGACCGTCGCCTTCGCGCCGGATCGGACATTCCTATTGCAGCCGACGCGCAGGCAACCGCCCCCGAAGAATTTCGGGATCTAGCGCTGGGACTTCGCCAGGCTCTCCAGCAGCGGGAAGTCCGACACCATCACGGAGTTCGTCCGGGTCCGCACGGCCCGGGCCTCGACGAGCCCTGCGAGCAGCGTGCTCAGCCGCCGCTCGGTCACGCCGACGATC
Organism: Cryptosporangium sp. NPDC051539; assembly: GCF_044454545.1. Classification (NCBI taxonomy): domain Bacteria; kingdom Bacillati; phylum Actinomycetota; class Actinomycetes; order Cryptosporangiales; family Cryptosporangiaceae; genus Cryptosporangium; species Cryptosporangium sp. NPDC051539. The sequence continues at coordinate 182,376 of NZ_JBITDV010000005.1, read as the reverse complement.
GCCGCCCAGTCCGCTTGCGACAGCGGTACCGGGATCACGACGACACCCTTCTCCAACCGGCCGAAGTCGAGCGCCATGTCCCGGATCGCCCGGGCCAGACGCACCGCGCCGTGCCCGCGCGCGTACTCCAGGCGGCGCCGGGTGGACAGGCTCATCTTGTCGATCACCGCCGCGTCGACCGCGGCGTGCACCTCGGGCCGGGCGCTCAGGAACTCGCGGTACTCGGACGCCGCGAGCACCACCGCCCGCACCGGGCCGGCCGCGATCACCGACGCCGTCCGCAGCCGCCCCGTGGACGCGCCGAACTCGCCGAGCAGGTCGCCGCGCCCACGCACCGCGACCAGCGCGACGTCGCCGTCCGGGCCGTCGACCAGCACTTTCACGTAGCCGGACTGGACCAGGTAGACGTGTTCCGACGGATCGCCGATCGTCATCAGGCGTTCGCCCGAGCGGAGTTCGGCCCGGCGTCCGCGTGCTTCGAGCAGGCGCATCGTCTCGGCCGGGACGGTCTCGTACAGGCCGCGCTGTACTGGGTCGCGCTCGCGCCAGGACACGTGCCGTATCGGACCACAAAGGTCAGAGGAGCCGGAACCCCCGAACGGCCCCCACGCCCGTCCGAATCAGGCCGAAGGCCCTCGATCGTCGACGCAGGTCCAGGCTGAACCGAGAGTGGACTTCATCGTCCCACCTCCTGATGGTGCCGACGGGGGTGCGATCGAGGGTGGGCCCCACTGACGTAAAGGTCAACTGTGACTCTCGACACAGAAAGGCCGGGGCGCCAACGGCGCCCCGGCCATTCCCTGACAGATCAGCCGATCTTGTCGCCGGCCTTCCCCGTGGCGGTCCCGGCCTCCGACGCGGCCTTCCTCACCGACGTGCGGGCGGCCTTGACCTGCGACTTGGCCGTCTTGGCCTGCTCCACGGCGTTCTCGGTCGCCGGGTCCTTGCGGATGCTGCCGACCACCTTCTCGCCGCGGTTCGCGAAGTCGGAGTAAGCGTCGGTCACGCGGCCGCTCACGTCGACGTAGGTCTCGTTGACCCGCCCCTGCAGGCCGCTGAACGAGGTGCGCAGCGTCTGCGGAAGCGCGCGGATCACGCCCACGACCTGGCCCTGGTAACGGGGCAGTGCGCGGAGCTGCTCCACCGCGTAGTCGGCGGCACCGACGTAGGCGTAGAGGCCCCGGCGGGCGTCCGGGAGTGCGAACTTCACGTCGCCCTTGGCCTCGACGGTGTTGCCGGTCTTCGTGGTCTGGGTCTTGGCAGTAGCCATGACAGATTTCCTCCCTGGCTGGACAGCCAGATACTCAGTCTTGGGTGTTCCCGGCGGAGTTCTCGCGCCGGAACGAGTGATAGATCTCGAGCAGGATCTGCTTCTGACGCTCGGTCAGGTACTCGTCCGCCTCGATCGCGGACGCGGTCGGTCCGGGTGCTGCGTCGGTGCGCACCCCATCGGTGCTCTCGAGGAGCCCCGCATGCACGTACAGCGTCTCGGCGGAGATGCGCAGCGCCTTCGCGATCTGCTGCAGGATCTCGGCCGACGGCTTGCGGAGCCCGCGCTCGATCTGGCTGAGGTACGGGTTGCTGATGCCGGCCTGCTTGGCCAGTTGACGGAGCGAGATCTGCGAGCCCGACCGCTGCTCACGGATGAACTCGCCGAGCGTCCGGACCGCATCCTGTGGCGACTTGAGCGGGGTCATGAGCCTCGCCCCTTCCGCCGATCCTCCCCGACAGCAGCCACGTTACCCGGAGTGCTAGCTGCCAGCAAGCGCTCCGCTAGCGCTTTCCGGTGGCGCTGCCCACACTCTCGGCCAGTGCGGTCAGCACCTCGCGGGCGACCTGGTCGGCCATCCGGAACGGCGCGGCGTTGGTCCGGGGCCGGGCGAACGCCGCTGCGCCCCGGGAACTCGTGTACCAGCCGATCGCGAACCGGCGGGGGTGTTCGTCGCCGTCCGCGTCGATCACCCGGTAGTGCCGGCTCGTGCGCAAGCGCCCGGTGGAGACCGTGTCGACGACTTCTTCGACGCCCCGGCCGGTGGCGAGCAGGTCGCGCAGCAGGTCGTCCGCGGTGGACACCACTGTCGGCCGGGGCAGGCGCGCCTCCACCAGAGCGTCCGCTTCGACGACGCCCGGCACCGCGGGCGAGCACGCGCGGAAGCGGCCGTCCGTGGCCTCGAACCGCACGTCCGGCCCGAGAAAGTGGACGATGCCCGCCCGCGACAGCGCGAGCAGCTGATCGAGGCGGAACGCCGGTGGCCCGCTGGCGAGGAAACTGAAGAAGCCGTGCCACCAGCCGTCGAGTTCCTCGACCTGGCTGCGGCCGCTGAGCCTTCCCACCACTCGCGGCAACTGCCCGTAGATCGACAGCAGCGCCAGGAACGCCCCGAGATCGGCGCTGTAGGCCTGATCGTTGCGCCGTTCGACGTCCGCCTGAATGTAATGACGGAGGGCGTTCTGCACCTCGGCGTCGTCCGCGAAGTGGGTGGTGGCGAACGGTCGGTCGAGCCGGTCGAGGTCGAGACGGTCCTCGTCGGCCGGAACGGCCGCGGCCACCAGTTCGACGCGTGCGGCGCTGTACCACGGGACCTCGGCGTAGGCGGCGGCGAAGGCGTCCCAGGGCTGCGTGGTCCGGTCGGGGTGACCGGTGAAGAGCTCGTGGTAGTAACCCCAGCCGATCTCCTTGGCGATCAGCGGCCAGACGTCGCGGCGGAACTCCAGCGGACCGGTCGTTGCGGTGAGCAGCGCGTCGATCTGTTCGGGGCCGAAGAAGCGGGGGACCGGCGGTGGTGCTCCGACCAGCCGGTAGCCGGTCTTGGCGTGGTACGGAACGCCCCGGCCGGAGCCGACGTGCAGACGCGGCTCGCGTCCCGAGGGCAGATAGCTGCCGTCGTCGAGGTAGCGCCCGCCGCGCCCCTCGGTGAGCAGCACGACCAGGTCGACGAACGCGAGGCCCAAGCCGCGGACGAGTACGTCGTCGGTCAGCGCGTCGAGGTCGAGGTCTGCGGTGTACGCCGGCGGTACGTAGGTGAGGCCGTGTTCGCGGGCGTACCCGGCGAGCCGCGCGCTCTCGCCGGTCGGTTCGGCGTCCAGATGACCGAGGGCGAGAACCACCACGTCGGCCTGCAGATCGCCGCCTCCGGCCAGGTGGACGGTCTGCCGTCCGTCCGGTCGGTCCTCCAGGCGGGTCGCCCGATCCGTCAGAACTTTTATCCGGACGTTCGGCGGAGCCGCCGAACGCACGCGATCAAAAACCCAGGAGAGGTAGCCGCTCTGGACGCGACGGCTGACGAACGAGCGACCGTCGACGTCGGGGGTACCGGTCTCGTCGGCCCACTCGTGCAGCGCGGGCCCGGCAGCGAGCGGACCGTCGACGAGGACGGTCTCGTCGGGGAACATCGTGACGTCTTCGGCCATCGAGTTCATCAGCAGCAACGGCGACTGGTCGGCGCGCCAGACCCGGCCGGCGCCCGGCGGGTGCGGGTCGACCAGCGTGATGTTCAGGGGGCGGTCTCGTAAGAGCTCGGGCGCGCTGGCGACCAGGCGCTCGAGCAGACCGGTGGCACCGGGGCCGGCTCCGACTACGACTAGCTCCATGTCGCCCCCCTTTCCTATGGGCATAGTAGGCGGGATTTACCGGGTTGACCCTCACGCGGCGTGAGTCCTTACCGTCGCTCTCATGAGTTGGTCGGTAGGGCAGGTCGCCGCGGAGGCCGGGGTCACGGTTCGGACCTTGCATCACTACGACGAGGTGGGGCTGCTGTGCCCCAGTGAGCGGACGGGCGCCGGATATCGACGGTACTCGTACGAAGACCTCGAGCGACTGCAGCGAATTCTCGCCTACCGGCGGCTCGGGTTCGGACTGGAAGAGATCGCGGCGATCCTCGACACCGCCGATCCGGTTGATCACCTGCGGCGGCAGCACGCCGTCCTGACCGGCCGGATCGAGGAGTTGCAACAGATGGTCACCGCCATCGAGAAGACGATGGAGGCTCGCAAAATGGGAGTTTCACTCACCCCGGAGGAGATGTTCGAGGTGTTCGGTTCGCACGATCCGGCTCAGTACGAGGAGGAGGTCCGGGAGCGCTGGGGCAATACCGCGGCCTACCGGCAGTCGCAGCAGCGGACCGGGCAGTACACGAAGGACGACTGGGTACGGATCCGCGACGAGGCCGCCGCGAACGTGTCGCGATTCACGGCCCTGTTCCTGGCCGGTGTGCCCGCGTCGGCTCCGGACGCGATGGACGCGGCCGAGGAGCACCGGCAGCACATCACGCGGTGGTTCTACGACTGCGGATACGACCTCCACCGCGGGCTCGGAACGATGTACGTCGAAGACCCGCGGTTCACCGCGAACTACGACACGACGACGCCGGGGTTGGCCGCGTACGTCCGGGAAGCGATCCACGCGAATGCGGATCGCGCGGGTAAGTAGCGGTCACACACCCCTCGGGGAAAGCGAAGCTCCGACATTTTTGTCAGTATTTGAGACATGCAGTGGCGTCGGGACCTGTGGCTCGCTGTCCTCGCGATCGGCGCGGGGTTCTTCGCCGCGGGGGAACGCCTCCTCGCCGCGTCGGACCTGCCCGGTCTCGTCACCCCCGTGCTGGTGATCGGTCTGGGCACCGCACCGGCCGCGTTCTGGGTGGGCTGCGTGGCGCGATCGATGCGGTTCGCGCTGCCGACCTGGGTGGTGGGTTTCGCCGCTCTGGCCGGCGCGGTGCTCGGCGCGACCTTCGCCGGCCTGCTCGGGTACCCGGTTCTGGACTCGCTCGGGATCGTCGCCGGGCTGGCGGTCGCGCTGGTCAAGGTGTCAGTGACGATGCTCGTGCCGCTGGCGGTGCTGTTCGCTCTGCCGTCGCGGCGGGCCGCCGACGGACTGCTGACCGGCGCCGCGGCCGGGTGCGGGTTCGTCGCGGCCGAGACCGTTGCGTACCTGGTGACGGCGTCGAGTTCGGTCGGGCCGACCGCGCACGCGGTGCTGGTGCGGGGGTTCTTCGGGTCGGCGGCGTATCTGGCCTGGGGTGGGATCGCCGGTGTGGCCCTGTGGCTCGCGGCGGCGGAGCACTGGAGTGGGCGGGCGGTGCGCCGGTTCGTGCTGGCGTTGGTCGGGGTGGTGGTGCTGCACGCGCTGTGGGACGGGATGGACGGGGTGCCGGGGCGACTGGCGCTGACCGTGCTGAGCGTCGGAGTGCTGGCCGGGGTGATGGCGGCGGCGGCGCGCCGGGCGGTGTCGAGCCGACTCCTACCTCGCACGAGGCCACCGGCGTCTGGGGTGGCGGGTGGGGTGGCTGGTCCGGCGGCTCGCGGCGCGGCGGCTGGGGGTGTGGCGGTTGGGGGTGTGGCAGCTGGCGGTGCCGCGGCTGGAGGCGCGGCGGTTGGGGGTGCGGCTGCTGGCGGCTCGGCTGTCGGGGGCTCGGCTGCCGGCGGCAGGGCGCCGGCCGGGGTCGGCGTGCCCGGCGGCGGAGCGATCGGCCGTGGAGCGGTCGGTGGTGGGGCGGTCGGTGGTGGGGCGGTCGGTGGCGGAGCCGCCGGTGGCGGGGGGCCTGAGGCGCGGGCCGGTGCTGGGGGCGGAGCGCCGGTCGTGGCGCCGGTCGTGGCGTCGGCGGCCGCGCCTGAGGATGCTGCCGCGGGAGCGGCCGAAGGCGGCGCGCCGGGCTGAGCGATGGCCGGTGGATGGCGGCGGCCCGCGGTGGGCGGAAGGGCGGCACGACCGGTCGGCAAACAATGCGCACCGCGTGCTGCGCACCGGGCACCGGGCGCCGGGCACCGCGTGCCGGGCATAGCGTGCCGCGCACCGGGCACCGCGTGCTGCGCACCGCGCACCGCGTGTCCCGCACCGGATGCCCCGCACCGCGTGCCGCGTGCCCCGCACCGGATGCCCCGCACCGCGTGCCGGGTGCCCTCTGCTGGGCGACGCGTGTCGGGCGGCCCCGGGCCCAGGGCGGGCGCGGCGGGCCGGGGTGGCTCGCGCGCCCGGCGCTGGGCGGGGCTCAGCCCTCCGAGGACGTGCGCCAGAGGTCGATGCCGGACTCGACCGCGTACTTGTCGATGTCGGCCAGCTCCGCCTCGGTGAACGACAGGTTCTGGGTCGCGGCCAGGTTGTCTTCGAGCTGAGCAACGCTCGAAGCGCCGACCAGCACCGACGTGACCCGCTCGTCGCGGAGCGCCCACGCCAGCGCCATCTGGGCCAGCGTCTGCCCGCGCCCGTCGGCGATCTCGTTCAGGGACCGGACCCGGGCCAGCAGGTCGTCGGTCAGCATCGACGACGTCGCCGAGCCTTCGCGCGCCACCCGCGAGTCGGCCGGGATCCCGTCGAGGTACCGCGACGTGAGCAGCCCCTGCGCGAGGGGCGAGAACGCGATGCACCCGATGCCGAGGTCGCCGAGCGTGTCGAGCAGTTCCGGCTCGATCCAGCGGTTGAGCATCGAGTACGACGGCTGGTGGATCAGCAGCGGAGTGCCCAGCTCGCGCAGGATCTGCGCCGCCTCCGCGGTCCGCTCCGGCGAGTAGCTGGAGATACCCGCGTAGAGCGCACGCCCGGACGTCACCGCGGTGTGCAGCGCCCCCATCGTCTCCTCGAGCGGCGTCTCCGGGTCGAACCGGTGCGAGTAGAAGATGTCGACGTAGTCGAGCCCCATCCGTTCCAGCGACTGGTCGAGGCTGGCGAGCACGTACTTGCGCGACCCCCACTCCCCGTACGGGCCGGGCCACATGTCGTACCCGGCCTTCGTCGAGATGACCAGCTCGTCGCGGTACGGCTTGAAGTCTTCGGCGAAGATCCGGCCGAAGTTGGTCTCGGCGGTGCCGTAGGGCGGCCCGTAGTTGTTGGCCAGGTCGATGTGCGTGACGCCCAGATCGAACGCCCGCCGGAGGATCGCCCGCTGCGTGGTCAGCGGCGTCTCGTCACCGAAGTTCTGCCAGAGCCCGAGCGAGACCGCCGGCAGCTTCAGGCCGCTCCGGCCCGTGCGGCGATAAGGCAGCTTCTCGTACCGGGCGTCGTCGGCCTGGTAACCCATCAATTCACACCCTCAGGTTGCGCAGTGGTTCGACGCGAGCCTTCCACAGCCGGCACCGCCTCCTGCGCGCGCACCGCACCCCGTCCCAGCAGCAGGTATCCGATGAACCCGATCGCGAGCGAGACGACGACGCCCAGGTTCGCGAACGCCCAGTCGCCGGACTTGCCACCGATCACGCCCAGGAAGTACCCCTGCCAGTCGAGCCACGAGGCCATCGTGTTCGTCACCAGCCCCCAGCCGACGATCGACGCCACCACGACGAGCGCGACCGACCCCCAGCGCACGTCGCCGTAGCGCCCTTCCCGTCGGAACAGGTCTTCCTCGGCGTAGTCGGACTTCCGCAGCAGGATGTCGGCGATGAAGATGCCGCACCAGGCCGCGATCGGGACGCCCAGCGTGATCAGGAAGCCCTGGAACGGCCCGAGGAAGTCGTTCGCGAAGAACACCACGTAGATCGAGCCGATCAGCATCAGCGTCGAGTCGATGCACACGGCGACCCACCGCGGCGCCCGCAGCCCGACGTTGAGCAGCGCCAGCCCGGACGAGTAGACGTCCATGATCGCGCCGGAGACCAGCCCGAGAATCGTCACCACCGCGAACGGCACCAGGAACCACGTCGGCAGGATCGTGGTGAGTGCACCCACCGGGTCGCTGCCGATCGCGGAGTTCAGGTTGTCGGACGAGCCGGCCAGCAGAATGCCGAAGAGCAGCAGCACGGCCGGGGCGAGCGACGCACCGAACGCGGTCCACCACACCACGCCACCGGTGGACGACGACCGCGGCAGGTAGCGGGAGTAGTCGGCAGCCGCGTTCACCCAGCCCAGCCCGAAGCCGGTCATCGTGAACACCAGCGCGCCGACCACGGCCGCGGCCGAGCCGGACGGCAGGTCGCCGAGCTTCCCGAAGTCGATCTCGTCCGCGGCGAACACCATGTAGACGACGGTCAGCACCCCGGCGATCCAGGTGATCCACTTCTGCGCGCGCATGATCAGGTTGAAGCCCAGCGCGCCGCCGATAGCGATCAGCGCCACGATCACGATCAGCGCGAGCACCTTCGTCGCGGTACCGCCCCCGGCGCCGAGCCGGTCGAAGATCGTCGCGGTCGCGAGCACTGCCACCACTGCGAGCGACGTCTCCCAGCCCACCGTGAGCAGCCACGAGATCAGCGACGGCAACCGACCGCCCCGGACGCCGAACGCGGCCCTGGTCAGGGTCATCGTCGGGGCCGAGCCCCGCTTCCCGGCGATCGCGATGATGCCGACGAACGCGTTGGAGAGCGCCACGCCGACGACCGCGACGAGCACCGCCTGCCACAGCGAGAGGCCGAAGCCGAGGACGTACGAGCCGTACGCGACCGCGAGTACGGAGACGTTCGCGGCGAACCACGGCCAGAAGAGATCGCGCGGCCGGCCTTTTCGCTCGGCCTCCGAGATCTGGTTGATGCCGTTTACCTCGACGCTCAAGGCTGCATCGGTCATGGGGATCCCTCGAACGGAGTGCTTTGGTGAACGGAGTATGCGCTCGAACTATTGATTTGCGGCCGCGAAACGAAACCGTGCAGCCGGGTGGCTTTCCGGCACCCGGGCATGCCCGAAGAGCCGGTCACGGAACGTGCCGGACGAGTACTGCGACTTCACCAGGCCGCGACGCTGCAGCGCAGGAACGACATCGTCGACGAACTCCCGATACGAGCCCGGCGACACGAACGGCGTGTAGTTGAACCCGTCGAGGCCGGTGTCTTCGACCAGCTGCCCGATCTCGTCGGCTACCTGCTCTGGCGTGCCGACGAGGATGAACTCACGCATTCCCCGGCGCAGGAAGTCGGCGGTGGCTTCCCGGACGGTGTTGTTCCGGTAACGCTCGACCTGGGTGCGACCACCATCGGTGCGCACGTCCGCGAACGATGCGTCCGGGTCGAGTGCCTTGAGGTCGACGCCGGTCATGCTCGCGTAGTACAGCCGCGCAGCGTCCGGATCGACGTACGCGAGGTAGCTCTCGAGCTTGGCCTCGGCCTCGGGTTTTGTTCTAGCAGTCACCACCGACAATCCTGAGATCGCCTTGACCGCGTCCGGTCCCCGGCCGGCTTCGGAGGTCCGCCGCCGCAGGTCGGAGACCTGATCACGGAGCATCGCGGCGTCCTTGCCCTGTAGGAAGACGAGCTCGGCGTTGGCCGCCGCGAACGCCCGTCCCGACTCCGACGCCCCGGCCTGCGCGAGCACGGGGGTGCGTTGCGGGGACGGCTCGCAGTTGAAGTAGCCCACCGAGCTGAAAAACGGTCCGTGGTGGTCGATCGGGTGGATCTTCGTCGGGTCGGCGTACAGGCGGGCCTTCTTGTCGGCCACGACCGAGCCGTCCTCCCACGAGCCCTCGAAAAGCTGGTAGCTCAGGTCGAGGTAGTCCTGGGCCATCGCGTATCGCCGATCGTGCGGCACGGTCTCGCGTCCGAATAGTTCGGAAACGACGGCGCTGCTGGTGGTGACCACGTTCCACGCGACCCGACCGCCGGTGAGGTGGTCGAGCGTCGCGAAGCGACGGGCGTTGGCGTAGGGGTGCTCGAACGTGGTGGAGGACGTGACCGCGAAGCTGAGGTCGCGGGTGGCGGCCGCGAGCGCCGGGATGAGCAGCATCGGGTCGTTCTTCGGGATCTCGACCGCCTGCTCGAAGGCGACGGTCGGCGTGGTGCCGTAGAGCACCGGGTAGCCGTAGGAGTCGGCGAGGAACAGGAAGTCGAAGTAGCCGCGCTCGAGTAGCCGAGCCAGCTCGATCCAGTAGCCGAGCTCTTTGTACCGGTACGTCTGCTGCTCGGGGTGGGCCCAGACGCCCTGGCTGGTCAAATTCACGCCGTTGATCTCGAAGGCGCCGAGGATGATTTGTTTCATTGGTCGTCCAGCCAGTCGTCGAGTGCTCTGCGGTAGCTCTTCCGGGTGTCTTCGCTCAGGCCTTCGACGAGCAGACCGGCCCGCGAGACGTCAGCGAGTTGGGCGTCGGTCAGGCCCCACAGGTCGCGCGCGACGCGGTACTGGTCGACGACGCTGCTGCCGAACCAGAGCTCGTCGTCGGCGTTGAGCGTCACCGGCACACCGGCTCTGATCAGCGTCGGAGCCGGATGGACGGCCAGCGTGGAGACGATCCCGAGGCGGACGTTGGAGACCGGGGCCACGTCGCAGACGATCCGTTCGGCGGCGAGCCGTCGCACGAGGGCAGGGTCTTGCACGGACCGGACACCGTGCGAGAGGCGGGTCGCGCCGAGGTCGTCGAGCGCTTCCCGGACGCTGTCCGGACCGCCGGTCTGACCGGCGTGGGCGACGATCTGGAGGCCGGCCGATCTCGCGATTTCCGCGGCGTCCCGGAACCGGCCGAGGCCGGCGGGTTCGACGAATCCGGCCGTGCCGAGCGCGGTGACGCCCCGGCCCGCGAAGCTCGCGGCGAGCGTCGCGAGGTCGTGCGCGATCGGCAGGTCCTGGTCGGTGTTGATCGTGAGGTTCGCGCCGACCTGGATCTGGGCGTCGTCCCCGGCTCGTTGGAGTGCGTCGACGATCGTCCGGGTGACGTCCCGAAGAGAACCGAGCCTCGGCGCGTAGAGCTGGGGCTCGATCGCGGGTTCGAGGTACCGGACGCCGTTCGCGGCTTCGGCGTGGACGAGCGCTTCGCACAGCGTCGCGAGGTCGTCGAGGCCGCGGACCAGCTCCGGAACCGTGCTGTAGGCGTCGAAAAACTCCCAGACGTCCGGGAAGTCCTCCGGCACGTCGAACGAGGTACCCCGCCGACCGGCCAGGGCCCGGACGGCTCGCACCGGATAGGAGCCGTCCAGATGCACGTGGACGTGCACCTTCGGAAGGCCGACCAGGTCGCGGGGCATCCTCGGAGTCTCGGCCCGGGTTGTGCGGACGGCAAATAGACGCCGTCACTGTTGTTATAAGCTGCACCAATAACCTGCGGAAGGCAGGCTCTCGTGGAGCTGCGGCAGTTGCGGCATCTGGTCGGCGTCGCGGACGCGCGGAGCTTCACGGTGGCCGCGGTGCGGCTCGGGATCTCGCAGCCGGCGCTGAGTCAGAGCATCGCGCGGCTCGAGCAGCACCTCGACTGTCTGCTTTTCGTCCGCAACAAGCAGAACCCGGGAGCCGGGCTGCTCCTGACCCCGGCGGGGACGACGCTCTACGCGGACGCGCGGGGAATCCTGGACGCGGTCGACCGGGCGGCGAGCCGGGCCCAGCGCGCCGGCCAATCGCTGATCGCTCTCGGCTTCAGCTCCAGCACGCCGCGTGCGCTGACCCGGGCCGCGGTCGGGATCGCCGGGGCCGAGATGGTCCCGGTGCAGCTGGACTGGGGTGACGACCACGCGTCGCTGTCGTCGGGCCGGGTGGATCTGGCGTTTCTGCAGTACCGGGTCGGCAGTGTGTTTCCGGCCTATGTGGTCGCGGGGATGGTGCGGGCGCCGTTGGTGGCGCTGTTCGCGTCCGGGCACGCGTTGGCGCGGCGGGCGTCGGTGACGCTGGACGACCTCGCTGAGGAACCGATTCTGGACCCGGGGGAGGGTGAGGTGGATCGGGATTTCTGGCTCGGTGAGCCGCGGCCGCACGGACGCGGGTATCGGGTCGTGGGGCCTGCGGTGCGGACTGTCGAGGAGATGTGCGCGTTCGTGGCCGCGGGGAAGGGGATGGCGATCACGTCCGGTTTCGTGGCGGAGCAGTACCGGCAGCCGGATCTCGCGTTTGTGCCGGTCGAGGGGTTGGAGCCGGTCGAGGTGGGTCTGGTGCGTCTGCGGGACGACGAGCGTCGGCCGGTGGTGGCCGTGTTCGACGAACTGGCGCGGCTGTCGTCTCTTTAGGGGATACGGTCGCGTCTCGCGTAGGGCCGGTCGCGTCTCGCGTAGGGCCGGTCGCGTCTCGCGTAGGGCCGGTCGCGTCTCGCGTAGGGCCGGTCGCGCCTCGCGCAGGGCGGTCGCGCCTCGCGCAGGGCCGGGTCGCGGCGCGGCGCGGTTGGTACGGCAGCGGCAGTTGGCCGCTGCCCGATGCACCGGTCCAGCGGACATGGTTGTCGATGGAGAGTTGCTGGTGCTATCGCGCGGGTGATGTTCCATCGATCTCGGCGTTCCCTCGAATGGTTCGCCCATGACCAGCCGAATCGCCCGGACTTGGTGCGGGAATCAGACGGGTCGTCCCAGTCAACGAGACGGAGTCCGGATCATGGGACCCCGTCGCACGAATGCCGTTGCAGTAGTAGGACACGCCGCGGGCCGGTGGCCGTGGGCAGGGCGCGCGGTTGGTGCGCTTGCTAGCGCGGGGGATGGCTCGGAGGCGGGTACTGGCCGGGCGGATATCCGGGGTGCTGCTGCGGCGGGTACCCGGGCGGGGGTGCGTACCCCGGCGGCGGATACCCCGGCTGAGCGGCGTGGCCGGCAACCGGGGGCTGAGCCTGCGGATACCCAACGGGCTGCGACGGATACCCCGGCGGCTGCGGGTGACCCGCGTACTGCGGAGGCGGGTACCCAGCCGCCGGCGGGTACCCCGGCGCCGGGTAGCCCGATTGCGAGTAGCCCCGTTGCGGGTAGCCCGGCTGTGGATAGCCCGGTGGAGGATAGCCCGGGCGCGGCCCGTACCCAGGCTGGGCGTGGGCCGGATGCGGTGCCCCGGCCGACGGACTCCGATTCCTCCGCCCCTTGGACGCGGCGAACGCCCAAACCCCCGCCCCAACCAGCATGAACACCCCAAAAAACGCGGGCACCAGAATGCCGGCCCAGCTGAACGAGTAGGCATCCCCGTTGTGCACCCGCACGTCCACGGTCTTGCCCTCGTCGTCGCTACCGACGCCCTCGATCTGACCGCGCTGGGCAACCCCGCTCTCCTGCCACGACCCGGTACAGGTCGTGTGGGAGCGGCCCTTCCGGCCGTACGTCGTCGTGCACTGCTCGACCACCGCCGTGGTCTTCTCGCCGGTCGTGCTCGCGACCAGATTCCACCCGCCCCAGCCGAGCAGGCCCAACCCGACGAACAGCAGGATCACTGCCGACAGCACGGCTCTCATCGATGTCTTCCTTCACCCCGCGAGTCTCGGCCGCTCACCCTAGTAGCCCTTGCGACACAGCCGACGCTGTTTCCCGACCACCAACTCGACCGTCCGTTTCGGACACCGCCCCGGTCATCGAACCGTCGGCGGCGGCCACCGCCTCGGCGGGGGCGTTCGTCTCGACCTCTCCGGTAGCGGCCGAGACGTCCACGTGCGTAACCGTTCTCGCGCCACGACTACTCTCAGCAGCAATAGGTACGAGCGAAGGTGAGATTTCGGGTGCGCTGGTCCCGGTTGTACGTACCGACGTTGCGTGAAGACCCGGCGGACGCGGACGCGGTCAGCCATCGGCTGCTGCTGCGCGCGGGCTACATCCGGCAGCTGATGGCCGGTCACTACACGCTGCTGCCGTTGGCCGTCCGGGTCCGGACGAAGATCATCGACGTCATCCGCGACGAGATGAGCCGCATCGGTGCGCAGGAGTTTTCGCTCCCGGCGATGCACCCCGCCGAGATCTGGCAGAAAACCGGCCGGTGGGACGTCATGGGCGACGAGATGTTCCGGCTGCGCGACCGCAAGGGTGCGGACATCGCCCTCGGTATGACGCACGAGGAAATCTTCACGACGCTCGCGCTCGAACTCCGCTCGTACCGTGACCTGCCGCAGATGTGGTACCAGTTCCAGACCAAGTTCCGGGACGAGCCGCGGCCGAAGAGCGGACTGATCCGGGTGCGCGAGTTCACGATGAAGGACGCGTACAGCTTCGACCTGGACGCGTCCGGCCTGGACACCGCGTTCGACGCCCAGCACGACGCCTACCAGCGGATCTTCGCCCGCCTCGGGATTCCGGCGGTGGCAGTGCAGGCGTCCAGCGGAAGCATGGGCGGAAGCGCGTCGGTCGAGTTCATGTGTCCGTCCTCGGCGGGTGAAGACCTGATCGTCCGGTGCCCGTCGTGCGGGTACGCGGCGAACGTCGAGAAAGCGACCTCGCAGCTGGCGGAAGCTTCGGACGAAGCCGGACCGGACGCACCGGAGCAGTTCCCGACGCCGGGCGTGCGGACCATCGCTGACCTGGAAGCGTTCGCCGCGCCGGCCGATCGGCAGATCAAGACGCTGGTCTACGCGCTGGACGACGAGCTGACGCTGGTGCTGATGCGCGGTGACCACGGGCTGGTCGAGCAGAAGCTGCTCGACGCGACCGGTGCGCGGGCGGCGCGGCCGGCCCATCCGGACGAGATCCGCGAGGCGCTCGGCGCGCTTCCGGGAAGCCTGGGCGCGGTCGGGGTCTCCGGCCTGCGGATCGTCGCCGACCGGGCGCTGGATGGCCGCCGGAACATGTTCACCGGCGCGAACATCGACGAGGTGCACCTGCGTGGCGTCGACGTGGCGCGGGACATCGCGGTCGGCGAATGGGTCGACCTGCGCGAGGTCGTGGCCGGAGAGCCCTGCTCGGTGTGCGGGACGGCGCTGGAGGTGATCCGGACGATCGAGGTCGGGCACATCTTCAAACTCGGTTACAAGTACAGCGAGGCGCTGGACCTGACCGTGCTCGGTGCCGACAGCACCCGGGTGACGCCGATCATGGGGTCGTACGGCATCGGTGTCGAGCGGGCGCTCGCGGCCGTGGTCGAGTCGCATCATGACGAGGCCGGCATCGTCTGGCCGGTGAGCATCGCGCCGTTCGCGGTGGCGGTGGTGGTGGTCGGTAAGGACGAGGCGACGGTCGCGGCGGCGGAGAAGCTGTACGAGGAACTGCGGGCCGCCGGTGTGGACGTGCTGCTCGACGATCGGGCCGAGCGTCCCGGGGTGAAGTTCAAGGATGTCGAGTTGATCGGGATCCCCTATCGGGTGACGGTCGGATCGCGAGGCGTATCGGCCGGGGCGTTGGAGCTCAACGACCGAGCCAGCGGCGAGACGGAGTCGGTGCCGCTGGATGGTGTCGTCGCGCGGGTTCGGGAGCTGGTCTCACTCTGAGGTTGGTTGGACGGCGCGGTGGAGCGCGTCGCGGTGCGGTGCGGCGCTGACTGCCGGAACGCGGCGCGGGCCTAGTGGGTCAGGGCCGCGTGGCCTCGTTCTACTAGGGCGGGCACCAATGGGCCCAAGCGGTCGAAGCCCTCGCCGACGGTCATGCCCTGGAGTGACCGGTAGTGGATGCCCTCGAAAATCGCCGCCATCTTGTAGTACGCGAACCCGAGGTACCACGGCAGCTCGCTCAGGTCGGCACCGCTGCGCCGTCCGTACTCGGCCGTGAGGTGTTTCCCGTCCGGGAAGCCCGCGACGTCACCGGGAACCGCTGCGACCGGGCTCTCGAGCCCACGCAACCCGTCCCACCACATGACGGCCGAGGCCAGGTCGGCGAGCGGATCGCCGAGCGTCGCCATCTCCCAGTCGAGCACCGCCCGGACCGATGCGCTGGCCGGGTCGACGACTGCGTTGTCGAGCCGGTAGTCGCCGTGGACGATCGCCGTGCCCTGGTGCGCGGGCAGCTTCTCCGCGAGCCGATCGTGCAATCGGCCGAGTTCGGGCAGATCGCGGGTGTGTGACGACTCGAGTTGCCGGGCCCAGCGCCGCAGTTGCCGCTCCAGGTACCCGATCGGCCGCCCGAGATCGCCCAGCCCCACGGCGTCGGCTTCAAGACGGTGGAGCCTGGTCAGTACGTCCACCAAATGGTCGGCGAGAACCGTCGCGGTGGGAGCGTCGAACTCTTGGAGTTGGGAGCGGGTGCGCAGCACCGCACCGTCGGCGAAGTCCATCACGTAGAACGGGGCACCGAGCACCTCGGGACCACCGAGGACCAGCGGTTTCGGGACCGGCACGTCGGTGGGGTGGAGCGCGGAGAGCACGCGGTACTCGCGGCCCATGTCGTGCGCCGTCTCGAGTACGTGCCCGAGCGGTGGTCTGCGAAGCACCCAGCGGCCGACGCCGTCGCTCAACAGATAGGTCAGGTTCGACCGGCCACCGGCGATCAACTCGACTTCGAGCGCGCCGGCGAGGAGCCCTGGTAGTTCGGTGCGGAGATACTTCTCCAGCGAAGAGACCTCCACACCCGGCGGACCGGCCATAGAATCCTCCTGAAGACGAGCGATCGATCGATCTGTTCATATGAACATGGCGGGCCTGGAGCTCGGTGTCAAGGGAGGTGTGGATGAACCGCGAACTGGTGGGAACGCGCCTGCGTGAGGCGAGGCGCATGTCCGGCTTGACGCTACGTGCCACCGCCGACGCGCTCGCGGTCAGCGCCGGGACGTGGAGCGCGATCGAGAACGGCCGAACCCGTATCACGGCTGATCGGGTGGAGGCGGCGGCGCGGCTGTTCGGCGTCGAGGTCGAGATCCTGACCGCGCCGCACGAGCCGCCCGGCGTCCTCGCGCCCGAGCTGACCTGGCGTGATTTCCCGCCGCTCGAACTCGCGCCGCCGCTGGCCGGCGCACTGAGCGCGTTCGTCGAACTCGGGTACCACGGCTCGACCATTCGTGACATCGCGCAGCGGGCGAACCTGTCCGTGCCCGGTCTTTACCATCACTGGCCGACGAAACAGCACCTGCTGGTCGCGCTGCTCGACCTGACCATGGACGAGTTGGTCCGGCGGACCGAGTCGGCGCGCGCCGAAGGTGATGGGCCGGTCGAGCGGTTCAAGCTGTTGATCGAGTGCCTGGCGCTGTTCCACACGCACCGCCGCGAGCTCGGATTCATCGGTGCGAGCGAGATGCGCAGCCTCGACGAACCCGACCGCAGCCGGATCGCCGCGCTGCGCATCGGCATCCAGCGGATGGTCGACGCCGAGGTCCGCGAGGCCAAGCGCCGCGGTTCGATCGGGACGCCGTTGCCGCACGAGGCGGCTCGTGCGGTGGTCACGATGTGTACGGCGCTGCCGTCCTGGTGGTCGCCGACCGGCCCATCTACACCGTCCGACGTAGCCGCGCAGTACGTCGATTTCGGCTTGGACCTCGTCCGTTTCCCTCGTTGACTCCCCTTGGGGCCAACCCTAATGTGACCTAGCAAGCGATCGGTCTGTTCAGGAGGCGCCCGATGACCGCCGAAACGTTGCCAGCTCCCTCAGCTCACGCGGTGCAGGTGCGTGAGCAGATGGCTGCCTTCATGCGCGACCACGTATTGCCCGCCGAAGCCTCGTACGAGGAGCATCGCCGGGCCGCCGGCCCCGATGGTCACGTCGTGCCGACGGTCATCGAAGAGTTGAAGAAGCAGGCGCAGGGGCTGGGGCTCTGGAATCTGTTCCTGCCTTCCGAGTCAGGGCTGACGCAGCTCGAATACGCGCCGATCGCCGAACTGTCCGGATGGAGCAACGACCTGGCGCCCGAGGCGATCAACTGCCAGGCGCCCGACACCGGCAACATGGAGCTGCTGCACCTGCTCGGCACCGACGAGCAGCAGGAGCGGTGGCTGAAGCCGCTGCTCGCGGGTCAGATCCGGTCGGCGTTCGCGATGACCGAGCCCGATGTGGCCAGCAGCGACGCGACGAACATCCGCACCCGCATCGTCCGTGATGGCGACGAGTACGTGATCAACGGCCACAAGTGGTTCACCAGCGGCGCGTCCGACCCCCGCTGCGCGATCTTCATCGTGATGGGCAAGACCGATCCGGACGCACCGAGTCATCGCCAGCAGTCGATGGTGCTCGTCCCGCGCGACACGCCCGGCGTCACCGTGGTCCGTGACCACTCGGTGCTGGGCCACTGGGATCAGCATGGCCACCCCGAGGTGACGTTCACCGACGTCCGGGTGCCGGTGACCAACGTCGTCGGCGAAGAGGGCGGTGGGTTCGCGGCCGCACAGGCGCGGTTGGGGCCCGGCCGGATCCATCACTGCATGCGAGCGCTCGGTGCGGCCGAGCGGGCGCTGGCGATGATGGTCGACAGGGCGAAGTCACGCACCGCGTTCGGTGGTCCGCTCGCCGATCAGGGCGTGGTGCAGCAGCAGATCGCGGAGTCCCGGCTGGAGATCGAGCAAGCCCGGATGATCTGTCACCTAGCCTGCGCGACGATCGACGGGTCCGGCAACAAGGCCGCACGCAACCTGGTCGCGATGGCTAAGGTCGCGGTGCCGCGGGCGGCCACGAACGTGATCGACCGGGCGATCCAGATCCACGGTGGGGCCGGCATCAGCGACGCGACTCCGCTCGCGCGTATGTACTCCTGGCACCGGGCGATGCGGCTCTTCGACGGGCCCGACGAGGTGCACCTTCGGTCGATCGCGCGGGGTGAACTCAAGTCGGAGCCGGTGCTGCCGCCGGCCTGGAACGTCCACTAGTGCCGGCGCTGGCAGGGCGCCCGGGGATCCCTTCGCGCAGGTGGCGCGGGGGAGGACTGCGGGGGAGGCAGGCGGGGAGGCCTGCGGGGGTGGGACGTGCGGCAGACGTCGTAGCCCTGCCGGGAGAACCGGGGTGCCGGGCCGGATCAGGACCAGCACCGGAGGCAGGTCGTCGCCGAGCGGCAGGTCCGACGCGCAGGCGGCGGGTCCGCCGAGTGCGGCCAACGGCGCGAGGACCAATCCGGCCGCGCTACCGCGCAGGCGGTGATCGACCGGCACGGACGCATCCACGTGAGCAACCGGTTCGTACGGCATCCGAGCCGACGAACGGCCGACCGGCCGAGTAGCTCTCCCGGACGGGACGGATGCATCCACCGAGCGTGGGCCGACCCCCCGCCACTCCCGCCGGCCCCATCCACAGGCCCTCAGGCAGGGCGCTCCAGGCCGCGAGCGCCGTCAAGTAGGACACCCCTCGGGCCACGGGCGGCACCCTCCGGCAGGGCGCCCTCAGGTAGCGGTGCCCTCAGGCCGCGGACGCGCCGCCCTCAAGCGGGGCGCCCTCAAACAGGGCGGCCCTCAGGCCGCGGGTGCCTCAGGTAGCGGGTCCTCAGAGGGAAAGGTATGACCGGTGCCCTCTCGGGCCGAGGCCTATCCGGGGTGACGCATCGCGCTGCGCACTGCAGCGAGTGCCGCTTCCCCGTGCCGTATGACGAAGTCAAGCGCCGTGAAGACTGCGTGATGGACTGCGCCAAGCCGCGGCGGGACTGGGTCAGTGGTTCCCGGTGCCATCTGCCTACCTCCGTGGTGACGGGTGCTCGCCTTCCGCCGGTGCCTGCCCGGCCGTGGAGCACGAGGTGTTCGGCCGCGGTCGTAGCCGTGAGCCTGGCGACGACCTCGTCCTCGCCATCCTCGGAGCAATGACGCGAACGCGCTAGGAACTAGACCGGCACTTTCCTAGCCTCTCCGGAGGGTGTTTTGTGAGGGTTTAGTCGCCGGTCGGGTCGAAGGTGACCAGGCCTGGTTGGCTTCGGCCAGGGCCTGTCGTCTGACCAGGCGCTTGAGTTTCGCGCGGATGCCTTCGACGTCCTTGGGGACGGTGACCTCGATGCCCAGGGCCATGCAGACGTCTTTGGCGCGGATCGGCGCGGTGGCCGCGCAGAACACAGCGAGGATCTGCTGGTAGGGCTCGCTGGCGATGGTCGGGTACAGGGCATTGAGCTGTTCGGCGGTGAACTTGGCGATCTGCTCGGGTAGCTGGCCGGCGTATTCGGTGACGGCGGTCTGCCTGGCGGTGATCAGGTCCAGAGCCGTCGCTGTGTTCATGATGGGGCGTTCATTCTGGTCAGGCTCCTCGTCAGGTCGGGGCGCTGGTGCCGGTCAGCCGACGCACCGTGTTCACCGTCGAAGCCCACCTCCCGCAGCGAATAGCGGCCCTGATGTGCCCGGACACCGACGGGTGCCGTGCCTTCCACGCGTCGAGGAACGGGCCGATCAGCGCCGGTCAGGTCACTCGGGTAGGCCGCCCGTTCCGCCACGAGCCCGTTCAACTCACCGCGAACCATCCGGCGGCCGTCTCCCGCACAGATCCAGCCCAATAGCCAGAGTCAAAACACTGGCCACCGCGAACCGGGCAAGCGCGCCGCCCTCATGAGACGCGTCCTCGGGGCGCGCGTGCCTTCACGAAGCGCGTAGGGCTCGGCGCATGGCGCAGCGGGGTGCGTACTGGTCGAGGTCGGCGGCCACCTCGTGCGCCCTGGCCTCGCGCAGGCCCGGCGTCAGCTCGGCCTCGTCCAGGTCGACGAACCCGTACCGGCGGTAGAACGGACCGTTCCACGGCACGTCCCGGAACGTCGTCAGTGTCACCGCCGGTAACCCACCCCGGCGGGCCCAGCCGATCACCGCGGCGAGTAACCCCCGCCCGATGCCCTGGCGTCCGTACGCGGCGTCCACCGACAGCTGGGTCAGGTGCGCCGCACCGTCGACGATGTCCACCGCCGCGAAGCCGACCGGAGCACCGGTCGGCCCGGGCGCGACCAGGACGATCGCGCATTTCCGCAGCGTATCGGCCTGCATGTACTCGGCCGGCAGAACCATGCCCGCCTCGATGAAGGGGGCCTCGGAAGCTTTCTCGACCTCCGCGAGACCCGCTAGCTCCTCATCGGCGGCCGGTCGTACTGCGGCCGCCCCGTCGATAGCGCTCACCTGAGCAGTATCCCGCTGGGTCGGTTACTCCGACGGCGGGTGCGCGTCTCCGGTGCCGGTGAAGTCGCCGTGGGCCTCGATCGCCCGCTTGCGGGAGCGCTCGATCTCGAGCTCGGCCTCGGCGCGCCCCACCCACGAGGCACCCTCGACCGACTTGCCGGGCTCGAGGTCCTTGTACACCGTGAAGAAGTGCTGGATCTCCAGCCGGTCGAACTCCGGCAGGTGGTGGATGTCGCGCAGGTGCTCCTGTCGCGGGTCGTTCGCGTGGACGCAGAGGACCTTGTCGTCCGGGCCCTTCTCGTCCTTCATCCGGAACATGCCGATCGCGCGGGCACGGATCAGGCAACCCGGGAACGTCGGCTCCTGGAGCAGCACGAGCGCGTCCAGCGGGTCGCCGTCCTGGCCGAGTGTCTCCTCGATGAACCCGTAGTCAGCCGGGTACTGGGTCGCGGTGAACAGAATCCGGTCCAGCCGGATGCGCCCGGTCTCGTGGTCGACCTCGTATTTGTTTCGCTGACCCTTGGGGATCTCGATCGTGACGTCGAACTCCACGGGTGGGGCTCCTCACCGGGTCGGGCACTGATTGCTACTAGTCTCTCGCAGGTCGGAACCGGCCCTTGGGGAGGATATGCAGAACGGTCGCCACCCTGTGCTGTGGCTCACGCTCTGTTGGGTCCTCGCCGTCGTGCTGGTCACGGACGTGCTGTGGTTCGTGCGAGGCGGCGCCGACGAAGTGGAAGACGCGCGCGTCGGGGTACTCGTGCCCGCCGTCGCCGCGGGGCCGGTTTTCACCGCCCCACCAGTAGTCTTGAACCCCGATGACGACACCGCAGCGCCTCCCACCGAGGCCGGGCTGACTACCGCGTTGACCAGCCTTCTCGCCGATCACCGGCTCGGCTCCAGCGTAGCCGTATCGGTCCGTGACGCGGAGACCGGCACGGCGCTGCTGAGCCAGAACGCCGACACTCCGGTCACACCCGCCTCGACCACCAAAGCCGTCACGGCCTCCGGCGTGCTGCTGGCCTACGGGCCCGCTTACCGGCTGACGACGAAGGTCGTGCAGGGCGCCGAGCCGGGCGAGATCGTGCTGATCGGCGCGGGCGACCCGACGCTCGCTTTCACCGAGAAGCAGACCTACCCCGGCTCGTCCCGCCTCGACACGCTGGCCGGCGCCGTCCGCACCGCGCTCAAGGATACGAAGGTCACCAAGGTCGTCGTCGACAGCACGCTGTTCGAAGGCTCCGGGGTGGGCCCGGGCTGGGATTCCGACATCATTTCCGGCAACTACGCCGCGCCGGTCAACGCACTCACCGCGGACGGCGGACGGGTCCAGCCGGTCGCCGACCACCGGGGAGTCCGGGCGACGAACCCCGATCTCTTCGTCGGGCAGCGGTTCGCCGAACTGCTCGGGGCCGGCGACGCCGACGTCGAGCGCGGCACCGCGCCGGACAGCGCCGCGCCGCTCGCGGAGCTGAAGTCGCCGCCGCTCTCGCACATCGTCGACGCGATGCTGACCGAGTCCGACAACGTCATCGCCGAGTCGATGCTGCGCCTGATCGCCGTCAAGAGGGGCCTCCCGGCCACGTTCGCGGGCGGTACGCAGGCGCTGAAGGCCGTGCTCGACGAGGCCGGCATCGACACCGCCGGGTTCGGGCTGGTGGACGGCAGCGGCCTCTCCCGGAACGACCGGCTGACGCCGAACCTGCTCACCTCGCTGCTGACCGCCGCGGTCGGCAACGACCACCCGCAGCTCCGGTCGCTGCTGGCCGGCCTGCCGGTGGCGTCCTACAGCGGGACGCTCGCCGACCGCTTCGACGGCACCTCGGCGACCGCCGGAGTCGGGCTGGTCCGAGCCAAGACCGGGACGCTCTCCGGCGTCAGTTCGCTGGCCGGGATGACGATCACGCTCGACGGGCGGATCCTCACGTTCGCCGCCGTCGCCAACGGTGTTCCCGACGGCGGTACCGAGGCGGCCGAAGCCGCGCTCGACCAGATCGCCGCCACGCTGGCCCGCTGCGGCTGCCGATGAGCGCCCGCTGCGGCTGCCGATAAGCGGTCGTCCGGTGGGCAACGCGTGCGATTCACCCGTACCGTGAAGAGATGACGCAGATGGTGGACTGGGATCTGGCGGTCTCCACCGCCGCGGCGCTGACCGCCGGTGGGCCGCGGGTGAGCGTCACCGAGGCGGCCGACGTCGTCCTCGAGCTCCGGCGCCTCACCGACGTCGCCGAAGGGCACGTCGCGAACTACACCGGCCTGAGCGCGCGGATCGACCATCCGCCGGTCCAGGTCGTCGACCGGTCCGACTGGGTGCGGACGAACGTCGAGGGTCTGCAGATCGTGATGGATCCGGTCATCGAGAAGCTCCAGGCCGCCTCGCCGCAGAAGCCGTCCGCGCTCGGTCCGGTCGGCGGCGCCGTCGGTACCGCGGTGAAGGCGGTCGGCTCGAAGGCGACCGGCCTCCAGGTCGGGACGATCCTGGGCTTCTTCTCGAGCAAGGTGCTCGGTCAGTACGAGGTCTTCTCCGGCACGCCCGGCCGCCTGCTCCTCGTCGCCCCGAACGTGGTCGAGGTCGAGCGCAAGCTGGGCGTCGACCCGACCGACTTCCGGCTCTGGGTCTGCCTCCACGAGGTCACCCACCGGACCCAGTTCACCGCCGTTCCCTGGCTGCGCGACCACTTCCTGTCCGAGGTCAACGCGTTCGTCGACGCCACCGACCTCGACCCGGACGCGCTCGCGGACCGCGTCCGCAACGGCATCTCCGCGCTCTCCGAGGCGATCCGGAACCCGGATTCCAAGGCGTCGGTGCTCGACCTCGTGCAGACGCCGGCCCAGCGCGCCGTCGTCGACCGCCTCACCGCGTTGATGACGCTGGTCGAGGGCCACGCCGAGTTCGTGATGGACGGCGTCGGGCCCGACGTGGTGCCGACGGTCGAGAGCATCCGCGCCCGGTTCAACGCGCGGCGGGGCGCCCGGAACCCTCTCGACAAGCTGCTGCGGCGCCTGCTCGGCATCGAGGTGAAGATGCGGCAGTACGCCGAGGGCCGCCGGTTCGTCGCCGCGGTGGTCGAGAAGGTCGGCATGAACGGCTTCAACCAGATCTGGACCTCGGCCGAGACGCTCCCGCGCACCAGCGAGATCCAGGACCCCGACGCCTGGGTGGCCCGGGTCGTCGGCACCGCGGCCGTCGGCTAGCCACCGATGGCCGGGCCGCCGCCTGCCGTCGCCGCGGTCCGGGTGGCGGTGCGCGCGGTGCTGCGGTCGTTGCCCCCGGACGCCCTGGTGCTGGTCGCGTGCTCCGGTGGCCCGGATTCGACCGCGCTCGCGTCCGCCACGGCGTTCGAGGCACCGCGCGCGGGCCGGAAAGCCGGGCTGATCAGCGTCGACCACGGTCTGCAGGAAGGGTCGGACAGACGTGCGGCGGACGTGGCCGCCTGGGGGACGAAGCTGGGCCTGGCTCCGTCGGAGGCGGTGAGGGTCGAAGTCGGGACCGAGGGGGGACCGGAGGCGGCCGCCCGGGAGGCCCGCTACGCGGCGCTGTCGTCCGCCGCCGAGCGCAACGGCGCCGCGGCCGTGCTGCTCGGGCACACGGCCGACGACCAGGCCGAGACCGTCCTGCTCGGGCTCGCCCGCGGCTCCGGGAGCCGGTCGCTGGCCGGAATGGCCCCGCAGCGGGGGATCTACCTCCGTCCGTTGCTCGCGGTTTCCCGTGGAACCACCCGCGCGGCCTGCGCCGGCGAGTCGCTCCCCAGCTGGGACGACCCGCACAACGCCGACCCGGCCTTCGCCCGGTCGCGGATCCGTGCGGTGCTGCCCGCGCTGGAGGCCGCGGCCGGTGGGGGGCTGGTCGCCGGACTGGCGCGGAGCGCCGCGTTGCTGCGCGCCGACGCGGACCTGCTCGACGAACTCGCCGCCTCCCTCCTCGGGACGGCCCGCGACGAGTGCTCGCCCCCCGAGGGCGGCCTCGACGTCCAGACCTTGGCGGACGCTCACCGAGCGCTGCGCGGACGGGCCCTGCGCCGCTGGGCGATCACGCTGGGGGCCCCGGCCGGCACCCTCGCCGCGACCCACGTCGAAGCCCTGGACGCGCTGGTCACCCGGTGGAAGGGCCAGGGCGCGGTGCACCTGCCGCTGGGCATCCGGGTCGTCCGGGTCCGGGGTGCCCTGCGTAGGGGTGACCAAGTTCCGTAGGGTGAGGCGTGTGACGAGCCAGATGGAAGACGGCCCGTACGCGGCCGACATCGAGCGGGTGGTCGTCTCGGCCGCGGACATCCAGGAAAAGATCGCCGAGCTGGCCCGGAAGATCGAGGCCGACCATGAGGTCGATCCGTCGAGCCCGCTGCTCCTGGTCGGGGTTCTCAAGGGCGCGTTCGTGTTCATGGCCGACCTCGCCCGCGAACTGCGGCTCCCGACCGAGATCGAGTTCATGGCGGTCTCGTCGTACGGCTCCTCGACGACGTCCTCGGGCGTCGTGCGGATCCTCAAGGACCTCGACCGTGACATCGCCGGACGGCACGTTCTGGTCGTCGAGGACATCATCGACTCCGGCCTGACGCTGTCCTGGCTGCTACGCAACCTGGCCAGCCGCAACCCGGCGTCGGTCAAGGTCGTCGCCCTGTTGCGCAAGCCGGACGCGGTGAAGGTCCCGGTCGAGGTGCCCTACGTCGGATTCGACATCCCGAACGAATTCGTCGTCGGATATGGCCTCGACTATGCCGAGCAGTACCGCGGATTGCCGTTTGTCGGGGTGCTGAGGCCTGAGGTTTACGGCGCGGCCTGAGCAGGGCAGGGAACGGTGACCAGGGTTCACCCGTTGTCCCGGCAGATCGCCAACCGGCGACCTGCACCCCAGGTGGGTGCGGAGTACTCTTCCACCACCGGGTGAACAACGAGTATTACGCCCGTCGAACCACCTGAAGTGCACACCGACACGCGCCAAATAGCCTGAGAATCGGGAGGGGCCGGGGCTCTGTTTTTAGGAGCGCCCCGCACGCAGCATGGAACGTACCCGCTTCATCCGCAGGCCACTGGTCTGGATCATCCTGATGATCCTGGTCGCGCTGCTGTTGGGCTCTCTGTTCACCGGCGACGGCGACTACAAGAAGGTCGATACCTCGGTCGCCCTCGCTCAGGTGCGCGACGGGAACTACAGCAAGGCTCAGCTGGAAGACAAGGAGCAGGTGCTCCGTCTCCAGCTGAAGAACGACTATCGGGGCTCGAACAAGATCGAGGCCTCGTTCCCGGCCCAGGCCGCAGACAACGTATTCGAGCAGCTGCAGGCGAAAGCGCAGGCCGACTCCGGCCTCGCATTCGACACGAAGGTCACCCAGGAATCGATCTTCGTCACGCTACTCATCACTGTCCTGCCGATCCTCGTCGTGGTCGTTCTGCTGTTCCTGTTCATGAGCCAGATGCAGGGCGGCGGCAGCCGAGTCATGAACTTCGGCAAGTCCAAGGCCAAGCTGGTCAGTAAAGACACCCCCAAGACGACGTTCGCCGACGTCGCCGGCGCCGACGAGGCCATCGAGGAACTCCACGAGATCAAGGAGTTCCTGCAGAACCCGGCCAAGTTCCAGGCGATCGGCGCGAAGATCCCGAAGGGCGTCCTGCTCTACGGCCCGCCCGGTACCGGTAAGACGCTGCTGGCCCGTGCGGTCGCCGGTGAGGCCGGTGTGCCGTTCTACTCGATCTCCGGTTCCGACTTCGTCGAGATGTTCGTCGGTGTCGGTGCCAGCCGCGTCCGCGACCTGTTCGAGCAGGCCAAGCAGAACGCACCGGCGATCATCTTCGTCGACGAGATCGACGCGGTCGGCCGCCACCGTGGCGCCGGCCTCGGCGGTGGGCACGACGAGCGCGAGCAGACGCTGAACCAGATGCTCGTCGAGATGGACGGCTTCGACGTCAAGGGCGGCATCATCATGATCGCCGCGACGAACCGGCCCGACATCCTCGACCCCGCGCTGCTGCGTCCCGGCCGGTTCGACCGGCAGATCGCGGTCGACCGTCCCGACCTCGAGGGCCGAAAGGCCGTCCTGCGGGTGCACGCCAAGGGCAAGCCGTTCTCGCCCGACGTCGACCTCGACACGATCGCGCGCCGGACGCCCGGCTTCACCGGTGCCGACCTGGCCAACGTGATCAACGAGGCCGCGCTGCTCACCGCCCGGATGGACCGGAAGGCGATCACCAACGACGCGCTGGAAGAGGCGATCGACCGGGTGATCGCGGGTCCGGAGCGCAAGACCAGGGCGATGAGCCAGAGGGAGCTCAAGGTCACCGCGTACCACGAGGGTGGGCACGCGCTGGTGGCCTGGGCGCTCCCGCACTCCGCGCCGGTGCACAAGCTGACGATCGTGCCGCGCGGCCGGTCGCTGGGCCACACGCTGATCCTCCCGACGGAAGACAAGTACACCCAGACCCGGTCCGAGATGATCGACACGCTCGCGTACGCGCTCGGCGGCCGGGCGGCGGAGGAACTCGTTTACCACGAGCCGACCACCGGCGCCGGCAACGACATCGAGAAGGCCTCCGGCATGGCCCGCTCGATGGTCACCGAGTACGGCATGAGCGCGAAGCTCGGTGCGATCAAGTACGGCACCAGTGACTCCGAGCCGTTCCTCGGCCGCGACATGGGCCACCAGCGCGACTACTCGGACGCCATAGCGGCCGAGATCGACAGCGAGGTGCGGGCGCTGATCGAACTGGCACACGACGAGGCGTACGAGATCCTCGCCGAGTACCGGGACGTTCTCGACGCGATGGTGCTCGAGCTCCTCGAGAAGGAGACGCTGAGCAAGGACGACATGGCCCGGATCTGCGCCCGGGTGCAGAAGCGTCCGCCGATGTCGCCGTTCAACGGGTTCGGCAAGCGCACGCCCAGCGACAAGCCGCCGGTCATGACCGCGGCCGAAGTCGCCGAGCTGCAGAAGAAGGCCGCCGAAGAGGCGACCGCGCGGCTGGCGAACGGCAACCACGGCCTCCGCACCAACGGTGGGTCGCACGCCGCTCCCGACGACGAGCCGGGCGTCACCGTCGGCCCGGGCGTCGACGCCTCGGTGCCGGCTCCGGGCGACCCGCTGACCGACCCGATGCCGCCGCAGAGCGACACGCTGGGCGGCCCGCCGGTTCCGGGTCAGCCCGGCTGGCCGGGCTCCCCGGGCTCCCCGGGCGGACACTCCGGCCCGATGAACCGGGGAGAGGACTTCCGCTGAGCACCGAAGCGGCTGCCGCCGAGGCGCCCGCTGGTGAGAACGGTGCGACCGCCGAGAAGACGGTCGACCTGCCCCGGATCCAGCGGGCGGTGCGGGAGATCCTCGTCGCGGTCGGGGAAGACCCCGACCGCGAGGGCCTCCGGGAGACCCCGGCCCGGGTCGCCCGCGCCTACGACGAGATCTTCGCCGGGCTCCGGGTCGACCCGGCGGACGTGCTCACCACGGTCTTCGAGGAAGACCACGAGGAGCTCGTCCTGGTGAAGGACATCGAGCTCTACTCGACCTGCGAGCACCATCTGGTGCCGTTCCACGGTGTCGCGCACGTCGGCTACATCCCGGGCGAGAACGGCCGGATCACCGGCTTGTCCAAGCTCGCCCGGCTGGTCGATCTGTACGCGCGGCGTCCGCAGGTGCAGGAGCGGCTGACGTCGCAGATCGCCGACACGCTGATGGAGAAGCTCGAGCCCCGCGGCGTCATCGTCGTCGTGGAGTGCGAGCACCTCTGCATGTCGATGCGCGGCATCCGCAAGCCGGGCGCGCGCACTGTGACGTCGGCCGTCCGGGGCTGGTTCCAGCGCTCCCAGGCGGCGCGGGCCGAGGCGATGAGCCTGATTCTCGGATCAGGTCGGTGAGCGCGCCAGACCGGTGCCGCGTGATGGGCGTCCTCAACGTGACGCCCGACTCGTTCTCCGACGGCGGCCGCTACGAGAGCATCGACGCGGCCGTCACGCACGCCCAGGAGCTCGTCGCCGAGGGCGCCGACTTGATCGACGTCGGTGGTGAGTCGACCCGGCCCGGTGCCGAGCGGGTCGCCGCCGACGTGGAGATCGGCCGGGTCGTCCCGGTGATCCGCGAGCTCGTCGCCTCCGGCGTCGTCGTCAGCATCGACACGACCAGAGCGGCGGTGGCCGAGGCCGCGCTGGCGGCAGGCGCGTCGGTCGTCAACGACGTCTCCGGCGGTCTGGCCGACGCCGGGATGGGCGCCGTCGTCGCGAATGCCGGC
Organism: Cryptosporangium sp. NPDC051539; assembly: GCF_044454545.1. NCBI lineage: Bacteria > Bacillati > Actinomycetota > Actinomycetes > Cryptosporangiales > Cryptosporangiaceae > Cryptosporangium > Cryptosporangium sp. NPDC051539. The sequence goes on along the minus strand of NZ_JBITDV010000005.1, from coordinate 153,676 downwards.
TGCCCGTGGATACTCATGCACTGGCGTGGGCACAGCCGGGACATGCAGCAGCTCGCGCACTACGACGACGTCGTGACCGAAGTGCGCGACGAACTGTCGGCCCGCATCGACGCGGCATTGCGGGCCGGGGTGCGTCCGGAGTCGCTGATCCTCGATCCCGGGCTCGGTTTCGCCAAGACCGGCGTCCACAACTGGCAGTTGCTGGCCAAGCTCGACGTCCTGCAGACGTTGGGCTTTCCGGTGCTGATCGGCGCGAGCCGGAAGTCGTTCCTCGGAAAGCTGCTGGCCGACCTCGACGGGAAGCCCCGCCCGGTCGACCAGCGGGAGGACGCGACGCTCGCGATCACCGTGCTCGCCGCGCAGGCGGGCGCCTGGGGTGTGCGCGTGCACGAAGTGCGCGCGAGCGTGGACGCGATCGCGGTCCTGAACGCATACCGGGAGGCGGAGCGGTGAACGACCGGATCACGCTCACCGGTCTGACCGTGACCGGCTATCACGGCGTGTACGACCACGAGCGCCGCGACGGACAGCCGTTCGTGGTCGACGTCGTCCTCGAGCTCGACACCGGCAAGGCCGCCGCCACCGACGACGTGACCGACACCGTGCACTACGGCGAGCTGGCGCGCAAGCTGGCCGCGGTGGTGGAGGGCGAACCGGTAAACCTGCTGGAGAAGCTGGTCGCGCGGCTCGCCGAGGCGTGCCTGGAAGACTCGAGGGTGCTCGCCGCCGAGGTCACCGTGCACAAGCCGGAAGCGCCGATCCCGCTGGAGTTCGCCGACGTGGCCGTCACGATCCGGCGGTCCCGATGACCCGCGCGGTGCTCTCGATCGGGTCCAACCTCGGAGACCGGCTGGCCAACCTGGCCACGGTGGTCGCGGCGCTGAACGCGGCGCGGGTGTCCCCGGTCTACGAGACCGCCCCCTGGGGCCCGATTGCCCAGGACGACTACTTGAACGCGATCGTGGTGGCCGACGCGCCCGAGCGCGACGCGTCCGGCTGGCTGTCGTTCGCGCACGCGGCCGAACAGGCCGCGGGCCGGGTGCGGGACGTGCGCTGGGGTCCGCGAACGCTCGATGTGGACGTCGTGCAGGTGCACGATTCCGCCGGGGCACCGGTGATGTCCGACGACCCCGCGCTGACCCTGCCGCACCCGCGAACGTCCGAGCGGGCGTTCGTCCTGGTGCCCTGGCTGGCCGTCGAACCCGACGCGGTACTGGCCGGGCAGGGCACGGTGCGCGAGCTGATCGCGGCGCTGCCGGATGATGAACGCAACAGCGTCCGCCGCCGCGACGACCTGAGCCTGGAGAGGTGACCCGCAGTGACCCCGCCCCCCAGCCCGCCCACGCCGACCCCGCGGTTGACCCCGACCCGCCCCGGCAGCCTCGCCCTGGTGGTGTTGGTCGCGTGCGTGGCGGCCTGGGCGCTCGCCAACCGTTTTTACGGTGACCTGCCGACGTTCACCTGGTTCCCGGCGCTGTCGATCGCGCTGCTGGCGGTCTTCGAGGTGATCGTGGCCAGGGCGACGAAGGCCAAGATCGAGCGGCAGGAAGACGCCGGGCCGGTGGAGCCGCTGGCCGTGGCCCGGTTCGCGGCGCTGGCGAAGGCGTCCTCGCTCGGCGGGGCGCTGTTCGTCGGTCTGTACGCGGGCCTGCTGCTCTACCTGCTCAGCGAGCGGAGCCGGCTGGCGGCCGCAGCCGACGACCTGCCGGAATGCACTGGTGGCCTGATCGCCGCGGTGCTGCTGGTCGCCGCCGCGCTCTGGCTGGAACGGTCGTGCCGGATTCCGGACCCGCCGGACGATGAGGAAAGCTGATCCCATGAGTGACCTGGCTACGCTGGACGCGCTGTCCACCGAGGAGCTGCGTTCGCGCGCGTTCTCCCGGGCCCGCAAGCACGGCGACATCGGATTCTTCTGGAACCTCATCGAGCGGCTGCCCGCGTCGCGCGAGACCGAGTCGAACGACGAGAGCCTCGGCACCGTCGGGAGCACGATCGAAGAGGTGGTCGGTCTCTGGCGTGAGCTGACCGGCCACGAGTACGGCGACCAGGAGCCACTCTTTCGTGCGGCTTTCATCGACTATCTGCTGAAGCACCCGGAGTAGTTCTCAATTGGGTGCAGCCGTCTACCCTCGGTCTCACGGGACCGAGGAGGTTGACGGTGCGTAAGCGACACGAGAACGACCCGGGTATCGATGACCGGGACGGCGGCACGCTGACGCTGCCGGGGGCGTACGAGGAGCCGCCGGACTACGACTTCCGGGTCGCCGAGCACGACACCCCGACCCAGATGCTCGGGGGAGACACGCCCCCGTTCGGGCTGCCGGTCGTCGCCGCGCCGCCGCCGGTGGCCTCCCCCGCGCCCCGGCCCGTTCGCGACCGGCTGTGGCCGCACCTGGTGTGGGAGATCGTTCTCCTCGCCGCCTGCATCACCGAGGTGCTGCTGATCCTCGCCGAGAACGAGAAGGCGTTCCGAGGGGGCGCCGACTCGGCCCTGATGCTCTGGGTGGCCACCGCGATCCTGCTCGGCAGCGCGGCCGCGCTCTCGCTGCGGGCCGGTATGCCGAACCTCGCGATCGGCGCGATCGCGATCGGCGCCGGTGCCGACTACGCCTGGCTGATCAGCGAGGGGCGTCCGTTCGGGTCCGCGCTGGCGATCTCGCTGGCCGGAGGGGCACTGGCCGGCCTGGTCATCGCGCTGTTCGGCACGGTGTTCGGCGTCCCGAGCTGGGCGGTGAGCCTGGGGGTCGCCGGGCTGCTCTCCGGGCTGGTGCCCGCGCTGGCCGGCAGCGCCGCGCGCAGGGTCGGGAACGAGACCCCCGACGTGCACGTGTCGGCCGGGTGGTGGCTGGCCGGCGCGGTCGTGCTGTCGGTCGCCGGAGCCCTGTTGCTCGCGCTGCCGGCGTTCCGGCGGTTCGTCGGACGCTCCCGGCCGATCGGTGACCCGGCGCGGCGCGTCGGTTTTGTTGCGTCGATCGCGGCGGCCGGAGCGCTGGCCGGATCGGGCGCGCTCGCGGCCGCCGCGGGGCTGCTCGACACCGCGAACCGCGGGACCAGCGCGGCCGGGTACAACGGCATGGCCGAGCTGGCGATGATCGGCTTCAGCGTCGCTCTGCTCGGCGGGGTGAGCGCGCACGGCCGGCGGGGCGGCATCTTCGGTGTCGTACTCGCGGCGTCGCTGCTCGGGCTGGTACGGCTGCACCTGGACCTGCTCGGGGCCGACAAATGGGTCGGCGCGGTGATCTCCGGCGTCGCGATCCTGCTCGGGCTCGCGGTCACCCGCGGGATGGAACGCTTCGGGCAGCGCTGACCACGGCACGTCGGCGACGCTGACCACCGCACCGTCCGATTTGGCACTGGTTGGTGGCCGGAACATGTCTTGCAGATGATGTGACGGTTACCACATACTCGGCAGCCTGACGTGTGGCGCAGCCCGAGGAGACACGGATGGCTCTGGGGTCTTCGGATCAGACGGTGGCTACCGACCGAGGCGTTCTGAGCCTGGCGGACGTGCGGGTCCGGCTGGGTACGACGATCGCGCTCGCCGGCCTCTCGCTCACGGTCGGACCGGGCGAGGTGCTGGCCGTCACCGGCGGCCCGGGCACCGGCAAGTCGACGCTGTTCAACACCGTGTGCGGGTTCGTCCGTCCGGAGTCCGGGCAGGTCACCTGGCACGGCGCGGCCCTGCGTCCGCGGCCGCACCGGCTGACGACGCTCGGGCTGGCCCGGACGTTGCAGGGCGTCGGGCTGTACGGAGGGCTCTCCGTGCTCGACAACGTGCTGGTGGGGGCGCCCGGGGTGCCGCCGGTACCGATCGTCCCGCCGGGACGCCGGGCCGGGATCGGAGTCGCGCTGCTGGGCGGGGTCTCCGTGCTCAGAGGGCTGGGCCGGGAGCCGGGCCGGTTGCGCGAGCGAGCGGTCGACCGTCTGAACCGGCTGGGCCTCACCGCGTACGTCGACGCCGACCTGGCCGCCGTTCCGCTGGAGATGCACGGCCGGGTGGTGCTGGCCCGGGCCCTGCTGGCCGGCTCGGAGCTGCTCGTGCTCGACGACCCGACGTCGGGGCTGGAGCCGGAGGAGGCGGACGCGCTGGCCGCCCTGGTACGCGAGGTGCCGGGCGGAACCGGTTGCGCAGTGTTACTGGCGACCGCGGACAGCACGTTTGCCGCTGCTGCGGCGGATCGAACCATCACCCTCGATAAGGGTGATTAGGGACACTATGGGTACCGGTTAGCCAATCTGCCGACACCGTCCGGTTACCGTGATGTGGTGGATCCGGACTGTGCGCAACCGAACGAACATCCGTCAAACGGCGGAGGCGGATCGGACGAACCGTCTGGTGTGGAGCAGATTGCAACCGACAACTCGGGTGAAACGGCATCAACGAACCCGTCCGGATCATCCAGAACGCGGACACCGCGTGAGGGACTCGCTAACCTCGATCGCATGCCGCCGCCTCACCTACCGCCCCCGGAGCGAGCGGAGAAAGCCGCACCGGCTCCGGGATTCCGCCGCCACGTCGGCAAGCTGTTCTGGGTCGGCGTCGCCATTGCCCCGATCGCGGCATTGCTGTTGGTCCTCGGAAGCGGTGTCGGCCCCCTGCGCGCGGCCGCCGTTCTCGCGGTCTTCTCCGTCGTCGTCATCGGGCTGAGCGTCGTGTTGCGCGACGACGCCGCGATGGTCAAGGACGACGTCGAGGAGCAGTTGCGCACCGAGGTCGGCCAGCTCCGCAACGACATCGACTCGCTCCGCCGCGGTGTGGAGGTCTCCGTCCACCGCGAGCTCGAGCGGGTCCACCGCGAACTCGAGGCCACCCGGCGTGACTCGGTGCTGCGGGCCGAGTCCACCCGGATGGGGCGCTTAACCAGCGCGTTACCGGGCGCCGACGACTACGACGGCCGGTACCACGGAGCCGGTAACGGCCCGCGCGAACGCCGGGCGATCACCGCTCGCGCCGAGGCCCAGGGCGGCGCCCCGTCGGCGGAAGCCGCCTACGACTGGTTCGGCCAGACCGACGGCGAGGGCGACGGCGATCCGAACGCCCCCCAACGCCCGGACGCTGTGCGGCCGGAGGCCCACCGTCCGGACGCCCACCGGTCTGACGCCCAGCGCCCCGATGCCCAGCGCCCCGATCTTCAGCGTCAGGATCCGCAGCGTCAGGAGCCGATCCGGTACGGCGCCGGTACCTACGGGTCGGCGCGCGCCGAGGTGCCCGAGCACACCCCGGCCCCGGCGCCGGGCAACTGGCCCCGCCGCCCGGCCGAGGCCGAGCAGGCCGCTGATGCCCACCCCGGCCGCCGCCGTCGCGACGAGGCACCGGCCGGTACCGAGTACGGCCGCCGGCGTGACAACGAGCGTGACCACGACGCGGCCGAGCAGGCCGGTCGCTACCAGACCTACCAGGCCGGCACCTACGCGTCCGGCGCCTACGACTCCGAGGCCAGCGACGGCGACGTCAGCCGCCGCCGTGGTGGCCGTCGCCGGGCCGAGGAAGACTCCGCGTCCTACGAGATGATCGATTACGACGACGCCCCGCCGGTCTACACCGCCCGTCGCCTGGACGCCGGGGTCTACGGATCCCGTGCCGCCGGTGCGGAGGAAGACTCCGGCGAGTTCCGCGAGCAGCCGTCCGGCGAGTCCGGCACGGTCGACTACACCGAGTTCTGGGCCCGGTCGGCTTCCCCGGCCCGCTCCGAGGCGAACGGCCGCCGCGACGACGGCCGTGGAGCCGATCGCGGGGGCGAACGCAGCGACGATCAGAGTTCGGCCAGCGAATGGTCGTCCTGGCGCGAGCGCGGGAACGACAACGACGGCAACGCGTGGGACACCGGCTCGCAGCGTCGCTACGACCGCGACGACCCGCAGGTGATCACCGGCGCGATCACCGGAGACGTGTTCGACGTCCCTTACACCGTCGGCGGCCAGGCGCTCTCCGAGCCGGAGTTCGGCGCGGGCAACGGCTTCGGTGCCGGCAACGGGTTCGGCCACGGCAACGGGTTCGGCGGCCAACAGCAACAGCGCTGGGACGAGCTGCCCGACGTGCAGCCGGCCCCGACCTGGCAGGCCCCCAACCTCGGTGACCCGTCCCAGCACGGTCAGGCCCAGCACGGTCCGTCGGCACCGAACGGCTCGGCGGTCGACGAGCGGTCGGCCGAGTTCGAGCTGCCGAGCCTCGACCACCTGCCCCAGGCGGGCGGCGGCTCGCCCGCCCCGGAAGGCGCGGGCGGACGTCACGCGCGTCACGCGAAGGACGACACCGGCGCCTACCGCAGCTGGTAAGCGCTATTTATCGACGTCGCCGACGACGAAGAACATCGAGCCGAGGATCGCGACCAGGTCGGGAAGCAGCGTGCCCGGCAGCAGAGTGGCGAGCGCCTGGACGTTCGCGTAAGACGCGGTGCGCAGCTTCAGCCGCCACGGCGTCTTCTCGCCCCGCGACACCAGGTAGTACCCGTTGATGCCGAGCGGGTTCTCGGTCCACGCGTAGGTGTGGCCCTCGGGCGCCCGGACGACCTTGGGCAGCCGTACGTTCACCGGCCCGCTCAGCGTCGAAATCCGGTCGAGGCAGGCGTCGGCCAGATTGAGGGAGACGTGGACCTGGTCGAGAAGCACCTCGAACCGGGCGTGGCAGTCGCCCGCGGTCCGAGTGACGACCTCGAGCGTGTCGGTGAGCTCGCCGTAGGCCAGGTAGGGCTCGTCCCGGCGTAGGTCGATGTCCAGCCCGGACGCGCGGGCCACCGGACCGCTGGCACCGTAGGCGGCGGCCTTGCCGGCATCGAGCACACCGATGCCGACCGTCCGGGCCAGGAAGATGTCGTTGGTCCGGATGACGTTCTCGAGATCGGACATCCGCCTGCGGACGTCCGCCACCGCTTGCCGGGTGCGGGAGGTCCAGCCGGCCGGGACCTCCTCCTTCACGCCTCCGACCCGGTTGAACATGTAGTGCATCCGCCCGCCGGATGCCTCCTCCATCACCGCCTGCAGCGTCTCGCGCTCCCGGAACGCGTAGAACATCGGCGTGATCGCGCCGATCTCCAGGGGATACGACCCCAGGAACATCAAATGATTGAGGACGCGATTGAGCTCGGCGAGCAGGGTCCGGAGCCAGGTGGCCCGCTCCGGTACCTCGATACCCATCATGCGTTCGACGGCCAGCGCGACGCCGAGCTCGTTGGAGAACGCCGAGAGCCAGTCGTGCCGGTTGGCCAGCATCAGGATCTGGCGGTAGTCGCGGACCTCGAACAGCTTCTCGGCGCCGCGGTGCATGTACCCGACGATCGGCTCGGCCGAGACGACCCGCTCGCCGTCGACGACCAGGCGCAGCCGTAGGACGCCATGTGTGGACGGGTGCTGCGGGCCGATGTTGAGCACCATGTCGGCGGTCGCGAGTTCGCTGGCGCCGCTACCGATGCCGACCGTGAGTTCCACCCGGACATGGTGGCACGCTGGATCGAAACCAACTGGGGTTAGCGTGGTGCAATGACCGGTTCAGTAGTGCCCGCTCCCGCGTTCGACCCGTGGTCACCGGAGTTCGTCGCCTGGCCCTACGACGTCTACGCCGACTTGCGTGCGAACGCGCCGGCCTGGCAGTTCCCCGGGACGGGCCAGTACCTGTTCTCCCGCCACGAGGACGTCGACAAGCTGTTGCGTGATCGTCGCCTCGGCCGGTCGTACCTGCACGTGGCGACGCACGAGGAGATGGGCCACCAGCCGGACCAGGAGCACCTGGAGCCGTTCTGGACGCTGATCCGCAACGGGATGCTCGACGTCGAGCCGCCGGATCACACCCGGCTGCGGCGGCTGGTCTCGAAGGCGTTCACGATGCGGACGGTTCAGCGGCTGACACCGCGGGTGCAGGAGTTCGCGTCGCAGCTGGTGTCGGACCTGCTGGACGCCGGGTCCGACGGGTCGGCGGTCGACCTGATCTCGACGGTGGCCGAGCCGCTGCCGGTCGCGGTGATCGCGGAGATGCTGGGGATTCCCGAGTCGGATCGGCACCTCCTGCGGCCCTGGTCGGCCGACATCTGCGGGATGTACGAGCTGAACCCGTCGGCCCAGGCCGAGGCGACGGCGGTGCGGGCGAGCATCGAGTTCTCGTCGTATCTGGTGGGGCTGGCGGAGGAGCGGCGCGCGAAACCCGGCGACGACCTGATCAGCGCGCTGGCGTCGGTCGTCGACGCCGGTGATCAGCTGACCGACGGCGAACTGGTCGGGACGTGCGTGCTGCTGCTGAACGCCGGGCACGAGGCGACCGTGAACGTGACCGGCAACGGGTGGTGGTCGCTGTTCCGGAACCCGTCGGAGCTGGCCCGGCTGCGATCGGGGGAGGTCGGGGTCGGCACCGCGATCGAGGAGCTGATGCGGTGGGACACGCCGCTGCAGATGTTCGAGCGGTGGGTGCTGGAAGACATCGAGATGCACGGCGTCCGGATTCCCCGGGGTACCGAGATCGGATTGCTGTTCGGGTCGGCGAACCGGGACTCCGCGGTCTTCGCCGACGCCGAGCGTCTCGATCTGGGGCGGACGCCGAACCCGCACATCTCGTTCGGGGCCGGCATCCACTTCTGTCTGGGGGCGCCGCTGGCGCGGGTCGAGCTCGGGGCGTCGTTCGAGACGATGATCCGGCGGGTGCCGGGGCTGGCGCTCGCCGAGGAGCCGCGGTGGAAGCCCGGGTTCATCATCCGAGGGTTGGAGTCGTTGCAGGTAACCGTGTGACGAGTTCACTGAGCGTCGTCCGATTTGGTCACCTGGGGTGGGTGGGGCATCGTAAGGTGTCTGCCAACTCGTTTTGTCCGGGGGCCGCTTCGACGCGGAAGACGTCCGCACCGCAGACGGGCAAGGGGAAACCGACGACGCTGGGACGGTTGTGGCGTGAGCTACGGAGTAACCGACGACCTTGGCCAGGGGCGGCACCACGCGCGTGACGGGGATTCTCCGGATCAGCCCAGGCGGCGTTCGCGCTCGGCCGGGAGCGTTCCTCGGTCACCGGATCCGTTGACCGACCCGATCGGCTCGCTGGACGGATCGCTCGACCGGCCTCTCGGCGGTGACGCGGAGGAGCCCCGGGGGTTCGAGGCAGCGGACGAGATGGTGCCGGGAGACTCCTTGATCCGCCGGGAGGATCCGGCGCGGGTGGCCGCGCGGGCGAGTCGCGAGCGGTCCCGGCCGGAGAGTCGGTCGGACGTGCGCCCGGAGGGGCGGGCGGTGCCGCCGCAGCGTCGGCCCGAGCCGGAGGACTATCGCGGCCGGGTCCTGCCGCGCCGGGAGCCGGAGGCGACCGACCGCGTCCGCGGAGGCATGCCCGACCCCGGCGACCGACCGAGACGGTCGGCTCCCTCCGAGACGGACGACCGGCTACGGCGTTCGGGACCGATCGACACCGGCGAGCGGTCGCGGGGTGCGGCTGACACCGGTGACCGGGTGCGCGACCCGGGCGATCGTCCGCGCCGCGCCGACCCGCGCGACACCGGCGACCGGCCGCGCGGTGTCGCCGATACCGGAGACCGGCTACGGCGTTCGGGGCCGATCGACACCGGTGACTGGCCGCGCGGTGTCGCCGACACGGGTGACCGGCCGCGCGGAGTCCGTGGGGCCGCCGCGGTGTCCGGGAGGGCGGTCGTGGCCGACCCGGCCCGCCGCCCGGCTCCCGAGCCGCGTCCGCGTGCCGCCCGTCCGGACGGGCCGTCGCGGGCCGGGCGCCGGGTCAACCCGTTCGAGGTTCCCGATCCGCGCGGGTACTCGCACGCCACGGTCGCGTCCGGACAGTTCGTGTTCCTGGCCGGGCAGACCGGCGCCGACCACGAAGGCCGCATCGTCGACGGTGGACTCGTTCCGCAGTTCGACCGCGCGATCCAGAACCTGCTCGCCGCGCTGGCCGCCAGCGGCGGCACCTGCGAGCACCTGACCCGGGTCGAGATCCAGGTGACCTCGATCGACGACTACAAGGCCGCCGCCAGAGCGATCGGTAGCGTCTGGCGCGCCCGCCTGAGCGGTGCCGCCCCGGCCCTCTCCCTGGCCGAGGTCCGCCGCTTCTGGGACCAGGAAGCGTTGATCCAGATAGCCGCCCAGGCGGTCGTTCCGTAGGCAGCGGGCCGGGTCAGAGCAGAGCGTCTTCGACGTTCTTGGGTTGCAGCAGCCAGTGGAAGCTGCCGAGGCCCGGTACGGCGGTCAGTTCGGCGGCCCTGGACGTGGCGCTCAGCGCACGGAGATACCCGGCCGGATCCGCGGTGGCCTGCGAGCGCGGAGGCAGAGCCCCCGACACCCCCAGCGCGCGCAGCACGTCGCGCTGCCGCCGCAGCGGCAGGCCGGGCGCCAGCGAATCCATCGCCACGTGCGCGGTGACATCGCACGACCCGTCCGGCACCGGCACCACCTGCCGGCCGTCGCGATACCCGCTCAGCGTCCCGCCGCGCGGCCGGGCGTCCACCGTGTGGCCGTAGTCGACCGCCACGGCGAGACCGCGCCGTACGCGCCCCACCGCCGCCGCCCAGGCCGCGTCACGCGCGGAACCGACCTCGGCCCGGTCGCCGGGCTCGGACAGCGGCCACCACCGCGCCAGCCACGCCGCGTCGGCGCCGGAGACGACCGCCCCCGGCGACTCGGCGCCGGAAGACGGATCCACCAGCACGATCCGGTCCGCCCCGGACGGGTCGCGCTCGACCACCTCCACCGGGACGTTGTCGAGCCACTCGTTCGCCAGCAGCAGCCCGGTCAGCGCCGGAACCTCCCCGACCCAGGAAACCGAGGACGGCAGCGACGAAGGACGACCCCCACGCTCGACCGCGGTCACCCGGACCCGCCGGCCCAGCCGCGAAGGCAGCGCGGAAACCAGCTCGCCACCACCCGCACCGACATCCACGAAATCCAGCGGATCCGGATGCCCCAACGCCCGGTCCACCCGCGAGAGCAACTCGCCGACGGCGTCCGCGAACAGCTCCGGAGCCGCGTGCAGGGACGTGCGGAAATGCGCCCCCGGACGGTGCGTCAGATAGAACCCGCCGGGCCCGTACAGGGCCTCGGACGCGGCCTCCCGCCAGGACACCGGCACTAAGAGGTGACGTCCTTCGCCCCGAACCGCGCCCACGCCGCCGACGCGAACACCGCCGTGTACACCGCCGCGCTGACCAGCCCCGGCACCAGTGCTCCGAACCCGATCGGATCGCGCAGCAGCTCGCCGAAGTCCGTCCAGTAGTGCGTGAGCAGGAACGGGTGCAGGAACGCGAGCTGGGGCACGGCCTCCAGGATCTGGAACGTCACGGTGACCGCGACGACCCCGATCGTCGCCGCGATCGGCTGCTCGGTGAGCGTCGACGCGAACACCCCGATCGCGGCCAGCGCGACCAGGCACGCGGTCAGGTACAGGCAGACCAGCCCGAGCCGCAGCAACGCGCCGCCGAGCCCGATTTGCGTCCCGGAGAGCAGCGCGGTCGAGCCGCCACCGAACAGCAGCACGCCGATTCCCGCGCCGACCGCACCGATCAGCGCGATACCGGCCATCGTGTACGCGACGACCGCGGCGAACTTCACCAGCAGCAACCGGGTCCGCCCGACCGGCACGGTCAACAGGTACCGGAGAGTCCCCAGGTTCGCCTCACCGGCGACCGCGTCCGCGGCGATCGCCGACACGGCCAGCGGCAGGAACAGCGGCAGCGCCACCGCGAGCGCGGTCAGCGCGACGAACAGTCCGTTGCCGTTCACCAGCGCGAGGAACGCCGGCCCGCGACCGGTCGAGGGGCCCGCGAACCGGACCGCGACCGCGATCACCACCGGCACCGCCGCCAGCATCAGCAGCGCGGCCTGGTTGCGCCGCCGCCCGAACACGAGCCGGAGCTCCGACAGCAACAAACGCCCGGTGGGGAAACCCGCGGTCAGTCCGGCCACCTGCACGATCGTGGCGGGCTCGCGCAAGCGCACCGGGAAGAACGCCCCCGGTACCGCGGCGTAGGCCTTAGGCGCTGACATCGAAGCCCTCCCCGGTGAGCCCGACGAATACCTCTTCCAGCGTGGGGGAGAGCACCCGGAAACCCTGCACCGGCACGCCGTCGTAGACCAGTGCGGCCACGACCCGGTCGGCCGGGATGTCGTGGTAGACCGCGCGGGCCCGGTTCCCGTCCAGCTCGATGTCGGTCAGCCCGACTCGCCGCAGCGTGTCGACCGCGTCCAGCGGCCGGTCGCTCTCGACCTCGACCCGGGGCGCGGTGCCCGCGCGCAACTCGTCCAGCGGGGCCTGCGCGACCAGCCGGCCGACGTTCATCACGCCGACGTGGGTGCAGATCTGCTCGACTTCGGCCAGCAGGTGCGTCGAGAGCATCACGGTCGTGCCGCCGGAGGCCAGCTCCGCGATCAGCGTGCGGACCTCGCGGGTGCCCTGCGGGTCGAGGCCGTTCGTCGGTTCGTCGAGCACCAGCAGGTCTCGCGGTCGCAGCAGCGCGGCCGCGAGACCGAGCCGCTGCCGCATCCCGAGCGAGTACGCCCGGTACTTCTTGCGGCCCGCGGCGGTGAGGCCGACCCGGTCCAGCGCCGCCGCGATCCGTTCCGCGGACGTCGTCGGGTCGGCCGTCCGGTCGACCGCGTCGATCCGCCGGAGGTTCTCCCGCCCGGACAGGTGCGGGTAGAACGCCGGTCCCTCGACCAGCGCGCCCACCCGCGGCAGCACGCGCGCGGCGTCCTCCGGCATTCGGCCGCCGAGCAGCCGGGCGGTCCCCGCCGTCGGCCGGGCCAGGCCCAGCAGCATCCGGATCGTCGTCGTCTTCCCCGACCCGTTCGGGCCGAGGAACCCGTACACCGACCCGGTCGGCACGGCCAGGTCGAGGCCGTCGACCGCGACCTGGCCGCTGCGGAACCGCTTCGTCAAACCCGCGGTGCTGACCGCGAGCGCACTGCCGTGCGCACGATCGAGGTCTTGCGGACGCTCGACCGCAGGCGCTGTCATCGCGCCGCCGCCTGGTAGAGCCGCTCGGGATCGACGGCGCCGAACACCACCCGTCCGTCGTCGGTCAGTACCGCGCACAGCAGGTCGGACTCGAACAGACGCCCGCTACCCCAGGAGCCGCTCACCTTCGGCAGAGCGCTCAGCAGGTCGCCCCCACGGCCCTCGGTCGGCTTCGTGACGTCGCTGACGATGCCGACGCGGGTCCAGCCCGAGCCGACCGTCGTGATCCGGTCCTTCGGCAGCTTCTCGTGAGTCGTGCCCGGCTTTCCCTCGCTCACCGTGGCGCCGGGCGGCGGGGTGAACGTGAACTGCGCCTGGTCAGGGGCGTCGAACGAGACCTGGGTGAACCCGACCTCGAATGCCGGAGTGGACGCGCCGCGAGCGAAGACCTGCACCCGGAGCGGCATTTTCTTCTCGGAGTCGACCGCGATCCGCACCTGCCCGACGCGGGACGCGCGGTCCTTCGGCTTCAGCACCAGCTCGTACGCGGCCCGGCCGGCGACCTTGGCGGTTCCGTCGGTCGAGACGTCGGTGCTGGGCGAGAGCGACCTCAGCAGCCAGTCGGCGGCGTCCTGCGGTGTGGACGGTGCCGCCGACGGTGACGGGTGCTTCAGGTCGTCCGGATCGAGTTTGGTGTGGGTGGCCTGGTTCTTCGTGCTCGACCACGTCCACAGGTCGTTGCCGTTGCGGACGACGTCGGACTCGCCGAGGGACCCGAGCAGCGCTACGCGCTGCTTGTCTTCCCCGCCGTACCAGACGCGCAGCGTGTGGGTGCCGGTCAGCATCGACAGAAAGTCCGAACTGCCCTGCGCTCCGGACGTCGGGAAGCTCGGCAGACCGAGGTCGGACTTCTGGACGACGGTGCCGGAGAAGCTCTGCGGAAGCGCCGACTGCAGATCGACGAGCAGCGCGGAGGCGGTCCGTGGTGGTAGCGAGGGGGACGCGTCGGCGGTGAGCATGCGGCTGACGCCGCCGCCGACCAACGCGAGCACGAGCACGACGGCCGGTACGGCCCAGCGCAACGACGGACGACGGACCAGGAGCGGTCGCTGTGCGACCGATCCCGAGGTCGACGAGAGCACCTCGGGCTCGTGCGGCGCTCCGGAATCTCGCGGAGACATGGCGAACACCTCCCGGTGGCTTAGCTACCTGCCGATGCTGCTCGGTGCATGCTGAGATCGGGCTGAGATGGCGGGTGGTACTCAGCACCCTCACAGTGCGGATGCCGGAGGCTTGCCCCGCTGTCAACTGGCGTAACGAAGGGATGCAAGTGCGGGTATTGGTCGTCGAGGACGAGATTCGGCTGGCCGGGGCGCTCCGGCGCGGCCTGCAGACCGAGGGGTTCGTCGTCGACGTGGCACACGACGGCATGGATGGCCTCGAACGGACCCGCCAGAACGAGTACGACGCGGTCATCCTCGACATCATGCTGCCCAAGCTCTCGGGCTACCGGGTGGTCCAAGCACTGCGGGCGGAGAAGAACTGGGTCCCGGTGCTGATGCTCTCGGCCAAGGACGGTGAGTACGACCAGGCCGACGGTCTGGACGCCGGTGCCGACGACTACCTGACCAAGCCGTTCTCGTACGTCGTGCTGGTGGCGAAACTGCGGGCGCTGCTGCGGCGGGGCGCGCCGGAGCGTCCGACCGTGCTGAGCGCGGGCGACCTGGAGCTCGACCCGGCGTCCAGGCGGGTGACCAGGGCCGGGGTCGAGATCACGCTGACCGCGCGCGAGTTCGCGCTGCTGGAGTACCTGATGCGCCACGCCGGTGAGGTCGTCAGCAAGGTCGAGCTGCTCGAGCACGTCTGGGATCTCTACGACACCGGCGAGGCGAACGTCGTCGAGGTGTACGTGGGCTACCTGCGACGCAAGATCGACCAGCCGTTCGAGCGCCGGGCCGTGACGACGGTCCGGGGGGCGGGGTACCGGCTCGAGCCGGACGGCGGATGAGGTTCGTGCACCTGCCCGGACGCGTCTGGCGTCGAGCCCGGCTGCGGACGCGGCTGGTGGCGCTGGCCACGGCGGCGGTGCTCGTCGCGCTGGCGCTGAGCCTGGTCGTGCTGGTCGTGGTGCTGCGCGCCTCGCTGGAGCGCGCGCTGGACGGCGCGGCCAGGCAGACCGGTTCGGACGTCGCCGCGCTGGTCGACGCCGACCGGCTGCCGGACCCGATCCCGGCCGGCGGCACGACGGTCGTGCAGGTGATCGACCGGAACGGCCGGGTGCTGGCCGCGTCGGCCGGTGCGGATCGGCTGGTCCCGATGTTGCCGTCGAGCGAAGTGGAGCTCGTTCTGCGGGACGAGGAGCGCTACGAGCCCGGCTACCGGTTCGGCGTCGACGGGGTCGTGCGGGTCGTGGCGGTCTCGGCGGGTACCGCCGAGGATCCCAAGACCGTGCTGGTAGCGGTGCCGGCCAGCGAGGTGCACGAGTCGGTCAGGGTGGTGCGGGTCGGGCTGCTGACCGGGTACGGGGTCTTGCTGGTCGTGCTGGTGGTGCTGGCCTGGCGGATGGTCGGCGCGGCGCTGCACGCGGTCGAGGCACTCCGCCGGGGCGCGGAGACGATCGCGGCCGGCGGCTCCGGGATCGGTGGGAGCGTTCGTGGCGGTGGTGCGGAGCGACTGCCGCTGCCGCGGGCGCACGACGAGATCTTCCGGCTCGCCGAGACGCTGAACTCGATGCTGTCGCGGCTGGACGCCGCCCGGGCCAGGCAGCGGGCGTTCGTCGCCGACGCCGCGCACGAGTTGCGCAGCCCGCTGGCCAGCCTGCGGACCCAGATCGAGGTGGCGGAGGTGACCGCGACCCCGGCCGAGCCGGGTGACCTGCTCGCCGACGTCGAGCGGCTGACCCGGCTCGTCGACGACCTGCTGCTGCTCGCGCGCATGGACGACGGCCCGGCCCGCTACCGGCCGCCCGAGCCGGTCGAGCTCGCGCTGGTCGCGGATGCCGCCGTCGCGCGCTCCACGGGCGCTCGAGTGCCGGTCGTGCGGGTGGATCGGCCGGGGGCGGCGTCGGCCGTGGTCGAGGGGGACGAGGACGGGCTGACCAGGGTCGTCACGAACCTGGTGGAGAACGCGGTGCGCTACGCCGAGAGCGGCGTCGAGGTACGGCTCGGTTCCGAGTCGGGCTGGGGCACGCTCGAGGTCGTCGACGACGGGCCCGGGATCCCGGCCGCCGACCGGGAACGGGTGTTCGCGCGCTTCACCCGCCGGGACGACGCCAGGGACCGGGACAGTGGAGGCTCGGGCCTCGGCCTGGCCATCGCCCTGGAGATCGTGAGCCGTCACGGCGGCACGATCACGCTGGCGGACGCGTCGCCCCACGGCCTGCTGGCCACCGTGCGCCTGCCGCTGTCGGTTCCCGACACCGACGAAGAAATGGCGCCTTGACGGGTTCGTCCGGGCCGGGACGAGCCCGTCAAGGCGCCGTGGCGAGGTCGCTCCCTCAGATCAGGTGAGCGCCCAGACTGGCCAGCAGGGCCACGAGGGCTACCGCGGCGGCGGCGCACTGGACGGCGGCCCCGTTGCAGAACGGGATCCGGGCGTCGGCGGCGTACCGGCCCGGGCCGGTGACCAGCAGGCCGAGCGCGGCGCCGCTCAGGATCAGCGGCAGCTCGATGCCGTTGTTCGTCGCGAAGAAGCCGTTCCCGAGGTTGACCGCGACCATCGCGTTGACCGTGACGCCGATGATGCCGCCCGCGGCCAGCGGCGTGAGCAGCCCGACCGCGAGCAGGAGGCCACCGAAGAGCTCGCCGATGATCGCGGCCAGCGCGAACAGGGCGCCGGGCTGGTAGCCCAGGGCGGAGAAGCCGTCCGCGGTCGCGGAGAAGCCGTCGCCGCCGAACGCGCCGAACGCCTTCTGGGCACCGTGGGCGGCCATCGTGAGGCCGATGACCAGGCGCAGGACGAGCAGACCGGCGTCGGCGACGGCGGTCGGGGTCTCGATCGTCAGCAGCGCGCTGAGCGAGTTCCAGTCGTGCGGGGCGGCGTGTCTCGGGCCGGCCCAGATCGTGCGGTTCGTGGCCGGAGGGGCGGCGTAACTCAGGTCGAACGGCCCGGTGGCCCGGGGCGGGTGCTCGGCCGGGTTCCCCGCGGCGGCGGGATGTCCGGCCGTCGTCGCGTGGTCGGTGGGCGGCGGTGCCGTGGCCCGCTCGGGGGCGGACGTCGCCGGGGCGGGGTGGTGGGGCGGGGCCATCCCGGGCAGGCCGGCCGGGAAGACCGGTCGCCCGAGCACGGGCTCGAACGGCGGCGGCGCCGCCGTGGCCGCCCGAGCCGCCGCCTGCGCAGCCGCCGGTGCAGCGGGTGCAGTCGTTCCTGCGTGCGCAGGGGGTGCGGCCGTCGCGGCGGGCGCAGCCGGTGCAGCCGCTCCGGGACCAGCCGCTCCGGGACCAGCCGCTCCGGGACCAGCCGCTCCGGGACCAGCCGCTCCGGCGGGCTCGGCGGGTGCGGGCTGCTCCGAGGGCCGGTTCGGCTGGTCGGAAGGCTCGGCGGCGAGGTCGGCGGCTTTCTCCGGGGCGTCGGGCTCCGGGGCGTCGGGCATCGGGGGCATCACGCTCGTGGGGGCGGCCACCACCGCGCTCCACAGCGCATCGAGCACCGACCGATCCTCGAACACCGAGTGGTGTTCTTCGGTCGAGCGCGCCGGTGCAGCCGTGTGGCGGGGCGTCGTCCGCACGCGAGCCATGCAGCCTCCTTAGTCGGCTTCATCCCATTAATAGATGAATACGACAATTACGGCAAGGGGTGTAATTCGAACGTTGTAACAGTGCTGTGACACCGCCGACATGGCCTACCTGGACCTCGCACCCGCACGCATACTTGGGCCGACCGGTACCCGATTCGAGGACTGGATCATGGATCACTCGCACGGCACCCCGCCGTCCCCGGCCGACCGGCCGGCACGGCTCGCGGTCGGCCTGGTCGGCGCCGGCCGCGCCGGATCGGTACTCGCCGCCGCGCTCGCACGCGCGGGTCACCAGCCCGTGGCCGCCTCCGCGGTGAGCAGCGACTCGCTCGACCGAGCCGCCCGCCGCCTGCCCGGCACCCCGATCGTGCCGCCCGACTCCGTGGTCGCGGCCGCCGACCTCGCGCTGCTCGCGGTGCCCGACGACGCGCTGGAGCCGCTGGTCACCGGCCTCGCCGAGGTCGGCGCGTTCCGGGCCGGCCAGATCGTCGTCCACATTTCCGGTGCCCACGGCCTCGGGGTGCTCGCGCCCGCCACGCGGGTGGGCGCGCTGCCGCTGGCACTGCACCCGATCATGACGTTCAGCGGCCGCGACGAGGACGAAAGCCGCCTGGCCGGCGTGTCCTGGGGTGTGACCGCACCGCCCGAGTTGCGTCCGGTCGGCGAAGCGCTCGTGCTCGAGATGGGAGGCGAGCCGCTCTGGATCGCCGACGAGCAGCGGGCGCTGTACCACGCGGCGCTGGTGGTGGCCGCGAACCACCTGGTCACGCTCATCAACGATGCCGCCGACCTGCTGCGTGCGGCCGGGGTCGAACAGCCCGGGCTCGCGCTCGCGCCGCTGGCCGGTGCCGCGCTCGACAACGCGCTGCGGTCCGGCGACGCCGCGCTGACCGGTCCGGTCTCCCGTGGCGATGCCGGGACGGTCGTCGGCCACCTGGACGTCCTGCGCGGACGCCAGCCGAGCGCGGTCGCCGGATACCTGGCCATGGCCCGCCGTACCGCCGACCGGGCGATCGCCGCCGGCCGCCTCGATCCGGCCGCCGCGGAGAGTCTGCTCGACGTACTCGGCGGCCACTCCGCGGCGACCTGAACGGCGCTCCAATCGCCCGCGGCGCCGCTCGCCGGGCGTCTGCAAGAAGGCTTTCGAGGACCTGCACCCCGCACGGATGGAGTTGGTTATGACGGTCCGTACGCCTGTCGTGGTGAGCGACCGCGAGTCGCTGGCCCGGGTCCGGGACTTCGCTGACGGGCCGGTGGCGGTGGTCATGACGATGGGCGCGCTGCACGACGGGCACGCCGCGCTGCTGCGCCAGGCTCGGGCGCGCGCCGCCACCGTGATCACCACGGTGTTCGTCAACCCGCTGCAGTTCGGCCCGAACGAGGACTTCGACCGCTACCCGCGCACGCTCGAGGGCGACCTGGAGATCTGTGCCCGCGAAGACGTCGACATCGTGTTCGCCCCGACCGTCAACGTCATGTATCCGAGCGGACAGCCGAACACCCGCGTCAACCCGGGGCCGCTCGGCGAGATCCTCGAAGGCGCGAGCCGGCCGGGGTTCTTCCACGGCGTGCTCACGGTCGTCCTCAAGCTGATCAACCTGACCCGGCCCGACGTGGTGTTCTTCGGCGAGAAGGACTACCAGCAGGTCGCGCTCGTCCGGCAGATGGTCCGGGATCTCGACCTGGACATCGAGGTCGTCGGTGTGCCGACCGTGCGCGAGCCGGACGGCCTCGCGCTCTCCAGCCGGAACCGATACCTGTCGGAGTCCGAGCGGGCCACCGCGCTGGCGCTGGCGGCCGCACTGAAGGCCGGGGCCGCCGCGGGTCCGCACGGCGTGGCCGCGGTCGAGGAGGCCGCCCGCGAGGCGCTGAGCGTCGACGGTCTCGACCTCGACTACGCGGTCGTCACCGCGCCCGACCTCGGACCGGCGCCGGGGAGCGGCCCGGCCCGGCTGCTGCTCGCGGCCAAAGTCGGGACGACCCGGCTGATCGACAACGGTCCGGTCGCGCTGTGACGGTCCCGAGGCGGCTGCTGGCGGCCTCGCCCGGCTGGACCGTCACCGCGGACGTCTGCGTGATCGGGTCCGGCGTCGCCGGGCTCTGCGCCGCGCTGCACGCCCGGGAAGCCGGCCTGTCGGTCGTCGTCGTGACGAAGGTCAACATCGACGACGGTTCGACGCGCTGGGCGCAGGGTGGCATCGCCGCCGTGCTCGATCCGCTCGACACCCCGGCTGCCCACGCGAAAGACACGCTGATCGCCGGCGTCGGGCTCTGTGACCCGGTCGCGGTCGACGTCCTCACCCGGGAGGGCCCGGGGCGACTGTACGAACTGATCGCGGCCGGCGCCGAGTTCGACCGCGACCGGGACGGCTCGCTGATGCTCACCCGCGAGGGCGGCCACCACGCCGACCGGATCGTCCACGCGGGCGGTGACGCCACCGGTGCCGAGGTGCAGCGGGCGCTGCACGCGGCGATCCGCCGCGACCCCGGCGTCCGGCTGATCGAGCACGCGCTGGTGCTCGACCTGCTCACCGGCGCCGACGGCCGGGCCGCCGGGGTCAGCCTGCACGTGCTCGGTGAGGGTTCGGAAGACGGCGTCGGCGCGGTCCTGGCCCGCGCGGTCGTGCTCGCGACCGGCGGACTCGGCCAGATCTTCGCGAGCACCACGAACCCGGCCGTCTCCACCGGCGACGGGGTCGCGCTCGCGCTCCGGGCCGGTGCCGCGGTCACCGACCTGGAGTTCGTCCAGTTCCACCCGACCGCGCTGTACCTGGGCGCGGACGCCCCGGCCGGGCAGCAACCGCTGGTCAGTGAAGCGGTGCGCGGCGAGGGCGCCTACCTGCGCAACGCCGACGGCGAGCGGTTCATGGTGGGTCGGCACGAGCTGGCCGAACTCGCCCCGCGAGACATCGTCGCCAAGAACATCACCCGCGAGATGCTCGCGTCGGGCCGCGAGCACGTGTGGCTCGACGCCCGGCACCTCGGACGGGAGTTCCTCGAGCACCGGTTCCCGTCGATCCTGGCCCGGGCCAGGCAGGCGGGTATCGACCCGGTCACGGATCTGGTCCCGGTGGCGCCGGCCGCGCACTACGCGTCCGGCGGTGTCCGGACCGACCTGAACGGCCGGACCAGCGTGCCCGGCCTCTACGCGTGCGGTGAGGTCGCCTGCACCGGCGTGCACGGCGCCAACCGGCTCGCGTCCAACTCGTTGCTGGAGGGGTTGGTCTTCGCCGGACGGATCGGCGCGGACCTCGCCCGTGACCTGCCGCCGCAGACCGAACCGGTCGACATCGAGGGCAGCGGCCTCGACCACTACGTGGTGTCCTCGACGGTCCGGGAGGACGTGCAGCACGCGATGGTGCGCGGCGCGGGGGTGCTGCGCTCCGCGACGTCGCTGCAGGCGACATCGGACACGCTGGCGCAGCTCGGCGGGAAGCATTCGGTCGACCCCCGCCCGGCGAACTGGGAGGTCACCAACCTGCATACAGTGGCGACCGCGCTCGTGACGGCTGCGCTCACCAGGGAAGAGACCCGAGGCTGCCACTGGCGCGAGGACTTCCCGGACGCGTCAGACACCTGGCGGGGACACCTGCTGGCCGCGATCGCGCCGAACGGCGCACTGACCGAGACGTACGAGGCGATGGCATGAACCAGCTCGATCCGGCCTGGGTGGCCGACCTGGCCCAGAGAGCGCTCGCCGAGGACCTCGGCGGCCCCGACGGCGTCGACGTGACGAGCGTCGCCACGATCCCGGCCGATCAGGTCGACGTGGTGGACCTGGTGGCGCGGGCCTCCGGCGTGATCGCCGGGCTCTCGGTCGCGCAGGCGGTGTTCTCCGCCGTCGGGGTCACGGAATTCGACGCGCGCGTCGGCGACGGCACCGTCGTGCACCGCGGCGACGTGCTCGCGACGATCTCCGGGCCGACGCGGGCGCTGCTCACCGCCGAGCGGACCGCGCTGAACCTGATCTCGCGCACGTCCGGGATCGCCACCCACACCCGGCGCTGGACGGCCGCGATCGAGGGCACCGGTGCCCGGGTGCTCGACACCCGCAAGACGACGCCGCTGCTGCGTCCGCTCGAGAAGTACGCCGTTCGTGCTGGTGGGGGCACCAACAAGCGGATGGGCCTCTACGACGTCGCGATGATCAAAGACAACCACAAGCTCGCGGCCGGCTCGATCACGGCGGCGTACGACGCGGTCCGTTCGGCCTTCCCGGACGTGCCGGTACAGGTCGAGGTCACCACGGTGGCCGAGGCCGTCGAGGCGGTGACCGCCGGAGCGACGTTCCTGCTGCTCGACAACATGGAGCCGGCGCTGCTGTGCGAGGTGGTGGCCGCCGTCGGCGGCAAGGCCGAGCTGGAGGCCACCGGCGGTCTGACGCTCGAGCGCGCCCGCGAGTTCGCCGAGACCGGCGTCGACTACCTGTCGGTCGGGGCGCTGACGCACTCGTCGCCGATCCTCGACATCGCTCTGGACCTGCGACCGCGGAAGGCCTCGTAACCGTGCTGCTCACCATCGACGTCGGCAACACCAACATCGTGCTGGCGACTTTCGCCGACGAGAAGCTCGTGCACTCCTGGCGGATCCGGACCGACAGCCGGATGACCGCGGACGAGCTCGCGTTGCAGTTCCGCGGGCTGCTGGAGAGCGAGGCGGTGCAGATCACCGGCGTCTCCGCGTGTTCGACCGTGCCGTCGACGCTGCGCGAGCTGCGGTCGATGCTCGACAAGTACTACGGGGACATCCCGACGATGATCGTCGAGCCCGGCGTCCGGACCGGGGTGTCGATCATCATGGACAACCCCAAAGAGGTCGGTTCCGACCGGATCATGAACACGCTCGCCACGTATCACCTGTACGGCGGTCCGGCCGTCGTCGTCGACTTCGGCACGTCGACGAACTTCGACGTCGTCGGGGCCGACGGCGCGTTCCTCGGTGGCGCTCTGGCGCCGGGCATCGACATCTCGGTGGACGCCCTGGCCGCGCGGGCCGCCCAGCTGCGGAAGGTCGAGCTGGTGCGGCCACGGTCGGTGATCGGGAAGAACACGGTCGAGGCGCTGCAGTCGGGGATCATCTTCGGGTTCGCCGGCCAGGTGGACGGCATCGCCAGGCGGATGGTGGACGAGCTCGGTGGAGTGACCGCCGTCGTGGCGACCGGCGGGCTCGCGCCGCTGGTCATCGGCGAGTCCCGGGAGATCACCAAGCACGAACCGAACCTCACGCTGATCGGCCTGCGCCTGGCGTTCGATCGGGCCGCGGCCCGCTGAGGTCACCGACGCGCGGGCCCGCGGTTCGGCGCGGCCCGGCCGGTGCTGCTCGCGCTCGGCTACCCGACTCCCGACCAGGCGGTCGGCCCGGGCGGCGTCGCTGACCTGGGCCGGCCGGTCCGGCGGCGGACCGGACGTCCGGCTGGAGATCCAGTTCGAGCGCCGCCTCGATCCGTCCTGGTACTTCGGCCCGACGGAGGACGCGTTCGTGCGCGCGGCGGAGAACTACCTGCTCGATTCGCTCGGGCCGGAGCCCGCGTGACGCTCGTGCGGTACCTCGTGCTCGGGGTGCCGCTGCCGGCGCTGCTGGCTGCCTCGTACCGGAGCCCGGTGGGGTGTGCGCGGCCCTGCTGCTGTCGTTCCTGGCCGCGCTGATCGGCGTCGCGGTGCTGGCCGGATGCCGATCCTGCGGAGGCCGGTCGACCTGGCCGCACGCGGAGCCGGGCTCGGCCCGAGCGCGGTCCCGGTCGGACGCGGGCTACCGTCAGCGCCGGACCGGGTGGACGGACAGGGCCGGGCGAGCGGGGAGACGGCGGGCGGGGACGGCGGGCGGGGAGACGGCGAACGGAGAGACGGCGAACGGAGAGACATGGCGGAAGACACCCGACGGCGGCTGATCGACGGCGCGATCGAGACGGTGCGCCGCAACGGCATCGCCGGGACGTCCGCGCGGACGGTGGCCGCCACCGCCGGCGTCAACCAGGCGCTGGTCTTCTACCACTTCGGCAGCGTCGCCGACCTGCTCAACGAAGCCTGCCGCGTCTCCACCGCCGAGGACGTCGAACGCTACCGAGACCGTTTCGCCTCGGTCCGGACGCTGCGCGAACTCCTCGCGCTCGGCCGCGAACTGCACTCCGACCAGCGTGAGCGCGGCAACGTCACGCTGCTCGCCCAGATGCTGGCCGGTGCCCAGGGCGACGCACGCCTGGCCGTCGCGACCAGCGAGGCGATCGGACTCTGGGTGCGCGAGATCGAGAGCGTGCTGCGCCGGGTCGTCGCCGGTTCGCCGATCGAATCGGTCGTCGACGTCGAAGGGCTGGCCCACGCTGTCTCGGCGGCGTTCGTCGGTATGGAGCTGTTCGAGGCCGTCGACCCAGCCGGCAGCAACCGTGCCCTGGACGCGCTCGACCGGCTCGGAATCCTGCTCGAGGTCGCCGACGACCTGGGGCCGGTGGCGAGCGCGGCCCTGCGCAGGCGCCTGCGCATCGCGTCCGGGAGCTGAGACGGCGAACCACCGGTCAAAACAGATCGGAGCGGCTCGATAGGCTTTGGCCGTGACCGAGAACTCCACCGACCCCCGACCCGACCAGCAGGCGCCAGAAGACGTCGACGGCGATCTGCCCGAGCAGGTACGGGTCCGGTTGGAGAAGCGGGCCCGGATGCTCGCCGAAGGCATCGAGCCCTATCCGGTCGGGTTCCCGCGGACGACGACGCTGGCCTCGATCCGTGACCGGTACCCGGAACTCGGTCCGGACGAGCACACCGGTGAGCGGGTTTCGGTCACCGGCCGCGTCATTTTTGTGCGGAACACGGGGAAGCTGTGCTTCGCGACTCTTCGTGAGGGCGACGGAACCGAACTGCAGGCGATGCTCAGCCTCGCGCAGGTCGGTCAGGAATCGCTGGAAAACTGGAAGGCGCTGGTCGACCTCGGTGACCACGTGGGCGTCGAGGGCGAAGTGATCACCTCCCGCCGCGGCGAGTTGAGCGTGCTGGCAGATCGCTGGGTGCTCACCGCAAAGGCGCTCCGCCCACTTCCGGTGGCGCACCGGCCGATGAGCGAAGAAACGCGGATTCGGCAGCGCTATGCGGATCTGATCGTTCGGCCCGAGGCGCGCCGGATGGTGGAAGTGCGTACGGAAGCAGTGCGTGCTTTGCGGGATTCCCTGTACCGCAGGCAGTTCCTCGAGGTCGAGACGCCGATGTTGCAGAACGTGCACGGTGGAGCGGCGGCGCGGCCCTTCATCACGCATTTCAACGCGTTCGATCTCGATGTGTACCTACGGATCGCGCCTGAGCTCTTCTTGAAGCGCTGCGTCGTCGGTGGCATTGAGAAGGTTTACGAACTCAATAGAAACTTCCGTAACGAAGGGGCGGATTCCACACACTCGCCGGAATTCACCATGCTCGAGGTGTACGAAGCCTACGGCAACTACGACACGATGGCCCGGCTGACCAGGGAGCTGTACCAGGAGGCGGCGACCGCGGTGTTCGGGTCGACGCTCGTCGAGCGCTTCGACGGCACCGAGGTCGACCTGGGCGGCGAATGGGAGACCGCGTCGCTGTTCACGCTCGTCTCCGAGGCCGTCGGCGAGGAGGTGACGCCGCAGACCCCGATCGAGGTGCTGCGGACGTACGCCGAGAAGCACGGTGTTGCTGTGAATCCTATTTGGGTACACGGCAAACTGGTCGAGGAGCTGTTCGAGGCACTCTGTGAAGAGCGCCTCGCCGGCCCGATCTTCGTCCGCGACTACCCGACCGACACCAGCCCGCTCACGCGTCAGCACCGTTCGCTGCCCGGCGTCGCGGAGAAGTGGGACCTCTACATCGACGGGGTCGAACGCGGTACCGCCTACTCCGAGTTGGTCGACCCGGTCATTCAGCGTGAGCGCCTGCTCGCTCAGTCGGCGCTGGCGGCGAAGGGTGATGACGAGGCGATGCAGCTCGACGAAGACTTCCTGCGGGCCCTGGAATACGGGATGCCGCCGTCCGGCGGAATGGGCCTGGGCGTGGACCGTTTGCTCCAGGTGTTCACCGGTCGTGGCATCCGCGAGACGATTCTCTTCCCGTTCGTCCGGCCGGTATAAGGGCATCGCTCGGTTACCGAGCGTTTTGACGATACTGGGTATTGGCAATTCGGTCGATGCCATGATTGTATTTAGCCGTACCCAGGTTTTCTGGTGATCCGGGAGGAATTCGTGGCGCAGAAGGTGCAGGTGCTTCTCGTCGATGACATCGACGGAGGGGACGCAGAAGAGACGGTTTCGTTCTCGTTGGACGGTGTGTCTTACGAAATCGATCTGTCTTCGAAGAACGCCTCGACGCTTCGGGACGCGGTTGCGCCTTACGTCGGCGCAGCCCGGAAGGCCGGCCGGGCCACCGCGGTGAAGGTGGCTGCCGCTGCTGCTACCCGCACCCGCTCCACCGGTTCCACGGCGACTGCTGATCGTGAGCAGAACCAGGCCATCCGGGAATGGGCCAAGAAGCGCGGATTCAAGGTTTCCGACCGCGGCCGTATCCCGAGCGACATCGTGAAGAAGTTCCACGCGAGCTAATCGGTCCGGCCCGTCACTCGCTGAAGCCGGACCCTCGCCGAACTCCCGCCGGGCCGCCCCCCTTCCCTCCCGGGCGGCCCGTCGTGCCGCCCCGCTGAACGTGCCGCCCCGCTGAACGTGCCGCCCCGCTGAACGTGCCGCCCCGCTGAACGTGCCGCCCCGCTGAACGTGCCGCCCCGCTGAACGTGCCGCCC
>NZ_JBITDV010000005.1:0-127239 GCF_044454545.1 Cryptosporangium sp. NPDC051539 | reverse complement strand
CCCGCTGAACGTGCCACCCCGCTGAACGTGCCACCCCGCTGAACGTGCCGGGCGTCGCGTCCGTAATCTGCAGGTACGGGTAGCGGCGGCGGTTGTTCGCTCTCAGCGGACAGCTGGTCGGAAGTGCTCGTTCCGCCTCACCGTTGTATGAACCGTAGTTCGCAGGGGTCCTGATCCGGTCCCCACGGCGGGTGGCCGGAGGTCATCACCCGACTACAGTGGTGGGACGGGCGCCATCAGGTGCTCGCGACCACACGGTGCTCACCGGCACGTGAGGAGCAACGAGGGATGTTCGAGAGGTTTACCGACCGCGCGAGGCGTGTTGTCGTCCTGGCTCAAGAAGAAGCCCGGATGCTCAACCACAACTACATCGGCACCGAGCACATCCTGCTCGGCCTCATCCACGAGGGTGAGGGCGTCGCGGCCAAGGCGCTCGAGTCCCTGGGGATCTCGCTGGAGGGTGTTCGCCAGCAGGTCGAGGAGATCATCGGGCAGGGACAGCAGGCGCCGAGCGGGCACATCCCGTTCACGCCGCGAGCCAAAAAAGTGCTCGAGCTGTCGCTCCGCGAGGCGCTGCAACTTGGCCACAACTACATCGGCACCGAGCACATCCTGCTCGGCCTCATTCGCGAGGGTGAGGGCGTGGCCGCCCAGGTCCTGGTGAAGCTGGGGGCGGACCTCAACCGGGTTCGTCAGCAGGTGATCCAGCTGCTCTCGGGCTACCAGGGCAAGGAGCCGGCCGGCTCCGGTGCCCCGGCCGAAGGCACGCCGTCCACCTCGCTCGTCCTCGACCAGTTCGGTCGCAACCTGACGCAGGCCGCGCGCGAGCAGAAGCTCGACCCGGTCATCGGTCGGGAGAAGGAAATCGAGCGGGTCATGCAGGTGCTGTCCCGCCGCACCAAGAACAACCCGGTACTGATCGGTGAGCCCGGCGTCGGCAAGACCGCCGTCGTCGAGGGTCTGGCCCAGGCCATCGTCAAGGGCGAGGTGCCCGAGACGCTGAAGGACAAGCAGCTCTACACGCTCGACCTCGGTGCGCTGGTCGCCGGGTCGCGCTACCGGGGCGACTTCGAAGAGCGCCTGAAGAAGGTCCTCAAGGAGATCCGCACCCGGGGCGACATCATCCTGTTCATCGACGAGATCCACACCTTGGTGGGTGCGGGTGCCGCCGAGGGCGCGATCGACGCCGCGTCGATCCTGAAGCCGATGCTGGCCCGGGGCGAGCTGCAGACGATCGGCGCCACCACGCTCGACGAGTACCGCAAGTACGTCGAGAAGGACGCCGCTCTCGAGCGCCGGTTCCAGCCGATCCAGGTCGGTGAGCCTTCGCTGGCGCACACGATCGAGATCCTCAAGGGTCTGCGTGACCGCTACGAGGCGCACCACCGCATCTCGATCACCGACGGTGCTCTGGTCGCCGCGGCGACGCTGGCCGACCGGTACATCTCCGACCGCTTCCTGCCCGACAAGGCGATCGACCTGATCGACGAGGCCGGCGCCCGGATGCGGATCCGGCGGATGACCGCTCCGCCAGACCTGCGCGAGTTCGACGAGCGCATCGCAGGTGTGCGGCGCGAGAAGGAAAGCGCGATCGACGCGCAAGACTTCGAGAAGGCCGCCTCTCTGCGCGACAAGGAGAAGCAGCTGCTGGGCCAGAAGGCGCAGCGCGAGAAGGAGTGGAAGGCCGGTGACCTCGACGTCGTGAGCGAGGTCGACGACGAGCAGATCGCCGAGGTGCTGGCGAACTGGACGGGCATCCCGGTCTTCAAGCTCACCGAGGAAGAGACCAGCCGTCTGCTGCGCATGGAGGACGAGCTGCACAAGCGGGTCGTCGGCCAGGAGCAGGCGATCAAGGCGGTCTCGCAGGCCATCCGGCGTACCCGGGCCGGCCTGAAGGACCCGAAGCGTCCCGGTGGTTCGTTCATCTTCGCCGGCCCGTCCGGTGTGGGTAAGACCGAGCTCTCGAAGGCGCTGGCCGAGTTCCTCTTCGGTGACGAAGACGCGCTGATCCAGCTCGACATGTCGGAGTTCCACGACCGGTACACGGTGTCCCGGCTCGTCGGTGCGCCTCCCGGCTACGTCGGTTACGACGAGGGTGGGCAGCTCACCGAGAAGGTGCGCCGCAAGCCGTTCTCGGTGGTCCTCTTCGACGAGGTCGAGAAGGCTCACCCGGACGTCTTCAACACGCTTCTGCAGATCCTGGAAGACGGTCGTCTGACCGACGGCCAGGGCCGCATCGTGGACTTCAAGAACACGGTGCTGATCCTGACCTCGAACCTGGGTACCCGCGACATCGCCAAGGCGGTTTCGCTCGGCTTCCAGGCCGGCAACGACACGACCAGCAACTACGAGCGCATGAAGCTCAAGGTCCAGGACGAGCTGAAGAACCACTTCCGTCCGGAGTTCCTCAACCGTATCGACGACACGATCGTCTTCCACCAGCTCACCGAGGACGAGATCGTCGAGATCGTCGACCTCATGCTCCACCGGGTGGACACGGCTCTGAAGAACAAGGACATGGGGCTCGAGCTCACCGACGGCGCGAAGAAGCTGCTGGCGGCGAAGGGTTACGACCCGGTGCTGGGTGCTCGGCCGCTGCGCCGGACGATCCAGCGCGAGATCGAGGACACGCTGTCGGAGAAGATCCTGTTCGGCGAGCTCACCGCCGGTCAGATCGTCGTCGTCGACGTGACCAACACGGACGAGGCCGACCGCACCAAGGGCGAGTTCACGTTCCGCGGCGCCGACAAGCCGGCTCCGCTGCCCGACGCGGTGACCGCCGAGATCGCCTCGGGCGAGACGGCCGCCGAGTAAGGCACACGCGACAACGAGAGGCGGGCCCCTGACGGGACCCGCCTCTCGTCATGTCCGGGCCCGTCAGACCCGAGCGCCGGGCAGGGCGAAGGTGCCGTCGGGGAGCGGGTCGACCAGACCGTCGGTCACCAGGCCGTCCAAGGCCCTGGCCCGCTGGACCGGCTCGTGCCAGACGACGTCCAGCGCGGACTGCGGGACCGGCCCAGAAGCGTCGCGTAGCACGGCCAGCAGCCGCCCGCGGACCTGGCGATCGGTGCCCGCGTACCCCTGTGCCCGCCGTACCGGCCCGTCGTAGGCGGGTTTCCCGGCCCGGAACCAGGCGCAGTCCGCGACGACCGGACAGTCCGCACAGCGGGGCGCACGGGCCGTGCACACCAGCGCCCCGAGCTCCATCACCGCCACCGCGTATCGCGCCGCCACCGCGGGGTCGACCGGCACCAGTGGCTCGGCCAGCGCCAGATCACGGGCGGCCGAGCCCGGAGCGGAGTCGGCGACGCCGGTGACCACACGGCTCAGCACCCGGCGCACGTTCGTGTCGACGACCGCGTGCCGCTGCCGGTACGCGAACGAGGCCACCGCCCGTGCCGTGTACGCACCGACGCCCGGCAGCGCGAGCAACGCGTCCAGGTCGGTCGGCAGCTCACCGCCGTGCTGCGACGTGATCGCGACCGCGCATTCGTGCAGCCGCAGCGCCCGCCGCGGGTAGCCGAGCCGGCCCCACATGCGCACGGCCTCACCGGGCTCGTCCGCGGCCATCGCGGCCGGTGTGGGCCAC
This sequence comes from Cryptosporangium sp. NPDC051539, assembly GCF_044454545.1. Classification (NCBI taxonomy): domain Bacteria; kingdom Bacillati; phylum Actinomycetota; class Actinomycetes; order Cryptosporangiales; family Cryptosporangiaceae; genus Cryptosporangium; species Cryptosporangium sp. NPDC051539. The sequence continues at coordinate 123,650 of NZ_JBITDV010000005.1, read as the reverse complement.
CGCGTCAGCCAGGCATCCCAGGCCGGGAGAACCCGTGACACCGGGGTCTGCTGCAGCATGATCTCGCTGACGAGGACGCCCCAGGGGCTGGCGTCGTCGGTGCGCCACGGGAGGTCGCGGGCGTTCTCGTCGTACCAGTCGAGCACGTGCGCGACGAAGGGGAGCGTTGACATCGCACCTGATGGTGCCAGATTCGGCACCGTACCGAGAATCCGACAAATTGGACATGGGGGCGATGAAGGTCTCCACGTCGGGTTGAGACCAGCGGCGCGCCTGCACGCATCACCGGTCCCGGGGCGATACGGTTCCCCCACCATGAACTGGACGGTCGGACCCCACCCCTCCGGCGTCTATTGGCGCCGCCGCCTGCTGATCTTCGTCCCGCTGCTCATCGTCCTGCTCGCGCTCGCGTCCTGCCTGATCGCGCGCGGTTCAGGTGGTGACGAGGCGAAGCTCGCCGGCGTGAACCCGACGAGTGCTGCGCCCGCGGCCGGCGGTAGTTCGCCGGATCCGGGTCAGTCCGGCGCCGGCTCGGCCCCGAGCCAGGAGTCGCCCGATTCGGCGACGTCCGCGCCCGCCGCGCCGGCCGGCGGCTCGACGACCGATGCGGCCTCCTGCCCAGACTCGGCCCTGACGCTGACCGCCGTGCCGTCCGACGGCGCGGTCCGGATCGGTGAGTTCGCACAGATGCGGCTGGTCGTGAAGAACTCGTCGCAGACCGCGTGCCGCCGGGACGTCGGCTCCGACGAGCAGGAGCTGAAGATCATGTCCGGGGCGACCCAGGTGTGGTCGTCCGACGACTGCAGCTCCCGCGCGGACGCGTCGGCGGCGAAGGTCGAGCGCAAGATCGTGCCCGGCGAGACGCTCAACTACTACATCAAGTGGGGCGGCACGACGTCGTCGAAGAACTGCGTCACCGGCGCTCCGGTGAAGCCGGGCCAGTACCAACTGGTGGCCCGCCTCGGCACGCTGGAAAGCAAGGCCGTGTCCTTCGCCGTCAGTCCCTGACGGCAGTCGGTCCCTGACGACACCGGGGCCGTGTGGCCCCGGGCGACACGGGTCTCAGCAGGCCCTAGACGTAGCGTTCCAGGATCGAGGACTCCGCGAGGCGGGACAGACCCTCGCGGACGGAGCGGGCCCTGGCGTCGCCGACGCCCTCGACGGCACGCAGGTCGTCGACCGTGGCGCCCAGCAGCTTCTGCAGGCCGCCGAAGTGCTCCACGAGCCGGTCGATGACCGCACCGGGCAGCCGCGGGACCTTCGCCAGCAGCCGGTAGCCCCGCGGGCTCACCGCACCCTCCAGCGCGTCGGCGGTGGCCGGGTAGCCGACGCCCCGGGCGACCAGCGTCAGGTCGAGCAGTTCGGTCGCCGACAGCCGATCGAGATCGTCCAGCACGTCCTCCACCGACCGGGACCGACGTCCGGCCGGCAGGTAATCGCGGATCACCAGCTCGCGGTCGGCGTCGACGCCCGCCATCAGCTCGTCGAGCTGGAGCTTGAGCAGACGGCCGTCGGTGCCGAGCTCGATCACGTAACCGGCGATCTCGTCGGAGATGCGGCGGACCATCTCGAGCCGTTGCGTCACCGACATCGCGTCGCGGACCGTGACCAGGTCTTCGATCTCCAGCGCCGAGAGCGTGCCGGAGACCTCGTCGAGCCGGAGCTTGTAACGCTCCAGCGTGGCCAGCGCCTGGTTGGCCTTGGAGAGGATCGAGGACGTCTCGTCGAGCACGTAGCGCAGGCCGTTGACGTAGAGGCCGATGATGCGCATCGACTGGCTGACCGAGATGACCGGGAACCCGGTCTGGCGCGACACCCGCTCGGCGGTGCGGTGCCGGGTGCCCGACTCCACCGCCGGTATCGACGGATCGGGCATCAGGTGCACGGCCGCCCGGAGGATCCGCGAACCGTCGGTGGACAGCACCAGCGCACCGTCCATTTTCGCCAGTTCGCGCAGGCCGGTGGGAGTGAACTCGACGTCGAGCGGAAAGCCGCCGGTGGAGATCGCGTCGACGGTCTTGTCGTGCCCGAAGACGATCAGGGCCCCGGTGTGGCCGCGCAGGATCCGGTCGAGGCCGTCTCGCAACTCGGTGCCGGGCGCGATCCGGGCGAGCGTCTGCCGGAGCTGCTCCTCGCGCTCCGTCCCGACCACGGCAGTACCTCCAGGCATCTGATTCTCCGGCAGTCTACGGCGGCCACACCGCTCTTCGCGGTGTGGGCCTGCTGGCGGCGCCGTGTCGGGGTGCCGACAGATGCCGCTCACTGCCCCTCCCCACCGCCCAGGATGCCCGTTCGGGGCAAGGACGATACGTCAGGACAGGCTACGCATCGTCGCGCTGAACGCGTGCCCCAAAGCGGTGCGGATGTCATCGACCTCGGTCACCCGCATGCCGGCCGGCTTCCGTTCGATCGAGCCTGCCGGTACCAGCGCCTGTTTGAACCCCAGCCGGGCGGCCTCGGCCAGCCGGCGCTCGACCCCGCCCACCCGCCGGACGTCGCCGGAGAGCCCGAGTTCGCCGATCGCCACCAGATCGGGCGATAGCGCTTCGTCGCTCGCCGCGGACGCCACCGCCAGCGCGATCGCCAGGTCACAACCCGGCTCGGTGACCTTCGCGCCGCCGACCGTCGCGGTGTAGACGTCTTTCTCGGCCAGGCGGACCCGGCCGCGCCGGTCGGTCACCGCCAGGATCATCGCCACCCGGGCCGAGTCGAGCCCGCTGACCGCCCGCCGCGGCGTGGGCAGAGGAGTAGGCGCCACCAGCGCCTGCACCTCGGCCAGCATCGGCCGGACGCCCTCGACGAGCACCGAGACGCAGGTACCCGGCACCGCCTCGCTGTGCCGGGTGAGGAACAGCCCGGACGGATCGGCCAGGCCGCGGATGCCCCGGTCGTGCATCTCGAAACAGCCCACCTCGTCGGACGGGCCGTACCGGTTCTTCACCGCGCGGACGAGCCGCAACGTGGAGTGCCGCTCGCCCTCGAAGTGCAGCACGACGTCGACCAGGTGCTCGAGCACCCGCGGGCCAGCGACGTTGCCGTCTTTCGTCACGTGGCCGACGAGGATCGTCGCCAGGTTGCGTGCTTTCGCCGACGCGATCAGCGCCGAGGTGACCGCCCGGACCTGGGTGACGCTGCCGGGCGCACTGTCGAGCGCGGGCGACGAGATCGTCTGCACGGAATCGACGACGAGCAGGCCGGGGGAGACCGCCTCGACGTGGCCCAGCACCGCGGAGAGGTCGGTTTCGGCGGCCAGGTAGAGCGCGGGGTGCAGCCGGTCGGTGCGGTCGGCACGCAGCCGCACCTGGGCCGCGGACTCTTCCCCGGTGACCACCAGCGCCGGAGGGCCGCCGGCCGCCGCGTACCGGTGGGCGACCTCCAGCAGCAGCGTCGACTTGCCGACGCCGGGCTCGCCGGCCAGCAGCAGCACGGCACCCGGCACCAGGCCGCCGCCCAGGACCCGATCGAGCTCGTCGACCCCGGTCGGGCGGGCCTTCGCGGCCCGGACGTCGACCTCGCCGATCGGCCGGGCGGGCGCGGTGACCGGGCCCGGCCCGACCTTCTGCAGCGCTACCGGCCCGGCGCCTGCTTCGTCGATCGTGCCCCAGGCCTGGCACTCGGGGCACCGCCCGACCCACTTGGGAACGGTGAGGCCGCACTCGGAGCAGCGGTACGCGGGCCGCTCACGGGAGCTCTTGGTAGCGGTGCGGGGTGGCATGCGCGAGACCCTACGGGCCGGATGCGACAAAAAAACGCGGCCGGGAAGCCCCGGCCGCGTTCATCGAAGACCGGGCCTACTCGTGCCCGCCCTCTTCGTCGCCCGAATGGGTCAGCGAGGTGCGGGGAAGCGGCGTGCCGGGAGGCGCGAACGGCAGTTCGAGCGTGATCGCACCGGCCCGCTCGAACTTCAGCGTCACCGTGATCATCATGGCCGTGTCGAGCCGGCTGCCGGTCGACACCATGACCAGCTGCGGGCCGGGCGCGTCGAGCGCGACGAACTTCCCGGCCGGGAGCTCCAGCGGAAGCGTGGTGCCCGGGCTCGCCGTCGGCACCGGGGAGACGACCACCGGAGAGGGCGTGCCGCGCGACGGGGCCGGGCTGGGCTGACCGTTGCTGAGCGTCGGGGCCGGGGTGCCGGTCTCGACCGCGCCGGACGGGGTGTTCGTGGCACCGGCCGGGATCGTGCCGCCTGCCGACGGCGACCCGGTCTCGGACGCCGGAGCGCTCGGCTCCTCGGAGGCCTGACCACCCTCGGCCACGACCCGGAGCTGCACCGACCGGGTCAGGTCGCTCGACGCCGAAACCAGGCGATCGGCCGTGGCACCGTTGTTGACCAGGCGCATCGTCAGCGGCACGTCGCTGCCCGAGGGCCAGGTGACGCCCTCGGCCGGGAACGCGATCATCGCGTCCCGGACCACGAGGTCGCCGACGTGCGCGTCGACGCCCTGGATGGCCGGAACCTTCATCGCCGTCTCGGCGACCTGGCCGGCGCTGCACCCGGTGAGCGCGGCGGCGCCGACGAGGCCAAGCGTGATCAGGGTCGCGGCCCGGCGGCCGCGCCGCCTCGGAATTCCGGCTGACCGAGTGGTCGAGCGGCTCACGGCGGCTTCCTCTCGTGTGCACACCTCGGGTATCTACGATGTGTAGACCGGCATAGCGTAGTGTCTGGCCGGATCAGGCCCGTGCATCGGGTCGGCGTGCCGCGCGAAGCAACCTGCCGACTACCCCGAAACCCCAGGTCATGCCCCCAGCGACGACCCGCTGAGCAGCAGCAGGCAGACGTCGGCGCCGGCCGCGACGAGCACGGCCCGGAACAGCGCCCGCGATCCCGGATGGCGCCCGAGCAGCGCGCCCACGGCCAGCACCACCGCGCTCGCGGCCAGAAGGCCCCAGGCGAGCGGCCCCGGAGCTCCGGGCGGCCCGAACGTCAGCAGAACCGCCACCAGCCCGAGCAGCGCTGCCGCGATCACCTCCGACGCCCGCCGGCCCAGCCGGTGCGGCAGCCCGGAAATACCGGTCGCCGCGTCGTCCTCCAGGTCGGCGAGGACGTTCGCGAAGTGCGCCCCGGTGCCCAGGGCGGCACCGGCGAGCAGGAGCCAGGGCGGCGGCCACGGCGAGCCGGGCAGGCCGAGCGTGACGAACGCGGGTGCGGCCGCGAACGCCAGCGCGTACGGCAGGGCGGAGAACGGCGTCGCTTTCAGGCGGACGTTGTAGGCCAGCGCGCAGCCGACCGCGGCCAGGTGCACCAGCCCCGCTCGCCAGCCGGAGAGGAACGAGAGCGGGACGCACGACACGCCGGCGATCAGCGCCGCCCGCCCGACGAGCGAACGGGACACCGCTCCGGCGGCCACCGGCTTACCGGTCCGCCCGACGGCGGCGTCCCGCTCGGCGTCCAACCAGTCGTTGTGCCAGCCGGTGGTGAGCTGACCGGCCAGCACGGCCGCGGCGACCGCCACCAGGCCGGGCAGCGGCCGGCCGGAGGCGGCCGCCAGCGCGGTGACGCCCGCGGTCACCGCGAGCGTCGGTTCCGGGTGACACGAACGCAGCAGAGCGGGGATGAGCCTCACTCAGCGGATCGTCAACGCAGCCAGCTCCGGCCGCAACGTGGCCGGGTCGGTGACGTTCGGCACGATCCGCCGGATTCTGCCGTCGGTACGGATCAGGACCGCGGTCGGGCCGGTGGCCGAGACCCCGGCGATCGCGGTCCGCGCCATCGCCGTCGGGTCGGCCAGCGAGACGAGCCGGTTGGCCGCCAGCCCCGGTAGTCGGGTAATCGCTTGGCTACTCTCAGTGACCCAGATCACGGTCAGCTGGGTCTCGTCGGTCGCGGTCACCAGTCGATTCCGAACTACGGAACACGTGGTGCACCCGGCCGGCGAGATGAGTAGGACGGCCGGGCGGAACTCACGCAGCGATGACGTCATCCCCCCGTCGCCGGAGAGCGACAGCGCGGGTACCAGGCCGCCCGCGACCCCGACCGCGACGCTCGGGCTGGCCAGCGGCTCGCGACGCGGCGGGCGGCTCGGCTTCGGCAGCACGATCACCATCAGGCTGCCGATCGCGGCCACCAGGAACAGGATCAGGGCGAACAGTGGCCCGGACAGCCCCGGACGCAACCACCGCCGCCGACGCCTGACACGTCTCTCAGCTGCGATTTCGGCGCGTACCGACTCCACCTCGTCGGACAGGTCGCGAAGGTCGTCGGGGACGACGATCGTGCCCCACTCCGGCGGTAGCCCCCGGATCTCACCGTCGCGACCAGCGCCATCGCTGGCCGGTTCGTCACTGTCAGGTCGGCGGCTCATCGGCGCCTCCACCACGCTCTCGCCCTACTGTGACCGACCGATCGACAGCGCGCCACCTCAGTCCCAAAACAGTGGAGAAATCATTCGATCCCGTGCGCGTCGGGCCTGCGTCGGTCGACGAGGGATGATTCACGTATTCGCTGCGCTCGCCCTTCGGAATCCGTAGGCAGGGGGCCGGGTCAGGGGTTTCACCCCTACGCTCACCAGGGACTTCATCGAGGTCGAGGGCGTTGCGGCCGATCTCACATCGTGGGCCCACCGAGCCGCCGTACCGTCCTTTGTGAGGGGCCCGGCGACCGGCGATGACCAGCGGACCGATCAGAAACCGGTCTCGCGTGTCAAGCTTCCAAGAGTTTTGTCACGTCCCCTGACCTGCGGTTTCGGTGGCCTGGACCAGGCCCGAACACCGTGACGCCGTGTTATCCTTGACACAGCGAAAGGGGTTTCCGACTCATGACTTTCACCGTCGGCGAGACCGTTGTCTACCCCCACCACGGGGCCGCTCTCATTGAGGCCATCGAAACCCGGGTCATCAAGGGTGTCGAAAAGCAGTACCTCGTCCTGAAGGTCGCCCAGGGTGACCTCACTGTGCGCGTCCCGGCTGAGAACGCTGAAATCGTAGGCGTCCGTGAGGTGGTGGGCGAGGAGGGTCTGGACAAGGTCTTCCAGGTTCTCCGCGCTCCCCACACCGAAGAGCCGACCAACTGGTCCCGTCGCTACAAGGCCAACCTCGAGAAGCTCGCCTCCGGCGACGTGAACAAGGTGGCCGAGGTCGTCCGCGACCTGTGGCGGCGCGACAAGGAGCGTGGGCTCTCCGCCGGCGAGAAGCGCATGCTCGCGAAGGCCCGTGACATCCTCGTCGGCGAACTCGCCCTCGCCGAGGGCACCGGTAAGGACGACGCCGAGCTGCTGCTCGACAAGGTCCTGGCCTCTTGATTTGATGGTGTCCAGGTCGGACACCCCGCAGGACACCGTAGCGCTCGTCCCGGCCGCAGGCCGGGGCGAGCGTCTTGGTCCGGGGGCCCCGAAATCCCTCCGCCACCTCGGCGGCGAACCGCTGGTCGTGCACGCGGTGCGGCGCCTGGCCGCCGCACGCAGTGTCGCCGCGGTCGTCGTGGCCGCACCGCCGGGAGCGGCCGACCTGGTCCACGACCTGCTCGCGCCGGTGATCACCACCGCCGAGCTGCTGGTCGTCGAGGGTGGCGGTACGCGTCAGGCCTCGGTCGCCGCCGCACTGGCCGCGGCCCCCGGCCACTGCGACGTCGTGCTCGTCCACGACGCGGCCAGGGCGCTCGCGCCGCCCGAACTCGCCGACGCCGTCGCCGCCGCGGTCCGCGCCGGGCACCCGGCCGTCGTCCCGGTGCTGCCGGTCGTCGACACGGTGCGGCAGCTGGGTCCGGACGGCGTCGTCTCCTCCACTGTCGACCGCGAGCTGCTGCGGCTCGTGCAGACGCCCCAGGGCTTCGCCCGGGCGGTACTGGCCGAGGCGCATGCCGCCTGCGACGACTCCCTCACCGACGACGCCGGGCTGGTCGAGCGGCTCGGGCTGCCGGTACACACCGTGCCGGGGCACCCGAACGCGCTGAAAGTCACCCGCCCGTTCGATCTGGTCGTGGCGTCCGCCGTGCTCGCCTCGGAGAGCGCCATGGCAGGCTCTCGGGTGTGACGACGACACCCGAGGAGATTCCCGAGCTCGGCGCCGATCTGCCCGCCCCGATCAGCCCGGCCCCCCTCATGCCGGTCCCGATCAGTCCGGCCCCGATCAGCCCCGCGCCTGCGGGCGCGCCGTTGCTCGTCGGTGACCCGGCCCCGCGTCTACCGCGGGTGGGCATCGGCACCGACGTACACGCCTACGACGAGAGCCGCGAGTGCTGGGTCGCCGGGTTGCAGTGGCCCGGCCGGCCCGGACTCGTCGGCCATTCCGACGGCGACGTCGCGGCCCACGCGGCCTGCGACGCGCTGCTGTCCGCGGCCGGCCTCGGAGACCTGGGCAGCAACTACGGAACCGATCGTCCGGAGTGGGCGGGTGCGTCCGGCGTCACGCTGCTGGCCGAGACCTCGCGGCGCGTCCGGCAGGCGGGATTCCTGGTCGGGAACGTCGCGATCCAGCTCGTCGGCGTCTCGCCCCAGATCGGCCCGCGACGGGCGGAAGCCGAAGGCACGCTCGGCACCGTGCTGGGCGCGCCGGTCTCGATCTCCGCGACCACCACCGACGGCCTGGGCTTCACCGGCCGCGGCGAAGGCCTGGCCGCCATAGCAACGGCCCTGATCCTCACCCTCTGACAAAACCGACAAGGTCTGACCGGGCCGCCCACCAAGAAACGGTAGGGTGCGGGGGTGACGCCCCGGTCGGAGGACGATCCGCTCCTGGCTAGTTTGCTCGCTGCGGTTACGGCCGCGTCGAACGACGTCCCGTTACGGCTGCACGTCGCCGGCCTGCTGCTGGACCGTGGGCGCGCCGCCGAGGCCCTCGAGCACTGTTCCACAGTGCTCCGCTCCGACCCGGCCAACGAGGAAGCGATCGCGCTGCTGCGCCGCGCGTCCGCCGAGCTCGGCGCCGCGCGTCCGGGCAGCCGGATCGCCGCCGACCGGCCCAGCGCCGACCCCGCGATGGTCGGTCGCTCCGGCTTCGATTGGGACGCCGCCGAGGCCCAGGTCCAAGACTTACCGCAGACCGACCAGGTCCCCGACGGGCTGCCCGACCCGGTCGGCCCCGGTGACGTCGACGGGGTGGTCGTCACCGACCTGACGCTGGCCGACGTCGCCGGTGCGATCGACGCGAAGGAGCGGATCGAGCGGGCCATCGCACCGGTGCGCAACCCGGCGTTCGCCCGCGCGTTCGGCATGCGGACGACCGGCGGCGTGCTGCTCTACGGGCCGGCCGGCTGCGGCAAGGCGTTCCTGGCCCGCGCGATCGCCGGCGAGCTCCGGGCGAACTTCTACCGCATCGGGCGGGCCGACGTGCTCGACCGGCCGACGCCCACCGCGGCGCTGATGGCGTCGAGCTCGGCCGCCGAGCGACGCCTGCGTGCGGTGTTCTCGACCGCGCGGCGCAGCGCCCCGTGCGTGTTGTTCCTCGACGAGGTCGACGCGATCGGGCCGAAGCGGTCGCGGCTGCAGAACCCCAGCCCGCTGCGGACGGTCGTCAACCAGCTGCTGTTCGAGCTCGACTCGCTGGCCCGGGCCGACTCGGGGGTGTTCGTCGTGGCGTCCACCAGCCGCCCGTGGGACCTCGATCCGGCCCTGCGCCGCGCCGGGCGGCTCGACCGGATGGTGCTGGTCGCGCCACCGGACGTCTCGGCGCGCAGCGCGATCCTGCGGTACCAGCTGCGGAACCGGTTGGTTGCCGACTTCGATCTCGGCGACATCGCCGAGGCCACCGCCGGATACTCGGCGGCCGATCTGAGGCGGGTCGTGGAGTCGGCGGTCGACTCGGCGTTGTCGGACTCGCTGCGGGCCGGTCAGGCGCGTCCGATCGAGGAAGCGGATCTCACCGCGGCGGCCCGCCGGGTGCGGCCGAGCGTAGGGGTCTGGCTGGACCTCGCTCGTGCCGCCGCCGGGCCCTCCGAGGGCAGCTACGAGGACCTGCACGCCTACCTCAGAGCGCACCGCCGGAAGACTTAGCGATCACCGAGCGGTACCAGTCGTACGACGCCTTGGGCGTCCGCTTCAGCGTGTCGTAGTCGACGCGGACGAGCCCGAATCGCTTGTCGTAGCCCTCGGCCCACTCGAAGTTGTCGAGGAACGACCAGCAGAAGTACCCCCGGACGTCGACCCCGGCGGCCATCGCCGCGTGCACCGCCCGCAGGTGTGCGTCCAGGTACGCGATCCGGTCGTCGTCCTGGACCCGGCCGTCCGCGTCCGGCCGGTCGTCGTAGGCGGCGCCGTTCTCGGTGATGTAGACCGGCGGCAGCGCGGGTCCGTACCGCGCCACCAGGTCGGTCAGCAGCTCGGTGAACGCCTCCGGCACCACCGGCCAGCCCATCGCGGTGGTCGGGACCCCGGGGTACTCGACGATCTCGGTGCCCAGCTGCTCCGGACCGCCGGCCTGCACGCGGTGCGGGTTGTAGAAGTTCACCCCGAGGAAGTCCAGCGGCGTCGAGATCAGCGCCAGGTCGCCGTCGCGGATCACCGAGAGGTCGGCGCCCCGGTAGATGGCGGCCAACTCGTCGGGATACCGGCCGGCGAACAACGGATCGCCGTAGGTCTGGTTGTGCAGCAGGTCCAGAACCGCGGCCGCGGTGACGTCGGCCCGGTCGGACGAGGCCGGGTGTACCGGCGCCATCGCGTTCGTGATGCCGATCTGGCCGGCCACGCTCGCGCTCTTCAACGCCGACACCGCCAGCCCGTGCCCCAGCAGCTGGTGGTGCGCGACCGGGAACGCACCCGCGAGCAGCCGGTGCCCCGGTGCGTGGGTGCCGAGCGCGTAGCCGAACGCGGTCACGACGAACGGTTCGTTGAGCGTGATCCAGTAGCTGACCCGGTCGCCCAGGCGCTCGGCGACGACCGCCGCGTACTCGGCGAACCGTTGGGGGATGTCCCGCTGCATCCAGCCGCCGCGGTCTTCCAGCGCCTGCGGGAGGTCCCAGTGGTAGAGCGTCGCCGCCGGGCTGATGCCGCGGGCGAGCATCGTGTCGACCAGGCGGTCGTAAAAATCGAGACCGAGCGGGTTGGCCGGACCCTCGCCCGTCGGCTGGATCCGGGGCCAGGCGATCGAGAACCGGTAGGCGCCGACGCCCAGACCGGCCATCAGATTGAAGTCGTCGAGATAGCGGTGGTAGTGGTCGTCCGCGACGTCGCCGGTGTCACCGTTGTGGGTCTTCCCCGGCGTGTGGCTGAACGTGTCCCACACCGACGGACCGCGCCCGTCCTCGGCTACCGCGCCCTCGATCTGGTACGAGGCGGTGGCTACTCCCCACACGAAGTCGGAGGGGAACTGAGGGAACTGCGCGGGTCCCGTCACGGGGGCAGCTTAGCCGCCGAATCGGATGCGATCGTCACGCGAGTTAGAGCCGTTGTTTCGTCCACATTAAGGTAGTAATGAGTGGCTTGCAACCTGAATTGTCCACCGGTTAGCGCCAGGTGTGTCGATAGTCATACAGTTGAGGTGGAAGGAAGGAAGTGATTTAGATGTCGCTTGCTGTGGCGGCCGAGGCGCTGTTCGTCAGTCCGCTGCAACCCTCCGAGCACCCCAGCCCGGAGGAAGTGGAAGCTGCGATCGATGACAGCCTGCGGGAATTCGGCGGCCCGTCCGGCTGCGCCTGCTGGCTCGCGGCGGAGTACGGAGAACATCCGGAAATCGCCGCCGATCGTATGCGGTGGGCACTCGGGCTCACCACCAACTGACCCGGCGGGACGACCCTCACCAGGGCCGCCCCGCCCAGCCACAACTCAGCCAGCCTTGTAGGCCTCGTCCATGCGCGTCAGGACCTGGTCCGGTGAAGTCTTACCGGCGAACATGTCCTGGATGGCCGCGAAGTGGACGTTCTGCACCTTCGGGTTCGGCCAGAGCTGGTCCATGAACGGAACCGTCTTGCCCGCCTTCTGGGCGTCGAGCAACGGTTGCAGAGCCGGGTCGACCTTGAACTGGTCGTTCGGAATACCCGGCAGGTTCCCGGTCGCGGTCGCGTACGCGTTGATCGCCTCCGGAGTCCCCAGGAAGTCGATGAATTCCAGCGCCAGCTTCTTGTTCTTGGTCTTCGCGTTCACCGCGTAGGAACCACCGGCCGCGCCGGGAAGCTGGGTGTCGGACGCGTTGTCGGTGGCAGGCACCGCGAACATCCCGAACTCGGTGCCCTTCGGCGCCTCGGACTGCAGCTGGTTCAAGCCCGAGGTCACGTAGATCATGCCGACCGCCTTGCCGCCGGCGACCTGCGAGATCGCGTTCTCCACCGAGGTACCCAGCGGGTTGGCCGAGAAGCAGCCGCGCTTGTTCATCTCGAGGTACTTGTCGAGCGTCGCCTTCCATTCGGACTTGGCGAACGTCGTCTTGCCGTCGGTCATCTGCTGTGCGAAGTCCGGCGTCTTGCCGTAGACGAGCGTCGAGGCCAGCGCGTAGTCGGCGAGCTGGGTGACCCAGTTCGTCTGGTTGCCCAGCGCGAACAGCACCTTGCCCTTGGCCTTGGCGGTGTCGCAGAGCGCCAGCATCCCGGTGTAGGTCGTCGGCTCCTGGCCGCCGATGTCGGTCATCGCCTTCTTGTTGTAGAGGGCGCCGATCCCGGCGAACGTCTCCGGAACGACGTAGGTCTTGCCGTCGACGACCGTGACCGGCTTGATGCCGCTCGGGATGTCCTTGACCCAGGGGCGGTCGGACAGATCCATCAGGTAACCGGTCGGCGCGAGCACCTCGATCGCGCCCGGGTTGCCGTTGCCCGGCCAGGCGAAGAACACGTCCGGCGCGGTACCGCTGGCCAGCTGGGTGCGCAGCGTCCCCTGGTACTGGTCGGTGTCGGCGTACGACGTGGTGAAGTTCGCGTCCGGGTGGGTCTTCCTGAACGCGGCGATCAGAGCCTCGGCGCCGACCTTGTCGCTGGCGACCGACGAGAGCTTGATCGTGCCGCCGTTGCCGTCGTCGCCGTTGTCGCCGGCCGCGTTCGTGCCGCCCGCGCAGGCCGCGGTGAGCGCCACGCTCGCCGCGACGACGACGGTCGCTAGGAAGCGCTTTCTGGTGGACATCAGTGTCCCTTCCTGCTGGGGGTGGGGGGTTGAGCGGTGAAGCGGTACGTTCCGGAGCCGAGCCGGACGAGCAGACCGCCCGCCGTCGGCTCGCTGTCGCGGATGGCCGGGCCGGTCACGCCGTCCGCACCCTCGGCCGCCCGGACCGACGCCGGGTCCGCCGTCGGGATCAGCAGGTCCGCGGTCGAGCCCGGTGGGATCTCGACGTCGACGACGACCTCGCCGCCGGCCAGGCGCCAGCCCGAGGCGATCCGTCCGCGAACGGTCTCCTGGGTGGCCCTGGCGAACCCGAGGCGGCCACCCACGGTGGGGCGCAGCACCAGGTTCCGGTAGCCGGCGGACGTCGGCGCCTGGCCGATGCCGGCCACGCCGCCGTAGAGCCACTCGCCGATCGACCCGAGGCTGTAGTGGTTGAACGAGTTCATCTGCGCCGCCTGGAAGCCCCGGTCGGCGGTCCAGCCGTCCCAGCGCTCCCAGATCGTGGTGGCGCCGTGCACGATCGAGTACCCCCAGGACGGATAGGTGTCCTGGTGCAGCAACCCGTAGGCCAGGTCGGCCCGCCCGTGCTCGGCCAGCGTCGGGCAGAGCAGCGCGACTCCGACGAAACCCGTGGTCAGGTGGGTGTCCCGCTTCTCCACGTCGTCGGCCAGCCGCGCCGCCGCCGACTCGATCAGGTGCTCCGGCAGGAGGTCGAACGCGAGCGCGAGGAGGTAACCCGTCTGGGTGTCACCCACGACCCGGCCGTCGTCTTCGACGAACGCTTCGTTGAACGCGTCCTTGATCCGCGCGTGCAGCTCCTCGTACGGTGTCGGGTCCTTCTTGATGACGCGTGCCGCGCGGGCAATCAGCGCTGCGCTCCGTGCGAAATACGCGGTAGCCAGGAGCTCTCGCGGCGTTTCCGCGTCCACCTGCAACCAGTCGCCGTAGTTGTTACCGGCCCGGTGGCGCCAGATCAGGTCGGGGTTGTGGCGGTGGACGTGATCGACCCAGGCGGTCATCGAGTCGTACGAGCGCTCGAGCGTCCGCAGGTCGCCATAGACCTGGTAGAGCAGCCACGGGAGGATCACCCCGCCGTCGCCCCAGGCCGGAGCCCCTTCGGTGAGCATGGCGACCTTCGGGGCGATGTCCGGGAACGCCCCTTCGGACGTGGCCGCCGCCCGCACGTCCGCGAGCCAGCGGGCGAAGAACGCCTGCACGTCCGCGTTCCGCATCGCGGTCGGCGCGAAGATCTGCGCGTCGGCGAGCCAGCCGAGCCGCTCGTCGCGCTGCGGGCAGTCGGTCGGCACCGAGACCCAGTTGCCGCGCTGGCCCCAGCGAATATTGCCGACCAGCCGGTTCACGGTCTCGTCGTCGCACTCGAACGTGCCGGTGAACGGGGTGTCGCTGTGCAGGACCCTCCCGACGACGTCCTGGGCGTGCAGGAGCCCGGGATAGCCGACGACCTCGACGTACCGGAACCCGTGGAACGTGAACCGGGGCTCGAACACCTCGGTCGCGCCGCCGGCCGCCAGGTAGACGTCGGTCGCCTCGGCCGTGCGGAGGTTCGCCAGGTAGAGCTCGCCGCCCTCGAGCACCTCGGCGTGGCGCAGCCGGATCCGCTGCCCGGTCTTCGCTCCGCGGATCGTGAGCCGGACCCGGCCGACCATGTTCTGGCCGAAGTCCACCAGGTGCCGTCCGTCGCCGAGCGTGGTGATCGAGACCGGGTGCAGCTCCTCGGTGACGCGGATCGGCTCGTCGGGCTCGGCGACGAGGTTGTCGGGACGTCCGTGGACCCGGACCGGGAGCCATCCGCTCGCGTCGTAGCCGGGGGTGTCCCAGCCGGAGAGGGCCCGGGACGCGTCCTCGTACTGGCCCATCAGCAGGTCCGCGTAACGGATCGCGCCCGGATGCTCGACCCAGCCGGCGTCGGTGGCGATCGTCCGGGTCGAGCCGTCGGCGAACTCGAGCACGAGCTGGGCCAGGAACTGCGGTGCGTCGCCGTAGTGCTGGGCCTGGTGCCGGCTGTCGAAGCCGACGAACCCCGACCACCAGCCGTCGGCGACGACCGCGCCGAGGACGTTCTCGCCCGCGGTGAGCAGGTCGGTGACGTCGTAGGTCTGGTAAAGGATCCGCGTCGCGTACTCGGTCCAGCCGGGGGCGAGCTCGCGGTCGCCGATCTTCGTTCCGTTGAGGGAGGCCTCGTAGACGCCCCGCGCGGTGGCGTAGAGCCGGGCCCTCGTCGGTGCCTCCGAGACCGTGAACGAGCGGCGCAGGTGCGGGACGGCAGGCAGGTGCCGGGTCCGGTCGGTGAGGTCGTCGACCACCGGCGGGTCGAACGGTGGGTGCACGTCCGGGTTCCGGTCGATCCAGACGCCCGCCCACTCGTCGGGGTGCAGCAGCGCGGTCTCGAACCAGGAGTCGGCGCCGCCGGACTCCTCGCCGTCGGCGTTCCAGACCGTGACCCGCCAGTGGTAGCGGGTGCCGGACCTCAGCGCCGGTCCGTCCCAGGCGATGTTCGCGTTCTCGGACGAAAAGACCCGGCCGGTGTCCCAGCGCGGGAGGCCGTCTTCGGTGACCTGGATGCGGTACGCGGTCTGCACGTCGCCGTTCCGGCCGGACGCCAGGCGCCAGGACAGTAACGGCGTCGTCTCGTCGATGCCCAGCGGCGTCGCACGGCCGTCAGTACTCAGTGCGTACGGGGTCAGCATGTTCAACCCTTCAGCCCTCCGGCGAAGCCCTTGATGATGTGGCGTTGCATGGCGAAATAGACGAAGAGGATCGGCAGCGACCCGATGACCAGGCCGGCGAACACCAACTCCCACTGCGAGACGTACTGGCCCAGGAAGCCGAAGATCGCGACCGGGATCGTCTGCTGGGTGCTGCCGCTCAGGTAGAGCAGCGGGGTCAGGAAGTCGTTCCAGACCAGCACCGCGTTGAGGATCACGACCGTGCCGGTGATCGGTCGCAGCAGCGGGAACACGACGCTGCGGAACGCCTGGAACGGCGTGCAGCCGTCGAGCAGCGCGGCTTCCTCGTAGTCGCGGGGCAGCGCGCGCAGGAACCCGACGTACAGGAACGTCGCGAACGGCACCTGCAGACCGCTGTAGAACAGCACCAGCGCCCACGGCGTCCCGAGCAGGTGCAGGTCGCGGACGGTCTGGTACAGCGGCAGCAACGCGAGCTGGAACGGCAGCAGCAGCCCGAGCATGATCAGCAGGAACGTGGCCCGCGACCAGGCCGCGGTCACCCGGGCCAGCGGGTAGGCCGCCAGCGACGAGACGATCACGATGACGACGACGCTGGCGATCGTGACCAGCGCGCTGTTCGCGATCGCCCCGCCGAGACCGGCCTGCTGCCAGGCGTCCGAATAGTTCTGGAGCGTGGGGGACATCGTGAGGCGGGCCGCGGACGACGGGTCGTGCGGTGCGCGCAACGACAGGTTCACCAGGACGTAGAGCGGGAACGCGAACGCGACCGTCACCACGAGCATCACCAGCTCGAGCAGGAAGCTGCGCCAGGTGTAGGACCTCATCGGGTGCTCTCCTCCTGGCGGCGGAGCAGCCAGTACTGACCGCTGGAGATGATCGCGACGAAAATCGTCAGCACGATGGCGAGCGCGATGCTGTAGGCGAACTCGCCGAACTGGAACGCGTCCTTGTAGATCAGCGTGGAGAGCGTGTCGGTCGAGTGGCCCGGACCGCCGGCGGTCATCACCCAGACCTGGTCGAAGAGCTTCAGGCCGCCGATGATCGACAGCATCAGGTTGATCGTCGTGGCCGGTGCGAGCAGCGGGAAGGTCACGTACCGGAAGCGGCGGACCGGACCGGCGCCGTCGACCTCGGCGGCCTCGTGGACGTCCTGCGGGATGCCCTGCAGGCCGGCCAGGAAGATCACCATCGAGTAGCCGGCGTACTGCCAGACGACGACGCCGACGATCGACCAGAGCGCGATGTTCGGGTCGCCGAGCCAGTCCTGCTTGAGGCCGCTCAGGCCGACCGCGTCGAACGTCCAGTTGACCGCGCCGTCCGGGGCCAGCAGGTTCTTCCAGAGCGCGCCGGTGACGACCGGAGTCATCACGGCCGGGGCGAACAGGAACACCCGCAGGACGTTCCGGCTCTTGATCCGGCTGTTGACGCCGAGCGCGAGCAGCAACCCGACGCCGTTCTGGATGATCGTCACCGAGACCGCGACGAGCAGTGTCTGGACGACCGCGGCCCGGGCGTCGGCGTCGTCGAAGATCGCGGTGAAGTTTCCGAGGCCGACCCAGGCGCGGTCGGGGCTCAGCCCGTCCCAGTCGGTGAACGCGAGCATCGCGCCGCGCCCGCTCGGGACGAGCACGACGAACGCGTAGAGCGCGAGCGCCGGGACGAGGAACAACCACATGGTGCTCCGGCGCTTTCGGGTGCGCGCCGGCGCCGGTTTCGGTGCGGCGGGCGCTTCTGGCGCGGGCCGGGTGCGGGTACGCGCAGGCATGAACTCACCTCCGGGGGCGGACAGCAGTGTCGCCGGGAGCCGATTGGAACGTTTCATCGGCCGTTCTTGGGGCAGAAGCATGCGCTACGTCACAGCGCCGTCGATAGGCTTGGATGCGCCCGCGGTAGCACGAAATTAACTTCCCGGTTCGTGGCGAGTACCGTGCCGGTCGTGCGCGAGAACCCGGTGGGCGAGTCCAAGCTGGGCCTGCTCTACCTGCGCGAAGGCGTCCAGACCTACGCGGTCCGGTATCTGCACTCGACGACGCAGAAGACGCACACCCACAGTTTTTTCGAGCTGGCGTTCGTCCTCGACGGGGAGGCGTTGCACGTCTCGCCGGCCGGGCGCGAGCCGATCCGCCGCGGTGACGTGGTGGTGCTGCGGCCCGGCGTGTGGCACGGGTACGAGGAGTGCCGGGACCTGCGCCTGTATAACCTCTGTTTCGGCGCCGACGTGCTGAACCGGGAGCTGGCCTGGGCTCAGGCCGACCCGGGGCTGGGGTACCTGCTGCGGACCGGCCCGATGGCGGCGCAGCGGCGCGGCGTGCTGAGCACGGCCCTGCCCGACGGCCTTCTCGTCCAGGCCATGGAACACCTGGACGCACTGGCCGAGCTGGGGTCGGAGTCGTTCCTCACCCACCGGGGCGACATGGTCGCCCGGCTGACGCTCTCGCTCAGCGTGGTGGCCCGGGCGGCGTTCGTGCGGGAGGTGTCCGGTCCCACCCACGCGGCGGTCCTCGGCGCGATGCGCTTACTGGAGGACCGTCTGGCGCACCCCTGGACGCTCCCCGAGCTGGCGGACGAACTGCACCTCACGCCGGGGTACCTGGTGCGGCTGTTCAAGTCGTCGACCGGGTTGCCGCCGATGGCGTACCTGGCCCGGCATCGCGTCGAGAAGGCCGCTGAGCTGCTGCTCGACACCGACGAGCCGGTGACGCAGATCGGCCGGTCGGTCGGCTGGCCCGACCAGAACTACTTCGCCAGGCGGTTCAAGGCGCACTTCGGGGTGACCGCCACCGCCTACCGGGCCCAGTTCGCGAAGAACCGTGCCCAGCTCAAGATCCGGCCGCACACCGAAGAGGGCCAGTGCTAGTAAGCCCATAGGAAATCTGTGGTCCGGCAGATTGTCGGCGCCCCGAAGTAACCTCCGAATGTGCCGAAGTCGAAGTCTCGCGGATGGATCCGCCTCCTATTCTCTGCTTGCTGGACCCACCCGAAGCTGGTCGTCGGCGTACTCGTGGCTTCGTTCGGTGCGACGCTGCTCGAAGGTGTGGCCCCGCTGCTCACCCGCACCGCGATCGACGACGCCGTCGGCGGCCGGGTCGATCGGGTCACGCTGATCGTCAGCATCCTCGCCGGGCTGGGCGTCCTGCGGTTCGGCGCCACGTTCCTGCGTCGCTACACTGCCGGGCGGCTGTCGCTCGACGTCCAGCACGATCTGCGCAACCGGGTCTTCACGACGCTCCAGCGGTTCGACGGCCGCAGGCAAGACGCGCTGCGCACCGGCCAGGTCGTCTCCCGGGCGATCTCCGACCTGCAACTGGTGCAGGGCATCCTCGCGTTCATCCCGTTCTCGCTCGGCATGGTGGTGCTGTTCGTCATCGCCGTCGTCGCGATGTTCTCGCTGTCGGTGCCGCTGACGCTGGTCTCACTCGCGGTAGCGCCCGCGGTCGCCTGGGCCGCCGTCCGCAGCCGCAAGCGGCTGTTCCCGGCGACCTGGTCGGCCCAGCAGCGCGCCGGCGAGGTGGCCGAGCGGGTCGAGGAGGCGGTCACCGGCGTCCGGGTCGTGAAGGGCTTCGCCCAGGAGACCCGCGAGATCGTCACGCTCGAAACCACGGCCCGGCGGCTGTTCGCCGACCGGATGCGCGCGGCCCGCATCAACGCGCTGCTGACGCCGACGCTCGCCGCGCTCCCGCAGCTGGGCCAGGTCGCGGTGCTCGCGCTCGGTGGCTGGCTGGCCCTCACCGACCGCATCACGATCGGCACGTTCGTCGCGTTCGCGGCCTACCTGGCCACGCTCGCGGGCGCGACCAGGGTGGTGTCCGGCCTGCTGACGATGGGGCAGCTCGCCCGGGCCGGTGTCGAGCGCGTCTACGACGTCATCGAGAGCGAGCCCTCGGTCACCGACCCGGCCGAGCCGCGGACGCTGCCGGAAGGCCCGCTCGGCATCCGCTACCGCGACGTGCGGTTCGGGTACGCGTCCGACGACACCGTGCTCGACGGGCTCTCACTCGAGGTCACGCCCGGCGAGACGCTGGCGCTGGTCGGCCCGCCGGGGTCGGGGAAGTCGACGCTCGCGCTGCTGCTCACGCGGTTCTACGACGTCCGCGGCGGGTCGGTGGCGCTGGGCGGCGTCGACGTGCGGCAACTGCGCCTGGCCGAGCTGCGCGGCGCGATCGGCGTCGTCTTCGAGGAAGCGTTCCTGTTCTCCGCGTCGGTCCGGGCGAACATCGCCTACGGGCGTCCGGACGCCACCGACGCCGAGGTGGAGGCGGTCGCCCGCGCGGTCGAGGCCGACGGCTTCATCCGCGCGCTGCCGGAGGGGTACGACACGCTGGTCGGCGAGCGCGGGCTGACGCTCTCCGGCGGTCAGCGGCAGCGCATCGCGCTGGCCCGGGCACTGCTCACCGACCCGCGCGTGCTGCTGCTGGACGACGCGACGTCGGCGGTCGACAACGTCACCGAGGCCGCGATCCACGCAACGCTGCGCCAGGTCACCGCCGACCGGACGACGATCCTGATCGCGCACCGGCGCTCGACGCTGGCGCTGGCCGACCGGGTGGCGGTGCTCGACGGCGGCCGCGTCGTCGACGTCGGCACCCAGGCCGAACTCGCCGAGCGTTCCCCGCTGTTCCGGTCGCTGCTGGCCGGGCCGGACGAGGCCGCCGACGAGGCGGATTCCCTCCGGACTCCGGCCGGATCGCAGGGCACACCGCCCGTCGCCGGCGCGGAGGTCGTGACGCCGGCGCTGTGGCCCGCGGTCGAGGCGGACGAAGACCCGCTGGTCTCGTCCCGGGCCCAGCGCAGCGCACCGGCCGGTGGCCACTTCGACCAGGGCGGTACGCCGGCGACGCCGGAGCTGCTGGCCGCGGTCCGGGCGCTGCCGCCGGCGACCGAGGAACCCACGCTGATCGACATCGATCCGCGCGCGCCCGACCCGCAGTTCCGCCTCGGACGTCTGCTGCGCCCGGTGCGCTGGCTGCTGTGGGCGACGATCGGTCTGATCGCGCTCGACGCGGCCGCCACGGTCGCGTTCCCGCTGCTGGCCCAGCACGCGATCGACGCCGGTGTGGTCGGCGGCTCGGAGCGCGCGCTCCTCGTCACCGCCGTGATCGGCGTCCTCGTGGTGCTGGTCGACTGGCTGGCCGTGCGCACCCAGACCGTGACCGCGTCGCAGGCCGGCGAGAAGGTCCTCTACCTGCTGCGGATCCGCAGCTTCTCGCACCTGCAGCGGCTCGGGCTCGACTACTACGAGCGCGAGCTGGCCGGCCGCATCATGACCCGGATGACCACCGACGTCGACGCGCTCTCGACGTTCCTGCAGACCGGCCTGGCCACCGCGGTGGTCAGCGTCCTGACGATCCTCGGGGTCACGGCCGCGCTGCTGCTGACCGACGCCGGGCTCGCGCTGATCGCGCTGGCGGTACTGCCGGTCGTGATCGTCGCGACGCTGATCTTCCGCCGGCTGTCGGCGCTCGCGTACGAAGAGGCCCGCGAGCGGGTCAGCGTCGTCAACGCCGACTTCCAGGAGAACGTCTCCGGCATGCGGGTCGCGCAGGCCTACGTCCGGGAGGCGCGGTCCGCGGCCGACTTCGCCGGGCGCAGCGACGCGTACCGCAGGTCGCGCATGCGGGCGCAGACCTACATCGCCACGTTCTTCCCGTTCGTCGGGCTGCTGTCCGACCTCGGCCAGGCCGCGGTGCTCGCGGTCGGTGCCCACCGGATCGCGTCGGGCGGGGTCACGCCCGGCATCCTGACCGCGTTCCTGCTCTACCTCGCCCTGTTCTTCCAGCCGATCCAGCAGCTCTCCCAGGTGTTCGACGGCTATCAGCAAGCCCGCATCGGTCTGAGCCGGATCGGCGATCTGCTGCGGACGCCGACGTCGGTCGTCGACGCCGAGACTCCGGCCGCGATCCCCGACCGGCTGAACGGCCGGGTCGAACTGCGTAACGCTCGGTTCCGGTACGCGGGTGCCGACACCGAGGCGCTGCGCGGTGTCTCGCTGGTGATCGAACCGGGCGAAACCGTGGCGCTGGTCGGCGAGACCGGCGCGGGCAAGTCGACGGTGCTGAAACTGCTCGCCCGCTTCTACGACGTGACCGGCGGGGCAGTGCTGATCGACGGCGTCGACGTTCGGCAGTACCGGCTGGCCGACTACCGGGCCCGGCTCGGCGTCGTGCCGCAGGAGCCGCATCTGTTCACCGGCGACGTCGCCTCGAACATCAGCTACGGCCGGCCGGCCTCGCCTCCCGCGGTCGTGGAGGGTGCGGCCAGGGCGGTCGGCGCGGTCGGGATGGTCGGGTCGATCCAGGGTGGGTTCCGGCACCCGGTGTCCGAGCGCGGCGGCGGCCTGTCCGCCGGGCAGCGTCAGCTGGTGTCGCTGGCCAGGGCCGAGCTCGTCGACCCCGATCTGTTGCTGCTCGACGAGGCCACCGCGGCGCTCGACCCGGCGAGCGAGGCCGTGGTGCTCGCCGCCGGTGACGCGCTGTCCCGTCGCCGGACGACGGTCGTGATCGCGCACCGCCTGGCCACCGCCGCCCGGGCCGATCGCATCATCGTGATGGACAACGGCGAGATCGCCGAGCAGGGCAGGCACGCCGAACTGATCGCCTCCGACGGGGTGTACGCACGCCTGTGGGCGCAAGACGGCGCCGCCGCCCTCGAGGCCGAGTTGTTCGAACGCGGCGAGGTCGACCCGGTGGGTTGAAGCCGGGCAGGAGGGGGATGCGACGATCGGGGCTCAGCCGACGGCCATGCGACGATCGGGGCTCAGCCGACGGCCATGCGACGAACAGGGGCTTCGTGTTTTCTGAGACCGGAGTGACCGGCGCGAAACTGTTGGCGTCGATGTTGGAGTGCCTGGTGGCGCTTCCGACCGTGTCCGGCAACCGCGCCGCGTCGGAGGAAGGACTCGACCTCATCGGCGACTTCCTGGCCGCGCGTGGACTGATCGTCCGGCGGTTCGACCAGGACGGGTTCGGTGCGCTGGTCGCGACCGTGCGCCCGACGCTCTCCCCGGCGGTCATGCTCACCGCCCATCTCGACGTCGTCCCGGGCCCCGAGCACCTGTTCACGCTGAAGCGCGACGGTGACCGGGTCCTCGGCCGGGGCGTGTTCGACATGAAGGGAGCGATCGCGGCCTACCTGGTGCTGATCGACGAGCTCGGGCCCGAGCTGCACCGCTACGACCTCGGCGTGATGATCACGACCGACGAGGAGACCCGCGACCTCGGCGTCAAGATGCTGCTCGAGGGCGAGGGGTACCGGCCGCGGGTCGCGGTGCTGCCCGACGGCGGTGACGACTGGCAGCTCGAAGAGGTCGCGAAGGGCGCCTGGCGGGTGCGGGTGAGCACCTACGGCGTCGCGGTGCACGGCTCCCGGCCGTGGAGCGGGCAGAGCGCCTCGCTCAAGCTGCTCGACCTGCTGACCGACATCCGGCAGCGGTTCCCGGTCGAGGAGCCGCACGTCGACACGCTCAACGTCAGCTTCCTGCGGGCCGGCACCGCGCCGAACCAGCTGCCCGACCAGGCCGAAGCCGTGCTCGACATCCGGGTGATGGGCCCGGACGAACTGGCGGCGGCCGAGCGGGACGTAGCCGAGATCTGCCGCCGGCACGGTGCCGACCTCGAGCTGCTCGTGCTGTTCCCGCCGGTCCGGCACGACCTGACCGACCCGCTGCTGGCCGAGTTCGCGCGCAGCGTCGAGAAGGTCGTCGGCACTCCCTGCGGTGGGTGCCTCTCGTTCGGCTCCAGCGACGCCGCCCAGTACGCGGCCGTCGGGGTGCCGTGCGCGGTGACCCGCCCGCGGGGCGGCGGCCACCACGGCGACGAGGAGTGGGTGGACCTCGCGTCCCTCGAACTCCTCGTCCCGGTCCTGCGCGACTATCTCGACAAGGTCGCGCTCCGCTAGGCGAGGAGCTCGGCTGCGGCTTCGAGGAACAGGTCGTTCTCGGACGGCGTCCCGATCGTCACCCGGACGCCGTCCCCGGCGAACGGCCGCACGATCACACCGCGCTTCTCGCACGAGGCCGCGAACTCGGTGGCGTCGTCGCCGAGCGGGAGCCAGAGGAAGTTCGCCTGCGTGTCCGGCACGTCGGCGCGCAGCGACGTGATCGTGTCGAGCACCCGGGTGCGCTCGGCGACCACCAGATCGACCCGGCGGTTCATCTCGTCCTCGGCGTCGAGCGCGGCCAGGGCGGCGGCCTGGGCCACGTGGTTCACCGAGAACGGCGTCACGACCTTGCGGATCGCGTCGGCCACGGACGGATCGGCGGCCAGCCAGCCGACCCGGATACCGGCCAGGCCCCATGCCTTGGACAGCGTCCGCAGCACGACGACGTTGGGCCGGTCCTTCGCCGCGACCAGCCCGTCCGGCACTGCCGGGTCACGGACGAACTCCCGGTACGCCTCGTCGATCACGACCAGCACGTCCGGGCCGACCCGGTCGAGGAACCGGTCGAGTTCGCCGGCGTGAACGGCCGTCCCGGTCGGGTTGTTCGGCGTGCAGACGAACACCACCTTCGTCCGCTCGGTCACCGCCGCGGCCATCGCGTCCAGGTCGTGCGCGTGGGTGTCGGTGTTCGGCACCTGGACGCTCGTCGCGCCGCAGGACGTCGTGACGATCGGGTAGGCCTCGAACGAGCGCCAGGAGTAGACGACCTCGTCGCCCGGCAGCACCGCCGCCCGGACGATGTGCTCGGCCAGTGCGACCGATCCGCAGCCGGCCACGATCCGGCCGGGGTCGACGTCGTACCGCTCGCCGAGGCGCTTCCGGAGCGCGACGACCCCCGGGTCGGGGTAACGGTGGGTGTTCGCGACCGCGCTCGTGACCGCCTCGACGACGCCGGGCAGCGGCCCGTACGGCACCTCGTTGCTGGCGAGCTTCACCGCTTCCGGGATCCCGGATTCGCGCGCCACGTCGCTGGGGTTCTTCCCGGCCACGTAGCGGGGGATCGTCTCCAGGTCGGGACGGGTCAGCGGCATCGGTGGTGCTCCTACTCCGAATCGGATTTCTTGGCGACCTTGACCGGGACCGGCACCATGCTCGACCGGACGACGATCGACGTCACCGCCTTGTCGTGCAGGCACTGGCGGGCCGGTCGGTCCCAGATGCACCACAGCAAGTCGGCGAGCTGCAGGGGGAACCCGCACAGGAAGCTGCCCGCGGGGCTCGGCAGCATCAGGATCAGCCAGCGCCGGATCGACTGGCCGAACGTCAGCGAGCTGTCGTCGACCACCTTGACCACCCGGATGCCGACCAGACGCTTGCCGAGCGTCTGGCCGCTGTTGGCGGTGGCCGGGACCTCGTAGGCGAACCAGAGGCCGATCGTCAGGATGATGATGATCCAGTTCAGCCGGCTGGCCTCGGAGGAGACCGCCTCCCGGCCGAGCAGCACGTCGTTGACGTTCGGCCCGATCGCCTCCGCGAACTGGTAGAAGAAGTAGCCGTTCACGACCAGGCACAGCAGGAACACCGCGACGATGTCGATGACCCGGGCCAGGACGCGCAGGCTGAGCGGGGCCAGCTTCGTGACGTCGAGCGGCATCGTGGCGGTCGAGCCCGGGACCCGGATGTGGCCGGGAGGTACCGGAGGCAGCGTCGGCGGAGGCTTGCCGGGCTGACCCCAGCGCGAAGGCTTGGCGTCGCCCTGCGGCGGGGCGTCCGTCTTGGGTGGTGCGCCGGTAGGCGGCGACGGCCAGGACGGCGTCCAACCGGCCTGGCGGCTCCCGGGCGCTGACGGCGCAGTCGGGTCGGCCGATCCGGCCGGTGCGTTGACGGCGCCGGGCGCGGTCGCCGCGACGGGCTCGGTGGGTGGCGGGCCGACAGGGGGCACGGCACCGACCGGCAGCGGGGTACCGAGCCACTGCTCGCCGTCCCAGTAGCGCTGCGTCTCCGGATCCGCCGGGTCGGGATACCAACCGGGGATCGGGGTCACCGGATCACCTCACACCTACTCCACTGTTGTCCTGTCCAGCGTCCATCCTGCCGTACTGCCGTACGGAGGAGCCCACCACACAGGGCCCACTACACAGGGGACAACGCAGAGCCGCCGCTCCGCGTGCCTGCGGGGGTCGTCGGCACACGGAACGGCGGCGTCACGGCTCGGGTGGCTGCGGGGGTCGAGCCGCGCCGAACCAGGGGCCGGCCAGGGCACGCGGGGGCGTCGTCCGAGCCGGAGTTCGATGCGAGGGCCGCCCATGGGGGTCCGTTCACCTGCAGTGCGGGGGGCCCGCAGGTGCGGGGGGCGACCCTCGCAACCGAGATATCGACCCCGCACCGGCGGCCCGCAGTGCTTTTCGGGCACGCCACCGACCTGCAACCAGGCCGCTACCCGCCCAGCCCCGGCGCGGCTGCGCCGAGCGCGTCGAGAGCGCCGACGAAGCATTCCATCGGTGGCGTCACGAGCCCGGCGCCGACCTGGCCGACCCCGGCCACGCGTCCCGCCATACCGGTGTTGATCTGCGGCAAAACCCCGGTACGCACGACCTTCGTGACGTCGATACCGGTCGCCGCGCCGCGGAAGTCGAGGATCGGCAGCGCGTAGGACGGGTTCTCGCCGGTCGTGATCCCGTACATCTCCCGGCTGGTCCGCAGCGCGTCGGACACGGTCCCGCCGACGAACCGGACGATCGCCGGAGCGCTCGCCATCGCGAACCCGCCGATGCCCGCGGTCTCGGTGATCGCCGAGTCGCCGATGTCGGGGTTCGCGTCCTCCGGCCCGTACGAGCCCAGGAACAGACCTCGCGGGGTGTTCGCCGGCCCGGTGAACCACTGGTCGCCGGTGCCCGACACCTGGATTCCGAAGTCGGTCCCGTTCCGCGCCATCGTCGTCACGACCGTCGAACCGTCGATCCCGGAGGCCGCCGCGGTCTGGAGCTTGCAGGCGGGCATGACCAGGTTCAGGAAGAAGTGGTCGTTTCCTCCGATGAATCGCGCCACCGACGCCACCTCGTGCGAGGCCACCCCGGCGTCGATCATCGCCGGGAGCAGGTCCCGGAGCAGCATGAGCGTCCCGGCCCGGTTCCGGTTGTGGCCCTCGTCGCCCATCTGGACCATCTGGGCGATGATGCCCTTGATGTCCACCGGACCGTGTTCCCGCACCGCGGCCTGGAGCGACGGGCCGAGCACGGCCGACATCCAGCGCAGCCGCTCGATCACCTCGGGCCCGTACGCGCCGTAGCGCAGCACCTTGCCCAGGCCCTCGTTGAGCGAGCACCACGACGTGCGGTCGTGCGCCTCGTCGCGCAGGACGAACACCCACATCGAGGGCGACACGACCCCGGCCATCGGCCCGACCCCGCCCCCGGCGTGGCACGGCGCCCACTCGGCGCCTCCGCCGGCCAGTAGGGCCTCCGCCGCCTCCGCGTCCGCGGCCAGGCCTTCGTACAGGGCCGCGCCGATCAGCGCTCCGCGCATCGGCCCGGAGGCCCGCTCCCAGGTGATCGGCGGGCCCGCGTGCCGGAACTGACCCGCCTGCAGCCCCACCACGTCCGAGGCTCGGCGGACGTCGACCAGCGTGGCGCCTGCGGCGAGCATCCGTTGCAGTGCGGTGGCGTTCGCGCTGACCCGGCGTGGATCGGCCATCACCCGGACCAGCGCGTCGGCCGAGCCCACCGGCGGCTGCCAGTCGACCGGCGTCACTGCGGCGGCCTGCGCGGTCAGCGCGTCGGCGAACAGTTCGGCTCCGGCCGTGGCGACCGACGGCTCGCCGTCGAGAAGGCCGTTCAACGTGCTCATTCGGTCACCTCGGCGGGGTTCAGGATGGCCACGGCCTCGCGGGCGGCCTCGGCGTTGGACGAGTACACACGCGCGCCGACGCCCTGCAGTTCGGCGGCCTGCCCGCGCACCCCCTGCGGGTCGCCGTCGCTGCCGATCAGCGCGATCACGACGTCGAACGGGCGATCCGCCGCCACCAGCGCGGACGCGATGGCGGGGGCCAGTTCGGCGGCCGGGTCGGGGTGGGCACCGTGGCCGAGGACGACGTCCATCAGCACCACCCGGCAGTCCGGATCGGCGGCCTCCTCGGCCAGCCGGGCCAGGCGCAGCGTCCCGTCGATCATCGGGTGCGGACGCCCGGCGGTCAGCGCGTCGTCGCCGAAGTCGAGCATCGCGTGCCCGTCGGCCTTCAGATCCGCGCCGATCGTCCAGGACGGATCGAGCGGGATGTTCGACGCGATCGGCCCGAGCGCCGCCGACGCGATCACCATCGCCTCGTCGCAGAGCGTTCCGCCGCTGTAGAGGCCGCGCAGGTTGCCGGTGCCGAATCCGAACGGAGCGACCAGGTCGGGGCTCTCGTCCGAGGGCAGCCAGCGAGGCCAGCGGGGCACCGGCCGGCCCAGCGTCCCCAGCACCTGCGTGACGACCGCGGTCAGGTCCGGGCGCCCGCCGCCGAGCAGCCCGAACACGACCGGCGTGGAGAGCTTCGCCGCGTGCTCCCTGACCCGTTCGGCGACCTCGGGAGCGGGCGGCTTGGAGACCACCAGGATCACCTCGGTCGCCGGATCCGCGTCCAGCGCGTCGAGCGCGGCCAGCGTCGACCGGCCGGCCACGGCCGCGGACAGATCGCGCCCGCCGACGCCCAGGCAGTGCGAGAGGCCGACGCCGGCGGCGTCGAGCAGCGTCATCACCTGCTGGGCCCCGGTGCCGGACGCGGCGACCAGCCCGACCGGGCCCGGGCGCACGACGTTCGCGAAGCCGAGGCCGAGACCGCCGACGACGGCCGTTCCGCAGTCCGGGCCCATCACCAGCAGGCCGCGCTCGGCGGCCCGGTCCTTGAGCGCGATCTCCTGCTCGACCGGCACGTTGTCGCTGAACACGAGCACGGACGCACCGGCGTCGAGTGCGTCCATCGCGTCCGCGAACGCGAACCGGCCGGGCGTCGAGACGAGTGCCAGCGTCGCCCCCGCGGTGTCCACGGCCGCGCCGAGGGTGCGCGGCGATGGCAGGGTGCTGTCGCCGGTGGTGCGCGGCGCCTTCGCGGCCAGGGCCGAGTCGACGGCGGCGATCGCCGCGTCCCGGGTCGGCTCGTCGTCGGTGGCGATCGCGACGACCATGTCTCCGGCGGTCGCGTCGACCGGCAGGTCGAAGCCCATGCCCGCGATCAGCTCGAGGTTCAGCTCGGTCCCCATCGCGACCATCGCGCCGGTCACCCCGGCCAGGCCGCCGACGGCCTGGCTGACCTGCAACAACTGGACCGAGTCGCGGTAGGTGCCCCGCCGCAGCTCAATGTGTTTCACTCTGTCCGCCTTCCAGAACCGTCAAGCCCATCCGGACGCCACTCAGCAGGCCCGCACCCGAGGAATGCCCGACCGCGAGCAGGGCGGTGATCGCGGGTTCGAGCCGGTCGACGGGGTCGGTGAGCACCGCGGCCAGCTGGGGGATGCACTCGCCGCGGGCCGCGTGGGCGAGCAGCACGGCGGAGATCGGGGTGGTGGCACCCGGGCGGGCGGCCAGCTCCTCGGCGACCCTCGAGCCCAGTACGGCCGCGTGCGGGTGGGCAGCGGCGACCAGAGTGACCAGCGCACCCGCGAGCACGTCGTCGCCCAGCGGCGTCAGCCCCTCACCACGTCCCAGCAGCGTCCTCACGTCCAGCTCCGGGACGTCGATCTCGGTGGCCGTCCGTGTTCCCGAGGAGCGGAGTGCGCGCTGCCGGGCGTCCAGATCGTCGTGGTTCAGGACGGGCCGGGAGGGCCGCCACCAGCGGGTGACCGCGACCGAGGTGTCGCCGACCTTGAGGTGGCCCGCGCCGATCTCGGCGGTGCTCCCCACCGCGGCGGCGGGTACCGCGACGCCGGGCCCGAGGACCAGCGCGCAGGGAACCCGGACCGCCCCGGCCGACGCCAGACACACCGGACCGGCCCACAGAGCCGTCGGCAGCGACGCGATCACCGGTACCGCCCGGACCGGACCGCTCAAAATCGGGGCAACCGAGACGGAGGCAGCGCCGGACAGCGTCGTCTGCACGTCTGGGCCACCCCCTTCGTCCGAGCAGAACGTAAGTCCACGTCTACGGTGGTCGGCATGGGAAGAATTGCCAAGGATGGCCGGGTGGCTTCGGCTAACTTGACGGCATCTCCGGTCGGGTTGCCAGTACGTGACGTGCTCGAGGCGGCCTCGTTGACCGGCTCCCGCGTGCTGGCGGGCGAGGCCGGTCTGGACCGGGTGGTCCAACGCCTCAACGTCATGGAGGTACCAGACATTCTGCCCTGGGTGAAGCCGCACGAGTTGCTGCTCACCACCGGTTATCCGCTGCGGCACTATCCGGATTCGCTGGCCGATCTGCTTCGTGAGCTCGACGAGCGCGGGCTGGCCGCGCTGGCCGTGAAGCCGCACCGCTATCTGGACGAGCTGCCGCCGGAAATGCTGGCCGAGGCCGATCGCCGGGGCTTCCCGATCATCGAGGTCACCGCCGACATCGGCTTCGACGACATCCTCAACGACGTGCTGAGCGCGCTGCTGCACCGCCAGGCCTCGGTGCTCGCCCGCTCCGACGAGGTGCACCGCGCGCTGGTAGGCGTCGTCCTGGAGGGCGGCGGACTGGACGACCTGGCGGCCGAGCTGACCCGGATCCTCGACGGGCCGGTCGTCGTCACGACGCCGGACGGCCGGGTCATCGCCGGCGCGGACGCGATGCCCGACCTGCAGGGGTACGGCTGCTTCGACCCGACCGGCCGGTTCCGGGTGGACGACGAGCCGACCGGCGTCCGCCCGCACGAGGGCGGTTTCCACACGACGGTGCCGGTCGTCGCCGGGCGCATCGACCACGGGCGGATCGTCGCGTTCTCCACTGATCCGCTGGACGCGGCCGACGTCTATTCGCTGGAACGGGCTGCCACCGTCGCGGCGCTGGCGGTCACCAAGCAGCTCGCGATCGACGCCGTCGAGGGCAAGTACCGGGCGGACTTCCTTCGCGACCTGCTCACCGGCCGCATCGAAGACGTGCCGACCGCGGTCGCCCACGCCCGGACGCTGGGCTGGGACGTCGAGCGTCCGCTGGTCGCGGTGGTGGCCGAACTGGACCCGGTGACCGCGCCGGCCGTCCCCGAGCTCCGCCCGGTGCAGGAGCGGTTCGCGACCGCCTGGCAGTCGGTCGTGCGCTGGCGCGATGCTCGGGCGCCAGTGGTGAACTTCAACCAGGAGGTCGTGGTTCTGCTCGGGCTGCCGGCCTCGGGCGCATCGGCGGACGTGATCGAGCGGTCGGTGAACGACCTGGTGCGGCAGGTCGTCGGCGACGGCGGGGGAGGGCGACGCTCGTTCTCGCTCGGGATCTCCCGGCCCGCTTTGACCCCGCAGGAGCTGCCCCGCGCGTACGAGCAGGCCCGCAAAGCGGTGCGGATCGGGCGGCGGCTGCACGGCGACGGCGCCCGGGCGAGCTTCGACCGGCTCGGGGTCCACCGATTGCTGTCGCTGATCCCGGACACGTCCGAGCTGCGGGGGTTCGTCGAGGAGGTGCTGGGTGACCTCGCGGCGGACACCCCGGAGAACACGGACCTGCGGCGGACGCTCGCGGTGCTGCTGGAGACGAACTGCACGGTCGCGGAGGCGGCTCGGCGGCTGCATTTCCACTACAACACGTTGCGGTACCGGATCACGAAGCTCGAGAAGCTGGTCGGTCCGTTCACCGACGACGCGGCGTTGCGCCTGGACCTGGCGCTGGCGCTGCGTGTGCTGGAAATCCGCGGATTGTAGTTATATCCAATTAGGTCTGAGTTGACCACATAGGAAAGAATCTCCTTGCTTCGAGGCGGGGAGTGCAGATGGGGTCAGTCGCAGGAGCGGCCGAGGTCGCGATGTATCTTCGCCGGCTGAAGGCTCGGTCGAACCTGAGCTACAAGGCGTTGGCGCGCCGGGCCGGTGTCGGGAGTTCCACGCTCCACCGGTACTGCTCCGGGGAGCAGTTCCCGCTGGATTTCCGGGTGGTTCGGGCGTTTGCCGTGGCGTGCGGGGCCACCGCGGACGAGCTTCGGTCCTTGCAGGCGCTCTGGTCGGCGGATCCGCGGAATCCGGTAGTGGTGGCGGGGCTGGCTGTTTCGGACGGAACGCGCGCCGACGCGGAGCGGGCCGGCGTGGCCGGGTCGGGCGGCCCGTCTGCGGGTTCGGGCCTGTCTGAGAGGGCGGGGCTTCCTGAGGTGGCGGGGCTTCCGGCTGCGGCGGGGCTTCCTGGGGTGGCGGGACCGTCTGCTGCGGGGCAGGCTGCGGTGGCGGGCTCGTCTGCTGGTTCGGGACCGTCTTTGGTGGCGGGGCCGTCTGTAGTGGCGGGGCCGTCTGTGGTTGTGGGTCCGGGTGTAGTGGCGGGCGCCTCTGCGGGGGCTGGGTCTCCTGGCGAACCGGAGCCGTCCGCCGTGGGGGGGTTGGGCGCTGCGGTCGGGCCGTCTGCCCTGGCGGGGCCGTTCGTCATGGCGAGGCCGTCCGTCGTGGCGGGGACCGGGGCGGGTGCGGTGGCCGAGCCGCTGGCCGTGGCGGGGCCGTCTGCTGCGGTCGGGCCGTCCGCTGCGGCGGGGTCGTCGGCCGGAGTGGGGTCGCCTGCTCAGGCGGTAGCGCCGGCCGCAATGAATTCGTTCGCTGGAGCGGAATCGCCTGCGGCCACGGCGCTGTCCGATGCGACTGTGCCCTCCGGCGCGGTGGGGCCGTCTGTCGTGACGGAGCCGTCTGCCGCGACGGAGCCATCTGCGCCGGCAGGGCTGTTCGCTGCGACCGAGCCGTCTGCTGCGGTCGGGCCGTCAGTAGCGACGGCGTCGCCTGCCGCGATGGAGGCGTCTGCGGCCGTGGGGCTGCACGCTGTAACCGAGCCTTCCGGCGCCGCGGGGCTGCGCGCTGCAACCGGCCCGTCCGTTGCGGCCGGGCCGTCTGTTGCGGTGGAGCTGTCCGCCACCGCCGAGCCATCCGGCGTGGCGGGGCTGTCTGTTGCGGCCGAACCCTCCGGCGTGGCGGGGCTGTCTGTTGCGGCCGAGCCCTCCGGCTCGGTGGGGTCGTCTGCCGTGGCGGGGGCGTCGGCCGAATCGGCGGCGTCTGCCATGGCGGGGCTGTCCGGCGGCCCCGGGCCATCGGGTGAAGCTCAACCCTCCGCCGTCGCCCGGCCGTCTGGTGAGACTCAGTCGTCCGGCGAGGCTCAGCCGTCCGGCGAGGTGGGGGCGCCGGCCGGGCGCGGTGCCACGGCGGGGGCGTCGGCCGCTGAGGTCATGGGATCGTCCGACCGCCGACGGGGGTGGCTGGTGGCGGCGGGGGTCGCGCTGGTCGCGGTGCTGGTGGCGTCCGGGTTCGCGATGCGTTCGGCCGCGGAACCCGACCGCGCGACCGCTCCCAAGGACACCGGGCTGTTGTTCTCCGAGGCCTGCCAAGGCCCGATCAGCATGGGCCAGCACGACAGCTGCGTCGAAGAGGTACAGCGCCTCCTCGCCAAGACGGGCACCAAGATCGGCGTCGACGCCGATTTCGGCCCCGAGACGCTCCGCCGCGTGACGGCATTTCAGGTTCTCGCCGGTTTACCGGTCAAGGGCGTCGTCGACGACAACACCAAACGCGCGCTGTACGCGGGTGGCGTCTCGATGCACAGCTGGTCACCCGCCCAGGTGGAGACCCGGATCCGCGAGGTCTTCCCGGAGGAGCCGGACCGCGCGGTCGCGATCGCGAAATGCCAGTCGACGCTCGACCCGTTCTGGGTGCTGCCGAACGTCGACACCAGCCGCAACTGGGGCATCTTCCAGATCTCCGACCGCCGCCTGCGCGAGCTCGACGGCACGCCCCGCCGCGCGTTCGACCCGGACTGGAACATCTGGGCCGCCCGCGAACTGTGGCGGATGCACCACGGCTTCCGGTTCGACTGGCCGTACTGCGATCAGGCGTTCCCGCTCTCCCCGGCACCGAAGCCGACGAGCTGACCCTAGACAGCCGACGAGCTGACTTCGACGGCCGACGGGCTAACCCTCGACGTCGACGACCGGCTCGTGCCGGACCGGGAAGTTCACCGAGCTCGCGATGAAACAGCGCTCGGCGGCGTCCGCGTGCAGATGGGTGGCCAGCGCGACGTCGCTGCCGGGCGCGAGCGTCACCCGCGGCCGCAGCACGACCTCGGTGAAGCGTCCGCCGCCGCCCGGGGTCTGCGTCATCGCCCCGGTCGGGGCGTCCGCATAGGCAGTGACGGTGACACCGGCCTCCACGCAGACGTGCAGGTACGACATCAGATGGCAGCCCGACAGGGCGGCCACCAGGAGGAGCTCGGGATTCCACCGGTCGGTCTCCCCGCGGAACGCGGGGTCGGACGACCCGAGCAGCGGCGGCCGACCCGGAGCGGTCACCTCGTGTGACCGGCTGTACGCCCGGTAGGCGCTGGTGCCGGTGCCCTGATTGCCGGTCCAGGCCAGGGCCAGTTCGAAGTTGTGGAGCGCTACCACCTGCTGCTCTCTCCTCTGATGACGTTGTGTGTCGGTGGGGACCCGCCGCGGTCGGCGGTCTCCGGCCGCTTCATCCGGGTCAGTCCCACCCCGACCAGGACGACGGCGGTGCCGACGATCGTGCCCAGCGTGATCTGCTCGCCCAGCACGAGCCAACCCAATATCGCGGCGACGATCGGCAACAGGTACAGCACGACGGACGCGGCCGGGCCGACTTCCGCGACCTGCTTGATGTTCAGCACGGTGGCCAAACCGGTACAGAACGCCCCGAGTGTGATCGTGGCGATGATGACCTCGGGACCGAGCCGGACGCCGTCCAGTGAATGTGGGCCGGTCACCGGCAGTGCCAGCAGCGCCAGCGCGGTGCCGGCCACCAGTTGGCCGGCGGCCAGCGCGACCGGAGGCCGGTCGATCCGGGACATGTACCGATCGATGTAGACGTAACTCGCGCCGTAGCTCGCGGCCGCCAACAGTCCGAGGATGGTCGGCACTGCGGGTAGCCCCGTCCCTGGCGGCCAGGTGCCGACGACCAGCAGCGTGCCGACCAGGCCGGCCAGCAGCCCGGCGACGTACCGGCCGCGGATCCGGCCGGTCACCCCCGTGCAGAGGCCGATCAACACCGTCCACAGCGGAGTGGTGGCGTTGAGCATGCCGCCGACGTGCGAGTCGATCGACCGGACCGCGTACGCGAAGAGCAGCAGCGGGATGACGTTGCCGATCGCCGCGACCACGGCCAGGTGCACCCAGACGCGCGGTTCCGCCGGGATCCGGATCCCCCGCAGGCGGCAGAACGCGAGCAGGAGGGCGGACCCCAGCGCCAGTCGGACCACGGTGAGGACGCCCGGCGGGAGGCCGCGCAGTGCGATGGCGGCCCAGAGAAAACTCGAACCCCACAGCGCTGCGAGCACTGCCAGCCGGACGAGAGGCGCGCGTCCGGTAATACCCATAGTGGGAAGAACGCTAGGTCGTATTCGCGGTTCCGCTGATACCGCTGTGACTAGGCAGGAATCGGCGGCGCGTCGGTCCGTCGGGTGTCGTTCAGGTTGCGGTTCCATCACGCGGGCGACATTTACTGACGGATCGACCAGGGTCTCGGCAGCTATCGCCAACGGCACCCCGCCGACTCGGTGCTGTCTTGACCATGAGACCCAGGTCACTCGGGCCGGATATTCGTCGTCATCCTGAGGGTGGCACCGGACCGCCCTCATCGCGGGGCGGTGGAGAAGGGGTGCGGTCGATGGCTCTCTTTGGATGGAGTGTCGTACACGGAGGCAAGGCACCACCGCCGGGTGAGGTCGTCCGGCCGAACGAACGGCTTTCGTGGCCCCGGACGATCGGCCTGGGCGCTCAGCACGTCGTCGCGATGTTCGGAGCGACGTTCGTCTTCCCGCTGATCATGGGCCTCAACCCGCAGCTCGCGATCATGATGAGCGGTATCGCGACGATCATCTTCCTGCTGATCGTCAGCGGTCGCGTACCCAGCTACCTGGGCACGTCGGCCTCGTTCGTCGGCGGGGTCGCCGCGATCCGGGCGCAGGGCGGCGACTCGGCCGAGGTCACCGGGGCGATCCTGGTCGCCGGCGTGGTGCTCGCGCTGGTCGGTGTGCTGATCCACTTCGTCGGCTCGCGGGCGATCTACACGGTGCTGCCGCCGGTCGTCACCGGTGCGGTCGTCATGCTGATCGGGTTCAACCTGGCCCCGGTCGTCGCCGGCACGTACTGGCCGCAGGACCAGTGGATCGCGCTGCTCACGATGCTGTTCGTCATCGTGGTGGCGGTCGGGGTGCGAGGGTTCCTGGGCCGCATCGCGATCTTCCTCGCGCTGGTGTTCGGGTACGTCCTGTCGTGGATCTTCGACCGCATCTTCGGTCAGATCACCTCGTACAGCGCCGCCGCCGCCAAGGAGACCACCCACTTCCGGGTCGACTGGGCCGGGGTCAAGGCCGCCGACTGGCTCGGCTTCCCGCCGCACACCGAAGGTGACGTCGTCGGCTGGCACGCGCCGTCGTTCTCGGTCGCCGCGATCCTGCTCGTGCTGCCCGCGGTGATCGCGCTGATCGCGGAGAACGCCGGGCACGTGAAGGCCGTCGCCGAGATGACCGGCGACGACCTCGACCCGGTGATGGGCCGCGCGATCGCCGCCGACGGTGTCGGCACGGTCATCGCGTCCGCCGTCGGTGGCTCGCCGACCACGACGTACGCCGAGAACATCGGCGTCATGGCGGCCACCCGCGTCTACTCGACCGCGGCCTACTACGTGGCCGCGATCGTCGCGATCCTGTTCGGGTTCTCGCCGAAGTTCGGCGCGGTCGTCTCGGCCACACCGGGCGGCGTGCTCGGCGGCATCACGGTCGTGCTCTACGGCATGATCGGCCTGCTCGGCGCGAAGATCTGGCGGGAGAACCGGGTCGACTTCTCGAACCCGATCAACCTGGTCCCGGCGGCCGCGGGCATCATCATCGGCATCGGCGGCGTCAGCCTGGTCTTCACCGACGACTTCTCGCTGTCGGGTATCGCGCTCGGCACGATCATCACCGTGCTCGGCTTCCACCTGGCCAAGGCGATCGCCCCGCCGCACCTCAAAGAACTCTGGCTGGCCGAGCGTTCACCGCGGCCCGACCAGGACGACGAGGGTGCTACCGAGACCGCGGCCGGGAGGGACGCCGGCGGCGCGGTGCTGGTCGTGGACGAGCCCGGCGCGTACAAGGAGCCGTAAGAGGCCGAGCCCCTTTGTGAAGGCGCGGCTTTCACAAAGGGGCGTCCGCAACCGCACTGAGGGACTATCGCGGAATGAAACCATCGGCCTTCGAGTACCACCGGCCGGAAACGCTCACCGAGGCGCTCGATGTACTCACCGAGCTCGGGCACGACGGGAAGGTGCTGGCCGGGGGCCAGAGCCTGGTACCTCTGCTCAACATGCGACTGGCGGCGCCCGCGCATCTCGTCGACATCAACCGGCTCGCCGAGCTGACCCGGATCGACGTCACGCCGGACGCGGTGACGGTCGGCGCGATCGCCCGGCACGCCGAGGTCGAGCGTCACTGGGAGGCGGCGGGTGCCCTGCCGCTTCTCGGGCAGGCCCTGGCCCACGTGGCCCATCCGACGATCCGCAACCGGGGTACGACGGTCGGGAGCATCGTCCACGCCGACCCGGCCGGTGAGATGCCGTCGGTTCTCGTGCTGCTCGGCGGGTCGGTGCAGTTGGCCTCGGCGTCGGGCAGCCGGACCGTGTCGGCTTCCGACTTCTTCCTGGCTCCGCTGGAGTCGGCCACCCGGGCCGGTGAGCTGGCCACGAGCGTCACGTTCCCGATCCCGTCCGGGCACACCGGGACGGCCTGGCTCGAGGTGTCCCGCCGGCACGGCGACTACGCGATGTGCGGCCTGGGCGCGCTGGTCACGCTCGACGAGGACCTGCGGATCGCCTCGGCGCGAGCCACCTACGTCTCGATGGGTCCGACGCCGGTGAGCGTGGACTTCACCGCTTCTGTCGTAGGCCGTTCCTACGATTCCGCCGACTGGGACGACGCGGCGCGGCTCGCCCAGGAAGCCGTCGAACCGGAGGAAGACATCCACGCGACCGCCGAGTACCGCCGCCACCTGGCGGGTGTGCTCACCGGGCGGGCGCTGAAGGCCGCTGCCGCGCACGCGGTGGCTCGAACGGAGGTACCGGCGTGAAGGTGACGCTCACGGTCAACGGCGTGCCCCGGACGGCGGACGTGGAGCCCCGCCGACTGCTCGCCGACGCGCTCCGGCACGACTTCGGGCTCACCGGCACCCACCTGGGTTGTGAGCACGGCGTCTGCGGGTCCTGCACGGTCCTGGTCGACGGTTCGCCGATGCGGTCCTGCCTGTTGTTCGCGGTCGGCGTCGACGGGGCCGAGGTCACGACCGTGGAGGGCTGCCGGGCCGAAGACGGCGGTTTGGGCACGGTCCAGCAGGCGTTCGTCGACTGTCACGGCCTCCAGTGCGGCTTCTGCACCCCGGGCTTCGTCACGACGATCACCGCGTACCTCCGCGAGAACCCCGACCCGACCGAGGAAGAGGCACGCGAGGCGATCGGCGGCAACCTCTGCCGGTGCACCGGCTACCAGAACATCGTGAAATCCGTCCTCCGGGCTGCTGAGCTGCAGAAAGAGACCGCGTAATGGTGACCCGTGCGTTCGGGGTCCCGATGACCCGCCGCGAAGACCCGCGTCTGGTGTCCGGTAACGGTCGTTATTTGGACGATCTGGGAGCCGGCGCTCTCGCGGTGGCGTTCGTCCGCTCCCCGCACGCGCACGCCCGCATCGTCGACGTCGACGTCACCGGGGCGCTCGAGGTCGAGGGCCTGGTCGCGATCTACACGTACGAAGACCTGGCCGAAGACCCGAACCCCCGGGTGTCCGAGCCGCTGCCGCTGTTGATACCGCACCCCGCGCTGCACGCGCCCCGGGTCAACACCCCGCTAGCGGACGGGGTGGCACGGCACGTCGGGGAAGCGGTGGTGATGGTCGTCGCGACCGACCGGTACGTCGCCGAAGACGCGGCCGAGCGGATCGTCGTCGAGTTCGAGACGTTGCCGCCCGTGGTCGGTATCCCGGCCGCGATCGAGGCCGCGCACCACGTCCACGAAGGTGTTCTCGACAACGTGTCGGCGCACCTGGTGCAAGAGGTCGGGGACGCACGGGCGGCGATCGCCGCCGCTCCGCACACGCTCAGCCTCGACCTGGACATCGAGCGGTCGGCCTCGATGCCGATGGAGGGCAAGGGCGTCTACGCCCGCTGGGACGCCGACGACCGGTCGCTGCGGGTCTACACGTCGACGCAGGCGTCGACGTCGGTGCGGTTCGCGCTGGCCGCGAAACTCGACCTGCCGGTCGACCGGATCGACGTGATCGCGCCCGACGTCGGCGGCGGGTTCGGCGTCAAGATCGTGCACCCGTGGCCGGAAGAGGTGCTGATCCCGTGGGCCGCGGTGAAGCTCGACCGCGAGGTCAAGTGGGTCGAAGACCGGCGCGAGCACTTCATCAGCTCGACGCACGAGCGGGGGCAACTGCAGAAGGTCACGGTCGGGTTCGACGACGAGGGGCACGTGCTCGGGCTCGACGTCGAGTTCTGGCACGACAACGGCGCCTACACCCCCTACGGCATCATCGTCCCGATCGTCACGTCGACGCAGTTGCTCGGGCCGTACAAGCCCGGCGCGTACCGGGTCGAGTTCCGGTCGCTGTACACGAACACGGTGACGGTCACGCCGTACCGCGGGGCCGGTCGTCCGCAAGGCGTGTTCGCGATGGAACGCACGATGGACGCGATCGCTTCGTACCTGGGGCTGGATCGGGCGGCGGTGCGTTCGCGCAACTTCATCCAGGTCGACGACATGCCGTACGACCACCACCTGACGTTCCAGGACGGGCGGCCGCTGATCTACGACTCCGGCGACTACCCGACGTCGCTGGAGAAGATCAAGGCGCTGGTGGGGTGGGATTCGTTCGAGCGCATTCGCGATGAGGCCCGGGCGGAGGGCAGGCGGGTCGGCATCGGGCTGGCCTGTTACGTCGAGGGCACCGGGCCGGGGCCATACGAGGGTGCGTTCGTGCGGGTGGAGACGACCGGCAAGGTCGTCGTCGCGACCGGACTGACCACCCAGGGCCAGGGGCACGAGACCGTGTTCGCGCAGATCGCGGCCGAGGAGCTGGGCGTCCCGGTGGACGACGTCTCGGTGACCACCGGCGACACCCGGCGGTTCAAGTACGCGGTCGGCACGTTCGCGTCCCGGGCCGCGGTGATGAGCGGCAACGCGGTCGCGCTGACCGCCCGGAAGGTGCGCGCCAAGGCGCTGCGCATCGCCGGTGACGCGCTCGAGGCCGACCCGAAGGACCTGGAGATCGTCGACGGCGTCGTGCGCATCAAAGGTGTTCCCGATGGCGGGATCCCGCTACGCACGGTCGCGGTGCTGTCGAACCCGCTGCGGTACGCGTTCGACGAGGAGGCCAAGCGGGCGACGCAGTTCGCCGGTACCGCCGACCCGAACAAGCCGCCGATCGACGAAGACGACGAACCGGGCCTGGAGGCGACCGACTACTACTCGCCGCTCCGCTCGACGTTCGCCAGCGGCATGCACGCGGCGGTCGTCGAGACCGATCCGGAGACCGCGGAGATCACGATACTGCGCTACTGCGTGGTGCACGACTGCGGTGTGCTGATCAACCCGCGGATCGTCGAGGGACAGATCCACGGCGGCGTCGCGCAGGGAGTCGGCGGTGCGCTGTACGAGCGGATCGTCTACGACGAGAACGGCCAGCCGCAGAACGCCTCGTACATGGACTTCCTGATCCCGTACGCGTCCGAGGTGCCGAAGATCGAGACCGACCACCTCGAGACGCCGTCCCCGCTCAACCCGCTCGGGGTGAAGGGGGCCGGCGAGGCCGGGGTCATCCCGTCGGCGGCGCTGTTCGCGTCGGCGATCTCGGACGCGGAGGGTTTCTTCGTGACCCGGATGCCGATCTCGCCGTCGGAGTTGTGGGCTTTGCGGCAGCAGCACGCTTTGGAGGGAACCAAGTGAAGGTCAACGGCAAGGCCACGCTGAACGCTCCGGTGGAGCGGGTGTACGCGGCGCTGAACGATCCGTCGGTGCTGGTGCGGACGATTCCCGGCTGTCAGCAGCTGGAGCAGGTCGGGGACGACGCGTACCGGATGACGGTGACGGCGGGTGTCGCGTCGATCAAGGGCTCGTACGTCGGCGACGTGCGGCTGACCGATCAGCAGCAGCCGACGTCGTTCGTGCTGAGGGCGAAGGGCTCCGGGGCGCCGGGGACGGTGTCGGCCGACGTGCTGGTGACGCTGGAGGGCGGGGCCGACGGCACGACGCTGCTGTCGTACGCGGCCGACGCCGTCGTCGGCGGGGCGGTGGGGGGTGTCGGTCAGCGAGTGCTGTCCGGCGTCGCCAAGAAGACGGCCGGCGAGTTCTTCGCGGCGGTCGACTCGCTGCTGAACGCTCCGGCAGAGGCTGCGGTGAGCCCGAGCGAGGCCACCGGGGC
The DNA here is from genome assembly GCF_044454545.1 of Cryptosporangium sp. NPDC051539. NCBI lineage: Bacteria > Bacillati > Actinomycetota > Actinomycetes > Cryptosporangiales > Cryptosporangiaceae > Cryptosporangium > Cryptosporangium sp. NPDC051539. The sequence goes on along the minus strand of NZ_JBITDV010000005.1, from coordinate 82,593 downwards.
CACCGGGGCCACCGAGGTGGCCGGGGCGACCGCGGCCGCGGCCGCGGCCGCGGACGTGGTGAGCGTGGGTGCGACGGGCGCCCGTGTGTTCACGGCTCCGGCCAAGGCGGCTCCGGCAGGCGGAGAAGTGCTGGCGGGCGGCTTCGTCCAGGGCGCGCTGTTCGGGGCCGGAATCGCCCTGCTCGGCGTGCTCGTCGGCGGCCTGGTCGGCCGGCGACGCGCCTAGCCCGGCACCGGATCCGGCCGGACGGCTGCTCCGGCGGGGCGGCTGGTCCGGGCGCCCCGAGTAGTTGCGGCGTCCTCGCCGCCCGAGGGAGGCGGAATGGACCTCGTCGTCACCGACGCGCGGCTGCGCGACGGGCGGGTCGTCGACCTGGTGGTCGACGCCGGCCGTCTGCGAGTGCTCCCACGCACCGAAGCACGCGCCGCCCTGCGCGCCTCCGCCACCAGCGACGCGTCCGCCACCAGCGACGCGGCCGCCACCGGCGGGGCGTCCGCCACCAGCGAGGCGGCCGAGGCGGCCGGCGTGGCCGGGGCGGCCGGTCCGCGGGTGCTCGCGGCGGAGGGGCGGCTCGTGACCGAGTCCGCGGTCGACTGCCACCTGCACCTCGACAAGGTCCACACGCTGAACCGGGTCGGCGACGCGGCGCTCTCCGCGTACACCGACGACGGGATGGCGGGCGCGCAGACGTCGATCGAGCTCGCCGGCGCGGTCAAGACCGGTTACCGCCGCGAGGACGCGCTCCCGCACATCCGGCGGGCGCTCACCGAGGCCGTCCGGCACGGCACCCTGCACCTCCAGGCCTTCGTCGACGTCGACACGGCCGCCGGCCTGGAGGGATTCGCCGCCGTCAACACGGCCCGCGCGGAGTTCGACGGCGTGCTCGACGTCCGGATCGTGGCGTTTCCGCAAGACGGCGTCCTCCGCGATCCGGGCGCGGCCGAGCTCTGCGAGGAAGCTCTCCGCCTCGGGGCCGACGTCGTCGGCGGCATTCCCTGGATCGAGCACACCGACGCCGACGCCCGCGCGCACGTCGACTGGGCCTGCGCGCTGGCCGCCCGCACCGGCAAGCGCGTCGCGATGCTCACCGACGACGCAGGCGACCCGAACCTGCGCACGACGGAAATGCTGGCCACCGCGATGCTCGAACACGGTCTGGCCGGCCGCGGTGTCGCCTGCCACGCCCGCGCTCTCGCGCTGTATCCCCGGCCGTCGCTGCTCCGCCTGGCCGGGCTGGCGAAGAAGGCGCGCCTCGGCTTCGTCAGCGATCCCCAGACCGGGCCTCTGCACCTGCCGGTGGCGTTGTTCCGCGAACAGGGTCTCCCGGTCGCGCTCGGGCAGGACGACATCGAGGACGCGTACTACCCGTTCGGCCGGGCCAACCTCTGGGAAGTCGCGTTCCTTGCCGCCCACCTGCTCGAATTCCGCACCGGGCCGGCCCAGCAGGCGCTGCTCGACCTGGTCACCACCGAGGCCGCCACGGTGCTCGGCCACCACGGCCACGTGCTCGCCGACGACGCGCCCGCGAACTTCGTCGTCCACGACGCCGACCGGGTCGTCGACGTGCTGCGACGCCACGCCGCCCCGCGCTGGGTGGTCTCGAACGGCACCGTCGTCGCCGAGACCGTCACGACCACGACGCTGACACGAGCGGCGACCCCACCCGGGTGATCGGGCCGGGCGCGGCCCGGCGCGCCCGATCGTCGACCAGCGTCGGCCGGCCGAAGAACAGCGGACCACCCGCCGAACGGTTGCAGCACTACTTCTTGAGCCGGCGGCTCCCGGCGTGCCAGTCCTCGACCTTGCCGGCCTCCCGGGCCTCGACGCCGAACGACGGGAGCTGCGGCTGCTCACGGAGGCTGCGCTTGAGTTCGGCGAACCCGGGGAACCGGGCCAGACCGACGACGTGGTCCCAGAGCACGCCGGCCTGTTCGTCGTCGGGCAGCCGGCTGATGACCGGCCCGAAGAACGCCACGCCGTCCGGTGGCTCGAAGTGCACGATGGGCGTACCGACGTCTTTGCCGGTCAGCGACAACGCCTCGTCGGACTCGGCCTGGATCTCGGCGTCGCGGGCGCTGTCGTCGAGGTGGTCGGCGAGCGAGGCCGGGAGCCCGGCCTCGACGAGCGCGTCGGCGGCGAGATCGGGCGTGCCCTGCCAGCCGGGGACGCGACCCTCGTCGGGACTCGTTTCGAGAATGCGCGCGCCGAAAGCGGCGTAGAGCGGGCCGATCGCCTCGCGGCCGTGCTGCTCGCGCGCGGCCGAGGCCACCCGCAGGAGGCGGAGCCCCGCGGTGTGCTGGACGTCGTAGTCGGCGGGGAAGTGGGTGTCGTAGTCCAGATGCGAGTTGATCAGGCGCAGGGAGATGAACCGCCAGTCGACGGTGTAGTTGCGCTGCGTCTGCACGATCCGGATCCACTTGCTGGTCATCCAGGCGAACGGACAGATCGGGTCGAAGTAGAAGTTGATGTCGGCCATGGTTCTCCGCTCCGGGGACGCGTGACTCTGGGCGAGAACAACGATGAGCACGGGCGGTGCCGGGAGCGCAAGTGCTCTGATAATGTTACTCGGTAACAAACTTTACCGAGGGACAAAAAATGACAGTGCTAGTCACCGGAGCCACTGGCCGGGTCGGAAGCCTGGTCGCCGGCCTCTTGGCCGAGGCCGGCGTGCCGGTTCGCGCCCTCACCCACCGCGCCGAGGCGCCGACGACGCTGCCGCCGGGCGTCGAGGTCGTCACCGGCGACCTCACGGTGCCCGAATCGCTGGACGCCGCATTGCGCGGGGTCAGCGCCGTCTTCCTGGTGTGGACGGCCGCGCCCGCGACCGTCCCGGCGGTGGTCGAGCGTCTCGCCGCGCAGACCCGTCGGGTCGTGTTCCTCTCCTCGCCGCACCGGACGCCGCACCCGTTCTTCCAGCAACCCAATCCGATGGCCGGGCTGCACGCCGAGATCGAGCAGCGGATCGCGGACGCCGGGCTCGAGTCGACGATCCTCCGGCCCGGGATGTTCGCGTCGAACGCGCTGGCCTGGTGGATCCCCGCGATCCGGGCCGGAGAGGCGGTCCGGTGGCCCTACGCGTCGGCCGAGACGGCACCGGTCGACGACCGCGACGTGGCCGCCGTAGCAGCGCAGGCCCTGATCCAGGGCGGCCACGACGACTACGTGCTGACCGGCCCCGAATCGCTGACCCAGGCCGAGCAGGTGGGCATCATCGGCGACGTCCTGGGCCGGGAAGTCACGTTCGACGAGCTCACGCCGGACGAGTTCCGCCGCGAGACGGCAGGGATCTGGCCGGGCCCGGTCGTGGACATGCTGCTCGCGGCGTGGGCCGCCACGCTGGGGAGGCCGGCGTTCGTCTCCCCGGCGGTGTCCGACGTGCTCGGATCGGCACCGCGGACGTTCCGGCAGTACGTCCAGGAGACTGTGGAGCCATGAGCGGGCTGCGGGAACGCAAGCGGCAACGGACGCACGACACGATCTCCGGTACGGCGATCCGGCTGTTCCTGGAGCGGGGATTCGACGCGGTCTCGGTGGCCGACGTGGCCGAGGCGGCCGAGGTCTCGAAGCCGACGCTGTTCCGCTACTTCCCGTCGAAGGAAGACCTGGTACTGCACCGGATCGGCGATCACCTGGGCGAGGCGGCGCGGGTGGTCCGGGACGCCACGACCGACCCGATCGAGGCGCTGCACGCCCATTTCGTCGAGGGTCTCGCCCGGCGCGACCCGGTGACCGGGCTGAACGACGTGCCCGAGGTCCTCGCGTTCCACCGTCTGGTGTTCGAGACCCCGGCGCTCAGCGCGCGCCGCACGGCCTTCATCGACGAAGACGAGAAAGCCCTTGCCGGAGCCCTCGCCGCCACCACCGACGGCGGCGCCACGCGGAGCGACCTCGTCGCGGCGCTGCGGGCGGCCCAGGTACTCGCGGTGCAACGCGTACTCGCGAGGGACAACTGGCGGCAGCTCTCCGCCGGCCGGTCGGCGGACGACCTCTACCCCGAGGCCGTAACCGCCGCCGACACGGCGTTCACGCTCCTGCGTTGAGCGCCGGGCTCATGCCTCGATCGGCGTCAACACGAAGACCGGGATCTTCCGGTCGGTCTTCTTCTGGTACTCGGCGTAGTCGGGCCATACCTCGACCGCCCGCTTCCACCAGGCTTCGTACTCGTCGCCGTCGGCCTGGCGCGCCTCGTAGTCCTTCACCTGGTCGGCGTCACGCAGCTCGACGTGCGGGTTCTTGGCCAGGTTGTAGAACCAGACCGGGTTCTCCGGCGCCCCGCCCTTGGACGCGACGACCGCGTACTCCCCCTCGTGCTCGACCCGCATCAGCGGCGTCTTCCGCAGCTTTCCGCTCCGCGCGCCGACCGACGTCAGCAGAATGATCGGGACGCCGCGCAGCTCGTTGGCCTCGGCGCCGTTGCTCGCCTCGAACTTTTCGGCCTGCTTGCGCGCCCAGTCGGAGGGGCTCGGCTCGTATTCACCGGTGAGTGGCATGCTTCAGTCAACTAGCAGCCGGACAGGGGCTATTCCGGGACCCGACCGTCGGAGTTCGCACGTGTCGAGCGATGAACAGGTATGAGCAGCGACCCGGAGCGCAGCGCCGACCTCTTGGCGTTGTACGACCGCGCGCTCCCGGACGTCTACGGGTACCTGCGGTCGCGGTGCGGCAGTACCGCGCTCGCCGAGGACCTCACCGGTGAGACGTTCCTCGCCGCGGTGACCGCGGTCCGCCAGGGCAAGGCGCCGACGGTGGCCTGGCTGATCACCGTCGCGAGGAACAAGCTCGTGGACCACTGGCGCCGGGAAGCCCGGGAGCAACGCTCGCTGCACGTCGTGGAGCCCGAGGTGCACGACCCCTGGGACGTGCGGCTCGACGTGCTCCGCGCGCGTGACGTCCTGTACCGGCTCGGACCGCAGAACCGGGCCGCGCTCACGTTGCGCTACGTCGACGACCTGCCGGTGCCGGAGGTGGCCCGCCTGCTGGGCCGCACCCGGCACGCCACCGAAGCGCTGATCGTCCGGGCGAGAGCCGCGTTCCGCGCCGCGTACGAGGAAGGGAGCAGCGATGACTGACCCGCTGGACGCCCTTCGCGACCCCGTCCCCGACGAGACACCCGACCCGATGTTCGCCGCGGCTCTCCGCCTCCGCTTGGAGCAGGCGCTCGTTCGTCCCCGGCCGACCCGCTACGGCCGTCCCGCCGACCACGGCCCGATCCCGGGCCGCCCCGGCTTCATCGACCCCGGCTTCATCGACCCCGACGAGCTCACCGCGGACGAACTCGCGCGTCTGCTCGACACCGACGAGATCGTCGACATCACGCTCGAGACCGACCTGGAGGTTCCGATGACCACTCCCACCTCGACTCCGCTCCGGATCAAGCAGTTCACCCCATACCTCTCGGTCGCCGACGGGCGTCGCGCGATCGACTTCTACGTCGCCGCGTTCGGCGCCGTGCTGATCGGCGAGCCGGTGATCATGCCGGACGGCAAGGTCGGCCACGCGACCCTGCAGATCGGCCCGATCCGGCTGTTCCTCGCGGAGGAGTTCCCCGAGATGGGGCTGGTCGCCCCGGCCCGGGCCGGCGGCGTCAGCGTGACGCTGCACCTGTCGCTCGAGACGCCGGACGAGGTGGACGCGGGAGTGGCGCGTGCGGTCGCGGCCGGTGCCACGCTCGACCGCGAGGTCGCCGACGGCCCGTACGGGCGCGCCGGAACGATCATCGACCCCTCGGGCCACCGCTGGTTCCTGCTGTTCGAGCCGCGCTGAGGCACGATTGAGCCCGTGACCCTTGCGCTCCCCGAGTCGGATCTCGCCGAGCTGACGGCCCTCGTCCGACGAGGCGGCGTCGTCGTGCTCAGCGGCGCCGGTATCTCCACCGAGTCCGGGATCCCCGATTACCGCGGGCCGTCCGGGGCCTACTCCCGCAACCACACCCCGATGACCTACCAGGCGTTCACGCGCGATCAGACCGCCCGGCGCCGCTACTGGGCGCGCAGCTTCCTCGGCTGGCGCACGATCAGCCGTGCCGCCCCCAACGACGGTCACCGCGCGGTGGCCCGGCTCCAGCGCAACGGCCTGGTCGACAGCATCATCACCCAGAACGTCGACGGCCTGCACCAGGCCGGTGGCGCCGACGACGTCATCGAGCTGCACGGCTCGCTCGACCGCGTGATCTGCCTCGACTGCGGCGACCTGTCCGGACGCCTGGAGCTCGACGACCGTCTCCGCGGCGCCAACCCGCATTTCGGGGGAGAAACCGACCCGGAGACCGTCAACCCCGACGGCGACGTCGACCTGGCCGAGGAACTGCTCGACGGGTTCGCGGTCGTCGACTGCGTGAACTGCGGTGGCGTCCTCAAGCCCGATGTCGTGTTCTTCGGCGAGAACGTGCCGAAGGACCGGGTCGTCGACTGCCACGCGACCGTCGACCGCGCCGGTCTACTGCTCGTGCTGGGCAGCTCGCTGACCGTGTATTCCGGCCGCCGGTTCGTGATGCAGGCGACCAAGGCCCGGATCCCGGTCGCGATCGTCAACCAGGGCCCGACCCGCGGCGACGAATGTGCCGCGGTCCGCCTGGATTCACCTCTCGGCCCGACCCTCGCCGCGCTGGCAGCGGCCACCACCTGAGGGGTCGCTGCCTTAGCAGAACTTGACGGCGAACCTGGCGGATCTTGCCCGTTCAATTCGGGTAGGAACCATCAGGGAGGCTCTCGTATGGCGCGACGGCTGCGGATCGGCATCGACACCGGTGGCACGTTCACCGACGTGGTGGCGATCGACGAGGAGAGCGGTCGCCTCGTCACGACCAAAACGCCTTCGACCCCGTCGGACCCCGCCGAAGGCTTCCTGGACGGCGTCCGCAAGGTTCTGTCGCTGATCGGTGCGGACGCGGAGGTGACCGCGTTCGTGCACGGGACGACCGTCGCCACGAATCAGTTGCTCGAAGGGAAGGTCGGCCGCCTCGGGTTCATCACGACCGAGGGCTTCGGCTTCCTCCTGGAGATCGCCCGGCAGAGCGTTCCCGACGGCTACGGGAACTCCTACTTCTGGGTCAAGCCACCGCGGATCGTGCCGGCCGACCTGGTGAAGACCGTCGGCGGCCGGCTCGACCACACCGGTGCGGAGATCCGTCCGTTCGACGAGGCCGAAGCGCGCGAGGTCGCGCGGTGGTTCCGCGAGCAGGGCGTCGACACCCTCGGCGTTTGTTTCCTCCACGCCTATGCGGACGCCACCCACGAGCGGAAAATGCGGGACGTTCTCGCGGCCGAGCACCCCGGAGCGGTCGTGTCGCTCTCGAGTGACGTGCTCCGCGAATACCGCGAGTACGAGCGGGCGATGACCACGCTGGTGGATGCCGCGGTGAAGCCCCGGGTCGGCGCCTACGTGCGGGGGATCGCGTCGAAACTGCCGGAGAAAACCCCGTTCTACGTCATGAAGTCCAACGGCGGGGTGCTCTCGGCGGAGGAGGTCGTGCACCAGCCGATCACGACCGTGCTGTCCGGTCCGGCGGCGGGTGCGCTCGGCGCGGCCCTGGTGGCCGGTGCGGCCGGGTTCGAACGTGTGCTCACGTGCGACGGCGGTGGCACGTCGACCGACGTCAGCGTGGTTCTGGGCGGTGAGCCGACGCTGACGACGGAGGGGACCGTCGGCGTGTACCCGTCGAAGATTCCGATGATCGACGTGGTGACGGTCGGCGCGGGCGGCGGGTCGGTCGCGTGGCTCTCGCGCGAGGGGTCTCTGAAGGTGGGGCCGCGATCGGCCGGAGCCGACCCGGGACCGCTCTGCTACGGACGCGGGGGCACCGAGCCGACGGTGACCGACGCGCACGTCGTGCTCGGGCGGATCCCTCCGCACCTGCTCGGCGGTGAGGTGCCGCTGGACGTCTCGGCGGCCACCGCGGGTCTGGAAGAGCTCGGCGACGCGCTCGGGCTGGACCTGCCCTCGGTCGCGGCCGGCGTGCTGGAGATCTCGGCCTGGAACCAGGCCAACGCGTTGCGGCAGGTCACCGTGAAGCGCGGGCTGGACGTGCGTGACTTCACGCTGGTGACGTTCGGCGGCTCGGGGTCGCTGCTGCTGTGCCGGCTGGTGGACATCCTGGGGTGCGCGTCGGTGCTGGTGCCGCGCGATCCGGGCAACCTGTCGGCGTTCGGGCTGCTCACCGTCGACGTGAAGAACGACTACGTGCAGACGCTGGTGGCGCGGCACTCGTCCCTGGACGCGTCGAGGGTCGCCTCCGTGTACTCGGCACTGGAGGCCTCGGCGGCCGAGGCTCTGGACGGCGAGGGCTTCCCGCGCGCCGAGCAGCAGTACGTGCGCACCGCTGACCTGCGGTACTACGGGCAGGCGTTCGAGGTGCGGGTCCCGGTGCACGGCGTCGACCTCGACCAGGCCCGGGAGGCGTTCCACGCGGCGCACGAACAGACCTACGGATACAGCTTCCGCGACAAGCCGGAGCAGCAGGTCGAGTGGGTGAACCTGCGGGTCACCGGCGTCGGCCCGATCCGCCGTCCGGAGCTGGTGCCGCTTTCGCCCGGCGGACCGCCTTCGCCCACCGGCACACGACGAGTGTGGTTCGACGCCGGTTACGAGGACACGCCGATCTACTGGCGGCCCGACCTCTCGCCGGGCAACCGCGTCGACGGCCCGGCGATCATCGAGGAGTACGGCTCGACCGTGCCGCTGCACCCGGGCTTCACCGCTGTCGTCGACCGATTCGGAAACCTGGTGATCTCCAAGTGAGCGTCGACCCGATCGTTCTGGAAATCGTCGAAGGCACGCTCGCGGCGATCGAGCTCGAAGTGGAGACCGCGATCGGGCGCACCGCGCGGTCACCGATGATCCGGGACGCGCACGACTTCCGGGCCGGCATCCACGACCGCAAGCTGCGCAAACTCACCGGCCGGTCGTATTCGGCACTCGTGCAGCCGGTGGCCAGGGACTACCCGCTGGACTCGATGCGCCCGGGGGACGTGTTCTTCCACAACGACGTCTACCTGTCGGAGGGCGGGATCGGTCACCTGCCGGACCTCTGCGTCACGGTTCCCGTTTTTCACGACGGGGACGTGGTGGCGTTCGTCCAGGCGTTCGGGCACCACGACGACATCGGCGGCGCGGTTCCGGGGTCGATGCCGTCCGCGGCGACCAGCGTGTTCGAAGAGGGCCTGATGGTCCCGCCGATCCGGCTCTGGGACGCCGGCGTGCCGAACGAGGCCGCGCTCAAGATCATGACCCGCAACTCGCGGATGCCCGACTCGCTCGCCGCCGACCTGGACGCCGAGTGCTCGGCCTGCCTGATGGGCGCGCGCCGGCTCGGTGAGCTGTTCACCCGGTACGGCCGGTTGATGGTCGAGGAGTGTTTCGACGCGATCCTGGCCAACACCACCAGGGTGTTCCGGGCCGAACTGCTCTCGAAGATTCCCGACGGGACGTACGTCTGGGAGGACTACGCCGAGCACGACGGCGTCGACGAGCCCAAGCTGCACGCGCAACGGATCACGCTGACCAAGGTCTCGGCCGGCGACGGGGTGACCGACGGCAAGCTGATCCTCGACTTCACCGGGACGTCACCGCAGGCCAAGGGCCCGATCAACCACTGCGCGAACTATTCCGACGGCAATTTCCTGGCCAAATGGCTGGCGCCGATCTTGCGCAACCTGGCCGACTCGCCGGAACGGGCAGCCGAGCTCGACGTCAACGAGGGCGTGATCCCGTTGATCGAGATGAAGTTCCCGCCGCCCGGGACGCTGCTGACGCCGATCTTCCCGGCGCCGACGAATGCCCGGACGTTCGTGATCCTGCGTCTGCTCGGGGTGCTGGCCGGCGTGGTGGCGAAGGCCGTCGACGGCCGGATGCCCGCCGACCAGGAGACGATCCGGTACACCGGGGTTTACGGGTCCGACGCTTCCGGAGACCCGTATCTCATGCGCGAAGTGCTCGGCGGCGGGTCCGGCGGCCGGTACTACGCCGACGGCGAGGACACGATCCACGTCGTGCCGGACTCGCGGAACATCCCGGTCGAGTTCGCCGAGTCGCGGTGGCCGTTCGTGGTCGAGTCGCTCGGGCTGGCGGTCGACTCCGGGGGCGCCGGGCGGTACCGGGGCGGGCTCGGGTACGAGAAGCGGATCCGGATGCTGCGGGACGCGTCGTTCATGTCGATCGCCGACCGGTCGTTGCTGGCCTGCTGGGGGGTCAGGGGCGGTCGCGCCGGGCGTCCGTTCGAGGTCGTCATCGACCCGGAGGGGCCGAACGAGCGGGTCGTGGACGCGCTGGCCGACGCCGAGCCGGTGCGGGCCGGCGAGGTGATCCGGATCCGGACCACCGGTGGCGGCGGCTGGGGCGATCCGCTCGAGCGTCCGTACGAGGAGGTCGCGCGGGACCTGGCCTGGGGCAAGATTTCGGTCACCGGCGCGCGGAACGACTACGGGGTCGTGGTCGCGTCCGACGGAACGGTCGACGAGGCCGCGTCGGAGGCGCTGCGCGGGTCGCGGACCTCGGCCTCCGAGGCGTTCTTCGACCGCGGCCCCGGCTACCCGGCCCTGGCCGGCGGCCGCACGTTCGCCGAGGTCGACGTTCTGTGAACGGTCGCGCGGGGTAGGCCTTCGCCATGATCGCGGTCACGGGTGCAGGTGGAAAGACCGGACGTGCCGTGCTGGCGGCGCTCGCCGCCCGCGGCGTCCCGACCCGTGCGGTCGTGCGTCCGGGTGGGGCCGAGGCCGGTGCGACCGAGACCGTTCGAGCCGATCTGGCGGACGCCACGCAACTGGCCGACGCGCTCGACGGCGTTTCCGCGGTGTACGTGATCGCGCCGAACGTGCACGCGGAGGAAGCGTCGATCGTCGGGAACGTGCTCGCCGCGGGTGTGCGCCGGATCGTGTACCACTCGGTGCTGCACCCGGCGATCGAGGCGATGCCGCACCACTGGGCCAAGGCGCGCGCCGAGGAGCTGATCGTCGCGTCCGGTACGGACTGGACGATCCTGCAGCCCGGTGCGTACGCCCAGAACATCCGCCCGGCCGACGTCCTGACCGTGCCGTACTCGGTCGACGTGAAGTTCGCGTTCGTGGACCTGGAGGACGTGGCCGCGGTGGCCGCCCGGGTCCTGAGCGAGCCGGGCCACTCGTACGCCCGGTACGAGCTGGCCGGCCCGGAACTCCTCTCGATCGCCGACGTCGCCCGTCTGCTGGGTGTGCCCGCGGAGCGCGAGGACCCGGACGAGTGGTACCTGGACACACCGCTCCGGGGCTACCCGAGAGATGCGCTGGGCTCGATGTTCCTGTACTACGACCGCCACGGGCTGGTGGGCAATCCCCGCGTGCTGGCCGCACTGCTGGAGCGCACACCGACGTCGGTCGCGTCCGTTCTCAGGCGGGAAAGCGGACGCTGAAGCGCGCGCCGCCCTCGGGGGCCGGACCAGCCGACGGGGTGCCGCCCAGACGGGTGGCCAGGCGGTGGACCAGAGCCAGGCCCAGGCCGGTGCCCACCCGGCGGACGCCCCGGTAGCGGGTGTGGAGCACCATGCGGTCGAACGCGACCGGGTAGTCCTCTTCGGTGAGCCCGGGGCCGCCGTCGCGGACATCGAGCACCGCGTGTGCCTCGTCGGTGCGTAGCGCGAAGACGATCGGGCGGCCGGCGGGTGTCACCCGCAGGGCGTTCTCGGCCAGGCCGTCCACGATCTGGCGGACCCGGATCGGGTCGGTCTCCAGCACCAGTGGCTCGTCGACGACGTCGAGCCGGAAGTCGACGCCCTCGGCCGCGCACCGTGGCCCCCAGACGCGCGCCGCCTCGGCCACGAGCGCGGTGAGGTCGACGTCCGTGAGGTCGAGCGGGAAGTCGACGGCGTCCAGGCGGGCGAGGTCGAGCAGGTCGCCGACCAGCCGGTCGAGGCGCTGCGCCTCGGCGTGGATCGTCGCGCCGACGGCCGCGGTGTCGTCACCGGTGACCACGCCGTCCGCGAGCGACTCCGCGAACCCGTTGATCGCGGTGAGCGGCGTCCGGAGTTCGTGGGAGATGCCCAGCAGGAAGTCGCGCTGGCGGCTCTCGGAGGCGTCCAGCGCACCGGCCAGCGAGTTCAACGCCCCCGCGACCTCGGCGATCTCGGTCGGGCCCTCGACCGGCAGCCGGACGTCCCGGTCACCGGCGGCCATCCGGTGCGCCGCCACCGCGGTGCGGCGCAGCGTCCGGCTGGAGCGGCGGGCGAGCAGCAGGCCGGCCAGGATCGCGACCGCCAGGCCGACGGCCAGCGACAGGCTCGTCCGGACGAGGATCTGGCGGCCGAACGTCCGGCTCGCGTCGGCGGGCTGGGCGAGTACGACCGCACCCGATCCGACCGGGCGGCCTTCGAGGAGCCAGGTGAGGCCGTCGACCTGCTGGGACGTCGAGACGCTGGTGCCGGTTGCGAGCGTCGGGAGGATGGTTTTCGCTGCGGCCGCGGCGTCCGGATCGTCGGTAGTGAGCTGTTGGTCGGCGTCGACCTGTACCACCGAGACCTGCTGCGCCCGGAGGGCGCGGGCCAGCCACGGCCGCGGCGTGGTGCTGTTCGCGGCGGCGTCGGCCTCGCGGGCCAGGAGGCGGCGGCTCTCCGCGCCGGTGGCTCCGCGGATCAGGCCGGCCGAGAGCACGGCGGCGACGAGGACCGCGACGGTGGCGACCGCGCTGGTGAGGATCGTCAGGCGGGTGGCGACTCTCATGAGGGTTCGGCGGAGTAGCCGACGCCTCGGACGGTCCGGATCGGGGAGGCCGGGCCGAGCTTGCCGCGGACCTGGGCGACGTGCACGTCGACGGTGCGGGCGCCGCTCACCGCGGCGTAGCCCCAGACCGCGCTGAGGAGCTGCTCGCGGGTGTGTACCCGGCCGGGGCTGCGCATGAGGTGCGCGAGCAGGTCGAACTCGGTCGCGGTGAGCGGGACCTCGGTGTCGCCGACCCAGGTGCGGCGGGCTCCGGGGTCGACGCGGAGGGTGCCGATGGTGAGGGTGCCGGTGGAAAGAGGGCCGGTGGAAAGAGAGCCGGTGGGGAGGGTGCTGGTGAAGAGGGGGCCGGCTGATCGGGGGTTGGCGCCGGTGGCCGTTCGGCTTCTTCGGAGGACCGATCTGAGGCGGGCGACGAGTTCGCGGGGACTGAACGGTTTCGTGAGGTAGTCGTCGGCGCCGAGTTCGAGTCCGAGGATCCGGTCGATCTCGTCGTCGCGGGCGGTGACGAAGAGGACCGGGGTCCAGTCGTTCTCGGCACGCAATGCGCGGCAGATGTCGGTGCCGGTGCGGCTCGGAAGCGCGATGTCGAGGATCGCGGCGACCGGTCGGAGGCGGCGGATCTCCTGGAGGGCGGTGGCGCCGTCGGTTTCGACCCGCACGCGGTAGCCGTCGCGCTCGAGGTAGAGCGTGATGAGGTCGGCGATCGAGGGCTCGTCCTCGGCGACGAGGACGAGGCCGCTCTCGACCATGGCGCTCACGCTCAGCGGAGGCGGCCCAGGGCGTCCCAGCCCTTGACGCCGGCGTCGAGAAGTTGCTTGGGGCGGCGTTCACCTTCGTGTTCGACCAGGTCGGCGAAGGCGGGGCAGTGGGTGAGGTCGTGGTCGGTCTGGTGGCACAGGCGGATCGCGGCCAGCTGGACGGCGCGGGCCACCGGGCGGACCTGGCTTTCGCCGAGGATCGGGAGGCGCTTCACGACCTCGCGGATCATCATCTGCTCGACCCAGGGGCGGCCCAGCCAGATCCAGACCTGGGCGGCGAGCTTGCCCGCGGCGTCGTGGAGTTTCGCGGGGGACTGGAGCGCTTGGCGGGCGACCGAGGTCACGAGGACGCAGTTCTCGCGGCGCCAGGCGTCCTGGAGCTGGCGCCAGCCGGCTTCGCCGAGGTAGGGGGTCGCGAGCTTGTCGACGGCGTCGAGCGCGCCGTTGGTGATGGCGGTGGCACACCGCTGAGCGGCGCGGTCGAGCCGAGGGTCGCGCTTCTCGGGCTCGGGCTCGGGTTGCGGTTGGGTTTCCGGCGCTGCGGCCGATCCGCCGCCCGCGCTGCCCGTACCGTCTGCGGCGTTCGCGAGGGCCGGATCCGCGTCGATGATGGCCGCAGGGACGTCCGCGGCGGTCTTGTTCGTGGGGGTCTTGTTCGTGGGGGTCGTGTCCGCGGGGGGCGTGTCCGTGGGGGTCTTGTTCGTGGGGGTCGTGTTCGCGAGGGTCGTGTCCGCGGGGGGCGTGTTCGCGAGGGATGGGTTCGTGGGGGTCGGGTCCGAAGGGGGCGTCTCTGCAGTCGGCGCTGACGCAGGGGGCGTAGCCGTCTGGGGCGCTCCGGGGGCAGGCGGCGCGGGCGGTGCCGCGGGCGGTGCCGCGGGTGGTGGCTCGATCGCAGACGCCTCGGCCGCAGGCGCCTTCGGGGCCGGAACATCTGCGGCTGGGGCATCGGCGGTCGGCGGGGTCGCCTCGGCTGCGGAGGGTCCGGCGGACGGCGTCTCTGTCCCCGGCGATGCTGCGGCCGGAGGGCCGGGAGGCTCCGCGCCCGGTAGCGGCGGCTCGGGAGAGCGAGACCGGCCACGCGGACGCGTGTTCCGCCGAGGCGTGCGGGCGGGCCGCTGAGGAGCGCGCCGAGCCCGCTTGGGCCCGCCCGCCTCAGCCGACCCCGCGTCAGCGACACCGCCCTGAGTCGTCGGCGCCTCGGCGACAGCCTCCTGAGCCGGCTCGGCATCGACCGATTGGGCCGAAGCCACATCGGCGGACTCCGGCTCAGCCGGGGTCGCCCTGGCCCGCGGCGCCTCAGCGGGAGCTTTGCGCCCCCGAGACGTGGTCGGGCGCGCCTTCGCCGGGCTCGGCGGCTCGGCCGCCGCCTTCGTGGCGCGCGAAGACTTCGCCGGCCGCCGCCGAGGCCGGTCGGCCGGGGCCGACCCACCGGGCACGTCCGCCGACTCCGCCCCGTCCAGGCCCGCCCCAGCCGCCACCGCCTCAGCCGCCGGCGCCCCGGCTGCCGCCGCCTCAGCCGTCACCGGCCCGGCCGGGGACGGTTCCGTCGCGCCCGCGGCCGCAACCGCCGAAGCACCCTGGTGCAGGGAGCAACGGTCGCCCACCTGCTGAACCCGGTTCCGGCACGGCCGGCCAGAACCAGTAGCCGCACCGCACCTCGGCACTTCGGCGTTACTCGCGCTCACCCCTCCATCCTGACTCACTCCCGCACGTCAGACGTCGGGACGTCCGAACTGTCGTCATTCGCGTAGCCTGCCGTCCAAACCCGCAACGGGAGGGAGGAACACGGTGGACCTGCCCCGCTCGTTCGAGGGCGCCGGCGCGCTGCCGATCGACGCGATACCGACGACCGTCCGTGCGGCGGCCCTCGCGAGCCGCGGCTCGGGCGAGCCGGTCGGCGGCTACCTCTACGACCTCGCCGCGGCCCAGACCCGCGCCACCGGCCTCGTCGACGCGCTACCGGGCGGCGCCCGGGTCTGCTTCGCGGTCAAGGCCAACTCGTACCCTCCGCTCCTCGCGGCCCTCGCGGAACGCATCCACGGCTTCGAGGTCGCGAGCGTCTCCGAGGCCCGGCTGGCGCTCGCCGCCGCCCGGGAGGCCGGCGTGCCTCCGCGAATCGTCGCCTCCGGCCCGGCCAAGAACCCGACGCTGCTGGCCGGTCTCCTCGGCCCGGAGATCCCCGACGGCGCGCTCACGGTGAACGTCGAGAGCCTGCTCGAACTCCACCGCCTCTCCCGCGCCGCCGTCGCGGCCGGCCGCCACGCCCCCGGCCGCCACGCCCCCGGCCGCGACGCCCCCGGCCGCGACGCCCCCGGCCGCGACGCCACCGGACGCGAGGTCCCGGTCGCTCTGCGGGTCAACCCTCGGCGCTCCCCGCTGAGGATCGAGCGGTCCACCGGCCTCACGATGGGCGGGCTCCCCAGCCCGTTCGGCATCCCCGAACCGGAGATCCCGCGCGTCCTGCGCGCGCTCGGTTCGTTGCCGGGCGTCCGCTTCAGTGGCTTCCATCTGCATGCGGTGAGCGGGAACATGGACGCTGACCTGCATGCGGACTACGTCCGCGGTGTGGTGGACTGGTCGGTCCGAACCGCGGAGGAGCACGGTCTGCAGCTCCGGACGATCGACGTCGGCGGCGGCCTCGGGATCCCGTTCGAACCCGGACCGGAATTCGACGTCCACCGATTCGGCCGGCAGGTGGCCGTCCCCGAAAACACCGAACTGATCCTCGAGCCCGGCCGCTGGATGGCCGGTCCGATCGGCTGGTACGCGACCGAGGTCGTGGACGTGAAGCACTCGTACGGCGAGGTCTTCGTCGTCGTCCGCGGGGGCATCAACCACTTCCAGCTCCCGACCTCCTGGGAGATCCGCCACAACTTCGCGGTGCTCCCGGTGGACGACTGGCCGGTCGGCCTGCCCCGCCCGGCGGCCGAGCGGGCGGCGGTCACGATCTCCGGCGAGCTGTGCACCCCTGAGGACGTGCTGGCCCGCGACGTCACGGTCGAGTCGGTCCGGGCCGGGGATCTGCTGCTGTTCCCGAACGCGGGCGCCTACGGGTTCGAGTTCGCGATGCCCGCGTTCCTGGGGCAGCCGCCCGCGTGGCGGACTGCTCTGATCCGTCCGGAGGGAGCGACGCCGAGACCCCGCCCGGCGAGCCGGGTTGACGACGTGACCAATCTCCGATGAGGTTAGGCTGTCCTAAGTGAAGCGACCCCTAGGAAGCCCCCCACATGACCGTGCTCAGCCGGGTCGACGGCATTCTCGCACGCCAAACCGCCCGTGAGTCGGCGGCCCGCACGTACGCGAGACACTTTCCGATCGTCCCGGTGCGTGCCGAGGGCATGACGGTCCACGGCGCGGACGGCCGGACCTATCTGGACTGTCTGTCCGGCGCGGGCACGCTCGCACTCGGGCACAACCACCCGGTGGTCGTCGACGCGATCCGGCGGACGATGGACGCCGGACGCCCGCTGCACACGCTCGATCTGGCCACGCCGGAGAAGGACGAATTCGTCACCGAACTGTTCGAGACGATTCCGAACGGCTTCAAGATCCAGTTCTGCGGCCCGGCCGGCACGGACGCGGTCGAGGCCGCGATCAAGCTCACCCAGACCGCCACCGGCCGCCATTCCGTAGCCGCGTTCACCGGCGCCTACCACGGCATGACCCTGGCCGCGATGTCCGCGTCCGGCGGCGTGGCCGCGCGTACCGGCACGAACCTCGACGTCACCCGGCTGCCGTATCCGTACCCGTACCGCTGTCCGCTCGGACTCGGCGGGACCATCGGGGAACACGCCGCGGCCTCCTACGTGGAGCGCCTGCTCGGCGACCCGAACAGCGGTGTCCTGCTTCCGGCCGCGCTGCTGCTCGAACCGGTGCAGGGCGAGGGCGGCGTGATCCCCGCCCCGGACGACTGGCTGCGTCGCCTGCGTACGGTCACCCAGCTGCACGGCGTCCCCCTGGTGGTGGACGAGGTGCAGACCGGGGTCGGCCGGACCGGGACGACGTGGGCGTACGAGCGGGCCGGCATCGTGCCGGACGTCATCGTGGCCTCGAAGGCGATCGGCGGCGGACTGCCGCTCGCGGTGATCCTCTACCGCGACGACCTCGACGTCTGGCAGCCGGGGGCGCACGCGGGGACGTTCCGCGGAAACGCGCTCGCGATGGCCGCGGGAGCGGCGACGCTGCGGTTCGTCCGCGAGAACGATCTGCCCCGGCGCGCCGCGCGGATCGGAGGCCGGCTCCGCGACGGACTCGAGCAGATCCGGCACCCCGCGATCGGGGACATCCGTGGCCGCGGCCTCATGCTCGGCGTCGAACTCGTCGAGGCGGACGCCGAACCCGACCACCTCGGCGCGCGCCCGGCGGCGTCCGCGCTGGCCGAACGTGTGCGGAACGAGTGTCTACAACGCGGTCTGCTCGTTGAACTCGGTGGCAGGCACGACGCGGTGCTGCGCCTGTTGCCGCCGTTGACCATCACCGATCACGAAGCCGACGCCGTCCTCGATCGGCTCGCCGACGCCCTGAGCGCCTGCGCGTGAGCGCGATCACCCCTTGCCAGACCGGGGTGGTGGCGAGGGAGTGTAGGGAGTGGCGCCGCGCCGCTCGTCACATGCGATGACCTGCGACGCGGCAGGCCTATTCCGCCAACCCTAGGAATGCGATGACTGATCGAGCTTGGCGTGACTCCGGCCACGCGCTGCTCGTGCGCGCGCTCGCCGAGCTGTCCTACGAGGACATGCTCACCCCCGTACCGCTCGGCGACGGCCGGTACCGCGTGACGCTCGCGGACGACGTCGAGTACACGTTCAGCGCGGCCCGCGGAGGCTTCGAGAGCTGGCGGATCGACCCCGGCTCGATCCGGCGCAACGGCGAGCAGGCGTCCGACCCGATGGAGTTCCTGGTCGACGCCCGTGGCGCGCTCGGCCTGGACGGCCCGACCACCGCCGAGGCGCTGCGCGAGCTGGTCGCGACCTGGTCGGCGGACGCGCTGCTGCGCCGGCGGCTGCCGACCGCCAAGGAGCTCGCCGACGCGTCCCACGTCGAGCTCGAGGCCGCTCAGGGCGGCCACCCGGCGATGGTCCTCAACAAGGGACGGCTCGGCTTCACCGCCTCCGACGCGTCCGCGTACGCGCCGGAGGCGGCCCGGACGCTACGGCTGACCTGGATCGCCGTGCACCCGTCGCTGGCCTCCGCGCACGGCGTCCCGCTCGAGGACGAGCTCGACGAGGCGACGACGGCCGCGTTCGCGTCCCGAGCGCCGGACGGGTACGTCTGGCTCCCGGTTCACCCTTTCCATCTGGACGCCGCGGTGCGCACGTTGTTCGCGCCGTACCTGGCCGACGGGCGGATCGTCGAGCTGGGCGAGGCGCCCGACCGGTACCGGGCGCTGGCGTCGGTGCGCACGCTGGTGAACGTCGACCACCCGGCGAAACGCAACGTCAAGGTGCCGCTGCTGATCCGGAACACGCTGGTGTGGAGGGGGCTGCCGGCCGGTCCGACGGCCGGGGCGCCCGCGGTCTCGTCCTGGCTGCACGCGCTGCGGGCATCGGACGAGTTCCTGAGCGCGCACGTGGACCTGCTCGGCGAGGTCGCGTCGGTCGCGGTGCGGCACCCGCTGTTCGATCGGATCCCGGACGCGCCCTACCGGTACCACGAATTGCTCGCGGCGGTCTGGCGCGAGCCGGTGCAGACGTACCTGCACCCGGGCGAGCGGGCCCGATCGCTGGCGTCGCTACTGGTGACCGGCTCGGACGGCGTGCCGCTGGTGGCGGAGTTGGTGCGCCGTTCCGGGTGGTCCGAGCGGGAGTGGGTGCGGACGCTGCTGCGCGTCGTGCTGGCCGCTCCGCTGCACGCGTTGCACGTCCACGACCTGGCGTTCTGCCCGCACGGGGAGAACACCGTGGTGGTCTTCGGCCCCGACGACGTTCCGGTCCGCACGATGCTCAAGGACTTCGCCGAGGACGTGAACCTGCTGCCGGGGCGGTCGTACGAGGGACTGCCGGCCGAGGCGGATCGATTGCTGCCGCGGTGGTCGGAGGCGGAGCTGGCGCACTCGATCGTCACCGCGGTGTTCGCCGGGGTGTTCCGGCCGCTGGCGGTGCTCGTCGCCGTTCCCGAGCCGGAGTTCTGGGGGCTCGTGCGCGCCGAGGTCGACGCGTATTTCGAGCGCGTTCCGGCCGCCGCGGCCCGGCGCGAGGCGTACGGCCTGACCTCGGCCGACGTCGAACGGATCTGTCTGAACCGCGAACAGCTCACCGGCGGCGGGTTCCACGACCGGGCCGAGAAGGAGGAGTTCGAGATCGTGCACGGTCACGTGCCGAACCCGTTGGTGGTGCACGGGTGAGCGGGCTGGCCGACGCGGCTGAGGTGGTGCTCGCGATGCCCGACCTGTACGGGCGGCTGGTCGGTACCCGGCTGGCCGGGGACTTCTTCCGCGCCGAGGTGGCCGCGGCCGGCTACGGCGGGTGCGACTACCTGTTGTCGGCCGACGTCGACATGCGGGCGTTCGCTTCGTACGCCGGTTCGTACGGGGACGTCGTGCTGCGGCCCGATCCGGCCACCGTACGGCCGCTGCCGTGGCGGGACCGGACGGTGCTGGTGCTGGCGGACGCCGTCGACCGGGCCGGTGCTCACCTGCCGGTGGCGCCACGGCAGATCCTGCGCTCGCAGCTCGATCAACTCGCGTCCCTGGGCCTGACCGCGCTGGTCGGCACCGAACTCGAGTTCCTGGTGTTCTCGGAGTCCTACCGCGAAGCGTTCACCGCCGGGTACGGCGGGCTGCGCCCGGCGTCGCGCCACAACTCGGACTACGCGCTGACCGGTCTCGGCGAGCTCGACGACCTCGTGGGACGTCTGCTGCGCGGGATGACCGACGCCGGCCTGCGGGTCGAGTCCGCGCGCGGCGAGGTGCACCCCGGGCAGTACGAGATCGTGTTCCGGTACGCCGACGCGCTCGCCGCCTGCGACGGCCACGTCTTCTACAAGACCGGTGCGAAGCAGATCGCCGAGGCCGCGGGCCGGGCGATCACGTTCATGCCCAAATACGACACCGGCGAGGGGAACTCCTGCCACGTCCACCTGTCCCTCCGGGACTCCTCCGATCAGCCTGCTCTGGGGGACGCCGATCAGCTGGGCGAATTCGGGGAGCACTTCCTGGCCGGGGTGCTGGCGAGCGCGCCGGAGTTCACGCTGTTGTGCGCCCCGACGATCAACGCGTACAAACGGCTCGCGCCGGACGCGTTCGCACCGACGTCGGCGGCATGGGGTTACGACGACCGGACGAGGGCGCTGCGGGTCGTCGGCGCCGGACCGTCACTGCGGTTCGAGCACCGGATCGCCGGTGGGGACGCCAACCCGTATTTGGTGGTGGCGGGCATCGTCGCAGCCGGGCTCGACGGTGTCGAGCGGAAGTTGCCGTTGCCGCCGCCGGGCGGATCGGGTGAGCCGCTGCCGCGGACGCTGGAGTCGGCGGCCCGGCTCTGGCGCGACAGCGCGGTGGCGCGGAAGGCCTTCGGCGACGAGGTCGTCGACCACCTCGCGGCCGCCGCCGACGCCGAACAGTCCGCCTTCGCCGCCGTGGTAACCGACTGGGAGCGCCAACGTGCCTTCGAACGCCTCTGACCCCGGCCCTGCCGCCACGCCGGGTGCCACGGTGACGCCGAGCGGGGCCGCGGACACGACGGTGGGAGCGCTCGACCACCCGGCGGTGATCCGGGCGCACCCGGCCGCGCTCGCCGGTCGCGACCTCGACGCGCTCGGCGAGCTGCTGCAGGTGGTGCTGGGCGCGCTGGCCGTGGGCGCGGCCGATCGTGGCGGCCCCGCTCCGGCGGGCGCGCCGGTCGCGCTGGACGCCGCTTGGCGGCACGCGCTCTTCGACGGGGACACGTCGCCCTCCGCGGCCGCCGGCCCGGCCACGTCCCGCCGATCCGCGCGCGGCGACGCGGCCGACGCGTTGTCGGAGCTGGTCCGCCTGTTCGCGGCCGGGTCGGTCGACCCGGCCGACCCCCGGTGCGCGGCCCACCTGCACACGCCTCCGCTGGCGGTGGCGGTAGCGGCGGACGTGGCGGCCTCGGCCCTGAATCCGTCGCTGGACTCCTGGGACCAGGCCCCGATCGGCACGACGCTGGAGCCCGCGGTCATCGCCGAGCTCGCCGACCTGGCCGGATACGACCCGGCGACCGCGAGCGGCGTCGTCACGACCGGCGGCTCCGAGTCGAACCTGCTCGGGCTCCTGCTCGCCCGCGAGACGGCGATCCCCGGCGTCGTCCGCACCGGGCTTCCCGCGGGCACCTACCGGATCTTCGGCTCCGCCGTCACGCACTTCTCCGTCCACCGCGCCGCCGGCCTGCTCGGCTTCGGCGAGGACGCGGTCGTCCCGGTCCGGACCGGCCGGGACCACCGCCTGGACCCGGCCGCCCTGGACGAGGCGCTGGAGACCGCGAAGGCCAACGGCGAGACCCCGATCGCGATCGTCGCCACCGCGGGAACCACCGACCTCGGTGCGATCGACCCGCTCCCGGCCATCGCCGAGGTCGCCCGCAGACACCGGACCTGGCTCCACGTCGATGCCGCCTACGGCGGTGGCGCGCTGTTCTCGCAGCGCCTGGCCCCGCTGTTGGACGGACTCCACCGCGCCGACTCCATCGGCCTCGACCTGCACAAACTCGGCTGGCAGCCGGTAGCGGCAGGCATCTTCCTGACCCGTGCGGCCACCAACCTCGCCGCGCTGGCCCGCCGGGCCGAGTACCTCAACCCCGCCGACGACGAGGAAGCCGGCTACACGAGCCTGCTCGGCCGCTCGCTGCGCACCACCCGCCGGCCCGACGCCCTCAAGATCGCGGTCACCCTCCGGGCCCTGGGCCGCACCGGCCTGGGTGCGCTGGTCGACCGCTGCGCCGACCTGGCCCGCCACGCCGCCACGTCGGTCGAGGCCCGTCCCGAGCTGGAGCTCTACCAGCCACCCACCCTCACCACCGTCGTCTTCCGCTACCGAGACCCCGCCGCCCTCCGCGGCGCATCCAACGGACGCCCCGCGGGCCGGACGGATGCGGCTCACCGGGAGGTAGGCACCCCAGAGGCCGGCACCGGCCGAGACCCGGGCGACGTCAATGCCCGCCTCCGGCGGGCGCTGCTCACGTCCGGCCGAGCGGTGATCGGCCGCACCGAGATCGACGGGCAGGTCTGGCTCAAGCTCACGCTCCTCAACCCGGACGCCACGGCGGCCGACGTCGACGGGCTGCTCGAAGCGGTAGTGGCCGCCGGAGCAGCGGAACTGAAGGCGGTGCGATGACCGAACCCGACATTCTCAACCGGCTACTCGGGAACGTCCCCGACCAGAGCCGTCCCTCCCTCACCCCCAGAGCCGGCGCCACCACCACCGACGGCGTCGCCAACGCGCTCGCCGTCCAGGCTCTGCTGCGCTGCTGGACCCGCGAGGCCCGGGTCCCGGTCGCACACGCCGGTGACACGCTCGAGATCGCGCTGCACGCCACCGGCGTCACGGTCGCGGCCGGGGTGCGGTACCGGTCGGCGACCGGCTGGCACCGCTTCGGACCGGCCCGCTTCCCGTCCGGCACCAATGTGGACGCGACCGTGCTCGCGGCGCTGCTGGCCACGGAGGCCGGCTCGCACGGCTCGCCGAGCGACCTCGTCGAGCAGGTCATCGATTCGACCCGCCGCCTCGACCGTTACGTCCGGGCCCGGGCCGCCACCCCGAACGGCGACCCGGCGTCGCCGTTCCTCGCGGCCGAGCAGGCGCTGGTGTCCGGCCACCCGCTGCACCCCACTCCGAAGAGCCGGCCCGGCCTGTCCGACGTGGACGAACTCGGCGCCGCACCGGAGCTCCGCGGCGCCGCCCCACTGCACTGGTTCGCGGTGGATCGGACGATGGTCCGGCACGGCTCCGCGACCGGGACGTCGGCGCTGGACCTGGTGGCCACGCTCGCGCCGCCGAGCCTGCACCGACCGGCCGGCACCGTGCTGGTCCCGGCCCATTTCCGCCAGGCCCGCTCACTGCTGGCCCGCGCCGACGTCCAGGACCTGATCGGCGACGGACGCCTCTACGACCTCGGCCCGTGCGGCCAGGCCTGGTCGTCCACGTCGTCGGTACGGACGGTCTACCGTGCGGACGCTCCGCTGATGCTCAAGCTCTCGCTCGGCGTCCGGATCACGAACTCGCGGCGGGAACACCTGATACCGGAACTGATCCGCGGGGCGGAGGCGTATCGCCTGGTGGAGGCCGGTCTCGGCCGGATGCTGGCGGACGCGCACCCGCGGTTCCGGATCCTCGGGGACCCGGCCTGGGTGGCGGTGCCGCTACCGACCGAGGACCCGTCCGGGCAGGTCGCGCTCGCGGTGAGCCTGCGGGACAACCCGTTCGGCCCGGACGCCCGGGTGGCGTGCATGGCCGGGCTGGTCGCGGAGCGGCCCGACCTGCGGGATCCCCGCTCGGCGCTGGCGCTGCTGATCGAGGGCCTGGCCGCCGCGACCGGACGCCCGGCCGCCGCGGTCGCGGTGGAATGGATCCGCCGGTACGTGGACGAGGTGATCGCACCGGTGGCCTGGCTGCACGGCGTGCACGGGCTGGGTCTGGAGGCGCACCAGCAGAACACCCTGGTGACGCTCGACGGGTCCGGTTGGCCGGTCGGCGGCTGGTACCGAGACAACCAGGGCTACTACCTCTCGCCCAGCCGCGCCGGGACGCTGCGCGCGCTTTTGCCCGGCCTCGGCGTCGACAGCGACGCGACGAACCCCGACGACGTCATCAGCGAGCGGGTGACCTACTACGTCGGCGTGAACAACCTGCTCGGCCTGATCGGTGCGGTCGGGTCGGCCGGGCTCGCGGCCGAAACCGTGCTGCTGCGCGCCGCGGTGGCCGCGCTCGAATCGCACCGCTACGGCTTCGTCAACACCCTGCTGGACGCCCCGGAGCTCCCGTGCAAGGCGAACCTGCTCACCCGGGTCGCCGGGCTGGACGAGCTGGTCGGGCCGGTGGAGACCCAGTCGGTGTATGTCCGGATCCCCAATCCGCTCTGGGAGGTACACAGGTGACCGAGCCGTATGACGTGTTGGGCATCGGGATCGGGCCGTTCAACCTTTCGCTGGCCGCGCTGGCCGAGCCGCTTCCGGACGTGAACGCGGTGTTCTTCGACGGGCGGCCGGGCTTCTCCTGGCACCCCGGGATGATGATCCCGGGCGCGACGCTGCAGGTGCCGTTCCTCGCCGATCTGGTCACGCTGATCGATCCGCGCAGCCGCTGGTCGTTCCTGTCGTACCTGCAGGAGCGGGACCGGCTGTTCCCGTTCTACTTCGCCGAGCGCTTCCACGTGCCGCGGGCCGAGTACGACGACTACTGCCGCTGGGTGTCGGAGTCGCTGCCGTCCTGCCGGTTCGGCCGTCAGGTCGACTCCGTCACCTGGGACGCCGAAGCCCAGTTGTTCGTCGCCGAGGTCTACGAGGTGCACACGGCGCGGACGACGACCGTCCGGGCGCGCAACGCGGTGCTCGGCGTCGGTACCGAGCCGGTGGTGCCCGCGGCACTGCGTCCGCTGCTCGGGAAAGAGGTGTTCCATTCGGCGGAGTTCCTCGACCGCCAGGAGTCGCTGCGCGCAGCGCAGGACGTCACGATCCTCGGGTCCGGTCAGTCGGGCGCGGAGGTGCTGCTCGACCTCCTGCGGACGCGGGCCGGCACCGGGCAGCGGCTGCGATGGCTGACCAAGGCCCCGGCGTTCGCGCCGATGGAGTACTCCAAGCTCGGTCTGGAGCACTTCACGCCGGACTACACGCGGTACTTCCGGTCGCTGCCCGAGCGGGTCCGCGACACGCTGGTGCCGGAGCAGTGGCAGCTCTACAAGGCGATCGACGCCGGCACGATCGACGCGATCCACACCGAGCTCTACGACCGCACGGTGGCCGGCGGGACCGTGCCGCTGACGATGTCGCCGAACGTCGAGGTGGTCGGGGCGTCGCGCGGGCCGGACGGCATCACGCTGGAGTGCCGGGAGCTGCTGCAGGAGCGCACGGTGACGATCCGGACCGATCGGGTCGTGGCCGCGACCGGGTACGCGGCCCGGCCGCCGCTCTGCCTGGCGCCGCTGGAGCCCGCGATCAACCGGGACGACGCCGGGCGGTTCCGGATCGACGGCGACTACCGGGTGCAACTGGCGGCAGCGGTCACCGGCGGGCTCTACGTCCAGAACGCGGAGCTGCACACGCACGGCGTCGGGACGCCCGACCTCGGTCTCGGCGCCCACCGGGCGGCGACGATCCTGAACGCCGTGATCGGGCGGGAGGCCTACCGGCTGCCGTCGCGGGCAGCGTTCACCACGTTCGGCGTCCGGTAGTTGGCTGGGATCGCCGTTCTCGGCGGGTCCGGCCGCGCATAGCCTGGCCCGATGGGAGCGAACGGGCCGCTGGACGGCGTGCTGGTAGTAGACCTGTCCCGGGCGTTGGCCGGGCCGCACGCGGCGATGATGCTCGGCGACCTCGGCGCGCGCGTGATCAAGATCGAGAATCCGGACGGCGGGGACGACACCCGGTCGTGGGGACCGCCGTTCGTCGGGCCGGACGACTCGGTGTCGACGTACTTCCTGTCGTGCAACCGCAACAAGGAATCGGTGACGCTCGACCTGAAGTCGCCGTCCGGGAAAGACGTCCTGACGCGGCTGGTCGAGCGGGCCGACGTGCTGGTCGAGAATTTCCGCCCGGGCGTGCTCGACCGGCTCGGCTTCGACGTGGACCGGCTGCACCAGCTGAACCCGCGGCTGGTCGTGCTCAGCATCACCGGGTTCGGGCACGACGGGCCCGAGGGCGGCCGGGCCGGATACGACCAGATCGCCCAGGGCGAGGCCGGCTTGATGTCGTTGACCGGCCCGAACGCCGAGGAACCGACGCGGGTCGGGGTCCCGATCGGAGACCTGCTGGCCGGGATGTACGGCGCGTACGGCGTCGTGGCGGCGTTGCACGAGCGCAACGAGACCGGACGCGGCCGGGTCGTGCGCACGAGCCTGCTGGCGGCGATCGTCGGTGTGCACGCGTTCCAGGGCACCCGCTACACGGTCGCGGGGGAGGTGCCGACCGCGTCGGGGAACCACCACCCGTCGATCGCGCCGTACGGGCTGTTCCACTGCGCCGACGGGACGCTGCAGATCTCGGTCGGGAGCGAGGCGCTCTGGCGGCGGTTCATCGCGGCGTTCCCGTCGCTGGACCGGCCGGAGTTCGGCTCGAACCCGGATCGGGTGCGGCAGCGCGACGAAGTCATCTCCGCGGTGAACCAGGTCTTTGCGGCCTATTCCCTGGCCGACCTGCTGCCCGAGCTCGCCGAGATCGGCATCCCGGCCGGCGAGGTCCGGACGCTCGACCGCGTCTACGAGTGGGACCAGACCCGGTCGCAGGGCCTGCTGGTGGACGTCGACCACTCGGTGCTCGGCTCGATCACACTGCCCGGCCCGCCGCTGCGGTTCGACGCGAACGCGTTCGCGGGCGGTCGGCCGATCCATACCCCGCCGCCGATGCTGGGTGAGCACACCGACGCAGTCCTGGCATGGCTGGAGGAACCCGAGCAAGTCGGCGAACGCGAGTAAGCACGTCAGTTGACGGGCATGCTCGGCAGCATGTGGAGGAGGCTCGCGCTCGGGCTGCTGGTCTTGTTACTCGCCGCCTGCGCTCCCGCGGACGGCTCGTTCCGGCACCTGCAGTCGGTGTCGGTGCCGCTCAACGGCCGGAGCGCGGCGTCGCTCGAGGTGAGACTGTCCGCCGAGCAGGTGCGGGTGAAGGTGGCGGACACCGGCGACGAACTCCTGCGCGCCGCCGTCCGGCGCGGCGACGGGTCGCCGTCCACGACCGTGATCGGCGACGACGTCACGCTGGCGGCGACCGGCACCGAGTTCGAACTGACGCTCAGCAACCGGGTGCGCTGGTCGTTGACGTTTTCCGGCGGTGCGTCGGGGATCACCGCCGATCTGCGCGGTGCGCGAGTGGTGAGCCTGGACGTGCCGGCCGGAATCTCGCGGGCCGACGTCTGGTTGCCGTCGCCGACCGGTGAGTCCACGGCTGCGCTCTCCGGCGTCGGCACCGCGACGATCTATCTGCCGCCGAGCGTCCCCACCCGGCTGACCTGCCGCAGCGGCGGTGGGACGGTCACCGTCGACGGGGTGGAGACCACCGGCGTTCCGGCCGGTCGCGTCTGGACGCCGGCCGGCTGGGAGGGTGCGGCGGACCGTTACGACCTGTCGGTCGGCGGCTTCGGAAAACTCACGCTCGGACGGGCCTGACGGCGCGCCATTAGTCGCTGGGGCAACCCCCCAATAAAGTCTGCGCCATGTCGAACGCCTTCTCCAACGAGGATGTCGCCGCGGCCGCCGAGGTGCTGGCCGAATCCATCCGGCGACATGCCGCGGTCATGGTCGACTCGGACGCTCCGGTCCGGGACGCGCTGGGGGCGATCGAGGGGCTCCGCACCTCGGCTCGCCGGTACGAAGAGGTCATCTTCGGGACGTCCGGCTGGGGTCCTGTCTTCGCCGACCTGGACGAGGACGACTTCGATGAGGACGACGAGCACGACCACGACCACGAGCCCGAGATCGAGCACGGAGCGACGCCGCCGATGGCCGTCACGGTCCGGGCCCGGTACGACTACCTGGTCTCCGACCCGGAGGCGTTGATCCGGGCCGGCCAGCTGGCCCGGGTGCGCTCCTGGGACGGCGACCCGCACGGCGCCGAGCCGGTCGCGGGCGTGGGCGAGGCGATCTACGAGCTGTTCCACGTCTCCGGCTCCACGTTCCCGGCGCTCGACGTGCCCGAGCTCGATCCCGGCAGCGGCTTCATGACCGTCCACCACACCGCGGCGCCGCTCGAGCCCGACGACGTCGTCGGCCCGGGCGTCGACCTGGAAGAGCTGTTGGTCAGCGACGAGGAGGACGAGCTCCTCTACGACCTGGCCGAGCCGCGGTACGCGACGCGAGAAGAGGCCGAAGAAGCCAGCCGTCGCCTGGACGGGGACGACGGCATGTGACTTCCGCCCTGCTGAACCGATTCCGGTAAGGACTTCGGTGCAGGATGAGGTTCTCTCCGACGCCGAGGAGGAGCCGTGAGCCGACGCCGTCTTTCCGCCCGGGAACTGATCCGCAGCGCGCTGGACCAGGACAGCTGGGAGTCGTGGGACACGCCGGTCACCGACCCGGCCGGCGCCGACCCGGCGTACCTGGCCGCGCTCGCGGAGGCCCGGAAGACGACCGGCGTCGACGAGGCCGTGCTCACCGGCGCGGGGCGGATCCGGGGTCGCCGGGTGGCGGCCGTGGTCGGAGAGTTCCGGTTCCTGGCCGGCTCGATCGGCGTCGCCACCGCCCGGCGGGTGGCCGCCGCGGTCGAACGGGCGACGCGGGAGGAGTTGCCGCTGATCGCGGCCCCGACGTCCGGCGGAACGCGGATGCAGGAGGGCACGGTCGCGTTCCTGCAGATGGCGAACATGACCAGGGCGGTGGCCGCGCACAAGGCGGCCGGCCTGCCCTACCTGGTCTACCTGCGGCACCCGACGACCGGCGGCGTGTTCGCGTCCTGGGGCTCGCTCGGCCACGTGACGGTCGCCGAGCCCGAGGCGCTGATCGGGTTCCTCGGCCCGCGCGTCTACGAGCTGCTCAACGGCCGCGAGTTCCCGGCCGGTGTGCAGACCGGCGAGAACCTGTTCACCCACGGCCTGGTGGACGCCGTCCTGCCGCCGGAGCAGGTCACCGACCTGGCCGCGCGGACGCTGGAGATCCTCTGCACGCCCCGGCACGGGCTGCCGCGGCCCTCGGACGTCCCGTACGAGGAGTTGGACGACGTACCGGCGTGGGAGTCCGTCACGCGCTCCCGGCGGGTCGACCGGCCGGGCGTCCGGCGGCTGCTGCGGCACGCGGCGCAGCCGGTGATTCCGCTGCACGGCACCCAGCAGGGCGAGATCGGGTCGGGGATGCGGCTGGCGCTGGCCCGCTTCGGTGCCGCGCCGGCGGTGGTACTCGGGCAGGACCGGCGCGGGCAGACCGCCCAGAGCCCGCTCGATCCCGGCGCGCTGCGCACGGCCCGCCGCGGCATGCGGCTGGCCCAGGAGCTCCGGCTCCCGCTGGTCACGGTGATCGACACCCCGGGTGCGGCGCTGTCGCGGGAGGCCGAAGAGGGTGGGCTGGCCGGGGAGATCGCCCGCTGCCTGGCCGATCTGATCGAGCTACCGACGCCCACGCTGTGCGTGCTGCTGGGAGAGGGCACCGGTGGTGGGGCGCTGGCCCTGCTGCCCGCCGACCGGGTGATCGCGGCCGAGCACGCCTGGCTGTCGCCGCTGCCGCCCGAGGGTGCGTCGGCGATCGTCCACCGGACCACCGAACGGGCGCCGGAGATGGCCGCCGCGCAGGGCGTCCGGTCGAGGGATCTGCTGGCGAACGGGATCGTCGACCGGATCGTCGCCGAACGTCCGGACGCGGCCGACGAGCCGGAGGCGTTCCTGGCCCGTCTGGGCCGGGTGATCGAGCACGAGCTGGTCGGCCTGCTGGACGAGGAACCCGACAAGCGCCTGCACTCCCGGGCCGACCGCTACCGCCGAATCGGAGGCTGACGCCGAGCCTCGGCGAGAGTGGGGCGAAAATACTCTCGCGTTGGGCGAGTGTTGCCCATGTTCGTGGGCCTGATCGTTTCTACGCTCGCGGGATGCGGGTCGTGATCGCACTGGGCGGCAACGCGATGACCTCTCCCGACGGCCGAGCCCGTCCGGAGGACCAGATCGCGGCCATTCGCCGCGCCGCCGGGCCGATCGCGGCCGTGATCGCGAGCGGCGCCGAGGTGGTGCTGACCCACGGCAACGGTCCCCAGGTCGGCAACCTCCTGGTGAAGAACGAGATGGCCGCCCACGTCGTGCCACCCGTACCGCTCGACTGGTGCGGCGCCCAGACCCAGGGCACTGTCGGCTTCGTCCTGCTGAACGCGCTCACCGAGAGGCTCCCCGAGGTCCGGGCGACGGCTCTGGTCACCCGGGCCCTCGTCGACGCCCACGACCCCGGCTTCATGAACCCCACCAAGCCGATCGGCCGCTACCTGAGCAGCGCCGAGGCCGCGCTGATGATCCAGCACGGCCAGCGCTGGGAAGATCGCGGCGACCGCGGCTGGCGCCGGGTCGTCGCCTCGCCCGAACCGCGGGCGGTCCTCGATGCTCCGGCGATCGAGACCCTGCTGCGGGCCGGGTACGCCGTGATCTGCAACGGCGGCGGTGGCATCCCGGTCGTCCGCGAGGCCGACGGACGGCTGCGGGGCGTCGAGGCGGTCATCGACAAGGACCTCGGCGCGGCCCTGCTCGCGCACACGCTGAACGCCGACACGATGGTCATCGCCACCGACGTCGAGGCCGCGGTGATCGGCTGGGGCACGCCGCAGGCGCGCCCGCTCGGTGAGATCGGGGTCGCCGAGCTCCGCGAGTTCGCCTCCGAGGGCCATTTCGCCTCCGGCTCCATGGGCCCCAAGGTCGAGGCGGCCTGCCGGTTCGCCGAGAACGGTGGCCGCTCGGTGATCACCTCGCTCGACTCCATCGCGGACGCCGTCAACGGCGCCGTCGGCACCACCGTCACGAACCAGGTCCGGTCCTGACACCCCCACCCGCTCATCCGAAACTCGAAAAGGATCCTCTAGTGCCCGAGGCCATCGAAGTACGCAAGGTCCCGATCCTCAGCGTCAGCGACGCGTCGGGCCTCGCGCAGCTCATCGACGACAAGGTCCTCGACGCCGACCGCGTGGTCGCGGTGATCGGCAAGACCGAGGGCAACGGCGGCGTCAACGACTACACCCGCATCATCGCCGACCGGGCGTTCCGCGAGGTGCTGGTCGAGAAAGGCACCCGCAGCGCCGAGGACGTCAAGCAGATCCCGATCGTCTGGTCGGGCGGCACCGACGGCGTCCTCTCGCCGCACGCCACGATCTTCGCGACGATCCCGGCCGGGAGCGAGGTCAAGACCGACGAGCCGCGGCTCACGGTCGGCTTCGCGATGAGCGAGGTGCTGCTCCCGGAAGACATCG
This sequence comes from Cryptosporangium sp. NPDC051539, assembly GCF_044454545.1. Taxonomy (NCBI): domain Bacteria; kingdom Bacillati; phylum Actinomycetota; class Actinomycetes; order Cryptosporangiales; family Cryptosporangiaceae; genus Cryptosporangium; species Cryptosporangium sp. NPDC051539. Next base: position 51,121 of record NZ_JBITDV010000005.1, on the reverse strand, counting down.
GCCGGGTCGCGATGGTCGAGAAGGTCGCCGCCGCGGTCAAGGTCGCGATGGAGCGTGCCGGCATCACCGACGTCGCCGACGTGCACTACGTCCAGACCAAGACCCCACTGCTGACGATCCACACGATCCGCGACGCCAAGAGCCGCGGCAAGACCGTCTGGACCGAGCACACCCACGAGTCGATGGACCTCTCCAACGGCACGACCGCCCTCGGCATCGCGGTCGCGCTGGGCGAGATCGAGATGCCGACCGACGCCGACGTCATGCACGACCGTTCGCTCTACTCGTCGGTGGCGTCCTGCTCGTCCGGCGTCGAGCTGGACCAGGCGCAGGTCGTCGTCGTGGGCAACGCCAGGGGCGTCGGCGGCCGGTACCGGATCGGGCACGGCGTCATGAACGACGCGCTCGACGCGGACGGCATCTGGGCCGCGATCCGGTCGGCGGGCCTGGAGCTCCCGGAACGCCCGCACCCGAGCGACCTCGACGGCAAACTCGTGAACGTGTTCCTCAAGTGCGAGGTCTCGCAGGACGGCGTCGTGCGCGGCCGCCGCAACGCGATGCTCGACGACTCCGACGTGCACTGGCACCGCCAGATCAAGGCGACGGTCGGCGGCGTCACCGCCGCGGTGACCGGCGACCCCGCGGTCTTCGTCTCGGTGTCCGCCGCCCACCAGGGCCCGGACGGCGGCGGCCCGGTCGCCGCGATCGTCGATCTTGGCTGAGGTGGTCGGAATCGTGCTCGCGGCCGGGGCCGGTCGCCGCTTCGGGCGGCCGAAGGCCCTGGTCGAGTACGACGGCTCACGCCTGGTCGACCGGGCCGTCAGCCTGCTGCGCGACGGCGGGTGCGACCCGGTGCTGGTGGTGTCCGGGGCCGCGCCGCTGACCGTCGCGGGTGCGACCGTCGTCGACAACCCCGGTTGGGACGAAGGGATGGGCTCGTCGGTGCGGGTCGGTCTCGGTGCCGCCTCCGGCGGTGCGGCGGTCCTCGTCCCGGTCGACACCCCCTACCTCGGGGCGGACGCCGTCCGGCGGCTGATCACGGCGTTCCGCGCGGGCGCGACGGTGGCCGCGGCCACGTACGGCGGCACCCGTGGTCACCCGGTCCTGATCGCCGCCGAGCACTGGCCCGCGGTCCGGGAAACCGCCGTGGGTGACGTCGGTGCCCGCGCGTTCCTGGCCGCCAACAAATCCCTGATCACGCTGGTTCCCTGCGACGACACCGGCCGCCCCGACGACGTCGACACCCCCGACGCTTTGCGGTGATTTCGCCCTATACCACAGAATTACCGGGAGAAAACCTGCAAGGGAGCGCGGGGGGCGCCGACAAGTAGCGCGAAGGGTGCGGGGACAACGGGGGAGTAACACGATGCGGCGGATGATCACGACAGCGCTCAAGGCCACGACCACGGTCGGAACGGCTTTCGTCGGAGCCGCGCTGGCGCTCACTAGCCCGGCGCTCGCCGCCTCGGCCCACGCGGCCGAGCCGGACACCCACCCGGCCGGCTCGACCTGGACCGCCAAGCCCGACGGCCGGATGCTCGTCGACAACGGCGCCGACATGGACCAGCTCTCGTCCGCGGGCAAGCAGACGCTGCTGGCCGGCGACGCCTACGAGCGCAAGTACGGCTCGTACTCGAAGGACGGCCGCAAGATCGTCTACTCCGACCAGGGCTCGAAGGGCTTCGGCGCGCAGATCTGGAGCATGAGCGCCGACGGCAACGACCGTCGCCAGCTGACGCACCTCGACACCGAGGCGTTCGGCCCCGAGCTCTCCCCGAGCGGCAAGCGGATCGCGTTCCAGACCCAGGGCGCGATCTGGGTCATGAACGCCGACGGCACCAACGCCCGCAAGGTCAGCAAGGACGGCTTCTACTACGGCGCGGGCATCAGCTGGGCCCCGGACAGCAACCGACTCGCGGTGACCCGCGGTCAGATCGACGAGCGCAGCGGCGAGCCCTACCAGCTCGAGATCGTCGAGATGCGGGCCGACGGCTCGAACGAGACCGCGCTGACCAGCTCCGGCGGCGACAAGAACAGCCCGGCCTGGAGCCCGGACGGCAGCACGATCGTCTTCAGCTACACCAGCGCCAAGGCCATGCAGCAGGGCGACACCTACGACCTCTGGACGATGAAGGCCGACGGCAGCAGGCTCAAGCAGCTCACCAGCACGAAGAACGTCAGCGAGCAGGACACGGTGTGGGCGCCGACCGGTTCCGCGATCGCGTACGCGTCCTGGGCGCAGCAGACCGAGACCACGCCGCACGTGATGAAGTCGAAGGCCGACGGCACCTCGGTGACGTCGCTCAACGCAATCGGCTACCCGACCGCCTGGAGCTGACCGCCATGTGCGCCCGTCAGTACGGCATCCCCCGACGACTCACCGGCTACCGCCGACCGGCGGCCAAGCGGCCGGTTTCCCACCGGAAGGCGTCCTGCCCGGCCGGCTCGACCCGCCCGCCCGAACGCAGGCACCTTCCGCCACCCATGCGTCCACTCGCCTGACCGAAGGAGGTGATCGCTCGAAGACTCAGATCACGCCACAGAGTCACTGCGTCGATAAGGCCGGGCCGGTTCGGGATCACCGAACCGGCCCGGCGTCGTGTCAGGGCTTCCAGGTCGAGGGATCCAGGAGTTTCCCGGTCATCCGGAAGTTCGCGATCGCTCTCTCGACCAGTCCGATCGCCGGCCCGCTGTTTTCCTTGGCGTTGCGGATCGGCCGGCCATCGAAGACGACGACCGTGTCGGGATCGGCTTGGAACGCGTAGCGGTACTGGCCGTAGCTGCGGTCCACGGCGACGCCGTACGGGCCGATCCGCGTCGTCGTCGGCGACCGCAGCGTGCCGGTGTCGACCCGGATGTCGTAGCCCGGCCCGACACCCTCCTGCGCCAGGAACATGAAGTTGAACGACGAGGTGACGTGGGGGGCACCGGGGAACGCCCGGGAGCTGTCGCCGTACGAAATCTCCAGACGGGTGAGCGGCACCTTCGGCCAGGTCGTCGTGAACGGCAGCCCAGGGGGTACCCCGAGCCGCACGCGGAACGTCTCGGCAACCTTGACCGCGGCCTCGCGCGCGTTCGTGATGCCCCGGACGTCGACCGTGGCCAGACCATCCGCGGCCCAGTGGAACTGCAGCTCGCCGTCCAGGGTCCGCACGCCGGCACTGGTCTCCCGCGGGAGCCACGTCGACGCGGCGCCGTTGATCTCGGGCCCCGTTTCCCGGCCGACGCGCTTGCCCGCCGTGTTGAGGTCCGGCACCGCTGCGCCACGGGAGGCCAGGTAGACGACGATCTGCTGCGGTTTGGCGGAACCTACCGTCGACGTCGTGTAGCGGACACCGGTGGCTTCCAGGCGCTGGCTCCAGCCGTCGAAGGCGATCGGCAGCCAGCCGGGTTCCAGTCGCGTCCGTTGCGGGTCGAACGCGGTCGGTGCGGGCGGCAGGGGTGCCGCCGGGCTCGGGGTGGTCACCGGCGCCGGATGGTTATCGGTGACCAAGGCCGCCAGCACCACGCTCGCCGTCATCACGAGCGCCACCAGGGCCGCCGCGCCGGCCAGCACCAGCCGCCGCTGCAGCCGCCGCCAGCGGAGTGCGGTCTCGACCGCACGGTAGGAGTCGACCTCGGAGGAAAGCGGAGTTTCGGCGGCGAGGGAACTCATCACCTCGCGGAGCAGGTTCTGGTTCATCGCTGAACGACCTCCTCGGGCAGGGCGCGGCGTAACGCCGCCAGGCCGCGGGCGGTGTGACTCTTGACCGTGTTCGGCGGGCAGCCGAGCGCTGCTGCCGTCTCGTCCACCGAAAGGTCGGCGTAGTAACGGAGCACCAGTGCCGCGCGCTGTTTCGGAGGCAGGGCCGCGAGTGCGGCGCGCAGCGCGACCCCGTCCGCCGCCTCCGGAGCGCCCACCGCAACCTCGGGCACGTGGTCGACCAGTACGACCCGCCGCGCCCAACCGGCGCGTCTCTCTCCCAGGAACACCCGGACCAGCACCGTCCGGGCGTAGGCGTCGCGGTTCACCCGGACGCGGTCCCAGCTCAGGTACAGCGTGACCAGCGCGTTCTGCACGAGGTCATCGGCACGGTGCCCGTCCTGGCAGAGCACGTACGCGAGCCGTCGCAACGCCGGTAGCGCGGAACGGACCCACGAGTGGTACTCGTCGTCGTCAGCCACGCCTGTAAGAGGTAGCCGGACGCCGGGCAGGTTGCAGCTGTCGGGTAATGGTCGGCGGAGATTCACGGGTGCGCCGTCCGCGTAGAATCCTGCGGCGTGACGCTCCGTCTCCATGACACTGCCAGCAGGTCGACCCGCGACTTCGTTCCGCTCACGCCGGGACACGTCGGGATCTACCTGTGTGGGCCGACGGTCCAGTCACCCCCGCACATCGGGCACCTGCGCTCGGCCGTCAACTACGACGTCCTGCGCCGCTGGCTGACCCGATCGGGTTACACGGTCACATTCGTCCAGAACGTCACCGACATCGACGACAAGATCCTGAACAAGTCGGCCGGCACCGACACCGCGTGGTGGGCGCTCGCCTACGAGAACGAGCGCGCGTTCGCGGCCGCCTACGCGACGCTCGGCTGCTTGCCGCCGACGATTTCACCGCGGGCCACCGGCCACGTGCCCGAGATGATCGAGCTGATGAAGCTGCTGATCGACCGCAGCTACGCGTACGCGGCCGAGGGAGACGTCTACTTCGACGTGCTCTCGTACGCCGCCTACGGCGCGCTGAGCGGGCAGCGGCTCGACCACATGCAGGGCGACGGTGCTGACGATCACTGCAAGCGCGACGCCCGCGACTTCGCGCTCTGGAAAGGCCGCAAGCCCGACGAGCCCGAGACCGCGTCCTGGCCGACACCCTGGGGGCCGGGCCGCCCGGGCTGGCACCTGGAGTGCTCGGCGATGGCCGGCCGGTACCTCGGCGAGGCTTTCGACATCCACGGCGGTGGCCTCGACCTGGTGTTCCCGCACCACGAGAACGAGATCGCGCAGTCCAAGGCGGCCGGGTTCGGGTTCGCGAACTACTGGGTGCACCACGCGCTGCTCAATCTCGGCCCCGAGAAGATGAGCAAATCGCTCGGCAACGTGATCGACCTCGCGCAGGTCACGCAGTTGGTTCGCCCGGTCGAAGTTCGCTACTACCTGGCGACCCCGCACTACCGCTCGACGATCGACTACAGCGAGGAATCGCTGCTCGAGGCGGCCCAGGGCTACCGGCGGATCGAGAACTTCGTCCAGCGGGCGGTCGAGCGGGTCGGCGCCGGGGAGCGTTCCCTGTCCGCGGCCTTCACCGCCGCGCTCGACGACGACCTCGGGACGCCCGCGGGCATCGCGTCCGTGCACGAGGCGGTGAGGGTCGGGAACTCGGCGCTGGCCGACGGCGACGACGCGGCGGCCACGCAGGCGTTGGCCGAGGTCCGTGGCGGGCTGGAGGTCTTCGGCCTGGATCCGCTCGACCGGGAGGTCAACGGCGCGGCCGACGATCTGCGCGGTGTGGTCGACTCGCTGGTGGGCGTCGCGCTGGAGCAGCGGCAGGCCGCGCGCGCGCGGAAGGACTACGGAGCCGCGGACAGCATCCGAGACCAGCTCAAGGACGCCGGTATCGTGGTGGAAGACACTCCAGCGGGTCCACGCTGGACCCTTTAGACCCAAGGTTGCAGCATGCCCGGCAATAGCCCGCGTCCGAACCGCCGCAAGGCCGGCACCAAGAAAGGCGCGGTGGTCGGATCGGGCGGTCAGCGGCGCAAGGGGCTGGAAGGCAAGGGGCCGACGCCGAAGGCCACCGACCGCTTCAAGCACGTGGCGGCCCGGAAGGCGAAGGCCGCCCGCAAGGCCTCCTCGTCCGGCGGAGACCGTCCGCGCACCACGGCCGGTCGGCGCGCCCAGGGCACCCGCGAGGGCGCTGAGCTGCTGGTAGGCCGTAACCCGGTGGTCGAGGCGCTGCGCGCCGAGATCCCGGCGAGCGCGTTGTTCATCGCGCTCGGCGTCGACGTCGACGAGCGGATCAACGAGGCGGTGCAGACCGCGGGCGACCGCGGGCTGTCGATCCTCGAGGTCAGCCGCACCGAGCTCGACCGGATGACCGGCGGGGTGCTGCACCAGGGCATCGGCCTGAAAGTGCCGCCGTACGCCTACGCTTCGCTGCCCGACGTGGTCGCGTCGGCTTCGGGCGTGCCGCTGCTGGTAGCCCTCGACGGCGTCACCGACCCGCGCAACCTGGGCGCGGTCGTGCGTTCGGCGGCGGCGTTCGGAGCGTCGGGAGTGATCCTTCCGGAGCGCCGCGCGGCCGGGATGACCGCCACGGCCTGGCGGACGTCCGCTGGTGCGGCGGCCCGGTTGCCGGTCGCGCGCGTCACCAACCTCACCCGGACGCTGCGCTCGCTGCAGGAGCAGGGCTTCACCGTTCTCGGTCTGGACGCCGACGGCGACGTGACTTCGGACGGGCTCGACGTGGGCACCGACCCGGTCGTGATCGTGGTCGGGTCGGAGGGCCGCGGGCTCTCGCGCCTGGTGGGGGAGGCCTGCGATCAGCTGGTCTCGATCCCGATGACCAGCGACACCGAGTCGCTGAACGCGTCGGTGGCGGCCGCGGTGCTACTGGCGGACGTAGCGCGGCAGCGGCGCCAGGCTTCGCACGAGTAGGCCGAGCGCGACGCCGATCAGCAGCCCGTAGACGTTGTCGGCGACGTCCCGGGTGTCGCAGAAGCGGTTCAGCGGGAGTACCCGCTGAGCCGCTTCGATGCCGATCGGGATCAGCACGCCGAACGCGGTCAGCGTGAGCGGCGTGCTTTTACGCTTTCCCGTGAGCGCGGTGAAGACGCCGAGCGGTACGAACATCCATACGTTCAGGCTGCGCCCGTTGATCGAGCCGGTGAACGGCCACGGCAGCCAGTCGGGCTGCCAGCCCGCGCGGATGCAGCCCCAGCCCTGCCAGGGGTTGGCGAACGGCGCCGGAGCCGGTGTGAGCGTGACGATCGCGATGCCGGCCAGGCTCAGCAGGAGCCCGGCCGCGACGATCGGGTGGGTGCCGAGTTTGCGGACGATCGGCCGCCAGCCGACGGCTGCCAGCGCCAGCACGATCACCGCGATGGGCACGATGCGTAGCAGCTCTCTGATGATGCTGCCGGCCAAGCCGCTACCCCCGAAACGTAGAAAGACCTGCGCTTTCGCGCAGGTCTCTCTACCTTACGGTGCTCAGTCGAGGCTGACCTCAGTCGAGGCGGCTGCCGGTCTCCGCGTGGAAGACGTGCACGGCGTCCTTGTTGATCTGCAGGTGCACCGTGTCGCCGATCACCGGGATCTTGCGACCGTCGGTGCGCGTCACGATCCGGGTGTCGTCGCCACCGATCTCGGCGTGGCCGTACACGTAGGCGTCCGAGCCGAGCTCCTCGACCAGGTCGACCGCGACCGGCAGCCCGGTGCCGTCGGAGACCAGCTCGATCGCTTCCGGCCGGAAGCCGACCGTGACGTTCTTGGCGCCACCCTCGCCGGCGGCCTTGACCTGCTCGCGGGTGAGCGGCACGACGATCGGGCCGAGCTGCGCACCCTCGTCGGTCAGCGGGACCGTCTTGAGGTTCATGGCCGGGGAACCGATGAAGCCTGCGACGAACGCGTTACCCGGGCGGTCGTACAGCGAGCGCGGGGTGTCGCACTGCTGCAGCAGGCCGTCCTTGAGCACCGCGACCCGGTGGCCCATCGTCATGGCCTCGACCTGGTCGTGGGTCACGTAGACGGTGGTGATGCCGAGCCGCTTCTGCAGAGCGGCGATCTGCGAACGGGTCTGCACGCGCAGCTTCGCGTCCAGGTTCGAGAGCGGCTCGTCCATCAGGAAGACCTGGGGCTCGCGGACGATCGCCCGGCCCATCGCGACCCGCTGACGCTGACCACCGGAGAGGGCCTTCGGCTTGCGCTCCAGGTAGTCCTCGAGGTCGAGCAGCTTCGCGGCGTCGCGCACCTTGTCGGCGATCTCCGACTTCGGCGTCTTCTTGAGCTTCAGCGCGAAGCCCATGTTCTCGGCGACGGTCATGTGCGGGTAGAGCGCGTAGTTCTGGAAGACCATCGCGATGTCGCGCGCCTTCGGGGGGAGGTTCGAGACATCCTTGTCGTTGATCAGGATGGCGCCCTCGTTGACGTCTTCCAGGCCCGCGAGCATGCGGAGAGAGGTCGACTTGCCACAGCCGGACGGGCCGACCAGAACGAGGAACTCGCCGTCCTGGATTTCGAGGTCGAGCTTGTCGACAGCGGGCTTGGTGGAGCCGGGGTAAATACGGCTCGCCCCCTGGTACGTGACAGTAGCCATCGTGCAGTCCTTTCCACCGGCAGGAACGTGCCGGACGATCCGAGTGGTGAGGACGGTGCGGACGAGTCCGCTGCCTCCCGTTCACTCAACATATCTCCAGCGTGTCGACGATGTTGCCGATCGGGAAAAGAGTGGGTTCTACTAATAGTGATTGGGTAATAACATTAGGTTACCATTATAGGTATGAATCGTTTCAAACCGGAACGAGATGCGCGCCGATGACGTACATCACAAAGGCCGTCGGTTACCGGCGGGTATGCGCAGGGCGCTGGATCGGTTAGGGTCCGCCCATGGCTCAGCGTCCGCCCCGTCGGACCGCCACCCTTGCGTCGCTGGCGGCGGAACTCGGCGTGTCCCGCACCACCGTCTCCAACGCCTACAACCGTCCGGACCAGCTGTCCCCACAGCTGCGGCAGCGCGTACTCGAGGCCGCGAAGCGCCTCGGCTACCCCGGCCCCGACCCGTTGGCGCGCTCGCTGCGCACCCGCCGGGCCGGCGCGATCGGCCTGCTGCTGACCGAAGCGCTGTCGTACGCCTTCCGCGACCCGGCCGCCGTCGAGTTCCTCGAGGGCCTCGCCCGCGAGTGCGAAGACGCAAAAACGGGGCTGCTTCTGGTTCCCGCGGTTCCGGGTGCCGGAACCGATCCGGCGTTGGCCGCGGCCGCCGCCGTCGACGGGTTCATCGTCTACTCGCTCCCGAACGGCGACCCGCACCTGGACGCCGCGCTGGCCCGCCCGGTGCCGACCGTCATCGTCGACGAGCCGCTGAACGCCGTCGGCGCGGACTACGTCGGCATCGACGACCGGGCCGCGGCCGCGAAAGCGGGCGCGCACCTGGCCGAGCTCGGCCACCGCAAGATCGGCATCATCTGCAGCCGGATCAGCTACGAGCGCGGCCCCGGCGGCCAGGTGACCCCGGAACGTCAGCAGTCCTCGCCGTACGACGTCGTCCGGCTGCGCCTGGACGGGTTGTTCGACGGCCTGCAGCTCGACCGTGACGAAGTTCCGGTCTGGGAGTGCTGGGAGAACACGCTCGACTCCGCGGCCGGTGCGGCCAAGGAGATGCTGGACGCGTACCCGGACCTGACCGCGGTCGCCTGCACGACCGACGTACTGGCGCTGGGCACCATTCAGGCGGCCCGCGCCATCGGGCGGGACGTGCCGTCGGACCTGTCGGTGACCGGGTTCGACGACATCCCCGACGCGGGTGCTCATGGTCTGACCACCGTGCACCAGTCGCACGCCGAGAAGGGCCGTGCGGCCTGGCGTCTGCTGAGCCGCGACGACCGCGACGAAGTGCCGACGCAGCGCGCGACGATCCCGACCGAGCTGCGCATCCGCGAGACGACGGCCGGCCCACGCTGACACATTTTTGTTAAAGATCGAAACGGTCCCTGTTGGAGGGACCCTCGGGTCTAGTTGGATTGACGAGTGCAGCAGCCGGTGCGGACCAACAGCGACCTGTACCTTGCGATGTCCCAAGTGGGGTCCTCCGCGCGGAGACCACTGGGCGAGTTCCTCCGGGCCTGGTGGTCGACCGGCTACGACCACGCCGACGAGAAGGCGCTGGAGCCCTCGGCGCTGGTGGAGTGGGTACGGGCGGCCCTGGAGACGCCGGCGCCGCCGTACGAGCGGTACTGGGCCCGCGAAGATCTGGATCTCGACCTGTTGGACGGCTTCTCCGCGTGGTCGAGGGTGATCCGGGCGCAGGTCTGCGACCTGGAGGAGCTGGAGGCGTCCGGAATGCTGCGGACGCAGGCGAGCTACCTGGGTCTGGACGCCCCCCGGCCGGCCGGATCCGGCCGGCGGCCGACGTCGAGGCGCTGGTTCAACCTGGACGTGGCCAGCTACCTGGAGTCGGGAGTCATCGCCACGGTCGGTGGCTGGAGGCCCGAGTTCGAGGGCGCGGTGGTCGACCAGGTGCCGCCCGAGCCGCTGCTGATCGGCGCGTTCGACTGGACGGACCTGACGAGGTTCGCGGTGGGGGGTCAGACGCACCAGTAGGGGGTCGCGGTGACCGGTTACGATCAGTGGCATTGCTGGTGTGGCGCAATTGGTAGCGCACCCGACTTGTAATCGGGCGGTTAGGGGTTCAAGTCCCCTCACCAGCTCTCTGATCAGGCAGTTTGAGGCTACTCGCAGCGTGTGACTGTCGGTTGGCTGACACTTTACTGACATCTTTCATTGGACGTATGTCCTCGGCGCCCGAACCGTTCTTCCGAGTTCGCAAGGCCCATCGCATCGCCATCGCTGCGACAGCGGTGACGGCCCTGCGTGTCGTGGAGACCACCATCCACCGTGGATTGCCCCGCCCGCTCATCGGAGCGATAGGCAAGAGGAAGCCTTCGGCGGAGCTCGGCATCATGATGGCAGCACAAGTGCGTCGAACAAGCGTCTGATCTGACGGGAGTTGACGCTGCAACTGGGCGAAGCTCAGCCCGTTGCGTGTGTCTGATCGCGCGAGGTCGTGCGAGGGCTCCCGCTGGCGGGCCGATCAGCAACGGCTCTTCTGATGCGGTCGACGGGCGGCGTGAGACATCGGCATCATTGCATCCACCAGCTAGGAGAGCACATCCTCGGCGTAGCACACCATGTCTTTGGAGCCGCCCTCAGTGCCGCCAGATGGACCAATCTCCGACCCAGACGCGTGGTTCCATCCCGTACGCTGCATCACAAGGCCGTGGGCAGCAGCGGATCGAAATGGGAGAAGCGTTGATCGCCACGTTGCGGGAGAGTGGAATTGCCGACCACTACCGAAGTGACACCGATGACATCGTGGCGGACTTCTTCGAACCCTGCATGAGCGCCGCTGCACGGTACGACAGAGCAGTCGGGTACTTCACGAGCACGAGCCTTGCGTTGGCATCAAGTGGCGTTGAAAGGCTGATACGAAACGATGGGCGTATCCGCCTAGTCGCTAGCCCTAAACTCACCGAAGATGACATCGAGCAGATAGAGCTCGGATACGAGTACCGCACAATTATCGACCGCGCGCTAATGCGAGAAATTGATGCTGGCGTTGAGGAATCACCCATACTGCTGCAACGACTGGGCCTTTTGGGGAAGCTCATTGGTCAAGGTGTGCTTGACATTCGCATCGCGGTTGTACGGCGAGGGGACAGGCTAGCGCTGTATCACGAGAAGATTGGAATCTTTACCGATCAGTCTGGCGACCAAATCGCATTTAATGGGTCATCAAACGAAACCGCAAGCGCATTCATAGACAATTTTGAGTCTGTTGAAGTGTTCCGTAGCTGGAATACGGCTGATTCCGGCCGTGTGAAACGGCTCGCTCGAAACTTTGATCAAATTTGGAAAGGTCAGACACCAAAGCTGGAGGTTTTCGAGTTTTTTGAACTGGGTAAAGAGCGGCTGCTGGAATTAGCGCGAAAGGCGAGCGCTAGCACAGAGGACTCCTATCCGACCCCAGATAGCGGGATAATCATAGGTGCCGCTGGGGGATCTTTCCGCCTTCCTCAAATCGCTCAACGTCTTAAGCTACGGGAGTATCAGCGGGAAGCCATTCGCGCGTGGTTCGCAGCTAACGGGCGTGGGATCTTCGAAATGGCGACCGGAACTGGGAAAACCATCACTGCACTTTCAGCAATCACCAAACTGGCAGAGATTTATGATAAGCAGGACCGGCCCTTGCTCGCTGTGGTCGTCGCTCCGCAGCTGCACCTCGTCGATCAATGGGCGAGAGAAGCACGGTCATTTGGCGTTCGGCCGTTGTGTTGTTACGACGATGCCAAAACGTGGATCGACAGCGCCCACGCGTTGACGTCCGGCCTAGCGGCCCGAACTAACGGCTTTGCAATGATGATCACTACGAACGTTACCCTGGGCAAACCGGCCTTTCAACAGGTCCTTCAGCAATATCAAAGCCCTTTCGTGTTCGTAGCCGATGAGGCGCATAATCTAGGAGCAGCTTCCGCGCTAAGCTCACTTCCTTCAGCTGCGCCACACCGGCTAGCTTTGTCTGCAACACCGGAGCGTTGGTTCGATCCCATCGGAACGGAGGCGCTGCGTAACTACTTTGGTCCCACGCTAATCACTCTTGGTCTTCAGAAAGCAATCAGTATCGGTGCACTTTGCGAGTACGACTATAGGCCGGTGCCTGTAGAGCTCAACGCCGACGAGAGTCGCCTATACGCGGCCTTGAGTCAGCGGATAGGCCGGCTATTGGGGGCCGAGGATTCTGACCCTGATTCGGAAAACTCGGAACTAGCAATGCTCTTGCTCCGGCGGGCTCAGCTACTTTCTCATACGCGGGGCAAGTTGCCGTCGCTCGCAGCCGAGGTCGAGAAGCGACGAGACTCGAGCTGGCAGTTGGTCTACTGCGCAGAGGGTGTTGCTCCGCAAGCCGATAGTGGCGATGAGCGACAAGCCGACCAGGTTATGCGACTACTCGGCCGAGATCTCAACATTCCATGTCACCCGTATACCTCAACTGAAAGTCGACCGGAAAGACAGAGGATCCTCGAGCGTTTCCGGTCTGCCGACCTTCGAGCGCTGGTTTCAATGCGCTGCCTCGACGAAGGTGTTGACATACCCGACGCTCGCGTGGCCTACATGCTTGGCAGCAGTTCGAATCCTCGTCAGTTCATTCAAAGGCGGGGCCGAATTCTCAGGAAGGCGGAGGGCAAGGAGGTCGCTGAAATAGTCGACTTCATCGCCGTGCCCACTGGAGAGATTGACATCGGGCTCGAGCGGCGTCTGTTGCGCCGCGAGATTGCGCGGTTTTCGGAATTCGCCTCATGCGCACGCAATTCGGGCGAAGCGCTTGCAACGATGCGTCCGATTCGGACCGCCTATGGACTAATGGACATGTGAGGACGAAATCGTTGACTGACGTCAAAACAGAGCGGGAAGCCGTGGCGGAGATCTATGCGGATCAGGACGAGACTGTGAAGCAGGTGATCAGAGAAGTGCTGAGTATCGAGCGGAGTCGTCTCCACCTTCGCCGACAGGATAAGGGAACTGTAGACCTCCTGGTGAACGCCGTGCGAGGGATCGTGCAGTGAAACTACTTTCGCTCGAACTTGAGAACTTCCGCCAATTCGTTGGCAGCCAGCGGATCGACTTTGCTCTGGGGGGCGACGAGGGCAACGTTACGCTAATCTATGGCGCCAATGGCGCAGGGAAAACCACTCTCCTAAACGTATTTACATGGCTTTTCTACGGAACGCTCGGTTCTGATGTCGAACAACAAGAGCGCCTTATCACAGATGCGATCTGGGAGCAGGCTGACATCGGGGATGATGTTACCTGCAGCGCGACACTGATTTTTGAGCATGATGGAACCCAATATCGCCTTCGTCGTTCAATCAGCACCCGAAAAGGCGGGCCGCGGCAACAAACACGGCAACCAGACGTGATGCTTACAGCGTCGGCGGACGACGGCGTCTGGAAGAACATTGAGTCCTATACAGACATTTTAGATCAGGTTCTACCCGAGCGCCTGGCGCAATTTTTCTTCTTCAATGGTGAGCGTATTGAGCACCTGGTGCAGCGGGAGGCATTCGAAGATATCCAGGCGGCGATTAAAACGCTGCTTGGGCTTGAGCAATACGAACGTGCATTGCAACATCTACCGCTGGTGGAAAAAGCATTCTCGACTGAGCTGCGAAAACTTGGAAACTCGCCCGCAGGTAAGCTAGTTGCTGAGTTGGAGGCGGAGAAGGAGAAGCGCGAGCGGCTGCTAGCAGAGCAGAAGCGGCTGCGCGGCGAAGTCGCGCACCTAAAGGATGAGGTCGAGACCCTAGATCAACTACTCCGGCAGCACGAAGCTACCGCACAGCTGCAGGCCCGACGTGATGAGCAACGCCGAGCACTTGATGAAGCCGACCAGCGGCTCCGAGATGCACGTAAAGCCCGAACAGATATCCTGACCCGTAGGTCGTACCGCGTGTGGCTCGCCGACCTCTTGCCTGAGGTCGAGAACCTTCACACCAATCTACATGAACGTGGCGAACTGCCGGCGCCACTGAAGCGCCAATTCGTCGACGAGAGATTGCAGTCCGGTATATGTATTTGTGGAACACCACTGCGGCGTGGTGAAGAGCCCTATGCGCATGTAGAGCAGTGGCGACAGAAGGCTGGTCTCGCCGAAGTGGAGGGCATTTGGCAGGAGATGCGAGGGCAGGCTAAAAACCTCGCTGAGGATGCCGGTGATGTCGTAGCGAGCCTGCAGAGATTCAGCTCAGAAATTGCTGCGGCTAGTGAGGCTCATCGGCAGGCAGAAGACTCCCTTAACGAGATCGCTGCGCAACTCCAAAAGGTGGGCCCGGAGGACGCGCAGAATCTTGAATTGCGACGGAATGACGCCAGGGCCAAGATTCAGGATCATGAATTTCGCCTACGGGATATCGACAAAGAGCTGGAAGCAGTTTCTGTCGAGATCAAACGCTTGGAAGATGCCTTAAAGAAGGCACACAGTGAGAATGCTAAAGTAGAGGCACTGCGGCGTCGCGTCGCGATAACGGGCGAAGCTGCGAGAGCTATCAAATTGATGCTAGACACTGCGAGTGAGAGCGTGCGTAAGCGTCTAGATAGTCGAGTGCGGAGCGTGCATTCTAAGATTACGATTAAACCGTTCATGCCCGAATTGAATCCTGCTTTTGAGCTTCGCTTATGGCGAGGCGAGGGTCCGGATAGGCTTTTGGCGCCTAAGTCCACGGGCGAGAACCAGCTGCTCAGCCTCTCCTTTGTGGGCGCACTTGCCCAGGTTTGCAAAGAGCAGGCAGAGCGTGCCGGGGAGGCTCAATTGCTTGGCCGGATTGGGGGGCTGTACCCGATTGTTATGGATGCAGCTTTCGGTAATCTCGACAATAATTATCGAGAAGCCATTGCACGCGCCCTCCCGGGCATGACGTCCCAGGTGGTCGTACTGACTAGCAAGAGTCAAGCTGAAGGGATCGTTGCCCGTGAACTCGCGCCGCATGTTGGCGCCGAGCATGTGATCTGCGTTCACACCACAAAGCCTGACGCTCTGAGAGAGTCGATTACTGTGGCAGGGCAGGAGTGGGATTACGTGATCCCTGCTTCCGACTATGACTCGGCCCAGCTTCGGAAGGTCGGCTGAAATGCAAGAACAACGAGTGCGGCGACCGTCGGATAAGGATGAGCTGATCACCCGCCTAGCAGGCGAATCGCCCGAGGCCCCCTTCTCGTCAATGAGGGATCTATTCGTCTTTGCTGCTGCTCTTGGGAAGGCGGAGGGTAAGTGCGTTCCGCTTATTGGGGCGTCTGGGGACCCGATACGTCTCGAACTCTTTCAGCGAGAAAGTGGCCATGAGCTACTTATCCAAGTGGTGTCCGTGCTAGAAGAAGCTGACGACTTGGAGATTCTCAGAGATGAGCGGGTTGGAGACCGCGTTGCAATTTTCGAGCGCTATATTAATGGTGGACTCGAAATCATCCAGGCTCATCTGAATGCTAATCGCCTAGCGAGGATGGATGACGCACTATATTCTTTGGTTGGCTGGCATATAGACAAACAACGGGGAAAAAGCGGAGTCGATCTATCCCGCTTCGCTGATGAGCTCGGTCTGTAGCACATTGCCCGTCGGCAGGGAGCTGATTTGAGGTGGCCAGGAGGAGGGTCTGGACGGCGTTGATCAACGGTCCGGCCTGGTTTGGGCTGGAGCGGCTCTTTCGGAGGACCCTCCAGTTCTTCAGCTCCGCGTTGACGCGTTCCGTCGGGTCTGCGGAGCCGGACCTGACGAACGCCCGAATGCCCAACCTCAAGAGCTGGAAGATGCTCCGGAGGATCCGGTCGAGCCCCAACCACGCCTTTCAACTGGTCCACGCCGCCCAGGCCCTCATCCTCGGCTGCTGAAGCCAACAGAAATATGCTCACTGGTTGCCAGGATGTCGACAGCGTGTCATTCCACAGTTCAGCGGACTTCAGCTTCCGATCGCGGGCCCAGCTGGCCGCCAGCAAGCGGCAGCCGAGCGAGGCAAGCGGGTTGAGTCATCCACTTGTACTACTGAGTGACGCGAGCAGCACGATTTGAGTGGCCCCGGTGCCGCTCGGAGTGTCAGAAGCCCTAGTTCTCCGGCTGCCGTCGGTCATGCAACGGAGCGATGCCAGGGCCGTCCAAACGCCCCGCCTTCACACACGTGGCGAAACGCGGGAAGGCCCAAAACAAGACCTGAAGGATACTCCGGAAGATCGGTCGGGCTCCAGCCACGCGCACGGCTGACCAGCGCACTCCCGGCTCTCACCCTCGCCGGCTGGACCCAGTTAGAAACGATGGCACTGCCTGCCAGCGAGGAGTTCGACAAGACCAGTGCATTCGACCGGGCCGACCTGTCCTATGTGGCCTGCGGTCGGTCTCTGGTTGCTCGGATGGTTGACTACGTGTCGTTGTGGCTATACGGGTCGCCCGCCGACCGCCTTGATGAGACGAAAGATTGGAATAACTGAGACCTATCCGGTACACCTAAGTCACCGACGGCTCGTCTCAAGGAGTGTTCAGTGTCGGAATTTCGCTACCCGGCCTACCGGATGTATCAGACCGACACCGGCAAACCGCTTGTCCTGTTCGCCGCGCCTGCTGCCGACATCGAGCACTGGGCGGGTGTGCCGCAGCGAAAGAGGCTCGACGAGCGGGAGACGCTCGGGTTCCAGCGGGAAGGAAAGCCCGAACGTGTACGAGAGATCGCCTCGTTCTTCAGGGATCCTCGGAATGTCGTGCAGAACCCGCTGCTCGCCGCGTTGCAGGACTCCAAGGCTGTCCAGTTCATCCCGTTTGACAATGAGAGCCCTTTTGGGGAGCTTATTATTGATGCTTCCGGGCTGGAGTCACTCCCGCTCGTGGAGCTGTTGCGTCGTCTCGCGGATTTGCTGCGTCACAGGGTGCCATCGCTAGGCGACTACGAGGTTCCCGGCAGCGAGGTCGATCGACTCCTCTCCCAGGTTCAGACGACGTACACCGCGGAGGACGTGCTGCCAGACGAGTCCGACGATGACGTCGAGGCCGACCAAGCCGCACCCGAGTCGGAGGCCCAGGATCCAGACGAGATCGGCGAAGCGGAACTCGGCGCAGTCCTGTTGTCCGAAGAGACCAACATCGTCGAGTTCTATACTGAAGTGCAGGCCCGTGTTCAGGCGCTCGACCGCATCTCGAACTGGAGCCGGCAGGAGTTCCTCGGATTCACGCGGGAGGCGGTTCTCGCATACCTCTTGCCAGTGGTCCTTGTCGACGGCCAGCATCGCCTCCGCGGCGCCGTGCAGGCAGCTGAAGGCGAAATGCAGGATGAACAAAACCGAGGAGAAATTTACGAACGGATTGGACGCGGCGGGTCGCCGGAAGACGTTCAGCACGAAGGCCTGAGCAATTTTTCCCGCCGGCTACCGGTATCGCTGCTGATGAACGAGAGCCCAAGCGAACACGTGTTCCAGTTCGTAGTAGTGAACCAGAAGGCAACCCCAATGCCCTCCGCTCTCCTGGGCACAATCGTCGCCACCAGCCTCGGAGTAGACGAATTGGAACCCGTTGCGCAGCGGTTGCGTAATGCTGGAATCAATCTTGACGACTCCCGAGCCATCGCATATCTAACGAGGGCGCCCGAGAGTCCGTTCTATGGCCTAGTTCAGACTGGGATGACTAGCGACAGGAATGGACAACTCCAATGGACCGTCTTCCAAGGTCTCGTGAGGATCTTCCGTGAATTCTCAGGAGGTCGTCTGTACGGTCAGAAGAATGACTACGCGGCCATCTGGGCAAAGAAGTGCCTGCCGAGTTCCAGCTATGTGTCCGATGTCCAGGGCCTAACTGAAATGAAGAAGATCTGGGGTGAGCCAGCCGGTCCCTGGCGTGATATCTTTATTCGTTTTTTCGCCGAAATCCGAACCTTCTTCGGGGATCCTGATGATATGGGTGCGCACAATGCGTGGGGCAGCACGCGGAGCAATCTCTTCAATAAGATTAGCCTGACCATACTTGCGGCCGACTATTTCGAGTTCTTGTCCGGACGTGAGGAAACGCTGAGTTCGGCCGAGGACGTGACCCAGACTGTTGGCTTGTGGCTCAAGGATGTCAACCCTCAATACTTCGCTCGCGATTGGAGGCTCACGCGAGAAAAGAAGGACTCAACCAAAATTAGGACCAAGTGGGCGTCGCTCTGGTTCGAGTACCGCAGAAATCCCACGAGGCTGCCCTCGCCAGGCGAGTACACCAAGGTGTAGCTAGCGTGCGCGCCGAGGAATTGATCGACTTCTTTGAAACTTTCTCGACCACCAGTCACCATAGGTGGTCGCAGGTCGACATGCACGAACTGGCTCGCCTGAGGGTGCCAAAAGACGTTCTCGGTCAGCAGGAGTGGCTACTTAGAGCCGACGCGACCATCGCGCACGCCCATTGGTTCCTGCAGGGCCTAGTTGACCCAGCGGCCTTCGCACGCGATGAAAGTCTTGGGCTCGCACACCTCGCAGCCAAGATTCGCGACGGCATTCGGCTGCTCGACAGCCGAATGCCCAAGGATGAACTGATTCGTGTGATTGCAGCGTTGAGCAATGTTGCCTGGGAAGAAATAGAAAAGCGACGCATCCGTAAACGGGCTACTATGAGCCTGCGGATCAAGAAGGACCTCTGGTATGCGGCGGAGCCCGATCCGAGGTGCTACCTATGCGGATATAAGTTCACAGGTCTCGCCATGGCCCAATTCTTCGATTCGACCAAGCCGTCACCATTGCTTCCCCCGCTAGTCGACTTCACCCGACCACGCGTCAAAGTGCGGCATGTCAGGATCGAAATCGACCACGTCCAGCCGTTGGCGGGGGGCGGCGCGAATGAACTAGACAACCTCAGGCTCGCGTGTGGTTTGTGTAACTCCATTAAGAACCGATACACCAGCTTGTACGACACCTTCTCCTGGCCGACGGGGGCCCTGCGCCACCCGAGCCTTGGCTGGGTCACGATGCCTCAACCGCTGTGGTTGTTGCGACTTATCAGCCTGCGTGGGCGGTGCGAGGACCTAAGCGGATGTCCGGCAACCGTAAGATCCCACGAACTCTATGCGGCCCCATTCGTGGAAGCGGGAACTCTCAACCCCGTCAACATCAAGATCTGCTGCCGAGACCATGATCCATGGTCAGCGACGCGACTTGTGTGGCCCGGACTGCTGACAGCAAAGACCCGTGCGTGACCCGCCGGGACAGACTGGCCTCTGCGGCGGACCGCCGTAATGGCCCAGCCTTGACACAGTGTGTGAGGTAGCACTCAACCCCGTTGGGTGGCCGGTCCCGGACGTTTGAGCGTTCTCCTTGCTGATCGAGCCATTCCCAACCTCTGTCCACACAGGTCGGAGCGGCGTGATGGCGTAGAAGGAGTCCCTGGTAGAAGGTGTGATTGCCTAGCAAGAAGTCCGTCGGTCGGACCGCTTACATTAGTGAGCCTTTTTCAACCTCTTCCACTGAGGTCAGGGCGGGGGGTGACGAGACACCACACCAGGGGCTCCGGGTGCCTACATCTACCACCAGCATCCCTTCGTCCGGGACGTGCACGAAGTGGTGAAGGAGCACACGGTGAAGGATCCGACCGGCTTGGATGCCAACGAACCCCGGCGGTTGCTTGATGAAGGTGGACGTCGCCTTCGACGTGCTGCTGACCGCCTACGCCAAGGCGGAGAAACGTGCACGTCGACCCGGATGCCGCCTACGGCGCGCTCCGCTCGTACTGGGGAGTCAACGCGGCTGCGATGATCAAGGAAGAGATCGCGGACTTGTGACCTGCGGTCGGGCGGGGCGGATCGAACGCCGTCCCCACCCGACCGGGGTGCGAGGCGTCAGCCGACGAGCGCCACCAGGTCCGGGGTGTCGCGCATGTTGGCGTCGCCGACAAGGTATTGCGTCCCGCGGACGATATGGGCGCGCAGCTGTCCGTTCAGAGTGTGCTCGTCGAGGGGAAGCCCCAGCTCCTTGGTGCGTTGCTTGACCAGCCACCAGTAGATGTCGCCGGCCGGCCCGGCGAACGTCTTCCAGGTCATCTCGACCGCGGTGTCCCCCCCGGACGGCACGGCTGCCGGGGCGGTGGGCTCCGCGAGCGATCGGCACAGCGCCCAGCGGCACAGCACGTTCCAGTTCATCACGCCGGTGCGCCGTTTCATGGTGATCAGTTGCTCGCGGACGTCGGTGCCGATGCGAACGGATTCCGGTGGCGCGATCGGCTGATCGCCCGGTCCCGACGACTGCTTCCCGTGGCTGGTCACGCTGACACTCCTCGTGCGTCCGGGCGGGTGAAGTAGCCGTGGGTGGCGCGTGTCGCCCGTGTGGCCTGGTCGTGCTCGAGGCGGATGGTGTGGCTGACTGAGCCATCGAGCGTGTCGAGGATGTCCGGGGTGATTTCGGTGTCGGTCGACAGCACGATGACCTGGTGGCTGGCGTTGGGCAGGTAACTCTGAACGAATCGGAGGCGATGGTCGCTGTCGAGCCGTCCGAGCGGGGTGTCGATGATGACCGGCAGCATGCGGCCGGAGGCTCGCGCGAGACCGGCCAGTAGTGCGACGGCGAGTAGTTGCCGTTCGCCGGCGGAGAGCGTGCGCGGGCGGACCGGGCGACCGTCGTAGGTCAGCAACTCCATCATGCAGGTGTCCGGGTCGATGATCACCTCATGCACGAGGTTGTCCTTGCGTAGCAGCAACTGCAGGGACTCAAGGACCATTGACTGGATGCGCTTGACGTGCCGCTCGGTCGCCTTAGCGCGCAGGGCGGACAGCGTGTTGCGGGCTCTGCCAGCGTGCTCGACGATGCGGCGGAGCCGCTCGGTCTTGATCCGCTCCTCGGACGCCGCCTCCAGCTCGCGGCGGAACGTCCGGTCGGCGGCCTGGATCGCCGACCGCGTTGCCTCGAGCTCTTTGTGGAGGGCGTCGATGCGGGCCCGGAGGCTAGCGACGGCTTCCCTGGATTTCTCGTACTCCGCGACGAGCGTTTCGCCGATGTCGGAATCGGGGATGGCAGCGGCCGTGCGTTCGGCCGCATCTAGTGCCCCGCGCGCATTTTCGAGGGCAACCACGCGTTGCTGCAGGTCCTCACGGACGGACGTCAGCTCGGTGTCCAGCAGTTGCTGCGCGAGCGCCAACGTGGTGTCGTCCGGACCGAGTATCCGCTCGACTTCGGCGTTGCCTGCCCGCACGGCGCGGTCCTCGGTGAGGAACTGCTCGACTGCCGCCTGAAGTTTCGCGCTACCGCGATTGGTTCGTAGGTGCTCGAGCAGCGCGTGGTCGCGTTCGACCAGAAGATGGGTGAGCGTCTGATTGGTTGCCCATTCCCGTTCGGCGGAAGCCTGCGCGGTGGCTGTGGCAAGGAGTTCCGGTACGAGCAGCAGCGGGCCGTAGCCGCCGAGGGCTTCGATCAGGTCCCGCCGGCTGGCCTTTGCGTCGGCACGGGCTGCCTCGAGCTTGGCGGTGATCTGCTCTCGTTCTTGGAACTGCGACATGCCTTCACGTTGCAAGCGGTTCCGTGCGTCGGTGGCATCGCGTTCAGCCAGGTGTCGCTCGCGCTCGGCGACCTCAATGTTCTGTATGAGATCGATCTCGGAGCTGCGGAGCCGTTGCAGGTCCTGCTGCAGTGCCGCGATCGCTGTTTGGTCTTCCTGGTCGGCGGCGTCCTGCCGGTGCCGGCGTGTGAGCACGGCGAGGTCGTCTTGCAGCCGGTCGACGAGATCGAGACCGAGTAGGCCGCTGACGGCGGTGCGGACCAGTTCCTGGGATACGTCGGATTCGGCGAAGGCTTCGATCTGTTCGCCGTCGAAAAAGAACAGGTTGGCGACCCCGCGGGGGACGAGCGTTTCGACGTGGTCGGACCAGCCTTCGGAGAGGATCTGGTCGGGGTAGCCGTCGCGGCTGACTTCGACCCGCTCCCGAAGCTTGCCGCCGGCGATGTTCCAGCGGCGGACGAGCTGGAACTCCTGCCATGCGCCGTCATGCACGGCACGGAACAGCAGCTCGACAGATGCGCCGTCCGCCGGGTCGGCGGCGTCGTGGATCAGCTGCGCGAGGTACTTCTCGTAGCTCGTTGCCCGCCGGGTGCTTCCTGGGGTCAGCGTCCCGTAAAGCACCAGCAGTAGCGCTTCGAGCACTGTGGTTTTCCCGGCGCCGTTGAGGCCGCCGAACAGCACGATCGGGTGGTCGGGCTCCTTGGGGGCTAGCCGCATCGACTGCCGGCCGGCGAAGGGGCCGACGTTGGTCAGGACCAGTTCTTGGAAGATCATTCCTCGCCTAGCGGAAGTCGTCGAACACTGCGGCAGGGGTGCCGGTGGTTTCGTCAGCGGGCGCGTCGAGCGCAGGTTGGATGATGCCGCTGGCAAGGTCGACGTCGTCGATGGCCTGCCGGGTCGCTTTCTGCCGGCGGGCGTAGTTGACCGCGTCTTCCTTGTCGTCGTAGAAGCCCTTCGCGAGGGCCTTCTCTAGCGCCGGGAACAGTCCTGCTCGGCGGAGCTGGTTGCGGTGGCGCCGTTCGACGTCGAGCAACTCTCGGACGGTCTCGAAGTGCAGGCGGTCCTCGCCGCACAGCTCGGCGAGCAGCTCGACCTCGACGGCACCGAGCGGTAGCGCTTCGTCCAGGGCCTTGCCGGGATACGGCCGGCCTGTCGCCTCGGCGTAGACACGAGGCAGGCTGTCCTCGAACTCGTGCTTGTCGACCACCCAGATCCGGCGGATTTCCTCCAGCTCGGCGAGTGTGATCAGCTCGATGTCGGAAACCTCGGAGGGTCCGTTGCGGCGCACCTCCTCCTGGGCCTCGAGCAGGCGTCGCAACCAGCGCTGGCGTGAGGGCTGGGTGTAGGGACCGGGGATCGGGTCGTCGTGGAAGAGCTGCACCGTGCCGTTCATCCGGCGGAAGTCGCGCAGTTCACGGTCGTCGGCCAAATCGAGCTCGTTGCGCAACGCGAGCAGCGGCTCCATCCAGGCCTTCTCGGCGTCGTTGAGCACCATCGCGGTCATCGACTTGTCCTGGTCCACCAGGGTGCAGGTCCAGCAGCCGAAGCGGCTGTCGCCGCAGCTGGGCGTGGAGGAGTCGACGACGAGAGGACATTCGCTGTCGGGCGAGGCACCCTGGTACATCGTCAGCAGGTCCTTATTGGAGTACCCCCACGGGTTGTCCACCTGCATGAGGAACATCCACACCTCATCCGAGCTCCACGACTCGATGGGGGTGTAGATCAGTGAGTTGGGCAGATTGGCGTTCGGCGCGAGCCGTTCACGGACCCGCTTGGCCTCGTGCGTGGCCATCACCCGGGCACGGGTCGAGGACTCCTGCTTGCGCATGCCCAGGACGAGGATCGCCTCACCGTGGGCGCGGACCATCGAGCGGATGAAGGAGTTCGACGGCTTGATCTTCAAGCGTTCGGTGCACCACCGGAACTTCGGCCGCGGCGCCGGGTAACCCTTCCCAATCAGATTGACCCAAAAGGTGTCAGCCAACTCAGGCGTCAGCTTGTTCGGCGTCAGCGGCAGACCGAGCTCCTGTGCCTTCTTTCCCATCACCTCGAGGCTGCGGTTCACCCACGCAGACACCACTGGGTTCTCGACCAGAGTGTCCGTGGTGATGACGTGCACGGGTTTGGTCAGCTCATCGGCCGGCAGTTTCTGTAGGGCCAGCCAGATCAGCTGCAAGGTGGCAGTGGAGTCCTTACCGCCGGAGTAGCCCACCACCCAGGGAATGCCGTCGGCCTTGTATAGCTCGACGATTTCGTCCACCGCAGCCTGCACGGTCTTGGCAAGCCCGAGGTCGCCGAATGGACGGCGCCTCGGCGCCTGGACCATGACCTTGCTCATGCGTGTGCCTTCCGGTTGTCTTCGGCGTTCTGCTCGTCCAGCGTGAGCGGCATACCCAGATGAGTCCTGAGCGCCGCCGTAGTGAGCATGACGTTCGAGCGGTTCTTCGAGACCGTGCCGCCGACGATGGCGCGGCCTTCCCACAGCGCGGTGTTGGTCCGCGACCAGTCAAGCTTCGCCAACGGCGCAAGCCGCTGCTGCCAGCGCTTCACCGGGACCCCATCGAGCAACAGCGTGTTGCAGACCCGGCCAACCGCCGTCAGCACGATGCCATGCGTGTGGATGAAGTCCGCCCGGATCTCGCGCGCGTGGACCTCCCTGGCGCGGACCATCTCCCACTCCGGGAATTGCCGATCGAGCGCCCCCCACATCCCCATCGCCGTATCCACCATCTCCTGGTAACCATCCACGGCGGTGTCGGCGAACAACGCTCGATGGGCCCCGTGCACCGCAGAGAGGGTGAACATTTTGCGGGTTCCCTTGGGCAGGGATGAGGATTCCGTCTCGACGAAATTCCGCAAGACGGGCGACTGCGCGGCGACCGTACGGCTGACCGCAGCTAGTGGGTCTCGATGGTCATACAAAACTCCGATCGACGGCGAGGGACGCACCGCCCAGCGGTTGAGGTCGGCGAACATCTGCTGGCACCGCTCAAGGCCCTTGTCGAGGAAAAACACCACCGCGATGCTCTCGTCACCGAGCTCCGGGTTGGTCCGCAGCACCTGCTCGATCGCCGCCCGCCGATGCTGACCGTCGTTGATGATGAACCGCCCGTCCATCGGGATGCGCAGCGTGCCCAGGCCGGAGTTGAGTTCGCCTGCCTGCGCTGAGACGAACTGCACGGAGGCGTCGATTGACGCCGTAATCGCCGAGAACGTGTAGGAACCGGGGTTCTCTTCGAGGTAGCGGACGATCTCCGGGATCCGGCCCTTGTTCAACGTGCGCTGAGCGCGGAGCTCCGCAGGAAGATCGTCGTCGTCCCACACGAACAGCCGAGGAAGAAGCTTAAGCGGGCACATCGATACAAAATAGACACGCCCGGCTTGTACGCCGCGGATGGCAGGAAACGCGTATTCATACAAACCTGACATGGCGGGTGTCGTTGATACGCGCAGCTGGTCGTCGGCGTTCTCGACCACGGACGAGGGTTCCGCTTGAGCAGGCACGCCTTACGTTAAATTGAAGACGTAACAACGTCAACTTTGACACGGCGTTCGAGTGTTCGGCAGAGGCTACTCACGTGTAGAACCGTGTTCGATCGCCTTGATTCCTGTGGAAGGGCTCTTCGTTGACTGTCTACCTGGATGCGAACGCCACCACGCCGGTGGACAAGCGCGTCGCCGACCTCGTGTTGTCACACCTCACCGAGGAGTACGGCAACGCAGGCAGCCGCACGCATGAGATGGGACAAGCTGCTCAGAGCGCGGTGAGTCAGGCGCGCCGGCAGGTCGCCAAGGTAGTGAGCGCCGACCACGATGAGGTGATCTTCACCTCAGGCGCCACAGAAGCAAACAATCTCGCCATCCTCGGCCTCGCCTCGGAGGGTGATCGAACCGGCCGACGGCACATCGTCTCCACCGCGATCGAGCACAAGGCCGTACTCGAACCACTCGAACGTCTGGCTGACGCCGGCTTCGACATCGACCTGGTGTCTCCCGATCAGACGGGTCGAGTCTCAGCCGCGTCCATTGCCGACAAGATGCGTCCAGACACCCTGCTCGTCTCGCTCATGGCGGCGAACAACGAGACCGGGGTGACCCAGCCGGTCGCCGACCTGTGCAGGCTATTGGACGACCATCCCGCGTACGTGCATGTCGATGCCGCTCAAGCCTTCGGAAAGCTCGTCCCCGAGCTACGGAACCCACGCATCGACCTGATGTCCGTCTCCGGGCACAAGGTCTTCGCCCCTAAAGGCATCGGCGCCCTCATCACCCGCAAACGCGGCTTCCGGCGGCCGCCGCTCACCCCCCTGCAACTCGGCGGTGGCCAAGAACGAGGCCTGCGCCCCGGAACCTTGCCGGTCGCCCTCATCGCCGGCCTCGGGCTCGCCGCTGAACTCGCCGTCAGCGAGCACGCCGACCGGATCGATGCCTGCGTCCGCTACCGCGCCGAAGTCCTCGACGGACTAGCGCCACTCGCCCCCCGCCTCCACGGCGACCCTGCATTCGTCATGCCGCACGTCCTCAACCTGTCCTTCCCCGGTCTGGACTCCGAGGCCGTCATGGTGGCGTGGCGAGGACTCCTGGCCGTCTCCAACGGCTCCGCGTGTACCTCCGCCTCGTACGACCCGAGTCACGTGCTTACCGCCATGCACCTGTCCGACGACGAGATCCGCGGAGCGCTCCGGTTGTCCTGGACTCACCTGACCGAGTCGGTCGACTGGGCGGAGGCCGTTCAACGCCTGCAAGACCTTCTCCCGCTGTGACTCTCGCCCGAAGTGTGGCACGGGAGCGAACCGCAATTAGCCGAGACCGGCTGTCGGTCCCGGCGCGCCGCGCGGTCGACCACGGGCTGATCGACGCGACGTGCAGCGTGCTCGACTACGGATGCGGCCGGGGCGACGACCTGGCTCACTTCCAGGAGCTCGGGATCAGAGCGACCGGCTGGGACCCGCACTACCGCCCCCAGCCGCCACCGGCACACGCCGACGTCGTCCTCCTCACGTATGTTCTCAACACGATCGACGACCTGGACGAACGCAGGCACACACTGCAGGCCGCGCTCCGCCTCGCCCGTCGATGCCTGGTGGTCTCGACGCGTCTTCGCTGGGACGAGGTCACCGGCGACGACCACGCAGACGGGGTAATCACCAGCCGTAACACCTTCCAGGCGCTCCACCGGCCGCGCGAGTTCCGACTCTGGCTACAACACGTCACCGGAATCCGCCCGTTGAGCGGCGGACCCGAGACGGCCTACCTGTTCACCTCCGCGGAAGCGCGGATCGCCTTCGTCCATGGACAATTCGCCCGGACGGAGCAGGGCGACGCCACCGCAGGGATGCAGCCGCTCCAAAGGCTAGCCCGCCATCTGCAGCGCTACGGCAGGATGCCCACCACCGAGGAGCAGCCCAACCTCATCGAGAACCTCACCGCGAACTACGGGAGCACGACGCGCGCACGACGCGCCGCCGACCGGATCACCCCGCCCACGGCCACCGCGCTAGCAGCAAAACGCCGCACAGCCGACCTGGTCGTCGCGCTCGCCATGGACACCTTTCACGGTCGCCCCCGATTCAACGACCTGCCGGCCGAAGGTCGCGCCGACATCCGAGCGTTCTTCGGCAGCTACACCAAGGGCTACCGGACCGCCGAAACAGTCCTGAAGGCTGCCGGTCAACCAGACCAGATCCGACGCTCGATCACGTCGGCGAGAACCGGCAAGATCACGCCCACATCGCTCTACGTCCACGTCGACGCGTTGCGCCGCCTACCAGCCATCCTCCGAATTCTTGAAGCCTGCGCACAACTTCTCTCGGGTCGACCGGAAGCGGCCAACATCGTCCGATTGCGCCATGATATGCCCGTTGTGTCGTATCTTTACTACCCCGGTTTCGACTCTGACCCGCATCCCGAGCAAGAGAGTGCAACCCACGTTGATCTCGGTGGACTGCAAGTGAAGTACGTTAGTCATCAGAACTCCGAAGATCCGCCTATTTTGCATCGCCGGGAAGAGTTTGTTGCCGACAATCACCCCCGGCGAGCCGACTGGGTTCGTCAAACAGCCCGCGAGGTCTCCACGGGAGCCTTTGATCACCCTCACTTGATCGGCAGCCGCTCTGGCTGGCAGAAGGTATTGACTCAGATCAGTCACCCACTTGTCGCTCCCGATCTCGCCGACAAGTCCAAGTAGGGTGCGGGGAAGGGGTGCATGCCAATATCACTCGGAAATACCGCTGATCGAGCAGCTGCACATATCAGCGCCTGTTGCTTGGCGGTCAGGCCGAGGCGATTCCAGTGGAAGATGAACTGATGGCCAAGGACGCGACGAAGTCCGCGGCTGAGTTCGCCCTGTTGGGCGTGCCGCATGAATGCGCGCCCCGTATGAACAAAGTCGGACAGCCACGATGCGAGGGACGCGATCGATTCGGCGGCAGTGGCACTAATGGCTGGGCCAGCGATCATGAGTCGTCTTATTTGTTCTACAAGCCGGACTAGGAATCTCGAATCGAGTGTCTTATCCAGCGGACGGTCCTCATCCGCGACTCGTGCCCAGATGTCGCCCTGCTCGTACCAATCGAGCGAGGCGGCCTGCAGCATCGCCGAAAGTAGCAAGATGGAAATCTCGCGACGTCGGTCGGGCTTCCCGGTGGTCTCTAAGCTGGCCAGATAGGCTACGACGTTCCGGCTGTCGGCGTGCCAGAGTTGGTGAGTGACGTCCATGCCAACCCGTCCGCCAAACACGTAGGTCTCCGGTTCGTAGGACACGCCACGAGGGTCGGCTAGGTCGTTAGGGCGGCGCAGGTCGGCCAGACCGCCGAGGATGGCGGCGTGAGCGTGGTCGGCAACGCTGAGGTCGGCTGGACGGAAGCGCACTCGCCACTGGCCTTTCCGGATGAAGAACCAGGAGTCGATCAGACCATCAGCCTCGGCGCTCCCCATGACGGACTGGAGCCCCGTGGCACCGGTGAGCTCATCGGGCACTCGCAGGTTGATTTGGTGCCAGGGCGATGGGGACGCCGGATGGATTGTCAGGTCGTCGATATCGCGCATCGGACTCAACTCAGCAGAAGGCTGGCGTCCCAGCCTGTGATCGGCAGACCTCGGGCCGCGGTCTGGGTAACGAGGGCTTGGCCGGTGTTGCCGTCGAGGATGCCGACTTCACCGGGGGGAGGGAAGGCCGACATGTGGGCTTCGAGGTGGGGCAGCTGCGCCGCGAGCTCGGGACTCTCCGCGTCGAGAACCACGCGCCAGGCGGCTTGGAAGAGGCCGGCCGCACCGTGGCAGAGTCCGCTGCTCGCAAGCTGGTCTACGTCCTTGGTGCAGCAGAGCAGCGCGCTCTCAGCTACGCGACGTCGGCGCTCGTCGGAAAGTGCGGTTGCAGCGAGTTGCTGAGCGCGGGCGATGCCTGGTGCGCCGTAGCACCATGACGGGCGTGATGGCCTCTTCTGGATCGGTGCTCCCCGCTCAATCTCCGTGCGGCTGAGGGTCTGCGGCCACCAGATGGAGCCGCTGCTTTCCTGTTGCCAGGCGTCCAGCCACTGGCAGATGCGTGTGATCGCGGCGGCGTGCCCGTCGACGATGATGCCGTCGCGGTAGGTGAGGGCAAGTAGTGCAAGTGGGCCGGTGATGCCGTGGGCCATGCCGTGGTTGGCGTGGCCGCCTCCCGGCGGCTGGGTGCGTTCGGGTTCGTTGCGGCACCACCAGCCAGGGAGGTTGCTGATCGGTTCGGTGAGGCGAACGAGGTAGTCGAGAACTCCTCGGAGGACGTCATGGTTGCCGAGCCGGCGGAGGACAACGCCGAGGCCGGTGAGTCCGCGGATGAGGTCGTACTCGGCGTAGTGCGGCCGTTGACGCTGGCCGATCCGGCGGTGCGCGGCATCGAGCCGTTGGCGAGTGATGGTCGCGGTGGCGTCGGCGGTGATCGCTCGGGGCCGCGCGAGGCCCGGGTGGTCGGTGCCGGCGAGGACGAACGCCAGTGCGGGGGCGCCGTAAAAGAGGCTGGCGCCAGGGCCGGTGCTGAGTCCGTTGGCGGTGGCTCGGCGTAGCGCGGCGAACGCTGCTGGCATGTCGCCGGTCTCCAGGTGCAGGAGGGCGATGCCGACTGCGCCGTTGGCCAACGACTGTTCGTCGTTCATCGGCTCGGCCTGGACTGGGAGGCATGGGCGATGGTTCGTGCCAGCCGGAGGCAGTGTTGTTCGGAAGCGGTGTCGACGCCGATCATGCGGGCGTGGTGCAGGTGCAGCAGATCGGCGAGCACCTGGTCGAGGTCCAGACCATCGCGCTCGGCGAGGGAGCGATAGGTACCCAACGCTGAGGTGAGCCGGTCGTCGCGGAAGGGCGTTCGGGCGAGTTCGAGTTGCGCCGGGTCGAGGCGGGGACCGGTGCGGTGTGGGACGTGCGTCGTCAGCCAGGTCATGCCATCGCCGGTGAAGGCCTCGGCGATGGCGATCATGCTGGCAGCGGTCACGGCCTCGCGATCACCGATCAGCCTGCGCAAGGTCGCCCCAGAGTCGGCGGCGAACACTGCTTCGGCGGCGCTGAGTGTCGCTCCGGTGCCGTGCCGGGTTTCGGGCCGGTAGCAGTGCAGGCTGTAGTCGTACGCGATGCCGTCGTCGTGGAGCTGCTGGACCCAGCGGGCGAGATGACGAGCGACCTCCGCGAAGTCCTCGGTGTGCGGTAGCGGGATGCGTAGCCGCAGGTGGGGACGGGGGTCGGGGTAGCGAATGAACCACCAGCCTGCGGGTAAGAAGTCCACGATCCCTTCGGCGAGGTCGGTCAGGATATCGTCGACTCGGCCGTAGATGTGCGCCTCGGTCCACCGCGACCGTCCCGGCCAGTGCTGGACGGAGGTCGCGGCCCGCGCTGGTCGAGGCGGCCGGACATCCGGCCTGTCGGTGGTGAGGGTGAGCACTATTTCGGCAGGGCGTCCGCCGATCCAGCCAGCTGACCCAGGTGCCTCGGTGATGACCGTTTGTGTGTGCCGGTTGAGTTGGTCGCGGAGGACGGTCAGGTGTGTGTCGTCGTCCAGGTCGAGTCGGAGCTGAACGTCGTCCGCGCCGACCTGGATCTGCGGAGGTAGCCGACGCTGGCGCCGAAGTTGCTGCCAGGCGTCGAGCCAGCGTCGCCAGGTCGCGGTGCGGGCGGGCAGCGCCGTGCGGTCGATGACCCACCGTGCGGGCGACAGGATGGCGCGTCCGCGCCGGACTCGGGGCAGGAACGGCAGACTGTTGGCGTGACCCCAGCCGAACCGGGTGCATGGCGCTGACCACGCGGTCCAGATCTCGGTGAGGAAGCGCACCAGCGGGTGATGCAGCGTCGGGAGCAGCACGCTGTTGAGCAGCAGCGGCTCGACCGGCCGGCTGGTGGCGCGTGAGACGAGCCAGAGCCGGTCGCCGTCGCCGGTCACTGCGAGGTCGTCGAGCGAATAGCGCGGCTCTGGGTGGAACTCCCCGACGGGAAGGACGGGCAGCAGCTTGGGAACCCGTGCGACCGATGCGAGGCGCGCGTCGAGCGGAGGGCCGGAGAGTTGGACGAGGTCTGCGCCGGGCGAAGCAGTTGGGAGGCTTTGATAGATCTGCCGAAAGGCGGCGAGTTCTGCGGAGTCGAGCAGGTGCAGGAACCGGGCGGCGGAGACGCCGGCGTGGCGGGCGCCGCTGAGCACGGTAAGGGTGAACTGGCCGCGGTCGAGATCGTGCGGGGTCTCGGCTGCGAGGGTGAAACGAAGCTCGGTGTGCGGGATGGGCGGCCGGTCGTCGTCGCCTCGGAGTTGGTTGAGCAGTTCGTCGTCGAGGATCGCTTCGGCGTTGCCGTCGAGCGCGGATTGCTGCGCGAGCTGGCTCAGCAGTCGGTCTCGAGCGGTGAAGACCGCCGTGGCTCGGCGCGCTGATCCTCGGTAGCCGGCGGGAAAGCCCAGCACGTTGAGCACGTCGCGGATGGGGACGGCTGCTCCTGGTCCCCAGCGTTCGATGAACGCGTGGTGGTACTCGGCCCATCCCGGTAGCTGTGGCGCGACGGTCACGAGGGCCGATGCGGCGCGGCTCGCCTCGTGCGGCACCGCCGGAGGCAGCGTCAGAGAGACGTCGGCGCGCAGGTCGCTTGCAACTCGGATTCCGGGGTTGGTGGTGATGCCGTGCCGCTTCAGGTGCGCGGCTGGGTCGGTGATCGCCATCGCAGGCCGGATCTCGGTCAGCAGCGCTCCGACGTCGATCAATGCAGTCAGCAGCTGCTCAGCTCTGGCGTGGGTACAGCCGTCGGCGATCTTGGTAGCGAGGTCTGCAAACGCGATTGGCGAACTGGCGGCCTGAAGCGCCGATGCGATCGCGTCGGTCAGGCCGACTTCGATGTCCCATCGTCGATCGCCGTCCCTGCGCGAGCACGGCAGCACCCACTTGCTGCCCCGCTTGTACCCGAGAGAGTTCGTCACCACCGCGGCGGACCGCAGCGTGTCGAGATCCTGTTCAGCAAGACTCGCTTGCTCGGCGACGAAGTGGCCATCCGGACGTGTGACAGTGCGGTGCTGATTCCCAACGCGGACCTGGGCGCGGGCACCGAATTGGATGGGTGCTACCCCGGCGAAGGTGCCGAACGGGGTGGCGCGGGTGGTCCACCGCAGTAGGTAGCGGATCGCTGCTTCCACGAGGCGGCGCAGCCGCTGCGGCGGTAATGCCTCTCCAGCAGCAACGCGGTCGATCTGCTCGGCCAGCTGGGGCGCGGCGGAAGTGACCGCTGCGGCGAAGTCGGGTGTCGCCCAGATCGTGGTCAGCCAGGTCTTCCACGCGTCGGGCTGATCGGAGTTCAGGTCTGGCCAGGCCGGCAACGCGAGGTCGGTGGGGTACGCGGCGATGCGAATGAGCGCCGCGCCGGGTGCGGGAATCATCGTCACCGCCGAGGATTGGCGGGCCCGGCGTGCGCGACGCCGGGCCCGGGGAGCTGGTCAGTAGCCGCTGTCGGGCTTGGTGGTGCAGGCGTTCGAGCCGGTGTTGCCCGAGCCGCAGTTGTCGCTGGTGTTGGTGGCGTAGCCGCTGGCGGCGGGGCCGGCGTCGACCAGGGTGACGTCGAGGGTGAAGTCGTCGAGGTCGGTGTTGTTCATGGGGTGGGTCCCTTCTTCTCGGGGGTGAAGGCGAGGACGACGCGGGTGTGCCGCTTGTCCAGCACCGTCCCGGCGGGCAAGTCGCCGTCGGGAGTTCCAGCGGGCGCCAGGTGAAGCGCCGGTGTGGGCTGACCGGCGTCGACCCACGCGCGCATGCGTTCAACCATCAGCTCGGCCGCGTCGGCAGCGTGCGGTCCGTGTGCGCGGGCGCCGAGGTCGAACCGGTCGTCGGTCCAGCGCAGCGCCGAGCGGTAGGTGAAGGTCCCGTTGTGGAGGGCGGCGGGAGTGCCGAAGCGCCAGGCTGGCGCGACCGTCCCGGCGTCCACGGCCTCTTGCTGCGCGGTGAGTACGACGAACTGCTCCCCGCCTTCTACAGAGCGGGCAGCCAGCCACAGGTCGAGGTCGGCCAGGATCGTCTGGGGCGGCAGGCTGACCCCGGTCCATGCCTCTGTCGAGGGTTCTGTCAGCAGCGCCGCGACGGCATCGACGTCAGCCTCCTGGCCTTCGTCCAGACGGAGGTGGACGCCTTCGGCGATGTCGGCGTAGCGGACTTCATGGGCGCCGTCGCCGCGCATCGACACGAATCCGCAGAGGCGCTGGCTGTGGCTGATGAGCCGGTCGTCGCTGCGGCACAGCGCCCATGAGCGGGTCATCCCGAACGTGCGCAGCGGCACGACCAGCACACCGTCCTCGGTGAGCTGCTCCAGCCAGGCCGGAGCGATGTCCCACGCGCCGACGGTAACGATGATGAGGTCGTAGCGGCGTCCGTCGGGGATCGGGCGGTCGGCGTCGGCGCACACCACGCGGACGTCGTCATAGCCGGCGGCGGCCAGGCACGCGGTGGCGCGGTCGGTGACGTCGGGATCGATGTCGACGGTCGTGACCGAGCCGTCCGCCCCGACCAGCTCGCGGAGCAGCGCAGCGTTGTAGCCGCCCGAGCCGATCTCCAGCACATGCCGACCGCGGAGGCCACCGCCGAGGGCGTCGGCGGCCTGGCCGAGCATCTCGGCGATCAACCACGCGGCGGAGATCGAGCTGACGGCCTCGTCGCCGATCCGTTTGGTGATGACGGCGTGGTCGGTTCGGTACGCCTCCTCCAAAAGTGCGCCCGGCGTGAACAGGTGCCGCGGGACGTTGCGCAGCGCGGCTTCGAGCTCGGGCCGCATCACTAGGCCCTTGTCGGTGTGCTCGGCGATCAGTTGCTCGACCATCGCGGCGCGCAGATCGTCGCTGTTCATCGTATCGACACTCATGGAGTGCGTTCCCCTCGTCGTTGGAGTCGCCCGGCTGGGCAAACTGCTCGCCTCGTCGTGTGTTCGGCGGCTCGACCCGCCCGGTGCTCACGGTGGTCGTCCGCCCGGAGACACGCCAAGCGCGGCGAGCAGCAACTCGGCGTGCGATTCCGCCGTGTCGAACGACTCCGGGGTGATCGTGGCTAGCCGGCCCGAGACTTCGATCTGCTGGGCGACCGTGGCGACGACATCCGCGGCCGTCAGCTCCAGGTGCGGATCGGTGGGCTCCGGATCGGGAAGCGAGAGGTAACCCCGATAGGTCACGGCCGGTCCTCCGGTTCGGTGACGACGCTGGCGAGCGCGTCGACCGCTTGGGCGTCGCGGCCGAGGTGCAGGGCGTACTCCGCGCCGTAGTAGATGGCCGTCCAGTAGCGGTTCTGACCGTCGCCGGTGTCACGGGCGCGAGCGATTACCGCGTCGCGCGGGCCAAGACGTTCAGCCATGAGCGGCCCCCGCTGCGATCTCGCCTCGTTTGTCGGCGGCGAGTACGGCCTCCGCCCACAGGTATCGGGGGCAAGGCCACGCTGGCGCCTGGACCTGATGCGCGCCCGAAGCGCACCGCGGAGGTTCGCTCCCGACGCCAGGGCTGGGCTGGTGGAGCTCGATGAGTCGCAGTGCTGTCTCGACGTCATCGGCCGTCAGCGGTCGGCCGAGCACCAGGTTTCTCATCTGCACCTCCCCGTGGCTGGAGCGGAGGTCCGGCGGTGTGCCGGGTGTTAGCCGCCGGACCTCCATGGCAGTCCACGGTGCTGGACGGTCCAGCCGGGCAGAACTCCGGTTAGGCGGGAGGGAGGGGGAGAGTTAGGGGGAGACAAGCCTCTGACGTCGGTAGATCAGCCGTCGCTGCTCTTCAATGAGAGTTGTCCGCAACCGCGTGACAGTCCATGCGCCCGAGCGGAGGTGCACGTCGTGATCAGTCCGTATGTGCGCCGCCGCCGGTTGGCGTCCGAGCTGATCGCGTTGCGCGAGGAGTACGGCTACTCGTCGGCCAGGTTGGCCGTGACGATTGGCGTCGCCCGGCAACGCATCAGCCGTCTGGAGAACTGTCACGTGCGGCCGGATCTGGACGAGGTGATGCGGATCCTCGGTGCCCTGGGCGTCGGCGAGCGGCGTTGGAACCAGATCATGACGATCGCCCGGGAGGCGCAGGAACGCGGCTGGTGGGAGAAGTACGCCACCGAGATGGGGCCGCGCCAGGCGCTCTACGCCAACCTGGAGGCTGGCGCCAGCAGGGTCCGCGAGTATCAGATGACGTTCCTGCCGGGCCTTCTGCAGTTGCCTGCCTTTACCGAGGCGCGCGCTCAGGCCGACCGGCGGACCTACGCCGAGCACTACGATCCGCTCCGGGCGCTGGAGGCGCGAGCGGCCCGGCAACGAGTGATGCGCCGACCTGGTGGACCGACGTATGCCGTGCTGCTCGACGAGTTGGCCATCCGCCGACATGCCGCGCCGCCGGATGTGGTGACGGCGCAGCTGCGTCACCTTGTCGAGCTGATCGAAACGAACCCGCGGGTCGAGCTGAGGGTGCTGCCGATCGACGCGGCGATCTTCGGGCACGCGATGCCCCGGTCGGCGTTCTCGATCTACGAGTACCCCGACCCGGACGATCCAGTAGTGGTCGCCGTCGACACAGTCACTTCCGACCTCGTCCTTACCGACGGAGACGCGGTCAGCAAGTACCGCATCCTCTACCAGCGACTCGAGGACGCGGCGCTCTCCGCGCAGGACAGCGCCGAGTTGATTCGAGCCGCAGCCGACCTGGCACTACCGAGATAGGAACCGATGATGGATATGGTGTTCGAGGGCTGGCGGAAGTCCAGTTACAGCAGCGGCTACGACAACTGCGTCGAATGGGCCGTCGCGGGCCGCTCCACGGTGGGTGTTCGGGACTCGAAGAACCCGGACGGGCCGGTACTTGTGCTGACCCGGCGACAGTGGCAGTCGTTCGTCGACGGGCTCAAGTCCGGCATCGACGGCGAGTGACCTGAGGCCCGAGAGCTGCGCGTGCGCCCTCGATTCCGGGCTCGACGCGGCTAGCATCTGACCGGCGACACGGGAGCGGTGGACCTCCAACCGGCAACCGATCGAGAGGTGATTGCCGTGCGGCAGCGCGGGCAGACACCCAACGATCGGCTGCGCCAGGCACGCCTTCGGCGATCCTCGCCGACCGGCTCGGGCCGACCGATGTCCCGGCAGGAACTCGCCGACCGAGCGAACGAATTCATCTTCGGTGAGATCGGCCGTGAAGTCGGCCTCGACGCCAACTACATCGGCAAGCTCGAACGCGGCGAACACCGCTGGCCTAACGACCTCTACCGCCGGGCCTTCCGGGCGGTCCTGACGGCCGAAGCCGATGCCGACCTGGGCTTCTTCATCGTCCGCGGGTCCAGCGCACCGGAACATCAAGAGCCTGCGGCAGGCGACCAGCTGGGTGCCGTTGCAACTGCCGTAGGCGCATGCTTGGACCATGGTTACCGGTCCGACGAACCCGCGCGAACCGAGCAACACGACGACGCCATGAAGCGCCGCGAGTTGCTGGGACTGCTGAGCGCGACCGCACCGGCGGTGTTCGCCTCCAGGGTGGAAGCCATCCGTGCAATCGTTGCGACCGCCGCCGGGGATGACGTCACGGATCTCGATCGCGACGGCTGGGAACGAGTGGCGTTCGACTACGCCCACGAGGTCGGATTCCAACCTGGTCAGCGCGTCCTCCCCAACCTGCTGAGCGACATCGAGGAACTCGCGCCTCTGATCGAGACGGCCACCGGCTCCGCTGCCGTGCAGCTCCGCCACATCACCGCGAGGCTGTCAGCGCTGGCAGCGATCGCCTTCACCGGAGCAGGCGACGTCCCGAGCGCGCGCCGCTGGTGGCGGACCACCGCGCGACTCGCCGACCGCACCGGCGACGCGCCGCTGTCCTCGCTGGTGCGCGGTCGCCAGGCCGTCTACGGGCTCTACGAGGGACGGCCGCCGTCCTCCGTGCTGGGAGTCGCCGAGGAGGCCATCCGAATTGGTGGCGACCGTCCCCATGCCGGGGTCGTCTCCGGTTACGCCGCGAAAGCGCAGGCCCTCGCCCATCTGGGCCACCAGCAGGACGCGGAAGCCGCACTCCGCCAACTTGAGGTCCTGTTCGAGAAGTTGCCGGACGACGTCCGTGACGACCGTTCGTCGCAGTGGGGATGGTCGATCCAGCGGTATCACCACGTGGCTGGCTTCGTTTACACCTTCAGCGGCGACGTGGACCGAGCGAATCGCGCGCACGAAGCTGCCTTGTCCAGCTATCCAGCTGCGAACTATCAGGGGCGCGGCCAGGTCGAGCTGTACCGGGCGGGCAGCCTGATCCGATCCGGTGACCTCCAGGAAGGCACCCGTCATCTGGTCACCGTGCTCACAGCCCTGCCCGCAGAACGCCGCCACGATAGCCTCCTGCGCCGGACCGCGCTCACGGCACTCTCCCTCGCGCCCACTGGCGCCGACCGGCATCCCGGCCTGATCGAAGCCCACGACCTGCTCGCGCCCCCTGCGGAAGGCCCATGACCGACTCCACCGCGATCACCTTCACCCGACACGACGCTGAAGCCGCTGCCGCGCTACTCGATGACGTCCTCGTCAGGATCTACGTGGACACCCACGCCGACGTCAGCGACAAACCCTTCTACAGCGAAGAACGCGCCGCAGAGCGCATCCGGGGCTACCTGCGCTCCCCGGGATTCGAGATTGTCATCGCCTACGCCGACGGCCGGCCGATCGGCCAGGCCTTCGGCTACGCCCTACCGGCGACCTCGCGATGGTGGACGGGCCTGACGGGCGATGACTTGCCGGAGGGGTTCACGACCGAGACCGGGAGCCGCACGTTCGCGTTCAACGAG
The DNA here is from genome assembly GCF_044454545.1 of Cryptosporangium sp. NPDC051539. Classification (NCBI taxonomy): domain Bacteria; kingdom Bacillati; phylum Actinomycetota; class Actinomycetes; order Cryptosporangiales; family Cryptosporangiaceae; genus Cryptosporangium; species Cryptosporangium sp. NPDC051539. The sequence goes on along the minus strand of NZ_JBITDV010000005.1, from coordinate 13,140 downwards.
TTGATGGTGCTCCCGGAGTGGCAAGGCCGGCACATCGCGCACGCGCTCCACGACGAACTGCTCCGCGGACGTGGCGAGGAGCGCGCGACGATCCTCGTCCGCGAGGACAACCTGCCCGCCCGAACGGCGTACTTCCGCTGGGGCTGGCAGAAGGTCGGCAAACTCCAACCGTTCCCGGACTCACCGCACTTCGATGCGCTGATCCTGCCGCTCCCGATCGAGGCATCGAGAGAGCGGTAAGTGCCGCGGTCAGCCGTGCTTACCGGTGGCTCGTTGTTCCGGAGCGGCGATGACCCGACGCCGAGCATCTGGAGTCGCTCGCACACGCCGGCAGCTAGTCTCCGCCTTACTTGCCCGGAGGAGTCTGGGCGGGTCGGATTCGCCGCCACTCCGTCCACTCGGCAGAGTCATCGGTCTCGCGTGAGTCGCTGGAGAAACTGGTCGATGCGGCGTCGGCTGGTGAGCCGTTCGTAGGTGGCGTGACGTCCGTGTTCGGCTACGAGCGCGGCCACCCGGGGTCGCATCGTGCGCCGGTAGTCGAGGACGTAGGAGAGGAACGACCAGGTGATGCGGTCGTGGACGCCGTCGGTGTGCCGGCCGCCGCGGTAGTGCCAGCGACGGCGGGCGATGCCCCAGAGGCAGGTTCGGGCGGGTAGGTCGAGGAAGATCACGGTGTCGGCGCGTGCGAGCCGGATAGGTAGCGTCGAGGCGTAGTTGCCGTCGATCACCCAGCGGTCGGCTGTCACCAGGTCGCGTTGGGTCTGGGCGAACGTCTCCGTCAGGGTGGGGTTCCAGTCGTGGTCGTAGTACAGGGTGTCGAGGTGGGTGACCGGCAGGCCGAGAATGTCGCTCAGGCGGCGGGCCAGGACGGTTTTGCCGGAACCGCCGCAGCCGATGATCGCGATCCGGTCCATGCCCGCGACAGTAGGGCCGATGTCGGCTCTCCATGGTGATCCGTGCGGAGCAGCGTGTGGTGTCAAACGTCTATTCGCGGGACCCTGTGGAACCGCTCGTGCTCCTGACTGTTCGCGCTTCCTAGAGGCGAGGGCGCGGGCCGAGACCGAGCTGCTGCTGGTGGCGAGGGGGCTCGACCAGCGGCGTAGGAGATCGATGCTTCTTCCCCTCGATGGGTTGGCGGCTGGCGGCCCGGCGGGGCTCCGGCTGGTGCGCACGCTGCCGTGACGTTCGTCCGCTGGTGAGTCGGTCGCGTCGGTTGGCTCGTTCGAGGTGTCCGGCGCCGGTGAGCGCGCGCCGGAGGTGAGACGCGTAGGCGGATTGCGTGACGCCTTCATCGAGGGCGTTCGGGTGGCCGTACCAGAGGTTTCCGAGCCGGGCGACCATGCCGGTGGCAATTTTCAGGCGCTGTTGCTCGGACAGCGCGTTGTAGACGTCGACAGCGTTCTGGTGCGTTGCCTCGACGTCGGTGGGGTCTCGTGGCCTGAGACTCTGGTAGCGCTCGGCGAGCTGGTGGGCGCGAACCAGCGCGCGGGCCGCTTCCCAGTACTGGCCGTGGTGCGGCTGGTCAGCGGTGGCGTACGGGCCGAGTGGGTGGGCTGCGTCGTCATGAAGGATCTGGTGCTGGTCGCGGTAGGCAGCCACGATGGCGAGCTGCTCTAGCCACTGCTGGCGGTCGGCACTGGCCGTCGGCGCTTCGCCGAGCGCAACGGTCCAAGCGGGCCGGGAACGGAGTGCGTCGTCGACGAGGGACGCGACGCGGTCAGCGATCTGCTGGCGCAGCTGGGCCATGTAGTTGTGTAGGTGACCGTCGTCTTCGGCGGCGGAGCCCTGTTCGGCAGCATGCAGCTCCGCGTACGCGAGGCGAGGAGCGAGGACGGCGAGCGATTCGGCCGTGTCCTGGTTGCGGCGGATTGTCTCGGTGGCGGATAGCTCGGCGTTCTCCCTGCCGAGGACGGTGTCGAGTACTTCGCGGGCGGCCCGCGCGTCGGGGTTGGTGGCGGCACGGTCGAGGCGGCCGTCCTCGTCCAGTGGGAGCAGTTCGTGAGTGGTGACGTAGAGGTGGGTGCCGTGGCGGGCGCGAGTCGCGGCGACGTAGAGGTGTTCGCGGGCCATGGAGTCGTCGGCGAGGACGTGGGCGGTGTCGACGGTGGCGCCTTGGGCGCGGTGCGCGGTGGTGGCGTACAGGAGCTGGACGTGTTCGGCGACGTACACCGCTGGTAACCGGAGGACACCGTGGTGGTCGTGGTGGCGGATGGTCAGTGACCCGTCGTCGTGGCGGTGGGTGACGGTCCAGGCGTCGCCGTTGCGGACGAAGTCTCGTCCGCCGTGGGCGGAGAGGCGGCGCTGGTTGCGGCGGGTGACGATCCAGTCCCCGACGCCCGCGTGGTTGCCGTCGGCGAGTGGGACGCCGTCGGGTTCGACGTGGCCGGTGGTGACCCGGTCGGCGCGGGCCCGGGCGGCGAGGGCGGTGACGTCGCGGTTGGTGGCGGCGATCATGAGGCTCACTTGTCCGGCGGTCATGTCGGTGTGCCAGGCGGTGTAGGCGGCTTCGGTCATGGCGTCGCGTGAGCCGCCGGTGATGCGGTCGTGGTCGGTGTAGTAGTCGAGGGCTGTGGTGTCGCCGGTGCGTAGGCCGAGGGTGGCGGTGGCTTCGGCGGGGTCGGCGAAGCGGTGGAGGGTGTCGAGTTCGACGGCTCCGGCGTCGGCGGCGATCAGCCGGAGGGCGCCGCCGGACTCGACTGCGGCGAGCTGCCGGTAGTCCCCGAGTAGCCGGACGGTCGCGCCGTGGGTGGCGGCGAGGGTGACGAGCCGGTCGAGGTTGCCGGTGCCGGCCATTCCGGCTTCGTCGACGAGAACGACGTCTCCCGGCCGGAGCGCGAACACGGCGTGGCTAGCCGGAACCGGGGCGCCCGCGGCGAGCGCGGCGGCGTGGGGGCCGTGGATGTGTTCGTGGAGGAACTTGTGGACGATCTCCGTTGGGACGCTGAGCTCACCGGCGAGGACGGCGGCGGAGGCGGCGGACGTTGCGAGCGGGACGAGGCGTCGCCCGGCGGTGCGCAGGACATAGAGGTAGGCGCGGGTGGCGGTGGTCTTCCCGGTTCCGGCCGCGCCGATTCCGACGACCAGCTGACGTGGGTCGGTGGCGAACGCGGTCACCAGCGCCCGCTGCCCGTCGTCTAGCGGGTACGGCGCTCGGGCGTCGAAGTCGGCGAGTGCGGCAACCACGCACCTCGGCGAGACGGCACCGTCGGTGATGGTGTGGGCGGCGGTGACGAGACGTTCCTCCGCGTCGAGGACAGCAAAGTTGGTGTAGCGGGCCGCGGCATGCTCGGCGAAAACCGACTCCCCATCGGCGCGGCAAAGGGCGGCAGGTTCGTCGCTGACGGTCGGGGCTTCCACCAGCACGGAGTGCTCCGGAGACGCAGCCAGTGTGACGACGGCGTCGGCCAGCTGGCGGGCCTGGTCAGGGTCGAGGGCCAGGTTGTCGACGCGCAGCAGCCGTTCGGCCTCGGCGCGAAGGTTCCATACCGTCCACGTCGACCGCTGCTCCCCAACGGTTGCCACCACCCGTCGCGCCAGTTCTTCCGCCAACGGTTCGATCGCGTCTCGAGCAGCGGTCGAACCAGACCTAGCTTCGACCTCGGCCACCGACGGCCGGTCAGGGACAACGGCGGCCAGCCGCGCCCCGGCCTCGGCGCCAAAGACCTCGACCAACTCGTGCCGCCACTGCTCACGCATACCGGCCAGCGACCGCGGCGGCTTCTTGCCATGCCGGGTCTCCAGGTTTGCTTGCCGGGCCAGCTTGTGCGCCGCGCTGGCCGACGCGTCATGACCGTGTGCGGCCCGGTACTCGACGAGCAGCTGCGCGTACCGCGCTTCGATGGCGGCGCGGCGGCGGGAGAAGTGCTCGACGAACTCGGCCGGGACGCCGGCGATCTCGTGGACTGGCTCTTTGCCGCCGGGCGGAGTCCTCGGGGTCCAGGTGACGCCGAGTCGCTGGGTGAGAGCCGCTTGGAAGATCGTGTTGTAGTGCTCGGACACCGCGACGGTCATCCGATAGAGGGCGCGGGCGTCGAGGGACCGCCAGATCCCGTCGACACCACAAACCTTGTTGGCGATCGCGACGTGCGTGTGCAGGTTCGGGTCGCCGTCACGGGAGTCGTGGTGATCGAACGCGACCGCCACCAGGCCGCGGGTGTCGATCTGCGCGACGCTGCCGGCACCGACGCGGGTGAACGCCGCGTGCTCCTCCAGCAGCTCCAGCGCGGAGTCCCGGGCGTGCTCGTGTGCCGCTCGGACGGCGTCGCGGACCCAGGGCCGGTCGTCGAGCGCCCAGAGCAGTGCCGCGGACTTCACGGGTGCGAATACCAGGTCGTATCCGGCAACAGCGGCGCGCTGCCTGCGTGCCTCCTCTGCACGTATCCCGGAGACCTCGACGCTGGTGGGCGATCGGCCGGTCTCGGTGCGCAGCGCGGCTAACCGGTCACGGACACGTTCGTCGTAGGGCGGAAGTGCGGCAAACTCCGGGAAGGATCGCCCGAGCGTCGCGGCACGCCGAGCGCGCTCTTCTGCCCGGGAGACCTGTGCCTTGCTCATCCCGGGTTGGAGATGCGCGGCGAGGTACGCGGCGGTGATCCGGTCGGCGTCCGGGTGCATCCCGAGACCGAACAGGGCGCGCATCTGAGCTTCAGTGACCGGCTGTCCGGCCAGCCCGAGGAGTGGTGCTCCGTGGCCGATCCATCGGCCAGGTGGGTTGCCTTCGGCGGTGTAGTACTCCGCAGCGGATTGCCCGCGCTTCTGGTCGACGTCGCCGCCCGCGACGTGGCGGGTGAGGTAGGTGTACCCGTCACCGGCGGTCAGCTTGTGAATAGTCATCACCATCGACAGGTCACCACCCCTATTGCAGACCATCGACCAATAATGAAAGCTCGAGTTGCGCTATTAGCTGGGCGTGAACTCACGGCACCCGAATCCATAGTGGGTGGGTGCGTCGGATAGAGCAAGAGGTGTCTCGTTCTATGTGTTGAGTTAATGGGGATGCTGTCGTCTCCTCGGAATTGATCCGTGAGCTGAGCGACTCTATCGAATGGGAAATGATGATCGTCGAATATCGACTTTCGACGGAGGTTGTTATCGTTGCTGGATTCGACCCTCGTAAGGAGCGGGGCGGCTCGGATCGTCGGGTTCGCGACAAATGTGGGTGGGGTTGGCATGCGCTGCCCGACCGCGGCGCCGTTCGAGTTCCCCGCAGTCGGAGAGCGGGCGGTGTTCGGTTCTCCCGGTGATTTCGGGCCGGTGGGTCCAGCGGGTCCGGGCCGTCGCTGGACGCTGTAGGACCATAGAATCAGTCGCGGCACAGGGCGAATTGGGAGTCGCGTGGCCAGCGTTCGGCTGACGCGGAAGTCGCGGCAGCCCGCGTGCCGGAATCGGCAGACTCGAATGTTCATCGGCAAAGCGCGTCGACAAAAGCAAGCGCCGCCGGCGTGCATCGTCTCCGCCTCCGCTGGCCGCGCCGCGTCCGGCATATGCCGCGAACGCGCTGCGGGGAAGCGGCACGCGCGGACTGCCGGGCGGAGACTCGACGGCCGGAGACAGCGTCCCGCTCAGCTCTCCGGGAAGGGGTCTACTCGCCGCGCCGCCGTGGTCCTCCCCACCAGGGCAGGATCGGCGGCAGTGCCGACAACGGCTGCGCAGGTCGCTTCGGCCGCGCGGATCCGCCGTCGTCCTCGTCCCAGCGTCGCCCGTACTGATCAGGCAGGTCTCCCCAGCCGAAGTACGGCACCGGGACGGGCGGCACGACGCCGATGTGGTCGAGTGGGTCGATCTTCGTGGTGTCAACGGTGCACAGGTGCGCCCAGTCGTCGCCGAAGTCGAACAGGTAGGCGAACTGCTCCCCGGGTGTGAGCCGGCTCAGCTTGGTCGTGGCGCTGTCCAGGCTGCCCTCGGGTTCGTCGCCGTCCCAGAGATCGAGCGTGGTGATCTCGGTGCTGTCGGCGAGGGTGAACGTGTGCATGTGGGCCAGGTCCCAGCGGGCGAACGCGGTGTCGATCGCAGCAGCGAGCTGTTCGAAGGTGTGTGACCTGGCTGCCGCGAAGATCCGGCCCGGCCGCGGCCACGGCTCTACGCCACGGCCGGAGACGAGCTCTACCCGGATCGACAGCCAGGTACGGGCCACGAGCGCTCGCCTTCTCTCGCTCAACCGTCAGTGACGACCGGGAGCCTACAGACCACGCCGGAACCGGCAGCCCAAGGCATCGGGCCCATCTCCGCCAGGTGAATGGTCCGAATTCCGCCGACCTGCATTGTTGACCATTCCCTGTCTTTCACTGTCTTTGCTTATCTTTTCGATAGTTCTATGCTGCGCGGCTCTCGCGAGTTACCGTCAATGGACCACCTCTTCGCGACCGGAGGGAGGTGATTCCGTAGTGCCAGAACGGGAACCGCTCTGGAACATCGACACACTTTCTGAATTCCTCGATGTTCCAGTGGCGACGATCTACAAATGGCGGAAGACCGGCGACGGACCGGCTGCCTTCCGAGTAGGACGCCACCTCCGCTGGCGAGACAGTGAGGTCCAGACGTGGCTGGCCCGGCAGCGCGACGAAGTTTTCGACGACCGCTGGGGGCCGACGGCCAGATAAGGATGACGCTCGGTCGGCGCGGCGCGGCGAGGAGCCGGAGGCGCCGCGCTGACAGTGAGCGAGGAAGGCGGCGAATAGCGAACTTAGCGGAACCATTCATCAGCACGTTCGACCAGTTCCACCGCTTGCGCCCACCCGACTCGCACAAAGTGCTCTAGTACACGGCGAACCGCACTCGTACAGTCCGGATCGCCAAGGATAAGGTCGCGGTGGTCTGCCGCGTACCGTTCAATGAGCTTCAATGCGGCGTTCAATCCGAGGGATTCAGCTGCGTAGTGAGAATCATCGACAATTGCACGCATCGCAAGAAGCAGTGCGGGCCTAGGTCGCACATTTGCGAAGTGGGCAGCTGTCTCGACAATATGGTGTGTCACGGCAGGATGGCGGGCCAACCTGACCTTTTCCAAAACCGGGATCGCTAGGTCCGCGAATAGTCCGGGATCCCCAAGGGCTTCCTTCGTTGGTTCGCCGGCTTCGAATGCCCCGCTGGCGTGGTAGATCTGTTCGGCGATGGCATTCGCGACCTCAAGAGCGGCCTGGCTGTCAGTGCCAGCAGTCCAGGCAGCCAAAAGACCGTCGGCCGCCCGATCGAGCAGCGCGAATGCTCGCTGCTGAGCCCCGCCAAGGGAGAGATCTGCCGAGTTGAGGAAGCCTCGCAGCCAAGAGCAAATCGCGGCCACCATCCCCGCGTAGGTGGTCGGGCTCTGTATCCACTCCCGGAGCATCCTATCCGCGAAGGGCGTCTGTACCCGCACTGCGAGCGTGGTTAGAGAGCGGCCGAGGTCTTCAGCCGGCGTATTGTAGATCTCACTACGAGTGCCACTTAGCTCGGCGCAGCAATGCGCTGGGGAGCTAATCGCGAGCCGTTCGAAGGCGGCATCGACCTCGTGCGGGTGCGTGGAGATCAGCCAGTATAGCTGGTTGAGCAGCAATCGCGCGATATGGCTTTGATGTTCATTAGCAAGTCGTTGTTCGACCGCGCGGATGCGGTCGTCGGGACTGGGCCAGATCGTGGCAATTGCCTGGTTACTCAAGACTCGATGCTCGAAGATGTCGCTATCCAGTTGGCTGATGAGCCATGACCGAAGTTGTTCGCCGTGCGCATCTCGCCATTCTCGTCGTGCTAGAAGCCGCTGGGCGGCTGGAAGGGCTTCGGTCTGGGCGGTCTGCAGCCAGCCTTCGTCATTCTCCGTGGCGCTGCCGGCCGCCCGGTCTTGGTCCTCTGGCGCGGAGGGGACCGCGGCCTGCACAACGGTGAAGACCTGTTCACCAATCATCGTGTTCGGCAGCACATCGGGAAGTGCGGCTAGTTCGAAGGCCGCCGAGACTAGCTGTACGTGTAGGTTCTGGTCCGTTGATTCAGCCTCGTGAGCTGCACGGAGTTCCGGCCATAGATCGAGAATCAATCGCCTGGCAGAAGTCCGGTCGCCTGCTTGACGAACCGACGAGAGGGCCTCATGGGCGCGGCGCAGTAGGTCCTGCCTGGGGGTGAGATCAGATGTCTCGCTGTCGGGTGTGACGCGATAAGAACCGTCCTCGTCAAGGAGGATAGGAGCGAGCACGCTATCGGCTGGATTTTCGCTTCTTGCGGCGGCTAGTTCATTGAGAATCAGCGCGCGGCGATCCCTGAGTCGTTCGCGTCGTACGTCGGTGTCGTCCTGGTTGGGTTCGGTGGCCGCAATGATCGACTGGTCGATGGGCGCCAAGTCTTCGGCGGAAAGGACGGTAGCCAGTCGACGAGCGACGTGCGCGGCGGCCAACCAAGTCTGAGGATGGGCGAAGAGCGAAGGGCTGGATAGGACGGGGACTAGCGCGACAGCGAGTTCGGACGACGGGCTGGAGGCCGCACGCTGCAGCAAGCGATTCCACACCTCCGAATGGGTCAAGCGACTGCGCAACACCTCGATGGCTTCGCCGCCGTCGGGCGCGAGCGCCTCAAAGCGATCGATGAGGGCGTTGGCCATCGCGGGAAGTGCGTGATGACCCCCAACGAATCGCAGATCGCCGCTGTACTGGACAGCGGGTTGCTGACCTGATGGTGGCTCGACGCTGGGACGTCTTTCTGCGGATCGGTGCTCCACGACCGTGACGAACAGCGCCGCTGCCACCGTGACGTCTTCGGCCGCGAGCGCGGGGAACTTCCCGCCAACCTGGTGCCGCGCACCTTCGAGGTCTTGTTTTCGGTTCGACGTCAGCCGAAGAATCTGGCTGTTGCCGATTTGAGTGGGCTGATCTTGGTCGTCGTCGAAGATCCAGACGCTGCGCCCGATTTCGGCTGCGAGTTCGACGTCCTGCTTAGCGATGGCCGGGAGCGCCTCGATCAATGGGCGTACGGCTTCCGTGCCCCAGGCGCGGAGTGCCGGCTCCGCGATTACTTGACGGATAGTGGCGGCAGTTGCGGCGGCGTCGAGTTTTGCCGCGGTTGATAGTCCCAGCGCGGCGCGTTCGGCGAGTTCGAAGCGTTCTACGCTTTCGGGGTCGACCAAGGCGACCTTCATACAAGCAACAGATGTATCTACCCAGTAGCGCGCCGATGCGCTATCGCGGTCAAGGCCCTGCTCGTCCACCGCTCGGGTAGACAGTTGCGCTGCCAGCAGCGCCAAAGCAACGTCATCAGTCGCTTGGGCATGCGTTCCAAGTGCAGCGAGAAACTGGCCGAAGGCGTCGAGTGCCACCTGCGTCGATTTAGTCGAGCGCAGTCCTGCAGCGACTAGGAACGCAAGCGCTCGCGCATCGTTAACGGTCCAACGCTCAGCATCTTGATCTGCGGTGCACGCTGATTGCAGTTCATTGAGATCTGACGATTGCTGCAACACTTGGGCCGCCAGCGCGGCCGAGGCCGCCGCCGCGAGAGTGTGACCGGCCGCCCGACTGCTGAGCCGGAGCGCTAGTTGCCAGTACGTCGAACGGTTTGGGTCAGCGTGCCACGCGATGGCGAGGCGGTAGTCGAGACTGGGTCGGAGCAGCAGAGCGTAATCGGGGTGAGCGTCGAGGGCGTCGGCGAGGGAGTCTGCGTGATCGATATCGCCAAGCGCGATAATCGCAGCGGCGTAATCGAATAGTACAGGGTGAGTGAAACCGATCGCTGGGGTGACTATCCATTGATTGGGTGCGGTCTCTCGCAGCACGCCGTCGCGAAGCAGATCGCTCAGTACCTGGAGAGATGAGTCCTGTAGGTGGGAATCGTCGACCTGCTGGACCTTCTCTGCCACCATCGCGCGGACCAGATGCTGCAGTACGCGGTGACGCATGCGTCCGTCATGTCTGCCGCTCACACGCAAGCGCCAGTAGCTATGCAGGAGGTCCAATCGGCTGCGGACAGCGGAGATATCGACGTTCGCGGAGAGCAATTCGCCGACGAGGTTTAGGTTGAACGGATTGGTTAGCAGCCCTCGCAGGCGGTCACCGTTTCGCGCGAACATTGTGTCCATCGCGGGACTGCTCTCCCGGATCACCGCCACGTCCGTACTCGTAAGTGCACCGACGACGAGGTGACTCACCTGCGAGAGCAGCGGGTCCGCACGGCTGGTGTCGATCGGCGTACCAGCAAACATCGATTGCCAATCCCGACCTTGTCGCAGATCGAAGGAGCGAACGCTTCCCACGATCCGCCAGCGGGTTCCCTCAAGACGCCGAGCGAGCAGCGGCAGCCATGTAGATGTATCGAGACCGCGTGTCTGGTCGAGGCCATCAAGTAGCAGCACACCTGGACTGGAGCCGGTCCAGCCTCGAAGTACCTCCTCCAGACCATGTTGTAGAACGATCTCGGTCCGGGTCTCGCCGGCCGAGCCGCGCAATTGGTGGCTCGTGAGATAGACGATGTCGAAAGCTAGAAAATTAGCCAACCGGTGCAGCACAACCGATTTGCCCGCTCCAGGCTCGCCCGTGATCGCGACGTTAGATGTCGCTGTCTCAAGGAGCGCTACCTCCGGCCGGGGAAGCTCAATGGGGCCGTTTGGAGTCGTGACGGCCAGGTTCGTTGGCGGCGATTGCAAGTTGCTGGCACTGACATCGCGAAGCCGCTGGATGTCGGGACGAAGCCGGGTGAGGGGTCGGAGATAAAAGCCGCGAGACTCCAGCTCACTGACCAGGTCAGTACGTCTCATCCATCGGCGCTCGGATGCGAGCCGCTGAGCGATGGCCTCAATGCTTCGCCAGAGATCGGGCACCCGTGCCGGGTCCTCCAGCAAGTCCCGCAGGTCCGGCAGGAGAGCTTGGAGGTCCCGGCCATCTTCTCTTAGGTCAACGGCCCTAACGGCGAGCAGACGCAGTACCGCCCTTACCTCGGCCTCGCTGGATGGCCGTCCGTGTTTGGCCGCGAGCAGCCGCTCTAGATGGCCGTGCAGGGTGGCTAGAGCCTCGCGCTCGCCGCGGTTCTCAGCAACTTCCCCCAGCGGTACGCCCTCAGGCAAAGTGCGGAGACGATCTGTGACGTCTGCCAACGAGACTGCAACCGTCCGGGGAGCTCGCTCGTCAGTGAGTATGAGGACGCGATCTCGTTCGGCATCGAGAGCACGCATGGTGTCCTGGTGCGGAGGCCTGTCGGGGATGCCGTCCGACTTGAGTTCAATCAGTTGCGCGAGCGCGGAAGCCAAATCGCTGGTGGGCCGGTCGCTACGCGACAGGTTCTTCTTGGCCTGCGCGCAGATCCACCCATCCGCGTCTGTCAACGCACCGATGTCGTCGACGGCCCTGCTCGTCTGAGCACCGACAGCGGTGATCAGGCCAGCCGGTGCCCAATCAGGTAGTGCCTTCTCCACGAGCATGTGGGCGGCCATCCACGCAAGGCTGCGACCTTCGTGGCGGACGCCCGCGACGTTGCCCGATCCGCCAGCCGCAGACTGCGTCACACTGCCCCCTATCCGCGTGCCGCTTGTCGATGAGTTCCGAGTTCGCGTCGTTCGCGTGTGCCCTCGGCTGCACGGAAACCCGAGCATCAGAGGATAGAGCCTCTGGGTGACCTACACCGCGACGGGCAGGCAGCCCGGAATGCCGAACCGCACCGTGGAGACAGCTTCGTCGGTCAGGCCGCGACGAAGCCGAATGCCTCCAGGACGTTTGCGGCGCCCGTGTCTCGCGCGCCCCGTCCCATGTACCGGTCCTGGGTCATGCTCGGGTTCTGCTGCCCCAGCTGATCAGCCGCCGCCCGTGCCGACAGCCCCGCCTTGTCCATCTCCGTCGCAACGGTCTTTCGGCCGAGCAGGTGAGACGTCAGCCAGTCGAAGCCAGCGAAGTCGAATGCCTCCCGCAGATCAGCCTGCGTGTTCGACGGATCTCGCAGCCCACCCTTCGGGGCAGTGAACACTGGACTCTGCTCCGTCGGGTCGTCAGCATCCCGGTACCTACGCTTGAGCATGTCCACCGCCCAACTCGGCAGCGTCAGCGTCCGATACCCAGCCTTCGTCTTCGGCTTGGGTTGGATGACCAGCCCTTCGCCCTTCACCCGAATCACCGTGCCTCGAACCTCGATCGTGCCGGCGTCGAGATCGACGGCGTCCCACACAATCGCGGAGGCCTCGCCGATCCGCAGGCCGGTCGCGAGCAGGATGTCGATCACGTCCGGCAGATCTCGGCCGATGGCCTTGTCGTCGTACGTGAGCCAGGCCCGCAACTGGCGCCCTTCCGCGACCGTCAGCGCGCGGGGGAGGCGTTCCGGCTTGGTGGAGATCGCGGCGGCGTCCCGGACGGGGTTCCGGTCGAGTGCGTCGTGCCGAGCCGCCAGGCCGCACATCCCCGAGAGCACCGACCGGCACATCTTCGCCGTCGACGCGCCGTGCTTGGTCTCGATCGTGGTCAGGAACCGGTCGATCGTCGAGAGTCGCCCCAGGTCGCGGATCGCGCGCCCACCGAGCCCGGGGATGATCTGCTTATCGAGCCGGTCGCGGTAGGCGCGCTTGGTGTTCAGCGCCTTATCGGTCTTCTCGACGCCGGTGTACCAACGCTCGGCCAGCGCAGAAACCTTGGTCTCGGCCGTCAGATCCTCGTCGAGCGCCACGAACCGGCCGCGGTCGCGGAGAGCCTTCCCGAGCGCTCGTTCGGCGGCGCCCTTGGTCTTGCCCTTGCGGGCCACCGATCGGGTGTGGCCGTCGTAGTCCCGGTAGAGCGTGCGGGCCTGCCAACCGTCCTGGACCCGGTACAGGCGGATCTTTCCGTGTGTGCCGACCTCTAACGCAGGCCGTCCCATGGCCACGCTCCACCGTCAATCGTAGGACAGTTTAGTGACAGTTTACAACGCAAAACCACACCCAAAGTCGATTTCGGAGAACAATGTGGATTGAGTATCCGCGCTGCTTGAGCCACTTACTGACCAGTTTTGACTAAGAACGAAAGTACTGGACGCGATATTCGGGCGGTTAGGGGTTCAAGTCCCCTCACCAGCTCTGTTCTGACCAGGAAATATACGTCGAGCTTTTGACGGTCAGCGGGTTGCCGTCTCGGTGAGGTAACTAGTGGCGCTGGCTTCGTAGCTCGGCGACGCTGACCGCGAGTCCGGAGCGTTCGAGTCGGTCGAGGACTGCTGTTGGCGTTCCCATCGGATTGC